>NC_003869.1:1490000-2152500 GCF_000007085.1 Caldanaerobacter subterraneus subsp. tengcongensis MB4
GCCAGCGTTCGTCCTGAGCCAGGATCAAACTCTCCAATTAAAACCTATAAAGCTTAGCTTTCCTTCTCGTGAGAGCCCCACTGTTCACTTTTCAAGGTTCTCTTGCTTTTCGCAATATTTTTATATAGCAAATTCTTTTTCGTTTGTCAACCCTTCTTTTTTGTTCCCGCCGGCTTACCGCCGGCGATTATGAATATACCACGTTTTAAAAATCGGTTCAACTCCCATAAACCCCAATAAATCTCAATTATGTCGAAATATCCTTAAAAACCTGCGCAATTTTTGCACAAAGCTTTTTTTTACTCAATTTTTCAATTGAAAAACATCTTTTTTTATGGCCGTAAAAATTCTCTTGTCCAATTCAGGGATTTCTTTTTCTAAATTTCTAATCAAATTCTCAATTGAGTGGCGAGTAGTATTCCCTGCCATAGGACACGGATTTTCCACAACAGGTAGGTTGTTTTTTTTCACTGCACTTCTCACTTCCTTCTCTCTCACATAAATCAAAGGCCTTATTAGTGTAATTTTAGACCTGTCCAAAAACGTGACAGGTTCAAAAGTGTGAAGTCTTCCATTGTAAAACAAATTCATCATAAAAGTAACTATCAAGTCATCATAATGATGTGCCAGAGCCACTTTGTTGCAACCCTTCTCCTTTGCAAAGTCATTCAGAGCACCTCGCCTTAGATTTGCGCATAAAGAGCAGGGATTTTTCTCTTTCCTGTAGTCAAACACGATTTTCTTTATTTCGGTATGCTTAACAAAAAAAGGAATACCCTTTTCTTCACAGAAGTTTTTTATAGGAGTGGGGTCGAAATTCTCAAACCCTAAAGATAGCATGAGTCCCATTACCTCGAACTTTATTGGATAAAATCTTTTGAGAAGATGTAATCCGTAAAGAAGCGTGATGCTGTCTTTACCTCCAGACACTCCGACAGCTATAGCATCTCCCTCCTGTATCATCTCAAAGTCCTGCACCGCTCTTCTTATTTTGCCTAGTATCTCCTGCATACTCATCACCCCTCTAAATATTAATCCTGCTTTCTTTGCCATGTCAATATACAATTGCAAAATCAAGACATCTGTGGTATAAAAAACTTATCAAAAACCGTAAGGAGAGGTGCTATGGCAGACGTAATCTTAAGAAACATGAATATAAAGCGAATATTAGATGGACATCCTTGGGTATACAGAACTGAGATAGACAGGATTGAGGGAGATTACATCCCTGGAGATATTGTAAATGTGCTCACTCATAAAAAAGAATTTATTGGAAAAGGATACATAAACTTAAAATCGATGATATCCGTGCGAATTCTCACAAGAGACCCTGAAGAGGAAATAGGCGAAGAATTTTTTAGAAGGCGAATTAAAAGAGCATGGGAATACAGAAAAAAAGTGATGGAAGATCTTAATTCGTGTCGAGTTGTATTTGGAGAAGGGGATTTTCTACCAGCATTGATTGTAGACAAATTTGGAGATTATCTTGTCATACAAACTCTTTCACTGGGTATAGACAAATACAAAGAAACGATAGTGAAACTCCTCGTAGAAATATTAAATCCCAAAGGCATATTTGAAAGAAATGATGTCAACGTGAGGGAAATTGAAGGCCTACCTCAGCAAAAAGGATTTTTATACGGAAAGTTTGACCCTGTACAGCAGTTCAAAGAAAATGGCATTAAATTTTGGGTTGATATGGAAAATGGACAGAAGACAGGTTATTTTTTGGACCAAAAAGAAAATAGAAGAGCAATTCAAAATTATGTAAAAGGGGCCGAAGTACTGGATTGTTTTAGCCATACGGGTTCTTTTGCCGTTCACGCTCTTCACTATGGAGCAAAAAGGGTAGAAATAGTGGATATATCTGAAGAAGCACTTGAAATGGCAAAAAAGAACGTAGAACTAAACGGCTATCAACAAAGGGCTGAGTTTATAAGAGAGAATGCCTTTGACCTTTTGAGAAGGTACGACAGAGAAAAGAAAAAATTTGACACAGTAATACTGGACCCTCCTGCCTTTACAAAGAGCAAAGAAACAGTTAAAGACGCTTTAAGAGGATACAAAGAGATAAACTTAAGAGCTTTAAAAATCATAAGAGAAGGGGGATTTCTCATCACCTGTTCCTGTTCTCAGCACATAAGACCCGATATGTTTTTAAATACAGTAAAAGAAGCAGCTTCTGACGCTAAAAGGACCATAAGACTTGTGGAACAAAGGACACAGGCAAAAGACCACCCAATACTGCTGGCTTCCGAAGAAACCCAATATCTTAAGTGCCTTATACTTCAGGTATTTTAAAGGAACACTCCCCTCATCTTATGCATACCCTGTAAAGAGGGAAAGTGCATAGATGAGGTGAAAAAATGGAAAGACAAGAATTGGGTTCTCGCCTTCTGTACGAAGGATTAGCAGGGTACGATGTGCTAGAACTTCAGATGATTCTTCAGAGTTTAGGCTATGACCCTGGCCCCATAGACGGCATATTTGGCCCCCGAACAAAAAAGGCCGTCATGAAATTTCAGCGAGACAACGGCCTTAAAGTAGACGGCATTGTGGGCCCTGAAACGATGAAAGTTATAAGGATGTTAGTGCCCTAAAGCTTTCTGCTTCCTGGCTTTACCAGAGGAATACCCTCTTTACAAAGAGGGCATTCCTCTTTTTCATAAGTTTTAATCTGTAACTTTACAATTGACTCAAAAGGCACACCAAAATCTATTTTCCCATCGCTTCTATCAACAATAGTTCCTACTCCTATCACTTCTCCTCCTAAAGATCTGACCAATTCTATTACCTCTTTTACAGAACCTCCTGTTGTCACTACATCTTCTACCACCAATACTCTTTCTCCTTTACTTATCTCAAATCCTCTTCTCAACTTCATAACATTGTCTTCTCTTTCCGCAAATAAAGCTCTTACACCGATTTGCCGCGCAACCTCATACGCCAATATAATGCCTCCAATCGCAGGGCCTATTACCACATCTATTCTGTATCCTTTGAACTTCTCTGCCAATTCCCTGCTAAAAATTTCACTATAGTTAGGATATTGAAATATCTTTGCACATTGAAGGTACGTATCACTGTGTTTCCCAGAACTCAGCAGAAAATGCCCTTTATTTATAACTTCTAGTTTTTCAAAAATTTCCAAAACCTTTTCTTTTTCCATTTCCAAATCCCCTCTTTAAATTTTTATACTTCCAATAATTTCATTTATGTCTTCAATTTCGTTTTCTTCCATGTACTTTTTTATTCCATCAATAATCTCAACAGTACAGTAAGGATTTACAAAATTACAAGTTCCCACTGCAATAGCTCTTGCACCTACAATTAAAAATTCCAAAGCATCTTTGTAGTTCATTATTCCTCCCATGCCTATCACAGGAATGCTCACAACTGTGACTACTTCGTACACCATTTTAAGAGCAATAGGCTTTATAGCAGGCCCGGATAGCCCCCCAATTACATTCTCAAAAACAGGCCTCCTTTTATCGATGTCTACAGCCATCCCTGCCACCGTGTTAATCAAAGATATAGCATCTGCTCCTCCTTTTTCCGCAGCCTTTGCGCAAACTTTTATGTCTGTTACATTTGGGGTTAACTTCACTATGACAGTCTTACTGGTAGCCTTTCTAACCTTTCTTGTAATGTCAAAAATATCATCTGGATTTACACCAAAAGCCATTCCGCCTTTTTTCACGTTGGGGCAGGAAACGTTAATTTCAATCCCTTCTATCCCTTCAATATCAAGTTTTTCTGCCATATACACAAATTCCTCAACCGTTTCCCCAGCAATATTTACAATCACTGGAACATCGAAACTTTTCAAAAAAGGAAGTTCCCTTTCAATAAACGCATCTACTCCCGGATTTTGAAGGCCTATGCTGTTTAAAATCCCAGAAGCGGTCTCAAACAACCTGGGCGGAGGATTGCCTTCTCTTGGCTTTACAGTAAGTCCTTTTACAACTATCGCTCCTAATTTATTAAGGTCGATGTATTCACTGTACTCCCTGCCAAAACCAAAAGTTCCTGAGGCAGTAATCACAGGGTTTTTAAGCTTTATCTTTCCAATCTCAACCGATAGGTTCAAAATAGCACCTCCTCTGCCCAGAAAACCGGCCCATCTCTGCAAACTCTCTTGTAAGAAAAGCCTTTATCTTCTCTGACCTTGCACGCACATCCAAGGCAGGCCCCAATACCACAGGCCATTTTCTCTTCTAAAGAAATTTGGCATAAGACGTTTGCCTTCATCGAAATTTCCTGAAGAGCTTTTAACATGGGCTTTGGTCCACATCCGTATACTATATCCACTTCTCCTATCATTTCCTCAACTACAGAAGTTACCAATCCTTTTCTTCCCGTACTTCCTTCTTCTGTAGTCACTACAACTTCCCCTAACCCCTCAAATTTTTCCACAAGAAAAGTTTCTCTTTTAAAGCCTAGAGCGATGTACAGCTTCTGTGCCTTTACTTTCTTAGCAAGGTACAAAAGGGGAGCAATTCCTACTCCTCCGCCCACTATAAGAACTCTCTTTCCTTCCAAAATCTCAAATCCATTGCCATGAGGGCCAGTTATTTCAAGAATATCTCCCTCTTTCATCTGAGACAAATTTTTTGTGCCTTCTCCCCTTACTTGATAGAGAATTGTCATTTTCTCCTCTTCAAAGTCATTCACACTAAACGGCCTTTTTAAAAAGGTCTTTCCCTGGCAGTCTATCATTAGAAACTGCCCTGGATGAGGTTTTTTTCCTTTCCACTCAAATGTCATTTCATAGACTTCAGAAGCTATTCTTCTATTGGACAATACTCTTGCCTTCATCTTCCACCTCAACTGGCAATGTATTTTCTTTTTACAAGGGCATTGTTGATCATGCCCGTCATCAAAATCACTTCTTCTCTTGCCGCCTGACCATACTCATATTCCGAATAGGCCTCTTTCCAAAAATCGCTCCTGTAGGCATATATTACACCTCTAGAAGAATTTATTATCGCTCCATATCCTTCTTCATCAAAGCAATTTACTACATCCTCAGCTGTTGCCCCCTGTGCTCCATATCCTGGTACCAAAAAATAACACCGCGGCATCTCTTCTCTTAGTATTTTCGCTTCAAAAGGATATGTTGCACCTACCACAGCCCCTATGGAACTGTACCCATATTTACCGACTATCACTTTTGAGAGCCTGCTTATCATTTTTGCTACTTCCTGGTATACGTAGCCGCCTTTTTTAGTTTCAATATCCTGTACGTCCTTTGAACTCCTATTAGAAGTCTTGACAAGGACAAATATGCCCTTGCCAAACTTCTCCACATCTTCTAAATAGGGTACCATGCTGTCCTCACCCATATAGGGATTTACAGTGATTGCATCAAACAAAGGGTTCTGAAGATACGCCTTCGAATACATTTTAGCAACGTCCTGTATATCCCCTCTTTTCACATCTGCTATCACTATAAGGCCTAGACTTTTAGCATACTCCGCAGTTCTGAAAAAAGCTTTAAAGCCCTCTATCCCATAAGCCTCATAAAAGGCAACTTGAATTTTCACAGCAGGAATAAGGTCATACACAGCATCAATTATCCCTTTGTTGAAAAGGTACATGGCTTCTGCAATTCCTTCTACCCCATTTCCCTTTCTCCTAAACGCCTCTTCTTTTATAAAATCCGGAATCATCTCAATTCGCGGGTCAAGTCCCACAACCACAGGGGTTTTTTTGGCCTTCACACTTTCTATCAGCCTGTCCACAAACATATTTCCCCTTCTTTCCATCAAAGTCATATCTCGACCTTTTCAAATTTCTTGTTTTTCTGATACCTTATTTGCCCTTCCACTATTGTGTATTCCACAACTCCTTTTAATTTCATCCCGTGATAAGGGGTGTTTTTGCCCTTTGACTTGAATTTTTCTTTATCCACGGTATATTCTTCATGGGGATTAACAATCACAATATCCGCAGTAGCTCCTACCCTTATTCCATTGGATATTCCCAGTATCCTTGCAGGATTCATACTCATGTAATTCACTAAGGCTTTCATAGTGATTATACCTGTCTGTATCAGAAAAGTGTTTATAACAGAGAATGCCGTTTCAAGACCTGATATTCCAAAAGGAGCCATGTCATAGGGAACTTTTTTATCGTCTTTAGTATGAGGAGCGTGGTCTGTAGCGATCGCATCTATAGTGCCGTCCTTCAACCCTTCTATCAAAGCCTCTACATCTTCCCTAGTCCTCAAGGGCGGGAAAACTTTTGTATTGGTATCGTAATTGTAGACTGCCTCATCTGTGCGAGTAAGATGGTGAGGAGTAACTTCTGCTGTTATACTTACCCCTTCCTCTTTTGCCCTTCTTATGAGCTCTACACTGCCTTTAGTGGAAACATGGGCAATGTGAAGCTTCGCACCTGTCGCCTTTGCCAGTATTATATTTCTTGCAAGCATCACTTCTTCCGCTTCTCTCGGTATTCCTTTAAGCCCCAGCATTGTAGCAATTATCCCGCTGTTCATAACTCCTTCTCCGCTCAACGTCTTGTCCTCGCAGTGAGTTATCATAAGGAGGTCATACATTTTGCCATAAGTCATAACCCTTTTCATAATTCCTGCGCTCATTATCGGGAAGCCGTCATCAGATAAAGCAACGACTCCAGCCTTTTTCAGCTTTGCCATTTCAGTTATTTCTTCGCCTTTCATCCCCTTTGTCATAGCCCCTATAGGCAGTACCTTCACTACTCCTTCTCTTTGAGCCACAGCCTTCACATACTCTACGACTACTTCGCTGTCTATAGGAGGATTGGTATTAGGCATACAGGCGACAGTAGTAAAACCCCCTGCTGCAGCCGACTCTGTTCCTGTCCTTATAGTCTCCTTTTCCTCAAAACCCGGCTGTCTTAGGTGGGTGTGCATGTCTACAAAACCTGGAAGCACATATTTGCCTTCAGCGTCAATCACTATAGCATCGGAAACATCGATATTCTTGTCAATCCCTTTTATTATGCCGTAATTTATAAGGATGTCAGCTTTTTCTTCACCGCCAAAACCATCAATCACAATTCCATTTTTTATCACGATCCTCATTTCTAATTCCTCCTCTCACACAGAATTTTCAAAAGTGCCATCCTCACAGCCACCCCGTTTGTTATCTGCTCCTCTATTACGGAGTAACTAGCATTTGCAGCACCTGAGGTAACCTCCACATTCCTGTTGATAGGACCTGGGTGCATCAAAATAGCGTCAGATTTTGCCAGTCTCATTCTCTCCTCATTTATTCCGAAATACTCCCTGTACTCCTCAATTGAAGGAAATAGCCCGCTTTTTTGCCTTTCCAATTGAATTCTCAATCCCATCACAACATCTGCATCCTTTATAGCCTCTTCAGCGTTATAGCAGACTTTGACCCCCATTTTCTCTATCTGAGGAGGCATTAGTGTGGAAGGTCCCGCCACTTTCACTTCTGCTCCCAATTTCTTAAGCCCCCATATGTTAGACCTTGCCACCCTGCTGTGCATAATATCACCTATTATAGCAACTTTTAATCCTTTAAAATCCCCTTTTTTCTCCTTTATAGTCATCATATCCAAAAGCGCCTGTGTTGGATGTTCATTTATGCCATCCCCTCCGTTTATGATGGAAGCATTTGTGTATTTCGCAAGAAGGTGAGGAGTTCCACTCATATTGTGCCTTGTCACTATCACATCTGCTTTCATTCTTTCAACTGTCCTTATAGTATCTATGAGGGACTCTCCCTTTACTACACTGCTGGTAGCCACCTCTATATTTCCATAATGGGCTCCTAGGTATTTGGCAGCCATTTCAAAAGACAACCTTGTCCTTGTGCTGGGCTCGAAGAAGATTGTCACCACAGTTTTTCCTCTTAAGGCTTGGGAATACTTTTCACCGTTTAACAGCTTTTTCATCTCAAAGGCCAAATCCAGAATTTCCAGTATTTCTTCTCTTGTAAGGTCTTTAATCCCCAGAAGGTCCTTTTTGAGCATGACCTTTTCCCTCCTTTAAAAAAAGAGTAGTCCCCATTTCACAAAAAGGTGAAATGGAACTACTCTTATTTCTTAAAATATACTTTTTTGTAAAAATCAAGAATTTAATTTTAGGCACAAAAAATCCTCCCCTCGTCAAGTTTAACACTCAGGGAGAATAGATCTATATTCTCCCTTCTTAGCCTCGCTGGGCTAAATTAAAGGTGCTACTTTTCAGTTATAACTACTTTATTCACTCCATCCACTTCTTCCAGCATCACTTGAATTATCTCGCTTCTAGATGTCGGAACATTCTTCCCAACATAGTCAGGCCTTATAGGAAGTTCCCTGTGACCTCTGTCCACAAGCTCAGCAAGCTGTATTGCTTTGGGTCGCCCCAGGTCAATTATGGCATCCATTGCAGCCCTCACAGTCCTGCCTGTGTATATCACATCGTCTACTAAGACCACTATTTTATTGGCTACATCCACTCCAATATCTTTCTTCTTTACTACAGGCTGTTCAAGGTCTGTGGTGAGGTCATCCCGATACAGCGTAATATCAAGAGACCCCACTGGAGGTTCTTTCCCTTCTATTCTAGAAATGTACCTCGCAATTCTCTTAGCCAGAGGTACTCCTCTTGTCTTAATGCCTACTAAAACTACATCCTCTATCCCTTTATTTCTTTCAACAATCTCGTGAGCTATTCTTATCAAAGCTCTATCTATAGCTTTTTCGTCCATTATCTCTGCTTTTACTCTCATCCTACAACCTCCAAAAAACCTTCTTGCACTGGCAAGAAGGTTTCTGGTACTTCTTTTTATAAGACCTTGCCAGCCTCACAGGACTGCTTAAAGGCTTTTTCTTTTATATATTACCACATTCTCTTCAAGTTGTCCATAGGGAATATTTAAAAAAAGCAAAAATGTGGTAATATGAAATTGTTCGCTCTAAATATCAAGAAAAAAGGATGTGACAAAATGAAGCTAGAAATAGGGAAAATTCCTGTAGAAGTGATGAAAAGGTCCATTTTCCCTTATCTTGGCACAAAAAGAAAAGAAGTCTTAGTTCACTCCCAGTTAGGAGAAGACTCCAGCATAATCGATTTTGGTGAATACGTAGCAGTTCTTTCCACAGACCCAATTACAGCAGCAGATAAATTGAGCGGCTTTTTATCTGTCATAATATCCTGCAATGACCTTGCAGCCTGCGGCGCAGAACCTATTGGCATACTCACCACAATACTTCTTCCAGAGGGCACAGAGGAACAAATGCTTAAAAATATAATGCAGGAAATTGACAAAGCTTCTAAAATGATAGGAATTGAAGTTTTAGGAGGGCATACTGAAGTAACTCAAGCAGTAAATAAACCTGTAATAAGCACAACAGCAATTGGAATTGCTAGAAAAGGAAAATACATAACCTCAAAAGGGGCTAAAATAGGAGATGACGTAATTGTAACAAAAGCTTTGGGACTTGAAGGAACAGCAATTTTGGCAACAGATTATGAGGATTTGCTCATCAAACATTTCGGGAAAGACTTTGTCTTAAAAGCACAAAGCTTTATAAACGAAATAAGCGTAATAGAGGAGGGTCTAATAGCTTCCCAAAATGGCGCAAATGCCATGCATGATATAACAGAAGGAGGAGTGCTAGGAGCAACTTATGAAATTTCCGAAGCATCAGGATTAGGGATTGAAATATACGAAGAAAAATTGCCTTTTCGACGTGAGACAAAGGAAATATGCAAATTTTTTGGATTAAATCCTTTAAAATTGATATCCAGCGGTTCCATGCTGATTACTGCAGAAGATGGAAACAGAATAGTCAAAGCCTTATCTGAAAAAGGAATACAAGCTACAATAATAGGAAAAATTGTGAAAGAAGGAAGGTATTTGATAACTTCTTCCGGAAAAGAAAAAATTCTTCCACCTGAAAAAGACGAAATATACAGAGCAGATAAAGGCAGGGCAAAAAATTAATCCCTGTCTTTCTCTGCCCTTAAAATTTCGAGCAATCTTGTAAAATAATCGGGCAAAGGGGCTTCAAATTCCATGTACACTCCTTTTGTCGGATGAATAAACCCTAGAACTTTGGAGTGCAATGCCTGCCCTTCCAACTTAAACTTTTGTTTTTTATATCCATACACAGGGTCTCCTACGACAGGATGACCTATATAACTCAAATGCACCCTTATCTGATGAGTCCTGCCTGTCTTTATGGTCGCCTCCACAAAAGTATTGTTTTTAAATCTCTCCAAAACTTTATACAAAGTAAGTGCATACCTTCCGTCCTGGACTACAGCCATCCTCTTTCTATCAACAGGATGCCTTCCAATAGGCGCTTCAATTTTCCCTTCTTCCTCTTTTATGACCCCTTCTACAATTGCGACATATTTTTTAAGCACACTTCTTTCCTTTATCTGATTTGAAAGACTCATATGAGCTTTGTCATTTTTAGCGACAACCATGACCCCTGAAGTATCTTTATCAAGCCTGTGCACTATTCCAGGTCGCAGTATGCCGTTAATTCCTGATAAATTTTTACAATGGTAAAGAAGGGCATTCACAAGTGTACCGCTATAATTCCCTGGCGCAGGATGAACAACCATACCCTGAGGCTTATTTATCACAATTATGTCCTCATCTTCATAAAGGATATCAAGAGGTATATTCTCAGGCACCACTTCAATCTTTTCCGCTTCTTTAATATTTACTATAACTTCATCATCTTCTTTTACTTTATAACTAGGTTTTACATTTTTCCCATTTACAAGTACAAGCCCTTCTTCAATTAACTTTTTAATATATGACCTGGAATAGTCAAGCTCTGAAGCAAGAAATACGTCTATTCTCTTTCCTTCGTCCTCTTTTTCTCCTTGCAAAACTATTCTGTCTACAATGTTCATCTTATCCCGCCCTTAAAAATCATAAGATATCCAAGTATAATTGCTCCCACAACAATAAAAGAATCGGCAACGTTAAAAACAGCAGGGAAAAACTTAAAATCAATAAAATCCACTACATATCCAAGTCTTACCCTATCTATGAGATTCCCTATGGCTCCCCCTAAAATCATAGCAAGCGTATAATTATACAAACTATTTTCTGGAAGCTTAATCATTGAATAAATCAAGACAATTCCCACCACCACAGTTATCACAATAAAAAATAAAGTCTTATTCTGTAACATTCCAAAAGCTGCCCCTCTATTCTCCACATAAGTCAGATGAAAAAAATGCTTTATAACCGGATAACTTCCTATAGGCATCAAATACTTCGCCGCGAGGTATTTTGTAAACTGGTCAAGAAAAACCACAAAAGCTACAATAACTATCGCCAATGCCAATTCCTCCTGTTATTTTGTTTGCTTAGCTCTTTACCCACACAAGTATATTATACAAAAAATCAAGGCATTTTAAAGCAATGTGCTTAAAAAGTAATTAGGCTTCCCTATTCTTTTCATACTCTCTTTTCAAAATAGAATACATCTTCATATCCCAAAATCTCCCTTTTACAAAAACTGCTTCTCTTAACACTCCCTCAAACTTCATACCCACTTTTTGCATTACCCTCTCAGAAGCAATATTTTCTACCTTACACCTTGCTTGTATTCTATTTAGATTTAATTTTTCAAAACCAAACTCTATTACTTTTCTAACAGCCTCTGTCATAATTCCTTTATTCCAGTATTTCCTACCAAGCACATAACCTACTTCTCCTACCATATTTTTCTCATCAATAAATAAAAAACCACAAGTACCAATTAATTTACCATTTTCTTTTAAATACAATCCCCAATCTGATGGCTCTCCCTTTTCATACCTTGACAACAAAAGATTAATAAATTTTAAAGAATCCTCAATATTCTTATGATATTCCCACGACACATATTTTGTAACTTCCGGATCACTGGCATATTCAAACATATCTTCTGCATCTTCCAAGCTTATCTTCTTCAATATAAGCCTTGAAGTCTCAAGAACAGGTTGGTAAAACATAAATTAAATCCCCCTTTACATTAAGCCTCCGTTTCTGCTTTACTGCTTCAAATGTGAGCAAATCACCTTTCATATCCAATATTTCCTCAAGATAATCTGCAAGCTCAAAAAATTTAAGCCCTATTGGCTTTTCAAATTCAACCAAAATATCAATATCACTTACTTCCGTCTGTTCATTCCTTGCAAAAGAACCAAAAATACCCATAAATTTTGCTCCGTATTTTTTCTTTAATTTCTTCTTTATGTTCCTCAAGCACCTTTTTTACTTCTTCAAGGGACTTTATAATTCTAAACCTCCCGTTATTTTGTTTGTTTAGCTTGTTATACCATACAAGTATACTATACAAGAAATCAACTCATTTTAAAGCAATGTATTTTAAGCGATAAAAGTGAAGGATAAGAAATAAATGTAGCATACCTGATTAAAGAATAAGCATTTTTTAACACGCTAGTTTACATAAAATTTTTTACGGTGTATCTAGCTGTCTTTCCCCTCCCCTATTTCCCCATACTCTCTTTTCAAAATAGAATACATCTTCATATCCCAAAATCTCCCTTTTGCAAAAAGTGCTTCTCTTAATATACCTTCAAACTTCATACCTACCTTTTGCATTACTCTCTCAGAAGCAATATTTTCCACCATGCATCTTGCCTGTATTCTGTTAAGATTTAGTTTTTCAAATCCAAACTCTATCACTTCTCTAACAGCCTCTGTCATAATCCCTTTATTCCAATACTTCTTACCAAGCGCAAATGCTATTTCTCCTATCATGTTTTTTCTATCGATATTAAGTTCACAAGTTCCAATTAATTTCTCATTTTCTTTTAAATATAATCCCCAAATTGCAACTTCTTCCTTGTCGCTTATAGACAATATGCGTTTTATCAAATTCAAAGAATCCTCAATATTCTTATGATATTCCCACGACACATATTTTGTAACTTCCGGATCACTGGCATATTCAAACATATCTTCCGCATCTTCCAAGCTTATCTTCTTCAATATAAGCCTTGAAGTCTCAAGAACAGGTTGGTAAAACATAAATTAAATCCCCCTATCTCAATATTTTGTAACTTAGCTCAATCAAGCTTAAAAAATCCCACTTTTTCACCAAATTTGAGCTCTTTTTACCTTTTCAAATGAAGCCTTTTTAAAACAACACAACACCTCCCTTAGGCAACTTATTTTACGGTTGCCTTTTATTAGCATATTTTTATGTTTTTTTACTTAGCCCTCGGCTACCCTATCATGTCTCTCAGGGTCATGCCCTTAATTACATTCCTTCCTCCTGCCTTTGAGGGCTTTTGGGGAGCTTCTTACTCGTATTCAGGGTCTTGCCCTTATGGGTGGTACTACAGCTTCCCCAACCTTATTTGCTCTAAATTGATTTGTTAGCCCCTAGGCTACTAATTCCTTTATTTGCTTCATACGATATTCTCCAAGTACTTTTTGTGAATCGTATTTTTCTTTCTTCTTAGCAAGCGTAAACATAACTCTTATGAGTTTTATTGAAATCGCAATTAATGCTTGTTTCTTCTCTAAAGGATTTTCTCGCCTTCTTAAAAAGTAGTTGTAAAGTGCTTTAAATTCTTTGTTTTTGGCTACTAATGTCAGGCTTGCTTTGTACAGAAGGTTTCTTAACTCAGGACGCCCTCTCTTGGAAATCTTGGTCTTCCCCCTGTGTTTCCCTGATTGGTTATCCGTTATGTTTAATCCCCTAGGTTTCTGTATCTGTTTATAGTACGTATAGTTCCCTATGTCCCCTACTTCTCCTAAAAATCCTGCTACTGTTATTACTCCTATGCCTGGAATGCTTAAACAGATATTCTGCTATGTCTATTTTTTTGAGTAGTTCTTCCATGGCTTTTTCTACGGTTTCTAAATTGTGTTTTTAAAAATTCTAATTCATCAAAGGTAAATGTTTAAACGTATTTGTGCCCCTTTTATCCCTTCTTTTACACCTAATTGACTTTTTTGCTGCTTCAATGAGCTTTTCTGCCCTTTTCATGCCTACCTTGTTACTAGTGGCTTTCTTTAGCTTCCCTGCTATTTCTTCTTTGCTCAGTTTAAGTATTATGCTGGGAAATGGACAGTTCCTCAAGACCCATATGGCTGCTTTCCCCCACAAATTCTTGAATACTTCTTCTATAGTCTATAATAGTCCAAATCCTTAAAATATTTTTCTCTGGCGAGAACCATCAAATTGGAATGGTTGGCAAGGTTGATTTAAATTATCCATCATAGATCACCTCGAAAGGCTTTATCTAAAATTGCCTGCTCCAGGCGCTTAAGTTCGGCTTCAGTTTCTGCCTGGGCTCGCTTGAGAGCTGCCACCTGCTGCTGAATCTGGTCAAGGTAAGCTACAATGCGTCGCTGCTCTTCAAGGGGTGGGAGGGGGATAAAGACATTTTGAAGGTCTTTCTTGGTAATTGCATTGAAAGTCGAACCGGCCCCCATTTTAGAAAGTTCAGGTTCGAGGTAGTGAAGGTAGTACAGAAGCCAGAAGCGTTCCAGAGAATCACGGGGTCGGAGAGCTGCTAAACCGCGCCCAATACAACAAGCCAAGTTGGCAACATTGGTAGAACCTACTGGAGCACGTACGCTTATTAAAACATCACCTGGCCGTGCCACTTTTTGAGGCGCAGAACACCATATACGAGGTGTGGGATGTAAATCTCCAAAGTCGGCTTTTCCCTGAAAGAAAGGAAGTCCATTACCTTCAAAATTGTAAGTAGAACTCGGTGGAGATTGTCCCATAATAATATCACATACCTCACCCAACCTTACCCAGCGCCAGCCGGGAGGGAGATCGGCGCCGGGGTGGGGAAAGACTTCGGCCAAAGCCGTCTGCATAAGAAGCTCTGTATCTTTCTGAGCTTCAGCTCGCAGGCGGCGCACCTCACGCACCCGCTCCATCAGAGCTTCAACCTTCGCCACGATGCGCCGCTGCTCCTCCAGGGGCGGGAGGGGAATGAGGGTATTGTAAACATCGTTGTCAGTTACCGCCGGGTAACTAGTTCCGCGCATTTTACTAGCAGTAAGCTGGTTGGTTATGAAATCGGAACGGCACAAGTGAAATAAAAACTCTGGTTCAGCAAATTCTCGATTTGCACGGATCACGCAAAAGCCTGTTGAGCAAATTTGTCCGTCCAAATCCGGAGGCACCAAAGCAATATTTTTGAGATAAGGACGCGTGGTAGCAAAAATTACGTCACCGCTTCGGATTACCTTACGTGCCCGGCTAGGTGCATGCTGCCCTAATATCTCCTTTGGCGACACTATCTTGCCTACAGTGCTGTCTATAGCAGAAATGTCCACATATACAAAGTAGGTTGAAGGGTTCTTGGTAGGATCCCGCCTTTCGGTAGGAAGACACACCTCCCCCAACCTCACCCAGCGCCAGCCGGGGGGAAGCTTGTACGGTCCCTCTGTCACAGGGATCTACCCCCTTTCGAAGACGCTATCTCGCGCAAAAACCGAGCAGTTGCCTCGTCTTCACAATAAACATAAGTGCCATGTATACCGCGGGTCAAAAAGATACGATACCTATTTATCAACAAGCGGAGTGCCAGAACACGAGCTTTTCTGTCTCCGTTCCGAGCCTGGCTAAAAAGCTGCTTGAGACTAGGGCGTCCAATGTTGTCTTCGCAGTTTTCTCCCAACTCCCACTGAGCATTCCGGAAGCAGAAGTCACGTCCCCAAACTACCCCGACGTAATCGGCTTCAAAGCCTTGACAGCCGTAGATCGAAGCACAGTGCGTCAGGTCGTTGGACTGGCCCCCGTACCAGAAGGCAGGATACTGCTCTTTCTCGTCCATCAGCCAGTAGATGTCCAATCCAGTGTCCTTGTAGTGGTTGAAGCCGCTATAAAGTGGACAACCAATGCGGCGGTTCTTTAATGACTTCTCTAGAGGTTTTTCGCGGTCTCCCGGCGATTCAGTAAAGGCGGCGACAAGAGCTACTTTGGACCGACTTTGGTTTGCCTTTTGGCGAAGAGTTTCAAGCATTTCCCGAATGTCGGTGAAAACGCGAAAGTCGTAATTTAACCCTTCCGGTAGCTTTGCTTGACTTGGGTCGGTAAGAACCGTTTCTACGAATCCGTGGTACGCAGCTCCTCCTTGAACGCGGTATATGCCGCTTAGAGTTCGTTCCCTTAGGTCAATTTCCAACTCCTCAGCAATTTTCTTAAAGTTTTCTGTCCAACCTTCCTCCTCGGCGTTTAAGATTTGTGCCTCGTCATAAAAGAACACGGTCACGTCAGCCCGCTGCATAGCAACGCGTATATTTTTCTCAGTCATCCTCTGAGCTTCGTCGTAAATGGCTAAACAAAAGTGAGGGCTTTGCGGATCACCTTCGGCTAATCCATTTTTTCCTCTACCAGTAGAGTAAAATTTCAAAACAATATCTAAACCAGGGCTACATTCTCTGAATACTTTGCGCAGTGTGTTAATAAGACGATTGTTGCGGTAGCCAAGAACAGCCACATTATTTTGACTGTGGAACTGACCGACATTTTTCAAACTCCTCAACAGCATCAAAACAGCCAGATACGATTTACCTGAACCAGGTTGTCCCTGCACGAGGTAACAAACTCGCTCGCCACTTTCTACCGCTTTTTGCACTTCATTCAGAAGCTTTACTTGTTCTTCAGAAGGTCCAAAACCGCTGACAGAAAGTGCATCTATCGCTCCTTGACGTAGGGCATCGAAGTTTTTGCGAATGGCTTCCAGCAAGCGGGGTGTCTGCATATAGTAACCCTCCAAAAACGCTTTCGCATCCTCCTCCTTCACCGGCCCCGCGAGGTGGTTCCTAAGGTATTGTCCGAACTCCTCCGCCTGTCCTTGCCAAAAGGCGTCCACCCTCCTAAACGTCAACTCTCTGGGTGGCAGGTTATAAAGCCATGTGCACCCGACAAAGGCGAACCGGTCGGCAGCTGAATGGCTGTAATTCAATTTGCCAACATAGTTGAGTACCTGCAATTCAGGATGTTGGCGTACCTCGTCATCTGCCAGGACAAGGTCGTTATCGAGATCAAGGCTGTTATTGAGATAATACACTTTCCGCCATCCTTTTAACTCCAGCACCACCGCTTGCGCCTTGCCCTCAGGTGAACAACCCAGCAGAACCACATCGATCCGCTCGTTGCTCATAGGCAAGGTATACTCTAAAACGACCAGGACTCTGTCGGGAAGCAAGGCGAAAGCTTTCTGCAGGTGAGGAAGTGCTCCGTGCCAGGCCGAAACTTGCTCAGAACTCATTTGTTCGGCTGTAAGTTCCTGGAAACCATTATACAATTCTCTCATAATTTCTTCTGGCCTTAGCCCTTGAAATTCAGCAATGCTTTTTACAAGAGCGAAGTTGCGAGCCATTCTTTCTTATTCCTCCTCTTCGTCGTTCTTCCGGCTAGAGTTGCCTTTCTCGTTTTCTAACAATTCACTTAATTCCTCCATAATGCTTAAAATCTCCCGCTCTTTTTCCAAAAGCCCGGCTACGATTTCCACCGGCGACGGCAATTCTTCTCCTCCAGAGCGGTTCGGGTTGCGGGCAGTGAGGTCGTAGCCCCGCTTTTTTACCTCTTCCACGGGCACAATCCAGGATCGTTCCGAAAGGCAGGCTTCAACGGGCCCCAAGCCCTTTCGGTAGGCATCCCAGCCACGCCAAAGTTTGCGCGCTTCCTCAAAGTGCTCATCCTGGATGGGGTTGCCTTTGCTAAACTTCTTCAGCCCTTCCGGTAAAGGCAATTCGTAATACCAGATTTCCTTTGTTGGCCCGGGACGCTCAAAAAAGATAAGGGCTGTTTTCACATCAGAATAAGGAGCAAAAGTGCCCGGAGGAAGGCTCACCACTGTGTGCAAATTGAATTGCTCCAGCAAATCCCGCTTAACTTCGGCGAAAGCACCTCCACGAAAGAGAGTTCCTTCCGGCACAACCATGCCGCAACGAGCTCCGTCACGGGGTTTGAGCTTCTTCATAATATGCTGGAGAAAAAGGAGCTCTGTTGCGTTGGACTGGATGGGGAAGTTTTGCTGGATGTGCCGTCCCTCTGTTCCCCCAAAGGGCGGATTAGTTACCACCACGTCAAAGCGCTCGGAGACGTTGCGGATATTTTCTTCCAGTGTGTTTCTACGCATCACACGTGGTACCGTCACACCGTGCAGCATCATATTTACCAGACCCAAAAACGCAGGAACGGGCTTTTTCTCCTGGCCGAAAAAAGTCCGTTCCTGTAGTATGCGGTGATCCTCTATGGTTCGTTCCTTCTGCTTCATCCAGAGGTACGCCTCGACCAGAAAGCCGCAAGTCCCGCAGGCTGGGTCGTAGACTGCCTCTCCTATTTGCGGGTCTACTAGTTCGACGACAAACCGCACCACTGGTCGCGGAGTGTAGAACTCTCCCGCAAGGCGGTTTTCGTTCCCCAGACGGCGCAGAAGCTCTTCGTACACCTGGGAAACAGTAAAAATATCGTCTTGGCTGTGAAAGTTAATTTCGTTTACGATCTGGATAACGTCTTTGAGGTTGTAGCCCGAAGCACAGACAATAACGTTACGTTCACTAAAAAGGCTTCTGATAGTTTCACGCAGCGGGTCACCGCCCAGGCTCCGGAGATAGGGGATGAGGCGGCCGTGCACGAAGGCCAAAAGTTCATCAGCAGGCCAGTCTTTTGTTGCCCAGTGGCGCCAGCGGTACTCCGAGTCAATAATAGGAGTGTAAGGGCGTCCGGCAATTTGAGCCTGAGCTTCCCACTCTTCTTCCTGAGCGTCTAAAAAGCGTAAAAAAAGTAACCATGCTAGGTGTTCAACGTATTCCATGATACCGGTGCAGTTATTGTCACGGCGCATGATGTCACATGCACGCCATATTTCATTGGCAAGAGATTCTCTAGTTTGCGGTCCGTTCATAATCAGCTAATTCCCTCCTCTGGATAAATTTTTTGCTGTATTGTAAGAAGAGTGGAGCGTAAGCTCCCATGCCCGCCAAACCAGCGGCTTATGGTAAAAGCGCCGCCCCATTCACGGAAAGGCGAAACACTAAATACTTCGGGTTGCAATTGCTCAATTCCACCAACACGGTACTTCTCTAAAAGTTCTAAGATAACCTGGCGAGCATTCTCCCCAAAGCTGTGAAGGAAGAGTTGCTCCCGGTTACGAAAGGCTGTAGCCCGTTCACTACGCGTGCGAATAGGAGCGCCAAAAGTTAGATGCGTCAAAAAATCAAACTCATCCACTTCCTGCCAGCCCATAACTTCAGCTAGTGCCTCAAGATGAATATCGTGGCGGCGTAAATCTTCCAAGAAGGCGCGACGCTTCTCCGGATTTACCCAAATACTGCGCAAGGCGCTTAAATTGGACGCCCGATTCTTTACTTGCTGGCAGAGGTAATCTCGATATTCTTCCAGGCGTAGTTGCTGGCCCGTAGCTTCGATGAAAAATATCGCCTCATCGGCAATGGTTACCTCCAGCCCTTCTACGCGTATCTTTCTGCTTCGCCTGCGCGCAGGCTTGAGTGGAATTTCTATTTTAACAGATTCCTCGGCCAGAGTTTCCACCCGTAACTCGCGCGAAGCAAATCCCGGCGCGCCGACCATTAAAGTTAAGGTTCCAGCTGGTAGACCGCTAAAGGAGAAAAAGCCTTCTTTGTCGGTCAGGATAGGCCCTTGCTGGGTGTTAGGGCCGGTGCGCACCGATACCCGCGCGCCTACCAGTCGATCTCCCGTTTCCGCGTGGAAGACCCACCCGCACAGTGCTGCAGTACACGGGCCCACAGGAAGCTGTGTCGGGGCACCAGTGGGCCGGTCCCACTGATCGAATAGACGCGTGGCACCGGTGAAATCGATGATCCGAAACCAGTACTTCTCGGTAGCCTGATCTATCCGGCTGCCACGGCCAATTATCTGTTTGAACAGCACCGGAGAAGAAACAGTCTTCATAAAGACAATGTTTTTGCAAGAAGGCACATCCACCCCGGTAGAAAGGAGCTCAGCCGTGGTGGCAACAACGGGAAACTTTTTCTCCGAGCTGGCAAAATCCTCAAGCCAGCAACGTGCCTGCTCCCCTTCTTCAGAGTATTGGAACAGCATAGTTGTCAACTCCAAATTCGGGGCCAAACTCGTCCTGTAAAAGCCTGGCCACAAGCCGGGCATGGTCCATATCCACGCAAAAAACCATGGTTTTGTCTAAGGGTCCAAAACGCCTTAGCAATCCGGCTAGGTGCTTTACCATGGCACGTGTGCGATCGGGTACGGTGATTTCGCGCTCAAATTGAGGGGTAGTATAGATTTCCCGTGGTTCTACTTCTTCGGGAATAAAGACTTCGGCTCCTTGCTCCACGGCATCTTGGAGACGCAAGCCTTCCCTGTCTATCGTGGTACGAACACGATGCACTTTGTAAGTAGCCAGGAAGCCGTCTTCGATTCCCCGGCCGAGGCTGTATTGATAAGCTGGCGGGCGCCAGGTTCCTTTCTCCGGGTGTTCTGGATCAATAGCTATTTCCGGTTCCTCGGCGCAGAAATAGGCATAGGTGTCAATGTTATCGTCCTGCTTGGGTGTGGCAGTCATACCCAGATGAATAGCATTTTGAAAGTAGTCAAGAATCTCTCTCCAGGTACCCCAGCCAGAGCGGTGGCATTCATCGATAATCACAAGATCAAAAAAGTCTGGAGGAAACTTCTCAAAAAGACGCTTCCCTTGATCGTCTTGGCTCCACAGAGTGTGGTAAATCCCAAAGTAAAGATCTCGGTTAAGGTTGGGTGGATGACCTTCAATCTTATAACGGGGATCGGCGGCACCATCCGCAAATGGAGAAAAGGCGTTGTAAGCTTGATCTCGGAGTACCACCCGGTCGGCCAGGAAGAGCACCCGTGCAGGACGATCGGAGTGTAAAGATTTCAGCCAGCCGGATTTCACTAGTTTCCAAACAATTTGAAATGCTATAAAAGTTTTCCCCGTACCTGTGGCCATAGCCAAGAGAACACGGCGCTGACCGCGCATGAAACGCAGAATTACTTCACGAATAGCAACTTCTTGAAAATAAAAAGGTTTCCGACCACACAGGTATTCCGGACAATAAGGGTACAAAAGAGGATTTCTTTTCCATCTTTCTCCTGGAACTAAATAATCAGCTTCATCTTCTGCTATTCTTTCACATTGTCGAGTTAATTCAATGTTAAGCTTCCAACGTTCCCATAATTCTTGCGGTTTAGGAAAACTGTACAATTCTCGAGTAGTATGAGTAAAAAAATCATATTCAACTATTTTTTCTCCATTAGTTGAATAAGCAAAATAAACCCCCAGATCTCTTGCATATTCTTTGGCTTGCTCCAAACCTGCCTCTGCTGACTCTTCTTTAGCTTTAGCCTCCACTACAGCAATAGGAAAACCTTCTGAAAGGCGAAGAAGATAATCTACCTTTTTAGCTTTTCCTCTGCGAATCCTATCACCAATTAAAATTATTTTACCAGGAGTATATTGATAATCGCGATTGTAATAAAACTCCCTTGTCACTTGCTGATCTGTCCAACCCGCAGCTAGAAGCTTTGGCTCAATAAGCCTTGCTCGGGTATCTGCTTCATTCATCCTCTCACCCCTACATCAATTCTATTATAACACAGAATTGAGATAACCAAGAAATAAGCTACTACTCCTGTTTATCCCACTCTTCCCTTTTCAAAATCCCCTCCACATCGAAACCTTCTTCATATCTCTTGAGTTTTCTTTCAAAAAATTCCATAAATAGTTTATACCTTTTTGCCCTGTGACGAGGAGTTCCATCAAGGCTGTGCCCGTGAGCTCCTTTTTTGAAGATAGCTATATAGGCTTCTTTGCCAAGGCTTTTGAGCACGTGATAAAACATTACGCTCTGGTCAAGGGGACATCTGTAGTCTTCTAAACTATGAATCAAAAGAAGTGGGGCTTCGACATTTTTGGCGTAAAAAATGGGGCTTAATTTCCTATAATTTTCATTTTCAAGTGGATTATCCCCAATGACTTCTCTGTCAAACCATAATCCTATGTCAGAAAAAGCGTAACTCGTAAGCCAGTAACTTATGCCATTTTCACTTATGCCAGCTTTAAAAAGCTTGCTCTGAGTCAAAGCCCAATTAGTCATAAACCCACCATAGCTTATACCCGTAATTCCAACTCTTTCTCTATCAGCGTTTGGTTCTAATTCAAAGAATTTTTCTACCCCATTTAATATGTCTTGAAAATCTTCTAGCCCTGTTCTTTCGAGCACTCTCAATGCGAAATCTTCGCTGTAGCCATTACTCCCTCTAGGATTTACAAATACCACATAATATCCTCTATTCGCCATAAGTTGAAATTCGTATTTAAAGTAATACCCGTACATCCCCTTTGGACCGCCATGAACAAAAACCAAAACCGGAGCCTTTTGCCCTTCTTCTATTTCAGGTTTAATGTACCATCCATCCAATTCTAAATCAAGACTTTTGTATTTAAAATTGTTATATGGCTTCACATCAAGCTCATCAACTACTAGCTTATTGTAATCTGTCAACTGCTCAAGCCTTTCATCCCATACATAGAGTTCCTTTGGCATAATATCAGTCTCTTTAGTGAAAACCACTTTCCCGTCTCCGCTAACGTCAAATTCTCCTACCCATGAGTTATCTTCTGAAATAGAAGCCAATTCTCTTCTCCTCAGCTTATAAAGACTTATTCTCCCTTCTTTTGCCATAGTAAAGTATACATTTCCCTTTTCATCTAACTTCCCCTGTCCGTTATTGTACACAAGATGTTCTGTCAAAGGGATAACCTTTCTCCCGTCCCACAGATAGTGAAAATCATGTTCGCTGTCTTTTTCTTTCCTGGGTTTACCGTAAAGTAGCACCACTTCTCCGTTAGAATCTACAGCAGTATACGAAACATCCTCAAACAGTTTCTCTCTTTTTCCCTTCTCGTAAACGTATATGTCAAAAAGTCCAAAAAACTGGGGAACATTGTCCACCTTTTTAGGAACATTATAGATTACTCTATCTCCATGCCAGATAGCAGTAGAAAATTTTTCTGCAGAAAACTCATCAAGAATTACTCCACCTTCCACATCTACTACCAAAAAAATTGTTTTCTCTTTGCTAAAAAATCCTTTATCATCAAACCAGACAGGAACCTCATCTTCAAATATGAGGTCTTCATCTTCCATTTTTTTAATCCCTGTTATCAAAATTCTTCTGTCATCTTTATTCCACGTTATATCCAAAATGTCCTTTAATTCCAAAATCTTCCTTTCACTCATGGAATTTAAATCGCATAAAAATATCTCGTTAACATCCTTATCCCTATGCTTTCTTACAAAAATCATTTTCCTCCCCGTAGGAGAAAAGCGCGGCATCGTGGCATTTTCAATAAAACTCCTGCTTCCCTTTTCTTCTACAACAATGGTATGTTTGTATTCATTATTCTTCAAATCTGCCTTTGTGAGGACATAAGCTATTTTTAATCCATCCCTTGAAATTCTCGGGTCTTTTAGATAGGCAAATTTCGTAAAAGTACTCTCGTCCCATTTAATTTTGCTCATTCAAATCCCCTCCTGACATATATATTTCTACATTTTCTCAGAAAATCCTCTATTTTTGTAGGTAAAATTACGCTTTAGTACTCTAATTTTGTAATTCCATAAATTTTTTAAGTAAGCAAAAAACTTCTGTTGTACAGTTATGAAAAAGAGAGTAAAATTAGTATTAAAAACAAAAGGAGGATAAAATCTTATGAAAATCAAGGTTCTTGCAAGCTTTTGTATCATTACTTTTTATCATCTCTACCGTATTAGGGGGGTGCAGCAGTCAACCAACCAAAACTGCTTCCTCTCCTGAAACGGAAAAGCAAATTCTAAGAATAAACTTAGGAGAGGAACCTCCTCGGTTAGACCCTCAAACTTCTACTGACGGAGTCTCTTTTCAAGTTTTAAATGCCGTGCTGGAAGGCCTTGTAAGGCTTGGGCCAGATGAAAAACCTCAGAAGGGTTCAGGTCTTGCAAAAGATTGGAAAATTTCTGAAGATGGGCTCACCTATACTTTTTATCTAAAAGATAATATATACTGGAGCGATGGCAATCCTATAACCGCTTACGACTTTGAATACTCATGGAAAAGAGCGTTAGACCCAAAAACTGCTTCAGATTATGCCTATATAATGTTTCCAATAAAAAATGCTGAAAAATTTAATGCTGGCGAAGTATCAGCTGATGAGGTAGGAATAAAGGCTTTGGATGAAAAAACTTTAGAAGTACAGCTTGAAGAGCCAACCCCTTATTTCTTAAGTTTGACAGCCTTCATAACATACCTTCCCTTGGAAAAATCTTTTGTAGAAAAGGTTGGCGATAAAATAGCCACAACTCCTGATACTTTGGTTTACAGCGGTCCCTTCATCATAAAAGAGTGGAACCACGAACAGAATATAATTCTTGTGAAAAATGATAAATACTGGGATAAGGACAATGTAAAATTAGATGAAATTCATATGGACATGATAAAAGACATGAACACTGTAGTCCAAAATTTTGATAATGGCCAATATGATATAATCACTGTAACCGGAGATTTTGTAGAAAGATACAAAAACAATCCCAATGCTGAATTACAAATATATCCCAATGGTTTTACTTATTTTTTAGCCTTCAATACAAAAAATCCTGTTTTCAAAAATGCCAATATAAGAAAAGCATTCGGCCTTTCAATTGACAGAAAACAGCTTACAGAAAATGTATTAAAAGACGGGTCAATTCCTGCTTATGGATTTGTGCCCTACGGAATACCGGGCAAAAATGAGGAATTTAGAAAAGAAGTGGGCAATTTGTTCACAGAAGACCCTGTAAAAGCTAAAGAACTCCTTCAAAAGGGAATGAACGAATTAGGCATAACTTCTTTGCCTAAAATAACCTTACTGGCAGATGATACAGAAGTAGCTAAAAGAGAATCCCAGGCAATACAGGAATTCTGGAAAAAGAACTTGGGTGTCAATGTTGAAATACAAAATGTGCCTTTCAAAATCAGGCTTCAAATGTACAAACAAGGAGACTTTGACGTAGTCCTCACGCGATGGGGAGCAGACTACAACGACCCAATGACCTTCATGGACCTATGGTTAAGTGAAATCAGCGGGGAACCTAACAGAGTATTTTACTCAAATCCCGAATACGACAAGTTAATACTGGAAGCCAAAAAGAGCAATGACAACAATCTGCGCATGGACAACATGAAAAAAGCAGAACAAATACTAATGGAAGATATGCCTATATCACCTCTTTTCTTCTCAGCAACAGCTTATGTACAGCAAAAATATGTGAAAGGCGTAGTAAGGCACGCTGTAGGAGTAGACAATGACTGGAAATGGACTTATATAGAAAAGCATTGAAAAAAATCCCTTTGGGCCTTTCCAAAGGGATTTTTTTATCTTGCACCTCCTCCGCCTCCTCCAAAACCTCCTCCACCGCCATGAGATGAACCCGATGAAGAAGATGGCATGACATTCTGGGAAAAACTTTTTTATCTTTTAAACTGTAGTCTTTAGCATAAGCTACTGAAAAAGGCATAAAAAATATGAATAAAACTACAGGTATTAAAAATAAGGCTCTTTTCACATCTACACCTCCAAAATTAAACTCCTCTTACCCAAAACATTACTGCTAAAATAAATCCCCATAAGACTACAAAATTTTTTACTTTTCTTCCATCAAACCTTTGTGATATCACTGCCCCTAAATAACCTCCCAAAGCAAAACCTAACATTAAAATAAATGCGTATACCCATACCACTTTACCGCTGAAAATCAAGACCAAACCTGAAGTTATATTTATAAAAAGAGATAATATATTTTTTATGCCATTCGCAGTATGGATATCGGTAATACCTGCAGTTCCTAAAGTTGCCAGCATTAAAATGCCTATACCTGCTGCAAAATATCCACCATATAAAGAAGTAAGAAACTGTAGTATAAAAACGGCTACTAATGATTTATTTTTGTTATTTCTATCATCAATCAGATTAAATTTGTTTATTCTTTCATTTAATGCTAAAACCACAGTAGCGAACATAACTAAAAAAGGCATAATAAAATCAAAGACTTTGTGAGAAGTTATCATAAGAAGATAAGCTCCTAAGATACCCCCAAGTAAAGAAGGCAATGTCAGAAACCTTAAAAGCTCTTTCGTCTGATACAGTCTTTCTTTAAATGCCCATGCACCTGTGACAGAACCAGTCCAAAGAGCAACAGTATTTGTTATATTGGCAGATAGAGGATTTATTCCAACCCATACAAGAGCAGGAAAGGTTATTAAAGTACCCCCTCCTGCTATTGCATTAGTAGCTCCTGCTAAAATAGAAGCCACTAAAATTATTACGTAATTACTCATTAGATTATCTCTCCAAATTCATCAAATTTAAATCTATAGGCTCTTGGCAGTAAATCTTTACTTGGGTCCTTGTAACCTATCGTTATTATCATGGGAACTATTTTTTCTACATCTATCCCTAAAAACTCCTTCATTTTCTCTTCATTAAAACCATCCATGGGATGGGTTTCAAGGTCATAAACTCTTGCAACTATCATTATATTCATTGCAAAAAGTGCAGTATCTCTTATGGACTTTCTTTTAGCTTGCTCCATGTCTTTCCACACTTCAAGGACCCTTTCTTTTGCTGATTCTCTCCTTTCTTTTGGCATATACCCCAGTTCTACAGAACTGTCTAAAACTCTGTCTATATGTTCAAAAGCTGCTTTTGGATTTGCTATTAAGACAATTACAGCCGATGCATCTTCCACTTTTTGTTGGTTAAAACAGATTTCTTTGAGAATTTTCTTTTTTTCTTTGTCCTTTATAACTTTTACCTCCCAAGGCTGAAGATTATTAGCTGAAGGCGCTGTAGCAGCTACCTCAAGGACTTCTTTTATAAGGTCATCGGATATTTCTTTTGTCGTGTCAAAAAATGTGATAGACCTTCTCTCTGTTATAAGTTTCTGGCATTCTTTCATACTTATACACTCTCCTTTTTTAATCCAGAATTACAAAACTAACCTAAAAATGGTATGCCAGTTTTTAAAAAATGCCGATAATAGATTTATATTCTCCATAAAAGTATGAAATCCTTCCTGCCTTTTTGAAAAAAGATTTAGAACAAACTCTTTTGAGTTATAATCGAAATAACAACGAATTTTTGCATATTGTTAATTTGTTTACTTTTTCATCCCTCAAACGTCTTTATTAATGAAAAGCTATAAGGAGGAGGAGTTAATGTGGCAGGATTTGTACAAAGCTGCATTCTATTATTTACTTAAATTGGGTGTACCACAGGCTGACGCTGAAGACATAGCCCAAGAAGCTCTGCTTTCCACATACTTGAATTTAGACGGCATTCAAGAGGGAAAATTAAAAGCTTATGTTTTGACTGCGGCGCGAAACAAATACACTGATTATCTGCGCAAAACCAAAAAAGATGTGGCAGTTTCTATTATAAATGTCTTTCCTCAAAGTACCTTTTCAGAGTTTCAACAGATTGAAAATAAAGAAGTAATAAAAAAAGCAGTTAATAGGCTTACTCTCAATGAGCAAAAGCTCTTTTACCTTAAATTCATATTAGAAATGTCAAATGAAGAAATTTCCTCTTACTTAAAAACCAATTCCAATACAGTAAAGACAATGGTATGGAGACTAAGAAAAAAATTAAAAGAATATTTAAAAGAGGAGGAGAAAAGTTAAATGGGATCAGGTTTAAATAAGCCAATAGGCGATATACCTTTTGACGAAAAAGCTTTTTTGCGCAAAGCTCGTTTTAAAAGCATACTTCGCATAATAATAATTTCTTTAATTATCGCCATAGGTGTTTTTGTATTAACCATCATAATTTCTGAAATGATGCTGCAGAATCAAGAAAACCGCATAAATAGCTTTTATCCGGATATTGTTAAATTTACAGAACCTAATACCTTCGCAATTTCAGGAGAAAGTTATAATGTCAGGCTATTCGGGCGGCAAAAAGAATATTATCTTTTAAGGTTAATAGGAAATAAGCCTTATCCTGCCGGAATAGTCACAGTTGATTTTGATATCTGGGGAGGAGAGCAATTTAAAGGAGACAAATCTTTAGCCATACCAGAAGGTACAAAAGAGTACCTTGCTCCTTATGCCGTGCCAAAATTAAAATTTTACAATCCCGCAGTAAAATACGATAAAGTTATAAGAGAGTTTGATGTACTAAAAAATATACCTAACGATAATCTCGTTGAAATGGCTTTATCTTTTGACAGGCCTTTAACCCTCAGCGAAATTAAAACTATTATACCTGAGGATTTAAAGCTAATGTGGGGTGCTGTTTTGGTTTTTGAAGAAAACGACTATAAAGAAAAAAACTATCTTGCAGAAAGATTGGTGGGAAACCCCTATATTGACAGCCGTGATGGCGAAAAAGAATTTTTAAAACAGCTGGAACAACTCAGTAATTTGCAAAGTTATTCTTCGACAAATCTAAAAAGAACAGTAAGTTTTTTAAAGGAAAAGGGCATAAAATACTACGGAGTTGTAGTGGTGGGACATCCTGAATCCTTACAAAAGTTGTCCTCTAATTCAATTATAAGGGGAGCAGTTTTAGGTATAGTTACAACTCCTTATTAACTCAATCGAGTACATCCTTTTCCTTAAACCATCGCATACCTGCGAAAGTTAATATAACAAAAATCAAAAGTCCTGCTACAAAGGGAAAAAGGCGATTGTTCTATTATATCACCGCCTGTTTTCCCTTTTCTAGTGACTCAATTATATAATGGCTTTTCTTGTACTATAAGGGAACTTTTTATCAATTTTCCCCTCTTATATAGTAGAGGGAGCTCCCAAAGAAGAGGTGACAACACATTGGATATACCAGATGTTATTAAAAAAGTACAAAAAGGCGATTTTGAAGCTTTTGAATATCTCATAAAATTTGAGGGCCCAAAAGCATTGAAAACCGCATATCTTATCACAGGCGAAAAACATATAGCGGAAGAATGTGTGCAAGAAGCGTTCCTTCAGTGTTACCAGAAAATTTACCAGCTTAAAAACCCTCAAGTATTTGAAAGCTGGTTTTATAGGATTTTAACTAGGATATGCTGGGGTACTATCTCAAAAAACAAAAACAATGTTTCATTGGAAGCTTTGAAAGAAGCAGGACAAGACTTTTACTCAGAAAAGGACAATACAGAAGAAATTGAGGGATAAAAATGGCAGAACCAATAAAAATAAAGACTTTCCCTGCCTTCCTGCCTGGAAAACATTCTTAGTCTTTCCGGGCAGGTTATTTTTATTCTCCTATGGAACATTTACTTGTCAAATTCGTCTAACTTAGTAGAAAAAAAGATAAAGGGGTGAGATCTGCATGATGATTCCAGAACTTAAAAAGCTTTTTACAGCAATACTCAGCATAACAATATTTATTGGAGCTTTAATTAACATAACAGCGTGTTCCTTTTCCACCTCAAAAGTTCAAGCTGCAAATTTGATGGACAGAATAAAAGCAAATCCAGTAAGTGAAAAAAACATAGATGAAAAGTTTATCTATAACACAGCCGACTTTTCAATTGAACTTTTCAAAAATTCAATTGATGACAAGGAAAATTCCCTAATCTCTCCCCTTTCAGCGATGCTGGCATTAGCTATGACAGCAAACGGAGCAGATAATGAAACTCTTGCACAAATGGAAAAAGCACTGGGAAAAGACATTTCCATTGAAGATTTAAACAAATACCTGTACACGTATATGAAAAAGCTTCCCAATGAAGAAAAATCAAAATTAACTATCGCCAATTCAATATGGTTCAAAGAAAATGATTTTATGCCCTCTAAAGATTTTCTTCAGATAATTGCAGATTACTATAAAGCCGATATTTTTAAAGCTGCTTTTGACAGCAGTACAGTAAGTGACATAAACAACTGGGTAAAATCGAAAACAAATGGAATGATTGACAAAATATTGAACAAAATTGACCCAGAAGATGTCATGTATCTGATTAATGCTGTAGCTTTTGATGCAGAATGGGAGACAGTGTACGAAAAAGCTAGTGTACATGAAGATATATTCACTGATGTGTATGGGAACAGACAAAAAGTTGAATTTATGAACTCAGAAGAAAACCTGTACATTGAAGAAGAGAATGCAGTCGGCTTTGTTAAACCTTATGCTAAGAACCATTACAGTTTTGTGGCTATTCTCCCTGATGAAAATATTTCTGTAAACGAATATATAAAAACATTGACAGGCCAAAAATTCATAGATTTAATAAAAAATGCTAAAATAACTCTTGTGCGTGCTTCTCTTCCAAAATTTAAATACGAATATACAATTAAAATGAATGAAACTCTAGAATCCCTTGGTATGACTGACGCTTTCTTGCCAGACAAGGCTGATTTTAGTAAGCTTGGAAAGTCAGACATTGGCAATTTGTATATTTCAGAAGTACTGCATAAAACTTTTATATCAGTAGATGAACTAGGCACAAAAGCTGGTGCTGTAACATCGGTTGATATAACAGCTGCTGGCATTCCAGTAAACTTTAAGACAGTAAAGTTAAACAGACCTTTCATATTTGCAATAATTGACAACAGCACAAATCTTCCAATATTTATTGGAACAGTTTTAAGCTTAAAATAAAGGGTCAGCATTGTCTGACTCTTTATTTGTAATCAAAATATTTTTCAGAAAAGTCTTCTTTATTCCATTTATGGTCTTTTTCTATTTGCTTTTCTGTTAGGTTAAAGTAGGTATACATCACTTTATCTCCTCTGTCAGGAACCGGGTCATCCCATGTGACATCAATATATCTCACTTTACCATCAATTCTTACCATATTCCAAGCATGGGGAACTTCTTTCCCATTGCGTATTCCAGTTCCAGAAACCCCAATACTATCTAATCCCGCCAACTGCCCAAGCAAATTAAAAGCCGCTGTATAGCCTTGGCACACTCCTGCTCCTTTTATCAATACTCCATAGGCGGTAAAAGACTCAAATGGAATTGTCCCACTTATATAGTTTTTGTAGTCATATTTTGTATGTTTGACAATATAGTCGTGTATCGCTTTCGCTTTTTGTAAATCTGTCATTTTGAGACTTGTAATCTTTGAAATTATTTCTCTAGCTTTTGCCTCTGTCTCTGCTTTCATCTCTTTCACTTTGTCTAGGGGATAGAAATAATTGAAAGTAATCGTAATTTTATAAGAACTACTTTTATAAGTTGAAGCTGAAATACTCCATTTATCAGCATATGCAAGTTCAGGATGATGTGATAAAATCAACTTGGCAATTTCAGATGTCTTGCCCAGTACATCATCTATAGAACAATTTGAACCACAAAAGGAAGGACTTACAACAAAACTCACATCGCTTGCCGTATTTTCTAAGCTATTTTTAATGAGAACGTACATATCTTTTTCACTAGTAACCTCCGGCAAAGGGTTAACGTACTCTCCGCCAAGAGAATCCTTTAAAGAAGGCTTTTCATCAACCTCTTTTTTAACTCTAAAGTCAATTATAAGACGCCCATTATCCCATACTATCCTATCTTTAAAATTTGATTCTAAATAAGACAAAAAATTTGCAACAAGTTTTGAATCACTCATTCTTTGCTCTATTAAAGAGACTTTTTCTTCAAAAGCAGCAATCAAAGGGCTTGTACTCGAGTTAAAAAATATGACAAAAACTATTACTGCAGTTAATATAAGCCAAAAAATATTTTCCCTCAAATTGTATACCCCCTGTTATGCGGGCTTAAATCTAATTTTACCCTCTATTCAATTATACCACACAAACAAAACTCATAAATAAATTTATAAAAAAGGGCGCAAATTATTGACTAAGGCTTGTTTTATATGCTATAATAAAAATCGCGCAGGGGAGTAGCTCAACTGGTAGAGCAACGGTCTCCAAAACCGTGGGCTGCGGGTTCAAGTCCTGTCTCCCCTGCCATTATTGTAAATTCAATATTTGCAGGCGATGACCCTACCTTAAAATCCCAAAAAATCCGTGGGCACTGAGAAAGAGGGTGGTGTGCCACGGAGGGGTATAGGAGGGTCTTTTATTATGTCTAAAATCCGAAACATCTCATCTATAACTGCAAAGACAGTTATTGACATGAAAGCGCTCCTTGAAGAATTTCTTCTCGTAAAAGAAACTGATGGGCTTTCACCTCGCACTTTGAAAGATTATCGCTATCCCATTGAGAAGTTCATCGAATTTCTAGGATTAAACTACCCTACTTATCAACAAATCCGTATAGCGCTTCTCAAGTATTTGAGTGCTTCCTCATCGTTCTCTGTAAACTCATTTTGAAGAAAAACTAAAATGAATAAAAAAGCTGCCTACAAAATTTTAGGCAGCCTTTTAAGTTTAATACTCCTCTTTTTCATACCTTGCTATAATTCTTGTAGCTATTCCTCCTCTTTCCTGAAATTCGCCTATTATTTCCATAAATTTTGGCTGCAGGAATTCCACCAAATCATCTAAAATTCTGTTTATTGCATGTTCTTGCAATATACCTACATTCCTATAAGATGTAAGGTAATATTTTAAGGATTTAAGTTCTACAAGTTTTTTGTGGGGTATATACCTTATAGTAAGTTTTGCATTGTCAGGTAATCCTGTCCAAGGGCAAACAGAAGAAAATTCATCGGTAATATACTCCACGATAGTATTTTTTTCAGGATACTCATATTCAATAGATTCTAGAACTTCTTTGTCAATTTTTTCGTAACCGTAAATGTCAAATCTTCTCTCTTTATATTTATCTGTCAAATTTCACAACTCCTTTCTTTTCAATTGTGAAAAGCAAAAAATATCCAGTTACCAAAAGTACAGTTTCCGCTACTCCCACGCTTAAGAAAGTCGGAATAAATGGTATGCCTGCAGAAACCTTTAAAGTAATTGCAACTGATGCTGCAATCCAAAGGGCTATGAATATAGCTCCTATCGCTTTGTGAGTAAGTCTTCCAATGTAGTATCCAATTGTACAGCCTATTAAGTTCGAAAGAGGCATAAAAATTAATTCCATTGCACCAGCAAATGGGCTAAACAAATTTGCAAAAAAATTTCCTATCATCATGGAAATAGCATATTTTTTATTGAATACTACAATGGATTTCGTAATTTCCCCGATTCGAAATTGAACGGGTAAAAACGAAATGGACGAAAATATAATTGTGAGTGCGAAATAAATTGCTGCAACAAGAGCAATTTCAGCTAAATCTTTTATTCTTTTTTTGGGCACAAAATTACCTCCCTTGTTTTGTTAACTGGGGTTACTGCGACCCAGGTGAGCATTTTGTTGCTCACTGCGATTAATTTTAACATGATTGTATGAGTAATTTGAACTAAAAAATAGCCTCTTAGCAACTTGTAGTAGGAGTTCCTAAATATTCACTCACTATTTGCATGGCACAGAATTTCCCACACATACTGCAGGTCTCCACATTAGGCTTATTCTTAGTTACACGGTATTTTTCGGCTTTTTCAGGGTCAATGGATAGTTGTATTTGTTCATTCCAGTCTAAATTTGCCCTGGCTTTTGCCATAGCTAAATCTTTTTCTCTGGCCTTTTTTATACCTTTCGCTATATCTGCAGCATGGGCAGCAATTTTAGCAGCAATGACACCTTCTTTGACATCTTGTATGTCAGGAAGTCCAAGATGTTCTGCAGGGGTGACATAACACAGAAAATCTGCTCCTGCAAAAGCAGCAATCGCTCCTCCTATTGCAGCAGTGATGTGATCGTAGCCCGGAGCGATATCTGTTACTACCGGCCCTAGCACATAAAAAGGAGCATTGTGACAAAGACTTTTCTGTAGTTTTACATTGGCTTCGATTTGATCAATGGGAACATGACCAGGTCCTTCTACCATTACTTGAACTCCTGCTTCTCTAGCCTTTTTAACAAGTTCGCCTAAAATTATCAGCTCTTGAATTTGAGCTGCATCGGTTGCATCTTCAAGACATCCTGGTCGAAGCCCATCCCCAAGACTCAGCGTTACATCATATTTCTTTGCTATGTCTAAAAGCCTATCAAAATATTGATAAAGGGGGTTCTCTTTTTCATTATGAATCATCCAGGCTATTGTAAAAGCTCCTCCTCTACTTACTACATTCATAATTCGTTTGTTGTCTTTAAGTCTTTTAAGGGATTCTAAAGTAAGACCGCAGTGGACAGTGATGAAATCAACTCCATCTTTTGCTTGTTCTTCTATCACTTTAAAAATAAATTCCTCAGGCATTGCTACAATGCTGCCGTATCTTGATATAGATTCTACTGCTGCTTGATACATAGGCACTGTACCAACAGGTACAGATGAGTTTTTGATTATTTCTCGTCGTGACTTGTTAACATCGCCACCAGTGCTTAAATCCATTACTGCATCTGCTCCAGCATCTATAGCTACTTTCAACTTTTCAATTTCTTTTCCAATTTCAGGAAAGGCATCGGAAGTTCCAATGTTAGCATTTACTTTTGTTGACAATCCTTTTCCTATGCCCTTGGGAACGAGATTTATGTGGTTAACATTTGCTGGTATTACTATTTCACCTTTTTTGACTTCTTCTAGGATAAATTCTTCAGACACACCTTCATAGTCCGCAACTATTTTCATCTCTTTTGTAATTATGCCTGATAAGGCATATTCTAATTGAGTCATGATAAAAACCTCCTTGAAGTTTTTAATAATAAAATATGCCCACCTGAAAAGGTGAGCACTTTTTACAAATTTCGTAAAACGTGCTTCCCTTCGCAGGCATTACCCTGGTCAGGTTCTAAGGGTCGGGAACGAATCCCCTCTCAGCCATTTTTGGCTCCCCTAGCACTTGAGTATTTAATTTTTAGAATAGAATAGGTTAAAGTAATTATATCACAAAATTTCTCAAAATCCAACTTCCATTAAATAATTAATTGCTTTTTGAAGCTCTGTTTGAACCTTTTTATATTCTATTCTCTTCCATTCTTTCAATAGGGGTATAAACCTGGCATTCTTCGTATTCTTGATTTTTTCGATTAAAAGAAGTATCATCCCTCGGTTTCTATCTTTTAATTCATAAACAAAACTATAATCTTGATCTTCCAAAATCTCTGTGAGTTTATTTAACAATTCATTTGCATAAGTTTCACGTTCAATTTCCCAACCTTTCTCCGTAAAGATAAGCACTGGAAGTCTCCCACTGTACTCAATTTTAAGATAGCCTGACTTTATCATCCAGTCAATCCGTTTGGTTATTTCCTCCCTCGTAAGTTCACAGTAATATCCATAAGAAGGACATTTGTTCAAACCATACTTTAAAACTTTTTTATCTTTTGAACCCTTAAGGATCTTTGCCAGCATACTGCGTCCACCTGTTCCAATCAGTTCATCTGCCGCGCGGAGTATAACCTTAATTTCTTCATCACTTAAGCTCTTAATCCCACCACTATTAAGTTTATATCTTACTTTCTGCTTAGTTCTCCCCATAAATAATACCCCTTATATTTTTCCCATTATTTTAATGAAGAGTCTCTTTGGTCCTGCCTTACTTAATTTTGCTAAGTTCATCAATAAATGCTGGTCTTTTTTTATACAACCTCATTAGCTCATTTATAATTTCTTTTTGGCTTTGCTCTCCTGCTATTTTTTTATATCTTTTAAGTATTCCACATACTTTTTGATAGTCTTTTCTATTTGATGAAGAGCTTGCAGCAAGTTTTATATATTTTTTGTACACTTCAATAACTTCATCTTTAAACTTATCTTTTAGCTTATCTGCATATTCTTCTATTCTTGTTGGGTTTTCTTTTACAAACTCCATAAGCTCATTCAAGTCATTTTCTTCTAATATGACCTTAAGATAAATATCTTTCCCATGCCATCCCTTATAGCTCTTTAATTCTTGTTTTAAATTATTGTAAAACTCTGCTCTATCGCCAGTAATTAATTCCTTTAGTTCTCGATAGTATTCAAAATTTCCATCAAACAAAAGCTCTTTTGCCAATTTCATTTGTTCTTCTTTTAATGAAAGCTTTTTATAGGCTTCATATCTCATCTTTTTCCATTTTGATACTAAACCAGGATATTGCCTGTCTTGTTCCTCCCACTTTAAAGCTAACTCTATGATTTTCTCATACTCTTTTTCTCTAAAACACTTTTGAATAAACACTTCTTTAAAAAAGTCAAATTCAAGATGTTCTTGTACGAATTGTTCTGCTTCTTCTCTACTCCCATATCTCTCTTTTATCACATAAAGAATTTGAAGTAATTTTTCAGTAATATATTTTCCATAGCGATTCTCGGTAGACCAATTAGTTACAAGATATTCTATTTTTGACACCAGTTTATCTCTCAGTTCCTCTATGTCAACAAAGTCAGCACAAAGCCAAAGTATATCAATTCTGTAACTTTCCCATCCATCAAAAATTTTACTTTCACTTAATGTCAATAACCTACTAAATATTTCCTTTTTTAAATTTATATCTAAGTTTTCGCTCCGGAATACTATGTCTCCTATAACTTCTATGGCGTCTGATACCAACAAATCTATACTTCCACCCGAATCATCTGCGTATTCAAAAGCCTGTATCGCTTCTTCAAGTACTAAAAATGCAATATCCAATGCTAAGAATATATCTTCAGTATCTCTGGCTTTCCACAATAAATCTTCCATTTCACTTACAAAATCATATGTTTCATTATAGGAAATAAAACCATCTCTGCCCTTATATTTCCTAACAATAGAATTTATTAGTTTTCTGCACCTTATAAGTTCTTGTTTACTGTCAACCTTTGAATATCTTAAGACGATCCTATTTTTTAAAGTTTCATCGTCTCCTATTAAATCCATTATAATATCTATTAACTCTTCTTTTGAAAGATTGTCTAATACTTCTTTTATATCCTGCTGTTCTTTAGCTCTTTTCTGTACATTTGAAGCTTCATTTTGACTGCTAAAAATCTCCACCAGTTTATAAAAAGCTGCTACCTGATGTTTACAAATAGGACCATAATCATAGGGGCAATTACATTCTGAATAGAGAATTTCCCCATTGTCATCTAGTTTTACCATAACCTCATAGTCATCACTACCTTGAATTTTAAAAATATATTCATTTTTTCCGGAATTATAAAGGTCTATTATGTTTCCTCCAACATAGTAATCGTAACCTCTATCTAAAATTATTTCATCGATATAGTCTTCAAAATCATATATGGTCATTTATACTTTCTCACCACTCTTTCTCAAAAAGACAACATTTAGTATTATTATCCAACCCCCACCAATTGCTATATAAGCAATTTTTTGTACTTTTATTATGTGGTTAATAATGTACAATTGACCCACTCCCAGCAAAATTCACCTTGGGAGGATTGGAGGAAAATAAAAATGCTCGGGAGTAGGTCACTTATAGAGTGGGTCTATTCTTATGATATATTAACTTAAAAGCAAAAGCAATTCTATTTTTTGTACTTAGTAAGATTTCATAGGACAATAATTATATTCATCATTTTTGTTGAAAATTTAACAATCCTATTGTATAATGTAATTGAAATGCTGAGCCCAAGGAGGTACTCTGAGGGCAAGGGAAGGAGGAAATTTAAAAATGGCTGTTGTGCTTAGTGAAAAAGAGAAAAAATGGATGGAAGGAGTAATCAAAGAGGAACAAATCACCAGATATCTTGAAAACGGAAGAGACTTCATTGATGACGAAGAAATATGGGAAAAACTGAGGAAAAACCAGAATCCTGATAAGCAGAGGATAAGAGAAATAATTCAAAAGTCACTAGAAATAGAAACTCTTGAACCTGATGAAACGGCTGCTCTTCTCAATGTTAAAGATCCTGAACTATGGCAAGAAATTTTTGATGCAGCAGCAAAAATCAAGAAAAAAGTTTATGACAGCAGAATTGTAACCTTTGCGCCCCTTTATTGCAGCAACCTGTGTGTAAATAATTGCGTCTACTGCGGATTTAGGAGAGAAAATACAGTCATCAAAAGAAGAAGGTTAACATTAGAAGAAGTAAGAAGAGAAGCAGAAGTTCTAGCAGGAGAAATAGGCCATAAGCGTTTAATTGCAGTATATGGTGAGCATCCTACTACAGATGCTAAATATATTGCAGATACAATAAGAACTATATATGAAGTCAAAGTTAAAACAAAAAATGGATATGGGCAGATAAGAAGAGTAAATGTAAACGCCGCCCCCATGTCTATAGAAGAATTAGAAATGCTTCGGGATGTAGGAATAGGAACCTATCAGGTTTTCCAAGAAACCTATCATCATGAGACCTATAAAAAGCTACACCCAGAAGGAACCATAAAATCCCATTATCAGTGGAGATTGTACTGTCACCACCGAGCACTGGAAGCAGGAGTTGACGATGTAGCTTTGGGAGTGCTCTTTGGACTTTATGACTGGAGATTTGAAGTAATGGGTCTTTTATATCACGCAAGAAATCTAGAGAAATTTTTTGGCATAGGACCTCATACCATATCTTTCCCAAGGTTAGAACCTGCTGCTAATACACCTTTTGCTCAAGAATCAAAATACAAAGTATCTGATGAAGATTTCAAAAAGTTAATAGCTGTCATAAGGCTTTCTGTACCTTATACTGGTATGATTCTAACCGCCAGAGAACCTGCTCACTTAAGGGATGAAATTCTCTCCATGGGCATAGTCACTCAAACGGATGCTTCTACAAAAATTGGAATAGGCGCCTACTCTGACAGGTACACCGAGCAGGAAGCAGAGAGACAGCAGTTCCTGCTAGGGGATACCAGAAGCCTGGACGAATTGATAAGAGAACTGGCAAAAATGGGGTATATAACAAGTTTCTGCACAGCAGGTTACAGATGTGGAAGAACAGGCAAACACATAATGACCCTTTTAAAAACAGGAAGAGAAGCTGTTTTCTGCAAGCTAAACGCCGTACTCACTTTTAGAGAATGGCTGGACGATTTTGCAAGCGAGGAAACAAAAATAGCCGGTGAACAAGTAATACAGAAAGAAATTGAAGAAATCAAAGAAAGAGTTCCCGCAGAAGTATTTTCAAAGCTCATGGAGTATTACAGGAGGATACAGAATGGAGAAAGAGACCTCTACTTCTAAGAAGCTATTGATCGAAGAATTTACCAGGCTCTCAGACTTAATAAAATCAAAGTACGGCGTGAGCTTGTGGCTGGTGGAAATTATGGGAAAAAGGCATTCGTATGTAGCAGGCCATAAAGAGGAATCATTCCTTCCACCCCAGGTTATTTATCTTAATGAGAGGTTTGCAATAGTATCAAATAATTGGGACAAAATTCCTGAAAAAGAAAAGAAAAAGCTTATCAATCACCTCAAGAAGTTCAGTGGCACATAAATGTGTGCCCTTTTATTTTTTATCCCTCCTTCTCTTCAAATTTCATGGCAAATTCAACCGCTCCCATTTGGAAAAAAAGATGTGCTTTCCTTGAAAGTGGAGTCTCTTCAGGACTTACCTCTACTACAAAAGCTCCTCTTTCAAGGGCCAGAAAAGGAAGAGAAGCTGCAGGCTGCACCATTAAAGATGTACCAATCACAATAAAAAGGTCTGCTCTTTGTGACAGCTCCATAGCCTCTGTAAGCTTATCAGATGGGAGAGGTTCACCAAACCAGACCACATCTGGTCTTACAATAGATCCGCATTTCGGGCACTCAGGAGGTATTTTGCTTAAAGGCACTTCTCTATTTATGCCTCTGAAGTCACATTTTGTGCATTTTACTTTCCATATATTCCCATGAAGTTCTATCACATTTGTAGACCCTGCTGCCTCATGTAAGCCATCTACATTTTGCGTAATTACTCTTACATTTTTAAACCTTTCCTCAAACTCTGCAATGAGCAGATGACATTTATTAGGTTTCGCTTTAGAAATTATCCTCCTTCTGTAATCATACCATTCCCAAACAAGAGCTGGATTTCTTTGAAAAGCCCATGGCGTTGCAAGTTCTTCTGGATTGTACTTTTTCCATAGCCCATCTTCTCCTCTAAAAGTAGGTATCCCACTTTCTTTAGATATCCCTGCTCCTGTCAGCACAACTGTCAAATTCGATTGAGGTAGTTTTTCTTTTAATATTTTAAAATCCATTTTCTTTTCCTCCCCCCTACATTTTTATCATTTAAAAATTTCTCCTTCAATTTCAAAACTCCTTTTTTCAAAAAAGCAACAAAACTATGGTAAAATATATCCTGTAGACAAAACTTCTGAAAGGGGAGTCGGAAGGTGAAAAGCTATAGAAAAGAACTCTGGTTTGAAACCAAAAAAAGAAGAGAGTTTATCAATATTACTCCTCTCGTGGAAGAATGCGTAAGAGAAAGTGGAATAAAAGAAGGCCTTCTTCTCTGCAATGCCATGCACATAACTGCCAGTGTCTTTATAAATGACGACGAACCAGGATTACATAAAGACTTTGAAAATTTTTTAGAAAAACTAGCCCCCGAAAAGCCTTATGACCAGTACTATCACAACACCTATGAAGACAATGCCGATGCCCATCTAAAAAGAACTATTATGGGAAGAGAAGTTGTCGTGGCAATAACAGATGGAAAATTAGATTTAGGGCCCTGGGAACAAATTTTTTACGGAGAATTTGATGGAAAAAGGAAAAAAAGAGTACTGGTAAAAATAATAGGAGAGTAAAAGGCACTTATGCTCTTTTTAAGTGCCTTTTACAAAGTCTTTTTATAATCTTCGTTGCTTATCTTGTCCGTCTCCTCTACATACCCTGCATTTTCTTCGTCGTATACCTCTTCGTAATGGTCAGAACCGCTTCTTGTCTTGTTAAATCTTGCAACCTCCTGAAAGGTGTCTTCAGCATCAAACTGTATTTCTCCTTTTTTGTCCTTATATCCCCATCCAAAGGGGTATTTTATGACTTTTTCCTCATTGGGTCTTGAATTTTTCAAATCCTTTAAGCTTAAGTCCTTTTCTTTTGCACAGGAGGAGCATAAAGTAGTATAGGGAATAGCCTCAAGTCTTTCTTCCTCTATGGGTTGCCCACAATTCTCACAAATTCCATAATTCCCATTTTCTATTTTTTGAAGTGCATCTTCTATCTGGCGCAGTATATTTTTTTCATTGTCTTTTAAAGCGTAATTTTTTTCTACTTCGTAAACCTCTGAAGCCATATCAGCTGGATGATTGTCCAAAAGAGAAAGCTCCTGATAGTATTCCCTCTGAGCAATTCCCCCTATCCCATCGTTTAAGTTCATCCTGTGTATGGTAGATAACACCTTGTTTTTCTCCTTAAGAAGTAAATTTTTAAAATGCATCAATTTTTCATTATCCACTATAATCAGCTCCTGTCAGTACAATTTTTGCTGTACAATCTTAACTATATCAGCTATAATATTCCCTATTAGAGGCAGGTTTAATACAACTAATTTTTGTAAGATATATATGATAATTGCGCCAAGTATTGTAAAACCGACTGCTATTCCAAAACCTCTCGCAACTCCCCCTATAAAATTTAGCCACAAAAGCCTATAAGGACTTTGCATAAGCTCTACATAGTCAGCTATTTTCATTTTTTCCATAAGCTCAGCCATCTGGTCAAGCTGTTTTTTTATAGCGATTAAAAGCAGATTATCCTTATCTCTTTTTTCCTCTTTATCATTCAACTGTTGTTTCCTCCTTTTTACTCAAACTTCTTAATTTAATTAATATGCATTAAGCCCTCTTTTATAATAGTTTACAACAAAATCCATCACAAAGAAAGGGTTGTTGACTTTTAATTTTTCGCATATTATGATAGAGTTAAAATCTGAAAATTGAGGGTGATAGCGTGGAACTTCATTTCAAAACAAAAGTAGTTCATATTGGAAATTATGTGGATGAAAAAATTCCTCCAAAACCCAAAACTCTCCCTATATATCAAACTTCTGTATTTACTTTTGATACTCTTGAAGAAGTTTATGATTACTTAGACGGCAATCCTTCAAGGTATATGTACACAAGGCTTGGAAACCCAAACCAAACTGCTGTAGAAGAATTAATTGCAAATTTAGAAGGAGCAGAGGCAGGGCAAGCCTGTGCTTCAGGGATGGCAGCAATTTCCTCAGCTCTCCTGGCAGAAGTAAATTCAGGCGACCACATAATCGCAGCAAAAGACATATACGGAGGAACAAACAGCCTTTTTAATTTGGAGTTTAAGAGATTGGGAATTGAAATAAGTTTGGTGGATTTTTCGGACTTAGAATCTGTAGAAAAGGCTATCAAGCCAAATACAAAAGTCATATACATGGAAATCATGACAAATCCTTTGATAAGAGTATTTGACATTGAAGAAGTTGTAAAAATAGCAAAAAGGCACGGATTAAAACTTATAGTAGACAATACTTTTACAACTCCTTACCTGATAAGGCCTTTAGAAGTCGGCGCTTATGCTGTAATACATAGCGCCACAAAATACATAAACGGACACAGTGATGTAATAGGAGGACTTATAGCAGGAAATAAAGAATTTATTTTCCGCACAAGGAGAATAGTCCACAATTTTGGAGGCTCTATGAGTCCTTTTGACGCATGGCTCACTTTAAGAGGTGCTAAAACACTGTTTTTAAGGATGAGAGAGCACTGCAAAAACGCAATGCGATTGGCCGAATTTTTAGAAAGCCATCCAAAAGTGAAAAAGGTCTTCTATCCAGGACTGCCTTCTCACCCTGATTACAGCATCGCCAAAAAGCTTTTTAAGGATGAATTTGGAGGCATGTTGAGCTTTGAAATTGACGGTGGTGAACAATCTGTAAATAGATTCATGCAGGAGCTCAAACTTATAAAATTTGCTCCATCACTGGCAGGAGTTCAAACCATGATAACACATCCGAAGTCCACTTCCCACAGGGCTTTGAGCAAAGAAGAATTAAAAGCTCTTGGAATTTCAGAAGGACTCATAAGGGTGTCTGTCGGAATTGAGGAAATAGAAGATGTGATAAGAGACTTTAAACAGGCTCTAGATAAAGTGTAAAGAGGGAGCTTTTTACACTCCCTCTTTTATTTCATCAAGCGCTTTTAAAACTTGATCCACATGCCCATCCACTTTTACCTTTCTAAATATCTTTCTCACAATTCCCTTTGAATCTATTATAAATGTAGACCTTTCTATCCCCATTTTCTTTTTACCGTACATATTCTTCTCTTTGTACACTCCATATTCAGTTGATACTTTTGCCTCTTTGTCACTTAAAAGTACAAATGGAAGACTGTACTTTTCAATAAACTTTCTGTGAGAAGCCTCGTCATCCAAGCTTATTCCGATGACAACCGCATTTTTATCCTCTATAGTCTTTATACTGTCCCTAAAAGCAACTGCCTCTTTGGTGCACCCTGGAGTATTGTCCTTTGGGTAAAAGTACAGCACTACATTTTTCCCAAGAAAATCTGAAAGAGATACCTGTCTACCATCAGCATCTGGAAGCACAAAATCAGGGGCTTTTTTGCCTACCTCTACCATATTATCCCTGCTTTCTAAAATTATTTTCTATGGATAATCATTATCTGATACTTAAATTATAGCCTCATTTCCTTCAAATGTCAACACCTTTTTATTTCTCTCATTAAATTTTCAAATTCAAGAAAATTGAGAGACTGCTCACCATCTGACAAAGCTTTTTCAGGATCAGGATGCACTTCTACCATTATTCCGTCAGCACCAGCACAGAGGGCTGCCTTTGCCATTGGGATAATTAAGCTTCTCTTCCCTGTACCGTGACTTACATCTACAATAATAGGAAGATTTGAAAGTTCATGGATTACAGGAACTGCTGCTATATCCAAGGTACTTCTTGTATAAGTTTCAAACGTCCTTATACCCCTTTCACACAAAATGATGCTGGTATTCCCTTCAATTGCAATGTATTCCGCTGCATAAAGCCATTCTTCATAAGTTGCAGAAAACCCTCTCTTTAAAAGGACAGTTTTTTTAGTCTTCCCTACCTCTTTTAGAAGTGGAAAATTTTGCATATTCCTTGAACCGATCTGCAAAACATCTGCGTATTCTTGAACAATCTCCACATCCCTCACATCTAAAACCTCTGTAACAATAGGGAGTTTAAAAACATCTCCTACTTTTCTCAAGAGTTTGAGCCCTTCAATGCCCAAACCTTGAAAGGAATAGGGAGATGTGCGAGGCTTATAAGCCCCGCCCCTTAATGCATTGGCTCCACAGCTTTTGACCTTTTCGGCTGTCTTTACAAGCATTTCTTCACTTTCCACTGCACAAGGGCCTGCAATTATAAGTTTCCCCTCTCCAACGGTTACCTCCCCTATTTTTACACTCGGCTTTTTATCTTTATTTCCCACTATTTTAAATTCCATACTTATCACCTTTCACAAGACTTCTCTTAAGCTTAACACAAATTCCTTTACCTCTTTTAACATTTCACATCTATTATACCCCTTAGCAATTCTTTCTACAATAGCGCTTCCTACCACAATTCCATCGCTCAAACTTTTAAGCTTTCTTGCCATTTCGGGTCCTGATATGCCAAACCCTAAAGCCTTTGGCATGCTGGTATATGAAGATACCAGCCTCATGTATTCCTCAAGGTCTGTTGTAATTTCCTCCCTCGCTCCCGTAACTCCAGTCAGAGTCACGCAGTATACAAATCCCTTACCGTTTTCAGTAATTCCCTTTATTCTCTCCTTTGAAGTAGGAGCTACCAGAGGTATTAAATAAATTTCGTACTTATCAGCTACATCCAAGACTTCTTTCCTCTCCTCCAAAGGGAGGTCGGGAATAATGAGTCCATCAACTCCTGCGTTTTTCGAATCCTCCAAAAACTTCTCTATGCCGTATTTGAAGACAGAGTTGTAATAAACAAGATAGACAATAGGAATGTCGCTCTTTTCTCTTATTCTCATTACCAAATCCATTATATCTTTAATTTTTATTCCCTTAGCCAAAGCTCTCTGGGAAGAAGCTTGGATTGTCGGCCCATCGGCCAAGGGGTCAGAATAGGGTATACCAAGTTCAATTATATCCGCTCCTGCTTCTTCAAGGGCTAAAACTATATCATAAGTTGTGTCAATGTCTGGGTCTCCGGCAGTAATGAAAGTTATAAGGGCTTTTTTACCTTCTTTTTTGAGGTCATCAAACCTTCTATCAATTCTATTCACAATTCCACCCCCATTACTTTTGCGACGGTATTTACATCTTTGTCCCCTCTTCCAGAAAGATTTACTACAATTATCTTGTCTTCATCCAATTTCTTAGCCAATTTCATAGCATAAGCCAGAGCATGTGCACTTTCTAATGCTGGTATTATTCCTTCTGTCCGAGACAGGTCCATAAAGGCTGCCAAAGCCTCTTCATCTGTAGCATACACGTACTCTGCCCTTCCTATCTCCTTCAAATAAGCGTGTTCTGGCCCCACTCCTGGATAATCAAGCCCTGCCGATATCGAATGAACAGGTAGAATTTTCCCCTCCTCATCTTGAAGGAGGTAGGTCATCATGCCGTGGAGCACCCCAACTGAACCTTTTGCCATTGCTGAAGCGTGTTTCCCTGTCTCTATACCTTCTCCTGCCGCTTCTACCCCCACTAACTTCACTCCCTTATCTTCAATAAAAGGATAGAATATTCCCATGGCATTACTGCCTCCTCCCACGCAGGCAACCACATAATCAGGAAGTCGACCTTCTTTTTCAAGGATTTGCTCTTTCGTCTCATCCCCTATAACTCGCTGAAAATCTCTTACCATAGTGGGATATGGATGAGGTCCTACCACAGAGCCAATCACATAGAAGGTAGTTTCTATATTAGTGACCCAATCCCTTATGGCCTCATTCACTGCATCTTTCAATGTCCTTGTACCTGAAGTAACAGCTGTCACTTTTGCCCCTAAAAGTTTCATCCTAAACACATTTAGTGCCTGCCTTTTTATATCTTCTTCTCCCATGAATATTTCGCATTCCATTCCAAACATAGCAGCAGCTGTAGCAGTAGCAACTCCGTGCTGTCCTGCTCCTGTTTCAGCTATAATTCTCTTTTTGCCCATTCGCTTTGCCAAAAGCACCTGTCCCAATACGTTGTTTATCTTGTGAGCTCCTGTGTGGTTGAGGTCTTCTCTTTTTAGATAAATTTTCGCGCCACCCAGCCTTTTAGTGAGATTTTCTGCATAATACAAAGGCGTAGGCCTTCCTGAGTATTCTTTAAGATAATATCTGTACTCCTCCATGAATTTTTCGTCCTTCTTTGCCTCTTCAAATTCTCTCTCTAACTCTATAAGAGCATTCATAACTGTCTCCGGCACATACTGCCCTCCAAACCTTCCAAACCTACCTTTCATACAACACCCCTCACTTTCTCAATAAATGACTTCATTTTATTAAAGTCCTTATATCCCCCAACCTCAACGCCACTCGACACATCGACGGCGTAAGGTCTTACTAGTTTTATCGCCTCTTCAACATTTTCCTCCTTAAGCCCTCCTGACAAAACAACCGGTATTTCTCTTTTGTATGCTTTAAGGATATTCCAATCAAATGCCTCTCCTGTACCTCCATATCCTTTCTCGGAGAATGAGTCAAACAAAAAGGCATCCACTTTAAATTCTCCTGTCTTTTTTAAGTCAAGTTTGCTTCTTATTCTTATAGCCTTCCAGACCGTGAAATTTTTAAAATTGTCTATATACTCCTGTGTCTCATCGCCGTGAAACTGCAAGACATCTAGCTTTAATTTTTCAGCTATTTCCATGACCTTCTCAACAGGTTCATTTACAAAAACTCCTACCTTTTTAATCCCTTCTTTGAGCCTTTTTACAAATTCCAATGCCTCTTTCAAATCAACTCTTCTTTTGCTCTCAGAAAATACAAAACCTATAAAATCTGGCTGTAACTGATTTGCATAATAGATATCTTCAAGCCTTCTTAAACCGCAAATTTTTACTTTTACCACTTTATCCTCCCCTCACTTTTTTCACAAACTCCTTTATTCTTCCCTCATCCATTTTCATAAAACTTTCACCTATCAAAACCGCCTTAACCCCAAGGGAAGATAAATACAATACATCCTCTGGAGTTTTTATGCCACTTTCAGATACTACTATCTTATCTTTAGGGATGTTTTTTATAAGTCTTTCCGTTGTTTTTATGTCAACTTTAAAAGTCTTCAAGTCCCTATTATTTATCCCTATGATATCGCATCCTGCCTTTAGCGCAGTCTCAAGTTCTTCCTCCTCGTGAACCTCGACAAGCACATCAAGCCCAATTTGTTTTGCTATATCGCAAAAACCCTTAAGCTTATCTTCCAAAATAGCCACAATCAATAAGACTGCATCTGCCCCTAGAAATTTTGACTCGTAAATCTGATACTCATCTATTACAAAGTCTTTCCTCAAAACAGGCTTTGTGGTTAACTTCTTTACCTGAGGAATGTAGCCACCTTCGCCTTTAAAAAATCTTTTCTCTGTCAAGACAGATATGGCATCAACTTCTGCCTTTTCGTAGGTCTTTGCAATTTCTACAAGGTCAAATTCTTCTCTTATAATCCCTTTGGAAGGAGAAGCTCTCTTTATCTCCCCTATAATTGCCACCTTTCCTTTGTTCAGAGAATTTTTAAAATCTCCTCTGTATACTGCGTTGACATTTAGCAATTCGTTGTAAGGCTTTAACTCTTTTTTCTTCCTCACTTCTTCTTTTTTAAAATTCACAATTTCCTCTAGAATCATGAAATAATCCTCCTCTGGTAGCCTAAAATCTCCAAAAACCTCTCATAAGCCAAACCGCTATTAAGAAGCCTTTCCGCAAGTTCAACACCTTCTTTTAAGTTTTCAACCAACTTGCCCACGTATAAAGCCGCTGCGGTGTTTAAAACCACTATATCTCTTCGAGGTCCTTTTTGACCTTTTAATATGTCAATAATTATTTCTGCATTCTCCCTCGGTCCTTTTCCTTTCAGGTCTTCAGGCTTGGAATAAGGAATATCAAAGTCTAAAGGGTCTATTACGTAATCAAAGATTTCTCCTTCTTTTACTTCACTAACATAGGTTGGAGCCGTAGTAGTTATTTCATCAAGCCCATCAAATCCGTGCACTACCATCGCTCTTTCTATTCCAAGCTTAAGAAGCACTTCCGCTATCGGATGAGTTAGATTTCTATCATACACCCCTAATACCTGTCCTTTTATAGGTGCAGGATTTGTCAAAGGCCCAAGTAAGTTAAAAACTGTCCTCGTTCCCAATTCCCTCCTTATTGGAAGTACGTTCTTCATCGCCCTATGGTATAAAGGTGCAAAGAGAAATCCCATTCCTTTTTCCTCTATCATTTTCTTTGTATACATGGGTTCAGCTTCTATATTAAATCCCAATTCCCTCAAAACATCAGCACTGCCGCTCTTGCTCGAAACAGCTCTGTTGCCATGTTTTGCAACTTTTACACCCGCAGCAGAGGCAATTATAGCTACAGCAGTGGAAATATTAAAAGTCTTTCCCCCGTCCCCACCTGTACCACAGGTATCAATGACGTAGTCAGCATCCAATTGCAGTTTTACTGCATTGTCCCTCATGGCTTTTGCAAAACCTGTTATCTCTTCCACACTTTCCCCTTTTAATCTAAGTCCTATCAATAGACCTCCTATTAAAGAAGGAGTGCCATTCCCACTCATAATTTCCCCCATAACTTCATAAGCTTCTTTTTCATCAAGATTTTCTTTTAATACAATTTTTTTAATCGCCTCCTGCAACATTTAAAACACCTCCAAAAAATTTCTCAATATCTCCTTTCCTTGTTCTGTCAAAATAGACTCTGGATGAAACTGTAAACCATACACAGGGTATTTTCTATGCCTTACCCCCATAATCACCCCTTCCTCCGTCTGAGCTGTTATTTCCAACTCCTCAGGTAAAGTATTTCTATCAATAACCAGCGAATGGTATCTCATTCCTTCAATTGGATTTTTTATATTTTTAAATATTCCTCTGCCATTGTGAAAGATAAGAGAAGTTTTTCCATGCATTATCCTATCTGCTTTTACAATTTTCGCTCCGTACGCGTATCCAATAGCCTGATGTCCAAGACATATCCCTAACATTGGAACTTTTTGACCCAAATTTTTAATCAATTCGACGCATACTCCTGCATTTTCCGGTCTTCCCGGTCCTGGCGATAATATAATTTTATTAGGATTTAGTTTTGCAACCTCTTCCACTGTTATTTCATCATTTCTCACCACCATGACCTCCTCTTTCATTTCTCCTACGTATTGATAGAGATTATAGGTAAAAGAGTCGTAATTATCTATAATCAAAACCATCAAAGAACCTCCTTAAGTACCATCACTTTATTTAAAATTTCATAGTATTCCATCTCAGGAATTGAGTCATACACAATACCTGCTCCTGCTTGAAAATAAGCAGTATTTTCTTTTATGAGAATAGTCCTTATTGCTATGCACATATCCATATTGCCGTTATAGGAAAAATAGCCAACAGCCCCTGCGTAAAAGGACCTTTTTACATTTTCTAATTCCTCTATTATTTCCATCGCTCTTATCTTTGGCGCTCCAGAAACTGTGCCTGCAGGAAGACAAGCTATAAGGGCATCAAAAGCGGTAAATCCTTTTTTTAATTTTCCAGAAACAGTTGATACAATGTGCATTACATGAGAGTAAAAATCCACCTCCATAAAGCGCTCCACTTTAACACTTCCAAATTCACTGACCTTTCCTATGTCGTTTCTCCCTAAGTCAACCAACATCACATGCTCTGCCCTTTCTTTTTCATCCTTCAAAAGTTCTTCTTTGTTTTTTAAATCCTCTTTTTCATCTTTTCCCCTTCGTCTTGTGCCTGCTATAGGATTTGTGGTCACTTTGTCTTGAAAGACTCTCACAAGACTTTCAGGAGAAGAACCCAGAAGCTGAAAATCGCCAAAGTCGATATAGAAAAGATAGGGAGATGGATTCTTTGAACGCAACCTCCTGTAAATCTCAAAAGGATCTGAATTTGTCTTTGCCTTTAGCCTCTGGGATAACACCACTTGAAATATGTCTCCTTTTTCAATGTATTTTTTGGCTCTTTCAACAATTTGACAAAACTCTTCTTTTGTGAAGTTGTAAGTTATCACTTTTTCTTCTTGAAGCGAAAGGTCGTGAAACTCTATTTTATTTGACTTTATCTCATTTAAAAGCTCATTAATCTTTTGCAAAACTTCCTCATACTCGGTATCCTCATTAGCAAATACATTGTAGACAATGTAGACTTCATGCTTAAAATGGTCATAGCAGATGAAACTCTTGTAAAACATGAAGTATACATCCGGTATATTTATTTCATCAGGATTTTTTTCTGGCAATTTTTCATAAAGCCTTATCGCATCATAAGATACATAGCCTACCGCACCTCCTGTAAAAGGAATGTTAAGCCCTAATGGGTTATAATTAATCTGCAGAAAGTTTTTTACCTCTTCCAGTGCTAAACCTCTTTTATTCGATTCTTCTTCTGTTGTGATAATTTTTATATCCCTTCCATAGCTTAAAACTGACAAATAAGGGTCCTTTCCTATAAAAGAATATCTACCCCAGTGACTCCCTCCATTTGCACTTTCCAATAAAAATTTGTGTTTACCAGAAAGACTATAAAAAACGTTTATTGGCGTGATTTCATCACCATTTATTTCCTCATATACTGGGAAAGTGTATCCCATTTTTTTATAGGCATAAAAATCTTCTTTAGAAATATTTACCACTCTATCACCTCCTGAAAATTAAAAAAGTCACTCCGCCCATTGGGGCGGAGTGACCGCGGTGCCACCCAATTTGTCCTGTATTTAAAAAAAAGCATTTCACCAAAAGGATGAAATGCTTGTGCCACCTTTTTAACACAGGACCACTCTTTCGGGTACGGAGATTGCTCTCGATACCCTGCCTTTTTAACGGTAGGCTCACCGGAGACTGCTACTTTGATTTCGCAGTTCCCCTCGCGGGCCCATTCAATACCGGCTACAGTACTCGGCTCCCACCCTCCCGAGCTCGCTTTGACTAAACGCCGGTATCTACTCTTCCCGGTCATAGGGTTTCATCAGAAATTATTTTGTTTTAATTTTATAACGTGTTAAATCATTTGTCAATATAGTTTTTTATTTTTTCTTCCATAGTTACTCCTGAAGACCTGTAATCAAGCTTTATAATGGAGATGACCCTATTCGCACCTTCCTCTTCGCATATCTTTTGAGCTTTTTTTACAATATCAAGAAGGATATCTAGCTCTCCTTCCATAGTAGTTTCCATGGGTCCCACCATAAAATTCACGCCAGTGCTTTTTATATATTTTATCACTTTATCCACAATTGGATACACTTTCTCTTCTGGGACTAAAGGCAATACCTGTAAGCTCAAATTGACAATTGGCATAAAATCACCTCTTGAGTGTTAAATTCTCTTCAAGGCATCTTCTAAATCCTCTATTATGTCGTTGTAATCTTCAAGCCCTACTGAAATCCTCACGGTATTTTCTTTAAATCCAAAATCTTCTAGTTTTTCCTTTGGATATCCTCTGTGGGTCATAATAGAAGGAACTTCCACCAAAGTCTCTGCGTCCCCCAGACTCACCGCCAGCTGGCAAAGTTTCAACCCTTTTATGAATTCTTCTAATTCTTTCCTTCCACCCTCTATCTCAAAACTTATTATAGCTCCAAATCCTCTCATCTGCTTTTTTGCAATTCCATGTCCTTTAAAGGATTCAAGACCAGGGTACAAAACATTTTTCACTTTGGGATGCCTACTCAAAAATTTTGCGACCTCCATGGCATTCTTCTCATGCTGCCTCATCCTGAGCCCTAAAGTCTTTATACCCCTTAACATAAGCCAAGCGTTAAAAGGGCTCATAACCCCTCCAAACTCGCACATGTAGTCGAATTTTAAATAGTGAATATAGGCTTCATCTTTTGAAATAGCAACTCCTCCCAGCGCATCCCCATGCCCGCATATATACTTAGTAGCACTATGTACTACCACATCGGCTCCCAAAAGAAGAGGATTTTGAAAACAAGGTGTGGCAAAAGTGTTGTCTACCACTACTTTTATACCTCTTTGATAGGCTATCTTACTCACTTCTTCTATGTCTATTATTGACAAATCAGGATTGGAGGGAGTTTCAAAGTAAATCACCTTCACGGTATCATCTAAACTCTCTTTTAACTCTTCTAAACTTGTCATGTCTATGAGTTTATATTTAACCCCGTATTTGGGCAAAAGGTTAGTTATCACGTTGTAGCTTGAGCCGTACAGAGTTTTGTGTGCTAAAACTTTGTCATTAGGCCTTAAAAGAGAAAAGAGCACAGAACTTATTGCCGCCATTCCCGATGAAAATGCTACAGCTCCCTTCCCGTACTCCAGCTCTGCCATTCTGTTTTCAAACAGCCTCAGGGTGGGATTGTTGCCGCGTGTGTAAACATAGTCTTGAGACTCAAAAGACATTACCTTCTCAACATGGTCCAAATCTTCAAAGACAAAAGTAGTGGTTTGAAAAATAGGGGGATTCAATGCGTTTTCAGGATTTTTCTTAAGCTCTTCGCCGTGAATCGCCTTTGTATCAAATCTAAACTCTTTTTTCACACCCCTCACTCCTTTGCTAAAACTTACAGGGCGTACCTTTTTAGGTACACCCTGCTGGTATCATTATAAAAGACTCGCCAGTATAAAAATGATAGTTGAAAGACCTGCTATAAAGCCCACACTGGCAAGTCCTGCTTTTCCTCCCGCAAAACCTGCTGCAAAAAGTGATTGTCCTCCGGCAACTGCCGCCATCAATCCTCCAAAAAGTCCCACCAATATTGCTAGTGAGGTTATTAAAGCAGCGATCCTTGCTTTTGCGTCAGGCTTTGATATTTCATCTTCTTCCATTATATCTGTCCAGAGTAAATTCCATTTTTTAACTCTGGGATAAAGTATCATGAGAAGGGGAATCCCCAGTACTATTGACGGTATGGAGTTATTTACAGCTATTATAGAAGCTAAAGCTGCAAAGGGAACCATTTTAAGCAAATCCAGTCCCCAGCCTATGGTAAGGGCACAGGCAAAAGAACCCAAAAGAGCAACTACAGTATAAGCAAAGATTTTTCTTCCAGAATTTAGATTGGGTTCTAAGTCATCTGCCCTTAAAAGCCCCAAATTTCTCCATAGCCTGTAAGGTATGTAAGCCTGCATGAAATTACCTATAAAACCAAAAATACTGCCAATACCCAAAGTACCAAAAAAGTCTCCTATGAGGTTGCCGATGGCTGAGCCCCAAGCCCCTGCTGGACCAAAGAGAAGGCCCAAGACAGGAGGTAAAGTGTTGGCAGGTCTTATTTCCGTTATTCCTGGAATTAACACAAGGCCTTTAAAAGGTATTAGCACAGCTGCATAAATTCCTGCGCTCAAAGCTACCAGCACCACCATCTTGGTGTGTCTCCACATACTTAAAACTTCCTTCACACCCATTTCCCCCTTTTTCAAAATTTTAATTTTAGAGAATTATAAAAAGAATACTCTTTGGGTTAATCCCCCCTCTTCCCTGTAATTTTATAATTCAATTACTGAATTGGCACAGTTGCAGTGCTCCTGGTCTAAGGTCTCTTCAGTAAATACCCTTATAAAGGTTCTTATCACCTTTTCCTTGTTTATCTCTATTGCACTTGTAATCTCTCTAAGACTCACGGGACCTGAACTTGCCGCTATAAGGCCTGTAGCCCAGTTTGTGATTATACCGACGGCTGCATAGCACATTCCCAATTCTTTAGCTAAGACTATCTCAGGAACATTTGTCATACCTACTACATCAGCTCCCAGCATCTTATAAGCCTTTATCTCAGAAGCTGTCTCAAATCTGGGCCCTTCCGTACATACATATACAGCTTCTCCTTTTACAGTAAGCCCCTCCTTTTTTGCCGCTTCTATAAATTTTCCTCTCAAATTTACACAATAAGGATCACTCATGTCTACATGCCTTACTATCCCATCTTCTCCCTCAAAAAAAGTCAAAGGCCTGGATTTTGTGAAATCTATAAAATCTTTTAGAATAACTACGCTTCCAGGAGGGTAATTTTCGTTTAAAGAACCGACAGCAGCCGTAGCATATATGTACTTCACTCCAAGCTGCTTTAAAGCCATTATATTCGCTCTATAGTTCACCAAATGCGGGGGAACACCATGCTCTTTCCCATGGCGTGCTAAAAAAACTATATCTTCTCCTTCTACTGTAACCACGTCCACCTCTACTGTTCCGTATTTCGTTTCAACCTTTTTTTGAACTACTTTATCGGCTACGTCATACACTCCGGTACCACCTATAATAGCTTTCTCCATAGGACTTTACCTCCTACAGCTATTTAAATTTAAAATACACTGCGACAATCAAAATCAATAGAGCTACTGCCAAAAAGGCATAATCCCTAACTTCAAATTTTATCTCCAAATAGCTTGTTCTCTTATCACTGTATCCAAATCCTTTCGACTCTAAAGCCATAGCCAATATATTTGCCTGCCTAATTACGGAGATAAGAACAGGTATTAAAAGATGAATGTATTTTTTTATTCTTTGTAAAATGTTTCCTGTATCCAGGTCCAATCCTCTTGATTTTTGTGCTTGCGTTATTATGTAACTGGTAGAAACTATCATAGGAACTAATCTCACAGCAGTAGAAAACGCAAAAGCAGGTCTATAAGGTATGCCAAGTTTTACTAAACCTAAAGATATTTCTTCAATTTTTGTGGAGCTTAAAAATATCATGCCTGCTATTATCATTACATCAAATTTTATTCCTATAGCGATTCCATATATAATTCCTTCTTTCGTAACAGGCCCCCAAAGCCTTGTAGTCCCCGGATAAGTTAAAGCCCAAAGTATAACTGACATTATGGCAATCATTATCAAAATTACTCGTATCCTTTTTAAATTGCTGAGAACTTTCCCTAAAGCTCCATATAATATGACCAGAAAAGAAAGGATAAGGAGCAAAGATAAAGAGCTAAACATTAAAGCTATTGCAAAGCTTATTAACATGATAAATATTTTTGTCCTAGGGTCTAATTTATGTAAAATACTATCTTTATCCATGTAAAGAAACATCTCCATAAAGCTTTCACCTCTTTGTACAGCTGACCATTTCTTCTACAGAAAGGAATGTCTTACCAAGCCTGTTGCTCAAACTCACTATTGAAGGGGGCTTCAGAGAAAGCTCTAAAAGCCTTTCTTCCTCCTTGAACACATCCCTTACTTTTCCGTACATTTCAATTTTTCCATCCCTCATAACTGCTACTTTGTGAGCATACTCTGCGACAATCCACATGGTGTGGGTTATCATTATTATAGTATGTCCGCTTTCGTTAAGCCTTTTTACAAGTTCCATCATCCTCTTTTGCTCTTTGTAGTCCAAACCAGTAGTAGGTTCATCTAATATGATAACTTTAGGTCTTGCTGCTAAAATGGAGGCAACAGCAATCCTCTGCCTCTCTCCTTTAGACAGAGCAAAAGGATCTTCTTTTTCAAACCCCTCCATGTCCACTGCCTTTAAAGCTTCTGCTACTCTCTCTTTAACTTCCTCTTCAGTACAGCCTCTCATGCGGGGTCCAAAAGCAATTTCATCGTACACAGTATCTGCAAAAATCTGATGGTCCGGATTTTGAAAAGCGTATCCCACATAATTTCCTATTTCATACACATTTGAATTTTTAGTATCTTTTCCATATACAATAACACTGCCTCTTGTGGGTTTTAAAAGACAATTAAAATGCTTTGCTAGAGTAGTTTTTCCACTCCCATTGTGTCCTAAAAGAGCTATGAATTCCCCTTCTCTAATCTCCAGATTGATTCCATCCAAAGCTTTCGTACCATTGGAATAGACATATTCTACATCTTTAGCTTGTATGATTACATCTCCATAGCTTTTTTCTCTCTCATCTTCTCTTCTTAGAATTTCTTGATATTTACCTTCATCAATTTGAAGCCCCAACTCTTTAAACTTCTGCACCCCTTCCTCATAAGTTAGAGGAAGGTCTGCTTTTTCAAGATTAGAAACCTGTGAAAAATACTTGGGAATCTGCAACGGCATTAACCCTATTTTTTCCATCAAATCTACTTCTTTTAAAACTTCTCTTGGTTTGCCATCTTTTATTATCTTACCTTTTTCCATCAAAATTATCCTGTCCGCATTTAAAGCTTCTTCTGTCTCGTGCTCTATTATTATGAGGGTTAACTCTTTTTCTTCATGGAGCTCCCTTGCTATATTAAAAACTCCAATCTTACCTATAGGGTCTAAATCAGTAGTGGGCTCATCCATACAAAGTATGCTGGGCATACAAGCTAGAACTGACCCTATCGCGAGCCTTTGCTTTTGCCCACCTGATAAGGTAGAAGGAGGTCTGTCCTCTAGCCCTTCTAGGTTTACAATTTTTAAAACTCTCCTTATTATTTCCTCAATTTCTTCTCTAGGAACTCCAAAATTTTCGGGTCCAAAAGCTATTTCGAGTTTTGTATTAGTAGAAAAAAGCTGTGCCTCAAAATCCTGAAAAACAAGCCCAATCTCTTTCGCCATTTTGCTGACAGGCGTCTCTTTCACCTTTATACCTCTTACCACAACTTCTCCACTGTAGTGTCCCTTCGTAAAATGCGGAATAAGGCCATTTAAACATTGAGCCAGAGTAGACTTCCCTGCACCGCTGGGACCCATTATCACAATAAACTCACCCTTCTCTACTTCTAAGTTAATCCCCTCTATAGCATTTCTGTCCTTTTGCTCTTTGTAGCGAAATGTCAAATCTTTCACAATTATTTCCTTATCGCTTAACGTCATGTCCTAACCCTCACCTCAATTTCAATATGTTCTCTCTAAAAGGCGGCCTTATTATGCCCTTTTCTGTGATTATACCAGTGATATTTTCATGGGGCGTAACATCAAAAGCGGGGTTGTACACATCTATGCCTTCAGGTGCAATTCTCACACCATTTATATGTGTTACCTCTTCAGGACTTCTTTCTTCTATGACTATTTCGGCTCCAGTCTCTATGTTAAAATCGATGGTGCTGGTAGGTGCCACCACATAAAAAGGAACATTGTACACTTTTGCCACAACAGAGAGCATGAAGGTACCGATTTTATTAGCAGTATCTCCGTTTAGGGCTATTCTGTCTGCCCCCACGAGTATGATGTCAATCTTTCCATCTCTTATGAGAGTAGCAGCTACACTGTCAGCAATTAATTTAGCCGGTATTCCCTCTTGGACAAGTTCCCAAGCTGTCAATTTCGCCCCCTGAAGCCTGGGCCTTGTCTCATCAGCGTATACAAAAATATTCTTTCCGCTGTAATGGGCTTCTCTTATGACCCCTAAAGCTGTGCCATAGCCAACTGTGGCCAAAGCTCCTGTGTTGCAGTGAGTCAGTATGACTGCGTTTGGCTTTATCACTTCATTTCCAATCTTAGCCATCTTTTTATTTGTCTCTAAATCCTCAAAGTAAATCTTATTGGCTTCTTCTTTTAACGCCTCGTATATATCTGAAACACTCAAATCCTTTACCTTTTCTAAAACACCCCTCATCCTGCCAATAGCCCAGGTGAGGTTCACAGCTGTAGGCCTGGACTTTGAAAGCACATTTAGAGCATTTTCCATGTTTTTTAAAAAATTTTCCTTCTCTTCTTTCATAAACTGCTGAGCTGCGAGTACCACGCCATAAGCTGCAGCTGCTCCTATCGCCGGAGCACCCCTTACTACCATGTCTTTTATAGCAAAGTCTACATCCTGATAAGTTCTGCATTCAAAAAATTCATAACTTAAGGGAAGTTTCCTCTGGTCTATCAGATAAAGCACGCCATCTCTAAATTCCATTGTCTTAATCTCCTTCATTCCAACTCCTCCTAACCTCTTAAGTCAAAAACTGCCTTAAAAGTATTTTTTGGAGAAAAAGCCTCTTCATACTGCTCTAACTTATAAAAACCGCTTATGAGGTAATCAGTAGTGACAAACCTCTTTTCAAGAAGCCTCAAGGCAGACGCCATAGGACCGCACCTTGTACCTATCAATTTTATCTCATTCACCACCCAATCAGTGGGATTCAAAGTAGCATAAGCATTGTATGTGCTCTTCAAAATAACTGTGCCAGTAGGTTTAACCAGCTGCTGAGCAAGTTTCAATCCGTCCTCATTGCCAGTACATTCTATAGCGACGTCAAACACGCTTTTAGTCTCAAGCCTTTCAACTTCTTCCAAAAGAAGAGTATTAGCTTTATTTTTGAGGTGCTCAAGTTTTTCCTCATGTTTACCGACCACATAAAGGTCACATCCTGTAAGAGCTACCACCTGCGTTATAAACTGAGAAAGTTTGCCATCACCTATGACTACAACTTTATCAGTAGGTTTTATATGATACATCTCAAGAATTTCTAAGGCAGCCGCCAAAGGCTCAGTAAAAACAGCTTCTTCATCTTTAATGCTATCAGGCACAATGAAAAGATTGCGATTAGGAAGCGTAATATACTCCGCAAAAGCTCCATCCTTTTCGAATATACCCAAGACCTTTCTATTTCTGCAGTGATGGAAAAGCCCTTCCTTGCACAGGTCGCACTCACCACAAGCTATGTTGATATCCGCAACCACTCTTTTACCAATCAATTGCGGATTAGAAGAATCTTCAACAATTCCTACGAATTCGTGCCCAAGTACTCCTTTAAAATTTTTATACCCTTTCATTATCTCTATATCAGTGTTACACACAGAAGCCAGTAAAACCTTTATCAACGATTCTCCTTCTTCTATTTCAGGCTTTGGAAGGTCTTTTAGCTTAAGCTTTCCGTCAAAATAAAGGGCTTTCACTTTTTCACTCCTTTTAAATTTTTTATTTTCTTACCTGCCCATAAGTTTTAAACTTCTCCATCATAAGCTCCATCTCTTCAGAAGATAAAAGCACAGGTTCGCCTATAGATTTTGCTCTATAGTAAAGTTCTGCTACATACTCGATCTGTATACTTATATTGAAGGCATTCGGAAGGTCTTCAGCACCAACTAGAAGCCCGTGATTAGCTAGCAAAACAGCTTTTCTGCCTTTCATTGCCTCAAAAGCGTTCTCAGCAAGTTCCTTAGTACCAAAAGTAGCGTATTTAGCGCATTTTACATCAGGTCCTGCCAAAGCTATTAGGTAATGAACAGGGGGCAGGTCCCAGTGAAGACAAGCTAGAGTAGTAGTATAGACAGGATGAGTGTGAATAATTGCTTTTATGTCATCTCTTCTTACATAAAAAATCCTGTGCATCTCGTACTCAGTAGAAGGAACCTTTGTCCCTTCTACAACTTTTCCCTCTAAATCCATCACCAATATGTCTTCAGCTTTTAATTCATAATAGTCCATTCCCGAAGGAGTTATAGCCATAAGTCCACTTTTATAGTCATAAACACTTAAATTTCCCCCTGTACCTCTGGTGAGATTTGTATCTATGAGCTTTTTGCCGTACTCTACTATTTGTTCTCTCTCATATTTTAAAAGCACGTTTTTCACCCCGTTTTTGTATGAATATTCCCACTAAATCCATCATATAACAAGAGAAAGGGGCTGTCAACTGATTTCTCCTCTTATCAAATTTTGAGCCCTTTTCTCCACTTCGTAGTAAACCCTCTCTACGTCCACAGTTTTTATCTCCCTTTTTTCCATTATCACTTTGCCATTTACTATAACTGTATCTACATCTGAACCCTGAACAGAATAGGCTAAAGCAGAGATTAAGTCGTTCTTGGGATGTAAATGAGGTTTATTAAGGTCTATGAGAATTACATCTGCCTTTTTCCCAACCTCAATAGTGCCTATCTCTCTTTCCCATAAAAGCGCTCTTGCTCCACTCACTGTGGCCATCTTTAAAGCTTCAAAAGCAGGTACAGACAGAGCATCCTCATTTAAGGCTTTGTTGATGGTGGCCGCGAAATGAATCTCTTCAAACATGTTTAAATTGTTGTTGCTGGCAGGACCGTCAGTTCCAAGAGCAACATTTATCCCTTTTTTTAACATTTTCTCTACAGGAGCAAATCCACTTGCCAGCTTTAAATTGCTGGTGGGATTGTACACAGGAGAGACTTTCATCTCTTTTAATACCTCAATATCTTCATCTGTAAGGTGTACACAGTGAGCAGCTACAGTAGGCACTTCAAAAATTCCCAAATCCTTTAAATGCTGTACAGGGGTTTTACCGTACTTTTCAAGGCTTTCTTCTACTTCCCTCTTTGTCTCTGACACATGAATGTGAATCCCCGTACCTAATCTCTTGGCAAGGTCCAAAATTTCTTTCAAATAAGTTGGTCCACAGGTGTAAGGTGCGTGAGGTCCTACCATCACTTTGATTCTGCCCTCAGCCTTGCCATTCCAAGCGTTATACAAATTTTCCGTATCCTTTAGCTTCTCTTCATTAACTTTGGCATCCTGTTCTTCTATAATTCCCCTGGAAATCACGCCTCTTATGCCTATTTCTTCTGTAGCTTTTGCTACTTCCTCCATAAAAAAGTACATATCACAGTAAGTAGTAGTACCTGAGTAAATCATCTCTATCATGCTAAGAAGGGAGCCCCAGTAAACATCCTCTGCAGTAAGCCTTGCTTCAAGCGGCCATATGTACTTTGTAAGCCAGTCAAAAAGAGGTACATCATTTGCATAATTTCTAAACAAAGACATCCCTAGATGTGTATGAGCGTTTATGAGACCTGGCATTGCAAGCTTATCTTTTCCCTCAATGACTACGTCTACTTTAACATCAGGGAGCAACTCTCCTATGTGCTTTATAGTATCTCCCTCGACATACACATTCACGCCCTCTAATACCTTATCTTCCTCCATGGAAAGAAGGTTTACATTTTTAATTAACAAATTCACTTCTTTCCCCTCCTATCAAAAATATAAGTATAGAAAGGGGAATCCCCTTTCTATACCTTTAACTGCTCCTCAATGTGAGAAGCACATCTTGCACAGATAGTAGGATGTTCTTTTATAGTTCCAACTGTCTCGCTGTACATCCAGCAGCGCTCGCATTTTTCACCTGGCGCGCGGGTAACCGTTATTTTAAGGTCATAATCCTCGCTTACATAAGCATTCTCTGGCGCAACCTCCTGTGGGTCATGCAATACCACCTTTGAAACTATAAATACGTACTGCAAATCCTCAAAGCCTTTAAAGAACTCGTATAGCTCTGAAGAAGGATAAATATCCACCTGGGCATCCAGAGAGTGCCCTATTTTCTTTTCACTTCTCGCTATCTCTAAAGCTTTTGAAATGTCTTTTCTTATGTCAAAGAGCTTTTCCCATTTTTCTATGATATAAGGGTTGTCATACTCCTCTTTTACCTGCGGCCAGTCTGCCAACTGCACGCTTTCAAAGTTGTTATTTCTGTCATGCTTCATGTGCCACCATATTTCCTCCGAGGTAAAAGCGAGAACCGGTGCCATAAGCTTTACCAGAGTGTCCAGGATGATATACAGAGTCGTCTGCGCAGCTTTTCTCTCCTTTGATTTAGCTGGGTAAGTGTACAGCCTGTCTTTCAAAATATCCAAATATAAGCTACTCATGTCTACAACACAGAAGTTGTGGACAGGGTGGAAAAAGTCGTAAAATTCGTATTTATCAAAAGACTCCGTAAGCTGCTTGACCAACCTGTTAAGCCTGTATAAAGCCCATTTGTCTATCTCTAAAAGCTCTTCGTAAGGCAGCATGTCTTTATCAGGGTCAAAGTCATAAAGATTTCCAAGCAAAAATCTAGCAGTGTTGCGGATTTTTCTGTACACCTCTGCTATCTGCTTTAGTATCTCAGGAGAAGTCCTCATGTCTGCAGTGTAATCGGCAGATACCACCCAAAGCCTCAAGACGTCAGCCCCGTATTCTTGAATCACTTCTGCGGGGTCCACTACGTTTCCCAATGACTTAGACATCTTTCGGCCTTCTCCGTCCACCACAAAGCCGTGAGTTAGCACATTCTTGTAAGGAGCTTTGCCACGCGTTGCCACAGCGGTCAAAAGAGAAGACTGGAACCATCCTCTGTGCTGGTCAGAACCTTCTAAATAAAGCTCTGCAGGCCATTTCAAGTCAGGGTGAGTCTCTAAAACAGCTGCATGGCTGGAACCGGAATCAAACCATACGTCCATTATGTCTGTCTCTTTCCTAAACTTGGTAGATCCGCATTCACATTTTATCCCTTCAGGCAGTATTTCCTCTGCTGACATTTCAAACCAAGCATCAGAACCTTTTTGCCTAAAAAGTTCCTTTACTGCATTTATAGTCTCATCGTTTATCAAGGGTTTGCCGCAATTTTCACAGTAGAAAATTGGTATTGGAACCCCCCATACCCTCTGCCTAGATATGCACCAGTCTTTTCTATCCCTTACCATGTTTGTGATGCGCTCTTCTCCCCACGCAGGGTACCAGTTAACTTCCTTTATAGCCTTTAATGCTTCTTCTCTAAAGCCTTCTACGGAAGCAAACCACTGCTCTGTTGCTCTAAAAAGTATAGGACTTTTACACCTCCAGCAGTGAGGATATGAGTGGGTGATCTTTTTCTCTGCCAAAAGCGCATTTGCTTTTCTCAAGTCTTCCTTTATAACCTTATTTGCCTCAGCGTAATAAAGCCCCTCATATCCAGGCGCCTTATCTGTGAAATACCCCTTTTCATCTATGGGGTTTAAAGCTTCAAGCCCATATTCTTGACCTACGAGGAAATCCTCTTCACCATGGCCCGGAGCTGTGTGAACGCATCCAGTACCCGCATCCAGAGTCACATGTTCTCCAAGCACAACTATGGAATCTCTGTTATAAATTGGATGTACTGCTTTCATTCCTTCCAGTTCTTTGCCTTTAAAAGTAGCCAGTATCTCGTAATCTCCCAAGCCTGTCTCTTTTCTCACCTCTTCTATCATGTCCTTTGCTATGATGTACACTTCATCTCCAAATTTTGTAAGAGAATAGTCAAACTCGGGATTCAAAGCAATAGCCAAGTTAGCAGGAATGGTCCATGTAGTAGTAGTCCAGATGACAAAGTACACATTACTCAAGTCTTCAACAATCCCTTTGAATTTGCCAAGGTCATCCCTTACCCTAAATTTTACGTATATAGAGTCCGAAGTCTCATCAAAATACTCAATTTCTGCCTCTGCTAAAGCTGTCTCACAGCTCGGGCACCAGTACACAGGCTTCAACCCTTTGTATATATAGCCCCTTTTTGCCATTTCCCCAAACACTTCTATCTGCTTAGCCTCATATTCCGGGTCAAGAGTAAGGTAGGGCTTTTCCCAATCCCCTCTTACCCCCAATCTCTTAAACTGCTGCCTCTGCCTTTCAATCTGAGAAAAAGCAAAGTCTTTACACACTTTTCTGAACTCTACAGGATTCATCTCATGCCTTTTTACACCCAAAATTTTTATCACCTGTTGCTCAATTGGGAGCCCATGAGTATCCCACCCTGGCACATAAGGAGAATCATATCCTCTCATGGTTTTATATTTCACTACTATGTCCTTTAAAACTTTGTTCATGGCAGTCCCTATGTGTATATCCCCATTGGCATAAGGCGGACCATCGTGCAAAATGTACTTCTCTTTTCCTTTGTTTTTCTCTAAAACTCTGCGATATATGTCCATTTCTTCCCATTTTTTCAATATCTCTGGCTCTCTTACTGGAAGGTTTGCCTTCATTGGAAAATCCGTTTTTGGCAGGTTTAAAGTCTTGTTGTAATCCACTCTCGCTACCTCCTCTTTAAGATTTTTCCTACTAAAAAGAAAACTTCTCGTCAGGGACGAGAAGTTCGCGGTACCACCCTAATTATTAAGACAAAGCAAAGCTTTGCCTTAATCCCTCATTTTAGATAACGGAAAATCCGGCCCAGCCTACTTACAAGTTCAGCCTGCAGCTCCGAGGGGATTTTCAGTAGAAACGAACTTATTGGCTCGCACCAACCGCCAACTCTCTGAAAGCCGCTTCTACCTACTCGTCCTCTTCATAGCTTTTCCCGATATTATTTTTACTCAAATTATATAACACATCCTCCATTAAGTCAATACAATTAAAATCTAGGCAGTGAGGGCTGATTTAACCTTAACCCCTGGAAGCCTCCCTAATTTCCCCGTCATGGCCCCTATTTCATCAGTTGTACCGTCCACAATAAGTGCGATGACAGATACACCTCTATCCCTATAGGGTATCCCCATCCTCCCTACAATGATATGGCCATACTCACTCAGTATGTGATTTACTTTATCTGCCACCTTTTCTCTGTCGTAAACGAGTATCCCTACAACTCCCAGCCTACTGGGCATTTTCTGTGACATCCTCCACCTCTTCCCCATCAGGCAGTAATTCTTTCTCGTCTATAGAAAGTATTGCCTCCAACTGAGCTTCTAAAAGCGCTTTAAACTTCGCTTTAAAGATGTTAAGTTGCTTTCTATACCTTTCAAGCTCCATTCTTATCTTTACGACTTCTTGATTGGCTTGCTCCAGTATCTTTTCAGCAGTCTGATGAGCATTTTGTATGATAAGTTGTGCTTCTTTTTCCGCATTTCTCTTTAATTCTTCTGCCGTATTCTGAGCCACTATCAAAGTATTGTTCAAAGTTGTTTCCATATTTATATAACTCTGAAGCTTTTCATTCATTATATTTATTCTCTCTTTAAGCTCAGCATTTTCTCTGTAGAGCATTTCATAATCTTCCATTACTTTGTCCAGAAACTCATCCACCTCTTCTTCGTTATAGCCGCGAAAAGACCTCCTAAACTCCTTATTATGTATATCCATTGGGGTCAGCATTAATATCCCTCCTTTCTCTTTAGTTGTCACAGATACCTCAAAATATGTATAGAAATTCTACCTTTTTTAGTATTCCCCTTTATTTCTTGCAATTTTATCCTGCCAAACCCCCTTAAAGAAATCACATCCCCTTCCCCAACGTGAAATGAAGGGTCTTCTACAGCTTCCCAATTTACCCGCAAAAGCCCGCTTTTTATGAGCTCTGAAGCTTTGGTGCGCGAAATGCCAAAGCCAGAGGCGGCAACGCTATCTACCCTGAGCGATGCCACAGTAGAAAAAATGTCCTTGTATTTAATCTCCGGCTGCATCACATCTGAAAGCTCAATTTCATGGACTTCCACACTTTCTCTCCCTATTTTAGTTAAATTAAAGAGCAAAAAATCCCTCATCTCTTCCTTTAAAATCACATCACACTTGCTTTCCTTTACAATTATATCGCCAACTTTTTCTCTCTTTATTCCCAAACCAAGAATAGACCCCAAGACCTCTCTATGAGAGAATCTATTTTTTCCCTCCACTCTTAAAGCTACAATAGGCAATTCTTCCTCTCTAAAGGTCAAAAAGTCAGGGTAAACAATTGCAATCTTTCTTTCAGCAGAAGGATATCCCCCTTCTAGAAGGTATTTCACTCCCTCGCTTTTATACTTTAAAGCAAGTTTCTCAAACTGTTTCTGCTCAGACAGCGTCAAAAAGTCGGTATACTGCAACCTTTTTGATTTCAAACAACCCTTAAAAACATCCTCCATGCGAGCTATCGCATAATCCTTTTCCATTTTTCACCTCATCAGCCAGAATACTAATTGAAAAACTAAAGGCCTCACCACGTACTGAATGACCAAAATAGCAAAGACAGGAGAAAAATCAATTATCAAATTCCTTCCAAAAGATGACATGAATTGAAGCCTTCTAAAAGGCTCTAAAAGCGGTTCTGTAGTCACAATTACAAACCGCGAGATCGGGTTTGACATGTTCTCCATCCTCAGAAGAGAAAGGATGACTCTTATGAGGATAAGCCACGTTATCACTTCAAAAAAGTAGTTTAAGGCTGTTAAAATCACGTAGTTTGTAGGCAAAATTCATCCTCCTCACTATCTAGTTTAAATTGTAGAGCGCATTCACTTCTTCTTTTATATCGCCTGTTACATCAAAATTCTCTGGAGCCACTAAAAATATATAGCCCGATATTTTAGTAATTTCTCCGTTAAGGGCATAAACAGCTCCGCTCAAAAAGTCTACCACCCTTTGAGCCTCACTTTTATCCATTTTCTGCAAATCCACAATCACAGGCTTCTTGCTTTTAAGTTCATTGCATATAGAAAGCACCTGTTCAAATTTCTCTGGCTTAGATATCAATACCTTTATTTGAGGATTGGTGTGGATGTTGACCACTTTAGGTCTTCTGTCATAAGAAACCACAGGCTGAGGAGTTTGAATTTCCTCCTCCTCTTCTTCAATTCCCAAAAAACTCATTATCTTATCTATTACCTTCGAAGACATTTTAACCCCTCCGCTTTTATCGTCTTTCTCCAAAAATGGCGGTGCCAATCCTGACTATGTTAGCTCCCTCTTCCACTGCCACCCAGTAGTCATTCGACATCCCCATTGAGAGATACTGAGCTTCTACATTCCTCTGATTAATTCTTTTTAAATCCTCAAAAAGTTCTCTCATCCTTTTAAAATATGGCCTCACTTCTTCTGGAGGAAGATAAGGAGCAATCGTCATAAGTCCTTTTATCTTTATATTATCATATTTTTCCAATTTTTTCACTAAGTTATGCATCTCCTCCGGCGAAATGCCAAATTTAGTATCTTCACCTCCTATGTTTACCTCAATGAGACAATCCATTATAATCCCCTTTTGTTTCGCCCTTTTATCAATTTCTTCCGCCAGTTTTTCTCTGTCCAGCGAATGAACAAGCTTCACCTTGTCTATAATGTATTTCACCTTATTTGTCTGAAGATGACCTATAAAGTGAAAATCCACCTGCCCTTTAAGATGCGGATATTTCTCCATAAGCTCCTGCACTCTATTTTCGCCAATAGCAGTAATTCCGCAGGAAATGGCCTCTTTAATAGCATCTACCCCAAAAGTTTTTGTAGCTGCCACAATCAGTATCTCTTGAGGGTCTCTTCCAACTTTTAGCGCATGTTCCGCAATGGTTTCTTTTATTCTTTTTACATTTTCACAGATGCTCGTTTTTAATCCCCCCTATTCCTCTCTTTTTGGAGCAAAACTCTATCGTAAATCTTCAACCCCTTCACAATAGCATAGCTTCCATCAGAAATTTCAATCTCTATCTCTTTAAACACAGGTTTAGAAGTCCCATTCTTAAGCACCCACACGCCTTCTTTCCCATTTTCAACAGCAATCGCTGAAACAGGTATTTTCAATCCCCAACACTCTTTCAATTTTATCTCTACATCTGCCTTTGACTTTTTGTAAAAATCAGGATATTCATCTATCATCTTTATTATACCTACATATAATTTATCGTCACCCTTGTAGACTTTTATAACTCTTCCCCGCATTTCATTGGGATAATCAGAAAATAAAATTTTTATTCCGCTCTCTTCCTTAAGAAGACTTGCCTGTTTATCCTCTAAAATCACAGCTAAATACCAGTCAAAATTATCTACTATTTTAACAACAGGTTGTCCTTCTTTGACTTCCCCACTCACCTCTTTATTTTCGAAAACCAAATTAGAAAGCTTTGGTATTTTTAAATCAAACATGTTCTTTGTGTTTAAAATGTCCTCCACTCCTTCAAAAGTGTAGCTTATAATTCCAGCCTCAGGAGAATTTATGGTGACAGTGTTGTCAGATATGTACTTCTCAAGGTATTCCTTTTGCTCCTTCAAACTTTCAATGTTTTGAAGCACTAGAGGCCCTTTTTTCAAAATCTCTTCTTTCTTAGCCTTTAAACTATCTATTCTCCTTAAAATTTTCTTTGCAAGCTCCGCATCTTTTTTCAAAGCCTCCTTGTAATTATCCTGCTCTTTTTTTATCATCTCATCAATCTTTTGAAGGTCTTTGTAAAAGGGGATATTTGTATCCTGCTTTTTTAATTCACTCTCCACTGCTTCCAGCTGTCTTAACTTTTCCTCATCAAAGGAAGAAGAATATATTTCCAAAATAGCGCGCCCTTTTGAAACTCTTTCCCCTTCCTTCACCAGTTTTTCCACTCTGCCATCAAAAGGAGCTTTAATTATCATCTCATCTTTAATTATGTAAGCTTTTGTATTAAAACCCAAAATGACATTTCCGTACGTAACAGTTGCAGTGTCTTTCTTTTCAGTGTAAACGCTGACCACAGATTTTCCTGCATATGCTAAAATAACCATAAAAGCTAATATTTTTATTATATTTCTCCTCACAATTTCTCACCTATCAATAAATATTCTATAAATCTCTCTATTTTCCTTCTTTCATTTTATCACAAAAAAAGAAGATGGCAAACGCCATCCTCATTCTACAGGCTCTAATCTAGCAGTGAAATGTCTCAAAATTGGAGGTTCATATACAAACCTATAACCCTTTATTTGGTCTCTTCTAGCATATACCCTCTTCACTGCTTCTGCTACCACGTCCATGTGACTGTTCGTGTAAACTCTCCTAGGAATGGTAAGTCGGACAAAATCAAGTTTTGGAAGCCTGTTTTGACCTGTCTCTGGGTCCCTTCCTGCTAGAAGAGCACCTACTTCTACAGCCCTAATTCCTGCTTCTATATAAAGTTCTACGCAAATTGCGTGGGAAGGAAATTGTTCCTGAGGCACGTGAGGCAAAAACTTTTTGCCATCTATAAATACAGCATGACCGCCAGTCGGGTACTGAATCGGTATGCCTGCCTCTCTCAACTTGTCCCCCAAATATTTTACCTGATTTATTCTCCAAGCAAGGTAATTTTCATCAAGAACTTCTTCTAAGCCTCTCGCCATAGCCTCCATGTCTCTCCCAGCGAGCCCGCCGTATGTTACAAAACCTTCCATAGGTATGAGCATCGTCTTAACCCTTGTAAAAAGCTCCTCATCCTCCTTTATAGCGATAAGGCCGCCGATGTTTACCAGCGCATCTTTTTTGGCAGACATTGTGAAGCCATCGCCGTAGGAGAACATTTCTCTTACTATTTCTTTAATGGATTTGTTTTCATAGCCTTTTTCTCTCTGTTTTATGAAATAGGCATTCTCTGCAAATCTTGCTGCATCAAAGAAAAGCCTGATACCGTACTTATCAGCAATTCTCCTCACTTCTTTTATGTTTTCCATTGAAACAGGCTGTCCACCCGCACTGTTGCAGGTCACCGTTGCTAAAATAAAAGCTATGTTTTCAGCACCTTTTTCTTTTATGAAATTTTCCAAAGCTTCAACATCAAAATTTCCTTTAAAAGGATGGTAGTTTTCTGTGTCCTCAGCTTCCTTTATCACCATGTCTATACCAATTCCGCCTGCTAGCTCAATATGGGCCTTTGTGGTATCAAAATGCATGTTACCAAGTACATACTGTCCCTTCTTTATGAGAAGAGGAAACAACACCTTTTCAGCTCCGCGCCCTTGATGGGTTGGCACAACGTACTTATAGCCAAAAATATCTTGAACAACTTCGCACAAATGCTGATAGTTTCTGCTTCCTGCGTAAGATTCATCCCCCAGCATCATACCTGCCCATTGATAATCGCTCATCGCAGCAGTGCCGCTATCAGTCAAAAGGTCAATGTACACGTCGTCAGATTTTAATAAAAACAAGTTATACCCGGCTTCTTTGATAAGCCTTATTCTCTCTTCCCTCGTGGTAATTTTCAACGGCTCCACCATTTTGATCTTATAAGGCTCAGCCATTCTCGTCAAATCATCGTACACAGAAATCCCTCCTAAAATTTTTATCCCCAGCCTGTAATCGTTTAATAGCAGTTTAAAAAGACAGAAAAACAGTTTCTTACTTATGAGCAACTACCTCTATCTCTATTAAAGCACCTTTTGGCAGACTTTTTACTTCGACCAGTGAACGGGCCGGAGGATTGTCTTTAAAATACCTTCCGTAAATTTCATTAATCTTTGCAAAGTCAGCCATATTTGTGACAAATACAGTGGTCTTTATAACGTTGTTAAAATCCATACCTGCAGCTCTTAAGATGGCCCGTATATTTTCCAAAACTCTTTCTGTCTGCTTTTCAATGTCAGCCTCTACCATTTCTCCTGTGGCAGGGTCAATAGCTATTTGTCCTGCGGTGTATAAAAATCCATCTACTAAAACTGCCTGTGAATAGGGTCCTATAGCCTTTGGAGCAGCATCAGTGTTTATAATTGTCTTCATCTATCCCCATCCCTTCTATTTATTTTCCCACATAAAACGTTGTCCATGAATATTATATCACTTAAACTTGCGCTTTTTCAATAATTTTTTAAGGATTATAAAATTTTTGTACATACAATTAAGAAAGAGTAAATAAGCGAAAACAGAAGAAAAATAGAGATTTTCTGTAGTTTTTCAATAATTTTGCTGGAAAATCGCAAACAAATTCATTTATTTGACTTTGACTTTCCCTGACCTTTGTTGTAATTATTAAAGTGGAAGGTAGGCAAAGGGTGCAGGAGGTGGTAAGTATGGTAAAAAGGAGAGATTTTCTCTCGTAAACCATCTTTCCACCTCTACACACCTTAAGCCTCTAATAGCCAAAGGAGGGGTGAGAAGTCCGCCCCTCCCTTTTTTATCTTAGCTGAGCAGCTATTTCTCTTAATCTCATTTCTTCCTCATTTTCCGGCTCAGGCAGTACAACGTTGTGAGGTACTGGTTTCCCTTCTTCATCTACATGAATGAATGTAGCAAAACCTTCAAGTATAGGTTCTTCTTCATCGTTTTTGTATACTTTTGCGTAAGTTTTTATGCTGGACCTTCCTGTCAGAACCACCTTCGCCTTTATCTTTATTATATCCCCTTTTGTAGCACTCTTTCTAAATTCCAACCCGTGTATCTTTAGACACACTATATTTTCAGGCTTTTTTATGAGGTCGCAAGCAGCTATAAAACAGGCTTCCACAAACCACTCCGCAATTCTTCCAGCAAAAAGCGTACCATGGTGGTTTAAGTCCTCAGATTTTACAAGATGAGCAACGCTTATCTCCTTCATTTTTTCTTCCTCCTGCCCAGTTTTTATAAAATAAAATTTCGGGACCCCTTTCATAATAACCAGATCCCGAAATTTTGTCAATTGATATTACCATCTTCAAATTGAAGAAATAAATCTTAAGTGCATCTGTTCATACCTTCCTGTCATATTCCACTTCCAAATTTTTAACCATAATTTTTACCTTATTTTTTATAATATCTTCTCATGCTTTTTAAAAATCTTCCCTACTAACACTCTACCAAATTATCCCTCTTCCTCCTCAACATAAATGGCATAATCAGGGCAGTACATTTCACATATTCCGCATTTTATGCATTTTTCATCGTCAATTAAATGGACTTTGCCATTCTTTATCTCTAAAACTTTTCTGGGGCAAAATTCCACACAGATCCCACAGCCTTTGCACCATTCTTGGATTATGTTAAACTTTTTCACGCTATTTTCCTTTGTCATTCATTTCACTCCTCAAAAAGGTTCTACACTCACATCAAAAGTTTCCTCATCCACCCTTACTGTGAAGTACTTTATCTCTTTTGCGGAAGTTTTTATCTTCTCTATTAATTTTTCTATCTCTTCCAAAGCCCTGTGAGCCTCCTCCAAAGTTATTACCCTGAATCTAATTCTATCCCCTGGTTTTAACTGAGCTATTTTTGATAGATCTGGAGAAATAACCGTAGCGATTTTAGTATATCCACCCGTAGTCTGGGCATCTTTCAAAATTACAATCGGTTGGCCATTCGCAGGTACTTGGACTGCTCCGGGTAAAAGCCCGTCTGAGATAATATCGTACCTCTCTTTCGCCTTAAGAAAAGGTCCTTCTAATCTGTACCCCATTCTGTCTGAATCTTTGCTGATGACATAAGACGAGCTTAAAAACACTTTTATAGTTTCTTCTTCAAAATAATCATCCTGAGGTCCTAATATCACTCTTACCTCCTCTTCAGAAGAGTAAGAGGGAATGTACTCTTCACGCACTTTCCTTGTCTGCAGTAACACCTGAGGAGAAGGATTCTTTTCTAGTATGTCGCCTTTTTCTAAGCGCCTGCCCTTGATACCTCCTAATTTACCCCGGGTATACGTAGAAACACTTCCCATCACGTAGTCCCCTTTGAATCCGCCTTTAACAGCAAGGTATGACCTTAAGCCTGACTTAATAGGAGAAAAAGATAAAATATCCCCTTTTCGCACAGGAAAAGAAGACCACATAGGTCTTGGTATACCGTTTACCATAGGTTGCATCTCTGCTCCTGTCACAGCTACAAAAGTATCAGTTAATGCTTCTAAAGTAGGTCCCACAAGAGTAATTTCCAAACACGCATCATTTTCTTCATTTTCTAAAAGTCTGTTAGCTATCCTAAAAGCAAATTCGTCCATTGCTCCAGAAGTAGGAACTCCCTGGCTCTCATAGCCAAACCTACCTAAATCTTGAATAGTAGTAAATAATCCCGGCTCTAATACTTTAAAACATTCCATTTTATCACCCACTCAGATTATGATTTAGATATTCGTAAATGCGCAGTTGATATTTACCCTCTTGTATTTCTTTTTCTATCTTGTAATATTCCTCTTCAGAGACGGGAATGAACTTTATATAGTTTCCTGCCTCAAATAAAATTGGCTTTTCTCTCTCCTGATCGTACAATCTCACAGGAGTTCTCCCTATTATTCGCCATCCTCCCGGACTCGAAAGAGGATAAATCCCAGTCTGATTCCCAGCAATCCCCACGGACCCTGCCTTTATTTCTGTGCGAGGAGTCTCAAGGCGCGGTGTAGCAATTTTTTCGGACATTCCACCTAAATATGCAAATCCCATAGTAAAACCTACCATATAAATTCTGTAAAGTGGAGCGCTGTGAATTGCTATTACTTCTTCAATAGATAAATTATTGTGTTTAGCTACAAATTCAAGGTCAGGCCCAAATTCTCCCCCGTATACCACTGGTATTTCGTACACCTGCGGTTTAAATTCCTCTTTTATTTCTACTTCTTTATCCATTTTTTCTGAAACATATTTTATCAGCTCATTGTAGGAAATCTGTAAAGGATTGTACTTTACAAGGAGAGACCTATATGTGGGAATCATAGAAATTATTCCTTGTCTACTCTCTTTCTTTAATATTCGATAAAGATTTACAACTTTTTCATTGCATTCGACGGTTATTTCATTTCCAAACTCAACTACAATTCCTTTGTCGCCAAAAGGCAATATTCGGGGTTTTTCGTACATCTATATCAACTCCTCACTTTATACAAATTCGCCCATTGGAAGTATGTCTACTCCGTTTTCTTCTAAAGTTTCCCTTATCTTTTTTGCAAACTCCACAGCCTGCGGATTATCACCGTGTACACATATAGTGTCAACCTTTACTTTTACCAAAGTCCCATCTATTGCCTCACAAACCCCTTCCTTTACCATCCTCAAGACTCTCTTGCAAGCCAATTCTTCATCGTGGATTATGGCATTGGGATGTTTTCTAGAAACTAGAGTGCCATCTGGATTTATATTTCTATCTGCAAAGACCTCATATGCAAATCTCAATCCAACCTTCTCTGCTGCTCTTTCCATCGCTGTATTTGCCATTCCAACACATATTAAATTTCTGTCTACAGAAGCTATAGCTTCTGCAATTGCCATGGCAATTTTTTCATCCACTGCTGCCATGTTATAAAGAGCTCCATGAGCCTTTACATGCTGTAATTTTGTACCTCTGATTGCAGCAAAAGCCTGTAATGCTCCTATTTGATATATAACGTAATTTTTTATTTCTTCTGAAGAAGCGTCCAAATTTCTCCTTCCAAACCCTAGCAAATCAGGAAAACCAGGATGTGCCCCTATTGAAACCACATTTTTTAAGCAACGGTCAACAGTCAAAGCCATTACCATTGGATCTCCTGCATGAAAGCCACATGCAATATTGGCAGAAGAAATATATTTGACTACCTCTTCATCCATTCCTATTTTATAAGCTCCAAAACTCTCTCCAATATCGCTATTTATATCCACTCTGTACATAATCATTACCCCCTCATCTTTATTCTACATTGTACCCTTTGCAATTTTTGTGCCATCTCTTCTGCTCTTTTACTGTTTTAATTCTACTAAATTGATAGGCTAATTTTCCATTTCAGTGTGCACTACACATTTCTTAATGTGCTTTTTCGCACATTTGCTTGATAGTGTGAAATTTCAGTACGTGACAAAGCAGAAAAAATGAGGTATTAATGTAGAAAAAAAGACCTCACCGGGAAAAAACCAAAAATCAAAACAAAAGGAAGGTAAGGTCCGATATATTATTAGATATTCGACACATAGTGTAGTGGGTATAATCCTGCTTTTGGTTCAAGATTTTAATGAAAATAGTAAAGGAAAACGAAGCAGAATATAGACTAAATCCCTATCACTTGCAGAAGAACTTGCTAGAGGCCCTGTGGTATGACGAAGAGACATATACTGGAAGATCCATTTGCGAGCAAGCTATGGATAAAATACATTTTAAAGGAAATAACACGAGCACAAAGATTTGGCAGTAGGTATTTGAGGAAGGAGTATAGTTCTATTATTTTACATTAAGAAAAGCAGAGAAAGAAAGGATATTTGTGTTTTTGTTAAAGTAATAATTTAACATAAATGGAATATATATAAATTACTAATCAAGCTTATAAGTTATTAGCGGTGAGGTCGGCTACAAAAAATTTTTTACCTACAAAATTTTGACACGGGCAAATTGTAGCCGTGACTACAGTTTTATTTATGTATTGTTGATATAATTATAAAAAAATAAATCCATTTTAAAGGGGGTAGTTTATGATTAAGTTAATTGGTATTTTAATCATTATTGTGGGATTTATCTTAAAGCTCGATACTTTAGCAGTGGTTTTAATTGCTGGTATTGTGACTGGCCTGGTGGCAGGATTGCCTTTTCCTAAAATTGTAGAAATTTTAGGGAAAGCTTTTGTAGAGAATAGGTATATGTCTATATTTATTGTCTCATTGCCTGTAATTGGAATCCTTGAAAGGTATGGCCTCCGTGAAAGAGCTGCATATGTAATAGGGAAAATAAAAGCAGCTACAGTGGGGAAAGTAACTGCTTTATATCTAGTACTTAGAACATTATCAGCGATGTTCGGCTTAAGGCTTGGCGGACATGTACAATTTATACGACCTTTGATACTACCTATGGCAGAAGGGGCAGCAATGAATAGATATGGCGAAATAAAAAGCGAAGACCATGAAACAATTAAGGGATTAGAAGCTGCAGTAGAAAACTATGGCAATTTCTTTGGGCAGAATGCTTTTGTTGCAGCAGGAGGAGTTTTGTTAATTGTTGGCGTATTAAAAGAATTAAACTATACTGTAGAAGCTATAGATATTGCAAAAGCGTCAATACCTATCGCGTTAATAATAATGGTAGTTGGTAGTTTGCAGTTTTTCTATTATGACAGAAAATTTGACCAAAAATATGGAATAAAAACAAGGCCTAAAAAAGAAAATAGGCAGAATGCTTAGGAAGGAGGAGTGTTGATGCTTAAGGATGCTTTAACTGAAATCCTATACATTATGATGGGCATAGTTTGTTTTTACTCGGTGTATGCTACACTAAAAGAAAAAAGTCATCCTTCAAAAATTCCTACTGCTTTATTTTGGGGATTATTAGGAATAATTTTTACATTTAGCCGAATAGGCTTATTGTGGGGTAATAAAAACATTTATATACCTGATATCTATACAGGATACATGGTTATTATATTGACTCTGTTATCTGCATTTCGGTTAGTCAAAATTGGAAAATTTGACGAATCAACCTCAGAATTTAAACAACAAATGTCACAAAAAATTGGCAATTTAATCTTTGTTCCAGCCTTGGCTCTTGGTATTGTTGCGTTTATTGTTGCCCAAATATGGACTAAACAACTGGGTTCTCTTGTGGCTTTTTGGATATCAACTGTAGTAGCTGCAATTTTGGCATTAGTTATTACGAAAGGGAAAGTTAAAGAAATGGCTGATGATGGTAGGAGGTTACTTGAAGTAGTAGGACCTGTAAGCATTTTACCACAATTGCTTGCTGCTCTAGGGGCTATTTTTACCGCTGCAGGAGTAGGCGATGTGATTGCAAGTGGAATAAAGACTGTCATTCCTCAAGGTAATATACTTTTAGGAGTAATTGCTTATTGCGTAGGAATGGCTTTATTTACCATGATAATGGGCAATGCTTTTGCAGCTTTTGCAGTTATTACAGCAGGTATCGGAATTCCTTTTGTAATAGCTCAAGGAGGGAATCCTGTGATAGTAGCGGCCTTAGGTATGACAGCAGGATATTGTGGAACTTTAATGACACCAATGGCGGCAAATTTTAACATAGTTCCGACTGCAATATTGGAAATGGAAGATAAGAAATATGGAGTTATAAAATATCAAGTTCCTGTAGCTATTGCCATGCTCATTATTCACATAGTACTAATGTATGTTTGGGCATTTTAATATTTTTATGAAAGGGTGATGTGGTAATGAAAATACTTGTAACAGCTTTTGATCCTTTTGGTGGGGAAAGTATTAATCCTTCTTATGAAGTATTAAAAAACTTAAAAGATAATATAGAAGGTGCGGAGATAGTTAAGATTCAAGTTCCTACTGTTTTTTATCTCTCTGTTGAGAAGGCAATAGAAAAAATAAAGGAAGTTAATCCGGATGCAGTTTTAAGTATTGGACAAGCTGGAGGACGATATGATATAAGTGTGGAGAGAGTAGCCATCAATATCGATGATGCTAGAATTCCAGATAATATAGGACAGCAGCCAATTGATACACCGATTGACCCTGAAGGAGCTCCAGCTTATTTTGCCACTATTCCAATAAAAGAGATAGTGGAAGAGATAAAGAAAGAAAATATACCGGCATCAATTTCCAATACAGCAGGTACGTATGTGTGCAATCATCTAATGTATGGAATTCTAAATTACATTCACAAAAACAAATTAAACATTAAAGCGGGCTTTATTCACATACCTTATTTGCCAGTGCAAGTTTTGAATAAGCCTTCTACTCCTTCCATGTCTTTAGGGGATATGGTTAAAGCTATAGAAACTGCTATAAAAGTAATTGTAAAAAGTTGTAAAAAAAGTAGATAGCAGTTATTTGGGAGAAGTGAAAAAACTATTTGTATATGGAACTTTAATGAGAGGTTTTGAAAATTACAACAAATATTTAAAAGATAAAGTTAAAGAGATAAAGAAAGGATATACTTACGGCAATCTCTATCACCTGATACGGGAAAGTTGTCCTGCTTTAATTGAAGGGAAAGAAAAAATATGGGGGGAGATTATTACTTTCTATGATGATGGCAATGTTTTGTCAAGTATTGATGAGTTAGAGTTATATTTTGGAGATAAGCATGAAATTATGTATTTAAGAGAAAAAAGAGAAGTATTTTATGAGAATGGCGAAAAAGAGTATATTGATGTTTATGTATATAAAAAAGACATAAAAAGAGAACCTCATATTTATATCGAAACAGGTGACTGGAGAACATTTTTATTAAAGAGATGAAACTATGTTAGGCATGGAGATTTTTATGCTCCATGCCTTTTAGATATTTAGATATAGAAAACCTAATAAAGGTCAAAATATAGAAATGCAATTTTAAAGATAGTATAATTAATTTTAAAGGTTAACTTTTTAATTACACATATTGTAAAAATAGCAAAATTGTTGGTGTAATTTTTATTGTTCCAAACAGAAAAGAAATGAGGAGCTGAAAGGGGATGACTATAAGTTCGGTATATAACGAAATGTTTGATATAAATCGACAGAAAGATATGAGAAAATTTTTCCTTAATATAGCTATAGAGGGATATAAAAAGAGTTTTTTGAAAAATGAAACTATAACAATTGATTGTGACAAAACATATATTGCCATAATAACGAAAGGGTTGATAAAGCAATTTATTTCAAATAAAAATGGGAAGATAAAAGTTCTTTATTTGTTGCAGCCAGGGGAGATATTTGGGGAATTTTCTTATTTAGGAGGAGGATTTGATTTAATTGAAGGTCAAGCTATAAAAGATAGTGAAATATCTATTATTTTTGAAGATAAATTAAATTCTATGCTGAAAACAAATCCTACGATGTATAAATATATTGCTCATAGCATGAGCAGAAAATTCAGAATTGTTACTATGCAAATGAGTGATTTGATTTTCAAAGATTCAATGGGAAGACTATGCGATTTTCTAATTAGAGTGTTTTATCAGGAAGGTAAGAAAATAGAAAAAGGTTATATAATAGACATCCCTTTAACCCATGAGGATATTGCTAATTTAATAGGATGTGATAGAGTAACTGTTACAAAAGGACTAAATAAGTTGAAAAAAGAAGGTTTAATTGAGATAGATGGAAAAAAGATTATAATAAAAGACCTTCGCTACCTTGAAAATTATGCGGATTCATAACATTTAAGCATGATATAATAAATAACAACCCGGCGATAAGTGAAGGGGTTAATAATTTGAAAGTGTCAATAGCGGATTAAAATTGACCCATTTTCAACGGTTTTAAATTGACCCACCCTGCGTTTTTTTAATTAAGCTTTAATGTTTGGACTACCGTAAAGACCAGTCTTTAATCTATCCTTTAAACGATAGCTGTTACCTCTTATGTTGATTATATGAGCATGGTGCAGCAATCTGTCCAAAGCCGCAGTTGCAAGAACCGGATCCCCCATTAGTTCACCCCATTCCCCAAATCCTTTGTTGCTTGTAAGTATTATGCTCCCTCTCTCATACCGTGCACTTATCAGCTGAAAAAAGAGATTTGCTCCAAGGTTGTCTAAAGGCAAATATCCTATTTCATCTACAACAAGAAGCCTTGGCCTTATGTGGTTCCTCGGAAGGAGTATAGTTCCATTATTTTACATTAAAAAGCAAGAAAAAGGAGAAAAGATCTTTACGCTTTGTCAAAGTAATAATTTAACATAAATAGTAATATATATATAAATCACTAATTTAAACTTATAAATTTTTAGCGGTAAGGTTGTCCACAAAAAATTTTTACCTACAAAATCTTGACACGGGCCAGAAAAAATAAACTCTTGATTTTTTCCTCATTTTCAGCTAAAATAAAGGTAGACCAGAGAATGTCTGGGTGTGGCGCAGCTGGTAGCGCGCCAGAATGGGGTTCTGGAGGCCGGGGGTTCAAGTCCCCCCACTCAGACCAGTGAAAAAAAGACCACTTACTCACAAGTAAGTGGTCTTTTTGTTTAGATGATTATGAATATTATTCCTCCGCCACTGTCATTCACTACTTTCTCCAACGTATCTCTCAATTTATGACTTAAATTTTCAGGAATTGCACTTACTTTGTTTTGCATACCTTCTTTTACAAGATCGCTCAATGTCTTTCCAAATATGTTGGATTCCCAGATTTTTTCTGGGGCATTTTCAAACTGCTCTGTTATGTATTTTACAAAGTCTTCGCTTTGCTTTTCTGTACCTACTACAGGTGTCACTTCTGCTGTTATATCTGTGCGGAAAATATGATAGGAAGGTGCAGAGGCTTTAAGCCTTACCGCAAATCTTCCACCTTGCCTCACTATTTCAGGCTTTTCAAATTTCATCTCCTCTAAACTCGCAGGAACTACCCCTACTCCTGTCTCTTGTGCCTTTAAAAATGCCTCTTTTATTCTATCGTACTGTCTTTTTGCATGTGCCAGTTCTTTTATAACACTCATCAATTCTTTGTCATTTTTGATTGTAAGCCCGCTTTCATCACTTAAAATTTTGAAAAATAAGCCTTCATGGGTTTTAATCTCAATATTGGCGCTTCCCTCTCCGGGAGCAATCTTTTTTATAAACACCTCTGAAAAGTTTTCATTTGCTTTAAGACCGCCTACAAGATTTGAAATATCTCTTAGCCTATACAAATCTTTTACGCTCTCTTTTACCGTAGAAAGCACATTTTCTTTAAACCAGTGGTTTTTATCAAGAGCATCCACCCATGTAGGAAGGTCAATGGCAATTTCCCTGATTGGAAATTCAAAAAGCACTTTTTCCAAAATTTTGTAAATATCCTTAATCTCCATCTGCATCACATTGACTACAATCACAGGTGTATCGTACTTTTTCTCCAGTTCACTTGCTAAATTCATTGTTTCTGTATTCTGCGGATGAGTGGTATTGAGAAGAATTATAAAAGGTTTGTTTAGCTCTTTTAATTCTTTTATAACCCTTTCCTCGGCAGGAACGTAATTTTCTCTCGGTATTTCTGTAATACTTCCGTCCGTGGTAACTACTAACCCTATAGTAGAATGGTCGCTTATTACTTTCCTTGTCCCTATCTCCGCTGCCTCTTCAAAAGGTATTTCGTAGTCATACCAAGGGGTAGAAACCATCCTGGGTTTGTCTCCTTCCATGTAGCCTAGCGCTCCTTTTACCATGTATCCAACGCAATCCACAAGCCTTACTTTAAACTTAGTGTTTTCGTTTATAGTTATTTCCACTGCTTTTTCTGGAACAAACTTGGGTTCTGTAGTCATAACTGTTTTGCCAGCAGCGCTCTGAGGAAGTTCATCCCTTATTCTTTCTTTTAAAGGAGCTTCTTCTAGGTTAGGAAGCACTAATATGTCCATAAAACGCTTAATAAAAGTCGACTTGCCTGTTCTAACAGGGCCAACAACTCCTATGTAGATATCTCCCTGAGTTCTCTCAGCAATGTCTCTATAGATGTCGTAGCCTTCCACTTTATTCCCTCCTTTTGGCTATGTCCCTCATTCTCATTCCTAATATATGCTTTTACCCCACAGTTATATGATTAAATATAAAATCTCCGGCAAAGCCGGAGATTAAATTCCGTGTAACTCGTGCTTTTTATCTCTCGTCATCAAATTATAAACCGCCTCAAAAGGATTTTTATTTTCAAAAATTATAGAATAAATCTCCTTGGTAATTGGCATCTCCACTCCATATATTTGAGAAAGCCTGTAGGCTGATTTGGTAGTATTTACGCCTTCCACTACCATCCCTATTTCTTTTAACGCTTCTTTTAAACTTTTCCCCTTGCCTATTAAAATCCCCGCTCTTCTATTTCTTGAATAGTTACTTGTACAGGTCACAATAAGGTCCCCGACCCCTGCCAATCCCAGGAAAGTCAAAGGGTCCGAACCCATAGCCACTCCCAGCCTTGTAATCTCGGCAAGCCCTCTTGTCATGAGAGCAGCTTTTGTATTATCCCCAAAGCCAAGCCCGTCGGAAATCCCCGCCCCTAAAGCGATTATATTTTTTAAAGCTCCTCCTAGTTCCACTCCTATTACATCGGTATTTACATACAGCCTGAAAGTCTCGTTCATAAAAGCCTCCTGTATGAATTCGCAAGCCTTAACGTCCTCTGAAGCAAGTACACAGGCCGTAGGAATCTGTCTTACTACTTCTTCCGCATGACTTGGTCCTGACAGCACTACCACAGGGTTTAAAAGGTATTCCTTTATTACCTCAGACATTCTCTTCAATGAAGAAGTTTCAATCCCTTTTGCCAGATTGACAACAATAGCATTTTTAGAGATTTTCCCTTTTAATTTTTCGGATACTTCTCTTACAGCATGGGAAGGAACAGCAATGACCACTACTTCGGAATCTTCTACTGCTTTATCTAGGTCATTGTACAGTAAAATGCTTGAAGGAAGATCCACGTCAAGGTATCTCGAATTGTGCCTTGTTGCAATAAGTTCCTCAAATTGCTCCTTACTTCTCATCCACAGCCTTACCTGATGGTTTAATTTATTAAGGTGAATAGCTATAGCAGTTCCCCAGCTTCCTGCTCCCAGTACCGCTATTTTCATTTCTCTTTCCCTTTCTTATTTTATTTGAGCTCTCTGCCCTATTTTAGATTCAGTCCCGTTTATCAACCTCTTTATATTAGAGCGATGCTGGAATATTACTAACAACGCTAAGACTATTGCAAAAGTTAAAACTTGAACTGAATTAGGGAAAAATATGTTCAAAAGAGCAAAAGTAATAGCACCTGTCATAGACCCCAAAGATACATAGCGAGTTATAGCAATTACCGCTACTCCAATCGCAAGAGCAATAAGTCCTAAAAGGGGATTTATAGTCATCACCACTCCTACGCTTGTGGCAACTCCTTTTCCACCCCTAAACTTTAAAAATATCGGCCAGTTGTGCCCGCACACAACAGCTATACCGGCAATCAACGCTCCAGGCATTCCTATGAAATACTTTCCAAGTAAGACTGCTACTACCCCTTTCAACACATCGAGCACAAAAACAGGCGCTGCTGCCTTAGGACCCAATACTCTTAAGACATTAGTAGCTCCAGCATTGCCGCTCCCATAATTTCTTATGTCAATATTTCTAGTGTATTTTGTGAAAATATATGCATTATTTATACAGCCAATTAAATAAGCCAAAACAGCAACGAGTACAAATTTCATCTTCTCCCCCCTTTCCCTTTAATCTTCTCCTCTTTTTTTAGTAGAAATCACAATAGGCACTCCCTCAAAACCAAAATTTTGCCTTATAGTGTTTTCAAGAAATCTCACATAAGAGAAATGTAATAATTCAGGCTCATTCACAAAAATTACAAAAGTTGGTGGCTTTGTTCCTACTTGTGTAGCATAGTATATTTTTATAGGTCTTCCTTTAGAAGAAGGTGGCGGAAACATGAGCATTGCTTCATTTAAGACATTGTTTAAAAGCCCTGTAGTAATTCTCTTATTATATTCTTCCCACACTTTATCTACAGTTTCCAAAACTTTGTGAATTCTTTGACCTGTCTTGGCAGATATAAATAGTATAGGAGCAAAAGAGATAAAAGCCAGTTTTTCTCTAATCATCTCTGTATATTCTTTATAAGTATTGCTATCTTTCTCAACAATGTCCCACTTGTTCACAAGAATTATAATTCCCTTCCCGTTTTCAAAAGCATAACCAGCAATTTTTGTATCCTGCTCCGTAGGACCTTCTGTAGCATCTATCATGAGAAGGCATATATCAGCCCTCTCAATTGCAGCCAATGCCCTTAAAACGCTGTACCTTTCTATTGACTCGCTTATCCTACTTTTCCTTCTTATTCCAGCAGTATCAATTAATATATAATTCCTTCCATCTTTAGTAAAAGGAGTATCTATTGCATCTCGAGTAGTTCCTGGTATATCACTTACAATAACTCTTTCTTCCCCTAGTATGCGATTTACTAAAGAAGATTTTCCTACGTTGGGTCTCCCAATCACAGCAATTTTAATCGTTTCTTCTTCATATTCTACATCATTTTCAGGCAACCTCTTTATCACTTCATCCAAAAGTTCACCTATTCCAAGCCCATTTGAAGCAGAGATGGGTATAGGTTCTCCTAAACCCAGCTTGAAAAAGTCATAAAAACTCGCAGGCATCTCTTTGAAACTATCCACTTTATTGCAAACCAAAATCACTTCTTTTTTGGTTTTCCTTAGCATATTGGCTATTTCTTCATCTTCAGGGACAAGTCCCTCTCTCGCATCAACCACAAACAAAATCAAGTCTGCTGCTTCAATAGCCGCTTCTACTTGCAATTTCACTTTCGAAAAGATCACGTCCTTTGGGTCAGGATCCAATCCACCAGTGTCTACCAAAATAAACTTCCTGTTAAGCCATTCTGCATTTCCGTATATTCTGTCCCTTGTAACTCCAGGTATGTCCTCAACAATTGATATCCTTCTTTTAAGAATTCTGTTAAAAAGAGTGGATTTCCCAACGTTTGGTCTTCCGACAATAGCTACCATCGCTCTTGACATTTGCCTCACCTACCTCTGTATATCTTTTGTAAAAACTCTCTTCCATCAACTTCGGAAACAATTACTTCCGCTCCCAAGGCATCCTCCACTTCTCTCACTTTTACATCGTCCAAAAATATATCTGAACCTTCTTTTAGCATCACCCGAGGTATAACCAAAGTCTTGCCCTTTGCCTTGCCTTTGAGCTGTTCTATTATGTCTTTTCCCACTACAAGTCCTGCCACAGTTATGTTTTTTCCAAAGAACTTATTTACTATGGGCATAACTTCAATGTCAAATCCTATACTTTTAAGTTTTTGTGATATATTCCTCATAAAATCATAAGCAGCAATTCCCGTGACGATTAAATAAGGCTTATTACTTCTTCTCACTAACCGCTTTCTTCTCTGAAAAGCTTCTTCAAACTGGTGCTTGAACAAAGCCATAAGCCCAACGCCATTTTCTATCTGCGGAAAATCTTCATAGTGGTCATAATCGGGAATCGGCAAATCCCCAATCACATAAAACTCGTCAGACAAAAAAACAAAAGACGTTCCCAATCTAGCTTTTAATTTTTCCTGCCAGGAAGAAACTTGCTCCACTACCTCCCTCGCCTCATCAATAGTAAAAGGGCGCAGTGGATAGAGGTTATGCCTGTGGTCAGTAAGCCCTACCGGCACCACAGCCACTGATTTTACTCCCGAATAAAGGTCAGATAAGTCTTTTATCGTCTTATCAAGCTCAGCTCCATCGTTGATTTCCGGGCACAAGACAATCTGCCCGTGAACTTCAATCCCATTATTTACTAGTTTCTTTAGGTTTTCCATTATATTTCTCGCGTTAGGATTTCTCATCATCCTTACTCTCAAATCGCCGTCTGTGGTGTGAATTGAGACGTAAATGGGCGAAAGCCTGTATTTTATGATTCTATCAATTTCTTCCTCGTTCATATTAGTCAAAGTTATGAAATTTCCCTGAAGAAAAGAAAGTCTGTAGTCATCATCTTTAAAAAGCAAAGACTTTCGAACTCCTTTTGGCAATTGGTCGATAAAGCAAAAAATGCATTTGTTTCTGCACCTCTTTGGCCTATCAATTATCTCCTCTTCAAACACCAGTCCTATGTCTTCATTGTAATCTTTTTCAATTTCAAACACATATCTCTCACCTGAAATTTTCTCAATTTCCACCTGTACAAATTCATTAGCCATCTCATAGCGATAATCTATTATATCAATGACTTCTCTTCCATTTAATGAAATTAACTTATCGCCTTTTTGTATGCCCAATTCCTCTGCTATACTTCCTTTTATGACATCTTTTATGTTAATCTTCTGCATATTATTCCTCCTAAATCTCCTCCCCCTCTACTAAATTATGAATTAATCTTAAAAATACGTCAAGAGATTTTTTGCAACTTTGTTTTAATAGCTGTTACTAATTCCACAAAATTCTTATACCTTTTCAGTATTCCATAAACTGTTATTGGCCTTCCCAGTGAAATAATACCAAGTCTACGCGATGCAATCCCCCCAATTTTTGTAGTAATGCCAATGGCGGGCAACGCATCCACTACTAGCACTTCTTTTTCACTAATCCCATAAAGATTCAAAAAGCTGTAAATAGCTTTTGTCACAATATCTCTCCCATTTCTCGCCCCCACGATATAAACTTCATTTCCAAACTCGTCTTTACCCATATAAAAAAGAGTTCCAATCTCTTCATTGGAAGTCTTATCATAATAAGGAAGAGAAATAATTTCTCTGAAACTAGGTACCCTATCTGTAGGCAAAAGGCCAATGTGAATTGAAGCAGCAACAACAGAAGAATGTGCACTCCCATAGCACATGTAGATTATAACCATTCTATCACCTCATAAAATTCTCTTATATTTTTCAACAAATTTTTTCATGTGTTTTCTTTTTTGGAGGTAGTAGCCATAAAAAAATTTCTCTACAGTATTTCTGAATATCTTATTTTCTCTTAGCCCCAGTAAAAAGCCAAAAAACTTAAAATCATACTGGGAGGTATCTATAAAAATCACATCATCATCGATGTCAAAAACCTTCATCAAGTCTTTTAAAGTCCTCTTTATGTTTTCACCAAAATTTTTCACTCCCATCACAAAAATTTCATTTCCACACCCATCTTTTCCCATGTATTTTATATTCCCATAATCTACTTGGAATAAAAAGGGGATTTTAAAAAATTCCTCTTCTCCAATATCGAACTTCTCATTCAGATGAAGATAAGCGCAAATGGGAGAAGAATAGCATCCGTAGAAACTATAATAAATCGCTTTCATAACATCACCTAATATTGCTTAACTAAAATAAAAACTCCGTTCTCAAGGTCATGAACTGCTGCTTTGAAAATTCTGCTCATGTACATAGATATTCTCTGTTGATCCTCTTCCGTATCGACGTAAATGATGGGAGCTGTCCCGCTTGATACATTGTCTTTGGCCCTCCTTAACGCTACTATCGCTACTACATAGCCTGTGACGTGAACTTCCATTATATCACCCCAAATTCCTTGTGGCTCCTCTAGATTTGGAAGGATATTTTCTCACAGTTTCTATAGCAGGAATATTCTTGATAATTTCAACAAACGCATCTACATCCGGCTTCATGACAACCATCACGACAATAACATCTCCATTTTCGCTGTTGTTCATGGTCATGGGAGCTAATTCAGGCGTATCTATGTTCATCCTAAGCCCCAGCTGGTTAGCTGTCTCATGAAGTATGGCCTGTCTTATCCCCAGGTTGTTTATAGAAATCAAACTGTCAAGACTTTTAGGTCGAATTATTGCAGCAACACCATACTTTTCAATAATCTCTCTTCCTTCTTTAAGGCCTATGTCCGCCAAAATCACATTTTCAACACTTAAGCGGGGCCCTTTAAATACTATTTTAGCTGGAATCACATCAGCGATATCCCTTATATAGGCAGTTTTCATCACATAGCGAGATAAATAGATGGAAATTCCTCCCACTGCAAGACCGACTAAAGCGCTTTTCGCAAGGTAAACAGAAAGAGAAGTTACTGCAGCCACTGCCATAGCGATATAATTTCTCGCTTCAAAAATCTTGGCTATATTTTCTATGTAAGCAGCTCCCCTTGGAACAAGCTCAGTAGATTCCATTTTCTCTAGGCTTGTCCTCTCTATCTCCCTCACGCCTTTAAACTGCTGTGCCGCTAAAGCAAGAAATGTCACAGCAGTGTACTGCTTTTCGATAAGGGCAGGAACAGAAAAGGCTCCTAAAGCTGCAGATATCACACCTAGTGTCAAATGTGTCATGTACCCTTGTGGATATGTGGGATATTGCCTGTAATCTACTCGCAAATATACAAATCGAGCAAGACTTCCCATAACAATTCCCATCAAAACAATTTTTATATAGAGGTCATGTCCTATGCTCATTCTTCATCTCCTTTTTTTCGCTTAAATCTTCCTAAGTAGCTGGCAAATTCTCTTTTAGTCGCTTTAGAAAATTTGTACAGCATCTCCCTACCCCCGGTACTGAGAAGCATAAAGGCAACGGCAGAAACTATTCCTACTCCTACCAAAATCCATATGCCAGTAGCTGCAGCCTTATTCTGCCCGGGAAGTGGTTTCTGCGTTTTTGTAACTGTTCCCACCTGTTTTTGCTGATCCAACCCGTAAAGAGCTTTTGTAAGGACATCTGCCATAAACCCTGCTGAAACTTCTGCCCTTTGCCTCGTGTGAGGGTATGTCCCAAATTCTAAAAGAAGAGCATTGGGAGTCAGGTCCTGATTGAAGTCTCCTTCTCCAAAAAATATGTCTTTTATAAGGTGAGGATAAGTTTTGTCGGCAATGGCTTTAATCCTATACGCCAGATTTTGATTAGCTTTTAAATTGGGGTTATTCCTCCCAAGGACAATTCTCACTCCTGCAGCATTTTTACCTGCAATTTTCCTTATGTATTCCTCCAAAGGAACAGCATCTCTATGGACATCTAAAAGGAGATCTGGCTTAAATTCTTTCAGCAATTTCACAGCCCCTGCCCTTGAGCGGGTATATGCCATGGCATCGTGGGGAAGGTACAAGGTCCAATCCACTTTTACCTTTACTCCTTTGTCTTCCAATGCTTTCTGAAGAGCAGTATCTACCCTGTATATTCCTCCGTGTCCATTAATGCTAGCAGCGCCGTCAGATGGCAAGTAAGATTCGTCACTGTGAGTGGAGTATATTGCTATCCTTTTTTCACCTGTGTTTTGCGATACAGCTATCGCAGCAGAAACTTCTTCATCCACATCTGGAAGCTTTTCCGTCCGTATGTACTTGGCATAAGCAATTTTCTCTCCTTCATCTACCTCCACTATTTCGTACAGCTTGTTATCCCCTGAAAGGTACATGTCTTTTTTGTGCACATCCATTGCTGTTCGAAACAGCACTTTATCTGTTTTAATGTCATATACTGTGTAGTATCCTGAATTTCCAAGCCCTTCAAAAGGAATTGACGCAAGAATTAATACAAAAGCTAAAAATGTAAAAATCTTATTCTCTATCCTTTTCACCTTCATCACCCTTTTCATAAGTTATGTCAGTTAAACTGCTTGCCATCCCTTCTTTGGGTTCGAGATGCTTTTTACTCGTACCTCCCTGTAATTTTTCTCTCGCCTCTCCAATAACTTCAGAAAGAAATACCGCAATAATCATGGAAATGACCACAGAGTCAAAAAAACCTGCTCCTCCTATTGGAACTGCGCCTTTTATGCCTGTGATAGAGTTTATTATTGCTTGAGCTACATTTGCCAGTATCACTCCCATGACACCAGCTATAAAAGCGCTTCTCCTTGATCGAGAAAAAAGATAGGCAATCAATCCACCTACTATCCCGTAGACGTAATTAGGTTCAATTATCATCGCTTCAGGTTCCGCTGGCAAAATCCTCCCAGCAATATAAACAGCAACACCTGCCAAAATTGAGACAACAATTGCATTTACTCTCTCTCTGGTGCTCTCAGCCTTCAAAAATAGATACAATGATACAGCAAAGGGTATTACTGCCCCTCCTATGTTTACAGAAACGTATTTAGTTACGTAAAGGCTGGGAAGAAAAGTTCCTATAATCATTCCCACAATAACCAGAAACGCCCACATATCTGTCATTTTCATTCTATCCAGCACTCTATGTGCAAATCCGAAAAGTATAGCAAAAGCTGTAATAGAGAGCAATATATAGCTAAGTGGCATAGTAATCCCTCCAATAAAATTGTCTCCTAAATTATCTTTTACAGATTGAAGTGAAAATATACAAAAAAGCGCCTGCTTTCCAGAAGGAAGCAGGCACTTTTTTATTGCTGCCCAGACCTTTTCTTTATGTTTTCAAACTTAAAGTCTATCCTTTCACCTGTCTCTAGATAAATCACCCATTCGCCTATGTTAGTGGTATGGTCGGCAATTCTTTCTAAGTACCTGGCAACAAATAAAAATTCAGCTGCCTGATGAATGTTTCTAGGGTCTTCTATCATGTAGGTCAAAAGCTCTCTAAAAATTTGGCCGTAAAGCGCATCTACTATTTCATCCTTTTCGCCTATTGACCTCGCCAAATCTAAATCCTGCCTTACGTAAGAGTCTAAAGACAGCTTAACCATCTCTCTTACAACATCGCTCATCCTAGGGATATCTATCAACGGCTTTATATACTTCTCATCGGCAATTCTCAAAGTAGTCCTAGCTATATTAACCGCATAGTCTCCCATTCTCTCCAGGTCTGTTACAATCTTTAGACCTGTCAGCACAATTCTCAAGTCCTTTGCAATGGGATGCTGAGTAACCATTATCTTGGCACATTTTTCGTCTATCTCTATCTCCATCTTATTAATTCTGTCATCTTCATCTATAACCCTTTGAGCCATCTCTTTATCGTGGTTAACTAAAGAAGCTATAGAATTCCCAATAGCCTCTTCTACCAAACTCCCCATTTTGAGGATATCGTAGTGAAGTTCTTCAAGTTCCTTTTCAAAGCGAGTTCTGTTCACCCTCTCACCTCCTTTTAGCCGAATCTGCCAGTGATGTAATCCTCTGTCCTTTTATCCTTAGGATTGTAGAACACCTGATCTGTAGGCCCCCATTCCACTAATTCACCGTTTAGGAAAAAGGCCGTGTAATCAGATACTCTTCCTGCCTGTTGCATGTTATGGGTTACTATTATTATAGTATATTTTTTCTTCAACTCTTCAATTAACTCTTCGATCTTCATAGTAGAAATAGGATCTAGCGCCGATGTAGGCTCATCCATCAAAATAACTTCTGGTTCCACTGCCAAAGTCCTTGCAATGCAAAGTCTTTGCTGCTGACCTCCTGATAAGCTCAAAGCAGAATGATGAAGCCTGTCTTTTACCTCATCCCATAAAGCCGCTGCTTTTAAGCTTTTCTCCACTATTTCATTCAAAGTCCTTTTATCTCTTATTCCGTGAATTCTGGGTCCATACGCTACATTGTCATATACTGTCATAGGAAAAGGATTTGGCTTCTGAAATACCATCCCCACTTTTTTGCGAAGCTCAATCACATCAACTTCCTTGTAAATGTCTTTGCCATCGAGCAACACAGTACCACTTATTTTAACGCCTTCAATTAAGTCGTTCATCCTGTTCAAAGTCCTGATAAAGGTAGACTTCCCACACCCGGAAGGACCAATAAGTGCAAGGACACTATTGGGCTCCACATCCAAATTTATCTTTTTGAGAGCCTGTACTTCTCCGTAAAATAAGTCCAAGTCTCTTACCTCTATCTTCTTCATCTGCCAGTCATTCCCCTTCCTATTATCTATATATTATACCATTTTATCTTTCACCTGTCATTCTTCTATACAAAACTCCGCCTAACCACCTTGCAAAAAGGTTGAAAGTCAAAACTGCTAAAAGCAAGACCGCAGAAGCTCCATCCGCAATTTGCCTTGCATCAGGAGCTAAACCTTCGCTATTTACTTTCCAAATATATACAGCCAAAGTCTCTGCCGGCCTGAACAAATTCAAAGGAGAAGTTGGGCTTGAAGGATTTAAGTTTGAAAAATTCAGGGCAGGGCTACTCATACCAGCTGTATAAAGCAGTGCCGCAGCTTCTCCAAAAATTCTTCCGGCAGTTAAAATTATTCCAGTTAAAATTCCAGGCATGGCAGCAGGTACAACTACTTTTGTGATAGTCTGCCATTTTGTCGCCCCAAGGGCAAAACTCGCTTCCCTCAAGCTACTTGGAACACTCTTTATGGCATCCTCACTGACTCTTGTCATGACAGGAAGGTTTAAAACTGTAAGAGCCAGAGCTCCCGCCATAAGTGAATAGCCCCAACCTGTCATTGTGACAAAAACCAAAAGTCCGAAAAGGCCAACGACAATAGAAGGCATAGAAGACAAAGTCTCAACAGACAGGCGTATTACCTCTGTAAAAAGCCCTGGCCTTGCATATTCTGCCATGTATATTCCCGCTCCAAGTCCAATCGGAACAGAGATAATTAAGGTAATCACCAGAAGTTCAATTGAATTAAAAAGCTGAGGGCCTATACCTCCTCCTGCCTCCATAAACTTGGGAGGGGAAGTTAAGAAAGACAAATTAAGCCTTGTCCTTCCTTGATACAAAATATATCCTATGAGGGAAATCAAAAATGCCACTAAAAACCCTGCTACCACGTAAAAATATATTGTAGCAATTTTATCGTAAAGTTTTGCCTTCATCTGTACATTCCCCTCCTGCCTACGAGTCTAATCAATATAATAAAGAAGAAGGATATGATGAGCAGTAAAAGCGCAAGAGACCACAAAGCATTGTTCCAAGCAGTACCCATTACCGTATTTCCCATTTCCATTGTAATAATCGAAGTTATAGTTGACATGGGTTCAAGAAAAGATTTTGGTATCACCGGACGGTTTCCAATAACCATCTGCACTGCCAAAGCTTCTCCAAAAGCTCTCGCAAGCCCGAGTATAATCGCTGTCAAAATGCCGGGTTTTGCCGCAGGTATTAGCACATGTCTTATGGTCTGCCAGCGGGTTGCTCCAAGTGCGTAACTTGCTTCTCTTATTTCTACTGGCAAAGACCTTATCGTATCCGCACTTACACTCGTTATGGTAGGCAGAGTCATTATGGCTAAGACTAGTATACCTGCTAGCAAGCTAAAGCCGAGCCCTCCAAAATGTTTACTTATGAAAGGAACTAATACGCTAAGCCCAAGCCATCCATAAACAACAGAAGGAATACCTACAAATATCTCTATAGCCGGCTGTAAGATTTTTTGCCCCATTTTTTTGCTTATCTCCACCATGAATATTGCCGAAGAGACACCTAACGGTGCACTTATCAATATAGCAAAAATCGAAACAAGAACAGAACCTACAATAAAAGGTAAAGCTCCCACTTGCGGCACTTCTCTGTCAGGCCGCCATTCAGCAGAAAACAAAAATTCTTTCAATGGAATCTTGTTTACAATAAAAGTAGAAAGTCCTTTAGATGCCACAAAATAAAAAAGGGATATGACCAGAACTATTAAAAGCACTGCCGACGAGAAAACGATAACTTTCCCCAACATATCCTGGCGTTTTCTAGCTACTTCATACCTCTTGTCCATAGTATACTCTCATCCCCCGTTCAATTTATACCCATGTAAAACCATTACGCCTATTCAATAATACCAACCCGGAAAAAAACATTCATTAAATTTATGTTAAATCTATGTTAAATTTATGTTAAATCCTTAAATTGGCAACCAATTAAAAAAGAGCTGGAAGTAAAATCCAGCTCCCCCTTTTTTACGATAGTTACTTTACCGGTATAAACCCTAACTTTGGTATTAAATTCTTCTGAACCTCATCGGACAGCATAAAATCCAAGAAGGCTTTTACTGCACCCTTAGGTTCTCCTTTTGTGTACATGTGTTCATATGACCATATTGGGTATTTGCCGTCTATTATGTTCTGAACAGTTGGCTCAACTCCTTCGTATTTTAAAGCTTTGACAGAATTGTCTACATAAGAGAGTGCAAGATAGCTTATAGCACCCTTTGTATCTGCAACAGCTTTTCTAACAGCACCAGAGGAATCCTCTGTTAAAGCTATACCCTGAGCTTCTTCCTGCCCTTTCAAAACGACCTTCTTGAATGTAGCACGCGTTCCTGAACTGGTTGGTCTATTGATTATCACTATCTTCATATCTGGTCCGCCGACTTCTTTCCAGTTGGTTATCTTACCTGTGAATATGTCAATAAGCTGCTGCTGTGTTAAATCATCAACTGTGACGTCTTTGTTTACAACTACAGCAAAACCTACTTTTGCAACCTGATGGTCGACTAACTGTTTTGCAATATTTGGGTCCAATTTTTCTTCAGCAAAAATATCTGAGTTTCCTATGTCAATAGCTCCCTGGACTACCTGTGTCAAACCTGTGCCGCTTCCTCCGCCCTGTACAGTAATTGAAACATTAGGATATTTCTCCATAAAAAGTTTTGCTGCCTGCTCTACCAAGGGCTGTAACGCCGTAGAACCTGCAATTGTGATATTCCCTGAAAGTTCTTGAGAAGTAGAACTTTGAGAAGGAGTTTGGCTTTCTTGTGATTTCGTTCCACATGCCGACAAAGCAAATAAGCTTGCTATTATCAGTACTACAATAAATGTCTTTGCAAATCTACTGGTTAACATCAAAGCACCTCCACACTTTTTTGATTTTGTACAAGTCAATTGTAACAGTTTAGTGTAAAGTCTGTATTAAGACAATGTTAAGTTTTTGTTAAATCCTTTCTGTTAAACCTTATAGTAAACTTTGTCCCTTTGCCGACTTCGCTCTCAACACTTATTTCGCCTTTCATCGATTCTACAATATGCTTAACAATTGCAAGTCCAAGCCCTGTACCTCCAAGCTTTCTCGAGCGACTTTTATCCACTCTGTAAAATCTCTCAAAAAGCCTCGGAATCTTATCCTTTGGTATCCCAATCCCGTTATCTTCAACTTCTATAATTATTTTCTCCCCTTCTAATCTAGTACTCACCTTAACAAAGCCGCCTTCTTGTGTATATTTTATCCCGTTATCTATAAGGTTAATCATCATCTGGTGGAATCGATCCCTGTTTGCAATTATAGTCAAATTTCCACAATTTAAGTCCCTTTTTAATGTTATGCTTTTATCTTTTGCAGCTTTTTCCATTATATAGAGGATGTCCTCAATCTCCTTATCCATTTCTATCTTTTCTACGGGGTATCCTTCTTTCACATTTTCAATCTCAGAAAGAGTCAAAATGTCATTTATCAGTCTTGTAAGCCTTTCAGCTTCAAAGTCAATTATATCTAGAAATTTTTCTCTTGCCTCTGGGTTTTCAATGGCACCACTCCTCAGAGTTTCAATAAAACCCCTTATTGAGGTCAAAGGAGTTCTGAGTTCATGAGACACATTTGCTACAAATTCGCTTCTTATCTTTTCCAATTTCCTCATCTCAGTGATGTCGTCAATTACCAGAACAAAACCTAAATTCACATGGGAAACAGGGTGTAAGATGGGGCTTATATAGACTTTGAGGTGCTTGTTGAAAAAGTTAAGTTCAAGGCTTTTCGAAGAAAGGACTTTGTTCTTCCTCAACGTTTCAAAAACCTCATACAATTTGCTGCTCCTTATGACTTCAAAGACGCGCCTTCCCGTCAAATCTTTCTCTTCAATCCCCAAAATTTTTTTTGCCGAATCGTTCATCATTAATATCCTTTCTGCATTATCAAATGCTATAACTCCATTGGCAATGCTCTTTAAAATAGCTTCTAGTGTAGCATTTCTATCGTTTAATTCCTCGATGGTCTCTCTTAACTTGTGAGACATAGAGCTCACTGCAAAGTACAGTTCCCTTATCTCGTCAATCGAATTATCTTTTATGCCGTGGTGATATATACCGTTGGCAATGTCTTTCGTTACTTCTGTAATTTCCTGAAGGGGGTCAATTATTCGCCGTAAAAACCTGTAACTTAAAACAAAAGAGATAAAAAGGGCAATTCCTACACCTATGAGCAAATTTTCAATTGAGACTTTGCCCCAAAAAAATAAAGCCAATGTCAAAATCCCTATGAGGTTTATAAAAAATAACCTATAATAAGATTTCCTAAGCATCTTCTTCACCTTTGTCTTCACTCAAGTCTCTGAGTTTGTAACCTATCCCTCGCACAGTCTCAATATAGACAGGCGCCTTGTCGTCATCTTCTATCTTCTTTCTCAAATGCCTTATGTGAACGTCAACAGTCCTCGTTTCACCAGCGTATTCGTATCCCCACACCTTGTCCAGCAAATAGTCTCTCGTCAGCACTTTCCCTTTATTTTGAGAGAGGAGCTTTAAAAGCTCAAATTCTTTCAAAGTCAGATCCAGCGCCTTTCCTTTCTTGTACACTACATGCTTTCCAGTATCTATCACTATATCCCCAAACTTTATTATTTCTTCTTTTTCTTCCTCTACCTGCTGCGTTCGCCGAAGAACCGCCTTTATTCTAGCTAAAAGCTCTCTCACACTAAAAGGTTTAGTAATGTAATCATCAGCTCCCAGTTCTAGTCCCAATACCTTATCAAATTCTTCACTTCTTGCAGTCAGCATTATTATTGGAATGTTCTTAGTATCCTCATTTTTCTTCAGCACTTTGCATATCTCTAACCCATCCATATCAGGTAACATCAAATCTAGTATCAGCAGATCCGGCTTTTCTTCCAAAGCTTTCTCCAAACCTTCTTTCCCATTTTCCGAAGCCATGACTTTATATCCTGCAGCCTCTAGATTATATCTCAATAGCTCTAAGATATGGATCTCATCTTCTATCACCAGGACAGTATAAGGCATTTTTACCCCTCCAAATAGGCTTTACTCCTTCTGTTTTTTCTCCTCATTCTCTTTAAGAAGTTTTTTTAGCTCATCCATAAAAGTGTTTATATCCTTAAATTGCCTGTAGACAGACGCAAACCTCACATAAGCCACCTCATCTACGCTCTTTAACTTTTCCATCACCATTTCTCCAATCTCAGCAGAGGTAATTTCCCTAACCATTGAATTTACTATCTTCCTGTCAATTTCATCAGTGATTTCTTCCAGCACTTTTATAGGAACAGGCCTCTTTTCACAGGCTTTTATCATCCCTCTTAATATCTTTTCTTTGTCGTAAAGCTCTCTGCGGTTATCTTTTTTAATCACAAGTATAGGAAGTTGCTCTACCTTCTCATAGGTAGTAAATCTCTTGCCACATTTAAGACATTCTCTTCTTCTCCTTATAGCGGTATTGTCGTCTGTAGGCCGTGAATCTATCACCCTCGAATCAGGATAACCACAGTACGGACATTTCATGACTGTACCTCCAAAAATTCATCGTTTAATAAAATTATAATAAACTTGAGTTTGTTAGTCAAACTGAACCATTGGCACTCCTAAAATCCACTAATATTACATCTGAACCAATCTTTTTTATCGCTGCCCAAGGCAGATATATTTCAGCTTCTTTGCTAAAAAACCTGAAAAAACCTGTTTCTTTTGGGAGAATTATGCCTTCTATTTTACCTTCTTCTAAGTTTACGTCTATATCAATTATATTTCCTAGTTTTTCGCCCGTATTTATGTCAATCACTTCTTTATCCCTCAAATCAGACGCTTTTATCATTTTCCTCTCCCCTTTTCACTTTCTTTTCTCTCATTATATGAAAAAATCTAGCTTATCATTCCTGATAAGCTAGATGTACTTTCTCATATGATTTAATGCAGCTTTTTCCAGGCGAGAAACCTGCGCTTGTGAAATCCCTATCTCTTTTGCGACTTCCATCTGCGTTTTTCCTTCAAAAAATCTCATTGTAAGTATCATCTTTTCTCTCTCATTTAACTTCTCTAAGGCTTCTTTTAAAGCAATTTTCTCAAGCCATACCTCGTCTACATTTTTATCATCACTTACCTGATCCATCACATATATGGCATCTCCACCATCGTGATATATAGGCTCAAACAAAGAAACCGGCTCCTGTATAGCGTCCAGTGCCATCACTACTTCTTCGCTTGGAAGGTCTAACTCTTTAGCAATTTCTCCAACTGTCGGTTCTTTGGAATTCTCAGAAACGAGTTTATCCCTCACTTGAAGTGCTTTATAAGCTATGTCTCTCAAAGAACGACTTACCCTTATAGGAGTATTATCTCTTAAATATCTCCTTATCTCTCCTATTATCATCGGAACAGCGTAAGTAGAAAACTTCACATTTTGATCTAAATCGAAATTGTCAATGGCTTTAATAAGGCCTATGCATCCCACTTGAAAAAGGTCATCCACAGACTCTCCCCTATTGTTAAATCTCTGTATAACGCTTAAAACAAGCCTTAAGTTGCTGTTTATAAACTCTTCCCTTGCCTTTTTATCGCCATTTTTCATCCTGATGAGAAGTTCCCTCTGTTTAGAGGGCTTTAAAACAGGCAATTTAGAGGTGTTTACTCCTGAAATTTCTACTTTATTATTGTTATTCATAGCCAATCCTGCCTCCAACCGCTAAGCTCATTTACAGTATTGCCGGCAGGATTGGAAAATATACTGTAAAATTTATACTAACCTGTTCATTTCTTTCTTTAGTCTTTTTAAAATTTTCTTTTCAAGCCTAGAAATGTAAGACTGAGAAATCCCTAGCATATCTGCTACTTCTTTTTGAGTTTTTTCCGTACCGCCCTCCAATCCAAATCTCAACCTGATTATCTTCTTTTCTCTGTCAGGAAGCTTCTTTAAGGCAGAGGTCAAAAGCTCTCTTTCAACCTCGTCCTCAATGTACTTATACACTGTTTCGTTGTCAGTGCCTAAAATATCTGAGAGCAAAAGTTCATTTCCGTCCCAGTCAACATTTAAAGGCTCATCAAAAGAAACCTCCAGCCTTGTCTTATTATTCCGCCTTAAATACATCAAAATTTCATTTTCAATGCAGCGAGAAGCATATGTGGCCAATTTTATCTTTTTCCTGGGATTAAAAGTATTTATAGCCTTTATGAGTCCTATAGTGCCGATTGATATTAAATCCTCAATTCCCACTCCTGTATTCTCAAATTTTTTTGCTATATAAACTACCAGCCGCAAATTCCTCTCAATTAAAATGCTTTTTGCCTCGTTATCTCCCTTTTCCATTTTTGATATTAAATAACTTTCCTCTTCCACAGAAAGGGGAGGAGGCAAAGCTTCACTTCCGCCTATGTAGTATACCTCTTCTGCAAGGTCCAAAAAGTCTAGAAGTTTTCTCCATATCAATAGCAATTCTATTTTTAATTTTGTTTTAAGTTTCACCAAAAACACCTCCATCAACCCATAATTTCGGGGTTTAACAATGCAAACTCCATTTTGTCTGTAGAAATACCAAGCATGACGTCTTTAATTTCTTTTCCGTTAATTATCAATCTGTCAGGCCTTATGCCAAGCAATAATCCTTTTGTTCCCACACCAGAAAAAGGTATAATTCCTATTCTAGAATGCCATTTCTCATCTTTTATAATTTCCAAAACTTTTCCAAAATCAATTTTTCCCTCTGCTACAAATTCCTCTAAATCATAGGGCAAAAGACTTTTTACTGAAGAATAAGCTACGACAACCACAGGCAGGTTAGAAAGCGGGTCAAAAAGCTTATTTCCTGTATCCACAAAACCATAGGTTTTCACTTTTTTCCCAAATATTTCTATATAAATCTCGTACTTCATCTTGTCCTGTTTTGCTTTTTTTACTACATAATCCCAGTTAAGAAAAAGGAGCAATGCCGCAAATCCAATTCCTACTGGAAGAGCAGTTTCTCTTCCTTTCACAGCATATAAGAGTGCAAAAATTGTACCTCCCATCGCAAAGGAAACTAAATAAAAAACTGATAAGATTCTAAAAAATTCTTTTAATGTTTCTGGGCTAAACGCCATATATATTATTAAGAGGGATAAAAGGAACTTAGCCAAAAATTCTCTAAAAAAACTGTAAGGCGTCAAAAAGAAAATCAGCACATATCCTGCCCCTATAAAAGCCCCCAACAGCAATTTAAAAGGAGTTGAATACTTTCTAGAAAATCTTTGCGTAAGAGAAAGAATGACATAATTGATGAGCAAATTTTCCAGAAAAAGTATATCAAGATACATCAATTTTCCTCCCCGGGGACATTCTCGGTCCTTATACAATTTATATTCTCATTTTCTCATTTTATTCTTAATTATATCTCAAAAACGCCCTTTAGTTTGTAATATTTTGGAATGAATTTAAGGTAATTTTTGTAGAAATTTTGCAAAAAAAATCTGCAAAGTTGCCTTTGCAGATTACCGCCTTCCACGCCTTAAGAAGGTAGGAATATCTAAGTCATCATTATCTAGAATATCTTCTAGCTTCACATCCACCCCTTTAACCTCTTTCTTTTTTGGCTCCTCTTTAGCTTTGCTGTTTTTCTCAAAGCCTGTCGCAATGACAGTGATGCGTATCTGGTCCTCTAGTGCTTCATCAATTACAGCGCCAAAAATTATGTTGGCATCTGGATCTGCAGCTTCATAAATGAAGTTGGCTGCCTCGTTCACCTCAAAGATTGTAAGATTAGGGCCGCCCGCAATGTTGAGCAAAATCCCCTTGGAGCCCTCAATAGAAGTCTCCAGCAAAGGACTGTGTATTGCCTGTTTAGCCGCTTCTGTGGCTTTATTCTCTCCGGAAGCTATTCCTATCCCCATATGAGCAAGTCCAGTATTTACCATTATAGTCTTTACATCGGCAAAATCCACATTCACAAGCCCCGGGACAGCTATTAAATCAGAAATTCCCTGAACGCCCTGCCTTAAAACGTCATCTGCCAGCTTAAAAGCATCTAGCATAGATGTCTTCTTCTCCACTACCTGTAATAATCTATCATTAGGGATCGTTATGAGTGCATCTACGTACTTCTTTAAATCTTCTATTCCCATCTCTGCCTGCGCCATTCTCTTCCTTCCTTCAAAAGTGAAGGGTTTAGTCACAACGCCTACAGTTAAAATACCAAGTTCCTTTGCAATTTCAGCTACAACTGGAGCTGCTCCTGTACCTGTGCCGCCTCCCATGCCCGCTGTTATGAATATCATGTCAGCACCTTTTATCGCTCTTTCGATCTCTTCCCTCGACTCTTCTGCCGCTTTTTTACCAATTTCAGGATTGGCACCAGCCCCCAGACCTTTTGTCAATTTTTCTCCTATCTGGATTTTAGTTTCAGCTTTTGACAAAGAAAGAGCTTGCTTGTCTGTATTGATGGCTATAAATTCCACACCTTTAACTCCCGCTTCAACCATGCGGTTTACAGCATTTCCTCCGCCACCGCCAACTCCTATCACCTTAATAGCAGCAAACTGTTGTACATCAGTCTCCAATCCTATCACACAAAACCCTCCTCTTACGCCCAAAAATCACTAAAAATTTCTTTTAACTTATCTAACAACCGAGAATTTTTCTTTTCCTTTTTGTCAGTGGATGTACTCGGATACATAAATCTCCTGTTGTTATATACATATTTTACCACTCCAACCCCTGCTGAGTAAATAGGGGTAGCCACTCCAATGTTTTGCGGGGAACCAATTCTCACATTTCTGTCAAATATTTTCTGAGCAAGCTCTACACTCCCTTTTAAAAAGGAAATACCTCCTCCTGTAATGACTACATTAGTCACAATGTCTTCTAAAACCCCAGCCTCTTCTAAGCGTTCATATACAAGAGTTAAGAGTTCTGACACCCTTGCCTCTATTATGTCAGCAATTTCATTTATATCGGTGGTAGTCTTTGACTTGCCTGCTAAACTGGCAATTTTTATGGGTTCTAATCTGTCTGGATCCACTTTTTCCAAAGTGCCGTATTTTTTCTTTATATTTTCGGCTTCTTCAAAGGAAATCTTTAATCCAACCGAAAGGTCATTGGTTATATGCCATCCCCCAACCGCTATCATAGAAGAATAAATGAGTCCGCCATTTTTAAAAACAGATATATCTGTAACCCCTGCCCCAACGTCAATAAGTGCAACTCCCAATTCTTTTTCATCCTTTAAAAGAACAGCTTCAGAAGTAGCAAGAGGCCCTACGATAATGCCATCTATTTCCAAGCCTGCTTTTCTTACACACTTTTCCATATTCTGTATAGCAGTGACACTCCCTGTCACCACAGCCGCGTTTACTTCCAACCGTATTCCTGACATTCCAACTGGGTCTTTTATCTCCCCATATCCATCCACTATGTACTCCAAAGGAATCACATCTATGATCTGTTTATCCGAAGGAAGGGCTATTATCTTAGCAGCCTGCAATACCCTCTCCACATCCTGTCTTGTTATTTCTCTGTCTTCTCTTGAAACTGCTACTACTCCATTATTCTTGTATATAGTAGTAAGTCCACCGTATATTTTCAAGTACACAGATGAAATTTTTCTATTAGCCATTCTTTCAGCCTGTTCTACAGATTTCTGGATTGAGTAGGCAGTTTCATCTATATCCACTATAATGCCCTTTTTCACACCAGTAGAAGGATAATACCCTATGCCCACTATATGAAGTTCTCCCGTCTTATCCCCTTCCCCAATGATTGTGCATACCTTAGACGTGCCAATGTCCAAACCTACTATCAAATCTCCCATTTGAAAATCCTCCTTAAAAGCCCACTACCTTCGCCGCATCCTGTCTATCAAATACCTTCTTATGTAGGCAAAGTTTGAGAAAAGCCTGCTTCCAAACACAAACACAGCTGCTAGATAGATAGGAACTCCCAAAACATCTCCAATATACGCGAGCCCTCCAGCTAAAATTATATTGCCAAAAAATCCTGTGATAAAAATTAGGTTGTCAAACTTTTCTTCAAAACTTGCCCTTATCCCTCCAAAGACCGAATCCAAAGCTGCAAGAATTGCCACAGAAAGGTAAGGAGCATAGCTAAAAGGTATGTTAATGGGAAGTACAAAACCTATTATAAGTCCAAGCAACAAGCTCAAAGCTATTATATATGCCATTACTTCTTCTCTCCCTCAACCAATGGTTTCGCATATCTAAATTTCAATACGCCATCGTACTTTTTTATGACTATCTTGTCTGACTTCTTTATATTTACTTCTATTCCCCATGTAGCTAGGCTATCTACAACTCCGCCTTTCAATTTCAAGGCTGCTTCTAAAGTATCAGGGTCTCCTATAGCCTTTATCACATATGGAGCAGCAAATCGCACAGAATTTACTACCACAGTAGGTCCAACACATCTTATCTCTGAAGTTGCAATGAGCCTCTGGTCATTTAAAGAAATGGCTTCAGCTCCTGCTGCTCTTAACTCATTTACAATCCTCAATAAGTCCTCATCATGCACTAAAAACAAATTCGGGTCCTGTCCAGGTGGAACAGGCTGCTTGCTGTCATTTACCGTGACAATGACCCCTGGTCCCTGAAGGTCTGTAAGCCCAGCCAGCTCTTTGTACTTTTCAACTTCACTCTTTAAAGTCTGTGTAATCACACTGTTTTTAGAAGCCGAGTCCTCATACGCATTTATTTTGGCTTCCAATTCGCTTATTTGTTTCAACAAGGCTTCTTTCTCAGATTGCAATTGCTTTAATTGAGTAGCAAGCTCCTCTGCCCTCTGAGCTGTCACAACTCCACCTTTTTTTACAATCTTAAATTGTGTAGAAAGCATTATGCCCAACACAAGAGAAACCAGCGCAATCGATATATATATACTAAAACCTTTTTTCATACGTACCCCCATCCTCTATTGCATAAATACGGCATTGCCATCTCCTATAATTTCTATCTTACCACTTTTGTAACCCTTTTTAAGCAAATCCTTTAATATTAATTCGGCAAACTTAAAGGAATAATTAACATCAGCAGGATTTTTGAGAAAAATATTTATTCCCTGCTTTGAAAGAAGTTCTACCTCATCCTCTTTTATATACCTGAGGGCATAATAATTACTTTTACTCTCAATCAAACCTAGCACTTCGCTGAGAAGAGTTTTATCAAAATTGCCATTTAACTTTTTCCCTATCTGATATCTTTCCACCTTAATTCCCTCGATCAATAGAAGGCCAGGTGTGAAACTTCCCTTTTCTACAATTACGCCCTCTTTGTCTATCTTCAAATAATCGCTTTTGTACCTGACTTGAGCAACCACACGCCTTTCTTCGACAAAAATTTCTACTCTGTTTGGATAAAGAATTTTAACTTTACATTCTTTTATATAAGGATTTTCTAGGAGGTTTTTCTCCACCTGCTTTGGGTTGACTTTAAAAATATTAGTCCCTGCCTGTATTTTTGAAATCTCTTTAATATCATTATAAGACAAAATTTGATTGCCTACAACTTTTATAGACTTTATTTTGAAATAATTTGTGTGAAAGGCAAAAACATAACTCAAAACTGCCAAAATTAAAAGGAAGAAAATTACTCTAAAGGCTCTTTTGTTCATAGTTTTCACCTGCTTGTACCTTTTTCCGCTAATATGTAAAACAGCATGACGCTGTTTTACATAATTCTGACAATATCTGCTCCCACGCTCTTTAAAGCCTTTTCTAAAGATTCGTATCCTCTATCTATGTGTTCTGCTCCTTCTACAACAGTAGTCCCTTCAGCACCCAATCCAGCTATTACAAGAGCTACTCCTCCCCTTAGGTCTTTTGCCAAAACTTTCGCCCCTGTTATTTTGTCTACTCCTCTTATTACCGCTACTCTTCCTTCCACTTTTATGTCAGCTCCCATTCTCACCAGTTCTTCTGTGTATTTAAATCTATTGTCAAAGATAGTCTCTGTGACTATTGAAGTGCCTTCAGCAATAGAAAGCACAGAAACTATCTGGGGCTGCAAATCCGTAGGAAATCCAGGGTAAGGCAAGGTCACAATCATATCCACAGCTTTTGGCCTTTTATTGCAGGTAATTTTTATATAGTCATTTCCTGTTTTTAATTCACAACCTGTTTCTTTAAGTTTAGAAATTAAGGGCTCTAAATGCTCTTTTAAAGCTTTTACAACAGTCAGTTCTCCTCTTGTCATTGCCGCAGCACAAAGGTAAGTACCAGCAACAATTCTATCCGGAATTATAGTGTACTCGGTATCATGAAGTTTTTTCACTCCCTCAATCACAATAGTGTTTGTTCCTGCTCCAGTAATTCTAGCTCCCATGGAGTTTAAGAAATTCTGCAAATCTTCTATCTCCGGCTCTTTAGCCGCATTTCTTATAACAGTTATCCCATCAGCCAATGTAGCTGCTAACATTATGTTCTCTGTAGCTCCAACACTTGGAAGGTCTAAGTGAATCTCATTTCCCCTAACCCTTACCCCTTTACATCTTATATACCCGTAAGACTCTTCAATCTCGACCCCCAGTTTTTTTAAGCCTTTAAGATGCAAATCTATTGGCCTGTGACCTATATCGCACCCTCCAGGAAAACTTATAAAAGCTTTTTTGTTTCGGGCAATTAAGGCTCCCATCAGAAAAATGGAAGACCGCATGGTTCTCATCAAATTGTCTGGAATTTCGCTGTCTTTTACATCTCTCGCATCTACTACGATGTCTCTCCCGCTAAAACTTACTTTGCAGCCTATGTGCTCAAGAATCTCAATCATGGAATCTACATCCTTGAGCCTAGGGCAGTTGTGAATGACAGAAACTCCTTCATTTAAAATAGTAGCGGCAAGAATTGGCAGAATAGAATTTTTAGCCCCATGTACCTCTACTTCGCCATAAAGCCTCTTCCCTCCATTTATCTTGAATTTCCCCATCTTATCCCCCCTAAAAAATTCCCGCTTACACCCATATACTATGCATGGATAAGATGGGGTGTTACATATATTATTAAGTTATGGTTTTAACGAGTTGGTATATCTTGTAAGATGCATCTGTCCTGCTCATACTTTTAGCTTTTTCTCTCATTTCATTAAGGAGGGAAGGCTCACTTAAAAGATATTCAATCTTTTCATAAAGCTTTTTGGCATCAAGGTCCTTTTCTAAAATCACATGGAAAGCTCCTTGCCTCTCTAAAAGGCGAGCATTATACTCCTGATGGTTGTTTGCAACGTAAGGAGATGGAATCAAAATCGATGGAACTCCCACTGCTGTAATTTCTGAAAGGGTTATAGCCCCTGCCCTGCAAATCATTATATCTGCTGCAGCATACACATACTGCATTTCATGGCTATATGGAACTATTTTCACTGAATCGTCCAAAACCACATTTTCTTTTTTAACTTTTTCCAACACTTTATCGTAGTTAGAAGAACCAGTTATTATAAGTACCTGAAACTTTCTATCCTTTATCTTTAACAATTCCACCATGGTGGAATTGATTTTTTCTGCTCCTCTGCTTCCTCCAACAGAAACCACCAAAGGCTTGGACATAGAAAAGCCCAGCTTTTCTCTCCCCTCTTCTTTTTTTACTCTCAAAAGCTCCTCTCTTATAGGGTTACCTGTAACCACTACTTTTTTAGCTTTTTTGAAATACTTAACAGAATCTTCAAAACTGACAGCTACTATATCTACAAAAGGCGAAAGCAATCTATTAGTAAGTCCTGGAAAAGCATTCTGTTCGTGGATCAAAGTTGGTATTCTTTTTATCACTGCTGCCATCAAAACAGGCCCACATACATAGCCCCCTGTTCCGATCACCACATGGGGCTTGAAGTCTTTCAAAATTTTATTAGCCTGTTTAAAACCAGTAAAGGCCTTGTACACAGTCTTTAAAGTATCGAAAGATAGCTTTCTTTTAAAGCCTTGAACTTCTATGGTGACTAGCTCAAAGCCTTCCCGCGGCACCAGTTCTTTCTCCAAGCCCTTTTCTGTTCCCACAAATAGTATTTGGGCATCCTGTTCATTTTTTAAAATTTCCTTAGCTATAGCTACAGCCGGGTAAATATGCCCCCCTGTGCCTCCTCCTGCAAACAGATACCTCAAATGTCATCAGCTCCTATCTAAATTTGCATGTCTCGATATATTCAAAAGTATCCCAACTCCAGCCATCATGATGAGCGTAGAAGTACCTCCATAGCTTATAAAAGGCAGAGAAACTCCTGTGGGCGGCATGGATGAGGTAACAACTGCTACATTAATAAAAGCCTGAATTCCGATTAAACTGGTAATACCCGTAGCTAAAAGGCATCCAAACATGTCTGGCGCTTTAGCTGCTACCCTCAAACCTCTTAAAATTATGTACAAGAACATGAGAAGAATAGTCACTGTACCCACAAGCCCAAGTTCCTCACCAATTATGGAAAATATAAAGTCATTATGAGGCATTGGAAGGTACATGAGCTTCTGACGACTGTTCCCAAGTCCTACACCAAAAAGTCCGCCAGAGCCTAAGGCATAAAGTGATTGAACTATCTGGTAGCCAGACTTCTGTATGTCCTGCCACGGATTTAAAAAGGTTAAAACTCTTTCCCTCACATATTTGAAGGAAGAGATAACTAAAACTGCAACCCCTAATCCTGTACCAAGAAGAATTCCCATGTAGGATAGCTTAGCTCCTGCTACAAAAAGCATCACAACTGACACAATAAATATTATGCCTGCAGTACTGAAATTTGGCTGAAGCATTATCAGCCCAAAAAATACCCCTGCCAATCCCAAGACGGGAATTACTCCTTTTTTTAAGCTCTTTGCATATTCAGGATGTTTGTCAAAGTACTTCGCCAGATATATTATAAGAGCATATTTAGCAATTTCAGAGGGCTGAACAGTAAAATTACCTACTCCTATCCACCTCGTAGCATTGTACCTTTCAACTCCAATTCCTGGGATTAAAACCAGTACAAGCAGTACTATTGAAATCACAAGAAAAGCCCCTGCCCACCTTTTAAACCAAAGGTAATCTACATTCATTGTAAAAACCATGGCAAAAAAGCCTAATATTGCCCATACCAGCTGCCTCTTGAGGAAATAATAGGGGTCGTTGTACATGTACTCGGCAGTAGCAGCACTTGCACTAAAAACCATTACCACCCCTATTGCCACTAAAATCATCACCACAAGCAAAATTCCGTAATCCACAGGGGGCTTTTTCTTCATCTTTTTACCTCCTCAAATCCATTACAGCCTTTTTAAAAGCTTTGCCTCTCTCTTCGAAGTTTTTAAACATGTCCCAGCTAGCACAGGCCGGCGACAGAAGAACGCTATCCCCCTTTTCTGCCACCTCATAAGCTTTTCTCACAGCCTCTTCTAAAGAATCCACCAAAAATATGTCTTCTTCAGGGTATGAATACTTAAGAGCAGTTTTCTTTATCTTTTGAGCAGTCTGCCCTATAAGGATTAACTTTCTCACTTTCTTATCAAATGTCTTTACAAACTCGTCAAACTCACTTCCCTTGTCATAACCGCCTGCAATTAGGACTATAGGAGTTTTAAGAGCCTGAATAGCCTTTATAGATGCGTCGGGATTGGTGCCTTTAGAATCGTTGTAAAACTTTATCCCCTCTATTTCCGCTACAAACTCTATTCTATGTTCCACACCCTTGAAAGTTCTCAAAGTCGTCTCAATAGCATCAACCTCAATTCCAGAAAGATAAGCTACCGATGAAGCCGCCAATGCATTTTCTAAATTGTGCTCTCCGGGAATGTATATATCCTCAACTTTAATCACTTTCTTATTCTGTAAGTATAAAAAGCCTTCTTTTACATACGCTCCATTTTCCAGGACTTTCTTTCTACTGAAAGGAAAAACTTTCGCTTTTGCCCTTTCTTTCAACCCCCATGTGACAGGGTCGTCATAGTTTAAAACTACGTATTCTTCTTCCCTTTGGTTTTCAAAAATTCTTCCTTTTATATTTGCATAGTTTTCAAAGGTCTTGTGCCTGTCAAGATGGTCAGGCGTTATGTTTATTATACAGCTTATCTTAGGCCTAAATTCTTTTACAGTTTCAAGCTGAAAACTGCTGATCTCTGCTACAATATGGTCATTAGGTCCCGCTTCTAAAGCGGCATAGATGAGAGGATACCCTATATTGCCAGCTACATACACCTTCCTTCCAGCGTTTCTAAACATCTCGCCTAACAGAGAAGTTGTAGTAGTCTTTCCATTTGTACCTGTGATTGCATAAATAGGGGCTTTTGAAAGCCTATAAGCTAGTTCTACCTCTCCCAGTATTTCAAGTCCCATGTCTTTAGCCTTTTTTACTATTTCCGATTCGAGAGAGATGCCTGGACTTAAAACTACCAGCTCTATTCCTTTCAAAAACTCTTCCTTAAACTCTCCCAGTTTTATTTCTACAGGCAAATCCTTTAACTCCTCTAAAGCTTCTTTTAAGGCTATTTCATTTTTCCGGTCATAAGCTATTACATTTGCTCCCAGATTTACAAGCACACGGCAGAGTGCTACACCACTTACGCCTAACCCTGCTACAAATACTCTTTTTTCTTTCAATTCCATACACTGCACTCCTTAACTCAGACTGTAAAAAGATACAAATAAAGCAATCAATGTAACCAACCAAAAGCTGTATACAACTTTCTCTTCTTTCCAACCCGAAAGCTCAAAATGGTGATGCAAAGGGCTCATTTTAAAAATCCTCTTTCCGAATAACTTGAAAGAAAACACCTGCAAAATAACTGAAATAGCCTCAGCCACATAAATTATCCCTAAAACAGGCAATATCAAAGGAAGTTTGGTAAGAAGCGCAACAGTCGCTACCGCTCCCCCAATCGCAAGAGAACCTGTATCCCCCATAAACACTTCAGCGGGATGCTTATTGTACCTCAAAAACCCAAGCAGTCCTCCTGTCAAAGAAGCGCTGAATACTCCATAGGTCACATCGTTTAAAAACAGAGCAATCATTGCAAAAAAAGCCATGACAATAGTGGATACTCCTGCTGCCAATCCATCCAGCCCATCCGTAAGGTTGACGCTGTTCACAGTTCCAACAATTATAAACACAGCAAAAGGAATATAAAAATTCGCTAAATCAACAGACCTCTTAAAAAATGGGACGATTATCTCTGTGCCCACATTGCTCTTTATAAACCAAGAAATTACAATGGCCAGCAAAAACTGTGCCAGCAGTTTTTCTCTAGCGCGAAGCCCTAAAGACCTTTTAAAATACACTTTTAAAAAGTCGTCTGCAAAACCTATAAGTCCATATCCTAAAAATCCTGCTAGCAGTATAAAAAGATATTTATTCCACGGAGAGAAAATCAGAGATGTCAAAAAAGTAGCAACTACAAATATAATTCCTCCCATTGTAGGAGTGCCAGACTTTTTCAAGTGAGTTTTAGGTCCATCTTCTCTTACTTTTTGACCAAATTTTAGCTTTCTTAAGTATGGAATAAAAAATCTCCCAGATATAATAGCTACAGTAAAAGACAATAAAGTCGCAAATATTATCTTTTGTATCATCCTACCTTATCCTCTCCTGTCTTATTTTTCGCTTTCAGCTAAGATTTCCTTCACTATCTCTCTTTCATCAAAAGGAATGACTTTATCCCCTATGATCTGATACGTCTCATGTCCCTTTCCTGCTAATATAATGACGTCATCCTTCTGAGCATTTGACAATGCATACCTTATCGCTTCTCTCCTGTCTTCAATGACGACGTACGGACAGTTTGTCTTTTTTATCCCCTCTTCAATCTGTGCAATTATCTCTTTTGGGTTCTCTGACCTCGGATTATCTGAAGTCAATATGCAGAAGTCAGCGTATTTACCTGCAACCTCTCCCATAAGAGGCCTTTTGCTCTTATCTCTATCTCCTCCTGCTCCAAAAACCAATATCTTCCTTCCAGCTTCGTATTCCTTTAAAGCCTCCATTATATTTCGTATACCGTCTGGAGTATGGGCATAGTCAATGAACACATAAAAATCTCTTCCTGTCTCAACAGGCTCAAATCTCCCCTTCACTGTCACATGGCTTAAAGCTTCTCTAACACTCCTTAGAGGAATTCCTAGAAAGTCTGCCACAGTAATAGCAGCCAGAGCATTGTACACGCTAAACAATCCAGGTATTTTTAAAGAAATCTCCTCCTTTTTATCCTGAATCTGGACTTTAAATTTAACTCCACTTAGACTATTTTTTATTTCTTTTGCCATCACATAGGCAAAATCTTTTATGCCATATGTGAGCACTTTGCCCTTTGAACTCTCTATCATCATTGAAGAATATTTGTCATCTATGTTTATCACAGAGGCCTTTTTGGCCATCTTAAACAATTTGCTCTTCGTCTTTGCATATTCTTCCATGCTTTCGTGGAAGTCAAGGTGGTCCTGCGATAAATTGGTAAAAACAGCTATGTCAAAATCGCAGCTGTCCACCCTGTGCAAAGCCAAAGAATGAGAGGATACTTCCATGACAACATATTTAACTCCCTCATTTACCATGAGGCTGAAAAGCTCCTGCAAATCCAAAGACTCTGGGGTTGTGTGGGTGGTAGGTATCACCCTATCTCCTATCATGTTTTGTATTGTTCCTACCAGCCCTACTTTGTTGTTCTGCTGTTCCAAAATAGCTTTAAGCATGTATGTCACAGAAGTTTTACCATTAGTACCAGTGATACCTATCAATGTAAGTTTACTAGTAGGATTGTTGTAAAAATTAGAAGCAATTTTCGCCATAGCTGCCCTCGCATCTTCTACAAGCACCACCGTGACTCCTGGATATTCGCTTATATCCCTGTCAGTAACAACAGCCACAGCCCCATTTTTTATAGCCTCTTCTACATACAAAAGCCCGTCTGTCTTAAATCCCTTTATAGCTATGAAAAGGTATTTAGGCTTAGCTTTTCTCGAATCGTAGCACACCCCGCTTATATCTACATTTGGATTCCCCTTTATCTCATGCTTTACCCCTTTTAACAAATCTACAAGTCTCATAATAGGCCTCCTCGCACCGATACTGACCAATTGCTATCACTAATAGTATAGCACAATTATCTATTTTGCATAGAGGCTAGTTCAATTTTCGATAGTGTCAAGATACTGTAGGATTTTTTTAAGACAACCCCTGAAACTTAGTTAATTTCAGCCTTCAACTTATCATGCTTTTTTATATAACTTGTGCATATTTTAATGCTCTTAAAACCCTATATATTGGCGTTACTTTCCCTATATTCAAAACTGTAATATTGTTTATCTTTTCATTTGTAGACGTTTTAACTCTCCTTACCGCTTCTTTTATTTGCTTCTTCGTTAATTTGTAACTTCCTGCATTTATATTCTTTTTCTTGCCCCATTCTACTTCTCTTAAGTCTCCTCCATTCTTGCTAAATACCCTTAATTTCGCCATTAGTTTTAATCCTTCTCTGCTCCACCCTAATGGATTCCTGCTTAGTCTTGCTGAAAATACATGGCTTATATGTCCTTCTGCACTGCACCCTATTACATCTTCGTCTTCGTTGTATATTTTTATCCCTTCCCAATTGTTTAGTATGTATTTCTTTGCTTCTTTTATCTTCTCTTTCTCTCTCTCTTCCTCTGCTGCCTTTATTAACTCATCAAATACCTTCTTTACTCTTTCTTTATCCCCTTCATTTATTGCTCTCCATATCTTATCCCTATACTTTGGCTCTTTTGATGTAGCTTTTAATACGTATTTGTTTAAATGATATCTGTCTAGTACAAACCTTGATTTTAATATCCATTTTAATCCCTCTTTTATCCACGGTGCCCCATCTCCTGCTATGTATATCTTCTCTATCTTCTCTTCTTTGTAATTGTCTTCTATGTAATTTGCTACATCTATCCATATGTCTTCAGGTTTCTCTCCTACATATGCTTTGTAATAGACATTCTTCAGTACGTTCCTTCCGTTTTTCTCTTCTCTACCTTCATGTATGTATACTAATCGTGGAGTTTCATCTCTCCCGTCCTGTAAAGGTACATGGTCCTCGTCTGCCTCTATGTATAAAACCCTTACTTCTTTCTTTTCTTTTATTTCTCTCTTTACTTCTACTTCCCCTATTTCCCTTATTGCATTTAATACCGTCTGTTTACTTAACTCCTCTGGACATGCTTTTTTACTACTTCTCTCATATGATTCTTCTATTGCGTTTTCTACTAACTTTATCTTTACTCCCTTTTCTATCCTATCGTGCCGTCCTATCTCTAATGCATCATCCACCAAATATGTATATCTCCCATCCTCTTTAGATTTGTAATATGTCCTCTCATATTCAATATCCCCAAGGACTGTCGTTAATCTCTTTTTATCTTTCCTCTCTACTACCCATTTTTCTTTCCTTCTCTTGTCTTCTTTTATTATCCTATCTAACTCTTCAATAATTGCTTCTATTGCCCCTCTACCTAGTTTGTCCGTGAGTTCCTTTATCCTTGCTACAAGCTCTGTAATATTCATTCCTTTGTTTAACAAATCACCAAAAATTTCTACTACTTCCTCAGTGAAATTTAGAGCATTTTGTAGTATAATATCCTCAAAGATATGTTTTTTCACAAGAGACACCCCTTTCTGTGATGTTTTGTTTCCAAGTTCTATTTTATCACAGGGGTTGTCTCTTGTTTTTTTCACTCAAAAAATCCTACGATAATTTTACACTATGTCAATTTTCCTTCGGCCTGAACTCAACTTCCACAACTTCTCCCCTTTTAACAAGCGTCCCCTCTTTAGGACTCTGGTCCACTGCAAATCCTGTACCTTTTATTTTTATCCTTAAGCCCAGGCTGTTCAAAATCTCTGTCGCTTCTTTAACACTTTTCCCTTTCAAATCAGGTACCACTACTTCCTCTGTAGAAACTCCATTTAAATACAGTATAATTTTAGTATTCTCATTGACCAAAGCTCCAGGCTTTGGAACCTGGTCAAATACAGTATCTCCATTTCCCTGTAAAATAAAATCAAGCTTATTTTCAAGTATAATTCTTTCTGCTTCATACAATTTCATGTTCCTCACATCTGGCACCATTACCGTCTCGGGCTTTTTTACCCCTCTGGGCTGGACTTCCAGATATTTTAAAGTATCGTCCAAAATGCTCTTCACAACAGGTGCAGCCAGCTGACTTCCAAAGTGGGTCTCTGGGTTGTTAGGCTCATCTATGACGACAAGCACAATAACTTTTGGGTCATCTGCCGGCGCAAATCCTACAAAAGAAGCTACATATTTCCCCGGCATGTACTTCTCTGTGGTTCCTGTCTTCCCCGCCACGTCAAAGCCTTCAATATAACCTGCTTTGCCTGTACCTTCTGCCACCACACTTTTTAGTATTTCCCGCATTGTAGCAGAAGTTTCTTTTGAAATTACACGCCTTACAATCTTCGGCTTAAACTCTTTTACCACTTTCCCCTTTGAATCGACGATTGCCTTCACTATCTGCGGTTGCATCAATTTGCCTCCATTAGCTATAGCAGCTACTGCTGTAATCATCTGAAGGGGAGTAACTGCAATGCCCTGCCCAAAAGAATTTGTTGCCAGTTCTACAGGTCCAACTCTTTCTTCCGACAATACAAGCCCGGGAGCTTCTCCAGGAAGAAGAATACCTGTAGTCTTTCCAAATCCAAAATCTCTTATGTATTTATATAGTTTTTCAACTCCCAGCCTCTGCCCTACAGTCACAAAGACCACGTTACAAGAATTCTGCACTCCTTTTACAAAATCCTCGCTACCATGTGTTGCCCAGCAATTAATCCTGTGCCCTGCAACAGTCGTATAGCCGGGGCAGTAGAACTGTTCATGTAAACTTACAACCTTTTCCTCTAGTGCAGCAGAAGCAGTTATAGTTTTAAAGACAGAACCCGGTTCATAGGAGTCAGAAATTGCCTTATTCCTCCACCGCCTATACCATTCTTCTTCAGGACCTTCAAAGGGATCATTGGGATCGAAATTAGGCCTATTGGCCAAAGCCAGTATTTCGCCTGTTTTGGGGTCCATTACAATGGCCACTGCACCTTTTGAAGGCTTAGAATGTACCATAGCCTGATTCAAAGCCTTCTCAGCAAAATGCTGTATTGTCTCATCAATAGTGAGAACTACATTATATCCTGGAAGAGGTTCAAAATACTCTTCCTCTCCTGTGTCTATCTTTCGCCCTATGGCATCCATGGGAGTGGTAGACTTTCCAGGTATTCCTCTCAAAAAATTATCAAATACAAGCTCTATTCCGTCCAATCCCTGATTATCAATTCCTGTAAAGCCTAAAACATGGCAGGCAAGTGTGCCTTCTGGATAAAATCTCTTCATGTCTTCAGAAACTATTACCCCATCTATATTAAGTCTCAATATGGCTTTCGCCTTTTCCTCATCTACCTGCTTGGCAATCAATACCTCTTGCAAGTTTTTATTAGAAATTCTTTCCAAAACTTTTTGTCTATCAAGGCCAAGGATACTGGCCAAAGTTTCTGCCACTACCTGCCTTTTAGAATCTGGAATTTCTTTTGGAATCACGCTAATTTTGCTCACACTTGCATTTTCAGCCAAAACCTTTCCGTTTCTATCAAATATATACCCTCTTTTGCCACTTAAAGACACATCCAACGTCCATTGAGGCAAAGCCATCTTTTGATATTCTTCGCCTTTTACCACTTGTATGAAGAAAAGTCTCATCATAAGTCCAAACACAACAGCAAAAGACAGAAACAGCAAAAAAAGAATTCGCTTTTTCGTAGAAACCGTTGGATGTATCTAAAATCCCCCCTATCTATTGAACACCCCCAATAACCTCATGAAGAAACTGTCCTTTTTATGAGGTTCTTTTGGATTATCGCTTTCTGCAACTTTCGGGACCTCTCCTACTTTCACATACACTATCTGGTCCTTCTCAGGGAGTTGCATTTTAAGCCTTTCCTTTGCAATCTCTTCAATCCTCGCCGGGTTGCTTAAAGAAGCAATTTCTGCCCTCAATTGCTGATTAATGCTTTCAGTATACTCAATTTGTTTCTCCAGTCTATCTAAAGCGAGGGATTTTTCATAAATAAGTGCATATCTATACAATACCAAGATGCTTAGAGAAGCCACTATTACGACTAAGATCAAATTTTTCAACTTGGCATTTGGCTTAGCTTTTTTGTCAGGCTTTTTGTCGTAAGAGGTATATGGGGGATATTGATAATTATAATCTTTTTGAGCTACTATCAATTTATTCTACCTCCATTTCTTTTAGAACTCACAGTTTCTCCGCCACTCTAAGCTTTGCACTCCTCGACCTAGGATTTTCTTCTACTTCTTCCTTGGAAGGCAGAATAGGTTTTTTTGTGATAATTTTTATAACAGGCTGTTTCCCACAAGTGCACGGCAAACCAGGAGGACATGTGCAGGGATTTTCAAGCTTTTTGAAAGTATTTTTTACTATTCTGTCTTCCAAGGAGTGGAAAGTAATCACTGCTATCCTCCCTTTTCCCCTCAATACCTCCACCATATCTTCCAAAGCTCTGTCTAAATCTTTAAGCTCCTCATTCACTTCTATCCTTATGGCTTGAAAAGTTCTTTTCGCTGGATGAGGCCCTGTTCTTCGTGCAGAAGCCGGAATAGCTTTCTTTATAATCTCCACCAGCTGAGAAGTAGTCTTTATATCTCCCTTCTTTCTCTCCTCCACTATAAACTTCGCTATACGGGAAGCCCATTTCTCTTCTCCGTATTCCCTTATCACTCTCTCTAGCTCTTTTTCTGAATATCTGTTCACAACATCATAGGCGGAAAAAGGAGAAGTTTTATCCATCCTCATATCAAGAGGAGCATCCTTCATATAAGAAAAGCCCCTCTCCACTTCTTCCAGCTGGTAAGAGGAGACCCCCAAATCCAGAAGAATTCCATCAACTTTTTCAATCCCCAAATTTCTCAATATCTCTTTTATATTCTTAAAATTGTCTTTAATGTAAATCACATTTTTGTAATCTTTTAGCCTTTCTTTGGCAGCTAAAATCGCTTCTTCATCTCTGTCAATTGCAATTAATTTCCCAGTAGTAAGCCTCTTTAATATTTCCTCTGAATGACCTCCACCGCCTAAAGTTCCATCCACATAAATACCTTCTGGATTTATATTTAAGTGCTCTATCGTTTCTTTGAGAAGTACGCTTTTATGAACATATTCCATGCTCTCTACCCCAAATTATATGTTAAAATTATCCAAATGCTCTGCAATCTCTTCAAAGGACACATCTGTGCTCTTGGAATACTCCTCCCAAACTTCTTTACTCCAAATCTCAACCCTAGTAGATACGCCTATAAATATCACATCTTTTTCTATTTTTGCGTGTTCCCTCAAATGAGAAGGTATAAGTATTCTTCCCTGTTTGTCTACCTCGCATTCAACAGCCCCAGCAAGGAAAAATCTAGTAAAAGCCCTTGCATCTTTCTTGGTAAGTGGAAGAGTTTTGAGCTTTTCTTCTATATTTTTCCATTCATCCAGTGAGTACACAAAGAGGCAGTTGTCCAAACCTTTTGTGAGCACAAACTTTTCCCCTAATTCCTCTCTGAATTTTGCAGGAATTATGACTCTTCCCTTTGAGTCAATTGTGTGTTCGTACTGCCCCATTAACATGGCAAACTCCCAACTTTCCTTTCACATTCTCCCACTTACCACCACAATTCACCACTTAATATGTTATTCTATATAAAATCAAAAAATCCTGCTAAAATTTTATAAAAAAATAAAAAAACAGGTCTTTAGACCTAGAAGGTCCAAAGACCTATTTAACAGGGTATATGATAGACATCGCACTAGTTTCTTCATTTAAATGGCTTTCAACCCTCTCTGCTACATCCTTGAAGTTTATCTGATGTAAAACCGGTAAATAATCCATCAAATCTATGTCTTTCATGTACAGGTTTATAAAACTATAGGCTATGCTTTCCACCGAATTAAAAGTCCTGAGAAATTTTCCAATGTACTTCCTCTTTATTCTCTCAAAAGTCTCCCTGTCCAAAAAGCTTTTTTCTTTAAAAGCCTTAATAATAATATCCCTAACTTTGAGCGGGTCTTTTGACTGCCCACCTATTATAGTGTATCCATAATCTATCTCCCCCGTGTAATCAAAGCCAAAAGTGCTATCCACAAGACCTTCCTGATAGAGTTTTTCATAAAGTTCAGAACTCCTGCCGACAGCCATTTCTAATCCTATCTGCACTTCCAAACTCTTTTTCAATAAATTCCTTCCGCCAAAGCCCACATCTGTGTCCTTGAACGCCAAATTGAAAAGAGGAATAGAAACCTGCATATTCTGAACTACTTCTTTTTTGTGAACTTCTACAGGTTCATCTGGGTAAATCCTCTTTATTTCACCTTGTTTTTTAACTTGCCTTACATTTTCCTCTATAACCTGAAGAGTCTTGTCAACATCAATATCCCCTACAGCAAATAAGACCATATTTTCAGGATGATAAAAGGTGTAATAGCATTTGTACAAAATATCTTTGTCAATTCTTGAGATGGACTCAATAGTCCCTGCTATGTCCTTTTTCACAGGATAGACGTGATATAAAGCTTCCAAGGCGTTAAAATACACTCTCCAGTTTGGGTCATCCTGATACATCCTTATCTCCTGGGCTATAATCCCCTTTTCTTTTTCCACATTTTCATCCGTAAAATAAGGATTTTGCACAAAATGGACCAAAAGCTTTAAATTTTCATAAAAATTTTCTGTACTAGAAAACAGATAGGCAGTAGTAGTAAAATTCGTATAGGCATTCGCAGATGCCCCAAGTTGAGAGAACTTCTCAAAAATGCTGCCTTCTTCTTCCTCAAACATTTTATGTTCAAGAAAATGGGCCACGCCATCAGGAACTTCTGTAACATAATCATCGCCCGGTGCGATAAACTTGCTGTCATTTGACCCAAATCGAGTTGCAAATATAGCAAACTGCTTTGTATATCCTTTCTTAGGCATCACATAAACTTTAAGTCCATTTTCAAGCTCTTCAAACAAAATCTTCTCTCTGACCTTTTCATCATAAACCTGCTGCACTGTTTATGCCTCCTTTTTATTCCTCATGAAGTAAACCGTATCCAATTTCACTTTTTTAGATACTTCTACTACGTCTTCTTTACTGACTTTCTCTATTTTCTTTATGAATTCCTCTATTCCTAAATTTGTCCCTGCTATCTTTTGGGAAAGATAGTAGTCTGCTTTTGAAGTTGCATTGTCTTTTATAGCATTCAGCGAAGTGTATAAGGACTTTTTGGCAGAGTCAAATTCATAATCTGATATATTACCCTTTTCCATCTCTCCGACCTCTTTAAGGATTATATCAAGGGCTTTGCTGTAATTTTCCACTTCAATTCCTGAACTTATCACCATAAGTCCTTTAAACCTTTCAAGACGCGAATAAGCGTAATAAGCAAGACTTGCCTTTTCTCTAACATTAATAAAAAGCTTGGAAAAAGGACCTCCTCCTAAAACAGTGCTGTATACTAAAAGAGGGTAATATTCTTCGCTGTCCGGAGGTACATTTGTCCTAAAACCTAATGTGAGCTTCCCTTGATTTACATCAAGCTCTTCTGTAACGTACTTTACTTCCTTTACTTCCTTTCTAACATCTGTAAAAGGAATTTCTAAAACCTCTTTTCTTCTTAAATTGAAATACTTCCTAAAAACTTCTTCGGCATATTCAGGATTTACATTCCCCACCACATATATATCTACTGGCAATGTGTCAATACACTTTTTGTAATATTCAAAAAGGTTTTTCTCGTCTATCAAGTCCAGGTCTTCCTTCTTACCCAATTCAAAAATTGCAAAAGGCTCTCCTTTGCACATTTCTTCATAGCAGCGGTCAACTGCATATTTGGTCTTGTCATTTATCCTTGACTCTATCAAATTCTTCTGCACTTCCTTCTCCTGTAACACATATTCCTTCAAAAATGCTCCATCCTGCGTAAAAGGTTCAAAAACCAATTCATACAAAAATTTTATCCCTTTTTCAAATACATTTTCACTTACATATTCCTCTTGCGGCAATTCCAATCTGTACTGTTGGAAATGCCTTTCTCCTTTTTTGTATACTGATACAGCCATAGTAGTGCCATAAAGCATTTCTAGATACTTTACCATATCTTTGTAAGTTTTAAGGGCGGAAGTCCCCCTTTTTAAAACAGAAGGTATAAGCGCATACCAAGTCGCTTCATCTCCCAATTTGTTCTGCACGTAGAGATTTACCGTCACCGTTTTAAACTTGTCCGTAACATCTAGGTATAGATTTATCCCATCTCCTAGCTCTTTATGTATAAGCTCCATCAGATCAACTCCTTCTAAAATAATCCAGATACTTCATCACACGATAATTGTATCACAAATTTGATAATACATAAACCCGGGGAAACCCCCAGGTTTTTACATGCCAGGAGTGATGCGTTTGATTATCTCAGAAATTTGCTTTGCAAACTCCGACACAGGCCTTCCTTCAGAAATTCCCCTCGCTATATTGTCAATCCTTTTATAAAGGTCCGGGTCAGCAGTCACATACACTCTTGTTATAGACTTATCTGTATCTTTTACTGCTTTTTCTATTTTCTTCTTTACATCCTTTTCGTGAGTTCCCTGAACCTTTGCCTTCATGTCCACTCCTACAAGAGCAGTCGTACCTGATATGACGACAGTAGCCTTATTGACTTCGGGAATTCTAGCCACACTTGTCGCAACCCTTGAAGCCCTCATGCTCTCTGTAGTTGGCTTTCTAACAGGCGCAGGTGTCGGAGCTGTAGGAGCTGTTGGCGCAGGTGTAGTATATCCCGGCGTTGGAGTAGCCTTTGAAGGTGCCGGCGCTGGCCTTGTAGGCGTAGGAGTGTACCTTGCAGGAGCAGGCTTTTTTGTAGCAGTCTTACACCCTGCCATTGACGTCAGAATCATTACACCTATCAGCAAAACGGTTATTATATTTTTTATCTTTTTCAATGCTATACACCTCCTCAAAATATATTTTTGCACGTTTATAAAAAAGTATTATGCTAAATTATGGAAAAGCATTAAAAACATTTGAAAAATTTTTATGAGTAATATATAATCCATATGTGTATAATTAATGGAGGGAGAATAAATGGAAATAGGAATTGTTGGTCTACCAAATGTAGGAAAGAGCACACTTTTTAACGCAATAACCAAAGCTGGTGCAGAATGCGCCAATTATCCTTTTTGCACTATTGAGCCAAATGTAGGGATTGTATCTGTCCCCGATGAAAGATTGGATTTTCTTGCTAAAATTGAAAATCCTCAAAAAGTAGTTCCTGCCACCATAAAATTTGTGGACATTGCAGGCCTTGTAAAAGGCGCAAGCAAAGGAGAAGGTTTAGGAAATAAATTTTTATCTCATATAAGAGAAGTAGACGCAATTTTAAACGTTGTGAGATGCTTTGAAGACAGCAATATAGTGCATGTGGAAGGGTCTATTGACCCCGTAAGAGATGTCGAGATTATAAACCTGGAGCTCATACTGGCTGATTTAGAGACTGTAGAAAGGCGAATGCAAAAAACTTCAAAACTTGCTAGAAACGATAAAAAAGCCGCCTTTGAACTTGAAGTTTTGGAAAAAATAAAAAATACACTGGAAGAGGGAAAGCCTGCAAGGGCAGTTCAATTTGATGAAGAAGAAAAAGCCGTAGTAAATCAGCTGATGCTTTTAACTTCAAAGCCTGTGATGTATGTGGCAAATATATCAGAAGAAGATTTAATCTTAAGAGAAGAAAATCTACACGTAAAAAAGCTAAGAGAATATGCATTAAAAGAAGGCTCAGAAGTTTTAGTAATAAGCGCAAAAATTGAAGAAGAGCTAGCAGCTCTTCCAGATGAAGAAAGAAATGAGCTTTTAAAAGAATACGGGCTCAAAGAGCCCGGGCTTAACAATATAATAAGGCACGGATATTCTCTTTTAGGACTAATTACATTTTTCACTGCAGGGCCTAAAGAAGTACATGCCTGGACAATAAAAAGGGGAACTAAAGCTCCTCAAGCGGCTGGGAAAATCCACTCTGACTTTGAAAGAGGGTTTATAAGAGCAGAAGTAATCTCCTTTGAAGATTTAGTCAAAGCAGGATCACAGGCAGCAGCAAGAGAAATGGGGCTTTTAAGGCTTGAAGGCAAAGACTATGTCATGCAGGATGGAGATGTTGTAGTATTTAGATTTAACGTGTAATCTACTCCAGGCTTATTTCCACATGTTCTCCATCCTCTTTATCGTATACATCCACGATTTTTCCTGTTTCTCCTTCTTCTATAGCTTTTAAAAGGTCATTAAAATTGATACCGTGCTCTTCTAATATGTCGCTGGGAGTAAATCTCCCGGCTATTCTCATGCCCCACGATAAAAGGCTGTAAGGTATAGATAAATTAACCTTCACTTTGTTGGTATTCATATCTGTTACCCTAATTTTAAGCCACCTAATTCTTCTATGGGGCCTCCTTATCTCCTTTTCTTCCTCTACTTCCAGAGCCTTAAGAAGTTCAGCCGCCTCCTCTGCTGTTATCTTTTTTTCTTCTACCATCTTCAAAATCCTCAATCTTTCTTCCATAAAACCCACCTCACTCTAAGGTAATATCTCCACTTATTGAATTTACATGAATTTCCAGTTTCTTTTCTGATTCTCTGTAATTTTTTGTATTTCCTTTTAAATAGTGCCTATTTCTTGTCGCCTGAGAGGTCCCTGGTAAATTTATGCTGCAATCCCCAGCTATCGTCTTCAATTTGTAATATACTCCCACATTTTTATCCTCTAATTTGACCTCAACATCTCCGTTGATAGTATCTATTTTCAGAAAAACTTTCTGCAAATCGACCTTAAGGTTGTGAATAGAGACATCCCCATTTACCGTGGAAATGTCCGCTTCTTCCAAACATACATCTTTTAAGTCTACATCGCTGTTAATGCTCTTTAAAGCTACTTTTTTCATCTTTAGGTCCTCAGCAGAAATTTCCCCATTTACGGTCTCAAGTTTTACTTCATCGCACTTGACAGCTGGAAGGTACACTTCGATCTCTGCTTTTTTCACTCCCTTATCTCCTACTATCTTTAAATAATTTTCCTCATATTTTACATCTAAGCCTCCCCCTCTGCTTCTTATTGCATACTCCACCTTTGTCCGGATGTAATCTTTATCCCACCTCTTCAAAGTTATATTGCCGTTTGCAACGGCTATCTTTAAAGAAATGCTTTCTCCAACATCTTTAAATTCAAAATCTTTCTCAAGCTTTTCTTCCCTCCCCTCCCAGATAAAATCCAATATCCTGTCAGCAATGCTGGTTCCAAAATCCTTTTTCTTTATTCCCTCAATTTTTTCTTCAATTTTATCAAGCCCTTTTTCTACTTCTTTCGGAATATCGGAAAGAGCAGTCATCCTTTCCTTAAATTTGTCTAATAAATTAAAACTACCTTCTTCCTGAAGATTCACTTCTCTTCTCCCTTCCAAAGCCTCCAAGAGAATGGCTGCTTCTTCAGCAGTAATCTTGCCCTCCTCCAGCATTCTCAATACCACCATTTTTTCCTCTTCCATTAAAAACCCTCCCTCATCCTTCTTTAAGAAGCTTTATAGCTTCATCTACAGTGATTTCCCCTTCTTCTAACTTCCTCAGCACCTCCTTCTTATCGACCACAGGTCTTCTTTCCACTTCATACCCTAATGCTGCAATCAAATTATCCAGTTTGTTCCTTATAGTCGGATACGACAGATTGAGTTCTTTTTCCATCTCCCTTATATTTCCTCTTGTCTTTATGAAAATCTCTAACAGCTCCCTCTGTTCCCTTGTAAGATAGCAAAATTTGCAAAGTTCAAATTGCCCCTCAATAGCAGTTCCACAGTGAGAACACTCTAGTCTCGTAACCCTCATCTTTTCCCCGCACACAGGACAAATCCCTATCACTTCTTTCATAGGTTTCACCTCAAGTCATAAGCTTTGATTTCATTATAACACTTCCTTCAAAAATGTCAATATCAATTTTAAATTTTTTAATTTTATCTAGCTAAAAGTTTAATTTTTAAAAAATAAATTTGAGTCAGGTGCAACCTGACTCAAATTTCTATTACTTCTTCTTCAAAATTGTCTATAAATTTTTGGTAATCCATCTTCTCTTCTGCTTCTAAAACCTTCTCCAGCTTGGGCTTTGTAGCAGGATGTTTTGGAACGAATATAGTACAGCAGTCCTCATAAGGCCTTATGGAGATTTCGTAGGTGCCAATTTTCTGAGCTATATCAATTATTTCCCTCTTATCCATCCCAATCAAAGGTCTAAAGACAGGAAGTGAAACAGAAGAATTGGTTACATACAGGCTTTCAATGGTCTGGCTTGCCACCTGTCCAAGGCTCTCTCCCGTTATAAGGGCTAGAGAGCCATTCTGCTGAGCGATTTTTTCCGCTATTTTCATCATCATTCTTCTCATTATTATTGTCGTTAACCTAGCAGGGCATTTTTCGTAAATTTCAAGCTGCAAGTCAGTGAAGTGGACTACATGCAGTCGCATTCCCCTTCCATATTGAGAAAGCACTTTACACAGGTCCACAACTTTTTCCTTCGCCCTATCTGACGTGTACGGAGGGCTGTGAAAGTAAACAGCCTCTACTTCCACACCTCTTTTCATCATCATCCATGCCGCTACAGGGCTGTCAATTCCTCCCGAAAGAAGTACAGTCGCTTTTCCATTCGTGCCAAGAGGAAGACCTCCTGCCCCTTCAATAACCCCTGCATATAAAAAGGCTTTTTCCCTTATCTCCACATTAAGGAGCACATCAGGATTGTGTACATCCACTTTCATGTTTTTCACATTCTTCAAAACGGCTGCTCCTACTCTTCTGCTTACCTCCATGCTATTATAAGGAAAGGCCTTATTGGGCCTTTTGGTTTCTACCTTGAAAGTCTTGCCCTGGTGACTTTTCATGAGATCTACAGCAGCTTTAAAAATTTCCTCAAGGTCAAGGTCAGCCTCTTTTGCCCTCGTTATCCCGACTATTCCAAAGACTTTTTTTAACCTTTCTATTGCCTCTTCAACATCTTTTTCGCACTCCACATAAATTCTCCCATGGGTTTTCTCGACTTTTACGCCATCAAAATCTCTTAGAGCGTATTTTATATTTTTTACAAGTGTATTTTCAAAAAAAGACCTGTTTTCTCCTTTCAATGCCAATTCTCCGTATTTTATGAGAAGTACGTCTTTCATTATTTTACCTCCGTTTAAATCTTCTTAAAAAGTCAACTTTTTTCTTCAAAATATCCACTGTGTAATCTATGTCTTCCTCAGTATTAAAAATCCCCAGAGAAAAGCGGATAGCCCCTTCTAGCAGGTCTCCTTTTAAGCCTATTGCTTTAAGGACGTGACTTCCTCCTCTCTTTTTCGATGAACAAGCAGATCCAGTGGAGACGTAAATACCCTCTTCTTCTAAAGCGTGTAAAAGCACCTCTCCTCTGACTCCACGGAAAGAAACGTTAAGTATATGCGGCGCGCCTTCTTCTACTTCAGGTCCATTCAAATGCACATCTTTTATTTCTGAAGAAATACCCTCCCACAACCTCTTTTTTAACCCCATGAGCTTCTGAGAAACTTCTTCTAAACTTTCTTTGGCCAGTCTGCTAGCAACTCCAAATCCTACAATACCGGGCATATTTTCTGTGCCAGACCTTATGTTCTTTTCCTGCCCTCCTCCAAATATTATGGGTCTTATTCTCACTTCCTCCGATAAATATAGCGCCCCTACTCCTTTTGGACCGTGAATCTTATGCGCACTTAAAGACACCATGTCAAGCTTTTGTTTCTTTACGTCAATCTCTATCTTGCCAGCAGCTTGTACAGCATCTACGTGAAATAAAACGCCATTTCTCTTCGCTATACTTGCTATCTCCTCAATAGGCTCTATGGTACCTATTTCGTTATTTACTGCCATAATTGAGATGAGTATAGTTTTATCGTTAATAGCATTCTCAACATCCTCAGGATTAACCTTTCCCTTTTTGTCCACTTCAATGTAAGTAACTTTAAACCCACTTTCTTCTAAAAATTTAAGCACATTTAAAATTGAAGGATGTTCTATGGTAGAAGAAATTATGTGATTGCCCTTTTTCTTGAGGCTTTCTGCCACTCCTATGAGAGCAAGGTTATTAGACTCTGTCCCGCCAGAAGTAAATATAATGCCTTCTGGTCTGCCGCCTATAAGACACGCAACATTTTCTCTCGCTTCTTTTAAGAGCTTTTCTGCTTGATAACCCTTTCTGTGAAGTGAAGAAGGATTACCATATTCCTCTTCTAAAACTTCAAGCATTTTGTCTATGACTTCTTTTCTCACTTTTGTGGTAGCGCTGTTGTCCAAATACACTTCCATAATCATCATCCCTTTATTTTGCAAATTTAACTAAAAGGTTAATAATTCTTTGCACATCTTCATAAGTAGCCTTTCCATCTTCACTGGCAAGTATACAGTCTTTTGCATGCTCCTGTATTATTGACATGCCTACTTTTTCTAAAGATGCCTTTACTGCTGCAATTTGAAGTAAAATCTCCTCACAGCTTTTCTCCTCTTCCACCATTTTTTCTATTCCAGCTATATGACCTTTTATGGTCCTTAATCTCATTAATATATCATTTCTCAAATTGTCCACCACTTGCAACACACCTTTCAATAAGTTTGTTTTCCTATATTAACTTTGCCATAAAATTTGCAAACAGTCAATTGTTATGTAAAAAAGCCAGCGAATTCGCTGGCAAATTAAGGATTTTGGTACATCTGTGGCGGCTCAAAGGTTGGGAAGGGCTTTTTATAGAAGATATCACACACGTCAGTAGCAAACTCCTCACAGGCCGCAGGCGTAGGACAGAATCCGTAAGAAGGCACTAGCAATTGCACATCTACTGCAGATTTTATTATAATCCAGACACCTATTATGACCTCTACAGTAGTAGTTACCCCTACATTCACTTTGCCGTATAAACCTTCTCCCATAGCTTCGTACTTCATTATAGCTACATTTGGATCAGGCACATAAAGCACGATGTCTTTACTAAAAGTAGTAATATTTCCCGGCAATGTTTGTGTTGTACCATCAGGGTAATTTATGACCACATCAAAAGTTACCTGGAAAGTCGCTTCAACCCTCGCAAAACCAGGTCTTTCAGTGATAGGTGTTATCACAAAGCCTGGCGGCTCTACAAGGGAAATTTTTATATTTGTTATCTCACCAAAAGTAGGTGTCAAAGTAGTTAGTGTTGGGACAAAAGTAATTGGCGGTATATTATCCAGGCACAGCCTTTGAGAACAAGCATCGTATATTTTAGTGACTTCTATGCAGGCAATTTCTGTAGGTTCCGGAAGTTGCCCTGGTTGTACTGGCCCTGGCACTATCTCCTGCTGACCCAATACTTTCCTTGTAAAAGCCATATTATTTCCCCCTTTATTCTTGAAAAAGCTTAGCCTTTTTCTACTACTACAATATACGCAGATAAAGGGGGATGTGTTACAATTGTCAAAATTCAAATTTCATTCCCGTATGAAGAGGTATAAATCTTTCACCAAAAGCCTTGTATAGCTCTATCAGTAATTCTCTTCACCTCTCCCGTAGTCAAAACCCCGGGCATTATCTCAAGAGGGTCTCTTGTCAAAAAGAGTCTGCCGCCATTTTCCTCTATTTTTTCCTTCATATTTCCTCTCATCACGCCTACATGCCTTAAAAAGGGGTTAGTTATAAAATTAAGCCTAGAAATAAATATTTTTCTTTTCTTTTCCATAAGCCTCAACTAAAAAAGAAACCCCATGCTGCCCTAAAAATGGACTCTCATATAGCACAGAATCTTCTGCCAAAACCGTAATAATAAGCTTTTCTAACATAAGAGTTACCCTCCCTTCGATATGTTAACTCTAATTTATATCATAGTTTTTAAAGTATAAAAGAAGCGAGCCTAAAATACATGGCCCGCCATTTAAAGATTTAAATAAGCATGGATACAGGATTTTCCAAAATTTTCTTTAGGTCGAGCAAAAACTTAGCAGCAGTAGCTCCATCAATCAGTCGATGGTCGAAAGAAAGACTAAGTTTCATTGTGTGCCGTATGACAATATTGTCTTCTATTACCACTGGTTCTTTGTATATTTTGTTAACTCCTAATATAGCACTTTCTGGAGGATTTATAATAGGAGTAAAGCTATCTATTTCATACATTCCTAGGTTAGTGATAGTAAAAGTACCACCTGTTATTTCATCAGGAGTTAGCTTATTCTCTCTTGCTTTTTCACTTAGTTCTTTAATCTCTTTTGAAAGCTCTAGTAAAGATTTATTTTCAGCATTCTTCACCACAGGAACTATTAATCCATCCTCTAATGCCACTGCAATTCCTAAGTTGATGTTAGGATTTTTAATTATTTCATCTCCCTCAATAGACCAATTTAAAACAGGATTTTTCTTTAATGCAATAACACAAGCTTTTGCAATCAAATCAGTGTAGGTAAATTTATGTTCTCCAGATTTGTTTAAATTCTCTCTTAAATTAACAAGTTCTGTCACATCTACTTTGATGTCTTCCGTCACATGAGGAATCTCTGTCCAGCTTTTTTTCATTCTTTGGCTTATAGTCCTTCTCATAGTGTCCATTGGCACTCTTTCTGCTTTTTGGAGAATTTGTTCTTCTCTTAAAACTATTTCCTTTTCAGTTTTCTCTGGTAAAGTACCAATTTGCTTTTCAGAAATATATCTCTTTACATCTTCCTCTGTAATGCGGCCTGGTTACCCAAACTGTACAAAAGCGTACAGTTTAGGCAGCTGGGGTATTTGTAGTCCGCCCTTCAGACTTTCCCGGCCCCAGCAGGCGGTTTTTGGGAAAGCCATAGCCCCTGCCCCAAGAAGCAGGAACTTGCGCCTTTACGGGTCTCCCCACTTGCCCTGAATTAATAATTCCTTCAGGACAGAGAAGTCTCTTGGTACTTTCTCAGGGGAGAGTGGAGTTACCACCGCTACCTTGAGAACTCGCCAGAAATCATAGGTACTAAAACTTGTTCCATCCAGAGGTCTTAGCACCCTTCCTGACTCACTCTCAAGGCTTTGTATAAGTTTTATTGCTTTGTTTATTTCTTTTAAGTGCTTCCTCTTTAAATTTTTATTTTTGACTGTATATTTTACATGTTCTTTTAACTCTTCTAATTCCTTTTCAGTTAATGTGTTGAGGAAGTTTACATAGTTATCCGGTATCTTTTCTTGTAGTCCTAGCCCTCTTCTTGCTATTACATAGGCTGCTGATATGTCTTTTGTTATCATATACTGTGGTGCATATTTCAACATGCCTATTATTGAGGTATAAGAAGGGTCTACCTCTATTACTTCTATCCCTTCTCTTTTTGCTAGTGTTTTTATTTTTGAAAGAAGTGATTTATAGCTAAAGTTATGTCTTATCCTTCTTGACTTTCTCCCTGAAAAGTCTCCTCTTTTGCCTTTTTCTTTTATGTCCAATTTTTCAATTACTATTGCTTTTCCTTTCTCTTTTGCTATTTTTACTATCTCATGAGCATAATGCCATCTGAAGTATTCTTTTTTGTTTTTATTTCCACTTGATAGCTCCGGCATAGATATCTTACCATAACTTATTAGATTTCCTTTTTCATCTGTTTCTGCCCATGATATGTTGTCTGGATATGCATTTACATCTATTCCTATGACCCCTTTCTCTTTTGTTATTTTTGTTTCTGGATATTTTTCTTCAATAGCAAAATAGGCGTATATATTGCCATTTTTGAGTTTTAATTCTGCAGAGTAAGGTATGTTTGACTCGGCGATTTCCTGTAGGAGTTCTTCTCTGCTCTTATTCTTTTTATAGCCTGCTTCTATTTTGGCATATACATATTTTCTTTCTCCCACATTTATCCTTAAGAAAGTGCCATTTTCTTTTACTTCTATTCTTGTGTTGAGATTTCCTTTTTTGCTTTTATCCCCTCTTGAATAAAGGTTTCCTTTTCTCTTCTCCTGCCACTTAATTTTTAATTTTTTATATGCTTTCCCGTTTATATGGCGTTTTTGGAGTTTCTCAAACAGTTTCTTCCCACCAAAGATCACCCTTTTTGGGCTTCTTCCTAATTCCTTGGCGGATTCTAATGTGCTTCTTGCTTTCATTATTGCGTCATCTACATATCTTGAGTTTAAATCAAACATTCCCTGAAGGTCTCTTTTTAATGTGTTTCTATCATAACCTTCTAAAAGTCTTTTGTATGCAAATCTCATGCATGAAGACCATCTTCTCATTAAGTCTAATACTGTTTGTTTGTCTTCTTGACTTAAAAACACAAGTTTAGCCTGTATTAATATCATGTTTTCTACCACCTCTTTGTTCGTAAATCCTTGTTGCAAATGAGGTGACTATTGATATTAAGTCTTCTGCCAGCTCTTTATTCGCGTATTCTTCATTTTCTTTATCATTTAAAATTATTAGTTCTACTCCAAAGCTTTCCATGAAAAATTTAATATATTCAAATCCAAATCTCGCCAATCTATCAGGATATTCTATTACAACCTTTTCAACCTCTCCTCTTTTTATCTTGTTCAAAAGCTTTAATAAACCTCTCCTGTTTTCATTTACTCTACTTGCTATTTCGGATATAATTTCATACTGCCAACCCTGAGAATTAGGATACTCTTTAAGTCTTTTAATCTGATTTTTTAAGATATTCTTCTTGCTTTTTTGTAGATACTCTCGCATATAAAACTACTTTAGGTTTTGGTTTTTCTTCCAGCATACCTAGTAACTTCTCTATATCTTCTTTTTTATATCTTCTTCCCTTCGGTATTCTAACAGAGGTTATTAATCCTTCTTTTTCCTAGTTTATTAAAGTAATCCTGCTTATATCATACAGCTCTTTAACTTTTTTATAGTTAATAACATTCATCATCACCTAATTAAAGTTGTATCATTTTTTTATTATTATTAATTCCAACTGTTTTATCCTCCATTATAGGATGGGCAACAGAGATCAACTCTTCATTTTCTTTTAATCTTACTTTCATACTTTTTTCATCTAATATCTCTCCCACCCCTCCAAAAGGGTCCACTCCATATTCTCTGCATAACTTCCAAGACTCTTTTATTTCTTCCCTAATCCCTTCCTCCAATATACCTTCTGTAATGTATCTCCACCACGCCTTTTCCATAAAGGAAATAAAATCCTTCATTCAAATCCCCCTTTTTACAAAAAAAGCAGCCTTCATTAAAAGCCCATTTTGAAAGCTGCTTTTTCTTTACCACAAATAACTCATCCTCTTGCTAAACTCAAACCCACATCAGCATGATAAGAACTTCTAACCAACGGCCCAGAAGCTACATGCTTAAATCCTAATTTGTAGCCTATCTCTTCATATCTTTTAAACTGTTCAGGGGTTACATATTCAGCTACTTCTATGTGCTTATGAGAAGGTCTTAGATACTGTCCTATGGTCATCATATCGCAATCAATATCTCTTAAATCCTTCATAACTTCTATTACTTCCTCTTCTGTTTCGCCCAGTCCCACCATAATCCCTGATTTAGTAAGTATTAGAGGGTCCAGCTCTTTGACCTTTTTAAGGAGGTTTAAAGACCTAATGTAATCCGCTTTTGGCCTCACTCTTGAGTAAAGCCTCGGAACCGTCTCTACATTGTGATTTATTACATCAGGTTTTGCTTCCACAACAGTCCTGATTGCCTCTTCATTTCCCATAAAATCAGGCACAAGCACTTCAACAGTGACTCCTGGCAGCTTTTTTAGCTCATATATTGTCTTCGCAAAATGTGAAGCCCCACCGTCTGGCAAATCATCCCTTGTAACAGACGTAACTACCACATGCCTTAACCCCAACCTTCTAGCTGCTTCCGCCACTCTTCTCGGCTCTTCTTCATCAAGGGGCTGAGGATGCCCTTTTTCCACTGCACAAAATCTGCAGTTTCTAGTACATATGTTGCCCATTATCATAAAAGTTGCTGTTCTCCTTGCAAAGCACTCCCCCATGTTTGGGCAGTTTGCACTTTGACATACGGTATTTAAGGCCATATTTTTCAAAAAAGCTTCCATCCTGTTTAAATCCTCACTTAAAATTCTCACTTTAAGCCATTCAGGCTTTCGCACTGTCAACCACCGCCAATCTAGTTAAATCAATCTCTTCAAATTTTATTTCGAACACCTCTTCAAACTTGTCCACAAGTCTGTCCATCACTTCTTCTATTTCAACTTCTATTCCAAGCTTTTTCATGGAAGTGACACCAAACTCTGTAATTCCACAAGCGTTAATAAGGCCAAAGTAAGACAGGTCAGTGTTAACATTGAGCGCTATACCGTGCCAAGTTATCCACCTTTTAACCGCAATGCCTATTGCGCATATCTTTTCATCTCCAACCCACACACCCGTGTACTTTTCCTTGCGTCCGGCGATAATCCCATATTCCCTCAGAAGCCTTATTACAGCTTCTTCTAAATTATGAACAAAAAGGTGAACATCTTTCTGCCATTTTGCCAGGTTAAAAATGGGATAGGCTACCACCTGTCCAGGCCCGTGAAAAGTTATTTTTCCTCCCCTTTCTACTTTGTAAAGCTCTGCCTTTTCTTTTATGTAATCAATGGGGACCAGTATGTCTTCATCATATCCACCTGAAACACCTATGGTGTATACTGGCTTATGCTGAAGTAATATCAAAATACCGTCTGTTTCTTCCTTTTTAACTTTTTCAAAAGCCTTAAGCTGTATCTCTTTCCCTTCAAGATAAGGAACCACACCTAATTTTAATACTTCTCCTCTCCTCAAAACAATTCCCCCTATTTTAACCTTTGTTTATTGGCATCCCTAAAGCATCCTCTGCAGCCTCTTTTATACTCTCAGAAAGTGTAGGATGAGCATGTATGCTATCTGCCAATTCCTCCAGCGTAAACTCCTCTTTTATGGCCAATACCCCTTCATGTATTATCTCTGTAGCACCAGCCCCTATTATCTCCATACCGACTACTCTTCCATATTTTCCTTCTGCGATTATTTTCACAAACCCATCGCTTTCTCCCATAGTCATAGCCCTTCCCAAAGCCGTATACGGGAAAGTGCCTATTTTCACTTCTCCATACTTTTCTCTTGCCTGTGATTCATTAAGACCAACCCAAGCAACCTCTGGATTTGTATAAAGGCAGTTAGGTACCGCCGTCAGATCCGCTTCTTTTTCTTCCCCTGCTATGTTGTGAGCAGCTACAATTCCCTGATAAGAAGCCACATGTGCCAGTTGTATGCCTCCTGTAACATCTCCAATAGCGTATATATTTTCTATGCTTGTCCTCATATGGGAATCCACTTTTATTCCTCTTCCGTTCATCTCGAGGTTTAAAGCATCGACCCCGTTTACATTAGGCACTCTTCCTACCGCAACCAAAACAGCATCACATTCGACACTCTCTTGATTACCGTTTTCTGTATAAATTACTCTCAGACCTCTTTCTATTTTTTCTACTTTACTATTTAGATGAAGCTCTATCTTTTGCTTTTTCAATGCTTTTTCCATCACTCCAACTACATCTCTATCAAGCATTGGTAAAAGCTGAGGAAGCATCTCTATCATAATTACTTTGCTCCCCAAAGAAGCATAAATATTTGCAAATTCAAGTCCAATAATTCCTGCTCCAATTATCACTATTTTTTCAGGAATTTTTTCTAATTCCAAAGCTTTATCGCTTGTCATGACGCCTTCTAAGTCAATTCCCTCTATAGGGGGCAGAAATACCTTTGAACCAGTAGCAATTATAAAATTCTCTGCAGTGTACTTTGCTCCATTTACTTCAACAGTATTTTTATCAATAAACGTTCCCTTTCCATTTATGACATCAATGTGGTGTAAGTTCATCAAATAACCTACCCCACCTACTAATCTCTTTACTACCCGCTCTTTTTTCTGGCGAAGCTTGGCAATATCTAAAGTGTACTCTGCAGTTATTCCAAAGTCTTTTGCTTCTTTTATGCGGGTTACAAGTTCTGCAGCGTGAGCATAAACCTTTGTAGGAATACACCCTCTATTAAGGCATGTACCTCCCAGAGAATCTTCTTCTATCAAAGCTACTTTTTTACCCAATTCACTTAATCTAATGGCTGCAGTATAACCTCCAGGTCCTCCTCCTACGACTATCACATCGTAATTCATGATTATACTCCTCCCTCTATTATCTTTTATTTTCTCTTAATATCTTAGTTTTTCTTTAATTTTCTCATCACAACAAGAGCATCTCATGGCTTATATTACCATTTCTTACTTATCTAACCATTAAATGGGTAAGCTTAATAAACCTCATATCCTATTTCCATATTATGGCGGGATAGCTCCACTTATCTCATGGGGTTTACCCTCCCATGTCTCACTGGATCTTAGTCCTTAATTCCTTCGTTCTACCTGCCATGAGGTGGATGTCATTTCTGCTCCATTGCAGGGTCTTTGCCCGTATGGTGATTATTTTTATGACAATTCCCGCTCTTGTTGTCAATATCCCATCTCTTGATTGGTTGTTTTTGTCTTATTCCTTACTTTACCTTTTATGTCACATCGTTCACACTTTCGCTTTTCATAAAAATCAATTTCTTCTTAAGGGTCAGCTCTTTAGATGTGACTAAGTTAAAGCTGAAGAGAAGATGATTAACCCTTAATTGATTTGATAGTATGTTGGCACTTTTTATGCAGCTTCCTGTAAGCCTGGCCTCTTTATGTCCTTCATCATCTTGATTGGGTCATATTTTACTCCTTTCTTTAATATGACATAAAATATCCTTATCAGTTTGTTGCACAATACTATTAGTGATTGCTTCTTTTTTAGCGGGTTTTGCGCTCTGGTGGTGTAATATTTGTGTAGTTCACGAAATTCTTCGTTTTTTGCGACCAAGGCCATTACTGCATTAAATAGCACACTCCTCAATCGCTTCCTCCCTCTTTTACTTATTGTCGTTTCTCCTTTATGCTTACCAGAGCTATTTTCTATTAGGTTTAATCCCCCTAGTTTTTGTATCTGTTTTGGATGTTCATATTTTTCAATATCTCCTACTTCTGCAATAAAACCTGCTACTGTGTTTACTCCTATCCCTTTGATTTCTAGTAGTTCTTTAACCCCTGGTATCTCAACTATTAATTCTTCCATCTTCTTCTCTATTTCTTCAATTTGTTTTTTTAAAAATTCGTATTGTTCAATGAGAGTCTTTATCTCGTATTCCGCCATCTTTATGCCCTGCTTCTTCCCTATGCTCTCCTTAGCAGTTTCTATCAGCTTTATAGCCCTTTTTTCTCCTACCCCTCTTTGTACTTCTTTCTTCCATATCGATATTATTTCTTCAGCACTCTTTTTTGCTATCTTCTCAGGCGTTGGAAATTCTCTTAATGTGATAAGTGCTGCTTTCCCTTCCCAGTCTGAAAATACGGTGTTAAACTCTGGAAAGTATATGTCCAACCATCTTGTTATTTGATTTTTTGTCATCCCTATTTGTTTGTTCAACCTCTCTTTTATGTCCATCGCTACCCTTAATTCCGCATATACTCCTTCAGGTATTATCGGCTCTACATATCTCCCGTCTTTTACTAGCATTGCTATTGTTTTTGGGTCTTTCTTATCGCTTTTTGTGGGAGAATTGTCATCTAATTCTTTGCTCATCTTTACATGAAATGGATTAACCAATACTACCTTTATGTTATTGTCTTTAAGGTATTGGGCAAAACACAGCCAATATTGCCCTGTCGGTTCTATCCCTACTATTAGTTTGTTTTTCTTATGTCTCTCCATCAAGTCTTTTGCCCAGTTAAGAAATTTTGTCATACCTTCTCTATTGTTTTCAAATCTCAGGTATTTCCCATATTCTACTCCTCTGTAGTCAAATGCTCTGGCATAATGGCTTTCTTTTGCTATGTCTACTCCCGCAATTAATGTGTCTCCCGTTACTTGCAAAATCTTTTCATTTTGTTTATACTTCATTTTAGGTACCTCCTGTTTATTTTGATAATTCGAGGTAAGTTCTTAAACTTACACTCTGTATTTTATCAGGAGGTACTTATTTTTTCAAAGTCCATTCTCCCTTATTTTTTATTCATTACAGGAATGCTCCTTTTTTCTTATTGCATCAAAGCTACTTTATATTATATATTATTTCTACATTTTTGCTAAAAATCCTTTTTAAAAGTCATGTTAATAGTTTAACAATTCTATATCGCAACTTATTTGCATATATTTTAGCGAAAGGGGGCTTGAAAATGGCAAATATACTCATCGAAAAAGGAGATTTTTTTAAATACCTTTATTTAGAAGACAAAAAGATAGCTCTTAAAAAAATAAGTGAAGGTAAAGAGGCGGAGGAAGTCATAGTTTCTGACTGTGAAAGCGATTTTGATGCCTGTTTTGATGATGAAGGAAAACTAAATTTGATATACCAAAATTCAGAAGGAGAATTAGTTTTATTAATTCTTTCAGAAAGGGGATGGCATAAAAAAGTTCTTTACTCTTACCCTGATAAAAATACGCATCTTGATAATTTTACCCTATTAATAAAAAACAAGGTGGTACACCTTTTTTACACCTTAAGCAGTATAAGCAAACCTCGAGAAATGCTTTTAATTCATCAAAAATGGGATAAAAACTGGAGTGGCAAAAACATCGCTTTAATTAAAGGCCCTTTACTCTTCCCTTTCTATGAAGTATTTTTAGAAGATGAAAGAAATGTTCATCTTCTTTATACAACAGTTGAGAAAAATAAAACACAACTTTACTACCTTTTCTACACGCAAGATTCCTGGTCACCAAAATTTTTAATTTCCGAATCAGAAAAAATCTTCTCACCTGCTATTTCGGTAGACTCTCAGAAAAACATACACACCCTTTGGATAGAAGAGGACATAATTCAAGAGATAAAGTATAAGAAAAAAACTCCAGGCAGCTGGCCAAAAGGAAACTGGACCGCTGCCACTACCTTAGCCTACTCCACCGAAATTAAAAATTTGCACCTTTCTGTTATAGATAACAACCTGTGGGGAAGCTACATACAAAAAGACAGCCTTTTTGCAACCATATCCTCCGACAGTGGAAATAGCTGGTCCAAACCCTTTAAACTTCCTTTCTCACTCCAAGAAGTAGAATTTTTTAAACTGAGAGCTCCCTTAGGGAATTTACAATCTAATTACATTTTCCTAAGCAAAAAAGGAGAAATAATACCACTGGAATACAAACCTAGGAAGGAACCAGAAGAAAAAAGCACTTATTTCACCTTTTACATAAAAGAAGTCCAAGAGTACTTAAATCTCTTAATCAAAAAGTTACAGACTTTGAAAGAGGAAAAGTCTTTTTTGGAAGAAGAATTAAACAGAAAAAATGCCGAAATTGCAATGAAAAACAAAAACATCTTTGAACTTCAGGAGCTTTTAAAGCAAGCAAATGAGGAAAAAGCAAAGATATCTCTTAAAGCAGACAATTACAATACAATGGTAAACAGATTGATGAGAGAAAATGAAAACCTAAAAAGGCAGATAAAGGACTTACAGAATCAAGTACTAATTTTAAACTCCAAGCTAGAAAGCATTAAAAATGCCACTACATTTCAAAAAATAAAAAGCCTCTTCATAAAAGAAGAGGACTAAACCACTTTTACTATTTTATACCCCGCCGGTATTTTTTCCACTTCGTATATTCCCTTGTATGGAACATTAATTCTCTGTAATAAATTTTGCACCACTTTTAAAGACTCAAGCCCAAATTTGAGAGAATGACTGCACCCTTCTGAAATGCTTCTTGGCGTAGGAACAAATTCTACAGCAATATTGTGCCTTTTTAATACTCTCTCTGCCATAAGCCCATGCTGATAGGAATAAAACACGATCAACCCGTATTTCACACATACCACCTCAGAACCAGTATATTCTACACCTCCCTCAGTTGATACAATGTTCCTTCATGTCCATCATAGTGTAAAATTATCGTAGGATTTTTAAAGTGAAAAAACAAGAGACAACCCCTGTGATAAAATAGATTGTGGAAAACAAAAAACACGAAAGGGGTGTCTCTTGTGAAAAAACATATTTTTGAGGATATTATACTACAAAATGCTCTAAATTTCACTAGGGAAATGATGAATGTTTTTGAGGATTTATTAAAGAATGGAATGAATATTACAGAGCTTGTAGCAAGGATAAAAGAACTTACGGACAAACTAGGTAGAGAGGCAATAGAAGCAATTATTGAGGAGTTAGATAGGATAATAAAAGAAGACAAGAGAAGGAAAGAAAAATGGGTAGTAGAGAGGAAAGATAAAAAGAGATTAACGACAGTCCTTGGGGATATTGAATATGAGAGGACATATTACAAATCAAGGGAGGATGGTAGATATACATATTTAGTGGATGATGCATTAGAGATAGGACGGCACGAGAGGATAGAAAAGGGAGTAAAAATAAAGTTAGTAGAAAATGCGATAGAAGAATCATACGAGAAAAGTAGCGAGAAAGCATGTCCAGAGAAAATAAGTAAACAGACGGTATTAAACGCAATAAGGGAAATAGGAGAAGTAGAGGTGAAGAGAGAAATAAAAGAGAAGAAGGAAGTAAGGGTTTTATACATAGAAGCAGATGAAGACCATGTACCTTTACAAGATGGCAGCAGTGAAACACCGCGATTGATATACATACATGAAGGTAGGGAAGAGAAAAACGGAAGGAACGTACTGAAGAATGTGTATTACAAGGCATACGTAGGAGAGAAAGCAGAAGACATATGGATAGATGTAGCGAATTACATAGAAGAAAATTACAAGGAAGAGAAGATAGAGAAGATATACATAGCAGGAGATGGAGCACCATGGATAAAAGAGGGATTAGAATGGATAGTAAAATCAAGGTTTGTGTTAGACAGATATCATTTAAACAAATACGTATTAAAAGCAACATCAAAAGAGCCAAAGTATAGGGATAAGATATGGAGAGCAATAAATGAAGGGGATAAAGAAGGAGTGAAGAAAATATTTGGTGAGTTAATAAAGATAGCAAAAGAAGAGAAAGAAAAAGAAAAGATAAAGGAAGCGAAGAGATACATACTAAACAATTGGGAAGGGATAAAGATATACAGTGAAGACGAAGATGTAATAGGGTGCAGTGCAGAAGGGCATATAAGCCATGTATTTTCTGCAAGACTTAGCAGGAATCCATTAGGGTGGAGCAGAGAAGGATTAAAGTTAATGGCGAAATTAAGGGTATTTAGCAAGAATGGAGGAGACTTAAGAGAAGTAGAGTGGGGCAAGAAAAAGAATATAAATGCAGGAAGTTACAAATTAACAGAGAAGCAAATAAAAGAGGCAGTAAGGAGAGTTAAAACGTCTACAAATGAAAAAATAAACAATATTACGGTTTTGAATATAGGGAAAGTAACGCCAATATATAGGGTTTTAAGAGCATTAAAATATGCACAAGTTATATAAAGAACATGATAAAACGAAGCCCTGAATTAATTAAGTTTCAGGGGTTGTCTTAAAAAAATCCTACAGTATCTTGACACTATCCATGTCCATAAATTACTTGAAGGAATTTACAGCTTTCTGTAGAATATATTGATTTGAGGTGGTGTACATGAAAACAAAATCAACAATAGCACTAGTTTTAGCAGCAATTTCACTTTTTTCTTTTAATTCTGCTGACGCTTCAATCTTTTACTCTTATGGCTATTTTTCAAAAAACAATTTAATAAGACCTTCTGCTCTTATAACAGTAAGACAGCCTGTCTCCTTAAACAAAAAAATAGCTTCATACACACCTTCCTCCAGTATCATAAATAGTAATACAGCGAATCCAAGTAACACTTCACAAATTCAAACAAGTGCAGTACTTTCACAGGAGGAAAAAACTTTAGTAGAACTGGTGAATAAAGAAAGAAAAAAAAACAACCTCTTGCCATTACAGGTAGATGAAAATCTGTGCAAAGTTGCTAGACTAAAAGCTGAAGACATGCGGGACAACGACTACTTTTCTCACATTTCTCCAAATTACGGCTCTCCTTTTGACATGCTCAAAAAATTTGGAATAAATTATTATATGGCAGGTGAAAACATAGCAGTAAATTCTAACGTGATAAAAGCTCACTATTCTTTGATGAATTCAGAAGGGCACAGGGCGAATATATTAAATCCTTATTACAATAAAATTGGAGTCGGAATAGTAAAAAATAAACAAGGAAATGGAATAATAGTAGTGGAACTTTTTATAAAAGATTAATCCGGGAACTTCCCGGATTAATCTTTTTCCATGAAAACTTTATAGGCTTTGTAAGCCATGTACACATCCACTTTGGAAGACAATTCATAAGGCGCGTGCATGCTCAAAAGAGCCACGCCGCAGTCCAACACTTCCATCCCGTAATTAGCTGCATATTGAGCTACAGTGCCGCCGCCTCCCATGTCAACCTTCCCAAGTTCTTCCATCTGCCAGATTACTCCATTTTCATTGAAAAGCCTTCTAACTTTCCCCACAAACTCTGCATTTGCATCATTGGATCCAGCTTTTCCTCTCACCCCAGTGTATTTTGTTATGCATACACCCTTACCAAAATAAGCTGTGTTTTGTTTTTCACTCACTTCAGCATACGTCGGGTCAAAAGCAGCATTTACATCTGCAGAGAGCATTTCAGAGTTTGCCATAAGTCTCCTTAGTTTTATATCAGTACTGCCCTCATATTTTTCAAGGATTTCTGCAATGGCGTTTTCAAAAAACCTTGACTGCAAACCTGTATTTCCCATGCTTCCTACTTCTTCTTTATCTGCAAATATAGCAACAGCAGTCCTTTCAGGAACTCCTATCTCCAGGATAGCTTTCAGGGAAGTGTAAGCAGAGACTCTGTCATCCTGCCCGTAAGCTGCAATCATACTTCTGTCAAAACCTACATCTCTTGGTTTGTAAGCGGGAACTAGTTCTAATTCAGCGCTTAATAAATCTTCTTCTACTATGCCGTACTTCTCATTTAAATATTTGAGTATACTCGGTTTTACACTTACTTCCTCAGACAGCGGTATACTTCCCACTACTGCATTTAAAGCTTCCCCTGTCACCACTTCCGACGCTTTCTTTTCCATTTGGTCTTTCCCTAAATGGGGCAGTAAATCAGTTATGTAAAGTACAGGGTCGTTCTCGTCTTCCCCCACCACTATATTTATCTTTTCTCCGTTTGACTTTACAATTACGCCGTGAAGCGCCAGAGGTATTGTAACCCATTGATATTTCTTAATGCCTCCGTAGTAGTGGGTTTTAAAAAGCGCTAATCCGCCTTCTTCATACAGAGGATTGGGCTTTAAATCTATTCGAGGAGAATCTATGTGGGAGGCTACGGCTTTAATGCCCTTTTGCATGGACTCTTTCCCAATTACAGCTAAGACTACTGATTTCCCTTTGTTGTTGTAGTACACTTTGCTGCCTGGTTTCAAATTTGTAGCTTTTTCAATGTCAATAAAGCCGTGTTCTTCCGCAATTTTAATTATCTTCTCCGCTGTTTCCCTTTCAGTTTTACACTCTGCCATAAATTCTTTATAGCCTTCTGCAAACTCAAATACTTTTTCCCTCTCCTCACTGGAAATTTTAGTCCATGCATCCACATTTTTATACCCCAGTCTCTTTTCAATTTCCTTCAGATCTTTTTCTTCCAATTACATTACCCCCCGCTGCTTTTAATATTGAAACATCCATCTATAATATTATTCCCTTTTTGAATAAAAGTCAAATTTAGCCTTGTAAAGGATTAACTCTGTAAAATCGTCTGATTTTTGAGCATATAAATTGCAGCCTGCGTTCTGTCCTTGACACCCAGTTTGCGGAAAATATTGTAGACGTGATTTTTCACAGTTTTTTCGCTTAAAAATAGTTTCTGTGCGATCTCTTTATTGCTGTATCCTTGAGAGAGCAACTTGAGTATTTCTATCTCGCGGGGAGTAAGTTCTTTTCTTAATAATTCCTCATTCGAATCCTCTATCTCTTGCATGAGAGAAGGATGAATGTACACTCCACCATTGTAAATTGTGCGGACAGCCTTTATAAGGTCATCATACTCAGCATCCTTTAATATGTAACCTTCCACTCCTAACTTCAAAGCCTCAACCAAGTATTCTTTGTCATTGTAAATAGTCAAAAACAGTATTTTGCTGGGATGTTTTTCTGCCTTCAATTTTTTCGCTGCTGTTATGCCATTCATTACAGGCATATTTATGTCCATCAAAATTATGTCAGGAGAAAGTTCTTTAGCAAGCCTGTAAGCTTCCTCACCATTTGAAGCTTGGGATATCACTCTTATATCCTTCTCAAGTTCTATCAGCTGGACAAGTCCTTTTCTTATGAGAGCGTGGTCATCAGCCACTAGCAACCGAATCATCCTCAACACCCCTTACAGGAATGGAAATGTAAATTTGAGTCCCTTTGCCTTTGAAACTGCTTATCTCAAACTTTCCATTCAAAATTTCCACCCTCTCCCTCATCCCCATAAGGCCATATCCCTGTCCTATCTTTTCTTTATCAAATCCTATCCCATCGTCTTTTATGATTATGCTTACAAATTTCATCCCAAACTCAAACTTAATTGAAGCAGTCTTTGCCCTGGAATGCTTTTTTATATTTGTGAGGGCCTCCTGCACCACGCGAAAACATGTGACCTCAATCTCTGGACTCAACCTCTGGTAATCTGAAAGCACAGTAAAATCAACATGTATCCCGGTCTCTTCTTCAAAATTCTTTATGTACCTGGACAAAGCGGGTACAAGGCCTAAATCGTCCAATGCAGAAGGTCTCAAATCGTAGATTATCTTTCTGACTTCCTTCAAAGACTGCTGGACAATTTCTTTTAAATTTTTGAGTTCTAACCTTGCCTGCTCCACATCCTTTGTGATTAACTTTTCACATAATTCTGACTTTAAAAGAACATTTGCCATTGCTTGAGCCGGTCCATCGTGAATCTCTCTTGCAATTCTTTTCCTTTCTTCCTCTTGGGCCTCAATGATCTTCACGCTCAAAGCCTGCTTGTCCTTGAGTTGCTCCAGCTGTAGGTTCATCGCCTTCAAATCTCCATTCAAATAATTTAAAGCTATGTTTATCTGGGAAGATAACTTTTCAGCCTTTTCTATAATGGCTTTCGTATCAAGAAGCTTCCTCTCTAGTTCATTTCTCCTCTCTATAAGCTCCTTTTCTTCTCTCCTTTTTAGAGCCAACTCTATCTGCGCCTCTTTTGCCTCCTCATAAGCTTCTTTTATTGCCTGCTCAGAGAGGTGACCAAACTGTTTGCTCACCAAAGCCAATTTCAGTCGACATTTTTTTTCTTTTTTCTCACACATTTCCACTTCTTTTATGACGTTTATCACCTGAACTTTAAGTTCTTCCAACTGTGCTTCCAGCTTTCTAGCTTCATCTTTTGCTTTTTCAAGGATCTCAAAAATCTGTTGCTTGCTGCTTTCAATGACTTCAATAGTTTTTTCTACAATGTTTTCTAATCTTTTTTTATACAGGACTTCACTACTTTGAGTCATTCATCTCACCTCCTGAGCCCATTGTTTTAATAATTCGACAAAAAAGTAAAAAATCCTGCATTTTGAAGAAAAAAATGCTAAACTTGAAGAAGGCAAAAAAAATACCCTAAACGGGTATTACAGTTCGTTGACAAAGTTTTTATCTTCCACAATCTAAAATATCCCTTGAGGATATCAGATACCCATCAAATAAAAAAATGGTGGAGACGAGGAGATTCGAACTCCCGACCCCCTGCTTGCAAGGCAGGTGCTCTCCCAACTGAGCTACGTCCCCACTTCACACGTTTTTTATTATATCAGCTTCTCGACAAAATTTCAATAGTCATTTCTTGATTTCCACTTTCGAATCAGAAGGCTGGGGAACTGGAACAGTAAATTTATCCCCGTTGACATCAACATAGCTTGCCGGCACATCTCCAACTATTATGCTTTCAGCAATAGGCATGTGCAAGGTAACCTGCACTTCGTCTGATGTCAAGGGGGCAATTATCCTTATAGTGGTGCGTATGTCCAAATAAATCCTGTGCCTTGTTTGATTTATTCCTGCCGGCTCAAATTGAGAGCTAAAGTCCACATCAACTGCCCCGACAGGCAAAAGGCCAACTTTTATTCTGGGCCCTACATTTGCAAATAAATCACTAGAAAACACGGACCCCAAAGGGATTTTTGCATATAAAGGCCCTATACTATTCAAATTTTCTTTGACTTCTCTCGTGATTTTTGAAGCCAAAAGATTCATCTCAATCGTATTAGCCTGAAGCATCGAAACTTTTCCGTTGTTGTCTGTTCTAACATAAACCAAGTCTTTGTACTCTATCCCTTTGAGCACTCTTTCATTTATAGCATCGTTTATGGTATTCACTGCTGTCTCTTTTGCCAGAGTTTCACTTACAGCAATTATCGCCGGCTTTAATCTGTATTCCGTAAAATAATAGAAAAAAATTAGTGCTACAATGGTGTAAATCAAATATATGTAAAGGCCTTTTACTCTCCTATAACCCCACTTTTTCCTCCTCAACAAAAACACCTCCCCTACAATTTTATGTAGGGGAAGCTGTTTTACTCACTCTTTTTTGTTTTTTCGCAAAATTCCACTTCCGTCATCACTCTTATTCCATTTTGTTTTAAAATCCTTGTAGTTATCCCGTCGCCTTCAATCAATCTACCGGAAAAGGTCCCGTCGTATATCTGCCCACATCCACAAGAAGGGCTTTTGGCTTTAAAAATTGCCTCTTTTATACCGTAAAGCTCAGCTATTTTTAAAGTCTCATACGCTCCTCTGTAAAAATTCTCAGTGACTTCCTCTCCCTTAACATTAAAAACTCTATCTCCCCTTATCTCAGAAGGAAGTCTAGGAGTTGGAAGCCCCCCTAACTGCTCAGGGCAAACCAAAATAGCTTTGCCTTCCCTTACTAAATTTTTTATCTCTTCTCTTTCATTGTTGCCGCCGTCATATTTGCAGTTTATCCCTGCCAAACAGGCACTCACAAGGTACATAAGTCCCCTCCTATCTGCTGTGCAATTCAACAATGGTGACACCATCACCGCCCTCACCATATCTGCCTAGCCTAAAGGATTTTACATACTTACTATTTCTTAAAAATTTGGCAATTCCCGTCCTCAAAACTCCTGTACCCCTTCCGTGTATTATAGTCACTTGATTAAGCCCTGCCAGATACGCATCGTCAATGTATTTTTCCACTTCCAAAAGAGCATCGTCCAAAGTCATACCTCTGACATCAAGAGAGGGGCTTATCGACTTTGCCTTTTCATTGATAAACCTGCTGTAACCCTTTTTCACTTCTTCCTGTTCCTGCTCTTCTTTGACTCTCAAATTGCTTATGTGAACTGTCATCTTCAAAATTCCCGCCTGCACTTCAACATTTCCTGATGCATCCGGTGGAGAGAGAACAATTCCATTTTGGTCTAATGGGACAATATAAACAGTCTGTCCAGCTTTTAAAGAATCAGGGATTTTGCCATAAGAAAATTCCTTAGGTTTTAAAACCTCTTCTTCCAACTCTTCTAGATTTTTCTTGATCTTCTCCCTTATTTCCTGTATCGCCCTGTCTTTGTTTTTCTCTTTTTCTTCTGCCTCTTTTATCCTCTTTATTACTTCCTCTGCAGTCTGCTTTGCTTCTTTAATTATCTCCCTAGCTTTTTCTTTAGCCTCTTTCAATATTTTATCTTTTTGAGATTCGAGCTTTCTCTTCTCCTTTTCTAATTCCTCTTTTAAGACTTCCACTTCTTTTTTTAGCCTTTCTACTTCCTGATAAGCATTTTCTAGATCTTTTCTTTTTTCTTCTACGTCTTTAATGACATCCTCAAACCTTATGGCCTCACCAGACATGTAGCTCTTGGCATTTTCAATTATTTCCTCTGAAAGCCCAAGCCTTCTTGAAATCTCAAAAGCATTGCTCCTTCCAGGAATACCTATGATAAGCCTGTAAGTAGGCCGTAAGGTCTCCACATCAAACTCGACACTGGCATTTTCCACGCCCTTGGTCTTCAAGGCGTACTGCTTGAGCTCACTGTAATGGGTGGTGGCTATTGTCCTGCATCCTGTCCTGTGGAGAAAGTCCAAGATGCTCATAGCAAGTGCAGAACCTTCAAGAGGGTCAGTCCCTGCCCCCAACTCATCCAAAAGCACCAAAGAATTCTTATTGACCTTTTTAAGAATACTCACTATATTTGTCATGTGAGAAGAAAAGGTGCTCAAACTTTGCTCAATGCTCTGCTCATCGCCTATGTCCACAAAGACATCTTCGAATATGGAAATCTGGGATTTCTCTTCTGCAGGAATGTTTATTCCTGCCATCGCCATCAAAGTCAAAAGCCCTACTGTCTTTAAAGTGACAGTTTTACCTCCTGTGTTAGGACCTGTAATTACCAAGGTAGTAAACTCTCTTCCTATGTGTATGTCTATTGGAACGACTTTCTCAGGGTCTATCAAAGGATGGCGCGCTTTTTTGAGATTTACATACCCTGAAGTATTTAGCTCAGGCCTTGAAGCTTTTATCTTTATTGAATAACGGGCTTTTGCAAATAGGAAATCCAGTTCAGATACCACTTCAACATCTTTGAAAATAGCTTCAGCATTCTTCTTAACTTCTTGAGAAAGTTCAAAAAGTATCCTTTCTATCTCCTTCTGCTCCTTTAATTCTAACTCCCTCAATTCATTGTTTAAATCTACTACTTGGATAGGCTCGATGAACAAAGTAGCCCCTGTGGAAGACTGGTCGTGTATTATGCCTTTAAACACATTCCTGTATTCCTGTTTTACTGGCACGACATATCTTCCCTGTCTCATTGTTATTATTGGCTCTTGAAGTTCTTTTTGCCTTGTAGAAATTATAGAATTTAAAGTAGACTTTATCTTCTCATTTATTGATGCCTTCTGCCTCCTTATTGCTTTCAAAACCGGAGAGGCTTCATCTGAGATCTCATCTTCAGAAATCACCGTATTCTCAATCTTCTCCTTTAAACTTTTTAGAGGAACAAGCCTTTTATCAAATTCTTTAAGCAATAAAAAGTCTTCCCTGTCATACAGCGATTTAAAGTGGGCCTTGACTTCCTCCACAAGGCTGAGAAAATTTTTAATACCTAAAAGTTCCCTGTTGTAGAGGATGTAATCAATCTGCGCTTTTTTTACATGCTCTCTTATGTCTTGAAAAGAAAAAGATATATCCCCATAGGAATAGATAAATTTCACTGCCTCATTGAGCAAGTCTAATTCAAATTCTATTGCCTTTAAATCTTTTTTTATCTCTATGTCAAAAACTTTTTCTCTCCCAAGCTCTGAGTCGCATTCATTCGCAATTAGCTTAACTATTTTGTCAAACTCAAGGCTTTTTAAAGTTTTTTCCCTCATTCCCTTCATGACTACAAAACTCCTCTGTAAAAATGTCCTTTGGTATAGTTTCCCTCTGGAACCTCAATTTTTTCTCCTTCTAATGCTTTTATATGCATTTGTAAAATTTTTTCTATTTCCTCATCTTCTTCTATTGTATCATTTATTCTGAGAAAAGAAAGGCCGGATTTTTTCAGCTCTTCCATGTGATTTGCCATAAAGAGCACATCCCCATTTAAAATCTGAATCCTGCAAAAACCATTGCTCTTTATAGGCATCAATTTACCTTTCCTGTCTTTAAGAAAATAGTAACCCTTTTCGCATTTTGCCCTGTCGCAACCCACTAAATTTCTTATAGGGCAGTATTCCGTAGTCATAAGAGGAAGGTGACCATATATCACTGCCTCAAACTTTATATCGCTTCTTTTTGCAATGTCTTTCATCTGCTCAAGCGTAAGTTCATAAGAAAGGGTCACAGCGTAAGCATTAAAATACTCTACAGCAAGGCTGTTGAAAACATTGAGAGGATAATCAATAAACAGTCTAAAGTCACTATTTTTTAAAATATGATAAAGCCCCAAATTGGAAACAAGGATATTCCGTATATCCAATTCTCTTAAAAGCCGCAATTGCCTTTCAATATCTTTCATCTCTTCTCTTAAAATTGAAGGAAAAGCAGCAACAAGTACAGTATCTTTTCCCTCCAGCAATTTAACTGCTTGTTTTAAGATACTTTCATTGAGTTTGTAATCAAAATAAACATACTGTATCCCCAGAGATGCTGCGATTTCTAGATGATTTAATTTATCAGTGTAGAAGGTCAAAACTGGACTTTCACTCTTTTCTCTTCCCTTTGGAAGCTTAACTTTTTTCTGTAGCTTTTCCCTTTGATAGAAAGCCAATTTTTTTAACTTTAATTCATATATTGCCTTCCTTCTTGTCTCCTTAATGTCCTTTACAGGCATGAAAAGCCCTTTATCTAAACTTACAACTACTTTCTCAGGATAAAAAGGCGTATCGCCAATCTGAGACAACTTGTCCTTTAGAAAATCCTCTTCTATAGAAACCTTTTTAGCTACCTGCGGAATACTTCCACTGTTCGCTTCCCCAAAGAAAATTCCATCTTCTACTCTAACTACAAAAGGCATCTCTTTTTTCAATTCTGCATAAATTTTCACAGGAACCTTTTTCTCTGGCAAATTTTTTAAACTTTCATTTAAAAGGTAATCGTAAGTTTTATTCAAAATATCTTTTTCTTTGGGGTAAAAATCCAAATAAAGGGTCACTATCTCCCCTTTAAAAGCCACATCTACTTTCTGCCCATTTTTTATGATTTCCTGTATCCTGTGCCCTTTTTCTCCCTTTGAATCAGAAATCCCATCTCCCTTTCTTATGTCTTGAAGAAGCCTTACTTTTACTTCTCTCCCTTTGGTTTTTACTACCTCCGCAACAGGTACCCCTATATTCTTAGGAGTAACATAGCTCATCTTGGAAGGCTTTCTCTCAAACAAATACCCCGTAGAAAAACCTCTATTGAAGACTTTAGCCATTTCTTCCATGGCTTTAGTACTATCAAAAGCTCTCTCTTCGTAATAACTGTCTATGGCATCTCTGTAAGCTTTCACAACAGAAGCGACGTATTCCGGACTTTTCATCCTTCCCTCAATCTTAAAAGAAGAAACGCCTGCTTCAATAAGGAGAGGTATATGTTCAATTGTGCACAAATCCGCCATACTCAGAAGGTGCAAATTTTCTTTTAAAATATTCCCTTCCTTGTTGACTAAAGAATACTTCAAACGGCAGGGTTGAGCACATCTCCCTCTGTTGCCGCTTCTTCCTCCTATGAGGCTGCTCATAAAGCACTGACCTGAATAGCTCACGCACATAGCCCCGTGAACAAAAACCTCTACATCTATAGGGGAATTGGAAGCAATATCTTTTATTTCTTTAAGAGTCAATTCCCTTGATAAAATAACCCTGGACACACCTTTTTCAGCTAATTCCCGCACGCCTTCCAGGTTATGTACTGTCATCTGCGTACTGGCGTGCACTTCAAAATCCGGATAATTTTCTCTTAAAAATTTCAGCACTCCTAAATCTTGCACTATAACAGCGTCTACCCCAATTGAGTATAAAAAGTCAATGTACTCTACAAGTTTATCCATTTCTTCGTTTAATATCAAAGTGTTGACAGTCACATAAACCTTAACATCCCTCAAATGACAAAACTCTAAAGCTTTCTCAAGGTCCTCATAATCAAAATTAGGGGCATAAGCTCTTGCCCCAAAATTCTTGCCTCCCAAATAAACGGCATCACAGCCTGCATTTACAGCATTTAAAAGCGCATTATAATCCCCTGCCGGTGCCAATAGTTCAACCCTTTTCATCCAACCACCTTTACTTTTCTTGGTCAAATGTTTCTAAAAACTGCCTGAACTCTTCTTCTGTCTCCAAAAGTTTATTTACAGTATTTTCTAGCTCTTGTTCCAGCTCTTTTATCCGCCTATTTTTTTCTTCTAATTCTGTCTTCAACGAAAGCAGCTCTTTTTTTATTGCATTGTTTTCCTCCTTAGACATGAAAAGCTCATCGGCAATGTTCAAAGAAGCAAGCAAGAACAGCTGAACCTGTGAAAGATTTTTATGGCTCTGCATCAATTCCTTAATTACATTGTCTACATAATTTGCAAGTTTTATTACATGCTCTTCGGGATAATCGGACTTTAAAATATACTCATTGCCATTAATCGTTACACTAACCCTGTTTAACTCCACAGAAACATCCCCTTAATCCTTTGTTATTCTATTTATTTCTACATAAAAAGCAATTTTCCTTCTTTTTTACCTCAATTTAGCCCCCAATTTTTCCTCTAAAGCCTTAACTATCCTAGCATGGACTTCATTGACTTCTTCATCGGTCAAGGTTTTCTCATAAGACCTGTACCAGATGGAAAAGGCGACGCTCTTCTTTCCTTCAGGGATGTTGGGTCCTTTGTAAACATCAAACAGGGCAGTTTTTTCTACAAACCCTCTGCCGGTCTCTTTTATTACTTTTTCAACTTCAGCCACAAACAAATCCTTATCTACGACCACTGCGATATCCCTTTCAACTGCAGGGTATTTGGGAAGCGGGGTGTACTTTTTATCTACATTAGCAAATTTTATGATTTTATCCAAATTCAACTCCCCCGCATACACTCTCACGGGCAAGTCATAATTTTCCAAAACATCCGGATGAACTTCTCCAAAGACACCCAATACTTCTTCTTTAAAGAGTATTTTTGCTGACCTTCCAGGATGATAAGAAGGTTCCTCTGCCCTCACATATTCTACATCAACAATCCCCATCACTTCAAGCAGTTCTTCAATTACTCCTTTTATGGTGTAAAAGTCCACTTCCTTGCCGTACATTCCCAGAGAAATAGTCTTTACCTCTTCAGGCAGTTCCTTCAAAGGCAGTTCTTTTGGTAAAAATACCCTTGAGATTTCAAAAGCCCTAAATTCCCCCACTTTTCTGCTGTAATTGGTATAAGCCACATTTAGCATAAAAGGCAAAAGTGTAGTCCTCATAAGGCTTTGCTCTTCGCCAAGGGGATTTATTATCTTGACAGCTTTCCTCAAAACACTGTCTTTAGGAACATTTATTCTGTCTAAATCCCTCTCTCCCATAAATGACATTGTGACAATCTCATTTAGTCCACAAGCCAGCAGTACTTCTCTCGCCTTTTCTTCCAGCTGCTGCTCTTTTGTAAGAGAACCTAAAGTGGTCTGAGCATTTTTCATAAGACTATCTTCAATATTGTTGTAACCATAAAGCCTAGCTATTTCTTCTGCAATATCTGCCTCCATAGTCACATCTTTTCTGAAGTGAGGAACTTTTATTTCAAGCTCTTCTCCTTTTTCAACTACTTCAAATTCTAAAGACCTTAAGATCTCAATCATTTCAGAGGTAGCTAAATTTGTGCCCAAAAATTTATTTATCCTATCAGGCCTTACAGTCAATACTGTTCTTTCCATTGGCTTCGGATATTCATCCACAATTCCTTTTAATACCTCTCCACCGCAGTACTTTTCCATGAGCTGGGCTGCTCTCTCACAGGCAAGAACTGTAATTTCTGGGTCTAGCCCTTTTTCAAACCTCGCTGAAGCCTCGCTTCTAAGACCCAGCTTTTTGGAGGTATGCCTTATATTGCTGCCTTTGAAATTGGCACTCTCTATGAGTATATTCACTGTGGAATCCGTTATTTCTGTGTTCTCTCCTCCCATTACTCCTGCAAGGCCTATTGCCTTTTCTTCGTCCGCTATCACAAGCATTGAACTATCTAAAATCCTCTCTTTCCCGTCTAGAGTAACCAATTTTTCTCCGTCTCTTGCCCTTCTCACAATTATGTGTTTATTCTTTACTTTGTCCAAATCAAAAGCGTGCAGAGGCTGTCCCAGCTCCAGCATCACATAGTTAGTCACATCTACTACGTTGTTTATAGGCCTTATACCTGCCTTCAACAGCCTTACCTGCATCCAGATGGGGGAAGGACCTATTTTGACATTTTTCACGACCCTCGCAACGTACCTGTAGCAAAGGTCCGGCGCCTCTATAGTCACTCTGGCAGGATTGGGCTCCTCCACTTCTGTAACTCTGATTTCTGGCATTCTGAAAGATTTTCTGAAAGTTGCCGCAGTCTCTCTCGCAATTCCAACTACAGATAGACAGTCGGGGCGATTTGGCGTTATCTCAAATTCTAAAACATCATCTTTAAGCTGCAATGCCTCATTTATGTCCATCCCAAGAGGAAGTGGAGGCAGGATGAATATCCCGTTTCTCTGATACTCAGGCAGCAGGCTCTCATCAAGCCCCAGCTCTTCCGCAGAACACATCATGCCCTCAGACTCTACTCCTCTTAATTTGCTTCTTTTTATCTTCACTCCACCCGGAAGAGTAGCACCGTGCAATGCTACCGGTATATAGGCCCCTACCTTTATATTTTCTGCCCCTGTGACAATCTGCAATTTTTCACTTCCAATGTCCACAATCCCAACCCACAATTTATCTGCATTAGGATGTTTTTCCAAAGATACAATCTGCCCTACAACTACATTGGAAATTTCTTCCCCGTAACTTTTTATGCCTTCCACTTTCGAACCAGACATGGTCAACCCTTCGGCTATTGTCTTAGCGTCTTCATCTATATCTACAAATTCTTTCAACCAAGAAAGAGACACTAACATAAGCTCACCCCTTAAAATTGTTCTATAAATCTCATGTCGTTTTCAAATAACAATCTCAAATCTTCTATCCCATATTTTAACATCGCTATCCTGTCTATTCCCAACCCAAAGGCAAAACCGGTATACTTCTCAGGGTCAATTCCTGACATCCTCAAGACATTAGGATGGACCATGCCTGCACCTAAAATCTCAATCCAGCCGGTGTAGCCGCACACACGGCATCCCTTACCGCCACAAGCAAAACAGCTTACATCCATTTCTGCACTGGGCTCTGTGAAGGGGAAAAAGTGGGGCCTAAATTTTGTCTTTGTCTGTTCCCCGAAAAACTTTTTAGCAAATACGTTTAAAACCCCTTTCAAATCCCCCATTGTGATGCCCTCATCTACCACTAAACCCTCCATCTGATGGAATACAGGAGAATGCGTAGCATCTATGTCATCAGACCTGTAGACTCTGCCGGGCGAAATAACTCTTATAGGTGGTTTGGTCTTTTCCATAGTCCTCACTTGAACTGGAGAAGTTTGCGTCCTCAAAAGTATATCAGAAGTTATGTAAAAAGTATCCTGCAAGTCGCGAGCAGGATGGTCTTCCGGAGTGTTCAAAGCTTCAAAATTGTAGTAAGCAAGCTCTACTTCTGGCCCTTCTGCAATAGAAAAACCTAGGCCCAGAAAAATTCTTTTAATTTCATCCATCACAAGAGTAATAGGATGCTTATGCCCGTATTTGTAAGGCTTGCCTGGCATGGTAATATCTATGTACTCTTCTTTTATCTTTCTTTCCTTTTCTTCTTTGGCAATTTTTTCTCTTCTCTCCAAAATCATATTCTCTATTTTTTCTCTCACATCATTGGCTAACTGCCCTATCACTGGCCTTTCTTCAGGGCTTAAACTTCCCATCCCTCTCAAAATTTGCGTAAGCTCGCCCTTTTTCCCCAAATATTTAACCCTTAAACTTTCAATTTCTTGAAGGCTTTTTGCCTTAAGAATCTCTTCTTCTGCTCTTTTAGAAAGCTCTTTTAGTAACTCCTCCATCCCTTTTTCAACCCCTTTTCTTGTGATTATAAAATAAAAAATCCTCCGTCATAGGACGAAGAATTCCGCGGTACCACCTATCTTAGCACCCCATTTGAGGTGCTCCCTCATTTTAGGTAACGGTCGCCCGGCAATGCCTACTATTGGTTCAGCACGCTGCTCCAGAGGGAACTTCCATTATCTACCTGCCAATGGCGCTCTCAGTCTACGGCGCCATCTCCCTGTGGCCTTCGATAATGTACTTTACTCCTTCATCGCATTTGGCTGTATTTTTTTAAGATTATACCATTTTGCTTATTTTTTATCAACCTCTGCCTTTGTGATTCGTACAAAAATATTGCTGCCGCAATGGAAACATTCAGTGATTCTGCTCTCCCTGTCATAGGAATTTTTATAAAGCCGTCTACAAAATCTAAAGAGCTCACTCCCCTCGCTTCATTTCCCAGAATAAAAGCTGTACCTTTGTCTATCTCAACTTCATGCACAAATTTTTCCCCTTTTAGGTGCGTGGCAAAAACTTTGACACCTTTTCCTTTAAGTTTGTAAAGCACTTCATTTGCTGTAGCGATGACAGGAATGTGAAAGATTGACCCCATTGAGGCTCTGAGAACTTTTGGGTTATATATATCGACAGAGTTATTTATTGTAAAAACAGCATCAGCCCCAAAAGCATCAGCCGTTCTTATGATTGTCCCAAGATTTCCCGGGTCCTGTACATTATCTGCTATAACGTACACGCCCTCTTCTTTTATAAAATCTTCTTCGCGGTACACTGGCATCCTCACAATCGCCATTATTTTTTGAGGAGTCACCGTATCACTGATTTTTTTAAACAGCTTATTTGCAATGCGTATTAGCTTAAAATCTCCTTTAAACTCAAATTCCACATCTTCCCCTACTACCACATACTCCACTTTAAAGTCACTATCCAAGGCTTCTTTTACGCTGTTTAATCCTTCTACAAAAAAGAGCTTTTCTTCATATCGCCCTTTTTTATCTTTTAGCTTTTTAATCTTCTTTATAAAGCTATTGTCCTCACTCGTTATGAGCATATTGCACCACTCTTTTTTATTAAAGCAAAAGGCCATCTAAAACTGGCCTTATGCGTTTAATTGCTGTTTAGCTATGTTCACTAACTCTGCAAAAGCCTTTTCATCGTGTATTGCCATTTCTGAAAGCATCTTTCTGTTGATCTCTATCCCTGCTTTCTTGAGACCGTTTATAAACCTGCTGTAAGAAATACCATAAGCTCTTGCAGCTGCATTAATCCTGGTAATCCAAAGCCTTCTGAAATCTCTCTTCCTTAACTTTCTTCCAATATAAGCGTACATCAAAGACTTCATTACAGCCTGATTAGCAACTCTGAAGAGCTTGCTTTTCGCTCCCCAGTAACCTTTTGCAAGCTTTAGTATCTTTTTATGCCTTCTTCTCGTAACTTTTCCGGATTTTACCCTAGCCATTTTTACAACCTCCTATTTTTATGAATATGGTAAAAGACGCTTTATAGTCTTGGCACTTGCTCCCTCTAAATAAGTAGCTTTTCTTAATCTTCTCTTCCTCTTTGAACTTTTGTGAGTCAAAAGGTGACTCTTATAAGCTTTCATCCTCTTTACTTTTCCGGATTTTAACACCTTAAATCTCTTTGCTGCTCCCCTATGAGTTTTCATCTTTATTTTTGCCATAATTATCCTCCTCTTCTACTGTTTTTTAGGTGCTATTACCATCATCATGTTGCGACCATCCATGCTCGGCGCCTTTTCTACATTGCCGTACTCCCTCAGTTCCTCAGCAAAGCGCTTCAAAAGGTCTTCTGCCAGGGAGGTGTGAGCCGCCTCTCTCCCCCTAAACCTTATAGTCACCTTCACCTTGTCCCCATCCTTTAAAAACTTAATCGCACTTTTCAATTTGACTCCAAAGTCATGGTCTTCAATATTAGGGGACATCCTTATCTCCTTCACATTTATTATCTTTTGTTTTTTCTTAGCTTCTTTTTCCCTCTTGCTAAGCTCATACCTGTACTTGCCAAAATCCATCAATTTACAAACAGGGGGATTGGCATTGGGAACGATCTTCACAAGGTCCAAATGCCTCTCCTGTGCAATCTTATAAGCTTCCTTGGCAGACATTATCCCTATCTGCTTGCCATCCTGGTCAATAAGCCTTACCTCTTTGTCCCTAATTTGCTCATTTACCTGAAAATCCCGATGGTTAATAAATACACACCTCCTAAAAATTATCAAAAAATAAAAGCGGATAATCCACCCGCTTCTTCGCCCATATTACTTTTGACTTTCAAGAAGAAACCTTTCTGCCCTATGGCGAAAGGTGAGAAGCGGGCGCTTCTACTTATTCGCTTTTTTAGTTTATCATTATTTTATTTTTTTGTCAATTATTTTTTCGCCTTATCCATTTTTCTTCTGGGGTTTTCCCATGATCCTCCCTAATATTGCAAACATCAATACAATAGCTGCAATTCCTACAACTGCTAAAAAAATATAACCTAAAGCTTGTTGGAAGAAATTGGCATCAAATCCTGGTATACTGTAATCGGGTAATATTGCTTTTATAACTTCCGAAAATCGATTCATTCCCTCGGGTACATATCCTATCATGCTCTTTATTTCATCTAAGCCCCATTCTCCCCAGGCCGAACCAGGAGCTAAAAGCCCGAGAGGAGTGAGGAGTATTATAACTATAGCTGCAATGTAGAATTTTTTCATCTATTATCACCTCTAAGCCTATATGAGAATTTATGTAATATATTTTCTTCGTCTACTTTTTGTAAATAATATACTACAAGGCCTGTTATAACAGCTTCTACAATACCAGCTACAGTAAGATGAGCAAACATCATTGCAGGTATTGCTACGTTTAATCCATAAGGGAAATATAGAGGTGTTCCATTTGCTGTATGAAAAAGCAATGGCTGAAGTCCAAGTTCTATTGCTGTAGCAAGAGCTGCAGCATTTATTCCTACATATCCCCCTATAGCAGATGATAAAACCTTATTTAGTTTGAGAGATAACATGAGCCTGTAAATTCCATATCCCACAAAAGGAGCTATAAATGCCATATTAAAGCTGTTTGCTCCAAGAGCTAAAATTCCTCCATCGCCAAAAAGCAATGCTTGAATAAATAAGGCTAGCGTAAGAGATATACTTGCCGCCCAAGGCCCTAAAGTTGTTGCAAGCAGTGTGGCGCCAATTGCGTGGGCAGTTGTACCCCCTGGTATTGGCACGTTAAACATCATTATGGTAAAAGCAAAAGCTGACCCTATCGCCATAGCAGGAACGTCCTTTTTGTCAAAACTTTTGTTGACTTTTTTTGCTGCAACTGTCAACACTGGTACCATAGCAGCACCCATAACGGCGCAGGTTTGAGGACTTAAATATCCTTCTGGTATGTGCATAAAAATTCCCCCTTTATAAATTTTTACTCTTAGATTTTACAAAACCTAAAAACCTATTATCTTGCAGTCTCACTCGGCTACGCATCACCCCCCTAATCATCCAGGTGTGGAAAGTCAAGGTTTCCTGTTTGTAATTTTTGATACACAATCTGAACAGCTCGACATACTTCAGAAGATATCGGCATGCCAAAACCTACTGCTGCAGGCTGAATACCAATAAAATAAACTTCTGGCACTACTTCTCTCAAAGCGGAAATAAAAAAGGTCAAAGGTAAATTATGCGTGGACAGGATGAACTTGCAAACAATGTGGCTTTCTGAAATTAGTCGTATACTACCAGCTTTTAAATTCATTTCACATGCGTCGACTACTACTACCACATCTGGTTTAAGATACCGTATTTTATGCAAGTAATTCTCAGGCACCGACCCACCATCAATGACCTGCCATCCAGGTATAGGGTTTTGTTCTAAAAGCCGGGCCAATAATGGGCCAGCTCCATCATCCCCCATCATCTCATTGCCTACAGTAATCACTATTCTCTTCACTCAGTCTCACCACCACATATATAGCTGGTTCTTTTTGTATAGAATGGAGAAGCTTAAGCAAACAGTTAGCCCATTCTTTTTCTTCTGGTAAAAAACTAGGAAAAGCTTGGGATAACGTTGACACTAACAAAGCAACATGTTCTCTATTTATCTCGATTTCTCCCCATTTTGTCAAGCCTTCCAATTTTCTTCTGACCTTTCCTGGGGGGAATTTACTGATCCATTCTAAATAGTCTTTCTCTTCCATAGTCATAACAGGCGACAAACAATCAACTATCCCTATATGGTGACCAATAGCTAAAGCATAGTATTTTAGCTGTTCGACTTCGGCAGGGGCATCTTTTTCGTCCACAAACCTTTTGGAGAGTTTAAAGAATTTTACTTTACCCGGCATCATGACCTACCCTTTCCATGTAAATTTTGTGCAAACTTAAAAAAATTTCAGCCAATCGTGGATCTTTTTGTTGTTTTACCAACTCTTTAATTTTGCGATCTACTGACAGCGGGTCTCCTTGTTTCACAAATTCCAGATATTGTGCAGCTATCCGCCTACCATGCAAGTAACCGCTCAGGCGTCGGGCTTCCCTTTCAATATCCTTAGCTAGGTCAGGGCAAACCCCCTCATATTTTGCAGGAACAGGGGTAACCTCTGTTTCTACAAACTGCTCTCCTTTAATTTTCTGATGTAGCAAATCCAAAGCCACAGCTAAGCCGTACAAAGTAGCAGCCGGAGTTGGAGGACAGCCGGGGATATATACATCTACGGGAAAGAATTTGTCAATTCCTCCCCATACACAATAGCAGTCGTGAAAAATACCGCCACTGCAGCCACAAGCGCCGTAAGCCACTACGATTTTAGGGTCAGGTGCTGCTTTATACGCCCGTATAGCAGGAAGCCGCATAGCCCTTGTCATAGGTCCGGTAAAGAGAAGAATATCAGCATGCCGCGGCGAGGACACTATTTTGATGCCAAACCTTTCTGGGTCATAAACAGGTGAGATAGCAGCGAAAATTTCAATCTCGCATCCATTACATCCGCCACAGTCTACCCTGTAGAGGTAGGCAGAACGTTTAATGACATTTTTCAACTTTGCTTTAAGTTCTTGTAACTTAGCTTCTGGTTCCATTTTTCCTCCCTCCTCCCATTTAAATCAACATGCCAATTATCTAGTGCTGCTATCCTTGCTACTTTATGACGCCTACATTTTGGACATACTTTAAGAAGTTGAACCCAACTTTCCAAGCTCTTCTTTGTCAAACCTGTTTGTTCTAATATTTCTCGTACGTATTCTATTTCACGAAATGTTTCAAAGTATTCCCCACAAAAGATACATCTACAAAGCTGAAACTCAGCTCGACAGTACATATCCTCTTTTTTAATAACAGCCAGTTCAAATTCTGTTGAAAGTACAATAGCTCCTGTAGGACACACCTCTTCACAACGACCGCAAAAAATGCAGCGGCCGTAATTTATATTCCAGGACTTAATCCCTCTATCTAGATCACAATCCATGGTAATAGCATTTGAAGGACAAGCAGTAGCACAAGCCCCACAACCTATACACCGGCTGAAGTCATACGCCGGCTTCCCGCGAAAACCTTGAGCTACTTCTACCGGCTTAAAAGGATACTCAACTGTTGCTTCTCCAACCTGCAGCGCCTTTTTAAGCAGTCTTAACATCTTTTCATATCCCCTTCCTTGCTTTTATAGTTATAGTTAAGCTAATTTTTCAGTGGTGAATATTTTCTTTCGCGACAGTATTGTTCCAATTCTTGATATTGGACAGTTTTTGCCCTCTTTTTACGCACATCGACCAATGTAACTCTTTCAGCGCAAGAGTAACAAGGGTCAATACTTGCCACAATCAAAGGTGCATCGGCCACAGTATTACCGTAAAACATATAACGAAGGACTGGCCAATTATTATAAGTAGAGGCCCGTACTCGCCACCGGTACACCTGATGTTGATTAGCTGTCATCACCCAATGGACATTTTCTCCCCTAGGAGCTTCCGTATATCCAAGTGCAAAAGTATAAGGTGTATAGGTAAACCCTTCATGAAGGATAGGACCAGGAGGCAAATCAGACAAACATCTTTCAATTATATCTAAAGACTCAAAAAGCTCTTCCGCTCGTACTAATACTCTAGACAAAACATCACATCCCTCCTTGGAGATAACATTCCAAGATACATGTTTGTAGGCACAATAGGGATGGTCCGCTCGTGTATCTCGTCCATATCCAGAACCTCTCAGATTGGGGCCAACCGATCCAAAGTTTCGAGCTACCTTAGGGTCCAGACGCCCAACTCCCTGTGTTCGCGAAATAAAGTTGGGGGTATTTAGCAACATATCGATAAGTTCTTTAAGTTCAGATCGAATCTCAGAAATTAATCGCAAGGCCTGAACCTTCTCCTCTTTTAAAATATCACGTCGTACACCTCCTATGAGGTTCATTCCATAAGTTTTTCGACCACCTGTAAGAATTTCCGCCATCTGCATAGCCTTTTCTCTTATTCTAAAGAAATGCATAAAGCCCGAATCAAAACCCACTAAGTGAGCCGCTAACCCTATATTCAAAAGGTGGCTGTGTATCCTCTCTACCTCTAATAGAATAGTTCGAATATACTGGGCCCGCAGAGGGACTTCAATTCTGTTGGCTGCTTCTACTGCCATGGCATACGCCACGCTGTGTGCATAACCACAAATTCCACAAATTCGCTCCGCTAAAAAAGTAACCTGGTTATAGTCCATGCGACTTTCAGCAAGTTTTTCAAGGCCTCGATGCACATAGAAAAGGCGGTAGTCGGCATCAACGATATATTCGCCGTCGACATAGAGTCGGAAATGTCCAGGCTCGTCAGAAGTAATGTGAAGCGGTCCCAGTGGTACTTCTACAATACCTTCTCCTTTTACTTCGATAAACTCATAATTTTCTTCTTCCGCTGCCGGCTCAGGGCGTAGACGATAATCCATATCCTTTCGCAAAGGATAAAGGTTATCTGGCCAGTCATCGGGCAACACAAGTCTTCTCGCATCTGGAAGCCCCACCGGCTCCAACCCCAGCATATCCCGCACCTCCCGTTCGTACCATACAGCTGCCGGCACACGAGGCGCTACCGAAGGAAACTCTGGTTTGTCAGCAGGAACCAAAGCCTTAACTGTCAGCCAAAGGTTTTTATCCGGGTCTTTTTCTGCCTCAATGGATAAAACATAGTATACCGCAAAATGTCCGTTTATGCTGCGCTCATCGTTACCGATAACATTTGACAGCCACCCTCCCTGTCCGTAATATGCCTCTTCTACAATTTCTGGGAGTATATTTAGCTTTACTGTCAGAGTCACTTGATCCGGTGTTTGCCACTTCTCTTCAAGGATGCTCGCACCAAACTTTGAGTACAAAGCCCTAACATATTTTTTTCTGTCTTGTTGTGCCTTTATTTCATTCTCCACCCTTTTCAACCTCCTTTTTATTCTGACACATACCCAATTTTTAACTTAACAGCGCCAAAGCAATGTATTGGGATATAAGAGTCATAATTATGAGAAAGGCAAGGACAAACTTGATAGCCAGCGGAGGTTTTCCAGCAGTAGCCACCGTTTCGGAAGGTGTACCAAAGACATTTGTTCCCATCCATTTGAGAAACCATATAAAACTTCCAACAGACTCAATGACAGTTATAATAGTTAAAATAAGAATCAATAAATTGTGCCTGCTAATCTCAAAACCGCTAATTATGATCATAATTTTACTGAAAAAACCATTAAAAGGAGGAACACCAGTTATGGCCATCGAAGCCGCAATATATCCCAGGCCAATGACGGGCATTTTTTTTAAAATTCCTCTGAACATTAGAAGCTTACGGGTACCAGTTGTATAAGACAGTGCCCCTGCCACCAAGAAAAACAGGCTTTTGCCAAAGGCATGGTTAAAGATATGGGCTACCCCTCCTTTAAAAGCCATTTGTGAACCCAAAATGAAGATAGAAATAGCCAGAAAAATATAGGAAAGCTGGGTGATAGTAGAATAAGCAAGCAGTCGCTTCATATCCTGCTGTGGAAAATACATGATAAATCCATATATCATGGTAATCACTGCCATAATAGCCCCAACCTGGCCGATTACTGCTGGAACTTTCCCCGCCGCCAGGACAGTTCTGGCGTAGATATAGACTCCGACTTTGACCATTGAAGCAGCATGCAAATAGGCACTGACGGGAGTAGGTGCCACCATCGCCCGCGGAAGCCAGGGATGAAAAGGAAGTTGTGCAGACTTTCCCCAGCAGGCGATCAGGATTCCTATAAAAGCAATGGTTTTTTCCGCCTCCGTCAATTTGCCAAGAGCGGTTACAGAAAAGCTGCCCGTCTTTACGTAAAGATAAGCAGTAGCCACATAAAGTCCCAGTGCAGCAGAATGAGTAAGTGCAATTGCCCAAAGGGCGGACTTTCGGGATTTTTCATCTCCATAAAATCCAATCAAGCTCCATGAACAAATACCGGTAATTTCAAAGAAAAACAAAAGTCCAAGTAATGTTGTAGAGAAAACCACACCCGCCATAGAACCGATAAAAAGCAGCATGAGAGAATAAAACCTGTTAATCCCCTCGCAAATTGGATGCTCTCTGTTATCGGGGCTCATATATCCCGCTGAATAGGTACATATAAGCCATCCAATTAAAACTACTAAAAAGTTGGTCAAAACGCTTAAAGCATCTACAGTAATCCCATAGCAGGTTACACCATTTATAGCCACCAATTCCCGGCTAAAACTTTCACCGGTTAGTGCAAAAGAAACCAATAAGGCCAAACCACACAGAAAGGCCAGGAAAGAGAACAACTGACCTGCCTTTTTTACCTGTTGTTCTGACAAAAACAGCACAACTAAACTTCCTACCAATGGTAGAAGGATGCTGCCCAGTGCATACCAAACCATTTATATCGTCCCTCCTAAAACAATGGTCACTGCCCTTTGCAATAGTTGACTTAAAGTAGAAGGCAAATGTAACCCCAGCGCTGCCATAAACACAAACAAGATACCGATTGGTAGTAATGTCAACCAATTGACATCGCCCTTAGGTAAATCTTCTGGAGGAGAGCCAATAACCGTCTCGCTTATCAACACAAAAAACGCCACGAAGACAACCACAAGTAAAACAAGGAATAATATCATCGCCCAAAAATGGCCAGCTTCTATGCCAGCTATCACAGTTACGACCTCACTTATGAAAATGTTAAAAGGAGGTGAGCCCACTAACGCAAGAAGCCCCGCTGTCCACAGGAAGGCAGTAACAGGAGCTACCTTGAATATTCCTCTAATTCTTTGTGAATCTCTTGTGCCGTACTTTACAATCACATTTCCAGCAGTACAGAATAAAAGGGATTTAGTGACACTGTGGTTTATGGCGTGAAGAAGAGCACCCAGTACTCCAAAGGTTCCCCCAACACCCAGGCCAGTAGCGATAATGCCTACATGCTCTACACTACTGTAAGCCAATTTCCTTTTGATGTCCTTCTGCACCAGGATAAAAAAAGCCGAAACACCTACAGACACAAGTCCAAAAATTAGAAGCAGTGTCTCTAAAAACTCTTTACCAATAGCCTGCAGAGCAATTGTGTAATACTTTATTATCGCAAACAGCGCACATTTCATGAGTACACCAGATAACAGTGCACTAACAGGGCTTGGAGATTCGCTGTAAGTATCAGGTAGCCATGTATGCATGGGAACTAAACCCACTTTGGTACCAAACCCGATTAAAATGAACACAAAAGCCAGTTTCATCACTTGCTGGTCTAAACGAGGAGCCATTTTTATAAGTTCAGTCCACAACATAGCTTTATGGGCATCCTGCACCATGGCAAAAGCATTAGAGTAGGTTAGAATAGTCCCGTAAAGCGCAAAGGCCAACCCAACGCTGCAGATCAAAACGTACTTCCAGGCAGCTTCCGCCGATGCTTTGTGTTTATAAAACCCAACCAAAAAGGCTGAACCCAGAGTAGTTGCTTCCAGCGCTACCCACATAATGGCGATGTTGTTGGATAAAGCGCAAAGCACCATCGTAAACAAAAGTATATGGTAAAAGCCGTAATAAGAGGAGATTTCCTTCTCATCTATTTCGCCACGGCTAATGTCATATCTCATATGTCCTATAGAGTAAAAACCGTTTAAAAACCCCACAACTCCAATAATAAGGAGCAAAATCGCCACCAGACTATCAGCGTAAAGCATATCACCAAGAGCAAACAGCCTCTCTTCCCTTATTACATACTGCACCATCTGTAAAGAGAGGAAAGCCTCTATACTTATTCCTGCAAAGTGTACAGCCTCTACCACCCGTCGGGACTTTATGCCAAAAGCCAGAAAGGAGGTAGCCAGCGGTACCGCAAGCAACAAGTAAAACAAAATACTTTTTTCCACCTCAATCACCTAACCTTTTAGTAGTGTGAGCTTATCAGTGTCCAGAGTACCAAAATCTTTAAAAAGGCGTCTGGCAATAATTGTCATAATCAATACAGCAAAAACAGCGTCTGTCAGAATGCCAATTTCCACCGTTTCAGGGGCATTGTAAGCCATAATAGCCAGAGTCAAATGGGACCCATTCTCCATAAGACAGTAACCCAATATCTGTTTGAGGGCATTTTTTCTGGCGAGTATGCAGAGCAGGCCCAGCATAAAATGAGCTATGGAAACTGCCAGGGCCACTCTCAATTTTAGTACTGCCTGCATGTGAAAAGGTTCCACCACTGCGAAGGATAAAGCTAAAATGCCCACAGCCAGAATAATAGTTAATTTCCTGTCAATAGCCACTCCCTCTTCCTGTTCTTTTACCCTTTCGATAACCTTGAGGATGAGATATGGCACTAAAAAAGTTTTTGTAATAAGGGCAGTGATTGACCAAATGTACAGAGGTTTTGCCTCCATAAACACAGCAATAGAAAGAAAAATAGTAACCAAAACTAAAGATTGGAATCTGTACATATATGCCGCCATCCGTAACTTCCTTGTTTCCACTACTAACATAGAGGTCAGGATGAGCAGCACAGATAAAACATTAACTATATTAGTACCAGACATTAAGTATCTCCTCCCGAATCTTTTAGACATTAACAAGGAAGAAAACAAAAGACAGCAAAGCGATCCCAAAGGCAGCCCAGGTTACTTCATGGGCCCTGAAAAGCAGTAGTCTGGCCATACTGTTTTCCAGCAAAGCTGCAATCACGTAAAAGATAGCAACTTTCAGCAAAAATACTGCCGTAGACATCAGAATAGAAAAACCATTTACAACTGCCGCATTTCCAAATGGGAAAAAGATGGCCATAAACAAAGCAATCACCACAACCTGCTTCATAGACAAACTCCATTTGAGAAGAGCGAGGGAGCCTCCCGAATATTCCGTAAGCGGTCCTTCCTGGATTTCCTGTTCTGCTTCTGCCAAATCAAAAGGCAATTTACCAGTTTCAATAAAAGCGGCAATAGAAAAAGCTGCCATCGCAAGCCAAACTGTGGGACTATAATATGATATTTCACCCGTTGCCACCTTTTGACTTATTACACCTATATCAGTCGAACCGGCAAGGAGCCCCATCACAAACAAAACCAGTATAATAGTTGGTTCCACCAGCGCTGCCAGTGTCATTTCACGGCTGGCACCTATCCCCGCAAATCCACTACCAGAATCTAGACCTGCAGCAGCGAAAAAAAACCGCCCCAAAGCAAACAAATAAACAATTGCAATTAAATCCCCCACCATCCTTAATGGCGATTGTAAAGTTAAAATTGGGGTCATCATTGCGATGAGCAAAATTGTCGCCATCATTACGTAAGGAGTCAAGCAAAAAATCCAGCTACTCTGTGCCGGCACTACTCGCTGTCTTTTTATTAATTTGAAAATATCGCGGTAATCCTGAAATATACTGGGACCTTTCCTCGAATGAATTTTCGCCCTTAAAACACGGGCAAAGCCCGAAAAAAATGGCGCTACTGCCATTAGCAATAATGCCTGCAACAAGCCCACAAAAAACAATTTGCCATCCAACATCTTTTTACCTCCTATCTCACCGTCGCTATCAAAAGAACCCCAAGAGTCAGGATTATGTACAGGCAGTACATCCGGACATTACCTGTCTGGAAAGTTTGTGCACGTTTACCTATATAGACCATGAAATGAAGCAAAGGATAGTATATATAACGTTCCCACATCAGCTCTATCTGTGATATATACGCCATCGCCTTTTTGAAAAGCAAAATAATGAAACGACCAGCTTCTGTAAATGCAGTCCTAAGCAAATATACTGGACTGAAAAGCGGGTACAGTGAGTGAGCAAAGGCTGTGGATGTCCACGCCATGCGAGATGAATATTTATAGCCACATGCCCAGGGTTCAAAGTCCACTCGCCTTCCTGCTCGCTTTCCACCTGTTCCAATAATTAATAGGGGCAATATCGCAAGTCCTACGACAAAAACAAGCACAAGTGGCGTAGAAAGCATGGCCTGCTCACTGCTTGCTGGAAATATCGACAGACCGTCACTTACCTTGGGTGAAGATACATGTAGCAACGCTGAAGCCACATTCGCAATATATCCAGCCCCAACCGGCGCGCCAAGCCCCAAAACAAAACAGCCTATTGCTAAAAGCCCCATCCCTATAAGCATGGTCACAGGAACCTCTTTAATCTTTAATTCATTGCCACCTCGAAAAGGTCCAGTAAAAGTCACTCCATATGCTTTTACAAAACACAGAGACGTCAAAGCTCCTGTTAAGGCTAAAGCGACTGCGGCGAGAGGAAATGCCATTCTAATCAGCACACTCCCTTTTGTGCTGACAGCAAACAGAGTATGGTATGTAAACCATTTGCTTACAAAGCCATTTAGCGGAGGAAGGGCGGAAATCGACAAAGCGCCTATAAAGAAGGTCAATCCAGTCCATGGCATATATCTGGCCAATCCTCCCATCTCCTCCATATTCCTTGTGTGGAGGCGGTAAACTACCGAGCCCGCCCCAAGAAAAAGCAACCCTTTGAAGACAGCGTGATTTATCAAATGATAAAGCCCCGCCAGAATACCTAATATGCCTACACTAACGTATCCTGTGGCTATTCCCATCATTCCCGCACCGACTCCCATCAGGATAATTCCCACATTCTCTATGCTGGAATAGGCCAACAAGCGTTTAAGGTCATTTTCACTAACAGCATAAAGCACTCCAAAAACTGCTGAAATAGCCCCAAAGGCAAGGACCGTAAGGCCCCACCACCATGTAGCAGCCCCCAAAAAGTCCACCCCAACTCTTATAATGCCGTAAATAGCTGTCTTAATCATGACACCAGACATAAGAGCAGAAACATTAGAAGGAGCGGCAGGATGAGCCTGAGGCAGCCAGAAATGGAAGGGAACGATGCCTGCCTTAACCCCAAATCCCAAAAAAGCCAGAAGAAAAGCTAAATTCTTGATAACAGGCGAAAGATTTGCATTCCTAAAAGCGGCAAAATCAAAAGTACCGGTATAAACATAAAATAATATAAACGAAATCATTATCAAAACTGTGCCAACATGGGCCATTACAAAATACACAAATCCAGCTTTTATTGCCTCTCTGTTTTCCTGTTCAAAACAAACCAGGAAATAAGAAACCAGCGTCATCAGCTCCCAAAAAACTAAAAAATAGAAAGCGTTGTCACTAGTAACTACCAAAATCATTGAAACAATAAAGATATTATTTAAAAAACCCATTACGCCGGTGCCTTTCCCAATATACTCTTCCTGATAAGAAATAGAATAAACACCTGTGGCAATACTAAGTAGAGAAATAACCAATGTCATAAAAGCTGAAAGAGGATCAACATTAATTGTAAATCGCCCAAAAGGGATAAACTCCATGCCTTCCAATATAAAACCTTTCCCTTCAATAAGGACCGGAACAGCTGAAGCGACTCCAGTGCATCCTGCCAAGAAAGCAGTTGTTCCAGAAACATAATTTGCAATTTTGCCGTCCCTATTTAATCCCAAAGAGATAAGTGCTCCTACAACATATAAGAAAATAGATAACAAAAATAACTGTTGAACAGTCATCAAGTTTTACCTCCTGCCTTCAAAATATCCACATAATAACAGTAGTTCTTTAAACTTGTTTAATTTTTTATTTTCTAACTTTCTATTAGTTGGAAGACGATTTTGATAAAGGAAGGTAGAAAAGTAGTCTTTCTACCTTCCTTTATAAGGATATTATTTTAATGAAGTAACAACTTCACGACGCCGGTCAGCTTCAAATTCTTCTACAGTCTTAAAAACCAAGGCACCAGTGGGGCATGCTCGAACGCAGGCTGGCACACCTTCCTCATCCAAGCACTCCCGATCGCACTTTATAGCTTTGCCATCGCCCCGGCTCACCGCCCCGAAGGGGCAGGCCAAGGCGCACATCCAGCAACCAATGCACTGGGGCAAATTAACCAGGTTGAGGCCATCCTCCCGCCTGTGCATGGCCCCCGTTGGGCAGACCGCCACGCACGGGGCGTCTTCACAATGCCGGCAGACGGCCGGCGCTTTCACTGGACCTACCTGGTCTACCCATAGGAGCTTCTGTGCCTTTTCGCCTCCCAAGATGGCCCCAAACAAGTCTCGGGCCGCGGTATGGCTTATGGCGCAGGCCAGCTCACAGGAATGGCAGCCTACACATCGATCATAACGGACGAAGATCTCTCTCCGTATCATCGCCGCCCACCTCCCGGAACGCTGAGCCCCAGAGCAGCCCTGCGCTCGTCAATGGCCGCCAGGAGCTTTTCGGCCGCGGACTCGGGGTCTAGGTCCACGATAAAGTAACCACCGGTCAACTCCTTGACTTTGTCTGTCAGCACTTTGGTAACCAGAGGGCCCCCCAGGACCGGCAGCATGACTCCCACGTGGGTTGGTAAGCCCAGAGCCACGGCATAGGTCCCGATGGAGACGGCTTTCTCCGCCACTGCCTCAGCAGCCGAAGCCACCACCGGCAGCTGATCCGTATCTACGCCCAGCCGGTCGGCCACCGCCACAGCCAGGGCCACCGCCCTCGAATTGTCCACGCAGGAGCCCACATGCAGCACCGGTGGCAGCGGCCCACCCAACCCGTTGGCCTCACCTATGGCGGTCAGGACCGCCTTCAAACCTTCTCCGCAGAGCTCGCCCACGTTGGCCGGATCCATGAACCCGTGGCGCATGAGCGCACCTGCTCCGCAGCCGGTAGCCAGAACCAGCACGTTCTCCTTAAGTAGCCTGCGAGCTATGGCGGTAAAATTCTGGTCCTGCGGAACCTTGACGTTGTTGCACCCGGCGAAGAGGCAGACTCCTCGTATATTGCCGGCGGCGATCTGGTCGATCAGGGGTTTCAAAGGATCCTCGGCATTTAGCTTAGAGAGGGCTTTCACGATGGCTTCCACGGAAAAGCCTGCAACCACTTTGGTCTTATATGGCGGTATGTCCACCGGCTTACCCCGGCGCCGGGTGAAAGTCTCGATGGCCAGGCGGAGGATCTCCCGGGCTTTCTCCCCGGCTTTCTCCTCTGAAAACTCGATATGGATGGCACCGGGGATTTTGGCGATCTCCATGGTAGTGATGAGCTTAGTGCCCATACATTCGGCCACCGTGGCCAGGGAGGGCATGATGCACTGGTAATCCACCACCATGGCATCCAGCGCACCGGTTACCAGGGCCATCTCCTGGCTCACCGAGTGAGTGCAGGCCGGAATGCCGTGCCGCATCAGTACCTCATTGCCTGTACAGCAGATGCCCACCACATTGATGCCAGAAGCGCCAGCCGCCTTGGCCTCGGCCTCCATCTCCTTGGCCACCGCAACGATCACTTCAGAAAGGACCGGGTTATGGCCGTGGACCGCCACGTTGACGGCATCGGCCTTCAACACCCCCATATTAGCCTCCGTCACCACCGGCTGGGGAGTACCGAAGAGGATGTCGGCCATGTCTGTGCCCATATAGCAGCCGGCCAGGTCTGCCAAACCACATCGCAACCCGCCCAGAAGCAGGTTAACGGGGTCCGCATCTACGCCGTAGCTGGTACGGTGCATGATATCGGATACTTCGTAGTCTATACCCTTGGGGAGCAAACCTTTTTCCTCAAATAGTCTAGCCCGCTTCTTAGTCACAGTGGTGGCTGCCCACATTACCGGTGTGTCTTTCTCGTGGAAATCAGCCAGGGCCGCTTCCGCCACATCTAAAGCAATCTCTGCGATACTTCTCCCCTCGGTGGGGATGCCGAGTCGCGCAGCCACAGAGCGCAGCTTGGCTTTGTCTTTAATGGTGTAGTCCCGCGCCTTGCCCTTGGCCGCCAGCTTTAGGGTATGGGCCAGGTGTCTGGCATGGCCAGAATGGGACGCCGCCCCCGCTGCAATAGCTCGATCAAGGCCCCGGGCTACAATGACGTCCGCAGTAGCCCCGCATATGCCGAGCTTGGGTTCGCCTCCGAAGGGATCAATGCGGCAGGGGCCTTGCAGGCAGTGCCGGCAGCACAGCCCGGTTTCACCAAAGCCGCACTGTGGGAGCATGGCCTGGTAGCGGTCCCAGACCGTCTCCACCTTCACGCGCCTGGCCTTTTCTACCATCTCGCAAACCGCCGGATCCAAAGAAACCTTACACTGTTTAGTCATAAACATCAACCTCCTTTAATAATAGGCGGCAACGCCGCAAGCTTTTAAGTATTAGTGCTTGTTTTAAGTTAAAAATTGCTTATGGCATAAAGTCCTACCTGCAGCATCCATTTTCTCGCTCTAGGCCCATTCAGCTTTACCCACCCCCAAAGCGGAGGGTTTCTGCAGCAGCTATTCCTACTGCACTCGTGGTCGTCATTAAATATCATTTAGTTGAACTTCACCTCCTTGGTTTTTGCTCCCTTAATCAAGGCCACGGCTATCTCTGCGGAGAACTCCGGTTGAATACGCTCGGGCAACATCTAGTTAGTTTAACAACCTAGTAGCCAGTTCGGTAATACCTGCTGCCGTAAAAGACTGCTCACTGTTAAAACCGGCAGCCTGGTCTAAAATTTCCGTTTGGAATGGAATCAGGCCAATAACATCACCTGGGGGCAGGTGGCTAAGAATAAATTCTTCATCCTTTGATTGACGAATTTTATTAGCGACAAATTTTATCTTGGAAATACCAAGTTCTGTAGCTAGTTTTTGTATAGTTCTGGCTGTTTGTATACTAACCAGAGTAGGTTCCGTGACAATTAGCATGATGTCTACCCCACGGGCAGTCCCTCTTGTAAGATGCTCAATTCCAGCACTCATATCCATAACCACAATTTCTTTGCGTTTTAAAATAATAGAATTTACAAGAGCATTAAGTACCGTGTTTTCCCGGCAATAACACTCAGAACCTCCCGGTTTGACGGCTCCCATTTTTAAAAAAAGAATATTGCCATTTCGAATAGTGTAATCTTCCAAAATACTGTCTACATCCGGATTTAAAGAAAAGAAAGCACCATTTCCCCCTGTCCGTTCAGCAATCAATTCCCGCATAGCTACAATGGGTTTAAGACTGCCAATCCTTTCCTCAGGAAGCCCTAGTATCATCCCCAAACTGGTATCAGGGTCTGCATCTACAGCATATACTTGGTAACCCTTTTGTGCAAAATATTTAATTAAACCTGCAGCTATAGTGGTTTTACCTACACCACCTTTCCCAGAAATAGCGATTTTCATTCAAATACCTCCAATCCTTATATGGTACACCTTAAATCCATTTCTATCTGTTTAGCAAAAATCGTGCCAAAAGAAAAAGACCGTTAAAATCAACCGGTCTTGTTATCTATCATGTCAATTTAAATTTACACGTCAAAAAAAATTGACACTATTTTTTAAGCAATCCATAGCGAACCATTTTAGCATAAAGAGCTTGCCGAGAGATACCTAATGCTTTAGCAGCACGTGATTTTTCGCCACCAAAAGCTTCTAAAGCTCGAATAATAGCTTCCTTTTCTGCTTCCATTTGGACTTCACAAAGTGGTGAAATTTTCTTTATACTTTTATTTTGTCCAAAATAGTCTATCATTAAATGTTGAGGCTGAATTTCCTGGCCCTCAGCCAATATAGCAGCCCTCTCTAAAACATTTTCCAATTCCCTCACATTGCCGGGCCAAGAATAGCTTAAAAGATATTCCATAGCTGCAGGAGAAATCCGCAATTTTTTTCCACATTCCTCGTTTATTCTCTTTAAAATATCTTCCACCAAGAACGGTATGTCTTCTGGCCTTTCTCGTAAAGGAGGAAGTAACAGCTTAACTACGTTTAAGCGATAAAAAAGGTCTTCCCTGAAACATCCTTCTTGCACCATTTTTTCCAAATTTCTACTAGTCGCTGCTATCACTCGCACATCTATTTTTCTTGCCTTAGTACTTCCCAATCTTTCTACCACTTTTTCTTGCAAGACAGTTAAAAGTTTTGCCTGCATGCTAAGAGGCATATCTCCAATTTCATCTAAAAAAATAGTCCCTCCATCTGCCAATTCAAATTTACCAGGCTTTCCGCCCCTCTTAGCTCCAGTAAAAGCACCTTCTTCATACCCAAAAAGTTCAGATTCCAACAGTTCAGAAGGGATAGCAGCACAATTCACTCTTATAAAAGGACCATGGCGGCGAAAACTTTCCTGATGAATAGCCTGTGCTAACACTCCTTTTCCTGTACCACTCTCTCCTACAATTAAGATGGTAGCATTAGTTTTAGCTGCTTTTTGGGCTAAAATTAAAACGTTTTTAAAACACCAATTTAAAGTTCGAATATGATTAAATTGAAAAGGTTTAGAGCAATTGACTTCTCTAACTTTATAGTTATATTCAATTCCTATTTCTGACTTTGTAATGGATTCCAAAAGATGATATACCAGTTCTCTTTCAGCAGGTAAAAGCTGAAACAGCATGTATTCATTTTTAACACGGGCACTAAAAGGCATGCCTATCACAATAATAGTTTCCCCTTTTGTGCTTTGAAAGGTCCATACTTGAGGTTTACCCGCCGTAAGTATTTCAGAATAATTAGTTAAAGGTATTATCTCTTCTAACAATCGACCTTGCACCCTTTGTCCACCAATGCCTAGCATATGAACACTAGTTTTATTTATTTCTACTACTTTCCCCTGACTATCAACAATTATCAGACCAAAAGGCATCATATGGAAGAGGGTTTCCACGTTGCTTAAAGATAATTCTTTCACGTCGTTCATATACCCTAAGAGGACCTTTTGATAGTTTTTATTTGCTTGAACAGATTGGACAGCAAGCGCTAAAAGTAATTTATTGCTTTCTTCTGAAAAAACGAAATTAAAACCCTCACTGGTAGAAGTAGGATAGATGGTAGCTTCCATCTCACAATACTTTTCTCCTGTCCCCCAACACTTAGTCTCTTTTACTTCCACTTTCTTTTTAAAAAGTTTGTTGAGAACCCCCGCTAACAAACCCGTTTCTAAATAGCATTGAGGCTCACCTATAGGAAGCAAGTGCGAACATGTTAAACACTCATGCCATTTGACTATTATCTTATCATTTTTTGCACTTTGCAGCTTAAGGTCTCCCATTCCAAGTTCGCCTATTTTAGCAGGTATTTCTTCTAGGGCATTTACAAGAAGTTGACTGCCAATAGAGTAACCTGCCTGATAATAAACTTCGTGCTTCGAGGTATTGATTAACATACCTCTTCCCCCTTTAATTGTACTTATTGTTAATCATTCAAAAACTTCTCACATATGCTAAATAAGTATCATAGTTTCTTTTTAGCTCCTCAACTGAATCACCGCCAAATTTTTTAAGGCATTCATCAGCAATCACCCATGCACAGACAGCCTCCAAAACACAAGCAGCAGCTTCAACAGCAGTGACATCCGACCTTTCATAAATAGCTTTTGTCTCTTCTTTTGTAGCTATATCCACAGAGTCAAGAGGCCGTAAAAGAGTGGGAATTGGCTTCATAGCAGCCCTTATCACTATAGGATTCCCGTTTGACATGCCTCCCTCAATGCCTCCGGCATTATTCGTCTTTCTATAAAAACCCTCGTTTTCCTTGTAATATATATCATCGTGCACCAGCGATCCGGGAAGTCTTGCCGCCTCAAATCCCAGTCCAAATTCAACACCTTTTATGCCTTGAACGCTCATCACATGATAAGCGAGTAACGCATCCAACTTTCTATCCCACTGAGCATGGCTTCCCAGCCCAACAGGCACCCCTTCAATCACAATCTCTATTATTCCTCCCAGAGTATCCCCTTCTTTTTTCGCTTTTTCAATAAGCCTTTTCCACTTTTCTTCTCTTTTTGCTCCTCCAATCTCCAAAACTCTGCTTTTTAAAGATATATTCAATTCTTTCAAGAGAAGCTTGGCAACACTTCCAACTGCCACCCTTGCCGCCGTCTCTCTGGCACTGGCTCTTTCCAAAATATTTCTTATATCCCTCTGGTTATACTTAATAGAACCGGGTAAATCTGCATGTCCTGGCCTGGGCCTTGTGACAGGAGGAACCTTTTTATCCTTCCAGTTTTTATAATCCCTATTTTTAATCTCCATTGCAAGAGGGGCACCAGTAGTCTTCCCATCCCTTACCCCACTTATTATATGTATTTCATCTTTTTCAATAGCCATCCTTCCTCCTCTGCCGTAGCCTTTTTGTCTTCTTTCCAGCTCTTTATTGATAAATTCTGCATCAATAAAAAGATTTGAAGGAAGCCCTTCAATAATGGCAATCAAAGCCTCCCCGTGTGATTCTCCAGCTGTAAGATATCTCATCTTATCCCCCTACCTTTTCTTCTTCCTCTATCTTTTCTTCATAGGATGCCACCACAAAGTAAAGAAGGCTCACGAGAATTCTCACTATACCTGTAAACACCATAAAGGTGACATACCCCATCTTCGTGTAAAGCCACATTCCCACAACAGGAGAGACAAAAGCAGCTATTTGAGTGATAAAAGTAAAAACTCCTATGTAAGTCATCTTTTCAGAACCTGGAGGCAAAAGCTCCAAAAGCCAGTTCAATAAAAGCATGTTGTACCCGCCTACTGCTATTCCCCCAAAAAAATCAAAAACCGCACCAACGTACAAGTTCTTTGCCGTAGCCCACATAAGAGGTATAAACCCAATTAGCAGGGCGCTTAGTGCCACAGCATATCCATTTCCTTTCCTATTGGACAAGTCTGCCCATCTGTAAAAAGCTATAATCGACCCTATAGAAGACACAATAGTGAAAATGCTCATCCAGGCATTATTGGCATGAAGATAGTTTACTTTGTAAATTGTAAAAATTGGCCACGCCATCATCCAGACAAAATAGTACAAAAATGAGGTAGCGTTGAAGTAGATAAACTTCTTGCTTTCAAACATATTTTTAAAGGCTTGAGCAAAATTGCTCACTTCCTTTTTCTCCCTTTTGACCACATGGAACCTCGAAAAATAATAGGCCTCTATTAATCCAAATATAAAAGCCACAGTGAATATAATCTGATAATTCCATGGAAATTTTATTATGTCAAGAAGCCAACCTGTGAGGAGTACCACTATCGTCCCTACAATAGTAGTCCAAAAATTTCTATCAGCGAAAACCTTGCTTCTATACTCTTGAGGTATCAATTCGCTCATAAATGACTGCCAGCACATTCCAACAGTGACAGAAGGCAGGTTCATAAGCCCTACAAGCAATACCACTATCCATGGCTGAATATCTTTCCTAAAAAATGGAGCGAGGGCTAACAAAAAATAAAAGGTCCTTGCTATATACAAAGTTACATAGGAAAACTTGTGAACATCCTCTAGTTTATTAATCAAGTAGGTCACAGGAATAACTGAAACTACCACCATTAGAGCGGGAAGCGAATTTAAAAGAGAAACCTGAAAGTCATTCGCTCCCAATTTTATGGCATATATTCCGATAAAAGGGTTAACCATGTTAAAGCCTATTGCCCATGCAATCCCATTGAATAGATTCATCCTTATGTTATGCCTCAAATACCTGTAAACTTCAATATCCCTTTTCATGTCCCTTCCCTTCAAAATAAAATATTTTAATTTTAGCTTACCATGTTTTTAAAATTCTTTCAAGAAATCAAAATGCCCCTTTTGAAAAGGGACATTTTGATTTTAGAGCGCTTTTGTAGCTATCTCTTTTAGAATTTTTTCTATGAAATTGTCTAGAGAAATTGGCCCCAAATCCCCATCTTTTCTGGACCTTAACGAAACATTTCCCTCTTCTACTTCCCTATCTCCCACAATCAGCATGTAAGGAATTTTTTGAAGCTGTGCTTCCCTTATCTTGTATCCTATTTTTTCATTTCTGTCATCTAGCTCAACCCTTATATCGTGCTCCTGCAAGCGCTCATAGACTTTTCTCGCATATTCATGGTGCTTTTCAGAAATAGGCAAAACTCTCACCTGCACAGGCGCAAGCCATGTGGGAAAAGCTCCTGCAAAATGCTCTGTTAAAATTCCAATAAACCTTTCTATGCTGCCGTAAATCACCCTGTGCAACATTATAGGTCTGTGTTTTTCTCCGTCTGGTCCTATATACTCCAGTTCAAACCTCTCTGGCATCTGGAAATCCAGTTGAATTGTCCCGCACTGCCATGTGCGACCTATGCTGTCCTTTAAGTGGAAATCTATCTTAGGCCCGTAAAAAGCCCCTTCTCCCTCATTCACCTTGTAAGGCAGATTAGCTCTCTTTAAAGCAGAAATCAAGGCATTTGTCGCCAGCTCCCACTCTTCATCTGTTCCCATAGAATTCTCAGGTCTTGTAGAAAGTTCCACATGATACTCAAATCCGAATATCTTGTAGAAATAGTCAACCAGGTTTATTACCCCTAAAATCTCATCTTCCACCTGTTCTGGAGTCATGAAAAGGTGAGCATCGTCCTGCGTGAAACTTCTCACCCTCATGAGCCCGTGCAGCACTCCAGAAAGCTCATGCCTGTGGACTAATCCCAGCTCGCAAAGCCTTAACGGCAAATCTCTATAGCTTCTAAGTGTTGACTTATAAACTAACATCGCTCCAGGACAGTTCATCGGTTTTATCGCATAAGTCTGTCCGTCAATTTCCGTAAAGTACATGTTCTCTTTGTAGTGGTCCCAGTGTCCAGACCTCTTCCAGAGCTCCTCGTTTAAAATTATAGGAGTTCTTATCTCCTGGTATCCCCTCTTTATGTGCTCTTTTCTCCAAAAATCCTCCAATATATTCCTTATAATCATGCCCTTCGGATGGAAAAATGGAAAACCAGGCCCTTCAGGATGTATGCTAAATAAGTCAAGCTCCTTCCCCAATTTTCTGTGGTCCCTCTTTTTAGCCTCTTCCATCATATGTAGGTACTCGTCCAGCATGCTCTTCTTGGGGAAGCTTATGCCATATATTCTTTGCAGCATCTTGTTCTTCTCATCGCCCTTCCAATAAGCACCAGCTACTGAAAGCAATTTTATGGCCTTTACCATGCCTGTAGAGGGGAGATGAGGTCCTGCACATAGGTCCACAAACTCTCCCTGCTTGTAAAAGGAAATTTCTTCTCCTTCTGGTATCTCTTCAATCAACTCTACCTTATAGGGCTCATCTTTTTCTTTCATAAACTTTATAGCTTCTTCTTTTGAAAGGACAAATCTCTCTAACTTGTAGTCCTCTTTTATTATTTTATTCATTTCCTCCTCTATAGCCTCAAAATCTTCTGTTGTGAAAGGCCTTTCTGTATCAAAATCGTAGTAAAAGCCATTGTCTATGGCAGGGCCGATTGCCAGTTTGACATCTTTAAAAAGCCTTTTGACAGCTTGTGCCAGAATATGGGAAGAAGTGTGCCAGTAAATCTTTTTCCCCTCTTCATCTTCAAAAGTCAAAATCTCTAACTCCCCATCTTCTTCAATCTTCGTATTAAGCTCTACTATCTTGCCATTAAATTTTCCTCCCACAGCCTCTCTCGCCAGTTTATCGCTTATACTTTTTGCAATTTCATACACAGTGATTCCCTTTTCAAATTCTCTTTTCGTGCCGTCCCTTAAAGTAATTACCATCGCCTTAACCTGGTTACCCAAACTGTACAAAAATGTACAGTTTAGATAGCTGGGGTATTTGTAGTCCGCCCTTCAGACTTTCCCAGCCCCAGCAGGCGGTATTTGGGAAAGCCATAGCCCCTGCCCCAAGAAGCAGGAACTCGCGCCCTTAAGAGTCTCTCCACTTACCCTGAATTAGTAACTCTTTCAGGGTAGAGAAGTCTCTTTTTACCTTCTCAGGAGAGAGTGGAGTCACCACCGCTACCTTGAGAACTCGCCAGAAATCATAGGCACTAAAACTTGTTCCATACAGAGGTCTTAGCACCCTTCCCGGCTTACTCTCAAGGCTTTGTAAAATCTCTATCGCTTTCTTTATCTCTTTCAGGTGTTTCTTCTTTAAGTACTTGTTCCTGACTGTTTTCTTTACATGCTCTTTTAATTCTTCTAATTCATCCACAGTCAATGTGTTGAGAAACTTTATATAATTATCTGGTATCTTTTCTTGCAGTCTTAAACCCCTTCTTGCTATTACATAGGCTGCTGCTATATCTTTTGTTATCATATACTGCGGTGCATATTTTAACATCCCTATTATTGAGGTGTAAGAAGGGTCTATCTCTATTACTTCTACACCTTCTCTTTTTGCTAGTGTTTTTATTTTTGAAAGAAGTGATTTGTAGCTAAAACTATGTCTTATCCTCCTTGATTTTCTCCCTGAATAGTCTCCTCTTTTGCCTTTTTCTTTTATTTCTAATCCCTCAATTACAATTGCTTTTCCTTTCTCTTTTGCTATCTTTACTATCTCATGAGCATACTGCCATCTGAAATATTCCCTTTTATCTGAACTGCCACTTGCAAGCTCTGGCATCGGTATACTGCCATAGCTTATTAGATTCCCTTTTTCATCTACTTCTGTCCATGATATGTTGTCTGGATATGCATTTATATCTATCCCTATGACTCCTTTATCTTTTGTTATCTTTATTTTCGGATATTCTTCTTCAATGGCAAAATAGGTGTATATATTGCCATTTTTGAGTTTTAATTCTACAGAATAAGGTATGTTTGATTCGGCAATTTCCTTAAGAAGTTCTTCTCTTCTCTTATTCTTTTTGTAACCTGCTTCTATTTTGGCATATACATATTTTCTTTCCCCTACATTTATCCTTAAGAAAGTGCCATTTTCTTTTACTTCTATTCTTGTGTTGAGATTTCCTTTTTTGCTTTTATCCCCTCTTGAATAGAGATTTCCTTTTCTCTTTTCATGCCACTTTGTCTTTAGCTTTTTATATGCTTTCCCATTTATATGGTGCTTTTGAAGTTTTCCAAATAAGTCTCTTCCTCCAAAAATTACTTTCTTTGGATTTTTGCCTAATTCTCTAGCAGATTCTAGTGTGCTTCTTGCTTTCATTATTGCATCATCTACATATCTTGAGTTTAAGTCAAACATCCCCTGAAGGTCTCTTTTTAATGTTTTTCTATCATAACCTTCTAGAAGCCTTTTGTATGCAAATCTCATGCAGGAGGACCATCTTCTCATTAAGTCTAATACTATTTGTTTGTCTTGTTGGTTTAGAAAAATGAGTTTAGCCTGTATTACTACCATGTTTTTTGCCACCCCTTTGTCCGTAAATTCTTGCTGCGAAAGATGTTACTATTGCTATTAAGTCTTCTGCTAGCTCTTTATTTCATTTACTCCACTTGCTATCTCATGTATGACTTCATACTACCATCTTTCTTCCTTTTGGTGTTCTAACTGGGGTTATTAATCCTTCCTTTTCCCAGTTTATTAATGTAATTCTCACCATATCATACAGCTCTTTAACCTTTTTTATGGTTAATAACATTTATCATCACCCAATTAAAATTATATCATTTTTTACCACTAATTTCAACTGTTTTGACCTCCTTTGTATAAATGTGTATAATTTTAAATAAAAAACCTCTTACCCCGTAAAGAGGCAGAGGTCATCTGCGGTTCCACTCTTCTTTATACTCTGGTATTATATCGGAATAACCGTTCGGACTCATCATCCGCAGCTCCGGGGTGGTCTTCGATATTCGGAACATTTGAGTGATCTCAGCCTATGTCACTCAATCTCTGTGATGTTCCTTATGAATATCTACTCTTCCCATCATTGCCTTCATATTCAATTTTTAATTCATTATATCCCCATTAAAGCCATTTGTCAATAACCATTTTTACTTTTCGCATTTAACTTCAGAACACACAACCTCCACCCTATTGGTAAATACCTTTTTTATCGTGTCCAAAATCTCTTTATTTTTTAAGTAATTTACTGAGTGAAAAAATATCTTTTGAGGAGCAATAGTTATCAAAATGCTTATCAAAGCGTCCTCATCCGTCACAACACCTTCCTGAAGTTCTCCCGCTATTTCTTTTATATATTCGCTGGATAAAGGTTCATAACTTTCATTGTAGAGGTGAAACTTACCTCCCTTATCCACCACCACATTTAAAACCTCTAACTTGGAGTCTTGTAACTCTACAAAATATTTCAAAAGCCCTACAAACTCGTTGTACTCTTTCTGCATTAAAAACTCGTCTACTGCCTTATCTACTACTTCGCTCAACTCTCCCACAAAACTTTTTAACCTGAAATTCACAAAACCTTCTATATCAATGTGCCTATTTTCTTCCAAAAAATCGAATACCTCTTTAGCTATTTCTTTTCTCTTTACCCTTTTAAAAGTCTCTATATTGTCTTCACTTTCTAAAATACTGTAAGCAATTTTTCTTATATCCTCTTTTTCCTGTTGGCTAAAGTAATAATAATATTTGCCAATAAGCTTTGATACAATCCAATTAACTGCATAGTTTACAATTATATCTGAAATAGCCTCTGCTATCAAATCCCTAGCTTTATTGTCTTTGCCAAATGCAAATTTTTCTTCCAATTTCAATTCATAATAAGTAGAACTCCTGCATATATTTGAACTAACTATCACTTTTACTCCTTTATTTGATAAATTTTTAAAAGCAGATATCAAGTTTTCTTCATCTATATTCAATTTATTTGAAACTGCGATGGAAAAAAGTTGCAATTTCTTTCACTCCTTTCGCTAATAGTATGTGTACATTGCTCCGTTTTTGTGCAGGTCAAAAGAGTGGAATGATGGAACCGATGTCTTTTATTTGACCAGAAGTCAGATAAGTGATTTTAATTCCTTTTTTATCTAAAAATTCCATTATTTTTTCATAATCTTTATGATGATAAAAAGTCCCTGTCACTGCCAATCTTTTCTCCCCTATAAGCCCCGTTGCTCCTCCTATAAATCCATAATCAAACCCTTCTAGAATTATTCCCCCTGGCTCAATTAAGAGCACATCAAATCCACTTCTCAATCCCACTTCAAATATACCTCTGTCGGAAGTTATAAAACTTTTCTCATCCACAATTGCCATATTGCACTTAGTGTATCCCTGGTTGACATGTAAAAACTTCACACCTTTTTTCTCTAAAATCTCTCTCAAAACCGGATCAGTATATTTCAAATTGTGAAAAGCTGTATTCCCTAATCTTGCTACATTATATGCTATATCATATGGATAGTTTCTTTTAAGAAAAGTTTTACCTTTTACTACTTTTATGCCAAACTTTGTAAGCTCGTTAATAAACCTTTGAGAAACATTTGGTGCCACTATTACTTCTTTCTCTTCTACAGGGTGCACAAGAATATCAGGATGATAGGAAATAGCTTCATAAAGTTCATCACATTTTTCCGTATATATGACTTCTATGCCTAATCTTTCTAAAGCATTTCCAATTTCTATTTCTCTCCCATCTAGGAGAACGCAATTGACACTTTTTTCAGGGACAAGAGGATTCAAAAAATTCACCCTTCCTGTAAAAAATTACAAAAATATGGCATACTTTTTGTATGCCATTTAACCCCTTCTCCTATCTTTCAAATAGCAGCTCCCTTTCATCTGTTTTAATTTTTTCTTGAGTTCTGCCGCTACTTCACTTATTTCCAAATCGCTTCTAAAATCTCTAAACTCATTAGTCACAATAGCAATAGAAACTGACACAAAAGGAAACTTAAGCTTCTCTCCTCTTCTACTAGTGGTCTCTATGTAACCTCTTTCTCTGTCTTTTTTATCGTATAAAAATTTTATTTCACTGTCAAAGCGAGAAATTATGTACTTGCACATCTCCTCAGCTTTCTCGGGAGTAGTAATTATCACGAAGTCATCTCCACCTATATGACCTAAAAAGTCCTTGTCATTGCCAACAAGCTCTACAGCATCGGATAAAATCTTTGCTGTAAGTTTAATAACTTCGTCCCCTCTAAGAAAGCCATAGTAGTCGTTGTAAGACTTAAAATTATCCAAATCTATGTACAAAACAGCAAAAAGCTCTTTTGATTTAATCCTTCTCTTTATTTCTTCTTTTATGTCTATGTTTCCCCTTAAGCCCGTTAAAGGATTAGCCATCCTATTGTGCTCAATTCTCTGAAACAAATTGTTGACTTTAATGACCAGCTCCTTTTCATTTACAGGTTTTACCAAATAATCATCAGCTCCCAGTTCAAGCCCTTTTATCTTTTCTTCAAAATCCCCTTTAGCCGTAAGCACCAAAATGGGAAGCATTAGATTTTCCTCTTCTTTTCTTAAAATTTTTAGAAGGTCAAATCCGCTCATCCCAGGTAGCACCACGTCCAAGATGACCATGTCTGGAAGCATCTCTTTGTATAGCCTAAAAGCCTCTTCCCCATCTCTTGCTTCTATAATAGAATACCCTTCTTTTTCCAAAATATCTCTTAATATTCTTCGTGTAAACCTATCATCATCTACAATTAAAATAAGCCTTCCCTTCACAACTCTTCCCCCATAAAATTTAATGAGCAACCCCATAATATTATATAAAAATTTTGGAAGAAAAGCTAGCAATTCATTGCATTAAAATTTCATTAAAACTAAGTGCTCTCTTCAAAGAAGAGAGAATAATACTTTGAAAGCTTTTCTTCCAAAACATCCATTGATATAAACCGTGCTTCTCTTATGGCTTCCCTTCCATCCACATACACTATAATCGTAGGAACAGTAAAAACAGAGAATTTACCAGATGCCGCCGGCATTTTGTCAATAGAAATGTGAAAACTCTCTACCTTGGGGTAACTTTCCAGCATTTTATCAAGCTTAGGAAGCAAGGAAGAACAGATGCCACAGTCTTCCGTGGAAAAATAAAAAAACACCATGCCATTTTCTCGTATGAGGTTTTCCACATTTTCTATGCTGGTCAATTCTTTCATACTCTTCCCTCCCAGAAGATCAAAAAATATAAGCCTTCTTTAGGGCTTTAGAAGGTCTCTCAATAATTATGGATGCGACACCCGGATTCGAACTGGGGAACAAGGTTTTGCAGACCTCTTAGGGATTTTTTGTGTATTTTTAATTACCATTAAAAAGTTTTAAAAAGCCCTAAAGAGTAAGTTTTTTTGCTAATTTTGCTGGAAATTATTAAGTTTGTTTCACAGCTGTTTTTAAGCGTTTTTATTTATTTATGTTAGCAAAATGTTTGCAACTTATTATTTTCCGCTGCTTACTCTATATCTATTTATTATATAGCCGTAAATTATCCTGTCAAGATATTTGAGGCGTTTATCTTTCTTTTGAGCTTTTATTGAATTGTTTTAGAAAGTCTTTTGAGATTTGTCATAATTTTTCAATATTAATTCCCCTTTCAGCGCAAGCAGCAAACATAACAATTACAATTAACGGGCAAAACGTAGTTTTTGAACAAAAGCCTATTATAAAAAATAATATAGCCTTAGTTCCTATGCGAGCATTTTTCGAGGCATTAGGGTGCTAAGGTAAACTGGAAAGAAAAAACTAAAACGGTTACAGCTTTTCGAGGCAAAATTACTGTACAGCTTATAATTAGTCATAAAATTGCAAAAGTTAATGGAAAAAATTATGAGCTTATTGTAGCGCCACAACTTATAAATGGTAGTACATACGTACCTTTAAGATTTGTTGGTGAGGTTTTTGGATACAAAGTAATATATGAGAATGGACACATAATAATCACATCCAATCAAAAAACAACTGAAAGTTTAACAACTACATTCAAAAATACAGTTACCGAAACTAAACCAGAAGTTGGTCTACTCCAAAGAGTAAACCGATTTTTAAGAAGCAGATTCTAAAATTTGATTTTTTATTTCTTCCAATCTATACCTTTCATTCATGTATATAGAGATAAACACATCCACCACTTCAGGATGAAATTGAGTCCCTTTGTTTCTTAAAATTTCATTAATCGCTTCTTCAATACTCATTCCTATCAACAATTTCAAATATGCTTTTACCAATTAATTCTTGAGGTGTATAGTTTAAATACCTCACCACTCTCGAATTTACAAACTCAATGGCAAAATTCTTGTCAGTCACCCATAAAATATCCCTTATGTTTTCCACTAACAGGCGATATTTCCTCTCTGAAAGCTTAAGTTCACGGGTTAAAGCTTCTAGCTACTCATAGGAAGCCTCTAGCTCAGCATTAAATTCCTGTAATTCTTCGTTTTGCCTTATCAAATTATCTGTCTGTTCTTTTAACCTCTCATAGGCTTGAGCTAATTGCTGGGCCATCACGTTCTCCTCCATCTCTTTTCTTATGTGAAAATGACATCCCTAGTATTTATTTCGGTCCAAACAACCCTGATCTTAAGCCTATTTGAGGCAATACGCAGGAGAGCTCGCTTATTGTTTTTTATAAATTGTCAGAATTTTTTTGATTTTTTTCAAAAAATTGACATATGATGAAACAAGAGGTAGAATTTTATCAGATTATGTCGAATTTAAAGAGAGGAAGAGGGGTTGATTTTAAGTGCTAGACGAATCCAATAAAAAATACCACTTTATAAAACTTCTTGTAACTGGACTAAAAAAGTATCATCTCACTACCTATTTACATAGCGTTAGAGTATCTCATCTTACATATCTAATTTCTCAAAAATGGGGATTACCTAAAGAAGAGCAAATTTACAATGCTATGTGAGGATTACTCCATGACATAGGTAAAAAATTAATTCCTATTTCTCTCCTTGAAAAGCCTGCTCCCTTGTCTGAACTGGAGTATGAGATTATGAGAGAACACCCTATTGACGGAGCAGAAATGTTAAAGCTTTTCCCTCCATTAGAAGAGTTAGTACCTGCCGTCCTCTATCATCACGAACGATTAGATGGTTCAGGATACCCTTTTGGTACAAATATTATTCCTTTGAGTGCACAAATAATAGGTGTTTGTGATTCTTTTGATGCCATGACTACTGAAAGACCATACAATAAAAAAAGACTGAAAAGCATCACAGAAGCTATTGCTGAGCTAAAAAGTCAACCCCAAAAATATAACTATAAAGTTGTTGAAGCTTTAGAAGAAATTTTAAAAGAAAGGTCAGACGTGAGGTATAAAAATATTTAACTTGGATTCGGCAAGTGAATTTACGAAATGCCCAAATAAAGCCATTTGAGGGTTAAATTAAGTAAAAAATTTTTTACAAAAAATATTTTTACAAAAAATATATAGAGATTCTCCCCTTTTTCTGATAAAGAAGGGAGAATCTCATATAATATGAGTTTAGTACTTAATTTTACAGGTTCTATAATAAATGTTGGGGTAGATAAAGAATATACCGTAAAATATAGCACTTATTCTAAATGCTTGCTATAACCGAATGAGCAATAAAATTAAAGGCAGGCATTCAGAAAATACCCACCTCAACTATTGACAAAGAGCCAATAAAAAAAGACAGGCTTTGAGCTTGCCTTTCGTAAGTTTCTGCCCTTTATAAAGGGAAAATTGTGAGAAAAATTTTTCAACCCATATAGTAATTTAAAAACAAACAAGAAGCGATAATTTCCGCCCCAATATTTTGCCGTGTGTCAACCCATATAGTAATCTAAAATAGACTTGTGCATAATTTGAAAGCCTTCATTTAAGCCACTTCCAAGGTGTACTTTTTTGCTATCACTTTTAAATTTTTTTATCTTTTATGTGGGATTTCCTCCCTTTTTTTGTCGAATTATTATATATCCGCCATAAAATACTTATAAGGAGGAAATCCCACATGTATCAGCTTCAATTACTCTTAAATATACCTGAGCTCTTTACTTCTCACTCTAAAATTGACTTCTATTCTTCTATGTTTGAAAATCTTGATCCATCTTCAATACCTGAATTCCCTTCTTCTGGCCCTGGCCGTAAAGGTTATTCTCATCATACAATGTTTAGAGCTTTTATCGTTATGCAGGCTGAAAGATTCGGTGAAATTACTGACCTCGCAGACTGCCTTCGCAATAATCTTATTATTGCTCATCTTTGTGGCATCGATATTACTAAACCTCTCCCTTCTTACTGGACTTTCCGCCGCTTTATTAATGAGTTTGCCCATGATTATTTGACCACTATCTTTAAAAATCAGGTTAATATCCTCAAATATTTGGGCGTTATCTCTGGTGAGTTTGTTTCTATGGATTCTACTCATATTAAAGGTAACACTAATTCAACAGCTCTTATATCCCTAAAGCCAATTCTACTGCTACCTTAGCCAAGATAGTTAGAGGATCTACTAAAGGTAGGGAAACATCTTCTTCTCCTAAAACTAATGAAATCTCGGTGCAACCAGCTATTATAACCTGTGCTCCTCTCCTAATAAGTTCTTGAGCTGCTTCTTTTAATAACCTCCTCGGTTTCTCTCCCAAATTGCCTGCCTTTATTCCTTCTTCACCGTATATAGCTTCCATAGTCTTCTTTTCATCCCCTGCTAAAACACTAATACCAAACTTTTTAAAAGCCTTATGGTAAAGGTTGCTTTTTATAGTTCCCGAAGTAGCTAACAAGCCCACGCATTCTGCATAAGGATAGTTATTTCTTACATAACGGGCTGTTTCTTCAATCATATTTATAATAGGGATATCTACCTCTCTTTTTAAATAGTCTAAGAAATAATGAGCTGTGTTACAAGGAATTACTATAAAATCAGCCCCTGCTTTCACTAAATTCTTCGCTGTCGCTATAAGCTCAGGAGTAGGATCAGGACCTCCATATAAAATAGCTTTGGTACGATCTGGTATCTGAGGATTACAATCGATTATAATCCTCAAATGTTCCTGGTCTACTTTAGCAGGAGTAAATTCAACAATTCTACGAAATAAATCTACAGTAGCCATCGGCCCTAATCCTCCCAGAATCCCAACTATCTTTCTCTTTTTTCCCATAAAAAATCCCCCTCCTTAATTTGGTCCTGTCAAAAGTGTTTACTTTGAAATCCGTTCAAACGGTTATTGATAAGGCTTAAATGATATTAAGCTTATCAACCTTAGTTTTGTTAGATTTTTACTTTTTTACTTTTATTCTTTTAAACTCATATTTCTGCATGATTGCATTTTGCTAAGGCTAAGTTGAATGACTAATCTCCTCATGAATTAAAGTACGGAGATTATAATTTGATTAGAGGATGAAAATCATTTGTTTGAATAAAATTTTTCATATAACTTATGAAACTCCAATTAATATAGCTATTTTTTAGGTAACGCTGGTTTTAATGTTTTTGATAATTTATCTTGGATTCGGCAAGTGAATTTACGAAATGCCCAAATAAAGCCATTTGAGGGCTAAATTAAGTGAAAAATTTTTTACAAAAAATATATATAGAGATTCTCCTTTTTTTGATAAAATTTAAGTCTCAAACAAAAACATTAACAGAAAGGAGAATCTCCATAATATGAGTTTAACACTTAATCTTACAAAAGAAAAGGGGTCTTCAAAATACATTTTGCCAGCAACTTTTGACAATTTGACAGTATCAAACAATGTAGCTTTCACATACATCCAAGCATTTAAAGAAAAAATCGGCTTTAATAAAATTCTTTCCAGCATATTATCCTTTAAAAAAGCACCAAATGCTGTCTTTCAACCAACCAAGATTATTGACTTTATGATTGATTCTGTAATTCAAGGGAATACTCGCTTTCTTCACATGGACCAACTAAGATATGATAATGCATACACAGAAATTAAAAGACATAAAGTTTCCAGCGAAAAAGTATACAGAGACTTAATTAAAGCTATGCCTGAAAGCTCTCTTGAAAAATTAAGACTTATTAACAAAACTTTGCTTTCCCTGCAATCTAAAGGAACAAAACGTGAAGTCATTATGAATTTTGATGATACAGTCTGCACTATATTTGGGGAGCAGGAAGGTGCTTCAGTAGGTTATAATCCTTAGCAAATTTATTAATCAGCTCCTGCTAGTAATTCCTTTCCTCGGATGGAAATTTACCCCCCCATTTATCAACTAGTACAGCCACCATGGTGTTCCCAAACACATTGACAGCAGTCTTACCCATATCCATAAACCGATCTATGGCAAACAACATCCCTATGGACTCTAGTGGCAATCCTAAAGTGTTCAAAATTACGGACACCACTACCAAGGAAGCAGCCGGAACATTAGCCGTACTTTGAATTTGTGCTCAATCAAATCCTAGTAGCTCAGGCTATTACCCTTATAAGAGAACAGAAGAAAGCTAGGGTGATTATAATGGTTACCAATCTTAAAAATCTGTTTTATACAAAACATTATTTCTTGACAAGCCCCCGAAGAACCTGCAAGAAAAATGGATATTAAAGCGAAAAAAGATAAAGCTTATAAAGCAATGAAAATACTTAGCGACAGCTAAATATTTCAGGCAGTAAAAACTTTTAAAAAACAAAGCTATTCCAATAAAACAACTTTTATTACTAGTTGATTTACAATAACTGTAAAAACCCTAATGTAGAGGATGGACAAAAGCCTACCAACAGCACATCCTTAACACTAGGGACCGGAAGGCAGTACAATGAATTGAGCGTTGATACTGAGAACTTTATACAAACTTTTTAACCTGGATACATATTTCTTTAACAGATTTTTACGCTTCATCTAAAATTTAACCACTAGTAAATTGTTCAATGATGGGAGGCAAAATATATGGCTGATTTAACATTTCTTCAGTAATAAAACTGATAATAAAACTCATTTTACTTGCCATAAGGTTCAAGATATCTTTTATATTTTCCTCAATCTTTTCTTGAGTAACTACCTCCTTAAAATAAAGCTCACCAATCAGCTCAAGTATAAGCGTATCTATTTCTTCTATAGATAATTTCGTAATTTTAGCGATTTTATCTATTTCCATTCCCTCTTCTAACAGCTCTCTAGCTACCGCCAGTCTGCCTGCTTTTTCTCCTCCTTCTAATATTTTTCTGTACGTCTCTGTATCTCCAAATATAAGCTTGTTTATCTCTTCTGTTGATAGTTCCATAGCTTTAACAATTTTATTCCCTTCTATTCCTTTAATAATCTTTTAGCTATTATTAACCTATTTTCTCTTTCCTTTTTTTAGTATTTTCCTACATATCTCAGATTCTTCAAACACAAGCATATTTATTTCTTCCTCTGGTAGGTTTGTAATTTTAGCAATTTTTTTATTTCCATCTTTTCTTCTAGCAACTTTTTAGCTATTTTCAATTTCTGCCTTAACTTTAGTCTGAGGGCGTCTAGCTCTGCAAACTTTGGGAGTAAATCCAAGAGTGGCAGCAAGGTCTTCAAATGTGGGGTTCCATAGAGGCTTTTTGTTTTCACCAGTGCCCAGTATTACAGTTTTCATTCTATCGGTAAGGACTACGTCGCTTACTCCGCCGAAATATTCAAATCCGTGTATCAGACAGCGGATAAAAGTGCGAACGTCACATCGGTTTGTGAATTCCACATATATTGCTCTGGAATAACCAAGCACCATGACAAAAGAGATAGAGCTTGCGTACTTCTCCGGTTTCCTCATCAATGTAGGTATATTCACCCCAGTCAACCTGAGCCTGCTGACCGGGTTTGGTTTCATAACGGCATACGGTGGAAAGCTGTTTTGGAGGTCTAAATTGCCTTACATAGTCTCTTAAGATGGTGCGACCACCAGTGTAACCTTCTTCTTTGATTCTCTCATAAATAACTTCACAATCAAAGGGATAGTGTCTTTGTATGGATCAAGTTTTGAACCTCTTCTAGGATGCGGTTTTTTCAGGAATACCTTCTGCTCTAAGATATTTTCTTACTGTATTTCTGGAATGACCTGTTTCTCGTGCGATTGCACGAATACTCTTGCCTTTTGCTTTTAATTCGTATAACATGATAATAGACCCACTCCCTATCTAACATTTATTTCCCTCCGATCCTCTGAGATGATAGATTTAGATCAAAGGGGTATTTCGACAGGGGGTGGGTCAATTCCTTCTCGTTACCCCTGGGTCAATTATACAGCTGCGGTAACACAGGTGATACTCCAAAACTCAAAAGTGCGTTTGCATTATCATTCATCACAACATAATTTGTGATGACATGTATAAGTGGCACTTTCCCTTTTACGTCGTTCAAGAGTTTTTACAATTTCATCAATCACAAAATTTTCTCTTTTCTCTTAAAAAAAGTTTGTGTTACAGTATAAATTAAAGCAGTCAAAAATATTGTTGTTATAGTAGGAGTTAGATACCATTTCAATAATGAAGTACCGTTATATACCATGTAATTATACGTAATAATTCCAATGATAGATGATACAACTGCAGGAATATTAAGGTACCCACTTTCTTCATATTTTAATATAAAGAAGCCTACAAAAACTACTGTGTATACTGGAATAAATACACTACCGATAGCATATAAAAAGTTTTGATATTTATCAATTGGGAATAGATATGCTGCTATGATACCTGTCAGCGAATAAATTATTAATAGCTCTTTTTTACTGAGCCTTGTTTTAATAACTGCCATTGTAGATATCGCAGCAGAGTATACATCCATAAAAGTGGTTGTCACTGTTGATAAAAGTATTATTAGCAATGGTATAAACCCAGATTTTATTGATGCAAAATATGAAATTATATCTTTCCCTCCCGTCTTTAAGGAAACAAAAAGCCCTATAAAATACATAAAGCAGCTTGCAATAAAATAACCTAAAAATGTATATATAAAGCTAGATTTTCTATTTTCACTGTTGATCGTATAATCTCCTACTAAAGGCAGCCAGGATACAGGCATAGCAACGGCAAGTTCGATTGCATCTGCAAAACTTATGTTACCTTCTGGTGTTAAAATTTCCCCGCCCTTTAAAAATGCTACAACACCAATAGTCAATATAAACAACAATATTACTGCAATGTTATTTACCCAGTATGCTTCACTTTCAAAAAATAGTGACCATAATAAAACAGATATGCCTACAAAAAGTATTCCTACACTAACAGACATACCAAGAGCACCATTAAAAGCTTTTGCTGATTGTATAATCATGACTGCTGTCCATCCAATCAATTGCAAAATGTTTAGTGCCCCTAAAAAAATTGTACCCTTATTGCACAAAACAACTTTTGTTGATTTTATTGCTGGCAACTTGAGGATATATGACATAAGACCCCCAAGCGAGAAAAATAATGTACCAATGATATGGCCTATTAAAATAGCCAACAAACCTTTAGTTAAACCCAGAGGTGCAAATAGCGAACCTGTATAGATTTCAGCAATTGAGATTGCTGCACCTGCCCATATTAGAAAAAGGGTAAAATTTTTAATTTTCATAATTCACACCTGCTTTCTTAATTTAAATTTATGAGATAAATTTCTTATATTTTGCTAAAACCAATACCACTACATATCCTATCACCGAGCCTATTGTACTTGAAAGCGAAAATGGAATGACAAACATAAAAGCCGCGCCGGAACTTCCCAGTATATACTTAGCTATAGGATAAGAAAGCAAAGCCCCTATAATGCCTGTACCTATAACTTCTCCTATAGAGGCAAAATAAAACTTACGTGTAAATCTATAAAGATATCCAGCAATGAATGCACCAACCATTCCTCCTGGAAATGCCAAAAGCGATCCAACACCAAGGATGTTCCTCAATAGTCCTATAATAAAAGCTACTTCTAACGCTCCCCAAGGACCCAAAAAAACTGCTGAAATAACATTAATAGCATGTTGAACGGGTGTAACTTTGGCAACACCTACACTAAACCATACATATTGAGAAGTCAAGGTGCCTATAGCAATAATAAGTGCCATAAAAACCATACGATGTATTTTATTCATACTTCCACCTTCCTATCTTTTTCTATTATCTCCGGCGTGAGATTATATATCTCATCAAAAAATGTCACTTTAAAACTGCCGGGCCCTTTGACATTGCTGCTTTGAGCAGCTCTTTCCCCTGCTATTCCAAAAGCTACAAAAGCTTCTACTGTAGCTTCAAAATAATCTTCACATACTCCGCAGAAGCTTGCTACTACAGAGGTAAGCATACAACCTGTGCCGGTGATTCTTTTTTCATTTCAAATTCCTCCTATCGTTTATCGCTTTTGCTATAACCTCCAAAAGTTTTCTTGTATTGTTTTCTATATCCCCATAAAATACAGCTGAAACTGAAGATATCCCGTCTACTCCCGACTTTAACATGACTTCATAAGCATTATCCTTCGTTATACCTCCTATTGCAACGACTGGAATAGTAACAGCCTCTTTTATCCTTTTCAGCCCTTCTATTCCAATGGCTTCCGCTTCCGGCTTTGTAGGAGTCTTAAACACTGCTCCTACCCCTAAATAATCCGCTCCATCCCTTTGTGCTTTTAAAGCTTCCTCCACTGTCCTCGCTGATACCCCTACTATTTTATGAGGACCTATCATTCTCCTTACAACATCTGCTGGCAAATCCTCCTGTCCAACGTGAACTCCATCTGCATCTACTGCCAAAGCTATATCCACTCTGTCGTTAATAATGAGAGGAATTTTATTTCTTTTTGTCACTTCTTTAACTTTAAGAGCAATTTCATAAAATTCCCTACTTGATATATCTTTTTCTCTCAGTTGAATTATTGTTGCACCGCCTTTTATTGCTAGTTCTACTGCGTCAGCAATATCCATATCCTTTATGTAAGACCTATCCGTTATAGCATAAAGGGTTAAGTCCATATCTCACACCTTCCTTATTTCTATATTCCAAAAATGGTTAGTGGGACCTACTCCATGCCCTATGGCCAATGAATGTTTTATAGCCCCTGCATGACAGGGTCCAGCACAGCATTTTTTACATTGTAATCTTTTAATCCTTTTGCAATCATCTTAATTATGTCTTCATTAGACACCATACCTATCTTCACTGCACAGGGATACAAATCCTCAAAAATTGCCCTCATTTGCAGATACACCATATCAGGACTTATATCCTCAATTCCTAAAACCCCCATGGTATTTTGCGCTGTTATTGAAGTAATGACACTCATGCCGTATACTCCATGGGCTGAAAAAGTCTTTAAATCTGCTTGAATTCCTGCTCCTCCCCCAGAGTCAGAACCGGCAATTGTAAGAGCTAACTTCCATATGACCACCTCCAAAATAATAAAATGAGCCCACCTGTTCAGGTGAGCACTTTTTACAGACTCAATAAAACGTGCTTCCCTTCGCAGGCATTACCCTGGTCAGGTTCTAAGGGTCGGGAACGAATCCCCTCTCAGCCATTTCTGGCTCCCCTAGCACTTGAGTATTTAATTTTTCAATTACAGCTTTATTTTTATTATATCATAAAGATTAAAAAAATTGAATTCCTACAATTTCCACGTCCGTGTCAAGGTTTCGCAGGTAAAATTTTTTAAAAAATGGTTCTATAATAAATGTTGGGGTGGATGAAAAACATCCTACAAAAAAAGAGCGCACTTATTCTGAATGCCTGCTATAATAGAAGTGGTTAAAACAACCCAACAAAAGGAAGCATCAGAATAAGTGCAAAGTAATTATATCACAAATCTTTTAAAATCTGAAGATATAATTTGGGAAAACATTATAGGAAATGACGATAGAATAGAGTTTCACATCAAAATGAAGCAAAAGCCTCACGTTTGTCCAAAATGCGGGAAATTAACATCTAAAATTAAGGAAATTCTGGAGAGAGGAAATATCATTGCATTGTTGTAGACCCCAAAGAAAGAAAAATTTTAGATATTTTAAATGACAGAAAGCAAGAGAATTTAAGTGAATATTTCAAAAGATTTAGAAACAGAAACAAAGTAAAATGGGTTACTATAGATATGTGGAGACCTTTTGCTGATATAACAAAAATATATTTTAAAGGAGCCAAAATAGCCATAGACAAATTTCATTTTACAAGGTATGTATATTGGGCAGTAGAGAATGTAAGAAAGAGAGTACAAAAGGAATTGCCGGCTAATAAAAGAAAATATTTTAAAAAGAGCTGGAGGCTGCTTTTTGCAAAATACGATACTTTGACAGAAAAACAAAAAGAAAAAGTAGAAGTAATGTTTTGGTACAGTGATGATTTAAAGATGGCATACCAGTTAAAAGAACAATTCGATAAAGTATTAAAAAACCAATCTTCAGAAGAAACAAAAATAGAATTAAAAAACGGATACAACCAGCCAAAGAAAGCAAAATTGATGAATTTAAGAGACGTGTGCAGGTATTTAACAGTTGGTTTGAAGAAATAACTAATGCGAGTGTTTCCTTATAGTAACTCTGTAACAGAAGGTTATAATAACAAAATCATATATGAAAAACTAAGAGGTAGGCATTCAGAAAAATACCCACCCCAACTATTGACAAAGAGCCACTATATTTTATGGAGGCGACACCCGGATTCGAACCGGGGAATCGGGGTTTTGCAGACCCCTGCCTTACCGCTTGGCTATGTCGCCTTATGGAGCGGGCAACGAGACTCGAACTCGCGACCCTCACCTTGGCAAGGTGATGCTCTGCCAACTGAGCTATGCCCGCTTGGATGGTGCCCCGAAGTGGAATCGAACCACTGACACAGGGATTTTCAGTCCCTTGCTCTACCTACTGAGCTATCGGGGCAGGATGGCGACCCAGAAGGGACTTGAACCCTCGGCCTCCAGCGTGACAGGCTGGCGCTCTAACCAGCTGAGCTACTGGGCCATGGTGGTCGCGATAGGACTTGAACCTATGACCCCCTGCTTGTAAGGCAGGTGCTCTCCCAGCTGAGCTACACGACCAATTTTGCTCCATGCAAGTAATAGTATACATAAAAAACTCTCAATAGTCAACACCCAATTTCATAAATCAGCATCAATTTTCCGCTTCTTTTAAAAGCTCCTCAAGTCTTTCTCTAGTTATAAAATACTTTTTGCCGCAGAAATGGCACACAGTCTCAATACCTTGTTCTTCTTTAATAAGTTTTTGTATCTCTTCTTTCCCTAAGGCAAGAATAGCACTCTCGAATCTTTCCTGTGAACAGTCGCACTCGTATTTTAGCGGTATTTTCTCTAAAAATTTTACTTCTTCCTCTTCAAAAATAGAGGTCAAAATATCTTCCGGAGTCTTCCCCTGCCTCAAAAGGTCTGTTACAGAGGTAATTTGACCAATAGCCTTTTCAAGCTTTAATATTACCTCTTCTTTTACATCGGGAAGGAGCTGAAGTATAAACCCTCCCGCTGTCAGCACATCCCCTTCCTTCCCCACTAAAACTCCTAATCCTACAGCAGAGGGAATCTGCTCAGAAGTGTAAAAGTAATAGGCTATGTCATCTCCAATTTCTCCTGTCTGGATCTCCACCGTCCCTATGTAAGGCTCTTTCAAACCTATATCCTTTATCACAGTCACATAACCTTTTTTACCAACAGCCCTTCCCACATCTAACTTTCCTTTTTCACTCAAAGGCAAATCGACAAAAGGATTTCCCACATATCCTTTTACAATACCTGGAAAATTGGATACGACCACAATACTGCCTATCGGTCCATCCCCTTTTATGACAAGAGTGACTTTATCCTTCTCTCCTTTCATCATAGTCCTCATCATCGCAACAGCTGTAAGGCTTCTGCCCAAAGCTGCACAGGCAGTAGGCGTAAGACTGTGAATCTCTTTTGCCCTATTTACTGTATCTTTTGAGAGAGCTGCAAAAGCCAGCACATTGTCCTCATAAGCAGTCGCTTTTACGATATAGTCACCCATTTTGTAAACCTCCACCTTTTATATATCAAAAAACCCTAACATATACATGTTAGGGTTTAAAATTCGGCAGTTACAGCTTTCTTACCTTAGAAGCCTGTGGGCCTTTAGCCGCCTGAACTACCTCAAATTCTACCGCCTGTCCTTCCTCTAACGTCTTAAAGCCCTCGCCTTCAATCGCGGAGTAGTGCACAAATACGTCTGTGCCATCCTCTCTCTCAATAAAACCATAGCCTTTCTCGGCATTAAACCATTTAACTTTACCTCTTACCATTTACATCTTCCTCCAAACTAATAAATGATTTACCTATTTATCATAACACCAAAACTTCAAAAAGTCAAACTTTTTTTCAACTTTTTGATAGTGTCAAGATACTGTAGGATTTTTTTAAGACAACCCCTGAAACTTAATTAATTCAGGGCTTCGTTTTATCATGTTCTTTATATAACTTGTGCATATTTTAATGCTCTTAAAACCCTATATATTGGCGTTACTTTCCCTATATTCAAAACCGTAATATTGTTTATTTTTTCATTTGTAGACGTTTTAACTCTCCTTACTGCCTCTTTTATTTGCTTCTCTGTTAATTTGTAACTTCCTGCATTTATATTCTTTTTCTTGCCCCACTCTACTTCTCTTAAGTCTCCTCCATTCTTGCTAAATACCCTTAATTTCGCCATTAACTTTAATCCTTCTCTGCTCCACCCTAATGGATTCCTGCTAAGTCTTGCAGAAAATACATGGCTTATATGCCCTTCTGCACTGCACCCTATTACATCTTCGTCTTCACTGTATATCTTTATCCCTTCCCAATTGTTTAGTATGTATCTCTTCGCTTCCTTTATCTTTTCTTTTTCTTTCTCTTCTTTTGCTATCTTTATTAACTCACCAAATATTTTCTTCACTCCTTCTTTATCCCCTTCATTTATTGCTCTCCATATCTTATCCCTATACTTTGGCTCTTTTGATGTTGCTTTTAATACGTATTTGTTTAAATGATATCTGTCTAACACAAACCTTGATTTTACTATCCATTCTAATCCCTCTTTTATCCATGGTGCTCCATCTCCTGCTATGTATATCTTCTCTATCTTCTCTTCCTTGTAATTTTCTTCTATGTAATTCGCTACATCTATCCATATGTCTTCTGCTTTCTCTCCTACGTATGCCTTGTAATACACATTCTTCAGTACGTTCCTTCCGTTTTTCTCTTCCCTACCTTCATGTATGTATATCAATCGCGGTGTTTCACTGCTGCCATCTTGTAAAGGTACATGGTCTTCATCTGCTTCTATGTATAAAACCCTTACTTCCTTCTTCTCTTTTATTTCTCTCTTCACCTCTACTTCTCCTATTTCCCTTATTGCGTTTAATACCGTCTGTTTACTTATTTTCTCTGGACATGCTTTCTCGCTACTTTTCTCGTATGATTCTTCTATCGCATTTTCTACTAACTTTATTTTTACTCCCTTTTCTATCCTCTCGTGCCGTCCTATCTCTAATGCATCATCCACTAAATATGTATATCTACCATCCTCCCTTGATTTGTAATATGTCCTCTCATATTCAATATCCCCAAGGACTGTCGTTAATCTCTTTTTATCTTTCCTCTCTACTACCCATTTTTCTTTCCTTCTCTTGTCTTCTTTTATTATCCTATCTAACTCCTCAATAATTGCTTCTATTGCCTCTCTACCTAGTTTGTCCGTAAGTTCTTTTATCCTTGCTACAAGCTCTGTAATATTCATTCCATTCTTTAATAAATCCTCAAAAACATTCATCATTTCCCTAGTGAAATTTAGAGCATTTTGTAGTATAATATCCTCAAAAATATGTTTTTTCACAAGAGACACCCCTTTCGTGTTTTTTGTTTTCCACAATCTATTTTATCACAGGGGTTGTCTCTTGTTTTTTCACTTTAAAAATCCTACGATAATTTTACACTATGTTCAACTTTTTATTAAATTCCATATATTTCTAAGTGCGTAGCTAGCTTTCTCCCTTATCACCACGTCAGCTTTATAGTCATAAGGGGTCTCTGTAGCATTTATTATTATTAAGCCGTCCACCATCCCAGGTAAAAAATTCACAGGGGCGACGACCAGCGAAGAACCTATGACTATCAAAAGATCACTTTCCTGCACCTCTTTCAGAGCTAAATCAAAGGCATGAGGCATTGGGTCCCCAAAAAGAACCACATCTGGTCTTAGCATTCCTCCACAGCGGTCGCAACGGGGAGGTATCTCTTCTTTTGCCACTTTTTCTTCCAAAAGTTCAAAACTCACCTTCTCCCCGCATCTTAAACAACTTCCTTCTCTCGTATTTCCATGAACTTCGTAAACTTTTTTTGAGCCCGCCTTTTGATGAAGGTTATCTATATTCTGCGTAATTACCCCCGCAATTATTCCTTCCTTCTCCATTTCACTCAATATATAATGAGCTTCATTTGGCTCTGCATTTCTCATAGAGGACAAAATTTTAAAGCCCACCCTGTAAAACTCCTCAGGTGAATTGAACAAAACTTTTGTGGACAAAACTTCTGTAGGGTCCATATTTTCCCATAAGCCTGTACCAGGACTTCTAAAATCAGGAATTCCGCTTTCCGTAGAAATTCCTGCACCTGTTAAGACCATAGTCTTTTGAGAGGATTTTATAAGTTCCGCCGCTTTTTTAAACAAATTCTTGCTGTCCATAAAAAACAATCCCCCCTTTCAAGTATCAGTATATCACATCTTATTGTTCTTTTTCATTTTTTCTTTAATTTTTCTCTTCACTAAAACTCCTATTTTGCCTGTTTCTTGAGCTGAGAGATTAGGCCATCCAACTTCCCTCACCTTTTCCAGAAGTCCTAGCTCTTTTGCTGCTTCCCACTTCAAAAGCTCAAACAAAAACCTATCTTCCATACCTTCACCCCTTCTTTGTCGATAATCTCCTCTAATTAGCTTTCCCGAAACTTACGTAAAATAAAAAATCCGGGAAGACCCGGATTAAACTGCTATAACTTCTTTTACTTCTGGAATTTCCTCTTTAATTGCTCTTTCAATACCCTCTTTTAGCGTCAAAGTAGCAAAAGGGCAACCTCCACAGGCTCCAGTCAATTTCACTTTTACAACACCGTCTTCGGTGACATCTACAAGCTCTACATCTCCTCCATCTGCCTGAAGTGAAGGTTTTATAAGGTTTAATATCTCTTCTACTCTCTCTCTCACCTAAATCCCTCCTTTAAAACTTTCCTTCTAATTTTCTACCAATAATTTTAGCCACTTCCTCTAAAAATATTTTATCCTTATCATCAAAAGCAGCCAAGTCATCACTGTCAATGTCTATTTCTCCTATTATTTCTCCATTAGCCCAAATTGGAACTACTATTTCAGATTTTGTCTCAAGGCTGCAGGCTAAATAATTATCTTCTTTAGTCACATCATCAACTATTATAGTGCTTTTCTCAGCTACAGCCCTTCCACAAACTCCCTGTCCCACTTTTATTCTAACATGCTCTGTAGGCCTGCCAATATAAGGTCCTATCACTAATTCCCCGTCTTTCATGAAATAAAAACCCGTCCAATTGTAATAGGGCACATTTTCGGATAAAATTCGCACAACTTCCTTGTAAAATGTATCCATATCAGTTATGTCTCTTGCTTTTGCCTTAATTTCGTCAATCAACCTTTCAAAAACCTTTTGCTTTTCCATAGCTACAACTCCCTTGTAAAAATTTTGTCAATATAATTTTACCATAAAACCTATCAAAAACAAAAACTCAATCGTAATACTGCCTGTTAGGGTCATTCAAAACTCTTTTAATCATCCAGTAAGCCAGTATTAATATAAATGGAGTAGCCACCTGCGTCATAGTAAACAATCCAATACCCCATTCTTCATTTAAATATACAGGCCACACAAGAGGTACGTCTTTTACAGTCTCCTCAAACACTCCTCTTAAAAGCTGGTAATAAAAGATAAAAGACCAAAACTGATAACCGTCAGGCATGTGCTTTTTCTGCACGTAAAAATACCTTATGAGAAGAAAAGCTCCTATAGCTACACCAACGAGCTGGGCTGGCCATCTGCCGAAGAAAAACTCTGTCGGCCTTCCCAAAACCTCATGGTTAAATATGTTGCCCACTCTCACCAGCATATTTCCCAAAGCCAGCCCAACTACAGCGAAATCTTCCAGAGGATTTATTCTAACTCCCTTTTTTCGGCAATAATAAAGACCTGCCAAAAAGCCGCCAAGTACTGCACCATGCCATGAAAGCCCACCTTCGTAAATTTTAAAAACCTGTACAGGGTCTTTAACAAACCACTCAGGATAGTTGGCAAGCACAAACATGAGTCTTGCTCCAATAACCCCAAATATCACAACTATCATTAAAAGGTTTAACAAAAAATCCTCATCGTAATTCAATTTCGTCGCCTGCTTATAAAGGTAGTATCCTCCTACCGCAATAGAAATAGCCATAAAAATTCCATACCAGTGAACGGCAATAGGTCCGAATTTAAAAGCATATGGGCTCAATGAAGGAATGTCCATTATCGCTACCTCCAACTTCGATTTTCATTGTATAATACCATTTTACAGCATTTCAACAGCATGTCAAGAGGATTGATTTTTTCAAAGTTTTCTAGTATATTTGGAAAATAGAAAAACAGCTAATATTTCAAAGTAGGGGGCAATGGCATTGGCAACAGGTGCAAAATACTATCACTCCTGCATAAACTGCGGAGGAATAAACACGGACACAAGAAATGAAAAAGGCTTACCTTGTGAGGTGTGCTTGCCGTTTGAAGATGGAGATGTCCTAAAAGGTTTGAAACTCAACAACAGTCTTAAAGGATATGAAAAATACTGGAATTTAAATCAACAATACAAGGAATTTGAAGAATTTTTCTTTTCAAAAATAAACAAAAAGCCCACCGGGTATCAAAGATTCTGGGCAAAGCGGCTTTTACTCTCAAAAAGCTTTACACTCGTTGCTCCAACTGGAGTCGGCAAAACTACATTTGGACTAATTTCAGCTCTTTGGATTGCAAAAAAAGGCGGTAAAGTAGCTCTCGTTTTCCCCACGGTCTCACTGGTAGAACAGGCAGCAAAGAGGTTGATTGAATTTTCTAAAGAAGATGAAGATGTGAATATTCTCTTTTATACGTCTTCGCTGAAAAAAAAGGAAAGGGAAAAATTTGAAAAAAACTTTTCTGAAGGAAACTACGACATACTGGTAATCTCATCCCAGTTCATATCCAAAAGAAAAGAGCAGCTTTCTCAAAAAGTTTTTGACCTCGTATTTGTGGATGACGTAGATGCAGTTTTGAAATCATCGAAAAATATTGACACACTTCTTAATATGATAGGAATCTCACAAAAAGCGATAGACTCAACTTTAGACAATCTAAAAAAAGGTAACAATTCCGATAAAATTCAAATTGAAGAAAAAGCTCCAAAAGGAAGGTTAATCGTCTCTTCTGCCACCGCAAAACCAAAAGGCATAAAACCCCTTTTATTTAGAGAACTTTTGGGTTTTGAAATCGGAAGATTTACTACCAGTGCACGGAATATAACAAACGTGAGAATAAAAGAAAAATCGCTAGAAAAATTGCTCTATATAATTAACCTCTTAAAAGACGGAATCCTGCTCTTTGTACCCACAGAAGAAGAAGGGAAAGAAATTGCAAACTATTTAGAAGAACATGGAGTAAAATTAGGTAAAACATGGGAAGATTTTGAGAAATCTTTTGAAAAATTTAAGGAGGGAAGCCTACAGCTTCTATGTGGCATATACTCTTACTACGGAAAATTAGTAAGGGGAATTGACTTGCCTTTAAGGATCAAATTTGCAGTATTTTGGGGAACTCCCTCTTTTAAATTCAGCACAAAGTTAGAAAATGCTCCCAGATTTATTCTAGAAAGAAATTTTCAGGATTATTTAGAAAACAACCCAAAATTGAAGGCCTACTTCAAAGACCTGCAGAGGCTTTCAACAGAAAAGCTCAGAAAATCTGTAGAAAAATACATATCACCTGAAACCTGGGAAAAACTCATACAGAAAAATTTCCCCACTACAAAATTTGATAAAGAGAAAAATCTCATAGTAATACCTGATGTGTACACATACATCCAGGCTTCTGGAAGGACTTCGAGAATATTCGGTACATCTCTCACCAAAGGAATTTCCATACTCTTTGAGGAAGACGATTCCTTATTTGAACTTTTAAAGGCAAGACTTCTCTACCTCACCGAGGAAGAGTGGACAGAAGAAGGTGAAATTGAGCATTTAGTGAAAGAAGCAGAAGAAACTAGAAAAGCCATTTCAACAGACAGCTCTTCTAAAGACATGAAATCTAGAATGATAATCGTCGAATCTCCTACAAAGGCCCAAACTATTTCAAAATTTTTAGAAAAATCTTCTACAAGAAGATACGGGTCTTTAATGGTACACGAGTCAATAACACAGGAAGGTATTTTGCTTTTAACTGCATCAAAAGGACATTTGTATGATTTGGAGACAAAAACAGGGCTGCACGGCGTGGAGATAAATGATGGCAGATTCATTCCTTACTACAACTCCATAAAGCGTTGTAGTTCCTGCGGAGCTCAGTTTACAGATGAACTACCCCGTTGCCCCTACTGCAATTCAGACAAGATTGATGATAAGAAAAAAATTTTAGAAGCTTTAAGGGACATCGCGATGGAAGTAGATGAAGTGATAATTGCCACAGACCCAGACGTGGAAGGCGAAAAAATTGGGTGGGATATCTCCCAATATATAAAACCGGTAAATAAAAACGTTCAGCGCATTGAAATGCACGAAATTACAAAATTTGGCTTCGATAAGGCCATAAGAAATCGGAGAAACTGTGATGTGAATCTTGTAAAGTCGCAAATTGTGAGGAGAATCGAAGATAGATGGGTAGGATTTGAACTGAGCTTGCGGCTTCAGAAAAATTTTCAAAACTCTAATTTATCTGCAGGAAGAGTGCAAAGCACCGTTCTCGGGTGGATTTTAGAAAAAGAAATAGAACACAGTAAAAGCAAAAAAACTGTAACTCAGTTCACACTGGATAATGGATTTAAATTTGAAGTAGATGGAAAAATAGATGTAGACGAGGTAGAAGTGGAGATAGTAGAAGAAAAAGAACAGGCGCTTTCTCCCTTACCACCTTTTAATACTCCTTCTTTGTTGACAGCTGCTTCTCAGCAATTTAAACTGCCTGTGCAGCAGATAATGGAAATACTCCAGACGCTTTTTGAGCTAGGCTTTATAACTTATCACAGAACAGACTCCACCAGAATTTCTTCTACAGGACAGAAAATAGCGCGGTCATACCTTGAGAAAATAGGTAAAATTACCCTTTTGTCTGAAAGAGAATGGGGTAAAGAAGGAGCTCATGAGGCCATAAGACCGGTAAAACCGATATCTCCAGAAGAATTATCTGAATTCATCACAGAAAAAATAGCTGCCTATTTAAGTCCCATGCACATAAAAGTGTATTCTTTGATATTCAATAGATTCATGGCAAGCCAAATGACATCCCCTGTCGTGATAAATCAAAAAATTTTGATTAAGAATGGTTCTTTTCAGGTAGAAAGGGAGGTGCCAGTAAAATTACAAGAAGAAGGATGGAATATTTTTAACCCAATAACAGTCTATACACCCTTTGAAGAGAAAAAATACTCAGTAGTTTCTAAGAGGACTTACACTACTCACACAGTTCCCCTTTTCACACAAGCTTCTTTGATTGAAGAAATGCAAAAAAGAAATATAGGCAGGCCCTCCACATATGCAAAAATAGTAGATATACTTTTCAAAAGGAAGTATATAATTGAGGACGTTTATAAAAGGCTTAGAACCACTGCTTTGGGAAGAAAGGTCTATTCGTACTTGTCAGAAAGATATATGAACTACATAAACGAAGAAACTACCCGCCAATTGGAAAAGCTCATGGAATCAGTCGAAACAGGAGAAAAAGATTACCAGAGTGTTTTAAAAAACTTATATGAAGAATTAAACGAGATTCTAATAAAAAATTAAAAACTTTGGCACCAAAACAGCAAAAAATAGAAAAAACGGTCCTTTGATAGGACCGTCAAAGTCTTAATTTTACTATGGTGGGGTCAACAGGAGTCGAACCTGTGACCTCTGCGATGTGAGCGCAGCGCTCTGACCAGCTGAGCTATGACCCCACCGCTTCTTTATTTATTATAATACAATTTCAAAGCACATGCAAGGAGATTTTATTTGGCAAGTTCATATATTGCGTGAGCGTAAATTTTTGCGTTTAATATCAGGTCTTCAATTTCTATGTACTCATCAGCCTGATGAGCCAGCTCTGGTTTTCCTGGGAAAACAGGACCAAAAGCTACAGTATTCGGCATTTCTTTGGCATAAGTTCCACCACCTATAGCCAAAAGCTCTGCTTTCTGTCCCGTCTGCTCTTCATAAACCTTACTTAAAATCTTTATCAAGGGATGATCAGGTGGGAAATACAAAGGCGGCTGGTGCAGCATATCCTCTATTCTCATACCCTGACCTTTTATCTTCTCCTCAAAAATGTTCATCCAGTCTTCATACTTGTGCTTGACAGGATATCTTATATTCAATCCCAATACTCCCTTGTCCTCATCTATCGAAACAGTTCCCACATTAAAGGTGAGCTCTCCTGTCTCATCTTTTAGGTATATTCCAAAAGTTTTGCCATTAGTCTCCATGCCAACATTCGTCGCAAAGAAGTGTATAAAGTCCTTCACATCGCTTTCATCTAAATTTATTCTATCCAAAAAGAGGAATAGTTGCATTATTGCGTTTTTCCCGAGATGTGGAAGGCTTCCATGGGCAGGTATCCCAAAAGACTTTATTACTAAATCGCCTTCCTTCTCCTCAAATTTAAGGTCATACCCCGTTTCTCTTACAAAAGCTTCTAATTCATTCAAAATCTCTTTCTTGGTATTTTCCTCTTCAACCTTAAGCCTCGCCTCACAGTAACCGGGGACCACATTGGGCCTTTCTCCACCTTTGATGTATTTTACCACTATTCTACTTGGCTTTTTATTAAAATCTTTGACCACATTGAACATTGTTATTCCTTTTTCTGCATGTATAATCGGGTACTGTGCATCAGGAGTAAAGCCCATTGTGGGAGCTTCATCGTGTTCCAGATAATATTTTATCTCATGGGACCCTGTTTCTTCATTAGTCCCGAAAATAATCCTCACTCTTTTCGAAAGCTTAAGGCCTGCATCTTTTATGGCTTTTAGGCCATATAAAGCAGCGATTATTGGCCCTTTGTCGTCCACAGTACCTCTCCCATATATCTTTCCGTCGTGTATCTCAGCTCCATAGGGCGGATATGTCCACCCATCCCCTTCAGGCACTACATCCAGGTGCCCCAGCACTGCAATCATTTCTTCTCCTTCACCGTACTCTGCATACCCTATATAGCCGTCCAGGTTCTTAGTTTTAAATCCCAACCTTTCTGCAATTTCAAGCGCTTTCTCTAGCGCTCTTGCAACGCCTTCTCCGTACGGCATACCTGGTTTCGGTTCATCCTGCACGCTTTTTATTCTGACTAATTCCTGAACGGATTTTATGATTTCATCCCTCATGCTGTCTATGTAAGAGTTTAAATCCATAAAAATCCCCCCAACAAATTGGTAATTTACATATCTATTATATACTCAAACTTAAATGTTTTCAACATTTTTTACCGCGCACCTATTTTCTGGTCAATTACTTTCCAGAAAGAGGGGGTTTCAAAACCAATCCTCCACACACATATTCCATGGAGATTATACCTTTTTGCCACTTCTATTTTTTCTGCCAATGTATATGAATTCTCAAACCAAACCTCCCTTGTGGTACCGGTTATTTTGTCATAGTAAGTATAGTAGGGTTCTTGGTACTTATCACTCCATTTTATCTCAATCCCCTGAAGTTTTGCCTTTGTCATGATTTCTTTGGTAGGCCTTGAGAAACCTCCGCTTTTGCTTGCAGGCCAGTCATAGCCATAAGTAGCAACCCCAAGGCATATCTGCTCAGGCTTAAACCCTTCATTGAGGGCATCCTTTACATTATACTCTACCCACTGTTCCGGTGAAACAGGACCAGGAGGAGTAGAAGCATTATGCCTGTCATAAGTCATCAATGTAACGTGGTCCACCAAATGCGCTAGTTCTCTATAATCGTATATTCCGGATATTTCTTTTGGCACTTGATAGTGAGGTATAACTGATATGTCCAATATTTTTCCTTCTTTTTTGACAAGAGGCTTTAACTTAGCCACAAAGGCCGTCAGATAATCCTTGTCCTTTACATAATTCTTTTCTCCATGAGGTATGAACTCAAAGTCTATGTTGTACCCGTCAAAATCGTGCTTTTTTAGAAGAACTACCAATTGAGAGATGACTTTGTCGCGAATATTGGGGTCTAAAAGCACTTCATCCTTGCTATTGGCAACATTCACCAGGGGAACTACTTTTATACCCTGTTTTTTGGCGTAGTTTAAGGCCTGCGGATTAGTAGAGTCCTTTACTGTCCCATCTCCCTCAACTGTTAGCCAAAGCGGTGAAAGCGTATCTATGTATTTGGAATATCTCACTAGAGACTGATAAGAATTGTCATACCCTTGAGAATCCATGTAAAATCCCACAACTTGCAATTTCTTACCCTTAACCCCAGCAAAAGGCTTAAAAAACTGTTTTTGTGTCCCACTCTTGCATCCATTTAAAAAAATCAAACTGACCACTATAAAAATTACCAAAATTGTCATTATGAGATTTTTTCTCTTCATAAAAAGGCATAACCTCCTCACTTTTGTGATTCGGTTATATATTTTGCAAGAAGTGAAAATTTTATGTATAAAAAACTAAGTATAACCTTTCGTCAAAGTTTCATCTAATCTTGCAATTTCTTAAATTAAAAAGGGGTACTATCATACCCCTACAGTTTGTTGACAAAGTCTTTCTTATTTAAGTGGCATTTTGTGTTAATGCTCCAGAGTTGCAAAGCGACTAAACTAAGGCTCACTTTTCGGGCTCAGGCGGGGTACCGGCCAATTCGCCTTTCAGGCTCAGGTGGCCGCTCGCTTTGCTCGCCCCGCCTTCGCTCCTCAAGTTCGCCAAGTTTAGTTACCGCTTTGACAACAAGTCGCATTTACACACAAAATGCCACTTCTTTATTTTGTCAACAGTCTGAAGGGGTACTATCATACCCCTAGTTTTTCTCTCAAAGGCTTAGCTAGAGTAAAAATCCTTTCATTTGTATATTCATCGTAATACTTAAGGTCACGGGGGATTTCATGCCTTGGGGTTAAGTCTTTAATTCCTTTCAGAGCCACAAAAAAAGTCCACAAATCGCTAAAAGAGGGGATGTAATCGGCATAGGGAATTACAAAAGGAAATACTTCTTTGAGAATCTCATAGATGTGGCAAAAGCCGACATTTTTAACTTTCGAAAAAGCTGATGTCCCCTGCACTACCACAGTAGCTTTTTCGCCTAAAATTTCATAAAGCCTTTTATAAAAGTCTAACTGGTGAACACTCCTAGCAGGCCCATCTAAATCATCTGTTACATCTACTATAGCTACATCAAAGGGTTCGCCTCTATAATTTTTTATAAATTCTGCTACATCTTGATATACAAGTCTCACACGCTTGTCATCAATAGGTGTTTTACCCAAGTGTTTCTGACAGAGGGCAACTACTTCTTTATCTATATCAACACCTATTACCTCTTTTACTGTCGGGTATTTTAAAACTTCTCTTACGCTCTTCCCCTCTCCTACCCCGCATATCAAAACTCTCTTAGGAGAAGGGTGAACACGCATAGCTGGATGCACCAAAAGTTCATGGTATATAAATTCATCTGATTCTGTTGACTGAAGGCTGCCGTCTAAAAATAAACTCTTTCCCCAAGTTTCAAGTTCTACAATGTCTATCTTCTGATACAGTGACTGATGTTCTATAATAACAGACTTTACTTTGTAAACTCTATAGCCTCCTTCCACATCTGGCTCCCAGTAAAACTCTTTAGATGAGTCCAATCCCCACTTTCCATTTAGATTTTTCAACCCCACTCCCACCTCCAATTTTAATATCACGCCTTAAAATATTATACCATATTGAAAAGTATTCGCCAAACAGCTCCAGGAATTATTGCCTTATAATTCCATAAATTAAGCATGAAAAAAACCAAGTCACCAGAATAAAGCTGAAAAAATTCTGGCACCAAAATGGCATCAAAACAGCAAAAAAAGTAAAAAAAAAACGGGCTCTCGTGAGCCCTGAAAGCCTTCATTTTCATATGGTGGGGTCAACAGGACTTGAACCTGTGGCCTCTACGATGTCAACGTAGCGCTCTAACCAGCTGAGCTATGACCCCATCATCTGTCTGTTTTTATTATAATACAATCTCTTAAGATATGCAACTCCCTAATTTGACAAAACTATTGTCATATAGATTTTTTGTGTTGTATCATACTCTTAAAAGCAACACATTCTGAAAGGAGGAAAAAAGATGGGGAAAAAGCTCTACATAGGGACATCCGGTTGGGCATACTCCCACTGGAAAGAAATTTTTTATCCTTCTAACCTTCCTTATGAAGAAAGGCTTAGCTTTTATTCAAAGCATTTTCTGAGCGCTGAAGTAAATTCTTCTTTCTACCACTTACCTCAAGAAAAAACTTTGATGAAATGGTATACCTCTACTCCTGAAGGTTTCATCTTTTCTGTAAAAGCCTCCCGCCACATAACTCACTTAAAAAAACTTTGTGATGTGGAAGAAGCGTGGAACAATTTCAAAAAAAGGATAGACCTGTTGAAGGACAAGTTAGGACCTATTCTCCTGCAATTCCCTCCAAGTTTTAAAAAAGACCAAGAAAATGTAGAAAAAATCATAAACTTTTTAAGAGGGAAAGAAAACTACAAATTTGCCTTGGAATTCAGGCATAAAAGCTGGCTTGATGAAGAAGTCTATGACCTTATGAGGAAATTGAAAGTCGCCTGGGTAATAGCAGATTCCTCCCGGTATCCTAAGGCAAAAGTTGTCACAGCAGATTTTGCTTACATTAGAATGCATGGGCCTGAAGCTTTGTTCAGTTCCTCCTATTCAGAAGAAGAACTTGAGGAATTGGCAAAAGACATAGAAGAATATTTAAAAAATTGCGATGAAATTTACGTGTATTTCAACAATGACGTCAACGGCTGCGCAATTCAAAATGCCAAAACTTTAATAAAACTCACGGCACATATGCTTTGAGAAATTTAGCTTTTCCTTTAACTTTGTATTTATCTACAAAAGCGGGTATGACAATAGTTTCTCCTGCCTTTACTACTTTTGTCCCTTCTTCCCACTCTACCTCTAATATGCCTTCCACAGAAGTAAGAGTTTCAAATCTGTCATAAGTTTCAAACTCCATTTTTTCAGCCAGTTCAATTATCTCAACGTTAAAATATGGGGATTCAACTGCTCTTGCAATACGCCCTCCTTTTATTTCTTCAAACATAGGCACTATCTTATCTGATTTGAGTTCAAAATCTATTACATCAAGTGCTTTATCTACATGGAGCTCTCTTTTTCTGCCTTTTTCGTCCACTCTGTTGTAGTCATAGACCCTGTAGGTCAAATCGGAATTCTGCTGAATTTCGCATATCAAAATGCCTTCGCCTATCGCATGTACCATCCCAGCAGGAATGTAGACAACATCTCCCGCCTTGACTTCTACTTCTTTTAGACATTCTTCTAGTCTTTCCTCTTCTAAAAGTTTTATAAATTCTTCTCTTGTGGTACCTTCTTTTAGACCACAGACCAATTTGGCACCCGGCTTAGCATCTATTATGTACCACATCTCTGTCTTACCCGAATCACCATTTTCGTACTTGTAGGCGTATTCGTCATCAGGGTGAACTTGAACTGAGAGTTTATCCTGCGCATCTATGATTTTTATGAGGAGAGGAAACCTTTCGTATTTTTTCCCCTTCCCATAGAGACTTTCAGCAAATTCCAACGCCACATCGCTTATCTTTTTCCCGTCAAATTCTCCTCCATCAATTACACTAACTGCCGTCCTATTGTCAGACACTGTCCAGAGTTCCCCTATTTTTTTGCCTTCAGGAATATCAAACCCAAACCTCTCTTTTAAAGCAGTTCCTCCCCATATTCTCTCCATAAATATTGGCTTAAACTTAAGAGGTTCCATAAAATATCTCTCCTTTCTAAATAGATAATAGTAAAGTGGCATTTTCAAATGCCACTTTACTATGCAATCTCCAGAGCAATCTTAACCATGTCCATGAAAGTTTTCTGCCTCTCCTCAGCTGAGGTCGCTTCACCTGTAACCAAACTGTCGCTTACAGTAAGTATAGTAAGAGCATCAACCCCATACTTGGCAGCCAAAGTGTAAAGCCCCGCTGTCTCCATTTCTACAGCCAACACTCCAAATTTTGCCCAAAGCCTCCAGCTCTCTGGGTCGTCATGGTAGAAAGTATCTGTAGTAAGTATATTTCCAACTTTTGGCTCTATCCCCATTTCAACAGCCTTGTCATAGGCTTTTTTCAAAAGCTTAAAACTTGCCGTAGGAGCGTAATCCATTCCATTAAAACGTATTTTATTTATAGCAGAGTCAGTTGAGGCGCTCATAGCAATCACAATATCTCTTATCTTTATGTCTGGCTGTAATGAACCGCATGTACCTATTCTTATCAAGTTTTTCACGCCGTAACTTGTTATAAGTTCATTCACATAAATGGATATAGAAGGCACCCCCATTCCTGTTCCTTGCACTGACACTCTTTTCCCCTTGTAATATCCGGTGAAGCCGTACATACCTCTGACTTCATTGTAGCACTTTGCATCTTCCAGTAAATTTTCTGCTATATATTTAGCCCTCAATGGGTCTCCCGGAAGCAGTACTGTTTCGGCAATGTCTCCTTCTTTTGCTCCAATATGTATGCTCATGTATTTCCTCCTCTCTATGAGTTTCGCTAAATATAATATTAACAAAAAAACGTTTTTAAATCAAACAAAAAGTAAAAAACGACAAAAACCCCTTTAACAAACTATTCACAATTTTTGTGCTGGCAAAATAGTGGCAAATAAAAAATCCCGTCCCCGGGAAAGCAGAATTTTTCAGCATGTGAGCAAGTCCGTAAGCCGAGTTCTGTTTTAGATGGCCATCTATCTAGGGTATCAGTTGCCTGATACCTCTAGCGGCTTAACCCGAGGGAAATGGCGGGCCACCTACTCCCTCCTATTTGCCTTGCTCCGGGTGGGGTTTACCTAGCCAGCCGGTCGCCCGGCTGCTGGTGCGCTCTTACCGCACCGTTGCACCCTTACCCGACGCCTTTGAAAGCGTCAGGCGGTCTACATTTCTGTGGCACTTTCCTTGGAGTCGCCTCCACCGGGTGTTACCCGGCACCCTGCCCTGTGGAGCTCGGACTTTCCTCGTGCGAGGCAAATGCCTCGCCCGCGGCCATCCGACTTACTCACATGCATTGTATATCATTTTTTATATCAGACAATGATATATTACCACAGGCTTTTGCTATTGTCAAGCCTTACTTAAAGGCATGTAAAAGGGTCTTTTTGAACTTCACTTACAAAGACCTCTATTTCATGCCCTTGTTTTTGAGTTTCATCAATCAAGTATTCTGCGATAAACCTCACTGCTATGTTTTCTGTGGCAAAATGGCCAGCATCAATCAAAGCTAAACCGAGGTGCTGGGCTTCTACCGCATCGTGATAGCCTATATCGGCAGTTATTAAAACATCCGCTCCTTTCATAACAGCCTTATGAATTAGGCTTGCACCACTTCCACCGCATACAGCAACTTTTTTAACTCTTCTTTCTAAATCGCCAACCACCTTGAGAGATTCAGCTTTAAGCTTTGCTTTGACCTTTAAGGCTAATTCTTTCAAAGTCGTCTCTTCAATGACTCCTATTCTTCCAAGTCCGTACTCTTCCCTGAGATTTGCCAGTGAATAAACGTCATAAGCAACTTCTTCATAGGGATGGACTCTTAGCATGGCGTTTATCACTTTATCCAAATATTTTTGTGGAACTACTGTTTCCAGTCTTATTTCTTCTACCTTTTCTAACTTCCCTACTTCCCCAATAAATGGGTCGGCTCCCTCCATAGGTTTGAAAGTGCCTGTGCCTTCTACCTGAAAAGTGGAATCGCTGTAATTTCCTATAAAACCTGCTCCTGCGCTGCACATGGCATTCCGCACTACATCTTCATATCCCTTGGGCACGTACACAACGACTTTTTTATAATCTTCTGAATATGTGACATCTAGAACTTCTCTTTCGTAAATCCCCAATATATTGCACAAGATGTCATTCATGCCATTTGGTGCTATATCAAAAGAAGTATGAGCTGCATAAAGGGAAATCTCATGTTTGATAAGTTTCATGACAAGCATGCCGACTGGCGTATCGGATCTGACAGATTTTATAGACTTAAAAATCAGCGGATGATGAGTCACAATCATATCTACTTTTTTCTCTATAGCTTCTTCAACAACTTCATGAGTGGCATCAAGTGCTACTAGTATCTTCGAAACATCCTGTAAAGGGTCTCCTACAATTAACCCCACATTGTCCCAATCCTGGGCAAATTTGCGCGGCGCAAGCCTATCCATTATAGAAACTATTGTTTGGCATTTCACTGCCATCGCCCAACACCTCAAGCTTTTTTATTTTCTCTTCTAAGCCTTTTCTCTTTGGATCTCCAGGTGGAATTTTATTCAAAATCCTTCGAATTTTTTGTATCTTGTAAAGCAAAAACTCTTTAAGAAGGGGATGATTTTTTTCTACGAGTTTTGGCCCTATTTCGTAATATACGTCATTTTCAATCTTTTGTCTACCATGTTCTGCTATTATAATCTCATAAAACTTGCCTCTTTCTTTTACTAAATCTTCCTCAGAAATTTTATAGCCGTTCTGAACTAGATATCTCCTTAATTTATCAGCATCCCTCATTGGCTGAAAAATGAATTTTTTTATAGTTTGTGCTATCTCTTTCCCTTCTGTGAGGATTTTTATTATCAAAAGCCCACCCATACCTGCAATAATCGCAACTTCCACCTCTCCAGGTGTGAGCACCTTTAATCCGTCCCCTAATCTGGTCTCTATAAACATCTCTAAGTTTTTATTTTTTATATTGTCAATCGCCTTATTGAGGGAACCGCAATTTAAATCAGTTGCTATAACGTATTTAGCAATTTTATTCTCAACAAGATAAATGGGTATAAACCCATGGTCAGTGCCAATATCAGCTACTCTTACCTCTGGCGGAATGTATTTAGTGATAGCTTTTAGACGCTCTGGAAGTCTCATACAATCCTCCAAAACAAAAAAATAAAAAGCATTTGACAACCTCAAATGCTTTTTTTATCGAGATGGTGGGCCTTCAGGGATTCGAACCCCGGACCAATCGGTTATGAGCCGACCGCTCTGCCAGCTGAGCTAAAGGCCCAAAAAGTGGCTCCTCAGGTAGGATTCGAACCTACAACCTGCCGGTTAACAGCCGGCTGCTCTACCCTTGAGCTACTGAGGAATACGCTAATATTAATTATAATGATTTTTGCGAGATTGTCAAGAAGCCATCATCAATCGAGAAAATCTTTTAATTTTTTGGACCTTGAAGGATGCCTCAATTTTCTCAAAGCTTTTGCTTCAATCTGCCTTATTCTCTCTCTTGTGACGTTAAATTCTTTGCCAACTTCTTCAAGAGTTCTAGCTCGTCCATCGTCAAGTCCAAACCTTAACCGCAATACCTTCTCCTCCCTAGGAGTCAGCGTATCTAAAACATCCATGAGTTGCTCTTTCAGCATGGTGTAAGCTGCAGCTTCTGCAGGAGCCGGAGCATCTTCATCAGGTATGAAATCTCCCAAGTGACTGTCTTCCTCTTCACCTATAGGAGTCTCAAGAGAAACTGGTTCTTGAGCTATTTTGAGAATTTCTCTGACTTTTTCTTCAGGCATTCCCATTTCTTTTGCCAATTCTTCAGGGGTAGGTTCACGGCCTAATTCCTGGAGCAATTGCCTTTGCACCCTTATCAATTTGTTTATAGTTTCTACCATGTGCACAGGAATTCTTATCGTCCTAGCTTGATCAGCTATAGCTCTAGTTATAGCCTGTCTGATCCACCATGTAGCATAGGTGCTGAATTTATACCCTTTTCTGTAGTCAAATTTTTCTACGGCCTTCAAAAGCCCGAGATTACCCTCTTGTATCAAGTCTAAAAAGAGCATGCCACGCCCTACGTACCTTTTTGCAATGCTTACCACCAACCTCAAATTAGCTTCTATCAGGCGCTTTTTCGCTTCTTCATCTCCCTGCTCTATTCTTTTTGCCAATTCAATTTCTTCTTCTGGAGTGAGTAGAGGTATCTTGCCGATTTCTTTGAGGTACATCCTCACAGGGTCATCTATGCTGACTCCCTCAGGAAGAGAGAGGTCGTCCAAATTGAGGTCCTCTTCTGATATTTCTTCCTGTCGGGGTTCATCTCCTACTATTTCTATTCCCATATCTTCAAAAGTGTCATATACTTTTTCGATTTGGTCAGGATTTAAATCTATATCCTCAAGGGAGTCCATTATTTCATTGTAAGTGAGCATTCCGGTTTTTTTCCCTTTATTTATAAGTTCATTAATGGCTTCTCTTGCTAATTCTTCATTGTTACTCATAGATTTCCCCTCCCTATGGGTTTCTCTCTTTCTGCCCATCTTTTATCTTAAGCATCTCCTTTTCACAATTTTGAAGTTTAATAAGAAGCTCTCTCTCTTTTTCTACATCCCCCAGAAGATGAGCATTTAATATCTCTTTTCTTATCTCTTCTCTCTTTCTTGCAAGATTATTTAGCAAAATCTTCTGCAGGATGTCATCCACCATTTGCGAAAGGTCCTCCGCTTCAAAAAGGGCTTTTACTATATCGTTAAAATCTGAAATTAAGTTATCTTCCTCCTGAATAAGGTATACTATATCTTTTATTTGAACCTGTTTTCCTCCCTCTAAACTCGATACTATTTCCTCAAAGATAGGTTTTAACTTGGAGTCCTCCAACATATCCGGTTTAATTACACCTTTTATCTTGTGATACAAATTATTATCGTGTAAAAGCAATGCAATTAAGTACTTTTCTGGTGATATTTTACTGCTACTGTATATATTATGCCTTATATTGCCAGTCCTATACATAAATTTTTGTTTTTTTTCGGTTTCCCTCTTGACAAATCGGTCAACCTCTGTTCTAACAGCATTTTCAGGTATTTGAGCAGTTTTAGCAGCAGCTGAAATATAAACTTCTCTTTTCACTTCGTCAGAAATTTTTGCTATTTCACTTGCAATTTTTTTAACATATATTATTCTATCTTCAACTTTTTCAAAGTCAAAACCTTTTTTGAAAATTTTCGACTTAAACTCTATCAAACTTTCAGCATTTTCAACAAGCCTTCTAAAGGCCTCGCTTCCCTCTTTTTTAATAAATTCATCAGGGTCTTTCCCTTCAGGTATGCTCAGCACTTTTATATTTATATTCAATTTTTCTAAAATGTCAAGTCCCCTCAACGTAGCATTAACCCCAGCTTCATCAGCATCATAAGCAATCACGACATTTTTCTTGTATCTTTTTATAAGCCTTGCCTGATCTTCAGTCAAAGCGGTCCCCAAAGACGCAACAGCACAGTCAATACCTGCCTGATGCAGAGAAATTGCATCCATATATCCTTCCACTATTATAAACTTGTCATCTTGGGTTTTTTTCGCAAAGTTTATAGCAAAAAGAGTCTTGCCTTTTTTAAAGATTTCAGTCTCAGGTGTATTAAGATATTTAGGCAAAGAATCATCCAGGGCTCGTCCCCCAAATCCTACCACATTGCCCCTTACATCGATGATAGGAAACATGACCCTATCTTTAAACCTGTCATAGTATTTGCCACTTTTATAAACCACAAGTCCTGCTTTGCTTAAAAAATTTTCTTTATATCCTTTTCCTTTTAAGAAATTAAGGAGGTCATCATTTGAGGGAGCATACCCTATGCCAAATTTTTTTATTGTAGTGCTGCTAAGTCCTCTACTCTTTAAGTATTCTAAAGCTTTGACTCCTTCTTCTGAAAAGAGTTTCCGATGAAAAAACAAAGCAGCTATTTTATTTACTCTGTATATTTCCTCAATTATCTTCTTCCTCTTGGCCTCTTCTTCACTTAAATCTACTTCTTCTAGAGGAATCCCTGCTCTTTCAGCCAAAAATTCAATAGCCTCTTTAAAGCTTAAATTTTCAATATCCATTATAAAGGTCACTACATTGCCACTGGCATTGCAACCAAAACAATGGTATACCTGTTTAGTAGGGCTTACCATAAAAGATGGCGTCTTCTCCCTGTGAAAAGGGCAGAGTCCCCGAAATTCCTTTCCAGCTCTTTTGAGCTCTACATAGTCAGAAATCACATCTACAATGTCATTGGCCTCTATCACCTTTTCAATGGACTCTCTCGTATAAGCCATCAATATCACCTAATTATTCTATTCGACAGAAATTGTTAAATTCCTCTTTTTATGACGTCCAATATATATTCGACAAAAAATTAAAAAATCCTTCTTTTATAAGTCAAAAATATTTTGCTCAAACCACGGGCTAGGCAGAAAAATTTCCTTGTACTTTAAAAGAGCGTATTTATCTGTCATTCCCGCAATATAGTCAGCTACAGCCCTCTCTCTTCCATAAATTTCGGCAAGTCTTACAAACTCTTTAGGCATTTTATCTACATTGTCATAGAAATAATAAAAAAGCTGCTCAACAACTCTTTTGGCTTTTTCTTCATCTCTTTTGGCTTTCGAGCCAATATATACCTTTTCGAACAGAAAAGCCCTTAACTGATATGTCGCCTCATATATCTCCTTGCTCATGGAAACCTCTGGTTTCCCCATGCTGTTATAAATGACATCCCTCACCATTGTGTCTATCCTCTTGCCATGCTTATCCCCCAAAATAGCTATCAAATCCTTCGGCAAATCCTCTGGTTTTAGTACTCTCCCTCTTATAGCATCGTCTATATCGTGATTTATATATGCTATCTTATCAGAAATCTGCACCACTTGCCCTTCCAAAGTACTGGGTTTTCCTCCAGTAGAATGGTTTAATATCCCATCCTTCACTTCCCAAGTAAGATTAAGCCCCTTTCCGTCATTTTCTAAAACTTCTACCACTCTTATGCTCTGCTCGCTGTGTCTGAATCCACCTTTTAAGAGTTTATTTAGGACTTCTTCTCCAGAATGCCCAAAAGGAGTATGACCCAAATCGTGTCCTAAGGCAATCGCTTCTGTCAAGTCTTCATTCAGTCTTAAAGCCCTCGCTATTGTGCGGGCAATTTGTGCTACCTCCAGTGTGTGAGTTAACCTTGTCCTGTAGTGGTCCCCTTCCGGAGAAATAAAAACCTGTGTCTTATGGCTTAATCTTCTAAAGGCTTTACTGTGAATTATTCTGTCCCTATCTCTTTGAAAATCAGTCCTTATGTCGCACTTTTCTTCTTCTCTGGCTCTTCCACGGCTTTCTCGGCTTTTCGCAGCATATGGAGAAAGGAGCTTGTATTCCAGCTCCTCTGTAATTTCTCTAACTTTCATCCGACCACCTGGCCTTTTTAAATAGTAAAAATAAAAACCCATAAAAGGGTTTTTATCGTTTATCTTGCCATCAATATTGTAAGTATTATCGATAAAACTATAAAAAGTGTAGCACCGATTACTGTAAGCCTTTCTAAAGTACCCTCTAAAGTTTTCGCCTTGTGTTTGCCAAAGAAAGTTTCCGCTCCACCAGCAATTACTCCTGAAATTCCTGCACTTTTCCCTTTTTGAAGGAGCACTATAACTATCAAAAATATGCTAACCAGAACCTGCATAACCATAAGCACTGTCGTCAGCATGTTCACACCGCCTCATTTAAAATTTTTAAGCCCAATAATGCCACAGTATATATTATACAAGTACATCTTTTACAAATCAAGAGGAAATTTAGAAAAGGGGACGCGAAAAGTCCCCTTTAAGCTTTTTTTATTTTCTGATGTTGTAGAAAGCATTTTTTCCAGGATACTGGGCCACGCTTCCCAATGCTTCTTCTATTCTTAATAATTGGTTATATTTTGCAACTCTATCGGTCCTTGCTGGAGCACCTGTTTTGATCTGACCTACATTTGTAGCTACTACTAAATCAGCAATAGTTGTATCTTCCGTCTCTCCTGACCTGTGAGATACGATAGCAGTGTAGCCTGCCCTTTTAGCCATTTCAATGGCATCCAATGTCTCTGTCAGAGTACCTATCTGATTGAGCTTTATGAGTATTGAATTTGCAACTCCCATGTTAATGCCTTTTGAGAGCCTTTCCGTATTCGTCACAAATAGGTCGTCTCCTACTAGCTGCACCTTTTTGCCCAATCTTTCAGTTAAGAGTTTCCATCCGTTCCAGTCTTCCTCTGCAAGTCCATCTTCTATAGAAACAATGGGGTATTTGCTGACGAGCTGCTCCCAGAACTCTATCATTTCCTCAGAAGTTCTCACAATTCCCTCTCCTTCAAAATGGTATTTCCCATCTTCTTTGTACATTTCAGTGGCCGCAGGGTCCAACGCTAAAACTATGTCTTCCCCAGGTACATATCCGGCTTTTTCTATAGCCTCAAGTATTACTTTAATTGCCTCTTCATTCGATGTAAGGTTAGGCGCAAAACCTCCCTCATCGCCAACTGTAGTGCTCAATCCCTTGGAGTGAAGCACATTTTTCAGGCTGTGATAAACTTCTGAACACATCCTTAAAGCCTCTTTAAAATTGGGAGCTCCTACAGGCATAATCATAAACTCTTGTATATCTACATTGTTGTCAGCATGCTTTCCGCCATTTAGTATGTTCATCATTGGAACAGGAAGTGTCTTAGCATTTACGCCCCCTAAATACTGGTACAGAGGAAGACCCAGCTCTTCTGCTGCCGCTTTTGCAACTGCCAAAGACACACCTAAAATAGCATTTGCTCCTAACTTGCTTTTATTGGGCGTTCCATCCAGTTCAATCATAGCTTTATCAATTGCTACCTGGTCCTGTGCTTCCATACCAATTAATTCTGGCGCAATAATGTCATTTACATTCTGTACTGCTTTCAATACGCCTTTTCCTAAGTATCTTGACTTATCTCCATCTCTTAACTCAATTGCTTCAAAAGCCCCAGTAGAAGCCCCAGACGGTACAGCAGCTCTTCCCACTGCACCACTGTCTAATTCAACTTCTACCTCAATCGTAGGATTGCCACGAGAATCTAATATTTCCCTCGCATAAATATCAATAATTGATGACATACCACTTCCCCTTTCTATGTAAAATTTAGTAATTCACAATCTTTGCAAAATCCTCAGCCACAAGGCTGGCACCGCCAACCAAAGCTCCGTCTATATCGCTTTCTGCCATGAAACCAGAGATGTTATCAGGTTTCACACTTCCTCCGTACTGTATTCTCACCATTTCAGCCTTATCTTTCCCATAAAGTTCTGCTATTGTATTCCTTATAGCTTTTATAACCTCATTGGCGTCCTGTGGAGTAGCATTTTTACCCGTCCCTATTGCCCAAACAGGCTCATAAGCGATGACTACTTTTGTTATATCTTCCTCAGATACGCCTTTTAAAGCTTCCCTTGTCTGAGTTAAAACTACATCGTAAGTTTTTCCTTCCTCTCTTTGAGAAAGAGATTCTCCTACACAGACGATAGGTTTTAAATCGTGTGAAAGGGCAGACAACACTTTTTTATTCACCATTTCATCTGTCTCTTTAAAATACTGCCTTCTTTCAGAATGGCCAATTACCACATAAGTTACTCCTATTTCTTTTAGCATTACAGGTGAAATTTCTCCTGTGTAAGCCCCCTTTTCTTCCCAGAACATGTTTTGTGCTCCCAGCAATATATTAGTACCTTTTATGACTCTAGCAACTTCTGTCAAATCTACAAAAGGGGGAATTACTACTACTTCGGCTTTTGCATCTTTTACTAGAGGAATCAGCTCTTCTACCAATTTCACTGCCTCTGAAGGGGTCTTATGCATTTTCCAATTTCCTGCAATTATAGGCCTTCTCAAAACAAAACACCCCTTTACTTATCATTCAAAATGTCAATTCCCGGCAAGACTTTCCCCTCTAAAAATTCCAGTGACGCACCGCCTCCAGTTGAAATGTGGGTGACTTTATCAGCATAGCCAAGCTGTTCTATGGCAGCTGCAGAATCTCCTCCTCCTACTATTGTTGTACCTTTGCACTCGCTCAAAGCCTTTGCGATAGCTTTTGTACCTTTGGCAAATTCAGGTATTTCAAAAACTCCCATTGGTCCATTCCATACAACTGTCATGGCATGCTTTATCACTTTTGAATACTCTTCTATTGTTTTAGGCCCAATGTCAACTCCTATCTGGTCTTCTGGCATTTTGTCAATGTCAACCACTTCATAAGGTACCCCGGATTTTAACTCTTTCGCGATAACTGTATCAACAGGAAGCATGAAATTTACGCCCTTCTGCTTTGCTTTTTCCATTATTTCCTTTGCTAGTTCAATTTTATCCTCTTCCAAAAGAGATTTCCCTATTTCGTAGCCCTTCGCCTTAATAAAGGTATAAGCCATTCCACCGCCAATTAACAGGCTGTCCACTTTTTCCAGAAGATTTGTTATAACCCCAATTTTATCAGAAACTTTAGCTCCACCTAAAATCGCCACAAAAGGTCTCTTAGGATTCTCCAACGCTTCTCCCATTATAGAAAGCTCTTTTTCAATTAAAAAACCTGCCACTGCTGGAAGATACTTGGCAACTCCTGCAGTAGAAGCGTGAGCCCTGTGAGCAGTGCCAAAAGCATCATTTACGTATATATCTGCTAAAGATGCAAGCTCTTTTGCAAATTCAGGGTCATTCTTCTCCTCTTCTGCATGGAATCTAACATTTTCCAAAAGGAGAACTTCCCCTTCTTTTAAGGCAGCAGCTTTTACCTTAGCATCTTCTCCAATCACATCCTCTGCCATAATTACAGGCTTTTTCAAAAGCTCAGACAGCCTTTTTGCAACAGGCTTTAAAGAGTAATCCGGATTGAATTTCCCCTTAGGTCTCCCCAGGTGAGATACCAGTATCACTTTTGCGTTGTGATTTATTAAATACTCAATGGTGGGAAGAGCTTCTCTTATGCGCCTGTCATCTGTTATGTTTTTATTTTCATCCATCGGCACGTTAAAATCTACTCTAACTAAAACTCTTTTTCCGCTAACGTCTATGTCTCTCACAGTTTTCTTTTTCACTTCAAAAACCTCCCCTATATTAGGATTTAAAGGTCCGGTCCTTGAAGGACGCGGACCTTTGCCCTGCTACATCCTTTCAGCTATATAAAGAGCCAGGTCAACGACTCTGTTGGAGTAACCCCATTCGTTGTCGTACCAGGAAACTACTTTAACGAGTGTGCCCTCCACTACCATTGTGAGAGGAGCATCCACTATTGAAGACCTGTCGTCTCCCTTGTAGTCCACAGAAACCAATGGGTCCTCAGAGTATCCCAAGATACCTTTCATGTATGTCTCAGAAGCTTCCTTCATAGCAGCGTTTACTTCCTCTACCGTGGTTGGAATTTCTACTTCAGCCACCAAATCTACAACTGAAACGTTAGGCGTTGGAACTCTCATTGCAAAACCGTTCATCTTGCCTTTTAACTCAGGAATTACCAAGTGGATGGCCTTTGCCGCACCTGTTGTCGTAGGTATTATTGAAACAGCTGCAGCTCTCGCTCTTCTCAAATCACTGTGAGGAAGATCCAATATTCTCTGGTCATTTGTATAAGAGTGAACTGTTGTCATCATACCTTTTTTAATGCGGAATTTGTCATTCAATACTTTTGCAATAGGAGCCAAGCAGTTTGTCGTACATGATGCGTTTGAAATCACATGGTGATTAGCAGGGTCATACATGTGCTCATTTACACCCATCACAATTGTAACATCCTCATTTTTTGCAGGAGCTGTAATTATCACCTTTTTAGCTCCACCGTGTATGTGCTTTATAGCATCCTCTTTGTTAGTAAATCTTCCTGTAGACTCAATTACAATGTCCACTCCCAAATCTCCCCATGGAAGCTTACCTGGGTCTGTTTCCTTGAATATCTTTATCTCTTTCCCATTTACAATTAGAGAGTCATCAGTGTAAGAAACCTCCCCTTCAAATTTCCCTAAGACAGAGTCGTATTTGAGAAGGTGAGCCAATGTTTTAGCATCTGTCAAATCATTGACAGCCACAAATTCTAAATCAGCATTTTTCTTTAAAGCAGCTCTAAACACATTCCTTCCTATTCTTCCAAAACCGTTAATTCCTACTCTAACACCCATTATGTACTCCTCCTTGTTAGTTTTTTTGTTAAACACCTTATAAGGTGTTTTTACACCATTCTTAAAATTTCAAAAGCAGCTCCTTCATCAGTCACGAGCACCTTAACATTTCCACTTCTGCAGGTGGCTAGAATAGCTTCTGCCTTGCTCTTCCCACCAGAAACTCCTATCAAATGCTTTACTGACTTCAAATCATCAATGGTAAGGAAAATACTAGGTGTTGCGTATACTATTTTTCCCTCTTTATCAAAGTAATATCCCAGGCTTTCTGCCACAGCACCTTTCTCCTTTAAAAAATCCTTTATAGACTGTGGAAGATTTCTCCTGTCAGCCATCACATCAGCTCTACCTATTCCAAAGATGAGGATGTCCGCTTTTTTGAGTATATCAACTACTTCTTTTATATCAGGCTCTTTCATAAGGCTTTCTACTGCTTCTTTGCTTAAATGGTCAGGAACATACAACATCTTATATGTACCGCCAAGTTTTTTAGCGAGTATGGAGGCAATCGTGTTAGCCTGTTTTTCTACTTCCCTCCCTAGACCTCCACGAGCAGGAACTACTACTATCTCTGATTGGGCGTACAATTGAGGCATGCCATTTGCAACTTCCAGCACAGTAGATCCGCCTGTTAAAGCTATGACACTGTCATACCTTATTATTTCTCTAAGGTAATTGGCGGCAGATTTGCCAAGCTCTTTTTTTGTCATCGGGTCTTCTTCTGTATTTCCAGGCACCACTATAACTTTTTCCACTTTTAATTTTTCCTCAAGGACTTTCTCTATGTTATCAAGTCCCTTGAGTTCATGTATAAAATCTTTCAAGCTCTCAATCAATTCTTCGCCTTCTTTAGTGACTGTCATGCCCATTGGATTTATATCTATGAGGCCCTGGGACTTCAGAAAAGAAACCTCTGTGCGTATTATCCTTTCTCCTATGTTTAACTGGTGAGAAAGAGCTCGACGACCTATGGGCTGGTTAAAGTAGATGTTTCTCATTATAGCATACCTTTTTTGGAGAAGTTCTATAAGCTCTGGTACTATTTTCTGTTGCAAGGCTATTATATCCTTCATGTCATTTCCCTCTTCAGGACACTTCCCGTCCCGTTATTCTTTAAATGTCCCACCTTTTATAAAAATAACCTACACCAACTATTTTATACTAATTTCAAACCTTTTTCAATACAAAAACTTAATATCTTTTTCGCTTAAGAGTTGAAGGGATATTGCATTCCTCCCTATATTTTGCCACAGTTCGCCTAGAAATATTTATATTTTTCTCCCTTAAAATCTCTGCTATTTTCTGGTCGCTTAAGGGGTTCGCAGGGTCTTCCTCCTCTATCAACTTTTTAATCAAATTTTTAACAGTTTCAGCTGAAAACTCTTTTCCATTCTTGCTGGAAAGCCCCGACTGGAAGAAAAACTTGAGCTCAAAAGTCCCTCTTGGAGTCTGGACGTATTTTCCGTTTATAGCTCTGCTGACAGTTGACTCATGTATTCCGAGTATATCCGCAACCTGCTTTTGCGTCAAAGGCTTCAAGTAATTTATCCCTTTATCCAAAAACTCTTTCTGAAGGTCAACTATGGTCTTTACAACTTTATACAGCGTTTCCTTTCTGCTCTCTATGCTTTTTATAAGCCACATAGCTGACTGGAGTTTAGAGGTTATATATTTTTTAGCTTCTTCATCAGAACTTTCTAATATGGAATAATAGTAACTGTTAATCCGTAACCTCGGAATATTCGAATCATTTACTAACACCAAATACTCCCCATCCCTTTTTATCACTTCTACATCAGGAACTATATACCCTTCTGCTTCCGGTGCAAAAACGCTTCCCGGTTTGGGATTTAACTTTTTTATCGCATCTACCGCCTTCTGCACCTCTTTTGCAGACACATTGTAAAGCTTTGCTAAGTAAGAATACCTGCCCTCTGCAATATCTTCTAAATGATTTTCAACAAGGTCTTTTATAATTCCTTTGTAATTGCCCTGTGCAAGAAGCTGAAGTTTCAGACACTCCTGCAAATTGCGGGCACCTACACCAGGGGGGTCAAAAGATTGCACAACAGCCAATGCCTCCAAAACCTCTTCTTCAGTGCACTCCAGCATCTGTGCAATTTCTCTTACATCTTCTTTTAAATAACCACTGGGAGTTAGGCTAAATATTATATACTCGCATATCTTGCGAATCCTAGTAGGAACAGGTGTTATATGAAGTTGAAAAAGAAGATGATCGCTTAAGCCTGGTTTAGCAGACACAAAATTCTCATAATTGAATTCATCCATTTCCTCATCATCAGAATCCCTGTAGTACATCCTCTTTTCCATTTCCCTTATGCTTTTGGCCAATTCTTTGACATCTACCACGTATATATCTTCTTCAACCTCTTCTCTCTCAAGAAGGGGATTATTCTCCAGTTCCTGCTGTATCAATTCATTTAACTCCAGAGCATTTAACTGCAAAATTTCAATAGCCTGTTTTAGCTCTGGAGTCATTATGAGCTTTTGGGTTTGCTGAAGTTTCAGATCAAATTCCATCCTCATACCCATGCACCCTCAATCCCATCTTATACACAAGGTAATTTAATCCACTAAATAGATGAAGCTTTTTAAAATATTATATCACATTTAAACGTTTAAATAAATAAAAAAAGAAAGGAAAACCTCAATAAATGCGAAAATCTTTGTACTGACCTTTATACTCTAACCATCTCTCCTCCACGTTATCCACTCTTGCCCACCTCAAGCCTGTCTTGATAAAATGTATGAGCTCCTTTATGCTCTCCTCATCCCCTTCTGCTACCACTTCAACACTTCCATCGTACAAATTCTCTGCATAGCCCGTAATTCCAAGAGACGTAGCCTTCTGATACACAGAATACCTGAGCCCCACTCCCTGGACATGTCCAGTTATCCTCAAATGAACAGTCTTTTTCATAACAAAATCCCCTCTCTCAAGTTAATATAAATTTTTCAATAACGTGTTTCACCCCATCTTCCATGTTGGACTTTGTGATAAAGTCTGCTACTTTTTTCACTTCATCAATAGCATTCTCCATAGCCACCCCTAATCCCGCAAATTTAATCATTTCTATGTCATTCTCACTGTCTCCAATAGCTATCATCTCTTCTCTAGAGACTCCAAGATATCTTCCAAGAATTTCTAAAGCCCTTCCTTTGCTGACCCCCTTGTTCATGATTTCAATGTTGTCCACGTAAGAGCTGGTAATCTGCACATCTAACCTCTCAGAAAGCTCACTTCTAATTCTTTTTAATAGGTCTGGATCCTCATTGAAAACTATCACTTTCAAAACCCTGTCTTTAAGTTTTTCCGCTTCTTCCAATGGATTTTCTATTTCTTCGACTTCTACTTTTATTTCTGTTTTCAAAAGGGCATTCCATTCAGCATATCTCTGGAATTTATTTGTAATCTCTGGAGTGTACACTGTGGTATCGCTTATCAACTGAAAATAGGTTCCATATTTTTGACAGGTTCTTATCACCTCTATCATGTTGTTGTAATCTAAAATGCTTTCATAGATAGTGTTGTTATCTGGGTCCCTTATCAAAGCTCCATTGCTTGCAATAATATAAGTTCTAAAACCGATCATATCAGCATAAGCGTAAGCAGAGGCAAACACTCTTCCCGTCGCAATCACTACATACACTCCCTTTTCTCTTGCCCTGTGGAGCGCCTTAATGTTCTCCTCAGAAATTGTCTTATCGTGCCTTAAAAGCGTATCATCCATATCAATAGCAATTAGCTTATACTGCACTTTTTTCAACTCCTTTTGCTATTCTGTTCAGTTATATTATACCTTATTTCGAAAGTTCAGTCGATACGCCTTTCTAATAAAAACGATTGACATTATTAAAAAATAGGGATATAATAAAAACACGAAATATTAAGAGAGAAAGATTATTTTTTATGGATTGGAGTGATAAATATGGAGGAAATTACTGCTCTTCTAAAGCAAAAAGGACTCAAAGTGACGCCTCAGCGCCTTGCAATTCTTAATTTCTTAATGCATACAAATGAGCATCCCACTGCTGAAACCATTTACAAAAAGCTAGTCTCTGATTTTCCTACAATGAGCCTTGCTACAGTGTACAAGACTTTGGAAGTTTTAAAAAATACAGGGCTAATTCAGGAATTGAATGTAGGAGAAGGCAGTTTCAGATATGACGCAAAGACCACTCCCCATCCTCACATAGTCTGCCTTGGATGCGGCAAGGTAGAAGACTTGGATGAAAGCATTTTTAAAGATTTATTGGAAGAGGTAAAAAAGCACACGGATTACAAAGTTGTGGGACAAAAACTATATTTCTACGGTTACTGTCCCGCATGTCAGAAAAAAATGAACAATTAAAAAGCCCCACTTTAAAAAGTGGGACTTTTTTAATTTGCAGGCGATTCTTCAGTTGAAGTATCCGGTGGCGGTGAAGTATCTGTGGGAGGAACAACTGGGCTTGTAGCCTTAAGGGGGTTGTTTTCCTTAGGGACCTTCTTAGTCCCCTTTTTTATAACCCCATCTACAGGCTTGTAAAGGTCCCTGTACAAAAATTCCTTTTTTACAAGCTTGCCGTTTTCATAAGTCAGCCTGTACACGTTGACTTTGTACCCCGTCTGGGGCTTTACTTCTTCAATCACTTCTCCTTCATGCAGGTTAGGGTCTTCTATGTACTTCACACTTGGCTCATACTTTTCCACGATTTCTGATTGTATATCCACCCATCTTGAAGGATTTTCCACATGTCCATACAGGTTTATTATCAGCCTGTTGCCTTCTATATATGACTCTATGTAAATCGGGTACTGAGTGGAATTTTTAAATTTCAGATCCAGCACATCCCCTGAAATAGTCGCATCCTGTCCCGGCGGAACATAAGCCACAGGGAAGCTGTGGTGATATCTTTCCACAACCGTTATATCCGCCCGCAGCACAGCGTTGTAAAGCGTAGTTGCTACCTGGCATATCCCTCCACCTAAAGCCGGCACCAATTTGTTATCTATTATCACCGGAGCCTCCTTATATCCCCTCTCTATGACCCTCGGTCCAAGGGCTTTGTTCAATGAAAACACTTCTCCTGGCAAAAGAAGAGTTCCGTTTATCGCCCGGGAAGCTACAACAAGGTTATCGCTCCTGTTTACATCCTCTGCGTTAAAAACAGTAGAAAACGTCGAAATCCTGCCGTTAATCGAATCCAGCATACTTTTTGTCACTTGTGGCAGCACTTTTTTAACGGATACTTCTACCTCTACTCTACCAAAAAGTTTATTTTCAATAGCTTTGCTCAACTCATCCACTATATTGCTAAGGGTTTTTTCTTTGTCTACTTTAAACCCCAGCTTCTCTGGTGTTATGCTCTTTACACCTCTTACAATCCTTATAGAAGCATTTTCAGGCTTTTTATCAATTTTCTCTGCTATCCTATCAATAAATTCTTTTAACGGTTTTTCATCATAAGAAAGGGAAAGGTTATAATTTCTCCCTTCTCTTCCTACGGTGTAAATTTCCCTTATCCTATCCAATACATTTCCATTTCTGCCCACCTCATAGGCTTTATTTACCACTTCCTCATAGTTATACTGAAGCCCAATATCCTCCGTCGTAATCTCAAAAGATTGTCCTTCATAAAAAGCTACAATAGAAAACTTGGGAACCTTAAATTTTTCTTTGATAATACTGAGAGCTTCCTCCCTTTCCATCCCCCCTACATTAATTCCTTCTATAAACACACCTTTAGCAATATAGGAAGACGTGAGAAGGACGTAAAAGTAAGCAAAAGCAAAAGATAAGAAAACTGCCAACGCCAAAACAGTTACCAAGTAGAAATAATTGCGCTTTTTATTCTTATTGCTTCCACCCTTTGCCTGCATCCATTTCTCTCCCATTTTTAATTTTGGTCTCTTTTTTTAATATATGACAATTTCTCTTCCAATACAATTAATTATTCCTTAAAAAAATTACAAAAACATTAAATTTTTCTCCCCTTAAAGTAAAGGCAAAACTCCTTTACTGGACACTTGTCGCACTTAGGCTTTCTAGCAGTACATAAATTTCTGCCGTGATATATCAAAAGGTGGTGGGATATTGACCACAAATTTTTCGGTATAATTTCCATGAGCTGTTTCTCAGTTGTCAAAACATCCTTGCTATCTGCCAGCCCTATTCTGTTTGAAACTCTAAATACATGGGTATCCACAGCTATGGCATCTTTTGAGAAGGCATTGCTTAAAACCACATTGGCAGTCTTTCTTCCTACCCCTGGTAAAGCCATTAGTTCTTCCAAAGTATCAGGCACTTTTCCGTTATGCTTTTCTTTCAAAATTCTGCAGGTCTCAAGTATGCTTTTGGACTTATTCCTGTAAAGGCCACACTCCCTTATCTCCTCCTGAAGTTCTTCAGGAGTCAATTTTAAAAAATCCTCTGGAGTCTTGTACTTTTTAAAAAGCCTCTCAGTGATTATATTTACCCTCTTGTCAGTGCACTGAGCAGACAAAATAGTGGCAATCAAAAGCTCAAAAGGATTATTAAACTTAAGACCAGATTTTGCATTTGGATAGATTTTTTTCAAAATCTCTATGACTTTCAGGGCTTCTTCTTTAGATATGCGCACTTTCCTCACCTTTCTAGTTTTTGTAAGGCTTCTGCCATCATCTTTATTGCAAAACCATCTTTTTCTTTATTCAAAGCTTCTTTTATTTCCTCTATAGCTTTATCTCTTTCTTCCAAGTAAGATATAGCCCAGGCACTATATCCCCTCAAAAGAGGGCTCGGAGACTTTAGAAGCTTCTTGATAGGCTCTATGCACTCTTGGTCTTTCGTATTCACACAGGCAATTATTGCATTTCTTATTATAACACTTTTCCCTCTCCAAGAAGAAGCTGTAGGTCCAAAAATTTCCTTAAACTCTTTATTTGACATATTTAAAATCTCGATCAAGTTAGGCCTAGGCAAAAGTTTGGAAGGCGTAAATTCTTCTCTTTTCACTTTTTTGGCTTCCTTATTAAAAGGGCAGACTTCCTGACAGGTATCGCATCCGTATATTCTCCTTCCTAATTTTTTTAAAAATTCCTCTTCTATTTCTCCTTTTTTGACTGTTATAAAGGAAAGACACTTATTTGCATTAACTATATACGGCTTTTCTATAGCTTTTGTAGGACAAGCTTTCATACACAAATCGCAATCGCCACACTTTGACTCCTGAGGAGTATCAGGCTCAAAATATTCGTTTATTAAAATTTCTCCTAAGAAAAGGTATGAACCGTATTCTTCGTTTATTATAAGCCCATTTTTACCAAACCACCCTATCCCTGCGTGATAGGCTATTGCCCTTTCCAAAAGAGGATTGTTGTCCACCAGAGAAACCGTCTTTACATCAGGACATTTTGATTTTACAAACTCACACACTCTTTTCATCTTTTCTTTTAAAACCAAATGATAATCCATTCCCCAGCTGCTTTTTGAGATTATGCCAAAGCTTTTACTAGGAAGTTTTACTTGGTATTCTATATTGTAGGACAAAGCTACAGAAATTATGGTTTTAACTTCTGGCAAAATAAATTCAGGAGAGACCCTCTTATCCGGCATTCTCTCCTCAATAGGGCATTCATAACCTAGACTTTTTCTTTCTTCTAAAAAGCTTTTATATCCTTTAAGGCAATCGGCAGAAGCAAAACCGATCAAGTCAATGCCAACTGCTTTAGCAAAGTCTGTTATTTCCTTTTTGCTTATACAGCTCACTTTTTCTCCCCTTTGTCCTCTTTTTTGTTTGTCAAAAGTTCGTAATAGTACTTCAGTTTATTATAAGCTCTTTCATAAATCTCCTCAAAACTTCTGCCAGTAAGTATTTCCATGCCCTCTTCTACTGTCTTAACGCTGTATATGTGGAAAAGCCCCTTTTCCACCGCTTCTATAACCTCATCTGACAAAACTAAATTGGACACGTTCTGGTAAGGGATTATCACCCCTTGATCTCCTGTCAAGCCTTTCTCCTTGCAAACTTTATAAAAACCTTCTATCTTATGAGTGACTCCTCCAACAGGCTGTATCTCCCCAAACTGGTTTACAGACCCTGTAACTGCTATTCCCTGCTTTATTGGAACATCTGAAAGACTTGACAAAAGCGCATAAAGCTCTGTAGAAGAAGCACTATCCCCTTCTACACCTTCGTAGGACTGTTCAAACACAATTCGGGCAGACAAAGTAAGAGGAAAATCCTTAGCAAACTTGCTTCCCAGATATCCTGTAAGTATCATCACGCCTTTATCGTGAATGCGCCCGCTCATCTTCGACTCTCTTTCAATATTCACAACTCCTTCTTCCCCTGGATAAGTAGTTACAGTTATCTTTGAAGGCTTTCCAAACTCATAATCTCCCAGATCTATAACTGCCAGCCCGTTCACGCATCCTACCCTCTCACCTGTGACCTCCACCAGGTAAATATCTTTTTTGAAATATTCCAGCATCTTCTCTTCTAACTTGTTTACCCTCTTTATCTTCTCTTCTATAGCTTTCTTTACATGTTCTTCCGTTACAACTTCACTTCCCTCCAGGGTTGCCCAAGCGTCCGCCTCATACAGCACCTCTACTATTTCATTAAAACGCGTACTCAACTTGTTTTGGTCTTCAGAAAGCCTTGTGCTATACTCTATTACCCTGGCAACAGCAGTTTTGTCAAAAGGTTTTAGGTTATCTTCAATGCAGTGAGTCTTTATAAAAGAAGATAGCTTCCTTATATTCTCTTCATTTAACTCCATTTCCTCATTAAAGTCCACTTTTACCTTAAAAAGCTTGCTAAAATCTTCATCGTAATTGTACAAAAGATAATAAAGATAAGGAGTGCCTATCAATATAACTTTCACAGAAAGCCTTATGGGTTCAGGCTTTAAAGAAGAAATGGACAAAAACCCGTACTGCGAGGAAATATTTTCAATAATCACTTTTTCCGTCTTTAAAGACCTCTTCAAGGCATCCCAAGCAAAAGGATATGACAGCACATCTTTCGCCTGTAATATCAGATAACCGCCGTTTGCCTTATGCAGAGCTCCTGCTTTTATCTTAGTAAAATCAGTAGTAGCAACTCCAAAATCACTTTCATACTCTATATTCCCCACTAGATTGTTGTAATTGGGATTGTACTCAAACACCACCGGAGCTCCTTCTGTATTGCTATTGTCAACAAACAGGTTTACCATGTACTTTTTGAGAAATCCTTTTTCCTTTCTTAAGAAAGGAAAGGGAGAAGCTTCTCCATCTATAGCCTTAAAACTATCAATATTTTCTAAAATATCCTTCTTTACACTCTCTAAATAATTGGTGACGCTCTCATACTCGCTATACTTCGCTTTTAATTCATCAATCAGATGACCCACAGCAAAAAGCCCTATATCATTGTCAAGCTTTTTAATTTCTTCTCTCGCCTGCTTGTCTAAAAGCTGTATCTCTTTCCAGACCTGCATAGCCTTTACTTCAAACTCTGCAGCTTTTTTCTCAATCTCTTTCCTCACTTCCTCATCCAACTGCTGAAACTCCTCCTGGTTTATCTGTCTCCCCTCAATCACAGGAATGCTTATAAGTCCTGTGCGGGTATCCCTCAAGACAAATCCGTAGTTTCTCGCTAGTTCATTCAAATTCTCTATCAGCTCATTTTTCTTTTCTTGATACTTTTTTACTATTTCACCTTTTTGCATTTCATAGGAATCCGACTCAAAGGCTTTAGGAATGTCTTTTTGAAGCTGTTCTACAAATTCCTCCATATCCTTCTTAAACTCTTTTCCCAACCCAGCAGGTAACTCTATCGCAATGGGCTGAGAAGGTTTTTCGAAATTGTAGACATAAACCCAGTCATTTGGCTTTTTTTCTTTCTTAGCAATTTCCTTTATGTAAGTAGCAGCAAAACTGGTTCTGCCTGTGCCAGTAATGCCTGTTATAAAAATGTTATAGCCTTTTTGCTTAATTTTTACCCCAAATTCCATCGCTTTTTGCGCTCTGTCCTGCCCTATGATTCCCTCTAGAGCAGGAACCTCATCAGTTGTTTCAAAGTCCAAAATCGCCGGGTCTATGTACCTTTTCAATTTCTCTACTCTCAATTTTTCCATAAAAACACCCCTGAGAATTTTTTATAATAATTATTATTCGACAACAAATCAAATTTTCCTCTTTTGCCACAAAAAATATCATAAAAAAGGCTGAAGATTCCTCTTCAGCCCTCGTCAACGTCTATTTTGCCATCTCTCTCATCCATCTCTTTTTCTGCAAATCTTATCATCTTTTTTACCATATTGCCGCCTATCTTTCCCACTTCTCTTGTAGTCATGTTTTCCCATCCGCGTTTTTCAATATCGTCATCCAGATGCAATTCCTCTGCCACTTCCTGTTTTAAAGAATCCAGCTCATCTTCGGCTTTAGGGTATAATTTTTTTCTTTTACCCATAAAATCCCCCCAAATTTCTTTTGTCTTTATTTTCCCCTAAAGCCTTTGCCAAAATACATGAAAAAACCCGGAAAAATCCGGGTTATGCTTCTTTGATTGCTTCAGTTGGGCAAGAGCTCATTGCATCTCTTACACAGTCTTCGAGGTCAGCTGGAACCTCATCTACAATTACATGGGACTTGCCATCTTCATTCCAGTCAAAAACATCCGGACACATGTCTATGCAAACCCCACAAGCTATGCATTCATCTTGGTCAACATATACTTTCATCACACTTACCTCCCAATTATTATGTAAAATTTTACACATACATTATACCATTGATATCAGTTTTCTTCAATAGATTCTGACGTAAAAAAATAAGGCTATTGCTTCAGACAGCAACAGCCAGCAAGTCTTTTAAAAAATTATTGAGCAAATGTATGTCTTTTTGGTCCAGTTCGTTTAGATAAGTATAAAACTTCTTCACATTTTCGGATAAAACCTTGTCTACATCACTCTTAATTCTGTTGTAAAGCGAAGCCCCAAGAACAGTTCCCACAAATAAAATCAAAGAAGAAGTAGGATTGACACAAGCAAGAATATTACTTTCTATGCTTTCAAGAGAAATGCCTGTCATCATTCTGAGTTTTAACAGAAAAGCTGCAATAGCATAGGCACAGAATTCCAGTGGCTTTGAAGCGTGAAACATCTCATGCAATAGCTCCTCTAACGAAGCACTTTTGCCATTTTTTACTCTGTCTATCAGATTATCTCTTAAAATCTTCCATTCGTTATTTTCTACTCTTTCAAACAATTGATAAGCCTTCTCCGTAGGCACAAACCTCACTGTAGACCTGCCCTGGCTTTTCCCTTCTTCTAGGTAGTATTCCGCTTTTACATATTCACCTTTTTCCAATTCTTTTAAAACGTCGTAAGCTGTCCATTTGCTTATTTTCATCTTTTCAGCCACATCGCTATAATGAACTGGTTCTTTCTTTTCCTCATATAACTCAGTTACAGCCTTTAGAAACTCCTTTCTCCTATTTGTCAGCATTTTTGCACCTCATCGTCTAATAAGTTATACCTAATTTATAAGAAATTTCGGCAAAAGTGTCAAGCCTCTTTTTTCACTGCCGTTCTTGCTGCCATCTTTTCCTCCCAAATTTCATCAGCCACTTTGCCCCAATTATCAGCTACTACCCTTAAATCCTCATACAGATTTTCTATGTGAGAGGCTTCGCTTGCTTCTGTGTGTTTTGCTTTTGATTCTCTAACTATCTCTAGAAGCTTCTCAGGATTGTCAATGAGAGGACATGGCCTTAAATGGTTTGAATTAAAAGGCTGCCTTTTTCTGTAAGCCTTCATAATAGGAGACTGCAATGCCTCTAAAAGACTCACTTCGTTTATATTAACATTGGAATAATGTATAAAAGCACAAGGCTCTACTTCTCCTGCTGCATTTATGTGTAAATACCTTCTTCCTCCTGCAATGCATCCACCGCTGTATTCTCCGTCATTCCAGAAGTCAATTGCAAAAAGTTCCTTTGTAGCCCTTATATAATTTATCCTCTCGTACATGTATTTTCTTTGCTCAGGTGTCACCATGAAGCTTATATCTGGGTCTCTGCCTATAGGAATATAAGTAAAATACCAAGCAAAGGCAGCACCTTTATCTATCATCATGTCTACAAATTCATCACTTGAAACTTCCTCTACATTCGTTCTTGTGTATGTAGCTGAATATCCAAAGAGCACTCCATTTTCTCTCATCAAATCCATTGCCCTCATTACTTTATCAAAAGTCCCCTGACCGCGTATTGCATCGTTTGTCTCTCTGAAGCCATTAATACTTACTGCAAAAGTAATATTGCCAACTCTTTTTACTTCTTTTATCATGTCCTCATCAATCAAAGTTCCATTGGTAAACAAATGGAATACTTGGTTTTTATGTTTTTCAGCAAGTTTTATTATATCTTTCATTCTCAGCGTAGGCTCTCCGCCAGATAGAACTATGAAATATACTCCAAGCTCTTCCGCTTCTGTACATACTCTATCCATCACTTCAAAAGAAAGATTGTGAGGTTTGTACTGTCCTGCCCAACACCCTACGCACCTTAAGTTGCAAGCTTCCGTCGGGTCCATTAAAATTGCCCATGGAATGTTGATATCATATTTCTCCTCCAGTTCTTTTTGCTTTGGAATACCTTTTAGACTGGCATTTATAAAGAAATTGACGCCTATAGTTTTTATAATGTTTTTGTCAATATTTTTAAGAAGTTTCATTGCAAATCTGTACCAATTGCTGTCTTTGTCATCTAAAAATCTCTTCACACTTTCTATTTGCTGTTTATGTTGCGGCATTATTGCAATTTTTGACAGAAGATTAGCTATTTTGTCTAAATTTTTTTCTGGGTCTTTTTCTACATAGTTAATAACAGCACTGACAAGCGGGTCAATTACATTCATCATAACTCCTCCTCTACTTTATTTTTTATTCCAAAAAATCAAATTGACCCAAAAAACCCAAATTCCATTTCAAGCATATTATACCACTTTAAAAATAATATTTCAACTATAATCTATTTTATTTTATGCATATTTTTCTCTTTTATTTGCCTAATTGAACGTCTCCTCCAAAAACTCCAATTACTTTCTCTCCCTTGTAGACAGGAATTGCTATTGTCACGCAAATTTCATTTGTCGCCAAAGAAATGTAAGGCTCTGTTACTGTCACTTCCCCCTCAATAGCCCTCTGAAACCAGGTTCTGTGATACACATTAGATATATCAACTTCAACAGAAATCGCTTTTATATCTCCATTTCCCAGTATTGAAAAAGCCAATTCAAAATTAGGATATCTTTTCACAATATCCATGATTATATCCTTTGCTCTATCTCCAAACAACTCTTCTCCTTTTTCTTCCGCTATTCTTTGCAGTATTTTTTTTGCCTCTTCTACTCTTCTCTTTTGTTCCACTGTAAGCTTTACTGTTCCTGAGAACTTCTTCACTAGATTTTGAAGTTTTTCAGCAAAGCTATCCAGGCGGTTCATCATCTCTCTTAGCTCTTCCATAGAAGACACCTGTTCTTCTGTAGAAGCCAAGGTCTCCTCCGTATTCGCTGCAGTCTCCTGTGTCACTGCTGCAATCTTATGATTTAATTCCGCAATCTCTTTTATTTTTTCGTATTGAGAATTGACAAGATCGTCCACAAAAGCAACTGCCTCCACCACATTTTCACTTGCATTTACAACGCTTTCTAGTTTGTCTTTTACCTGATTTGCATAAGATAAATTTTCCAATACTCCTTTAATCTCTTCCTCCAATTTCACTGAAACTTCTTTTATTTTATCTTGAATGCTTTTTGTGAGAAGCACTATTTCCCCCGCTGCAGAAGCTGACTGCTCTGCAAGTTTTCTCACCTCTTCTGCTACAACTGCAAACCCTTTTCCATGTTCTCCCGCTCTTGCTGCTTCAATTGCTGCATTCAATGCCAGTAAATTTGTCTGGTCAGCAATTTTGTTTACCATTCCGATTATGTCAGTTATTTTATTTGCCCTTTCTCTTAATTCAGATACTTCCTCTATAAGTTTTTTGTTTTTATTAGCACTTTCCTCCATCCTCTTCATTAGTTCTAGCATAATCTCTTCATTTTCTTTAATCTCTTTTTCCATACTAATACTTAAATTCTTTGTCTCTTCAAATTTATTCTTAACCTTTTCATTCAGCTCAAAAGCCTCACTGGCATTTTTGGCTGTCTTCTGTGCAGCTACCGCTTGTTCCTCTGCTCCTTTTGCAATTTCTTCTAAGGCAGTTGAAATTTCTTTTGCAGCAGTGGTAACGTTATCAATTGCAATCATCAATTTTTTTGAACCCACCACTGTTTGCTCTGCGGTCTGCTGAGACTCCATAATAAGCGTTTTAAAATTTTCCAAGAAGCTATTGAGAGATTTAGCCAGTTCTTTTAACTCTTTATCGCCTTTTATGTCAACTTTTCTTGACAGGTCCCCTTTTGCAATTGAATCAATTGCCTCCTTCATTTCCCTTAACACCAAAGTTACACGCCTTTTAACTATCCACCAGTACAAAAAAGCTACTACTAAAATAATTGCAATAACTCCTGCCATGTAATAAAAAATAGCCATAACAGTCCTCCTCCTCATTTAGTATCTAACTAAAAAATCGGCATTTGTAAAAAAATATTAAAGCCCTTTTATTTTTCATTTCTACAAAATTATACGATTCCCTTCTTTGTAAAAACAAAAAGGGACACATATAGCCCCTCTTCTCACACATCCAGACAGCTTCCACCTATAAATTCTCTTATGATTGAATTAGGCGGAATAGCAAGTTCATCTTCTATTGGATAAAAATAGCTTAAAAATTCCAGCATCTCTTTTGCAATAGAGTAAGCAGGGTCATCTTTGGAAACCTTCTTTAAAAGGGGTTCAGCGTATTTTTTTAATACAGGAAGTTCATAGGGCAAGAAGGAGTTGAACATGACATCCGCTTGCTCCTGATATGGGAAAATCCAGCGTTCTTCTCCTTTCCTCACCCTAGGCCACATATTTATAGTCTCCGCCGCATCTGTAGACCTAAATTGACTGTCCCTAACTATTCGCCTTATAAGCCTTGTCTGAGAAGTTGGAATTCTATTGTGTTCATCTAAATTAAGCTGAGTTATTGCGCTTACATATATTTTATACTTATTGTCTTTCGGAATTTGGATAGTAAGCTTTTCATTAAGTCCATGAATTCCCTCCATGAGGATAATCTGATTTTTCTCAAGTTTAACTTTTCTCCCTACAGGCTCTCTCTCCCCTGTTTTAAAATTAAAAATAGGGATTTCTACTTCTTCACCCTGTATAAGTTTTATCAAATGTTCATTAAAAAGCGGCAAATCTAGGGCATCGATAGATTCGAAGTCGTAATTGCCAAACTCATCCCGAGGAGTAAGCTCTCTTGGAACAAAATAATTGTCCAGAGAAATAGCAAAAGGCTTTAACCCGTTTACCCTGAGCTGTACGCTAAGCCTATGAATGAAAGAAGTTTTCCCTGAAGAAGAAGGTCCAGCAATAAGGACTACTTTTATCATTTTATTTGAAGCGATGTAATCAGCTATTTTTGAAATTTTCTTCTCATGAAAAGCCTCGGAAACCAGGATTAAATCTCTTGCTCCCCCTCTTTTTATGAGGTCATTTAAAGAAGCCACATAATTTATATCCAATATATGAGCCCATTCTTCTGCCTCTTTAAATATAGAAGCAAGTTTTGGAACATCCACAAATACAGGAAGAGAACGTGGATTGTAGATATCTGGTGCAATCAAAATGACTCCAGGGAAATAAAATCTTATGTCAAATACTTTTAAATACCCTGTTGATGGAACGCAAGGACTGTAGAAAAAGTCAACTGTGCCATCACAGTAATAAACAGGTACTTTCTCTTTATCAGTATCTTTAAAAAGCCTAACTTTTTCCATTAAACCTTCTTTTTCAAAAAGCCTTATGGCTTCTTCTCTAGGAAGCATTTTTCTCTCTATTTTCAAATTCTTATCTATTATTTCCTTCATTTTATCCTTAATCGATGCTACTATCTTATTGTTTATGGAATAACCGTGAATTTCACAGTACAAGCCTTTCCCGAGGGAATGTTCTATTGTAACAGTAGCACCTGGTAGAAGCTCTTTTACAGCCTTTATAAACACAAAAGTAAGACTTCTCCTATATATTCTTGTCCCTTCTTCTACAGTAGTATCCACAAATTCTACTACACTATCCTCAGAAATTGTACAATTCAAATCCCTCAATTCGTTATTCACTTTCGCTGCCACTATTATTCCGTTATAAAGGTGTTCAAAATCTCTAGCAATATCTTCTAACCTAGTATTTTCAGGGTATTCGTATTCCCTGTCTTTGACGATAATTTTCATAAAAATTCACCTCGACACTATTATACTCCAATTTTATAAAAAAATAAAAGCCCCAAAAAGGGGCTTTTAACTTTACCCACGGAGCCGTACGGCTATGTTTTCATCCCTGCTCTCGCAGGTGGGTACCCTGTCACCAGCTTCTGAAGTCCTGGTTTCCCAGGCATTTCATCCACTGATGAACCCGGATTCCCGTATGGGTTGCGTTGGGTGAAAACAAATTAGCCCGCTACAAACCCCACAGGAACTTTTGTTTTTCGTTTACAATTATAGTTTACACCAATTCTCATAAAAATGCAACAAAAATTTAAAAATAACAATGGTATAATAATTAAAAAGAGGTGGTTTTATGAGGTGCAACCTGTGCCCCAGAAAGTGCAATGTGGATAGGTCAGTAGAGCGGGGCTTTTGCGATATGCCGTGGCAGGCCAAAATTTCAGATGCTTTTTTGCATTACGGGGAAGAACCTTTTATAAGCGGAAAAAAAGGTTCTGGCACTGTATTTTTTAGTGGCTGCAATTTAAAATGCGTATTTTGTCAAAATTATGAAATAAGTCAGTATCAGTTTGGCACTTTTGTAACAGAGGAAGAACTGGCAGAGATATTTTTAAAGCTTCAATCAAAAGGAGCTCACAACATAAACCTCGTAACACCGACAATTCACGCTTACTCAATAAAAAAGGCTCTTGTTCTTGCAAAAGAAAAGGGACTTAAAATTCCTGTTCTTTACAATACTAATGCCTATGAAAATGTTGAGACTATAAAGATGTTGGAAGGTCTCATTGACATATACTTACCTGACCTTAAATATTATGACGATGAGATAGCTGTGAAATACTCAGAAGCACCTGATTATTTCAAGTACGCTACTCAGGCAATATTGGAAATGGAAAGACAAGTAGGAGTACCAGAATTCGATGAAAATGGGGTTATAAAGAAAGGGCTTGTGATAAGGCATCTGGTAATGCCCAGATATGTAGAGGACACTAAAAAAATTCTTCTGTGGATAAAAGAAAACCTGCCTAGGGGAGTATACGTAAGCCTTATGAGTCAGTACACCCCTTACTACAAGGCAAGAAACTACCCTGAAATAAATCGAAGACTGCATCCTAAAGAATATAAAGAAGCTGTTGAGTTTTTCTTTAAAATTGGACTTAAAAATGGAATCTTTCAAAATTTATAAAAGCTCAAAAAGTCTTTTTATATCCTCTGGGAGAGGAGCATAAACTGAAATCACTTTCTCTTTTAGAGGATGGAAAAAAGTAACTCTATAGGCATGAAGAGCAGGCCTTTCAATGTAGGAAGTAGGTTCCCCATATAAGTCATCCCCCACGATGGGATGTCCTATATAGTTAAGATGCACTCTTATCTGGTGAGTTCTACCGGTAGCAATTTTGATTTTCAAAAGCGAAAATTCCTCTGTCGCTTTTAGCGATTTGTAATAAGTGATAGCCCTATCCCCTTCTTCTGAAACCTCTCTTTCAATTGTCATAAAAGATTTTCTTTTGATGGGCACATCAATAATTCCTTCCCCCTCCAACTTTCCATTCACTATAGCATAGTAAAATTTGCTCATAGGTTTTACAATCTGAAGGTAATACTGCATAAAAGGTTCTTTTGCAAAAATGACAATACCGGAGGTGCCCTTGTCTAATCTGTTAACAGGCCTTATTAGAGTTTTTATACCTTTTTTCTCAAAATAATAGGCAACTCCATTAGCCAGCGTTCCTTCTCTATACCTTCTTGTAGGATGTACTACCATACCTGCAGGCTTATCTACAATCAAAATTTCATCATCCTCATAGCAAATTGAAAGATCCATCTCCTGAGGCAGTATATCAGAAGAAGTGTCAAAAAGGGAAAGTTCTATCACATCTCCTTCTTTTAAAACCCTCTTTACATTTTCTTTCTCACCATTTACGCGCATCTCTCCATGCCATTTATACATCTTAATCAATCTTGTTGAAAAGCCCTTCCTCTTCAAAAAGCCCTCTAAAGTAAGGCCTTCTGCACTTTTTTCCACAACAAGTTTCATCTTCTCACCATTTTCTTTAAAATTTATGCTATAATCTAAGTAAAACAACTAGTTGGTGATGTTATGAAAAAAATAATAGTGGGTGTAGGTGGAATAGTTATAAAAGAAAATAAAGTACTTCTTGTGCGCCATACTTATGGCAGTTTTAAAGGAAAGTGGATAATACCCGGCGGACACGTGGAGGCCGGAGAAAATATAGATGACGCCATTTTAAGAGAAATAAAAGAAGAAACCTCTATTGATGCAAAAGTAAAAAATATAATTTCTGTAAGGAGCATAATCCTGCCAGATGGCAGTTCGGAAATATACATAGTGTTCCTTTTGGACTACATCTCTGGAACACCAACGCCTGACAATATAGAAAATGACGCTGCCGAATTCTTTGACATAGAAAAAGCCATAAGGGATGAAAAGGTAGTTTACCTTTCCAGATATCTCATTGAAAAAGTGTGGAGAAAAAATTACAATTCTCTCACACTTGACCCTATTTACCCTTTTAACAACTCGAAATTCAAACTCTTTTGCTGAGCCTCTCTTTTAAAGACTTCATCCAGTATATCTGTATCATAGTACACAGCTCCACATTTTTTGCACACATAAGCTGGAACATTTTTGAAAATCTTAGTTTTCTTCCCTTTTACTATTTTATATTCTACCTCTTTTATTTCTATTTCTCCTCCACAAAAACATTTTTCCAATTCCGCTTCACTCCTCAATTTCTCTTTTGTTAGTACTTTTTTATTATACCATATTTTTCGACATTTTTATTAAAAAATTTGCTCTTTTTATGACCCTCAACAAAGTTTTAAAACCTTGAAAAAATTTTTGAAAGGTGCTAGAATTTTATTAGAAATTACAATTTTATACTTAATAAGATATTTTTTGCAATTCAATCACCCTAAAATTGCAAAAATTACTTCTAAATCTAAAAAGGAGGCCTCATAAATGCTTAACCTTGAAAGATTGGGTTTAATCAATTTTAAAAACGTTTACCGAAATTTGCCCGTAGCAAAACTGATAGAAGAAGCTGTAAAAAGAGAGGAAGGAGTACTTGTAAATAACGGCGCCTTTAATGTGTACACTGGAAAATACACAGGTCGATCTCCAAATGACAAGTTCATTGTAGACGAACCAGAAGTTCATGAGGATATATGGTGGGAAAATAACAAGCCTATTTCCGTAGAAAAGTTTGAAAAGCTGTACAATAGGCTTATTGCCTATTTACAAAACAGAGACCTTTTTATTTTCGACGGATTTGTAGGTGCAGACCCTCAATATAGAGTCTCCATAAGAGTGATAACAGAATACGCTTATCAAAGTTTAATGGCAAGACAGCTTTTCATACGCCCCACTGAAAAAGAATTACAAAATTTTGTCCCGGAATATACTTTAATCGCAGCACCTCGCTTTAAAGCAATCCCCGAAATTGACGGTGTTAACTCTGAGGCTTTTATCATCTTAAGTTTTACAAAAAAGCTCATAATTATTGGAGGCACCCAGTACGGTGGAGAAATCAAAAAATCCATATTCACCTTAATGAACTACCTTATGCCTAAAAAAGGCGTGCTTTCCATGCATTGTTCTGCTAATATAGGAAAAGACGGTGACACAGCCCTTTTCTTCGGCCTCTCCGGTACAGGAAAGACCACTCTCTCTGCAGACCCTGAAAGATTTTTAATTGGCGATGATGAACACGGTTGGTCTGAAAGAGGGATTTTTAATTTTGAAGGTGGCTGTTATGCTAAGTGCATCAATCTTTCAAGAGAAAAAGAGCCTCAAATATGGGATTCAATAAGGTTTGGCGCAATTCTTGAAAACGTTGTATACGATGAAGCCACAAGGGAACTTGACTACACAAGTGACAAAATCACTGAAAACACGCGAGCAGCATATCCAATTGACTTTATACCTGGGGCAGTTCAAAGCGGGATAGGAGGACATCCTAAGACTATAATATTTTTGACTGCAGATGCGTTTGGAGTACTGCCTCCTATAGCAAAACTCACAAAAGAGCAGGCAATGTACTACTTTCTGTCCGGATATACCAGTAAACTCGCTGGAACAGAAAGGGGAATTACAGAGCCACAAGCCACTTTTTCCACTTGCTTTGGTGCTCCCTTCTTACCTTTACCTCCAATGGTATATGCTAAAATGCTTGGAGAAAAAATTGAAAAATACGACACAAAAGTCTTTTTGGTGAATACTGGATGGTCAGGAGGCCCTTATGGAATTGGAAAGCGAATAAACTTAGAATACACCAGAAAAATGGTATCTGCTGCCTTAAAAGGAGAATTAGATAAAGTAGAATTTACCAAAGACCCTATATTTAATCTTAACATCCCTGCTTCTTGTCCCGGAGTACCTTCTGAAATCTTAAACCCCAGAAATACATGGAAAGATAAAGAAGAGTATGACAAAACGGCAAAAAGACTAGCCCAAAGGTTTATAGAAAATTTTCAAAAATACAAAGAGGTAAGTGAAGAAATAAAAAATGCTGGCCCGAAAGGGTAAAAACTAGTTCTCTCTGCGCATCGCAGAGAGAACTTTTTATTTGCCTTTTACATATTATGAAATTGAACCTGCATAAAGGAGGTCGTAAATATGCCTGGCAAACCTGGAAAGCAAAAAAACTCTGAAAGCCAATGGATATGGATTATAATAATAATCTTGATAATACTCCTCTTTGTACCTGGCATAATCATATTTGAAGACCCTAAAGAAGAAAAAGTGTAGACCCTAAAAAGCGGCATTTTGCAATTCAAGCGAAATGCCGCTTTTATTTCCCTTTCAATTTTAAAATCTCTTCCATTCTCTCTTTTAACTTTTTCTCAAAACCTGAATCCGTGGGAATGTAATATCTTCGACCCTTAAGATTTTCGGGCAGGCATTCCATATCAGTGACTTTCTCTTCAAAGTCATGGGCGTATTTGTAACCCTCTCCATACCCCAATTCCTTCATCAACTTTGTAGGGGCATTTCTCAAATGCATGGGAACCGGCTCGGCAAAAGTCTCTTCTGCATCTTTTTTCACCCTGTTGTAAGCTACATAAAGGGCATTGGACTTGGGAGCCAAAGCGAGATATACAGCTGCTTGAGCAAGATTTACACTGCACTCTGGCATGCCTATGTAGTGAGAAGCTTCATAGGCAGCAATAGCTACAGAAAGAGCTTGTGGATCTGCTAGCCCTACATCTTCTGAAGCAAATCTTATCATCCTCCTCGCGATATAGAGGGGGTCCTCCCCTGCTTCCAACATCCTTGCCATCCAATAAAGGGCAGCATCCCAATCGCTATTCCTCAATGACTTATGAAAGGCTGAAATCAAATTATAATGCTCTTCTCCTGCCTTGTCGTAAAGAAGCGCTTTTTTCTGCATCACATCAGAGAGTATTTCATCTGTTACAACTCTTTTCCCGTTCACGACATTAGCTGCCATTACAGCCATCTCCAAAGTATTAAGGGCTACCCTCGCATCCCCATTAGAAAAAAGAGCAATTTTTTCAAGTTTTTCTTCGTCGATTTCTACATTGTAAAGCCCAAGGCCTCTCTCCTCATCTTTTAGCGCCCTTTTTAGAATAATCATTATATCCTTAACATCCAAGGGCTTCATCATAAAAACTTTAGACCTGGACAAAAGAGCTGAATTTACTTCAAAAGACGGATTTTCTGTAGTAGCTCCAATCAGTATTATATTTCCTTTTTCTACATGAGGCAAAAAAGCATCCTGTTGCGCTTTGTTAAATCTGTGAATTTCATCTATAAACACAACAGTTCTCTGCCCGTACATAGCATCTCTTTCAGCTTGGGCCATTATCTCTTTTATTTCTTTTATTCCAGAAAGTACAGCGCTAAAATTGACAAATTTAGAATTTGTCATATTGGCTATAATCATAGCAAGAGTGGTTTTGCCAACGCCAGGTGGACCCCAAAGTATCATAGAAGTTATGCTGTCCTTTTCTATCAGTTCTCTTAGAGCTTTACCCTTTCCCAAAATATGCTCCTGTCCAACAAACTCATCTAAGGTCCTTGGCCTCATTCTATCTGCTAGAGGCCTGTTTTTATCAAACTTGGCATCAAATATAGAAGTTTGCTTATACATGGTTCATCACCGCTAAGCCTTATTTTTATGCTTTTTTCTCCTCTTTTCCTTTAATTTAAATTTTATTGTTATCTTAATAAAATCGTCTTCTAAAAATTCTGCAATCGCAAAATCTTTCCCAACAAATTTAACCGCAGCATAGGCATAACTGCCAAATTTGTCATACAGCCTTCCTGCACTATAACACCCTCTGGGAACTGTTCCCACACTGTTTGCCACATAGCCGACTTTACCTAAATAAGGCAAAGTAACTGCTATAGCCTCATCATCGTAATCATTGTTATAATCTTTTTCCAATTTCACTATCATGCCTGGCTTTAAAATCTTTGAGCTGTAATAATTATTTAACCCTGTTATAGCAAAATAAATTGAATCCATATTTTATTCACTCCTATCTCAATATTTTGTAATTAGCTCAATCAAGCTTGAAAAATCTCATTTTTTCACTAAATTTGAGCTCTTTTTACCTTTTTCAAATAAAGCCTTTTTAAAACAACACAACACCTCCCTTAGGCAACTTATTTCACGGTTGCCTTTTATTAGCATATTTTTATGTTTTTTTACTTAGCCCTCGGCTACCCTATCATGTCTCTCAGGGTCATGCCCTTAATTACATTCCTTCCTCCTGCCTTTGAGGGCTTTTGGGGAGCTTCTTACTCGTATTCAGGGTCTTGCCCTTATGGGGGGTACTACAGCTTCCCCAACCTTATTTGCTCTAAATTGATTTGTTGCCCCCTAGGCTACTAATCCTTTATTTGCTTCATACGATATTCTCCAAGTACTTTTTGTGAATCGTATTTTTCTTTCTTCTTAGCAAGCGTAAACATAACTCTTATGAGTTTTATTGAAATCGCAATTAATGCTTGTTTCTTCTCTAAAGGATTTTCTCGCCTTCTTAAAAAGTAGTTGTAAAGTGCTTTAAATTCTTTGTTTTTGGCTACTAATGTCAGGCTTGCTTTGTATAGAAGATTTCTTAACTCAGGACGCCCTCTCTTTGATATCTTGGTCTTCCCCCTGTGTTTCCCTGATTGGTTATCCGTTATGTTTAATCCCCCAAGTTTCTGGATTTGTTTATAGTGTGTGTATTTCCCTATGTCCCCTACTTCTGCTAAAAATCCTGCTACTGTTATTACTCCTATGCCTGGAATGCTTAACAGATATTCTGCTATGTCTATTTTTTTGAGCAGTTCTTCCATAGCTTTTTCTATGGTTTCTAATTGTGTTTTTAAAAATTCTAATTCATCAAGGTAAATGTTTAAACGTATTTGTGCCCCTTTTATCCCTTCTTTTACACCTATTGACTTTTTTGCTGCTTCAATGAGCTTTTCTGCCCTTTTCATGCCTACCCTGTTATTAGTGGCTTTCTTTAGCTGTTCTGCTATTTCTTCTTTGCTCAGTTTAAGTATTATGCTGGGAAATGGACAGTTCCTCAATATCCATAAGGCTGCTTTCCCCCACAAATTCTTGAATACTTCTTCAAATTCAGGAAAGTATTCGTCTAATATTGCAATAATTTTATTCTTTACACTGTTTAGTTTCTTTATTAACTGCTTTCTTGCAACTGAAAGGTTTCTTAAATCTGCATATGTGTTTTGAGGTAAAAGACAGTTTAGAAATTTCCCTTCTTTTATTAGTCTTGCAATTATTAACGCGTCCTTTCTATCGTTTTTTGATGGACTGTTGTCCTCCTCTTCTTTCCTTTGTTTTACGTGATATGGGTTTACTATCACTACTGTATATCCTTTTTCTTTTAAAAACCATGCAAGTGGCTTCCAATAATGACCGCTTGGTTCGAAACCTATTAATATTTTTGTTGCTTTCGATTTTTCTTTGGCTTCGAGTATTTTGGATACTAGACGTTCATATCCATCTATGCTATTATTAAATTTGAAGGGTTTTATTACTTCAAGTCCTATGTGATTTATTATTCTTGCATAATGGGTCTTTTTAGCTACATCGACCCCGACAAAAATTATATCAGAACTGTGGACTAAAAGTAGTTTTTGTACTTTGTTCATGTGTATCACCCTCCTGGTTATTGTTTTTCCTTTTCACTTTCTTTTTTACCAGGAGGGTTTTATTTTTGCAAAGGCTATTTTAATTTATTACAGGAATGCTCGTATAATATGATTGTAATCCACATTAAAAATTTAATAATAAACACACAAATTAAATCCTTAAAAACCATTTTTACCCTGGTAAAACAATCTCATAATTAAATTTCTCATTTTTATTTAAATGGTCCTTTGTCTCTGATAAACTTAAAAGTAGAAGGTCCCTTTTAAGTTTACTGAGGTATTTTTGACTCACTCCTGTGGCATGCTGGTAAAGCAGCATTACCACTCGGCAAAGACTGAACCTCTGGAGTTATTTGAGTAATACATACTCGTTTGTTGTGCCTCTTTAGCTTATCTGTCCATCGCTTGAGCATCGATGGTCAGGCACCCTATAAGCTAAATCTGGCTACTTCCCACGGCGAGGGTGTATTACAAAAACTTAAGAGACAAAGGACCTTCAAAAAACTTTTTGCAAAAAGGAGCGTGAATTTATCCATGAGCTCTACACTTATTGTGGGCATTGATATCTCTAGCGAATTAAATGCTGCTTCCTTTATTGATGAGGCCGGTAACCGCTTAGTTAAAAAAGCTTTATTCTTCCCCAATGATTTAGATGGCGCTCAGCAGCTTATAGATTTCACTATCTCTCTTGCTCAACAGTTCAATATTTCATCCATTAAATTTGGCATGGAAGCTACTTCACACTATGCCTGGCATTTGCATACTTTCCTGGCTTCTTCTCCTGAACTTGCTCCCTTTAATCCTCTATTCTACGTCATCAATCCTTCTATCATTAAATCTTTCAAGGGTGCTTATATCCATCTCCCTAAAACAGATTCTGTTGACGCAACTGTTATCGCTGAATGTGTTAGATTTGGTCAAGTCAAACCAACTCCGCTGCCAGATTTAAGATACGCTGCACTGCAAAGACTCACTCGCATGCGTTATCATATTGTCCGCAGTCTGGTCCGCGAAAAAAATCGCGCCCTAAACCTTATTTCCTTCAAGTTCTCAACCTATCCTTCAGAGTGCCCTTTTAGCAACATATTTGGTAAAGCTTCCTTAGCTATCATTGAAAATTTTACTCCTGATGATATTGCTTCCATGCCTCTTGATAACCTTATCGACTTTATTGTGAAAAACGGCAATAACAGACTCTCAGACCCTACTCAAATCGCCAAAACTTTGAAAGCTGCTGCTAACAGAGCTTACAGGCTTCACCCTGATCTTGCTGAAGCAAACGACTTAGCTCTTTCTATGACACTTGAAAATATTCGCTTCCTTGAATCCCAACTTAAAAAGCTTGACGGCAAGTTTAAAGACAGCTTAAAGCTTTTAATCAAACTCTAACTACTATCCCCGGCATTGGGGACGTCCTTGCTGCTGGTATCATCGCCGAAATTGGAGATATCAAAAGGTTTAATAATGAAGCTGCTCTTGCCAAGTATGCCGGCCTCATCTGGAATAAATACCAGTCTGGTAATTTCAATGCCCAGGATACTTCTTTGGTTAAGTGTGGTGATCAGTACCTGCGATACTATCTTGTTGAAGCCGCTAACTGTGTTAGGGTGCACACAGTGAGGTTTAAAGAGTACTACAACAAGAAGTATCGCGAGGTACCTAAACACCAACATAAACGTGCCCTCGTCTTAACTGCTAGAAGATTAATCCCTCTGATCTTTGCAATGCTCAGCAAAGGTCAAATATATCAAGAAAGAGGTGTTGTTAGTATTTAAATACTCTTTTGTTAAAAATTAATAAAGAACTCTATTTTGGAACTTCCAATTCCATTTATTGGCATGTTGGAAGAAGGGTATTTTTTTGTCTTTTTGCCCTTTAAATGCCTCAAAAATTTTTTAATTACCCCCTTGACATTTTACCGTTTGTCTTTAAAACTTTAAATCTCTTTCATTTATCTTCAGTAGCTTCAGTGTCTTTTCCCACAATTTTCTCTGAACTTCTCTGTCGTAAGTAATAGGTTTTGACTTTGAGGGCTTGCCATTGTCAAAATACACTCCCGTAACATTGTGAGCCTCAATATATTTTATTGCATCAATTACATTTTTAGCCCCTTCCTCTATGCTTGCCCCAATCGCTCCCCAATTTTCCATCAAAAGCTTTGTATTTATAACTCCTGGATGTAAGCAGTTTACATATATTTTGCCTTTCAACATCTCTGCAAGATAATAGGTAAATAAGGTTATATACAATTTAGAAAGGGAATAAGCTTTGTATCCGTCGTATCCTTTTTCAAGCTGCAAATCTTCAAACTCAATTGAAGATGCATGAGCCATAGAACTTACATTAAGCACATATTTTATATCTACCCCTTCATTAATCAAGGAAATCGTGAGGTAAAAAGGTGCCAGATAATTGACCATAAAAGTTCTCTCAAAACCCTCTTCAGTAACTTTTCTTTCCTTTTCAAAAGTAGCGGCATTATTTAAAAGCAGGTCTACTTTTGAAAAATTATCTTTTATCTCTTTTACCAACTTCTTTAAATCTTTCAAAGAGGAAAAGTCAGCTTTTATTTTAAAAACACTTTTTCCTGTCAAATCCCTTATTTCGTCTGCAACTTTTTCTAGTTTAAGTTCGTTTCGCCCGTGGATTATGACATCATAGCCGTGAAAAGCAAGCCTTTTAGCTACTTCTCTTCCTATGCCATCCGTAGCCCCTGTTATAAAAGCAATTGCCACAAAAAATCCCTCCTTTTTCTCCCATAATACCACAATAGATAACAATTATCAATTCAAATTAATCTCTAATTTGCTTAAGAAAAAAGCAATCCAAGATAAACAGTCCTCTCCTCCTCAGGTGCTATTTCCAAAAAATATAGGTCAAAGCCTATGCCTCTACCGCTTCCAATAAAACCTATTAATCTGTGTAAGCAATTCCTGCAAAGCCGCCGCTTAAAGAAAAAATGAGGAACTGTTTCCTGTATGGAAATCTACTCTGAAAACGTCCAAATGCCCAGTTAAAAGCCACAGGAGCTCCCAACATCACTGAATATAACACCCCAAAGGCTTATCGGACGATTTTATCCCCTATTGCCCTTTTTAAAAAGCCTCTTTATAAGTATTGCTGGAACAAACGCAAATATCCCAAAAACCACTCCTAATTCATCTTTTAAATTGCTATTAGAAAAAGGTTTACCTGAAATCCTCATTCTTAAAGCGTGGAAAGCATTGCCATGAGTATTTCCTACCATGATAGCTCTTATAGCCTTCATTATGCTGTAGGTATATTCCTCTCCATAAGTCTCTAAAAGCCTCTTATAAGCTTCTGGATCTGGATTGCCCGCAGTTTCAGCATAATGCTCAGCAAACATCAGCGCTACCACCTGATCTTCTGGCACATCCCCAAACTCTCCATTTAGCAACTTTTTAATCTCTTCATTGGACATACCAGATTTTAAAGCCATCTGCGCGTGAAAATAACTGCAATACGGACATCCATTCACCTGCGTCACTGCTAACATAATTCTCTCCATGAAATCCTTGCTAAGCTTCACTTTTTTTGAAGGCTTAGAAAGTCCTCTATCTGTCAAAAAATCCTCCACAAATCTATAAAAAGTCTTTACATCGTAAAACCTATGTCCTTTTTCCTCTGTCATTCTTTTTCTCTCCTTTTACGCAAATTTAACGTCCTAATGCAATTATACTCTATTTCCCAAAAAACAAAAAATTTGTCACACATTTAACCAAATATCACTTTCCCAGCTTCTTTTAAAATTTCACTCTTCATAAAAACCTTTTTCACAATCTTTTCTATCACATTCTCTTCTCCCTCCATTACTGCCTCTGTCTTAACCTTTTCCCTAACTTTCTCCATTAATTCGCCATAAGTGTAAATTTTAAATCTATCTATCTTGTAAGACTCAGCTAAATTTTCTAACAAATATAAAAATATTTCTTCATAACTAGAACTAGCTCCTAAATTCAAAATAGCAGAAAGCCTAGGAATTATAAATTCAAAAAGAGCCCTTTTGTCAGGCACTTCTTCGCTAATATCAAAAATCTCTTTTAGTTTTTTTACTTTCTTTTTCTCCAAGTTCAAAAGATAATGGATAAAAAATTCTTCTTTTTCATCCTCTTTTATGTAGTATTTACTGCCCTTCAACCTTCTTAGAGCCTTCAAACCATCGTAATAACCTAATGTAAGATTATACCTGGCAGTTTCCTTATCAAATTCTAAAATCCCTCCCAAATCCTCTTTTGGAGAGATAATAAGCACATTAAGACCTGTAAAATCAATTTTCTTTATAATTCCAAAGCTTCTTGTCCTTATAATTATTAAATCCTTATACCCCTTATCTATGAGCAAATTGGCAGGAAGGTTGTTGTACACACCCCCATCTAAAAAACTTTTCCCATCAATCTTTTCTCTTTTAAAAACCGGCAAATAAGCACTTGCCATCAAATAGTCTATAAGCTTGCCGTAAGGTATATCTTCAATGTAAAGTTCCATCGGTTTTAAATCGCTTAAGGACACTGTCACAATAGCAAAATCCTTCCTGAATTTCTTATTTTCTCCTCGTCTAAAACTTCTTCTAACAGATTTCTTAAAGGGGTTATGTCCAAACCGCCTTCCCTTATTATCCCCCTCAACCTCTGTATCAGAAGAAGAATATCTTCCCTATCCAACTTTCCTTTCTTAAATTTCTCTATCTCCTCATCGCTTGCTTTTATCACCCTAGAGTAAGAGATATTTTCCCATATTTCATAAGCTTTATCAAAATCTCCTTGAACTAGAATTGCTCCGTTAAGTGCTCCAACGGAAGTCCCTGCAATCCCTTTTACTTCTATTCCTTCCTCAATTAATGCTTTATAAACTCCAATCTGATAGGCCCCTCTTGCTCCTCCCCCTTCTAAAACCACTCCGTACATACTTCTCACCCCTTTTTGCACTTACACCATAAAAGTATACCATACTTTACCTGGGAAATAAATAAAAGCAGATGAGACCACCTGCTTTCACAGTTCAGGCATATCTTGAATATCAAGCATCTCTCCTGCAGCTACTTTCTTTTTTATTCAACCTCTCACATAAATATTTATCAAATTGTAAGACTCTTCAACCTTTTTATTCTCTCTTCAATTGGTGGATGAGTTGCAAAAAGATATTCTACTTTTCCAAAAGGGTTTGATATAAACATGTGGGCAGTGGCACTGGAAGCAGTTCTCATCGGCCTTGTATAATTTCCTATCTTTTCTAAAGCGGAAGCGAGTCCGTAAGGGTCCCTCACAATGTAAGCCCCTGTAGCATCCGCCAGATATTCCCTTTGCCTTGAAATAGCCGACCTTATTATTAAAACTACTATAGGTGCTATTATAGAGAGTATAAGCCCTATTAGGAGAAGAATAATGCCAAGGTTGTCATTTTTATCTCTTCTTCTTTCCCCTCCTATTCCCCACCACATGCTTCTTAAAAAGACATCCCTTAGAAGTATGATGAGCCCAGCTACTATTGCTACCACGGTCATAAGGAGTATATCTCTATTTCTTATGTGAGACATCTCATGGGCTATAACTCCCTGCAGTTCTTCCCTATTCATCATCTGCAAAAGCCCTGTAGTAACACATATGGAAGCATGTTTGGGGTCTTTTCCGGTAGCAAAAGCGTTTGGCTGAGGTTCATTCATTACATACACTTTCGGCTTAGGCACTCCAGCCGCAAGAGCCACTTCCTCCACTATGTTGTGAAGTACATAAAATTTCTCCGGATCGGCGGGCACAGCTCCTACCGACGTTAAAGCTATTTTATCAGACTGCTCATAGGCTATCCAGTTGTATAGCACAATAAAAATTGCTAAAAAGATGATGCCTGTAATTCCCCAGTTAAAATACCAGACAAAAAAATAGCCCACTGCAAAGAGTATGAGGGAAAAGAGAACTATAAAAAGATATGTTTTCCTCACATTTTCTGCCTGAAGTTCATACAATGTCCTCTTTGTCATGCGCATCATCCCTTACAATTTAAAATTGAACATTAATAGGGCCTCTTTCCCCTTCATCTACTGGGTAATATTCTTTTGGAGTCAAACCCATCATTTTAGCCACAATAGAAGCTGGAATTCTTTGCTGAGCCGCATTGTACTGCATAACCACATCATTGTAAAACTGGCGTGCAAATGCTATCTTGTTTTCCGTGTTAGTCAATTCTTCTTGAAGTTTTAAGAAGTTTTCATTAGCTTTCAATTCTGGATAATTCTCTGCAACAGCAAATAAAGTCCTCAAAGCCTGAGTAATTTGGTTATTTGTATCTCCAACTTCCTTTACGCTTTCTGCCCCCATCGCTTTAGCCCTGAGTTCTCCTAATTTTTCAAAAATCTCTCTCTCATGAGCTGCATATCCCTTCACTGTGTTTACAAGATTTGGTATTAAATCGTACCTCCTCTTTAACTGAACGTCTATCTGCGCCCAAGCATTTTCTACTCTGTTTCTCAAATTGACAAAACCGTTGTAAGTCAAAATAAACCACAGCACTATCACCGCAATAATACCCAAAATTATCCACGTCATCTGGAATGCCTCCTTAAAATTCTCTGCAACTTAATTTTATTATAACCTTCCAGAAAAAGCAACAAAATTAAAATTTTTTTAAGTCCTTGTAGGACTTAAGTCCATAAGCTGATTCTGCTTCTTTTACAGCTCTTACAATGGCCCTCTCCACTGCTTTAACTGCTAAAACGCCTACTGAAGTGGGGTCTACCTTCACTTTCCCTGTTGCCATGACAAAAATTGTGTCACCATCAAACATGGTATGTACAGGCTTTATAGCTCTTGCATATCCATCATGAGCCATTGAAGCCACTTTATTAGCTTCTGCCTTACTTAGCATTGCATTTGTGATTACAACTCCTATCGTAGTATTATTGCGAAAAACACTTTTCTCTCGGCCAATATTCTCTATAATCGCTTCCTCTGTGCTTATTATCTTTTCTCCTTTTTCATCCAGCAAGCCCGCTATAACTTCCCCGGTCTCCGGGTCAAAGACATCTCCCAGTGCATTTACCGCTACCACCGCTCCAACCTTGAGCTCTCCTGCCTGAAGTGCATAGCATCCTAGCCCGCTTTTCATAGCCCTTTTAATCCCCAAAAATTTTCCTACCGATGCTCCTGTTCCCGCTCCTTTATTCCCATAGGTAAATTCTCCTTTTTCAGCATTTACACAGGCTTTGTATCCCATTTCAAAATCCGGCCTTATATAAGGATTTCCAACGGCAAGGTCAAAAAGTATAGCACTGGCAACTATAGGTATTTTTAAAACACCTGTATCAAACCCTATCCCCTTTTCTTCCAAATACCTCATAACCCCAGAAGCCGCATCAAGTCCAAAAGCAGAGCCCCCTGCTAAAACTACAGCATGAATCTTCTCTACAAGATTTTCTGACCGTATAAGGTCTGTCTCTCTTGTACCCGGCGCTCCTCCTCTTACATCCACTCCTGGAGTAGCCCCTTCCTCGCATATCACTACAGTACAGCCTGTGCCTGCTTCCACATTTTCTGCATTGCCTACTTTTATCCCTTCAATTTCCTTTATATCAATCTCTCTTATTGACATCTAACTACCTCCATTTCCAAACTAACTAACATGACTGTCTTCTCTCCTTAACTCTTTTCAAGAAGCCCTACTAACTCCACATGATAGGTGTGAGGAAACATGTCTATCGCCTTTACCTTTTTAACAGCATATCCTTTGTCGACAAACAACCTTAAATCTCTTGCAAAAGACTCTGGATTGCAGGAAACATAAATTATCTTCTCAGGTTCAAAATTTACAATGTCTTCTAGCGCTTTTGGATTAACCCCTGACCTCGGAGGATCTACTACCACTATATCTGGCTTCTCTTTTATTTCTCTCAATTTTTTTGACACGTCCCCAGCTATAAATACTGCATTTTCAAGGCCGTTTAAGGCAGCATTCTCCTTTGCCGAAAAAACTGCTTCTTCAACCAGCTCTATTCCTATAACTTTTCTCGCCAAAGGAGCCATTACTATACCTATAGTTCCTGTGCCACAGTAAAGGTCAAATATAGTCTTATTAGACACATCTCCCGCAAATTCTCTAACTGTAGAATATATCCTCTCAGCACCATAGGAATTCGTCTGGAAAAACGAAAAAGCGCTTATTTTAAACTTAAGCCCCAGCAATTCCTCTATCAAATAGTCCCTTCCATAAAGGACTTCCAGTTTTTCGCATATAACAGCATCAGACCAGGAATCATTGTAAGTGTGAAGAACCCCTACCAAGGTACTAGAAAAATTTGCACTTCTATAAAGTTCTACGAGGTCATCAAATTTGTGTTTAAGCTGAGTCGTGGTAACTATATTTATCAAAAGTTCCCCGTTTTTTGATGCCTTTCTCACCACAAGATACCTGAGATATCCTTCATGGGTCTTTTTATCATAAAAAGGCAGGTTCTTTTCTAAAGCGTAATTGAAAGTGAGTGAAAGGGCTTTAGTAAAATCCTCGTCGACTATATTGCACTTATCAGTCATAACTACATCATAAAATTTTCCTTTTCTGTGAAGGCCTAAAGCTTTCTTCCCTTCCCTGTCAGTGCCAAAAGTATACTCCATTTTGTTTCTGTAGCCGTATACTTTTGGACTTCTTTCTATTCCCAAAAATTCAAAATCCTTTATCCCTTCTTTTTCAAGCAATTTTAAAACCACATCTTTTTTTATTTTCAACTGATTCTCGTAAGAGAGATTTTGATAAGTACACCCCCCACACTCCCCAAAATGAGGGCAAGGGCTTTCCACTTCAAAAGGGGACCTTTCAATGACCTCAACAATTTCTCCTTCTGCTCTTCCTTTCTTGCCTTTTTTGACCCTAACAGCAACTCTTTGACCTAAAATTCCTCCCCTTACTTTTAGAGGTTTTCCTTCGCAATACCCTACCCCATAGCCTTTAAAATCCATCTCTTCAATTTTTACTGTGACAATTTCACCTTTCGCCATTCTCCTATCCTCCTTCTTACACTAACATTATACCCCAATTCCTCCGATATTTCTAATGGGAATTTTCAAAAAACCTTTACATAAACTAAATAAAATTGTATACTAAGATTTGGGCAAAAAATCAAACGAGGTGATCTAAATGGTACCTGATACTGTCGCAGGAGCCATATACCTTTCTATAGTAGATATGGTGCTGCTATCTTTGCTTTTACTCCTCATAGGTTTTATCCTCTCAAAAATATTCCCTTTATTCGGAAAACTGGAAAAATTTTTTAACACCAAAAAATAGAAGGAGTGTAGCAGATGAGGTTTTTATTAAAGCTTTTTGAAGACATGCTTCAAACTACGGGTCTTATTCACCTCACTTGGGGGAATATTTTGCTTATATTTGTAGGAATAATTTTGATATATTTGGCAATCGCAAAAAAGTATGAACCCTTTTTGCTACTTCCTATAGGGTTTGGCAGCATAGTAGCTAATATACCTGAAACAGGTTTATTGGACCCTGGAGGACTCATACACTTTTTTTACCTTGGGGTTGAAAAGGTTATCTATCCTCCTCTCATATTTTTGGGAGTAGGAGCAATGACAGATTTTGGACCTATGATTGCAAACCCCAGCATAATGATACTCGGGGCTTTTGCTCACATTGGAATATTTATCGCTTTAATTGGGGCAAAACTCTTAGGTTTTAGCATATTTGAAGCGGGCGCAATAGGGATAATTGGAGGAGCAGACGGCCCAATGGCAATCTATGTAACACAAAAACTAGCACCGCACCTTATGGCGCAAATCTCAGTAGCCGCATACTCCTACATGGCTTTAATGCCTTTAATACAACCACCTATAATGAAACTTCTCACCACAAAAAAAGAAAGGCAGATAATGATGAAACAGCTTCGCCCTGTGTCAAAAACAGAAAAAATCATTTTCCCCATATTTATAACCATTCTGATAGACCTGCTACTTCCTCCCATAGCCCCTCTTATTACCATGTTCATGCTGGGAAACCTTTTAAAAGAATCGGGAGTTGTTGACAGGCTTGCAAAAACGGCAAGTGGCGAATTTATGAACGTTATAACCATTCTTCTGGGAGTATCAATAGGTTCCACCATGAGAGCAGACACCTTCCTCACTCTAAAGACGCTTGAAATCCTTTCTCTTGGACTAGTTGCCTTTATGACTGGCACTGCAGGAGGAATTCTGGGTGCAAAACTTTTAAATAAACTCTCTGGGGGCAAAATAAATCCTCTCATAGGCTCTGCAGGAATAGCTTCTGTACCAATAGCCGCAAGGGTATCTCATTCAGTGGCTATAAAGGAAAATCCTTACAATTTCCTAATAATGCACGCTATGGGTCCAAACTTGGCAGGGGTTTTTGGGACGGCAATAGCTGGCGGAATTATGCTTGTGCTTTTAGGTGTTCACTAGATTTTTATCACTAAAAGACATATCAACGAATAATATACTAGTAAGAATATATTTTGGGGGGTAACAAATGTACAATCAGATATATTACCCAAAAAGCTTCTTATCAGAACAGAGCCCGTCTATAAAACTGGCGCAGGCATATGTTCCAATTCAAAAATATGTTTCAATTTATCCTCCAGAAGAAGCCTTAAAAAAAGGAACTGTATTTCCTGAGTTAGATTTTCCGTATGTAGGAGAAAAAATGAGGTGAAATGAAATGGACGCCAATCAATTAGACCTTCTTAAAAAAATCATGGAGTTAGAGTTTGCCTGCCAAGACTTAAATCTATATCTTGACACGCATCCAGAAGACCAAAAAGCTCTTCAAGATTACAATTATTACTCCGGGCAGCTCGCCATGCTAAAACAGCAGTACTCTCAATATTACGGTCCACTAATGGTCTTTGGCCACTGCCAAAGTCAATATCCATGGAAATGGGTAGAAGATCCCTGGCCCTGGGAAATAGAGTATTAAGGAGGAAAAAGGATGTGGGTATATGAAAAAAAGCTCCAATACCCCGCTAAAGTCTGCAAACCAGATATAAAAATGGCAAAATACCTCATAGCCCAGTACGGAGGTCCTGACGGAGAACTAGCTGCTGCTTTAAGGTACCAAACCCAAAGGTTTGTAATGCCAACCGGAAGGTCAAAAGCAATTCTCACCGACATCGCCACAGAAGAGTTGGCTCACCTTGAAATAATAGCTACACTTGTTTTCAAGCTTTTAAAAGGAGTCCCTGCAGAAGTACTAAAAAGAGAAGGATTAGGTGAGTACTACGTTGAACACGATAGAACGCCGTTTTATGTAGACACTACAGGTATGCTCTGGAGCGCCGCCTATATACAGGCAAAAGGAGACCCCATAGCAGACCTTCACGAAGATATGGCAGCAGAAGAAAAAGCCCGTTCCACTTATGAACACTTGATAAATTTGACAGATGACCCTTGTGTAAAAGACACTTTGCGCTTTCTAAGAGAAAGAGAAATAGTGCATTTTCAAAGATTCGGAGAAACATTGGTGCACATTCAAGAATACCTCCAGAGCAAAAGATACTTTTAAAGAAGGTAGATGTATGTCACTGACATACATCTACCCATTCTCCTTCTACAATTTTATCTAAATCTTCTACTTTTACTTCTACAGCTGCATTTACATCGCCTGCAGCAGGATACACAATTTCATATTCTTTTAATGAAATATCATAATACACCTCAACAGGATTTTTCAGCCCATATGGACAAACTCCTCCAACAGGATGCCCCGTCACTTCAAGCACCTCTTCTGGCGAAGCCATTTTCGCCTTAGCTTTAAAGGTTTCTTTGAATTTTTTGTTATCTATCCTTTTGTCACCGGCTGTCACTACCATAATGTATTTATCTTTCAACTTAAAAAGCATAGACTTTGCTATTTCACCGGGAGTAACACCTAAAGATTCTGCTGCTTTTTCTACAGTGCTGGTATCTTCAAAAATTTTTACCTCCAAATTTATCCCTCTTGACCTAAAAAAATCTCTAACCGCCTCTACTGACAATTTCATCACCTCAATATGCGTATTTTAAAAACTGCAGGTCTTACAAACCAAAGCGTTCTTTAAGAAAAATTTATCAGCAATTTTTACAGCATCCTGTGCGGTCTTACCGTAGTAATCCGCTCCTATTTTAAAAGCGTACTCTTCTGTTAAAACTGCTCCACCAACCATCACTTTCGCTTCAGTATTCTCTTTAAGCATTTTAATAATTTTTTCCATATTAAAAAGAGTAGTAGTCATAAGAGCACTCAACCCTACCAGAGGAGCACCTGTCTTTTTCACTTCCTCCACTATTACCTCGCCTTTTACGTCTTTGCCAAGGTCAATTACCTCATACCCGTAATTCTCTAACAAAACCTTAACTATGTTTTTCCCTATATCGTGTACATCTCCCTCCACTGTTGCTAAAATTATTTTCCCTTTTGAAGCAGTGCCTTTTGGAAGCTTTTCCTTTATCAATTTAAAAGCACTCTGCACGACCTCCGCAGAACTCAAAAGCTGTGGCAAAAAGTATATACCTTTTTCATACCTGTCCCCTACTTCTTTAAGCGCAGGTATTATAATTTCATCCACTAGTGAAAGGGGAGGGTTATCCTCAAGGAGTGCCATTACTATTTCTTCAACTCCCGACTTTTTCCCTTCTAAAATCTGATCATACAGCTTTTTGCTAAAATCTTCCTCATGTCTTTTTATGACTTCTTCTTTCGGCTTTACCCTTTGCCCATACACTTTTAAATAATTTTCACTTCCTTTATCTTTGTTAAGCAAAACCATAGAAGCCCTCAAAGTGTCCATCAAGGATTCATCGCAGGGATTTACAATAGCCGCAGTAAGCCCGTGTGAAGCTGCCATGGCCAAGAAAGTCGAATTTATGAGCTTTCTTTCAGGCAGACCAAAAGATATATTGCTTAGCCCTACAACCGTGTTTACACCCAATTCCTCTGATATTATTTTCATCGCTTCTAATGTTTCAATTGCTGCTCCTTGTTCTGAGGAAACAGTAAGCACCACGGGGTCTATTATCACATCTTCCTTAGGAATTCCGTACTCTTCTGCTTTCTTCAGTATTTTTCTGGCATTTTCAACCCTCTCATGTCTGTCCTTTGGCAATCCCTTATCCCCCACTGTAAGCCCAACTACACATGCTCCGTACTTTTTAACTATTGGCAATACTTCTTTTAAGCTCTCTTCCTTTGCATTAACAGAATTTATTATAGGCCTTCCTCTTAAAATTCTTATCGCTTTCTCTATAGCTTTTACATTGGTACTATCTAACTGCAAAGGCAAATCCACCGCCTTTTCAACTTCAAACGCTACCTTTGGCAACATTTCCTCTTCCTCTATCCCAGGCACCCCTACATTGACATCTAATATTTCGGCCCCGCACTTTTGCTGCTTCAAAGCTTCCTCAACAGCTAAATTGACATCTCCTGACAAAAGAGCTCCGCTTAATTTTTTCTTTCCTGTAGGATTAATCCTCTCTCCTATCACCCTTAAAGGGTATTCTTTGCCTATAAAAACTGTGCGGGTATTTGAAGACAGAGCTGTAAATTTATTTTCCAGCTTTTTAGGCTTTAAATTTTCTACAGCCTTTTTTACCAGTTTTATATAGTATGGAGTAGTACCGCAACAACCTCCTACTATACAAGCGCCTTTTTCAACAAGTTGTGGAAAGAAACTGGCAAATTCCTCAGGTTTTAAATCGTAAACTGTTTTCCCGTCCCTTATGACAGGCATACCGGCATTCGGCTGAGCAATTATGGGAATACGCGCCACTTGAGCCATCTTTTCAACAACTTTTACCATTTTATCCGGCCCTGTAGAACAGTTAACTCCTATTGCATCAAGTCCCAAACCCTGTAGACTTACTACTACCGTCACAGGGTCCGAACCCATAAGTGTTCGTCCGTCTTCCTGAAAAGTCATGGTACATATGACCTTCATATTGGTGTTTTCCTTAGCTGCTAAAATTGCAGCTTTTGCCTCCAACATATCTGACATGGTTTCTATGATCACAATGTCTGCTCCTGCTTTTTCAGCGGCTACTACCACTTCCTTGAAAACCTCATAAGCCTCATCAAAAGTCATATCTCCAAATGGAGCAAGAAGTTCACCTGTTGGGCCAACAGAGAGGGCTACTGGACGATCTCCCGCCGCCTTTCTCGCTATTTCCACCCCTTTCGTTACAATCTCTTCTACTTTGTCCTCAAGTCCGTATTTTGCAAGTTTTATTCTGTTTGCCCCAAAAGTATTAGTCTCTATGACTTCGGCTCCAGCCTCAATATAGGCTTTGTGTATGTCAAAAACCACCTCAGGCATTTTTAAGTTTATATACTCAGGGCATTCCCCGGCTTTAAGTCCCCTTTCCTGAAGCTGTGTCCCCATAGCACCGTCAAAAACGACAACCCTATTTTCACATTCTTTAAAAATATCTACCACTTTCATCCCCCCATTACTTCGTCTCAGCCTTTTTAGCACTTATAGCTATTCCTTCCACTTTAGAGATTATATCAAAAACAAAGTCTACACTTCCCATGGGCATTATGTGAATCCCCGCAACTTCACTTTTTATGTTCTTTATAAACTCGGCGGATAAGTTTATTCCTTCCTCTTTTCCGCCATGTTGGAGCCTTTTTATAACTTTTTCTGGTATTTCAATCCCTGGCACTTTCTCCATCAATCTTAAAGCCATTTTATAGCTTTTTAAAGGCAGTATTCCCACAAGGACAGGTACTTTCAGATCTTTTACTTTGTCCAAAAACTTAAAAAGAATCTCCTCATCATACACCGGTTGGGTCTGTATAAATTCAGCTCCTGCTTCTACTTTCACATGCAGCTTTTCTATGGCCTCATCCCTCAAGTCATTCGGATTGGCAGTAGTTCCTGCACAGAAAGAAGTAGGATAATCGAGCTTATTCCCATTGTAATCAAAACCTGAATTCAAAGCTTTTATAATCTTCAAAAGGCCTACAGAATCTACATCGTAGACTCCCCTCGCTTGGGGTGTATCTCCCAAAGAAGGATTATCACCGGTTAAAGCTAGTATATTTCTAACCCCCAGGGCGTAAGCTCCTAAAAGCTCTGATTGAAGCCCTATGAGATTTCTATCTCTGCAGGTTAGATGAAAAATAGTTTCAATGTTAAGGTGGTCCTGAAGTATATGCGCCAAGGCTATGGGGCTCATCCTCATATTTGCCATCGGTGAATCAGTTATATTGAGAGCATCTGCCACACCTTTAAGTTTTCGAGCTTCCTCGATAGTTTTAGTTACATCTATCCCTTTGGGGGGAGAAATTTCCACAGTTATTACAAATTTCTTTTCTTTAAGTTTATTACACAGCTTTTCATTTTTCAACATTTAATGCCCCTCCTTTTTTAAAAATAAAAAAGTCCCTTCGCTAAAAGAAGAGACTACAAGAATCTCTCATCTTTCAGCGAAACCGCTGCAGGAATTGGCACCATGCCCTAAGGCTGGTTGCCGGGTTTCATCGGGCCAGTCCCTCCACCTCTCTTGATAAGAGATTTTAAAGTATTAAATTGTTAAAATTATTTACTCTTTATCATACTACCTTTTTACTTTTATGTCAATAGAAAATTTTCAATTTCATCCGCTCCTCCATTTCTTTTTTGTGCAAACACTTGCATAACCAGAGGTTTAATATTATAATATAGTTAACTACTGTTGCAAATAAGGAGGATTAATATGGAAAACAAAAAACTGCCAAGAGTAGCTTATTTCTGCATGGAATACGGCCTTGAATCTAACTTCAAGCTTTACGCTGGAGGTTTAGGCATTCTAGCAGGGGATTACCTTAAAGCCGCAAAGGAAATGGGTCTTCCAGTCGTAGGGATAGGAATACTTTGGAAACAGGGTTACACTGAACAGCATATCGGTGAAGACGGCTATCCTTACGATGCATACCGCAATTATACCCGCAATTACGACTTTTTAAAAGACACAGGGGTAAAGGTCAAAGTAAAGATAAGAAATAAAGATGTCTACTGCAAAGTCTGGCTAGTGGATAGTTTTGACAATGCCCCTTTATACCTCTTAGACACAGACATTCCTGAAAACGGCGACAGATGGATAACAGGCCAGCTTTACGGATGGTTTGGTGAGGAAAGGGTTGCGCAGGAGATTGTGCTAGGAATTGGCGGTGTAAGAGCTTTAAGAGCCTTAGGAATTGATGTTGACATCTACCACTTCAACGAAGGGCATGCAGTTCTGGCTGGTATTGAGCTTATAAGAGAAAAAATGGAAAATCAAGGGATGTCTTTTGAAGAGGCTTGGGAAGCCACCCGCAAAGAAATAGTTTTTACAACTCACACCCCTGTAAAAGAAGGAAACGAATCTCACGACTTGGAACTTTTAATGTACATGGGAGCAAACAACGGGCTTACTATAGAACAGTTGGCTCAAATAGGTGGGGTACCTTTTAACATGACTGTAGCAGGACTAAGACTTTCTAAAATTGCAAACGGTGTATCAAAATTGCATGGCCAAACTGCTAACAAAATGTGGCAACATATAGAGAACAAAGCCCCCATCATTTCTATAACCAACGGAATTCATAGAGGTACGTGGGTGGACAAGAGGATAACAGAAGCTTACAAAAAAGGAACAGGTCTTTTGGAAACCCACAACCTTTTGAAAAAAGAGTTAATAGATTTTGTATATAAAAAGACAGGAGTGAAACTAGACGCAGACAAACTCCTTATAGGTTTTTCAAGAAGAGCTGCTCCTTATAAAAGAAGCGACCTTATCTTCACAAATGAAAAGGCCATCGGTGAATATTTGAGAGACAGAAAAATACAAATTGTCTTTTCAGGAAAAGGCCATCCATTGGACGACGTGGGCAAAGAAATTGTCGCAAGAATTGTTAAGATGACAAAGAAATACCCTGAAAGTGTAGTATTTTTGGAAGACTATGATATGACGATCGGGAAAATGCTCACTCGCGGCGCAGACGTATGGCTTAACAACCCAAGAAGGCCTCTTGAGGCAAGCGGTACATCGGGCATGAAGGCTGCAATGAACGGCGTTTTAAATTTGAGCATCCTCGATGGCTGGTGGCCAGAAGCCTGCATTGATGGAGTAAATGGTTGGCAATTCGGAGATGGGTTTGAATCAGACAACTTTGAGGAACTTGACAAGCACGATGCAGAAGCTCTATATGATGTGCTTCTCAATAAAGTAGTACCCACCTACTACAACGATAAGAAAAAATGGGAAGAAATGATGAAAGAAAGTATAAGAACTACTTTTGAAGCCTTTTCTGCAAACAGAATGCTTCAAGAATATTATGACCTCATGTATACCAAATAAAAAGTCCGGGTGAATGCCCGGACTTTTTACTATCCTCTTAATCTCCTTTCTAGTTCTTCCCTTTCTTTTTCAAATCCTGGTCTTCCTAAAAGTGCAAACATGTTTTTCTTATAAGCTTCTACTCCCGGCTGGTCAAAAGGATTAACGCCATTTATATATCCGCTTATTGCACAAGCCATTTCAAAGAAGTAAACTAAATTTCCAAAGTAGAAAGGAGTTATTTCTGGAATGTTAACCACTAAATTGGGCACTCCTCCGTCTGTATGAGCAAGAAGCGTCCCCTCAAAAGCTTTTTTGTTTACAAAATCTATCGTCTTCCCTGCCAGGAAGTTAAGCCCATCTATGTTGTCTCTATCTTCGTTTATGATGATATCTTTCGCAGGTTTCTCCACATTTAATACAGTCTCAAATATGTTTCTGCTGCCTTCCTGTATGAACTGTCCCATAGAATGAAGGTCAGTAGTAAAATCTACAGAAGCAGGGTAAATCCCTTTTTGGTCTTTTCCCTCGCTTTCGCCAAATAACTGTTTCCACCATTCAGCAAAATAGTGAAGTCTTGGTTCGTAATTTACCAGTATCTCTATGGCTTTCCCTTTTCTGTAAAGAATATTCCTCAAAATAGCATACTGCATGCTTATATTCTCACTTAAATCTTCCTTTGTGTATACAGTTGAAGCCTCATATGCTCCTTCCATCATTTCGTCTATATTTATACCCGCTACTGCTATAGGCAAAAGTCCTACTGCGGTGAGTACAGAATACCTTCCCCCTACATCATCAGGTATCACAAAAGTCTCATACCCTTCGGAATCAGCTAATTTTTTCAAAGCACCTTTTTCTCTATCTGTAGTAACATATATTCTAGACCTGGCCTTATCTTTGCCGTATTTTTTCTCCATAAAATCTCTGAATACTCTAAAAGCTATTGCAGGTTCTGTTGTCGTGCCAGATTTTGAAATCACATTTATAGAGACTTCTTTGTCCGCTATGAGCTCTAGAAGGTCCTTTAAGTAGGTAGAACTTATGCTATTGCCTGCAAAGTATATTTCTGGCGTGTTTCTTTTACCCTTTGGAAGTAGGTTATAGAAAGAGTGGGACAGCATCTCAATGGCAGCTCTAGCACCTAAATAAGAACCTCCTATCCCTATAACTACCAAGACATCAGAATCGGACTGAATTTTATGCGCTGCCTTTTTAATCCTTTCAAACTCTGCCCTATCATAGTCTCTAGGCAAATTTACCCATCCCAAAAAGCCATTGCCTTGGGCATTTGCCTTCAACACCATCTCTAGAGATAATTTAGCATGTTTTTCCATATACTCAATCTCGTGAGGGTGAATAAAAGGCAAAGCTTTTGAATAATCAAAACTTATCAGCTTTTTCATATATGTAAACCTCCATTTTCTTTTATTTACATAATAATTTTATACCATAAAACTATATTGCACAAGTTTAGCAAAGTTAATTCCTCTCACAATCTTTTTTGAGAATTACCCCTCATAGGATATAATATTATCTGGGAGGTGAAAATGTTGGAGGCTTTAGAAGTTTTAAAAAAGAGAAGAAGTGTAAGAAAATACATTGATAAACCCATCCCAAAAGAAATTTTAGAAGATATCATAGACTGTGCAAGGCTTGCACCTAGTGGAAACAATGCTCAGCCATGGCACTTCATTGTCATAACAGACAAAGAAAAGCTCAAATTCATAGCAGAAAAAGCAACTTATGGAGACTTTATTAAGAACGCAGCAGCCTGTGTGATAGTATACTGCGAAAAAGACAATAAGCATCATTTAGAAGACGGTTCCGCTGCTACGCAAAACATACTGCTTGCAGCTACAGCCTACGGAATAGGGTCCTGTTGGGTAGCGGGTTATAATAGAAGTTATGAAAAGGAAATAAATGAATACTTAAACGTGCCTGATAATCTCCGCATGATATCAATAATATCGCTCGGTTACCCTGCTGAAGATCCACAACCCAAATACAAAAAAGACCTTTCTGAAGTTTTACACTGGGAAAAATTTTAAGAGAAAGAGGGGTTAAAATTGTCAAAAGTAGTTGAACGTTTTTTGAAATATGTAAAATACCACACAACTTCAGATGAAAATTCCAACACTTTCCCGAGTACAGAAGGACAGCTTATCTTTGCAAGAGAACTAGCAAAAGAATTAAAAGAATTAGGACTATCTGAGGTAGAGGTAGACGAAAATGGATACGTCACAGCACTGCTTTCTGCCAACACAGATAAAAAAATCCCTACCATAGGTTTTATAGCTCATATGGATACAAGCCCTGACATGTGCGGTAAAGACGTAAAACCACAAATAATTGAAAATTATGACGGAAATGATATAGTGCTAAACAAAGAAAAAGGCATAATCCTCTCTACAAGTGAATTCCCTGAATTAAAAAACTACATAGGAAAGACCTTGATAACAACAGACGGCACTACCCTTTTGGGGGCTGACGACAAAGCTGGAATAGCAGAGATAATCACTGCAATTGAGTATTTAATAAACCACCCAGAAATAGAACATGGCAATGTAAAAATTGCCTTTACTCCTGACGAAGAAATTGGAAGAGGAGTAGACAAATTCAACGTAAAAAAATTCGCCTGCGATTTTGCCTACACTGTAGACGGAGGAGAACTTGGCACCATAGAGTACGAAAATTTCAATGCTGCTAGCGCTAAAATAAAGATACACGGCAGAAATGTTCATCCTGGAACTGCAAAAGGCAAAATGAAAAATTCCATTTTAATAGGAATAGAGCTTCAGAACATGCTGCCAGAACTAGAAAGACCTGAACACACAGAAGGATATCAGGGCTTCTACCACTTAAATAACTTTCAAGGCACTGTAGAAGAAACATCAATGTATTACATCATAAGAGATTTTGACAAACAGGCTTTTTCAGATAAAAAGGAGTATATAAAAAGCATAGTAGAAGCTCTAAATAAAAAATATGGAGAAGGTACAGTAGAGCTGGAACTTAAAGACCAGTACTATAACATGAGAGAAGTTATAGAAAAGCACATGCACATAGTAGAAACTGCCATGGAAGCAATGAGGTCTTTGGGCATTGAACCAAAGGTGGTGCCAATAAGAGGAGGAACTGACGGAGCACGACTGAGTTTTATGGGACTTCCTACCCCTAATTTGTTCACTGGAGGGCATAATTTCCACGGCAAATATGAATTCATACCGATCCACGCCATGGAAAAAGCAGTTGAAGTGATAGTAAAAATTGTGGAACTTTATGGGAAAAAGGGATAGCAAAAGGCTATCCCTTTAATTCTCTTTCAAAGAACTTCACAGATTCTTCTATCGCTTTTCTTTCCCATTCAAGGTTTTTAAAAGTATGGTCCGCTCCTTCTATAGTTACGCGGAAAGCATTATCCCCATATACTTCTTGAAGTATTCTATCAGAGATCCTGTACTCAACGGCTTCATCGTTAGTACCGTGGACTATGAGCACTTTCCCCTCATAACCTCTTGACAGCTCAAAAATATTAAACTTCGCTATATCCTCCACAAAAGCTCTGTCAAGTTTTAGCCCTCCTATATCTACATAGCCCAAGCTTTCCATTATTGCCCCATACTGTCTAGCTCCTTCTCCCATTATGAGTTCCGGCATATTAAAAGCGGGAGCCCATAAAACTAAGGCTTTCACATCCTCTTTTCTTTCTCTTGCTATTATTCCTGCTATAGCTCCTCCCATGCTGAGTCCCAAAAGACCTATTCTTTCTACATCCGTAGTCGGCTGCCTTTTAACGAAATCTAAAATCTGTCGTGCATCCTCTAATTCACCGCTAAAGGTCATTTCACTAAAATCTCCGTCGCTTTCGCCTGAACCGTAAAAGTCAAACCTCACACTTCCTATTCCCACTTTTTCTAAAGCTCTTGACATCTTAACAAAAATAAAATGGGACTCTACTTTATTTCCTGTAAAACCGTGAAACATAACTACCATAGGAACCTTTTCAGATACTCCTTCAGGAAGATGCAACATCCCCCTTAAGGTTTTCCTATTATATGTAAACTCTACAGCCTTCTGCACAATCTCACCCCCAAAAATTTCTTGTTTTAATTATACTACATATAAGAAAACTTTTCCACTAAGCCCTTATCTTTTCCCTCACTATATCTCCTTCCACTAAGTGACTGCATAAAAGAGGAGAATTAATATCAAAATTTTTTACATTTTTTCTTATCGCTTCTCTACTTGAATTGGCATAACAGTATATGCATCCGTGAAGGCATGTATCATAAGTTCCTATGTCAACACTTTCATCGCATCCACAAAATTTTCTCTGGTTTTTATCTTTCTTAACCTGTAATTTTTTCCCCGATATTCTCTCAATGAGAAATTTATCCACACATTTTGCAGGAAAAACTCCAAAAGGAGAAAGGTCTTCCTCTTCAGCACATACTTCTATTTTAATTCCATTTTCCTTGGCTATTTCATAAAATTTTGAAGCGACTTCTATCTTCTCCTCCCTACTTACGGGATGTGCTCCTATTTTTCTTAAATTTTTTTCTATTTTAGGGTAAAAAGTTACAAAGCTTATTATGCACTTTTCCGTAAAGTCAGCTAAATGAGAGGTTAGCCATTTAAAGCTATCTACATGATATTTGATATCAAATTCCGGAGTAAGTATTATTGGGTCATAGCGCCATATCACTCTTTCTCGACCTATTGTTTTAGAAAGATTTTGAAAAATTTTTATAACTAAATCTTTGTCCGGGACATTTCTTTCAATTGCCTTATCGTATGGATTTAAAGTAAACAAAAAATAGTAAGGATATTCCTCAAGGAGATGCAGTTTTTTCATCATTCTCGCAGGATTTTTTGTCCAAAAAACAAAGCCCTCCACCCAATTCTTTGTCAGAGGAACTTTTGTCACTTGGTGAAAATTAAAAGGATTCCTTACCATAACAAAACCTTCTTCAAGTCTTTTAAAAAACCATTCACTATAAAAAGCTGGTATATCAGTCCTTCTGCTAGCACTTACTATCATACTTTCCCTCTTCTCACATACTCAAGCTTTTTATCAGCACTTTAACTTTATCACTGATGTTTTATTATGTCAATAAAAGTACATGTGTTATAATACTGTTAGTGTAATTTTTGAACTATACATAAAACAGCGTTAAAGCTTGCTTTGTACTAGTTTTAGGGGGTGTTATATGAGTAGCAAAAAAGAAGTAAAAAAAATACTCAACTTGGCTTTACCTGCTGTAGGGGAAATGCTTCTTTACATGGTAGTATGGGTACTAGACACCATGATGGTGGGGCAGTATGGCGGAAAAGACAGCGTTAGCGCTGTAGGACTAGCGTCAGAAATAATATACACTTTCGCTGCAATATTTGTAACAATGGGAATAGCCATAGGAGTTACCTCTTATGTTGCTCGAAGCATTGGAGCTCAGGAATTTGAAAAGGCAAAAAGGTATGCCAGTCAGGGAATCTTTTTAGGGATACTAGGCAGTTTTATAATTTCTTCTCTAATGTTCCTACTGGCAGAAAAAATACTAATCTTAGCTGGTGCAAGTGGAAACGTCCTTGCGCTGGGAAAAGTTTTTATGAAAATAGCTTCTGTAGGGATATTCTTCAACATGGTGATGAGCACTTTAAATGCCATTTTAAGAGCTACAGGAAACACTAAGACTCCCATGACAGCTGCTGCTATTGTAGTGATACTCAATATTCTACTGGATTGGATTCTAATCTTTGGAAAGCTGGGCTTCCCTGCTCTAGGGGTTAAAGGGTCTGCTATTGCTACGACAATCGCCCATATAGTAGGATTTTTCTTTGTTTTATGGTATTATATAATCCAGAAAACCTTGAATCTAACTTTTAGAGATGTTTTACAATATCATCATAAGTTAGCCATAGAAATAATAAAACTTTCTATCCCCGCCTCACTTCAGGAAGCAGCTTTTGATATAAGTAGGCTCTTATCTATTTTCATGATAATGCATCTGGGCACAGTGGCTTTTGCTGCAAATCAAATAGCTACAACTATAGAGTCTATTTCCTTCATGCCAGGATGGGGATTTGCTGTCGCTGCAACCACTATGGCAGGACAAATGGTGGGGGCAAAAAATTATGAAGGGGCTATTAGGTACACGAGAATTTCTGCCACATTTGCCGCCTCTATCATGGGAACAATGTCTTTACTCTTTCTCACAATACCCAAACTTTTAATGAGAGCCTTCATAAACGATCCAGAAGTAATAGCAGTGGGAGCTTTATGCCTTATGGTAGCTTCAATAGAACAGCCCTTTATGGCTCTAGGAATGGTGTACGGGGGTGGTTTAAAAGGAAGTGGAAATACAAAAATTCCTTTTATCATATCCACAATCTCAAGCTGGCTGATTCGATTGCCTTTAATGTACGTGGTCATATACATCCTTAAATGGGGAGTCGTAGCAGTTTGGTTTGTAACTGCTCTCCAGTGGTCTTTCGAAGGAACTGCCATGTACCTCTTCTTCAAGAGAGAGATAAACAAACTAAAAAGAGCAGTAAAAGGGTAACTCCCCTTTACCGCTCTTTTAAACTTTTTTCGACTTCTTTTAAAGTTTGATATATTTTCTACATTCTTTCTACTAAGGCCACGCTTTCCACATGATAAGTATAGGGAAACATGTCAACAGGCTGCACCTCTACTGTCCTGTAGCCCGCATCTTCTAAATACCTTAAATCTCTGGCAAGAGTAGAAGGATTGCAGGATACGTACACGATCCTTTTCGGGTTTATACCCACAATAGCCCTTATAACCTCCTTATCGCATCCATCTCTTGGCGGGTCAACTATGACCACTTCCGCCTTTACTCCTTCTTTGTAAAGTTTGGCTATCTCTCTTTCCGCTTTCCCCCATATAAACTTCACATTTTTCACTCCGTTCACTTGAGCATTTTTCTCTGCATCCTCTACCGCCTCTTTTACTGACTCAATTCCATATACAAAAGAGGCTTTCTTGGCTGCAAACAAAGATATAGTCCCTATTCCTGAATAAACATCTATTACCACTTCTTTTCCCGTCAAACCAGCGTATTCAATGGCTTTATCGTACAAAATTTCAGTTTGAATAGGATTTACCTGAAAAAAAGAAAGTGGAGATATCTCAAATCTTAAATCTTTTATGAAATCCTCAATGGTATTTTTCCCATAAATTACAATATTCTTATTTCCTAAAATCATCTTAGTTCGCCTGGTATTAATATTCAAAATAACACTTTTAAGCCCTGGCACTTTTTCTTTCAAGGCCTCTATCAGTTCTTCCTTACAAGGTATATCTTCTCCATTTATGACGATTATTGCCATAACTTCCCCTGTCTTAAAAGCGACCTTAGCTACCACGTGCCTTATTAGTCCTTTGCCTTTTTTCCTGTCATAAACGCTTATGTCACATTCATTTAACCACTCTTTTACTACACTTACAACCTTGTTGCTCAAAGGATGCTGTATCAAGCAATTATCTACAGGTACAATCTCGTGGGAATGGAAAGAGTAAAACCCCGTTATCTTTTCTCTTCCTATTTCACCTACTACAAATTGCCCTTTGTTTCTGTAATTCAATGGATTCTCCATTCCTATCGCATAGTGAACTTTTGTATAAATCTTTCCTATCCTCTCTAGATTATCCTTTACCTTCTGAGTCTTGTATTCAAGTTGGCCTTTATAACTTAAGTGTTGCAAAGAACAACCACCACATCTATCAGCATACTGACAAAGAGGATTTACTCTATGCTGGGATTTTTCTAGTATTTTTACTGTATAACCTTTGAGATAATTTTTATGGACCTCTTCTATCTCTACAATAACTCTTTCTCCCTTTAAGGCTCCTTTCACAAAAACAGCTATTCCATCGATTCTTCCAACTCCCTCCCCCTCGTGTCCCATGCTAGTGATATCTACTTCGTATTTTTCACCTATTTTTACTTTATTCAAGGTTTCTTCCCTCCTCCAAAGAGTATTATAACCTATCGCAAAAAGAAAAAATATAGGGGGAGTTTTATCTCTCCCCTAATACATACCTTTTGTATACAATTTGTGGCATATCAACTACCTTCCCTTCTATGTTAGATGCAAAAAGCACCACATATTCCGCATGAGCCCAATTGAGAGGAGAAGCAGAATCTGTAGGAAGTCCTGTATCTTCCCAAATTTGCTCTGACAAGACAAAACCTTCATTAGCAAAATTTCTCATATACTCTAGATAGTCATCTGCTTTTTTCCCTGCTGCAATTTCGTACATCCCTCTCTCTCCTGTAAGAAGAGGCCATAATCTGCCTTTACCTTTGCCATGATAAAGTTCTCCTTTGGCGGGTTCACCATAGCCATCATGATTGTACCTGTACCACGAAGGCCCTTTAGGAGTATTTACTTTAAGGAGGCTATCAACTACCGAAATAGTATTCAATATCTTTGGGTCATCATAAGCTTTTACTCCTAACCTTACAAGCTCTAAAAAACTTGGATCTACAATCTCCTTCTGGTCATACACTCCTCCTCCGTTGGCAATGCTTATTAAAAAGTCGGCATCCGGGTCCGGTAAACCTGCAATTCTTATATAATACTGCCCATTGCCATAAGGTCCTTTCGTAGTATAAGTGAGTTTGTCTATCAACTCTTGCCATTTGTCAGCTGTCTCCAGATATTTCTTTGCCCTTTCCATATCTTTGTTTTGCTTCGCAATATCAGCAGCACAGACAAGTCCAGCAACTTCAGCTGCCATAGTGGCAGGAGAATACCCTCCCGCTTCCTCCCACCTCTCTTGTCCTGTCTTAGGTCCTACTCTTACTATAAAATCAGCAAGGGGTTTTACCAATTTTTCATACAAATCGTATCTTTTAAGGTGATATGCCAGGATTATCGGGTCAGCCTGTTCGTCCATCTGAATCCCGTTCCAGTAAGGGTCTCCGTTTATCCAAGTGTTTTGAGGCATAAATCCATTTTTTTCTACCACCATAGCTAGAAAATCCAAAGCCCTATTAGCCGAATCTATATCTTTAGCTGCAATAAAAGCATTGGCGATGTGGTATAAATCTCTTGCCCAAACTAAGTGATACCCTCCTTTATTCTCATCCCCCTGTCCTTCTCCCCATGGAATTGAAAGGGAGGCAATAAAAGCTCCTTTGTTGGTTTTATCTTCACTCGCCTTTAAAAACATTAAACTGGTATAGTAAAGCTCGTCTGCCTCTCCACCAAAGTTTTTAAGCCCGTCGCAGTATTTATTCCATTCTGCTATATATATCCCAAGCATCCTGTCGTAACTGTCTTTTAAAGTACTAAGAGCCGTCTTTAACGCCTCTTCCTCACTTTCTCCAAAGGAAAGAACGGTTTTAAATTCCGTCTTGTCTCTTAAATCAATCTCAATACCCTCAATTATATTCCCTTTAGCCCTATCGAACTTGTAAGTCATTTTCTTATTTTTCTTTAAATCGCTCACAGGGTCATTAACACCGTTATATCCTACAGAATAGCTCCCCCATTTCGCATCAGTCATTAAGGCTGAATACACATTGTTTCTACAAGCCATAAATCCGTATTCACCATTCGCTTTTACAACATACCCCTCATTATCCGCTCCTTGATTAGAAATATGAGGGTCGTACACAAGATAAAGTTTATAATCTTCCATTTTCCCTTTTAACGCTTCAAATCTCACCTTCATGACAACAGAATTCCTTCTTGGGTCAGTAAATATCTCTTTTGTAATTTTATACCTTCCTCTTTTATCAATATTCACTAGCCTGTAAGCTAAAGACCTGTTGTTAATCTTCTCTACCTTGCTTACAGTGTCAGTTGTCTCATCAGCCACAAAAGTTTTGCCATCAGTAACAATAAATTTTAAAAACTTGCTGTTGGCTCTGTCAATGGTAGGATAGTAAATCTCAGAAAGGGCCCCCTGAGCTAAAGTAAACCATACTTTCGATACATCATTATTGGCAGTGCCAATGCCCTGTTTTTGAGCTGTCGCCCATGTATCTCTCTCCCCTGGTCCTTGAGAAGCTTCGGTTTTATCTAAATGTTCAACCTTCACGTATGAAACATCAGAACACCCTGAAAGGACAAAAACTCCAATCACTATAAAAATCAACAAAATTCCAATCCTCTTCAACACTTTCTCCCTCCCCTTTAGAATTGTGCAAACGTTTGTTATAAAAATAAAAAAAGAAAAGAAAGTCGGTTACCCTCTAAAACTATTATATCCAATTTTATGTAATATATACCTTAGTTCTTCTATTTACTGGATGCATTCTACAAGCATCTGATACACTTCGGGCATGACTTTTTTCAAATTGATAGGTTTTCTTGTGCTGTCAGTGAAGGGATGCTCTGTATAACCTTGAGCCAGAAGTTTTCCATCTTCTTTTCTTATTACTTCATACAAAAACTTTATGCGCGTTCCTGTAACAAATTCAAGGCGAGTCCTTATTATTATGAGGTCATCGTAAAAAGCAGAAGAGAAATACTTGCAATGAGCTTCAATCACAGGAAGCATTATATCTCTTTCCTCTAAATCCCTGTAAGTCATGCCTAGAGAACGAAAAAACTCCGTTCTCCCAATCTCAAACCAGTGAAGGTAGTTAGCATAGTATACTACTCCCATTTTATCAGTTTCACCATAGCGGACTCTTATCTCCGCATCCCAAATATGCATTCAAATCACTCCTTAAAAAGTAGAAAGAGCCAATCATTTTATGTTTACAATTCCTTTATACACCAGTCCTCTCGTGGTGTCAACAGTGACTGTCATCCCATCCTGAAGTTTTGAAGTAGCTCCTTCACACCCTACAATCACAGGGATCCCCAAGTTAAGCCCAACAATAGCAGCGTGGGAGGTGAGCCCGCCTTCTTCTGTTATTATGGCAGAAGCTTTTTCAATAAGAGGCATAAAATCTCTCTCTGTCTTGGTTGTAACAATTATATCTCCTTCTCTAAACTTGTCTCTGTCCTTGCCAATGTCATGAATTATGCACACAGTGCCAGTAGTAGATTTTGAACCTATACCAATACCTCTTAAAATCACATCTCCAACTATGTGAACTTTGAGCATGTTTGTGGTGCCAGTCATGGCAACAGGTATTCCCGCAGAAATCACCACAATATCTCCATTCCTTATAAGCCCAGCTTTTAACGCACTTTCTATTGCAACATCTATCATTTCGTCTGTGGTTGACACTTCTTTTGTCACTAAAGGATATACTCCCCACACGATGGAAAGCTTTCTTGCCACCTGCTCGCTAGGAGTAGTAGCTATGATAGGAGAGGAAGGCCTATACCTTGAAACCATCCTAGCCGTATAACCTGATTTTGTACAGGTTATGATAGCTGAAGCGCCTATATCTCTCGCAGTCGTGCAGGTAGCATGGCTTATCGCATTAGTAATGGAAACATTTCTCTCTGTACCTACACCTACTATATCTCTGTACTGGACGTAAACCTCTGTCTTTTCCGCAATCCTGGCCATTGTCTCAAAAGCTTCGACAGGATATTTGCCCTGGGCCGTCTCACCTGACAGCATTATGGCATCCGTTCCATCCAAAATAGCATTAGCAACATCCGTAACTTCAGCACGAGTAGGACGCGGATTTCTCATCATGGAATCCAGCATTTGGGTTGCAGTAATAACTGGCTTTCCAGCTTCATTGCACTTCTTTATTATCATCTTCTGCACTATCGGTATTTCCTCCAGAGGTATCTCAACGCCCAAATCTCCTCTGGCCACCATTATCCCGTCAGATACCCTTATTATTTCGTCTATATTTTCTACTCCTTCGCGGTTTTCTATTTTAGCAATTATCTGAATGTGGTCTGCTTTATTGTCCTCAAGAAGCCTCCTTATAGCAAGCACATCTGCCGCTTTCCTGACAAAAGAAGCAGCTATCATGTCAATACCTTTCTTTATGCCAAACTCTATATCTTCTATGTCTTTTTGTGTCAAAGCCGGGAGATTCAATTTCACTCCAGGAACATTTACTCCTTTGTGGTCTCCAAGAAATCCCGAATTTTCAACTACACAGATTATGTCTTCCCCTTTGACATCCACAACCCTTAGTGAGATCAATCCGTCATCAATCAAAATTTGGGTACCTCTTGAAACATCTTGAGGCAAACCTTTGTAGGAAACACTGACTACCGTTTCATCTCCTATTACATCCCTTGTAGTTAATGTAAAAGTCTGGCCTTCCTTTAACTCTACTCCGCCGTTTTTAAACTTTCCCGTTCTAATCTCGGGTCCTTTTGTGTCCAGCAAAATAGCTACAGGAAGACCTAATTCTTCCCTTATCTTTTTTATGTTGTCAATCCTCGCTCCGTGCTCTTCAAAATCTCCATGGGAAAAATTAAGCCTTGCTACATTCATTCCTTTTTCTATTAACTTTCTCAGTATATTGTAGTCCTCACTAGCAGGTCCAATTGTACAGACTATTTTTGTTCTCCTCATAACTTCACTCCTTAAAAAATTTTATATAGAGAGGATTTTGCTGAGTTCGTAAAGCTTTCTGTTAAACTCTTTCTTCATTGAAAGCGCTTCATCTATATCATCGTCAACAATTTGATTGTTTCTTATGCTTATTACTCTCTTCGTCTTGTTCTCCAAAAGAAGCTCCACTGCCCTTGCTCCCATCTGACTTGCCAAAACTCTGTCCATCACAGTGGGAGCTCCCCCTCTTTGAATATGTCCTAATATGGTGTACCTTAAGTCTAACTTGGGAAGCCTTTCTTTTATCATTTTTGCCAGTTCTGGGGCGCTCATTACTCCCTCTGCCAATACGATTATGTGGTGAAGTTTTCCTCTCTTTATTCCATAAGTTATTTTATCACATAATTCATCTATACTCCATTCCACTTCAGGCAAAATTATCATCTCCGCTCCACCAGCCACACCAGCGTAAAGGGCGATGTACCCTGAATTTCTACCCATGACCTCTATTATATTCGCTCTCTCATGGGAAGTTGCTGTATCTCTTATTTTATTTATAGCATCAATCACAGTGTTGCAGGCTGTATCAAATCCAATAGTATAATCTGTACAAGGGATGTCATTGTCAATAGTGCCAGGTATACAAATCGTATTGACATTCCACTCTTCGCTAAGAAGCTGAGCACCTCTGAAGGAACCATCTCCTCCGATTACAACCAATCCTTCAATTCCATGTTTCTGCAAAGTCTCGTATGCCTTTTTTCTCACCTCTTTTTGCTTGAACTCCTCGCAACGAGCAGTCCTTAAGATTGTCCCACCTTTTTGTATAATATCTCCTACTGAAGAAAGCCCCAAATCTATCACTTCATCTTCTACAAGACCTGCAAATCCTCTCATAATACCCTTTACCTTAAGGCCGTAGTAAATTCCTGTCCTCACCACAGCCCTTATAGCTGCATTCATGCCAGGAGCATCTCCACCGCTTGTAAGTATTCCAATCGTCTTCATAATGTCCCTCCTTTTTTATCCCACTTGGACATCATATGTCCCTATTTTGTCAAGGAAGCCCTTGCGGGCAAAAAAAATTATAAGCCGTATTCAATAATGATGCTTTGAGCATCCTGAGCTTCTGCTTTGGGAACCAAAACCTCACAGTATGAACCTTTTTTATCTAACTTTTTATTCAGTGGACGCAATTTCACCAAAAAACCTTCTTTAGTTAACACTTCTTTAACTTTTTCTGCCGTCTCCATATCTTGTGCCATGTATACTACCGTCCACATAGAGCTTCCTCCTTAGAGTTTCTAGATAATATTTTAATCTATTTTCTTTCACTTATCAACTTGAAAAATCAGACCACTTTCACATTTTCCTTCCCTACTATGTCCTCTAACTTCTTTATGAGTTCTTTGCTGCCATTAACCCATAAATCTCTCTTTGCAGCAAGAAGTTTGCTGTTTACCTTCAACACTACAGGCATATTGCCCGGGCATTTCTTAAGCACCTCTTTTACCTCTTCTATCTTTGAAGAATCTTCCATGTTTATATACAACTTCTTTACAACGACCTGTGACAAAAGCTTTATGTCATCGCATAAAATCTTTGGCTCCTCCTCTTCTTTTACGCTCACTTTACCTTTTATCAAAACAGCATTGTCTTCCTTTATCAGAGAAGAATATCTCTCATACACAGCAGGGAACACTATCACTTCTACAGTGCCGTACATATCCTCAAGAGTGACAAAAGCCATTATATTGCTATTTCGCGTAAACTTCACCTTTTTAGCCACTATCACTCCTGCTATAGTAACCTCTTGATTGTCTTCCAATTTGGATGTGAACATTTCATCCTCTGGATTTATCTTAAAATCCAATGTAGTGACATTTGTAATCTTCGGTATATCTTCAAGGTATTCTTCTAATGGATGCCCGCTTATATAAAGCCCCAATGTCTCTTTTTCCATTGAGAGAATCCTGTTTTTGGGGTACTCTTCTACATCAGGAAATCTAAAATCAATTTCCTTATGTTCTTCTGACACTTCAAAGAGAGAAATCTGTCCTTCGATCGCACTGCTTTTTGCTTTTTTCACGCTTTCTATAAGCTTATCGTAAGACTGAAGGAGCTGGGACCTTTTTACTCCCAAAGATGCAAAAGCTCCCGCCTTAATGAGGCTTTCTATCGCCTTTTTGTTGAGCTGGCTGTCCTGCATCCTCTCAAAAAAGTCTATTACAGACTTAAATTTTCCCCTCGCCTCTCTTTCCCTTACAATCTCTTCTGTCACATTAATTCCTACATTCTTCACAGCACTCAGCCCAAACCTTATCTTGTCTCCTACCACAGTGAAATAGGAGTCGCTTTCATTGATGTCAGGCGGCAGCACTTTTATCCCCATTTTCTTACATACCTGCACGTAAAAAGCTATCTTGTCCAAATTATCTACAAAGCTATTCAAAAGAGCCGCCATAAACTCCACTGGAAAATATCTCTTCAAATAGGCTGTCTGGTAAGCTATGACTGCGTAAGCTGCAGCGTGAGATTTGTTAAAAGCATAGTTGGCAAACTCTAACATCTGGTCAAAAAGCCTATTTGCTGTCTCCTCATCAAGGCCGTTCCTCAAAGCGCCAGGTACCACTACATTTCCTTCCTCATCCACTATTCCGTAGATAAAGTTCTTCCTTTCTTGTTCCATCACATCCATTTTCTTTTTCGCCATTGCACGCCTTACTAGGTCTGCCCTACCAAGAGAGTAACCCGCCACATCCCTTACAATCTGCATGACCTGTTCCTGATACACCAAAGAGCCGTACGTCACCTCTAATATAGGCTTTAAAATGGGGTGTTCGTACTCTATTTTTTCAGGATTATTTCTGTTGGCAAGGTACTTCGGTATCTGGTCCATAGGACCCGGCCTGTAAAGGGAAATTCCTGCGATTATATCTTCTAGGTTTTTAGGCTTAAGCTCTGTCATAAACTGCCTCATTCCAGGAGATTCAAGCTGGAAAACTCCTTCTGTCTCTCCTTTTGAAATAAGTTCATACACTTTTGGATCATCGTAGTTTAAAGAATCCAAATCTATGATAATCCCTTTGTTTTTCTTTACCATTTCAATTGTATCTCTTATGACAGTGAGAGTCCTCAGCCCCAGAAAATCCATTTTTAAAAGTCCAAGCTCTTCCAAGGTGGTCATTGGAAACTGGGTGACTACAGAATCATCATTTTTCTGCAGCGGCACATAGTTCACAAGAGGCTCCTTTGATATGACCACCCCTGCAGCATGGGTAGAAGCATGCCTGGGGAGTCCTTCTAAGGCTTTTGATATATCTATTAGCTGTTTTACTCTTTCGTCCTTTTCGTACCTCTCCTTAAGCTCAGGATTTAGCTCCAAAGCTCTGTCAATAGTCATGCCTAATTCAAAAGGTATCATCTTGGCTATTTCGTCCACTTCTGCATAAGGGTAGTTAAGAGCTCTACCTACATCCCTTATCACAGCTCTGGCTGCCATAGTACCAAAGGTTATAATCTGAGCCACATTGTCTTTGCCATACTTTCGGACGACGTAGTCTATAACCTCTTGCCTTCTCTCATAGCAAAAATCCGAATCGATGTCAGGCATGCTGACCCTTTCAGGGTTTAAAAACCTCTCAAACAGAAGATTGTACTTTATAGGATCTACATTAGTGATCCCTAGAGTATATGCGACCAAACTTCCGGCAGCAGAACCTCTTCCTGGCCCTGTCATGATTCCATTGTCTTTTGCAAACTTTATAAAGTCCCACACTATTAAAAAATAATCCACATATCCCATCTGCTTTATCACTGAAAGCTCGTACTCTAACCTATCTATGACTTCCTGGCTTGGGCTTTTATACCTCTTATAAAGGCCTTCATAGCATAAATTTCTCAAATACTCGTATGAGTCCACTCCTTCTGGCAAGTCGTATTTAGGCAGCTTAGTCTTATTAAACTCAAACTCAATATTGCACATCTCGGCAATTTTTTCGGTATTTTCAATAGCCTCTTTACAGCATGCAAAAAGCTCTTCCATTTCTTCAGGAGATTTAAGGTAAAACTCATCTGTAGGGAAAAGCATCCTGTCCTCATCTTCAATTGTTTTTCCTGTTTGAATGCACAATAACACCTCATGAGCTCTTGCATCTTTCTTTTCCAAATAGTGGACATCATTTGTAGCAACTAGCGGTATTCCCGTTTCTTTAGACATTCTGACAAGCTCTCTATTCACTTTCTTCTGCTCTAAAATGCCATGGTCTTGAAGTTCTAAATAAAAATTGCCCCTTCCAAAAATGGAATCGTAAAAGAGGGCTACCTCTTTCGCCTTTTCATAATCTCCCCGTAAGATCAAGGAAGGGACCTCACCGGCAAGGCAGGCGCTTAAAGCAATTAATCCTTCACTGTGATTTTTCAGAAATTCTTTGTCCACACGGGGCTTATAGTAAAATCCTTCTAAAGATGCAGCAGTCACTATTTTCATCAAATTTTTATACCCTGTCATATCCTTTGCCAGTAACACCAAATGATAATTTTCATCGTCAATTCCATATTCTCTATCCTGCATTCTCCTCGGTGCTACGTATATCTCACATCCTATGATAGGCTTTATCCCTTGGGCTACAGCTTCCTTATAAAAATCTATTACTCCATACATTGCCCCGTGGTCCGTAATAGCTATTGCTTTCATTCCCAACTCTTTAGTTTTTGCAATCAAATCCTTTATCCTGCAGGACCCATCCAACAAGCTATATTCCGTATGCACGTGAAGATGTACAAACATAGCTCTCACCTAGACCATTTTAATTCTCTTAGAAAGCCTTACAGACATCAATGCCTTTGCAATCTCTTCCTTTTCATGTATTATACCGATTTCCACTTTGCTAAAATTATTGCTCATCTCTATAACCCTAGCAAAAACTTCAATAACGTCTTCTGTCCTCATCGGCTTTATAAAATACACAGAAAAATTATCCAGCACTGCATCATACCTTTTGTTCTGTGTAATAGCAAAAATACCCGTTTCACACATCAACATCATCAAAGCACTGCTGCTTACAGTTCCAAACTGATTAATCATTGTAGAAGGGACTTTTCCTTTAAACTTCACTCCATTCTCTATTTTTTCCATCTCAAAGTCCCTAAAGATGGTATCCTGAATAGCCTCACTTATCTGCGGCTGTTTTGACATGTAATGTAAAGCTTTAATCACATCTTCTCTGCTTATAAGGCCTATAAGTTCTTTGCCCCTTGTCACAGGAAGTATCTCCACATTCCACCATATCATCAAATGGGCAGCATAAGACAGTGTAGTAGTATCTGTCACAAAAACAGGGTTTGGAGTCATTATATCGCCTATCCTATCATCGTCAGAAGCAGTAGCCACATCTCTTGAAGTCACCATCCCTACAAGCATTCCCTTAGAGTCTACCACCGGGAACCGAGTGTGTTTTGTCTCAGCATACAGTCTCTTCCAGTCCCTTACTGTCTGCTGAGGGGTCATATACACAGGATTGTAAGTCATCACGTCACTCACGTACAAAATCTTTTTTCTCGTCATGCTTTCATTTATAGCCTTGTTTATAAGAGTAGCTACAGTAAAAGTATCGTAAGAAGTAGAGATGAGCGGCAATGAAAGCCTGTCGGCTAGTTCTTTTATGTGGGGTAAAGTATCAAATCCCCCTGTTATCATCACAGCCGCTCCAGCTTTCAATGCCGCCTCCTGCGCATCTTCCCTATTACCTATTATTACTAGGTCTCCCGGCGTTATGTATTTTACCATTTCGTCAATAGTCATGGCGCCAATCAAAAACTTTTTAAGTTCCATTTGCATTCCGCCATGACCGCCCAATACTACCCCTTCTACCACATTGGTTATAACTTCATATGTAAGCTTGTCAAACAGGGGTTCTTTTTGTTTCCTCCTTATAGTTCCAACACGAGGAATTGTACTCACTAGCATCAATTTTTCTGCATCTTTTATAGCTTTGTAAGCAGTCCCTTCGCTTATCTTTAAGGTTTGTGCCAGCCCTCTCACTGAAATTTTAGTACCTTCTGGCAGCTTCTTTATGTACTCCAAGACCATTTCATTTTTTGTCATTCCCATCATCCTTTTACACAAAAAAGGTTTCTGAAAAGAAACCTTTTTTGTTTACTCTTCACCGAACTTTGATTCGATGAGGTCAACTAAAGCTTTTATAGCCTCCTCCTCATCGTCTCCCTCAGCACTCAACTTCACTACATTGCCCTGGGAGACCCCTAGAGACATTATTCCCATAATGCTTTTAGCATTTACCTTTTTATTATCTTTTTCTACCCAAATCTGGGAAGAAAATTTACTGGCTGTTTGGACAAATAAAGCCGCAGGTCTTGCATGAAGCCCTGTCTTATTTTTGATTTCAATAGTAACTTCTTTCATTACTGAACTCTCCTCTCTTTTAATTTGTTTGAAATTTCTTCAATTTTCCTAAGCCTGTGGTTCACCCCTGACTTGCCCACAGGAGGAACCAACATTTTGCCTAATTCTTTTAAGCTGAGGTCAGGGTATTTAACCCTCAGCTCTGCTACCTCTCTCAAACTCGGGGGCAAATAATCAAGTCCAACAGTTTTTTTAATGTAATTTATACTTTCTATCTGCCTTAGAGAAGCATTAATAGTCTTTGTCAAATTCGCAGTCTCGCAATTGACTATTCTGTTCACATTATTCCTCATTTCCTTGTAAATCCTCACGTTTTCCAGATTGAGAAGAGCATTGTGAGCCCCCATTATGTTCAAAAGGTCTACAATCTGTTCTCCTTCTTTTAAGTATACTACATAACTATTTTTTCTTGCAATAACCTTGGAATTCAAATTAAAAGAATTAATCAAATTGCTCAAATCCTGCCCGTGTTCAAGGTTGTGAGTCACAAATTCCAAATGATAGGCTTTTTCAGGGTCACTAATTGAACCACCTCCCAAAAAAGCTCCTCTTAAATAAGCTTTTTTCATCTTCACAGTCCTTATAATTTTTCTATCTATTCCATAGTTCAATTTTACATGTCCTCTTTCTCTATTCAATATCTTAGTCTCTTCTAAAATATCTCTCACAGCTTTGGTGTCACTCACAAACAAAATATATGTCAATGCCTTTTTTAAATATTTCCCTCTCCTTACCATTACCTCAGGTGCTACTTTAAAAAGGTCTTTTAAAAGTTTAAAAGTTAAGCGAGCCACTGAAGCATTTTCTGTGCTCAAAGTAAGAGATAGTTTATTATTTCCATAAAATGATACACTTCCTATCATTCTAATTATAGCAGCCAACTCTGCAATTTTGCTTTCCCTATCCTCAGGATAAATTCTTGATAATTCGTTTTTTGTATCTGAAGAAAAAGACATAGAGACCACCTCACCGGCTTATCATTATTATACTACATATTTTTGAAAAAAAAACCCCTCCTTAAAAAGGAGGATGGTTTGTTGACAAAGTCCTTATCTTTCAAGTGGTAATTTTGTCAACACTCTACCCTCCTTAAGATAGTGTCAAGATACTGTAGGATTTTTTTAAGACAACCCCTGAAACTTAATTAATTCAGGGCTTCGTTTTATCATGTTCTTTATATAACTTGTGCATATTTTAATGCTCTTAAAACCCTATATATTGGCGTTACTTTCCCTATATTCAAAACCGTAATATTGTTTATTTTTTCATTTGTAGACGTTTTAACTCTCCTTACTGCCTCTTTTATTTGCTTCTCTGTTAATTTGTAACTTCCTGCATTTATATTCTTTTTCTTGCCCCACTCTACTTCTCTTAAGTCTCCTCCATTCTTGCTAAATACCCTTAATTTCGCCATTAACTTTAATCCTTCTCTGCTCCACCCTAATGGATTCCTGCTAAGTCTTGCAGAAAATACATGGCTTATATGCCCTTCTGCACTGCACCCTATTACATCTTCGTCTTCACTGTATATCTTTATCCCTTCCCAATTGTTTAGTATGTATCTCTTCGCTTCCTTTATCTTTTCTTTTTCTTTCTCTTCTTTTGCTATCTTTATTAACTCACCAAATATTTTCTTCACTCCTTCTTTATCCCCTTCATTTATTGCTCTCCATATCTTATCCCTATACTTTGGCTCTTTTGATGTTGCTTTTAATACGTATTTGTTTAAATGATATCTGTCTAACACAAACCTTGATTTTACTATCCATTCTAATCCCTCTTTTATCCATGGTGCTCCATCTCCTGCTATGTATATCTTCTCTATCTTCTCTTCCTTGTAATTTTCTTCTATGTAATTCGCTACATCTATCCATATGTCTTCTGCTTTCTCTCCTACGTATGCCTTGTAATACACATTCTTCAGTACGTTCCTTCCGTTTTTCTCTTCCCTACCTTCATGTATGTATATCAATCGCGGTGTTTCACTGCTGCCATCTTGTAAAGGTACATGGTCTTCATCTGCTTCTATGTATAAAACCCTTACTTCCTTCTTCTCTTTTATTTCTCTCTTCACCTCTACTTCTCCTATTTCCCTTATTGCGTTTAATACCGTCTGTTTACTTATTTTCTCTGGACATGCTTTCTCGCTACTTTTCTCGTATGATTCTTCTATCGCATTTTCTACTAACTTTATTTTTACTCCCTTTTCTATCCTCTCGTGCCGTCCTATCTCTAATGCATCATCCACTAAATATGTATATCTACCATCCTCCCTTGATTTGTAATATGTCCTCTCATATTCAATATCCCCAAGGACTGTCGTTAATCTCTTTTTATCTTTCCTCTCTACTACCCATTTTTCTTTCCTTCTCTTGTCTTCTTTTATTATCCTATCTAACTCCTCAATAATTGCTTCTATTGCCTCTCTACCTAGTTTGTCCGTAAGTTCTTTTATCCTTGCTACAAGCTCTGTAATATTCATTCCATTCTTTAATAAATCCTCAAAAACATTCATCATTTCCCTAGTGAAATTTAGAGCATTTTGTAGTATAATATCCTCAAAAATATGTTTTTTCACAAGAGACACCCCTTTCGTGTTTTTTGTTTTCCACAATCTATTTTATCACAGGGGTTGTCTCTTGTTTTTTCACTTTAAAAATCCTACGATAATTTTACACTATGCCCTCCTTAAAAAGGAGGAAGCCTTTAAAAAAGAATATTTTCATTATTCTCTCCTTTTTCACGGTATCTCGTATCAAAACCCCTGTAAGCCTTCAACTTCTCATACTCTCCAGCTTCTATCAATTTCTTAATAATTTCTAGCTTACTTGCATCGTAATTTGCGTAAAGTCTTTCATAATCTTTGTAATAATAGTAATCTCTTCCATAGCGGGAGGTATTTTTCATAACATCACCCCTGTTTTCTAAAAAATAGAAGGGAATTAAGATTCCCCTCTATTTTCTACTGTACATATTATTCACATAACCTTTAATTTGCTACTTCAAAATATAGGCAGTGTTAGGCTTAAGATACAGCAAATTGCCACTCCTTTTTAATTCTCCCATTTTTAATATATCCTCTTTTCCTCCCGCCTCTTCTAAAAATATCACTTCCTCTTTGCTGCTGTTGTTTATAATCACCACAATTGAATTTCCTTTATATTCCCTTCTAAAAGCAAACACCCTTCCAACAGCGTACAAAGTGGTGAAATTGCCATACTTAAGTTCTTCATGCTCCTTTCTTATGCGGATGAGCTTTTTGTAAAACTCAAAAAGTCCCTTGTTCTGCTTTTCCTCCTCCCATATCATGCACCTTCTGCAGTCAGGGTCAAATCCTCCCACCATTCCAGCTTCGTCTCCATAGTAGATGTACGGCACTCCCACAAATGTAAACTGGAAAACCAAAGCTAATTTCATCCGCGCCACCATGCCATTTGCGAGAGTCAAAAACCTTTCAGTGTCGTGACTACCTATGAGGTTAAACATGACTCTATTAACGCTATCCATGTGTCTCATAAGCTGCTCAGTTATCAGTGTGTTGAATTTTACAGCACTTATTTTCCTCTTCGCAAAAAAGTCTACAACTGCATTTCTAAAAGGATAATTCATGACAGAGTCAAACTGGTCCCCTCTTAACCACGGAGAAGCATCATGCCACACTTCTCCTACTATTATGGCATCTTTTTTGGCATTTTTTACAACCTCTCTAAACTTTCTCCAGAAGTGATGGTCTATTTCGTTGGCAACGTCCAATCGCCAGCCGTCAATGTCTACTTCTTTAATCCAGTATTCAGCCACTTCCAGTAGGTACTTTTGCACTTCCGGGTTTTTAGTCATAAGCTTAGGCATTCTCCACACATTCTCGCCAAAAGTCTCGTAAGTAGGTTTGGGATGCGTTTTAATGGGCCATTCGTACACATTGAACCAATCCCAGTACTTTGACTTCGGCCCATTTTTAACCACATCCTGAAATGCAAAAAAGTCGTATCCACAGTGGTTGAACACTGCATCGAATATAACTTTTATGCCATTGTCATGACACTTCCTCACCAATTCTTTAGCTTTTTCCGTGTCACCAAAATGAGGGTCTATCGTGTAATAATCCGTGGTGTCGTATTTGTGAGTAGAAGGAGACAAAAATATTGGAGTTAAATAAATGGCATTTATCCCTAACTCTTTTAAATAATCTATTTTGTCGATTATTCCCTGTAAATCCCCTCCAAAAAAAGAATCTGCAGTCGGCTTTTCCCCCCATGGCTTTACGTTTTCGGGGTCATTAGTTCTGTCTCCATTGTTGAATCTGTCTGGAAATATCTGATACACTATGCACTCGTTTGCCCAATCCGGAGGAGAAAATATATCCTTTTCCCTTATATAGGGATAGTGGAAAAAACCCCAGAAGCTATCCTCTGGCCTCTTTTTGAAAAAACCAGCTTCTGTGTAATAAAGTTTTTCTCCCGTTTCTGAAACTAAATAAAAAAAGTACAAAAACCTCTTATTTAATTCAAGAGTAGTCTCATAATAGTCAAAAAGCTCGTTAGTGTGAACTAAGGTCATAGGCTTTATTTTAAATTTGCCCAGCCAGTCATACCTGTCTTTAAAAAGAATGTATACCCTATCCACATCGAAAACTGCCGTTCTCAAGACTATTTTTAATTGGTCTTTATTTACAGGATATGCATAAGGTATATCGCTTTTGTGGAATATAGCCTCTTTTATCATATCTTTCCCCTTTCTACGTGTGTATGTTTATAGTAACTGGAGAGGGACTACTTACAGCTGGCAGTTCTTCACCATCTACACTTATTTTAACAGCTGGTGGATATCCCATCAATATAGTTATGTCATTTTTAACTTCAAAAGTTTTCATCATGCCAGCTGTCATCAAACCCTCGTACACCACATTCCCATCTACTTTTATACTAAACCAGCACTTTTCGCCTACCATGTTGATTTCAACCTTGTAAGATTGAGAAGCAGGAGATATTTTGTATTCTATTTTTTTGGAGGTTTCTGAAACCTTTTCTATCACAGTCTTTGGAGAAACAGTGGAAGTCACATTCTCTTGAGTAGAAGGTGCAGAAGGAGTTTCATTTTTTTCAGGCACAGTTTGTGAAACTTCCTGTTTAGGAGGGAGTGGCGCAAGCCCTTTCTTTATCTGGGCGAAAAAATAATAAAATCCATATCCAATAATGCCTATTATCAAAATAGATACTAAAGCCTTTTTCAAAGCTGAAAAAAGCCAAGACAAATCCAAAGTGGTTTTTTTATAGCTCTTAGCCTTGGACAAATTTTCCTCTTCCTTTTCTTTGAAGAGGTATTCGTACTTTTTCACAATTTCATTGCCATCAAGCCCCAAAGCTTCTGCATAGCTTTTTACAAATCCCTTGGCATAGACCATAGCAGGCATTACGCTGAAATCCCCGTCTTCAATAGCCTTTAAATATCTTGTCCGAATTTTAGTTATTTCCTGAATTTCTTCCAGAGTCATGCCTTTTTTAAGCCTTTCGCTCTTTAAAAATTCTCCTAATTCGTTCATTACCTATCACCCCCTTGCCAAACCATCCACTATATATATTCCACACAAAATACAATTTTCCTCCATTAATTTTCATAAACCTCTTCTTTTGTATAAAAGGTCTACGAAAGCCTCTATTCTGGTCTGATAACCTGCTTGCCCGGTATTTTCATCATACACTAATGACATTACTGGAATGTCGTAATCCCGACTTACTTTGGCAATTATCCCTTGTGCTATTATCTCAGGGGTGCAGGTAAAAGGAAGGATGTGAATCACTCCGTCATATTTTAGTTTAGCATATTTCACAGTATTTGCAACAGTATTAAGTCCATGACCTCCTATATCTCTCTCAAGGTAACCTCTGGCATTTTTCTTAAACTCCAGCCTCTGAGGCAGTTTAAAAGCGCTGTTTATAAGGTAATCAGATAGGTACTCTGTTTTTGTCACCTCCACTCCAAGTTCATTTAGAGTTTTCCCTATGTTCATATTAGTAGAAGGCTCCAACAGCATGTATATTTCCCCTACTAAAGCCACCCTAAGCTGTATTTTCCTTTTTACATTGGCATTTTGCTTTATCTTATTCATCCCCTCAGAAAGGATTTGATTTACTTCTCTGGCATTTTGAGCCTTTTCTAACTTTTTTATGTACTCCTCATATATCTTAGTAGTAATGCCAGGCGCATCCTCATGAGCTCTTTGTATCAATAAAAATTTTTCTAACTTGTCCGCTGCAATCATCTTCTTCACTGCCAGCATAAAAGACTTCAAAGCCACCTTCCAATCCACATTGGGAAAATGGGAAGCCAATTCCTTTAAAAAATCTTTCACCCTCCCATGGGGTGGATCGAGGATAATCATTTCAAAATTATATCCCAAATCTTTTAAAATCTCCCTCTGAACCTGGCCGTAATACCCAAACCTGCAGGGTCCTATCCCCCCAAGCATTACAATCGTGTCAGCCCCCTTTTCCAAAGCCTCTATGAAATTGCCGACATTGATTTTAAAAGGAAGGCAGACAAATTCGTGAGAATTTCTCACCCCTAAAGTTAACGTTTTGTTGCTGGAGGGAGGAGGGTCTATGACCTCTATTCCTATCCCTTCAAACATAGTCTTTAAAATCATATTCAAAGAACCCATGTGAGGATATGTAATTTTCACACCACCACCGCCTTTTTATTAAACCTTAAAAGGTCTACAAAAGCCTCTAACCTAGTCATAACTCCTGCTTCTCCTGTATGCTCATCTATAGTAAGCAGCATAAAAGGCAAATTCTTTTCCCTTTTATAAAATCTCTCAAGAAGCTCCTCCGTCATAGAATTGGGACCACATCCGAAAGCTGACACCATAATAACTCCGTCAACTCCTTTCTTCTTTAAAAAGTACATCCCTGCCCCTAGAATATCTCTTTCGTACGTCCAAAATATATCTTTTGGAAGAAATGCCACTCCCTCTAATATTGAAGCTTTGTTAAGCATCTCTACAGTAATCACTTCCGCTCCCATATTTCTTAATTTTCCAATTAACTCCATGCTTATGTATTCATCCATGATGTTATAAGGATGGGAAAGCAGCGCTATTTTCAAATCGAACCTTCTTCTTTCTTCTCTTACTTTTACTTTCCCTTCCTCCCACATTTTCAAAGCTTCTAAATTTGTAAACCCTTCTTTCAGCAAATTTTCAAACCTCCTCTGCTCCTCCATCCCTTTTAGATAGGCTTTTAAAGCATCCCCCTTTGTCCTTCCAAACATTTTCCCAGCTCTTATAAATTCTCTTTTTGTAAATTCTTCATCTTTGTAGTAGTTAACCTCAATGTCTATAACAGGCGGCAAATCCTTTATTAAACTTTTTATAAAGTCAGGTAGCCCCAAAAATTTAGAGCACAAGTATTTCTTTTTCTCTACACTTACAATTCTAGGTATAAAAATATAATCCACTCTTCTTTCTTTTAAATCCATCACATGGCCTACATAAGTTTTAACAGGCAAACAAGCATCTTCAACGCTGTTCTTTACGCCATCGTCCACAATTTTTTTATTCGTATTCTGTGAAGTAATTACTTTGGCCCCCAGCTCTTCAAAAAATGTCTTCCACATGGGATAAAAATCGTAATACAAAAGCCCTTTTGGTATGCCTACTATTTTTCCCATTTTTAACCTCCTCCATTGCAAATACACTATCTATTTTTCCCTAAAAGAAATAAAAAAATACCGGACAAAATCCGGTATTTACAAATTGTTCCATGTGTAACAATTTTTATCCTTTCACAGCCCCTGCAGCAAGACCTGCCTGCAAGTATCTCTGCAATACCATAAATAGTATTACAAGTGGTAGTGAAGCCATCACAGAAGCAGCCGCAAATTGAGTCCAATGAGCTGAAAATTGGTTAGTTATAAATCTTTGAAGTCCTAATGCTATTGTATAGTTTTCAGGTGATTTTAATACAGCACTGGACAAAATAAATTCACTGTACACTCCCATGAAACTAAATAAGAATATCACTACGAGCATAGGGGTTGCCAGTGGAAGTATTATTTTTGTGAAAATCTGCCAGTGAGTGGCTCCGTCCACCAAAGCGGCTTCATCCAGCTCTTTTGGAAGGCTATCAATATACCCTTTTAAAAGCCATATGCTAAAAGCGCTGCTTCCTGCCATCACCAGCATCAAAGCATATAGATTGTCTAATAAATTTAACTTCGCCATTATCCCATATATGGCTGGCAATGCCATAAAGGTTGGAAACATCTGAAGTATTAAAAGAGTCTTTAAGCCATTTTTTCTTCCCGCAAATTTCATTCTGCTGAAAGCATAGGCAGAAGTAGCTGTTAAAAACAGCTGAATAGTTGCTACCCCCACACTTAAAATCATACTGTTTTTTACCCAGAGCAAAAAATTAGTTTTCTTTAATACAGTGGTGTAATTTTCAAAAGTGATGTGGCTAGGAAAAATCGCTCCAGAAAAGAAAGCATCTCCTGGCGCAAAAGAAGCTCCCACTACCCACGCCACCGGAAACATCATCACAATTATCACTGCCCATATGATGAGGCGGCTTATCCACAGAGAAACTTTCTCATGGGGTTTTAATCTTTCTCTATACTGAATTTTCCTTGCCGGCTTTTGAGCTTGGGTCCTCACACTTGCATATTCCACTTTAATCCACCTCCTTAAAAGCACCTGTAAGCCTCATGTTGAGAAGGCTTAAAGTACCTATGATAAGGAATATGATTATAGAAAGAGCCGCTGCCAAATCATAGCGGTTTGCCTGCATTGTCAATTTATAAGCAGCACTCACTAGTATATCCGTATGCCCTGCAAAAGAAGTGTCAGTTCTAGGTGGTCCTCCTCCTGTGATGAGGAAAGCTGTTCCAAAGTTATTGAAATTATACGCAAAGGAAGATATTATCAAGGGCAATGTAGAAGAAGTGAGCATCGGAAGAGTTATCTTAGTAAGCTTCTGAAACCACGAAGCCCCGTCAATATCCGCCACTTCATAAAGTTCTGGCGGAATAGCCTGTAATGCCCCAAGGGAGGCATTCATCATAAAAGGATAACCCATCCATACGCTCACCATTATAATAGCAACTTTTGCCCAAAAAGGCTCTAAAAGCCAAGGTATCATGGGTAAGTGCAGTTTTTGAAGTATTAAATTTATACCGCCGTACTGCTGGTTTAAAAGTCCTGTCCAGGTAAGAACTGCAATAGTACCAGGCAGCCCCCACGGTATAATCAAAATAGCTCTGTAAAAATTCGTCTCCCACATATGTTTGTTATTTAAAATTACTGCTAATAAAAGTCCAACAATATAGCTTAGCAATGTCGCTGATAAGGCGTAAATTACAGTCCACACAAAAACAGGTGCAAAAACATTTTTAAAAGGTCCTGTCAGTATGTCGACAAAATTTTTAAAACCTACAAATTGATAATTCTTAAAGTGATACAGATTAAAATTAGTAAAAGCGATGTAGATAGTGTATGCCATTGGAGCAAAGCTTAAAACAGTCATAGAAAGTATTGCTGGAGACAAATAGGCATAAGGTCTTAGCTTATCTTTCAACGATTTATGCTGGTTCATCCTGTACCTCCTTTCCCTTAAAAAAAGGGGCATAAAGCCCCTTTTTACTGCATTGTAGCAATTCCCTGTTTAATTTGTTTTACCATATCGTCAGCTGCTTTGTCAACAGGCACTTTTCCTGAGGTTATAAGCTGCAGCGCATTACCAGCAGGTGTCCATACCTGGCTCATCTGAGGAATATTTGGCATTGGAATAGCATGCTGTGCCTGTTCAGCAAATGCACTTAGTATCTCGTTGCCCTTAACTTCTGGATTGTCCAGCAAGGACTTAATCACAGGAATTCTGTTTCCTGTCTCAAACAATGGAAGCCCTGTATTTTCAACCAAGTACTTCATCAAATCCCAAGCTTCTTTCTGATGCTTTGAATTTGCGCTCACAAATGCAGCCTGCACACCTGCAAAAGAAGGAGTTGGCTTGCCATCAATTTTGGGAAGTGGTGCAACTTTAAATGGAACATTGGCTTTCTTGAATCCGTCCACATCCCATGGACCGCTTATATAAAGTCCAATTTTGCCACTCTGGAAGTTACCTTTTGCCATGTCATAGTTTATATCTGGAGGCATGAATTTATATTTCTGAACAAAATCTTTTATAAGCTCTAACCCTTTCTTTGCGCCTTCGTTGTTGAGCCCTATGTCGTTTGGATCAAGTCCGCCTCCTGTGTCTTTAAAAACATATCCGCCATACGCTGCGATAAAAGCAAAGCTGAAATAGAAGTTATTGACGTCATACTGGAACCCTACTTCTTTCCCCAATTTAATCAAGTCATCTAATGTAGCTGGAGGAGTTTTGACTTTATCCGTATTGTAGAAAAGGGCATAAGTTTCCATAGCAATTGGCACTGCATACATCTTTCCATCATAGGAAACAGCGCTTATGCTCATTGGCACATAGTCATCTTTGTTTATAACTCCCTCTGGAACCTCAGCTAAAAGTCCTGCCTTTTGGAAAGTTCCCAAGTTGTCATGGGGCAATCCAAACATTATGTCTGGCCCTTTACCGCTTTGAGCAGCTGTAGCAAAAGCTTGGAAATCGCTCTGGTCTGCTAGAACTTTGACCTTGTTTCCTGTCTGTTCAGCCCATTTGTTAGCAATTTCTTGAACTTTTGCTATTTCAGGGTCTGTCAAGTGGGACCATACTATCAATTCTACAGGTTCCTTTTTCTGCTCTGCTGTCTGAGTCTGTGATGACTGACTTTCACTTGTCTTGCTGCCGCCGCCACAGCCAGTCAGAGCAATTGACAGCACAAACACCATTGCTGTCAACAACGCAAGTATTTTTGAATACTTCTTCATACAAATCCTCCTCTTAAATTGGTTTTATAATAATTTGGGGTGCACCCCAAAATTTTACTTCGCTTTCACATTTGTCCACACACTTACGCTGTCCCCAGGTAAAGTCAAACCTTGCACTAGGTTTTCTCCATTGCCTTTTGTGACTTTTAACTCAACACCCTCCAACAGACCTTTAAGGTAGTCTTTATAAATTCCCTTCCTCAAAGATGTTTTTACTGCCTTAACAGTAGTTTTCTCTCCTTTATTTATCGCAACCAGCACCACATCTTTTCCATACTGCCTTTCATAAATATACACATCGTCAGAAATATACCTTGCCGTAGTAGTTCCATACTGTAGGGCTGGAGTGAGCTGCCTTAACCTTGACAGCTCTTTTATCAATGTATAAGCCTTTGTGCTCTCATCGAACTTTTCCATCATTGGTCTATTATACGGGTCATTACCGCCATTTGTGTCGTTATGAAGGTACTGCTCAGTGCCATAGTATATTACAGGTATCCCTCGAGTCGTCATTACAAAAGCAATAGCTTCGTGTAATTTATCCTTGTCATTGTTCAAGGACAGAAATCTAGGCATGTCATGGTTGTCTATAAAAGCAACCAGCTTATAAGGATTTTCGTAATCTTTATTGGTATCCTCTAACGTGTCATTTAACCTCTCAAATCCGTACCCCTTGCCAAATACATCTCTTATAGCACCGTTTAACATAAAATCCAGGACAGAAAAGCCGGTAGTATTAGCAAACTGTATATTATACCCATACAACGGGTCAGTAGGACCGCTTAACATCCATTCACCAAAAAGAAGCACATCCTTTTTAATACTGTAAATAGTGTTAGCAAAGCTTTTCACCCACTCCATAGGCATATGCTTTGCAGCATCCAGCCTTACTCCATCAATTTCATGATTAAACCATAACTTAATAGAGTCTTTTAAGTATTTATCAACAATAGGGTTGCTCTGGTCCAAATCTGCCAAATCAAACAAATTTTTATCCTGAAGTTCCTTTAAATTATTCCAGTTGCTTATGCTGCCATTGTGGTGAAAAAGCTTAAGTGAATCATTACTGTAAGTACCTAATAGCTTCCCATCGTCATATAATGCGCCATTTTCTGCAAAATCAGGATTTTCTTCATCGGCAGGGCTCGTGTGATTTGGCGCAAAATCTAAAATCACTTTTATTCCATTCTCATGCGCAACCTTTACAAAATTGTCAAAGTCCTCCCATGTACCAAAGTGTTCTTCTACTCTTTTGAAATCTCTTGCCCAGTATCCGTGATAGGGGGCATTAATCTCGCCATTATATACGGCTGGTTTATTTATATTATCCACTACTGGAGAAATCCAGATAGCAGTGACCCCCATCCCCTTTATATAAGGGATTTTTTCTGTCAGTCCTTTCAAATCCCCTCCCCAGTACATCCTCCAGTTGGTATGGGTGGGGTCAAACATTCCTTTGCTCACTTCTGGGTCGTCATTTGAAGGGTCTCCGTTGTAAAACCTATCCACCATAACCTGATATATGACTTCTGACTTTGGGGCTTTTGCCTCTTGCTTGCTACTGCACCCACTAAAGAACAGCAAAATTGCTGCAAAAAGCGCCACAAATGCTTTTAAATTTTTTCTCATCTCTTTCCCCCTTACACTTTTAATACCATAATATTACAGCAATCGCTTTCCTGAAATGCAATTAAAAAAGAGCAAAGTAGAAAATTTTATTGCAATCGCTTGCGCTATCGTTTCAATAATATTGTATATCTTATTTAGACGAATGTCAATAGATTTTTTTGTACAAGATGGACTAAAAATTAAACTTAACTTATCAAATCTACAATAATCTCTGCAAGCTTTTGCTCATCATGCCTTATATATTCCTGCTTTATAGTTACCAAGTCTTCTTCAACAACTTTTATACCCATTTTTTCTATCTCCTCTTTGTCATATTTCACGGGCTCAGATAAATCTCTTATATAGCGCTGCCTGTACTCCTCAGGGATTTCACCTTTGTTCACAATCACATAGTCCAAAGACTTAAGCCCATGGTCAAAAAGAGCCTTTATATGGTCAGTAGCAGTATACCCCAAAGTCTCACCCGGCTGTGTCATTATATTACATACATATATTTTTATGGCTTTAGATGTTTCAATAGCATCACAAATTCCATCTACCAAAAGGTTCGGAATAACACTTGTATACAAACTCCCCGGCCCTAACACTATCGCCTCGGCATTCAATATATCCACTAAAACTTCTTCAAAAGGAGCAGCAGGAGAAGGTTCCAAATATATTCTCTTTATTCTGCTGTTTTCTTTTTGCTGTATCTCAGGTATTTTGGACTCTCCTCTTATAATAGTACCATTTTCCAGCTCAGCGACAAGTCTCACATCTTCCACTGTAACAGGCAAAACCTTTCCTGACACAGCTAATACTTCACTCATCCTCTTGACAGCCTCTTCAAAACTGTTAGAAATTCCTATCATTGCAGCCAAAAACAAATTTCCAAAACTCTGCCCCTTTAACATCCCCTCTGTAAATCTGTACTGGAGAAGCTGTTCCATTGTAGGCTCTGTGTTTGCCAAAGCCAATATGCAATTTCGTATATCTCCAGGAGGAAGTATACCTAAGTCTTCTCTCAAAATTCCCGACCCTCCTCCATCATCTGCCACTGTCACTACAGCAGTTATATTTGTTGTGAAAAGCTTGAGCCCTCTTAACATAGTAGAGAGCCCTGTACCTCCACCAATCGCCACAATGCGAGGCTGTTTTCGCATAAATATCTACTCCTCTCCAATGTCTCTGTGATTCACCACAACAGAATAATCCTCTTTTTTTAAAAGGTCATAAAGGGCATTGGCAATCGCAACAGACCTGTGCTTTCCTCCTGTACAGCCAATTGCTATTACAAGCTGTGATTTCCCTTCTCTAACATAATATGGAATCAAAAATTTGATCATGTCTCCCAATTTTTTCAAAAATTCCTTCGCTTCTTCCCACTTCATCACATATTCTTTTACTTTCTCGTCATTTCCAGTTAAAGGTCTCAGCTCGTCAATATAAAAAGGATTAGGTAAGAACCTCACATCAAACACAAGGTCAGCCTCAAGAGGTATTCCGTACTTATAGCCAAAAGACATAACATCAATTATAATTCCCTTAAATTTTTTCCCTTTTAGGAAGATATTAGATAACTCCTCTTTTAATTGAGAAGAAGTCAAATTAGAAGTGTCTATAATATAATTAGCAATTTTCCTTATATCTGAAAGCCTTTTTCTTTCTTCGTTTATACCGTCAACTATTCTCCCTTCTTCAGATAAAGGATGTCTCCTTCTGGTCTCTTTAAACCTTTTTATCAAAACCTCATCAGAAGCCTCTAAAAACACTATCTCGTAATCGTAGTTATTTTTTTTCAAAAAGTCCAAACTGGAATAAATATCTTCAAAAAACTGCCCTCCTCTCAAATCCATCCCCAAAGCTACCTTGTCAATATTTTTTGATTGATAAAACAAATCAGCAAGTTTTGGTATTAAGGCGGGAGGAAAATTATCTATGCAAAAAAATCCCATATCCTCCATCGCCTTTAAAGCCTGCGTCTTTCCTGCACCGGAAAGCCCTGTTATTATCACAAACCTCATAATTTATCACCTCTCGGCGTTTATCACGTCTTCCTCAGTGAGTCCAGCCTCTTTCGCAATTTGTATTCCCTTTTTAAAATCCCCCACCCTAGAAGGAGTATGGGCATCGCTGTTTATGACGAATTTACATCCTTCTTCCTTTGCTATCTTTACATACTCCACTGTCAGGTATCCGTGACTCGAGTTAATCTCCAGTGCTGTTCTACTTTCTTTTGCTGCTCTGGCCAATTTTCGCGTATCAATATCCACCTTTGCTCCAGGATGAGTTATTATATCAATTCTATATTTTTTTATTGCTTTTACCATCGCTTCTGTATTTTTCTCTCTCACCTCTTCTTTAAGATAACCTGTATACTTTGACACCATATTTTTACCAAAAAGGTCAATGGCGTCTTTAAAACTTTTCGGTACTATTCCAGTGTGGTACCCCACAAGCAAAATATCTAGATACTTCAGAAGTTCATCGGGAACATCAATATCCCCTTCTATACTTATCAAATTCGCTTCCACTCCCATCAGTATTTTTATCTGAGAGTATTTTTCCCTAAGCCTGTCTATTTCATCTCTCATTTTCTTAAAGTCTTTTTTTCTCATGCCATAAAACACATGAGCAGGGCCATGGTCAGTAATAGCAATAGCCTTAAGCCCAAGCTCTACCGCTTTTTTCACATTTTCTTCTATTGTCCCTTTGCCGTGGCTGTATATCGTATGGGTGTGATAATCTGCAAAAATCCTCATTTGTTCTCTCTCCTATTTTTCCCCCACAATTTTTATCTCAGGCATAAGCTCAACTCCAAATTTCTCTTTTACTACTTTCTGGATATACTCAATCAAGTTGAGCACATCGTAAAAAGTCGCATTCCCAGTGTTTATAATAAATCCCGAATGTTTTTCTGAAACTTTAGCACCCCCGATCGAGTACCCTTTGAGCCCCGCATCTTCAATAAGCTTTCCTGCATAGTACCCTGGAGGCCTTTTAAAAGTGCTCCCTGCACTGGGATAATCTAAAGGCTGTTTTTCTTTTCTCCTCTGATTTAGTTCCTCCATCTTCTTTTTTATCTCTTCATAATTCCCTCTTTCAAGAGAAATCCAGGCTCTCAAAACTATCCATTCTTTTTCTTGCAAAATGCTATATCTATAAGAGAACTTCATTTCCTGATTGGAAAGAATCAATATATTGTTATTTTCATCTAAGACTTCTACCTTTTCTACCACGTCCTTCATCTCAGACCCATAGGCACCGGCATTCATCACTATGGCCCCACCCAAAGTGCCAGGTATGCCACTTGCAAATTCAAAACCGGTAAGCTCATGTACCAATGCTACATTTGCAATATAGGACAGGGAAGCTCCTGCTTCTGCTATTATCTTAGTTCCTTCTACAATGACATTCCTCAAAGAACTAAGTTTTACAACCACGCCTCTTATACCTTTTTCACTTACCAGCAAATTAGTGCCATTCCCTAGAATAAAAAAAGGTATTTTTTCCTGTCTTAAATATGCGATGAGATTAATAAGTTCGTCTCTGCTTCCCGGAACAGCTAGTACATCAGCTGGCCCTCCTATTTTAAAAGAGGTATGCCTTTTCATTGGCTCATTTAAATATAATTTCCCCTCTTTTAAAATTTCTTTCAATTTATCAACAAGTATCTCAGCCACTGTACCACTCCTCAAAATTAAAAATCAAAAAATTATTCCATCTATAGTCTATCAATTACATGTTAATTTCATTCCATGTGCAATTTTATAATACCACTTTTTATTTACAAAATAAATAGGAGGGATAGCCCCTCCTTTCATGCGTTGTAACATACCTTAAACCTTTTTGTAACACACCCTTCTGCATCGTACATGCTGACAACCGCCGTGCATTTTTTTATTTTTATCTCGCAATTGCAGTCCCTGCAAAAATAGAGGTTATTTCCTATCTTGCCCACATTAGTACTCTTGCAATTTGGGCATTCCATAAAGTAATCACCTCTTCATTACCAACAATCTTCTCAAAATTTTGAATATTTTATGTACACACCCTACTTTTGTCCATTAAATATTATACCACATAATGCAAATAGGAAATAGTCTAATATTTTGGACTTTTTCTTACATTTTCTTAATATTTCTCCTCTTTTTATTCTTTTTCTCCGAACCTTCTACCCCCTCCACAAATGCTTCGGGGAATATTTTTTATAATACAGAACTTTGTCAATTGAAAATAAAAAAATAATCTTAAAAGTCAAATTTATTGTAGTAAATACTACGCTTGAAATTTATTTGGACATTGAGGAAAAAGTTCCTTTAGAATAAATAAACACAAGTCGTTTGCCCTACATTTCTAATTCCCTCTTTATTCTCGCAACAATAGAATCGGCAGCTTCAAATCCCATATTTATACATTTTTCTGCCTGGTCAAATCTATACCAGCGTATATTATCGACATTAGGTTTTATTGTATAAACCCGTTTATTTCCCTCCATTTTTTCAAGATTCTTATTAGAATTGTCTTTTAACAATTTAATAGCGGTTGTTGTAATAGATATGATTTCAGGTAAAGGCCTTTTTATATTAAAATACTTTTTTATTGGCAGCACTTTCTCACTATTAGCTAAAGAATAAAAAAACCTTTCGAAAAAGCCCATATCAATGCTTGAGCTTACATCGCAATTTATAATTATGTCTGCTCCCAAGCTAGCTGCTAATTCTATTGCCTCAGAATCAACAATTGATCCATCAACTAACTTGGTTCCATTGTACTCCACAGGTTCAAAAAAGGCAGGGATAGAAATGCTTGCCCTTATAGCTTTTATCAAGTCTCCCTCTTTAAATACTACTCCCTTTCCTGTTTGAATATCAGTAGCCACAATATATAGAGGAATATTAAGTTCCTCAAAACTTTCTTTCACATAACCCCGCAAATATTTCTCTATTTTTTCACCCTTTACTAAGCCGGTTCGTGAGGCTTTAAAATCCAATAAACTTATAAATTTTAACATATTAATCTTTTTTGCATCACTTATAAGTTTGTCTACATTATGTCCTGAAGCATAGATTGCTCCTATTATCGCTCCCATACTTATGCCTACTATAAAATCAATAGGAATATTTTCTTCTTCAAATCTTTTTAGTATACCTAAGTGCGCATATCCTCTTGCTGCTCCACCGCCCAGTATAAGTCCTACTCTTGGTCTCATTTCCCATCACCATTTTTACTCAAAGATAATTTGTATGGCATTTAACGCATCCAAAATTTCATTTTCATTAGAATCTAAAATCACTTGAATTCCCGTACCAAACATTGCACCAAGTATCATCCTCGCCACTGCTCGTGGAGAATAATTTCTAAAATTCTCTCCTAAAGCACTGTTACTTAGAATTTTTTCCTCAATCATTTTAGATAAGTCATTAAATAAATCTTTTAATAAACTGTTAAAAGAAGAGGACCACATAGCTAAACCTGTAAAATCGTACAACAGTTTAAAAAGTCCTGGATTATTTTTTAAAAGGTCTTTAAAAAAATTCACTAAGGATAGCATCTTATCTTTTGCAGTTTCTCCCATACTCAAAGCTTCATTTATTTCTTTTAAATATTTATTTATCATCATCTTTATTACCTCTGTAAAAAGCCCTTCCTTACTGCCAAAATAATAATGCAATTGGCTTAATACAACACCAGCTTCCTCTGCAATGTCTCTTAAGGAAACATTAGCATATCCTTTAGTTGAAATACACTTATATGCAGCATTTAATATTCTTTGCGATTGGTTTTTACCTTCCATCTTGGATTTCCCCTTTTGAAGTTTATTTATTAAAGCCGCCCAGATCGGAAAATAGAAATTGCTAAACCTAAAACTATGACAAAAGCTATCGCTAAACCAATCTTTAAAATTATCCCATTAAGCTTATACATTTCTGCACCAGCATTAGCACTCATTCCTGACCCTATTAAAATCCCTGCAATGACAATACTTAAAGCCAAAAGTATAATACTGGTGGAAAGCCGATTAAATACCTTATCAACCCGTTTCTCTAAATTTTCAAGGTCTCTTATTTTCAATTCTATAGCATAATTTTCTTCTTCTGTTTTCCTTAAAAAATTCAATAAAAACGATGGCAACTCCTTTATCAATCTGCTATAATCCATTGTGGCATTTATTATCTCTTCTTTCATATGTTGAGTAGAAAACATTTTAGGTATCAACTGCTTTGCAATTGGTTTTGCCACTTCTAAAACGCTAATTTTGGGATCTAACTTTTCTACTATTCCCTCTAACGTTATAAGGCTTTTAGCCAGCATATTAAATTCATTGGGAATTACAATATTATACGAAAATACAAGGTCAAATATCCCATTGAGGACTTCCCCAACTTTGAGCTTTTCTAACGGTATTTCAACATATCTATCTCGCAAATTATTTATGTCTTTTTCTAGCTTTTTCATATTGACATTTAGAGTCACAGCATTTAAATCTATAATGCTTTCAATAATCATCCTGCTATTTTTGTAAACAATCCCCAACAACATTTTAGAAAACTGTCTTTTCCTTTCTGGACTTAAGCTACCTACCATTCCAAAATCTAAAAATGCTATTGTCCCATCCTCTAGCACCATAATATTTCCCGGATGAGGGTCTCCATGAAAAAAACCATCCCTTAAAATCTGATTCAATACAGATTTTGCAAGGTTTCTTGCAATTGCACCGCGGTCTAATCCAGCCTCATCAATTGCATTAAAATCATTTAACGGAATGCCACCAATGTATTCCATCGTCAATACACGTCTTGTCGTATGGGTCCAGATTATAGAAGGAATTTTGACTTTTTTGTCTTTTAAAAAATTCTTTTTGAACTTTTCTGCGTTTTCCCCCTCTATTCTAAAATCTAATTCCTCTTCCAATCTCTTTTTGAAGTCTTCTACCATTTTTGTAAAATTGTATATTTTTCCATATTTTGTATGATTATCAACAAATTTGGCAATATCTTCTAATATCCTCATATCTTGGGCTATGATTTTTTCTATCCCTGGCCTTTGAACCTTGACAACAACAGTTTTGCCTGACCACAACAAAGCCTTGTGAACTTGTGCTATAGAAGCCGCCGCTAGAGGAGTAGGTTCAAATTCAGCATAGGCTTCCTCCAAACTTTCGCCAAATTCATTTTGTATAACTGATTTCACCTCATCAAAAGAAAAAGCAGGAGCTTTGTCCTGTAATTTTTCCAATTCTTTTATTATATCTTTTGGCAAAATGTCAGACCTTGTGCTTAAAATCTGCCCCATTTTTATAAAAGTAGGTCCTAATTCTTCAAGAGCAAGTCTTAATCTTTCTCCACGGGAAAGTTTCGCAATATTTTCATCATTTGTTTGCTTCAAGATTTTTCTTCTTACATTTATATGTTTTAAAATTCCAATATTGTCAATTATAGCACCAAACCCGTATTTGATGAATACGAAAATTATTTCTCTATATCTTCTTAAATGTTGCATTATTTCACACCTGTCATCAAAATTTTATAGTTACTTATTTTTCTGTGTTTTGCATTTCCTCCAGCACTTTTCTGACTTCCTCACGAACAATACTTTTTATCTCTTCCCTAGTAACAATATCTTCCTTTTTGGCAACATTCATGTAGCCTAACGTTTCAGCAACTGCGTCTTTAATCATTTTTCTCAATTCTTCCTTCTGTTCTTCACCTTTTTTTACCAAGTCTTTTACCATTTTTTGTGCATCTTCTCTTGCAACTTCTCCTCTATCTACAAGTTCTTCTACTATTTTTTCTATTTTCTCTCGTGATAATGCAAATAATCCCAAACCAAAATTGATAGATTTTTCAAGCAAACTTGTCATATATATAACCCCTTTCAAAATTAATTCGGACATCCGTCCTAATATCTCTATTAATATTATATACTAAAATTTCCTAAAGTCAATATGGAATTTTATTACTCCTCCAACAGCTCTTTTACAACTTCTATACCGTTTAATTTCATGTGATACAAAAACATGGTATGTATCAAATTGCCATCATGAGGCATTATTTTGAGGGATTGAGCAGTTTTTACAGATGTATCATAGGTTTCAACGCAATTTTCCGGTACAATTACATTTACTTTAAGATTATTGGCATTTGCAATCATTTTTATAGACATAGCCGTCTGGTAAACGCATAAATCAGTACAATCTCCTACAACGATAAAAGTAGATTTTCCTTCCTTTATCATTTCAACAACTTTCTTTAAAAACTCATTCCCGCCTTCTAATTCCCCTCCAAAAAACACATTCAACGAATTTTTCTCCACAATCACAGGTTCTCCTTCAATTATTTCTTTTAATTCGTCAACAATTTCACTCTCAAAAGTGCCTTTTACACAGTGAGGTGGAAATTCTCCAAATTCAACTGCATCTGAAGGATGAGCGTCATTTAAAAAGAACACATTTTTTATCCCCATTCTGTAGCAGGCCTTTAATAAATTCTTTATAGGTTCTATTATGCCTGCCACTCTTGGACTAGCTAATGGACCGCTTTTACAAAAACCGTTTAGCATATCCACAACCAAAACTGAAACCTTATCCTCTCCACCAGCATTGTATATTACACTGCTCAAGCTTTTTTCTTCAAGGTTGCTATAAAAGTCAAAAAGGTAATTTAAAAATGGCCTGGTGTTATACAAAAAGCTATCAAAATTCATAAAAAATTACCCCCTCTAATCAACTCTTTTGCCAAAATTATACCACAAAAATACTTAATCCAGTACATTGAAAAAAGTTTCTCTTGCCACAGCTAAAAGCCTCCCATCTTCTGCATAGGCTTCACAAACTGCCACAGTAGTTTTACTCCCCGCATGAACTATTTTGCCTTTGGCTTTCACTTTTTCCCCTACTCTTACTGGGGAAAGGTAATTTATATTCATCTCAATAGTTATCACCTGTTTACCTACTGTCCTTGCCGCCATACCCATAGTGATATCCATCACTGAAAAAAGCACGCCTCCATGAGCAATATTAAGAGGATTAAGGTGCTTTTCTTCAATTTCTATTTCTGTCACAGCATAGCCTTGTCCCAGTTCTACCACATGAACTCCTATTAACTGATGAAAATTTGTATCCCTGTTCACTTTCAAAAGATCTTCAAAAAGTTTCTCATCTATTCCGCTGTTTATTGCCTTCACCTTTCCGCCCCCTCTTTTTTAAGTTGCTCTCTTTATTATAGCATAAAAAATAGCAGGACATTTTATCCTGCCTCAGAGTGCTGACAAAGTCCTTATCTTTTAAGTGGCATTTTGTGTTAATGCTCCGGAGTTACAAAGCGACAAAACTAAGGCTCGCTTTTCGAGCTCCAGCGGGGTTCCGGCCAATTCGCCTTACGGCTCAACGTGGCCACTCGCTTTCGCTCGCCCTGCCTCCGCTCTCAAGCTCGCCAAGTTTTGTTACCGCTTTGTAACAAGTCGCATTTACATACAAAATGCCACTTCTCTGAGTTTGTCATCAGTCTGAGATGAGCTAGGGCAAAACCCCAGCTCATCTTCTTTTAAGAAAAGTGGCAATTGCAGGTATCACTGAAATCACAATTATAGCAATAGTAACCAACCCAAAATGGTCCTTGACTATTTTCAAATTTCCAAAAAAGTATCCTCCCAAAGTAAAAAGAGAAACCCAGAGAATTCCGCCAAATGCGTTGTAAAACAAAAACCTAAAACATCTCATCTGGCCAATTCCTGCAACAAAAGGGACAAAGGTTCTGATGATAGGGATAAACCTTCCTACCACAATAGTAATAGCGCCGTACTTCTCATAAAAATCACGAGCTTCCAGTAAATGCTCTTTTTTTATCCATCTCAAATTTTCACTCTCATAAATTTTTTCACCTATAAACTTACCTATATGGTAATTAACCGTATCTCCCAATATTGCAGCAGAAGCTAAAAGCACAATCACATAGTACACGTTCAGACTCCCTATCGCAGCAAAGGTCCCTGCAGCAAATAAAAGCGAATCACCTGGGAGAAAAGGGGTCACTACAAAACCCGTCTCAAGAAAAATGATAAAAAACAAAAGGCTATAGGTCCATGTGCCATAAGTTTGAATTATCGTTCCAAGATATTTATCCAAGTGAAGTACAATATCTACAAAATTTTTTACGATGTCCATTAACTTCATCCTTCCATATATATAGTCCTTTTCAATTATACTATATATATGAAAGGTTGTGTGAAAATACGAGAAATTTTAATCAAAATTTAATCTTCTTCGTTATACCAGCCATGCCTGTGCCTCATTCCACCGTGACCCCTCATATCCTCCCCGTATACTTTGTAATTTCCTCCTTCTACCCTTATAGCCTTGCCATTTACCAATGCATCAGCTATCTTCTGCCTAGCAGAAGTTATTATTCTAAAAAAAGTTGGCCGAGATACCTTCATCATATCGGCACATTCTTCCTGTTCCAACCCTTCTAAATCCTTCAGCCTGATAGCCTCCAGTTCTTCTACTGTGAGTATCACTTCTTCCAGCATAGAAAGCGGAATCCCTACTGGTTTAAAATAAGTAACATTTGGTTCGCTTCTAACCCATCTCCACTTCGGCGGTCTTGGCATTTTATCACACCCTACTATTTTTATAAATTGCAATTACTTTAATATTTTATACTTTCTGCGAAAAAATATCAATCCCTCATGAAATCCGATAGTGTCAAGATACTGTAGGATTTTTTTAAGACAACCCCTGAAACTTAATTAATTCAGGGCTTCGTTTTATCATGTTCTTTATATAACTTGTGCATATTTTAATGCTCTTAAAACCCTATATATTGGCGTTACTTTCCCTATATTCAAAACCGTAATATTGTTTATTTTTTCATTTGTAGACGTTTTAACTCTCCTTACTGCCTCTTTTATTTGCTTCTCTGTTAATTTGTAACTTCCTGCATTTATATTCTTTTTCTTGCCCCACTCTACTTCTCTTAAGTCTCCTCCATTCTTGCTAAATACCCTTAATTTCGCCATTAACTTTAATCCTTCTCTGCTCCACCCTAATGGATTCCTGCTAAGTCTTGCAGAAAATACATGGCTTATATGCCCTTCTGCACTGCACCCTATTACATCTTCGTCTTCACTGTATATCTTTATCCCTTCCCAATTGTTTAGTATGTATCTCTTCGCTTCCTTTATCTTTTCTTTTTCTTTCTCTTCTTTTGCTATCTTTATTAACTCACCAAATATTTTCTTCACTCCTTCTTTATCCCCTTCATTTATTGCTCTCCATATCTTATCCCTATACTTTGGCTCTTTTGATGTTGCTTTTAATACGTATTTGTTTAAATGATATCTGTCTAACACAAACCTTGATTTTACTATCCATTCTAATCCCTCTTTTATCCATGGTGCTCCATCTCCTGCTATGTATATCTTCTCTATCTTCTCTTCCTTGTAATTTTCTTCTATGTAATTCGCTACATCTATCCATATGTCTTCTGCTTTCTCTCCTACGTATGCCTTGTAATACACATTCTTCAGTACGTTCCTTCCGTTTTTCTCTTCCCTACCTTCATGTATGTATATCAATCGCGGTGTTTCACTGCTGCCATCTTGTAAAGGTACATGGTCTTCATCTGCTTCTATGTATAAAACCCTTACTTCCTTCTTCTCTTTTATTTCTCTCTTCACCTCTACTTCTCCTATTTCCCTTATGCGTTTAATACCGTCTGTTTACTTATTTTCTCTGGACATGCTTTCTCGCTACTTTTCTCGTATGATTCTTCTATCGCATTTTCTACTAACTTTATTTTTACTCCCTTTTCTATCCTCTCGTGCCGTCCTATCTCTAATGCATCATCCACTAAATATGTATATCTACCATCCTCCCTTGATTTGTAATATGTCCTCTCATATTCAATATCCCCAAGGACTGTCGTTAATCTCTTTTTATCTTTCCTCTCTACTACCCATTTTTCTTTCCTTCTCTTGTCTTCTTTTATTATCCTATCTAACTCCTCAATAATTGCTTCTATTGCCTCTCTACCTAGTTTGTCCGTAAGTTCTTTTATCCTTGCTACAAGCTCTGTAATATTCATTCCATTCTTTAATAAATCCTCAAAAACATTCATCATTTCCCTAGTGAAATTTAGAGCATTTTGTAGTATAATATCCTCAAAAATATGTTTTTTCACAAGAGACACCCCTTTCGTGTTTTTTGTTTTCCACAATCTATTTTATCACAGGGGTTGTCTCTTGTTTTTTCACTTTAAAAATCCTACGATAATTTTACACTATGTGAAATCCAAAAAACTTTTCAACCAAAATTGGGTCAAATTGTCATCCGCCATCTTTTTAATCTCTTCTAAGGCCTCATATTTAAAAAGTACCTTTTCTTCATTATCCGGATATAGCCCATAACAAATCTTCCTAATTCCATTATAAATCCTTTTTAGACGCATGTCCATTACAAATTAAATTGTCACTCTTATTCTCTAATTAATACTTCTTTTATTTTTTGAGATACAATCTCTTTTACTTTTAACAAAAAATCAATATCACAATTACCTGTTCCGCTTAAATTTTTATCAAGTACTCCTTCAGCATATTTATACCTCTGTAAAACATATCTTTTTACAGGAGAAATCCAATCTGCAATAAAAGTGAAGTCCTCAAGAGTAAGCAATTTATCATTTACAGTTGTCCTAAACTCATAATTTATATCCGAGTCTTTTATTAACTCTACACTTTTTTTAATATTTTCTATGTCCTTTTCATTTTTTAAAAACATATCATACTTTTCTATTGGCGCTTTTATATCCATCGCTATATAATCCAGTAATCCCTCTTCAAGCAAACTTTCCAACACTTGAGGTCTTGAACCATTGGTGTCAAGTTTAACTTCAAAATTTAAGTCCTTTATATTTTTTATAAAATCTTTAAGCCCTTTCCAAAGTGTAGGCTCTCCTCCTGTTATGCATACCCCCTCTATCAAATTTGCCCTCTTTTTAAGGTAATCAAAAAACTCTTTTTCACTTTTTATTCCTTCTCTCATTTGTATCAAATAAGAGTTATGGCAGTATGGACATTTAAAATTGCAGCCACTCACAAACACAGTGGCTGCAATTTTCCCAGGAAAATCTACAAAAGAAACCGGCAAAAAATCGTACATCATACCACAAATTCCTTCCTTTGCTCAAATTCTTTTCTCTTCCCTTCATTCCAGTTTTTAATAGGCCTATAGTATCCCACTACGCGGCTGTAAACCTCACATTCTCTACCGCAGTAGGGACATTCAAAATGCTCGCCTGAAATGTACCCGTGGTCTTCGCATATGGAAAAAGTAGGAGTTATTGTGTAGTAGGGAATCCTGTAATTATAGGCGATTTTCCTTACCAATGCCTTGCAAGTTTCCACATCGCTAATGGCTTCCCCTATAAAACCGTGAAATACAGTCCCTCCAGTGTACTTAGTCTGCAATTCCTCTTGCAAATCAAGCGCAGTAAATATATCCTCTGTAAAATCCACTGGCAGTTGAGTAGAATTGGTATAGTACGGAACATCATCTCCTGCAGTAATTATATCTGGGAAAAGCTCTTTATCTTTTTTGGCCAATCTGTAAGAGGCTCCTTCTGCAGGAGTTGCCTCCAGGTTGTACATAAAACTGGATTCCAGTTGATACTGTTCTAACTTATGCCTCATAAAGTCTAAGACCTCAAGTGCAAATTTTCTCCCCTCTTCCGTGGCAATGCTCACTCCCATGAAATTGAGCAAGGCTTCATTCATACCAATAAGCCCTATGGTGTTGAAATGATTCTGCCAGTAATACCCAAACCTCTTTTTCACATCTCTAAGGTAAAACTTGGAATAAGGATAAAGCCCCATTTCTGTCATCTTCTCAAGTACTTCCCTCTTTATCTCAAGGCTGGTCTTTGCAATGTCCATAAGTCTTTCTAACCTCTGGAAAAACTCCTCTTTCGTCCTGGACAGATATCCAATCCTGGGCATATTTATCGTCACAACACCTATTGACCCTGTCAAGGGATTTGCTCCAAAAAGCCCTCCTCCCCTTCTCCTCAACTCCCTGTTGTCCAATCTAAGTCTACAGCACATTGACCTGACATCATTTGGGTCTAGGTCGCTATTTACAAAATTGCTGAAATAAGGAAGGCCGTATTTTGCTGTCATCTCCATCACTTTGTTTACAACAGGGCTGTCCCAGTCAAAATTTTTAGTTATGTTATAAGTGGGTATGGGGAATGTGAATATCCTCCCTTTCGCGTCCCCCTCCATCATCACCACTGCAAAAGCCATATTTATCATGTCCATCTCTTTTTGAAATTCCTTGTAGGTCCTGTCCATAATCTTTCCGCCTATTATTACAGGCTCATCTGCCATAATCTCGGGCACAACCAAATCCATGGTTATATTCGTAAAAGGTGTCTGAAAGCCCACCCTTGTTGGGACATTCAGGTTGAATATAAATTCCTGCATGGCCTGTTTGACTTCCCTGTAAGACAAATTGTCATAGTAAACAAAGGGAGCAAGGTATGTATCAAAATTGGAAAAAGCCTGGGCCCCTGCTGCTTCTCCTTGAAGCGTATAGAAAAAGTTGACAATCTGCCCAAGGGCTGACCTGAAGTGCTTTGGCGGTTTGCTCTGAACCTTTCCTTCCACTCCTGTAAACCCGTTCAAAAGCAAATCCCTTAAATCCCAGCCGCAGCAGTAAACAGATAAAAGTCCCAAATCGTGAATATGTAAATCCCCGCTTATATGCGCATCTCTCACCTCTGGAGGGTATATTTTATTCAGCCAGTAGTGAGCAGTAATGCTGCTCGATATATGGTTATTGAGCCCTTGCAGTGAATAGCTCATATTGCTATTCTCATTTACTCTCCAATCCTGCTTTCCCAGGTACTCATCTACCATTTTCTCAATATCCATGACCATCTTTTTAAACTCTCTTATATCTTGGTGTTGTTTTCTGTAAAGAATATAAGCTTTTGCAGCTTTAGCATATCCCCTTTTTATTAAAAATACTTCCACCACATCCTGAATTTGCTCAACACTGGCTATCCCCTCAAAAACCTGTTCTACGTGCTTTGTCACTTCATCAGCGATTTCTAATGCCTCTTCGTATTCCCCTTCTCCCACAGCTTTAAAAGCCTTATAAATCGCATTTGAGATTTTTGTCTTATCAAATTTCACCTCTCGCCCGTCTCTTTTAATCACCTTCATCTCAATTTCCATACGTAACCCTCCATTCTTTTGTTTAAAAAACTCTCAATATGACACAAAATATAGTAGTATCTTAATTTAATGCCTCAATATTTAGTATATCATGGTCACCTATCCAAGTCAATAAAAAAATAAAGCGCGGAAACCCGCCGCACTTTAAGACTTTTCCTCTGAATTTGCTAAAAGCCTGGCTTTGCAATTGCTGCATATTCCATAAAAATTTAGTTCTCCATAGTAAATATCAAAGTCATACTTTTTTTCTATCTCTTTTACAGTTTTTATAAGCTCTGGGCTATAATACTCGTCAATATTACCGCAGTATTTGCAGATTAAATGCGCGTGTATCCTTTTTTTGCTAAACATCTTGAGCTCATAGTATTTCTTGTTTCCGATAAGATTTTCAGAGATAATATCGCTTTCTACTAAAATTTTTAAGTTCCTGTATAGAGTAGCAATTCCATAGTGAGGCCACCTTTTCCTTACTTCTTCATAAAGTGAATCAATATCAAAATGCTTATCCGGATTTTTTAAAAATACATCCAAAAGGATCTGCCGCTTTTCCGTAACCTTCAAGCCCCTACCTTTTAGAACCTTAACTAAAAGAGGCATAAGGTTTTTTTGATTTTTCACCATACAACTCACCAAATTTCAGACATATGTTCAATTTAAATATACAATTTTTATTGACATATGTCAATAACTTTCGTACATTTTTCTCCATTTCTCCCACAGAAAATCATCTATCTCATCCACCAAGACAGGGTCAAACTGCAAGCCTTTTTATAAAAATAGCTAAATTAAGAAAAACAAAAAAGAAGAGGCTGGGTTTTAAAAAACTTTGCAGCCTTTTTGCTGAATTCTATTTTATAATTCTTCCCCATTAATTCCAGCCTCCTTAAGCACCTCCTCAAAAGGTACATATTCATTTTCGCTGGCAAGAACTTGTTTAGCTTCTTCTATAAGTTGAATATCAAATTCGTCCAATTCCTCTTCTATTAATTCTTTTAAGTTTTCAAGAATGGCTATAACTTTTGCCATTTTGTCTTCCGGGATTTTGTCTATTATCTTGTAAGCTCGTTCCTTTAAAGTCATTATATTCACCACCATATTTATTGGTTTCCTTTTTATATTTTACTATAGAAAGGTTAGAATTAAAAGAAATAACTAAGTTTATGTCCCTCTCTTTTTGCCCATATCATTTTTGAGGTCCTTTCTGCTACCTCTTTTTTTGTAGTTGTAAAAAGCTCTTTGGCAAATTTAAACTCCTTCTCTTCATTATCGTACTCTCCTTTAAATTTCCTTACCTTTATCCAAATGCCTTCGCCTTTTTTGAAAAACTCCAGTATATTGTCAGAAACCTCTTTTAGCCTTTCATTAAATTCCTGAAACATATCAGAATTTACTGCCACAAAAGAGGTTAGATTTTTCTACAACTTTCTAATAGCAGGTATCAGGTTGTCCTCCCGCCTTCAGCCTCTTTTTTAATTTCCATGATTATATCCGGTGTCAAAGGCAGTATAATCTCTTCATCCTTGTATTTAACCTCGTGCATCTTAATCACTTTTAATGTAAGCTTCATATTCTCACTCATACCGCTTACCATAAGGTTATATGAAGAATCCTCCAGTGCTTTTGCCCAATCCTTGTAAGCATCGCTATTTAAAGTAAGAACGTAAAAGTAATTTTTATCTTCACCTTTAACTAAAAACTTTAACTTCTCATACATCTTTTCTCCATAGGTCTTTGAAAAAAACAGTAAATTAAGAGAGGCACTTGTAACAAGTGTGCCTAAATCGCTTCCCTTTTTGACCTTATCTCCTGCAAAATCCAACGCTTTGTCCCAAACTTCTGGTTTGACATAATTTGCTCTTATTGAATTTTCAGAAACTTCCTCTATATCCTCTATCTGTGGTGCAAGTTCAATGTAGAATACCCTCTCTTCCTCCTCATATTTTTCTAACTCACATCCCAAATGCTTCATCATTCTCTTGTGTGTTTCAATTGATGTGCTAGCAGTCATAAATATCACATTCCCGCCTTTTTTAAGCCACTCATCAGCAAAGAAATTTCCTATTAAAGGCTTCCCTGAGCCTCCAGGTCCGCTTACCAACAGAGGTTTTTCGTACACCCACCCTTCAAAAAGAAGCTCTTTCATCCAATCCCTTTCAAAATATATTCTCATAAATAGTAGCCCTCCTTTTATTTTTATATCAATGCAATTAATCTATAAATAAGACCAGCGATTAACATGCCGTATATAAAAGCAGAAAACGTAACAATCAAAGCCCTTTTAAAGCCAAATTCTTTTATAAACATGCCAAAGGCTATTATACAAGGAATCTGTGCTGAAGATGCAAGCCCAAAAGTAAATATTTGAAATTTTGACAAGACCGTCCCAAAGTCATAAGTCCCCATGGCATTTGCCAGCATTGCAATCACAAGGTCTTTTTGTAAAAAGCCATAAAGAAGCGGTATTACGGTATTTGCAGGAAGTCCAAGCCAGCTTACTGTCAAAAACCTAAAGGGTTTAACTATAAAAGCAGTAAGGTCATAATAGTCTAACATGCCGTACAAAATTCCTCCAGCTACCAAAAGAGGAATAACCACTTTTACAAAGTCTTCCATCCTAACCCATGCTTTAACCAGTAAATTTCTAACAACAGGCATGCGATATGGAGGCATTTCTTCTACAAGAGGCAGTCTTTCCTTTGAAACGACTATTCCTAAAATCTTTGAAGTGATTATAAAAACAACGAGTAACGTAAAATAAGTTAATATAAGATACCCTATTCCTGCGTAATGCCCGACCACTCCAAAGAGTATGGCATTTCGTGAAGAACACGGGACAACTGAATAGAGTATTGCCACCTTAAACCTGTCCTTGAAATTACTGAGAATCCTTGTAGATTTTATGGCAGGCACACTGCAACCAAAACCCAGCATCAAAGGAATGATAGCCTTCGCAGGGAGGTTAAGCCTTGACATCAAGCCATTTAATGCGATTATAAAGCGGGATAAAAGACCAGTATCTTCCATGAATGTAAGAAAAATATAGAATATACCCACATAAGGTACAGCTATACTTATACCTGCAGCAAGGCCTATGAAAGCATTTGTCACCAAAACGTCAAGAAGAGGATGGTAAGCCGAAAGATATGCGCTTAAGCTTTCAATATATCCTTCAAATAAATTTCCTAAAGCATCCTGAAACCATCCGCCAATGTAGAAAAGCCCTAAAAATATAAGGGAAAGGACACTTAAGCTAAAAACTGCACTACCTATTGGATTGTTAAGTATAAAGTTATCAAGTAAATTTAATTTATTTGCCCTTTCTTCTTTATAGGTTAAAATCTTTTGAGAAATATAAAAGGCATATCCTGCCCTTGTTATAACTATGTCTCTTGTCACATTTGGATGAACTCCCCTATATCTTTCCTTTAAATTTTCAAACTTATTCAAGTTTAACAGTCTACATACCATGTCCCCTTCTTCTAATATTTTTACAGCAATGCCTCTTTTAGAAAACTTTCCCTCATAATCAATTTCTCTTTCTATTATTTCTATCATCTCTTCTATGTGGTCATCGTACTGAATAGAGTAGTTAGACTTTTTTACTGATTTAAAAGCATTTTTTAATTTTTCAATCTCCTTTTTAAAAGGATTTATCACCACAACAGGAACGCCCAATAATTCCTCCAAAGCCCTTAAGTCAATTTTCATCCCCTTTTTCAGCGCTTCCTCATAAAAATTAACCGCTATCATGAAAGGAACTCCTAATTCTGCCAATTGGAGGGAAATTATGAGATTTCTCTCTAAAGCAAGTGCATCTAAAATGTGTATCACAAAATCATAATTTCCTTCTAATACTATCCTATATGTAACTTTTTCTTCTTCACTGGAAGGGGTAAGGCTGTAAATGCCGGGGGTATCTACAAATTCCCATGATTCATCTCCAACTTTTGTTCTACCTTCTGTAACATCTACAGTTGTACCAGGGTAATTAGACACTATAACCTTTGCTCCTGTTAGAGTGTTCAAAAAGAGCGATTTCCCTACATTAGGCTGTCCTACCAGAAGCATCCTCAAAAGCTTCTACCCCCTCTATATCATCTCCAATTTCTCTTCCTAAAACCACAAGCCTACCATGGGATTCTATCACTAAAAAGTCATCTCTTTTCTTGACAATCTTAAAATAGCTTCCAGGTGCAAAGCCTAACCCTATAATCCTTGACAATACCATGGGGTTATCTATAGAAAGGCGCACAACAAACCCTATTTGTTGCTCTTTAAAATCTTTTAATTTTTTAGGGGAAGAGGCAGACTCAAAAGCTTTTTTCATATCCTTCATGGCGTAATGCTCCAAAGCATGAGCAATTTGATGCCCGTACACACTTTCTACGAGATTGTGTTTTTCATATATACCTTCAGCCTCTTTTTTCCCGTCTTCTGTGAGAGAGACCTCTTGCTTTTCAAAGTTGACAAAATTATCTTTTTCTAAACTTCTCACTGCTTCAATTACGTCTTCTTTAGCTACTTTACTCTCTATTGCTATTTCTTCCAATGAAGACTTATTGCCTTCTTTTTCCTTTAAAAATCTCAAAATATCCTCTTTCAACACTTTAAGCCATTCCATTGCCTCTCCCCCCTGAACTTAATTTTTACAAGTCATTTTACACTCCCTTTTAAAAGGACAACGATGACACTTACCGCCTTTCTCAAACTGTCTCCTCATCCCAATCCAAATCATAGCGGCCGAAAAACTCCTGCTCCCACTAATATAATATATTCCACGGTAAACACCTTTTTCCTTTTATTTTACAAAATTTTTACCCAAGCCCTAGAATTCGCCCTCCCTGATATACCAAAACCGCCATTAGCCATCCGAGAACCAGAGTGTATCCTATTGCAAAGAAAGTCCATTTCCATGAATTTGTCTCTCTTCTTATAGCGGCAATTGTAGCCACACAGGGGATGTATATAAGAGTCATAACCATAAAGGCATAGGCAGACAGAGGCGTAAAATGCTGCCTTATAGCCTCAAACAAAGCATCTCCCTCTGCACCGTACACCACTCCAAGAGTACCAACTACCGTTTCCTTCGCTAAAATGCCGAATATCAAGGCTGAAGCCGCTTCCCAAGTACCAAATCCAGCCGGCTTTAAAATGGGCGCTACAGCGCTTCCCAATCTACCAATATAGCTCTCAGCGCTGGCATATTCCACTCCCGCGGGAAGGCTAGATAAAATCCATACCAGCACAACTACTCCCAAAATTATGGTGCCAGCTTTTCTCACAAATAAACTTCCTCTCTCCCACATGTGAATAAGCAAGCCCTTTAGAGTAGGCACTCTGTAAGGAGGAAGCTCCATCACAAAAGGAGCTGTCTTGCCTTTGAAAAGAAATTTTTTAAATATTTTAGCCATTATAACTGCCAGCACTATCCCCAAAAGGTATATAGAAAACACCACAAGCCCTTGATTCTCTGCAAAGAAAGCTCCTGCGAAAAGCACATAAACTGGAAGCCTGGCAGCACAAGACATTAAAGGATTTACCAGAATAGTAACCAATCTATCCTCCTTGTTTTCCAAAGTTCTAGTAGCCATTATGCCGGGCACATTGCAGCCAAAACCAATCAGCATAGGTATAAAAGATTTGCCATGAAGTCCCAAAGCAGTCATAAATCTATCCATAACATAAGCGGCTCTCGCCATGTAGCCGCTATCTTCTAACACAGAAATTGCAAAGAATAAGAGGAAAATCGGTGGTATAAATACCAGTACAGAACCAACTCCTGCAATTATTCCATCTCTTATAAAGGAAATTAAAATGTCCGGTGCAGCGATTGACAAAAGCCAGGAGGCTGTAACTTCACCCAGCCAGTCAAAAAACATTTCTATCCAGTCTGATAGGGGATTGCCCAAAGCAAAAGTGAATTCAAAAACCGCCCACATAGCTACAAGAAATATTGGAATGCCGAGGTATTTATTCGTCACAATCCTATCTATTCTGTCAGATAAGGTGTACCTCTCTTCAGGAGTACTCCTCTTTTTTACACATTCCTTTACTATACCAGAAATGACCCCATATCTTTTATCAGCGACGACAACCTCTGCATCTTCTCCAAAAATCCCTTCTAACTTCTTTTGGATCAACTTGACTTTCTCCATCAATGCCGTTTTGGATGAAAACTCTTTCATTATGTTCTCATCGTTTTCTATGAATTTAATAGCCAGCCACCTAGGAAAAAACTTCTTTGAAAGCTCTTCATCTTCCTTAATCAAACTTTCAAGCTCAGAAATGCCCTCTTCCAATTCCTTCCCATAATCTATGCGATATCTTTCTCCTTTAAATTCTACCGCTTTTAGTACGTTCTCCAGTAACTCTTTTACACCTTCCCCTTTAGTGGCCACTGTCATTACAACTGGCACTTTCAAAATCTGCGACAGCTTATCTTTATCAATCTCAATGCCCTTAGCCTTTGCCTCATCCGACATGTTTAAAGCTATAACCAGGTTTGCATTCATCTCCAAAAGCTGCATTGTAAGGTACAAGTTTCTCTCCAGATTAGTGGCATCTACCACATTAATCACAACATCTGGCTTATCGTATATTATAAAATTCCTGGCAATCACTTCATCTTCCGTGTAAGCCCCCAAACTGTAAGTGCCAGGAAGGTCTACTACCTTAAAATCTATACCTTCAAATTTAAGCCTTCCTTCTTTTTTCTCAACAGTAACTCCTGGCCAGTTCCCCACGTGCTGTCTTGATCCTGTAAGCTCATTAAACAAGCTTGTTTTACCTGAATTTGGGTTCCCTGCCAATGCAACCACTAATTCCTTTCTACCTTCTAAAACGCCCATCTTTTCCATCTTTGCCCTCCCCTATAATTCCTCCACTAATATTTTTTGAGCCATGCCAAAGCCCAAAGCAAACCTCATCTCCCCAACTCCTACTATAAGAGGTCCTACATCGTTTTTTACAACCAAAATCTCTACTCCCCTTACAATCCCCATGTCAATTAACCTTCTTCTTATACTTTCCCCTCCTATTATGTCCACTACCACAGCCTTTTTCCCCGGTGGAAGCATAGAAAGAGGCAATACAATTCCTCCCTTTTTTAACAAATTATATCACCTCGATTTCTATCTGAGAAGCTTCCCTTTTTCTAAGACTTAACCTGTAGCCCATCACTGTAACTTCAATCGGGTCTCCAAGTGGCGCTACCCCTTCCACTTTGACTTCTGTCCCGTGAATTACTCCCATATCCACAAGTCGCCTTCTCAGTTCCCCCACCGCCTTAATTTTCACTATTTTTCCTTTTGTCCCAACAGGTAGCTTATCAAGCGTACTCACTTTCTCTTCCAAACTAATGCCTCCCTTCTTTTCGACATGAAATTGATATACAGTAATACTTGATATTGAGAATAATTCTCATTATCTAATAAAAGAATAGCACACCCCTCTTTAAAAGTCAAGATAAAAAAATAATCCGCCAATCAGTGGCGGATATCCTGTCTCATAAAAAGTGTAAAGGAAATTGCAAAGAGGAAAACGCTAAGAGCAACAAGCCCAGCAATCTGAGGCCAAATCAAAAGGAGACTCTGGTCAAAAGAAAGAGGCGTAGGTATCGCTCCAACTACCTGAGCAACTGTAAGTGGCCCTAGTGACCTTACATTTGGGGACAAAAGGGTAGTAACAACTTCTTGATACAGAGTAGTTGGTGAAATCCTCAAAAGGTATTGATGAATCTGCATCTGACGAAACACTATCTGTGCAGGTCCCTCTGTATCTATTGGGACCAAGATATTTACTATCATATCGTAAAATAGCGCAAAGAAGAGCCACACAGCTATGCTGGCAAGCAATGAAGTTGCCGGCTGTCTGAAATATATAGAAAATAAAATTCCCAAACTCAGCCATACTCCTACGTACAGGGCTGTAGCCAGCAAAAACACGATTATTCGCATTACCTCTTCAAAGGTAGGAGGAATGCCGAAAAATAATATAGCAAGCCCCATCACAAAAAAGCCAAGTGCCAGGAAGAAAACTGTTATCACCAGAAGAGCTGCAATCCATTTTGATAAAATTACGTCATCTCTGTAAATAGGCTGAGCTATAAGCCTCACCAATGTTCTTCGATTTATCTCCCCATTTATAGCATCAAAAGCCATGCCTATTCCCAAAAGAGGGGCTAAAAATCCCACAAATGTGATAAAAGAAGGCAGTCGCCCATCAGATACAGTAAAAACCTTCAAAAAAAGGTACAAATCGCCCAGCGGAGTATCAGCTTTTGATACTGCATCTCTTATAGCCATTCCAGCAGTGTAGATAGAGGCAAGTGCTGTCAAAAATATCAGAGCCAAAAGTATGTTAAATCTCCAGCTGTGTATATGGTCGGCAATTTCTTTTTTAATAAGGACTCGCAGTGAGTGGCGCATTTTATTGCACCCCCTCAAAATAGCGATGGTAAATATCATCTAATCCATAGCTTTTAGGCATAAGCCTTACAAGATTATAGCCTTCCTTTACCACAGTTTTGGCAACTTCAGCAGAAACGTCTTTTTCAGCATGGACGATGAAGGCTTTACCTTCCTTTTCTACTTTTTTCACGCCTTCCACACTCATAAGTTTGGAAATAAGGTCATCCTCCATAGGATTAACAGCAACTTCAAAGGTGTAAAGTTCTGTAGAAAACAGCTCTTTTGCCAGTTCCGACACAGTACCTTTTGCTATTAGCTTCCCTTTTACAAATATCCCTACTCTATCGCATATCTCCTGAACTTGATGGAGATGGTGAGAAGACAAAAGAACAGTCATACCGCCTTCTCTGCTCAAATTCTTTATGAGTTCCAAAAATTCTTTCATCCCCTCCGGGTCAAGCCCTAAAGTCGGCTCATCGAGAATCACTATCTGAGGTTTTTTTATAAGGGCATCTGCAAGCCCCAGTCTCTGCCTCATGCCTCTGGAATATGCTCCCACTTTTTTGTCTTTAGCTTCCCCAAGCCCCACCTTTTCAAGCAGTTCTTCTGCTGCTTTTACCGCTTCTTTCTCCTCCATACCGTTTAAAGCAGCAGTGAGCTTCAGATTCTCAAGCCCTGTCATGTCTTCATAAAACCCGACATCCTCGGGCAAATAGCCAACCCATTTTTTTACTTTAAGTGGCTCTCGCGTTGAATTAATCCCTAAAACTTTTACTTCCCCCTCGGTTGGTTCCACAAGGCCTAATATCATTAAAATAGTAGTAGTTTTGCCCGCACCATTAGGGCCCAAAAGTCCAAAAACCTCTCCTCTTTTTATCTCTAAATCCAGATGGTCGACGGCTGGCTGAGTACCATAGATTTTAGTGAGACCTTTTAGCTCTATTACAACATCAGCCAATTTTACCGCCTCCCGTATTTCTCAATCAGATAATATAAAACCCCTATTGTAGCAGCAATTATGAGAAGCGCTACAATTCCCCAACCCCAGCTTGTCTTTACAGTAACTCTAAATACAGCCTCGTCACTAGCCTCTGGGGTACTTGCCCTCATTGTGACCACATAGTCTCCTGCTATGGCTTTCTTATCAGCGTGTATCGTAGCTGTAACCTCTTTTGTCTCTCCAGGAGCGAGGGTATCTATAGTATCAGGTTCAAAGGTTACCTGCCAATCCACAGGCGTATCCGCATAAAACTTTATCTTTGCCAGCTGTGCCGAACCTGTATTTTTCACCTGCAAAGTCACCTTTTTATCTCCACCGGCAACTATATCAGTTGAAAGCACTCCTGTAGGAGTAGTAAGCTTTAACCCATATGTGCCCCTTATCACCACTTCCAACGTAACAGAAGCGCTTGTATTCTTCGTCTCTGCCTTAATTGGTATCTTGTAAGTACCAGCTTTAATCTGAGATGGAGGTGTTATAGAAACCCTAATTAGCTTCTGACTGTTTGGCTCAACTGATACGGATGTCACCTCTTTGCCTTCCACAGTAAACTGCACGTTCCAGCCAGGTTGCACATCAGCGATAAGAGCATAATTTTGCGTATCTGGGGTACGGTTTTTAAGCTTAAGCTCATAACTAAAGGTAGACTTATTCGTCCCCTCCATATTGGGCTGGTCTGTAGTCAACTCTGTCTGATAAGTACCCTGCTCTGTCACATTTACTGTAAGAGTTAAAACAGGAACTCCAGAGCCTAAAAGCACCACTTTATAGCTTCCTTTATCAACCTTTAAAGGCACTTCCACAGTAAGAGTTATTGTCTGGCTGTCATTAGGCTTTACAGAAATTTCTTCGATCTTCCATCCCCCAGCTGTCAAAGTAGTCTGCCATCCCTCAGGGGCTTTTACACTTAAAGGTATGTTTTTAATTTGACCAGATTTGTTTTGAACATCTATGCTGTAGGAAATAGTCTCTCCAGGTGTAACCGCTATATTTATATAGGGCGTAAAAAAGGTCACTCCTGAAACATCAGCATAAGCGATATTATTCCAGCCAGTGAAGAGCATTAGAAATGTAACAGCCAAAGTTAATACTTTGACAATCTTCATTTCTTAACCCCTCCTACATTATTTTTAATAGTGGTGGTAAACGTTTTATAAGCGTAGATAATCCCTGTTTTTTATTATAAACGCATAAAAAAAGGGCTGTCAACTTTTTATAAAAAAGAAAAAGCACTTTCCCGTGCTTTCAGACTGTTGACAAAGTTTAAAAGTGGCATTTTGTGTGTAAATGCGACTTGTTGTCAAAGCGGTAACTAAACTTGGCGAACTTGAGGGGCGAAGGCGGGGCGAGCGAAGCGAGCGACCACCTGAGCCCGAAGGGCGAATTGGTCGGGACCCCGCCGGAGCCCGAAAAGTGAGCCTTAGTTTAGTCGCTTTGCAACTCCGGAGCATTAACACAAAATGCCACTTAAATTAATATGGGTTTTGTCAACAAACTGAAAGCACTTTCCCGTGCTTTTTCATTCCCCAAAACAATCTATACAAACTTTTTTACCATCTTTTAACCTTATTCTGTGCTCTCCAGCGTACTCTCCGCATATTTCGCATTTAATAGAGGGATATATTCGCGCTTTTGGGGGTATTTCATAAGGCGGTGTCTTAAAATCAAAAATTTCCTCCAGCGGAGCATTAAGCAAGTATTCCATCCACTTTTTTCTGTCATCAGCGTGATTAAAAGCCTTTAATACTATTCTAACACCTTCCCGGGTATCTTTTCTAAAAAATGTAAATGCCTGCTTGCCTTTATCCTTAAAAATTAGATTTCCTTTTCCAAAAGTACACCCTGTGATATACTGAATGGCATCGACTCCACAGGCATTGTTCTCTGTGATGCAGACAATTTCTTCGCCCTTAGAAAAGGTGAGATTCAATTTTTTAATTGCCGCTTCACTGGCTCTAAAACCTATTGCAAGTCCTGGGCACTCATGCCCGTGAAAGGAAACACATTCTTCCCAAAGCTTTTTGTCCATAAAAATCCTCCTCTACCTTTACAGCCTATCTTCTGGTTTGACACTGTCTAGCTCGTATACGTAAGGTTTTATGTCCAGAATAGGACTTTTATCAAGAGCATCAACCCCTTTAACATACAGCTTATTGCCCTCCACCTTTATAAGGTCCGCTACACAAAAAGCTATAGGATTAGGCCTATTAGGTGAACGGGTAGCAAAAACACCTTTTATCTCCGGTCCCCACGGAGTAGCCGTTTTTATCACGTCTCTTTTCCCTAAATGGCACCAATAAAGAACTATTATGTGCTTTTTCTTCTCTATCTCTTGAAGCCCTTCCTGAAATTCAGGATATATTTCCAATATTGCCTCCTCATTCCTAGCCCTTCCTTGATGAGGCGCTTCCCCTTTCCTTTTATAAGGGCTGTGTATAACACCTATAGGTACTAGTTCCACAGCAATTCTCCCTTCCTTTCCGTTAAAGTAGAATAAAAATTCAGACGGGAGGGACTCAGACGGGAGGGACGGTTCCTCCTGTCTGAAAACTCAGACGGAAGGAACCGTCCCCCTTGTCTGAGCTGTTAAAGTGGAATGACAACGGGTACTCCTCGGCAGGTTTCTACTGCAACAGGAATCCCATATACAGCCTCTATGTTTTCTTCAGTCATGACTTCCATTCCACCATAGGCAAAAATGGTATTGTCTTTTAAAAGCAAAAATTTATCTGAAAACCTCAAAGCCAAATTCAAATCGTGAATTATTACAATTGCGGCGATATTCTGTTCTTTTACAGTATCTTTTATAATTTTTAAAACCTCAATCTGATTTTTTAAATCCAAATTATTCGTAGGCTCATCTAATAGCATAACAACTGGTTGCTGCGCCAAAGCCCGCGCTATAACCACTTTTTGCAATTCTCCACCGCTTAACTCATTTAAGTATCTTAAGGCAAGTTTTTCTAAATCAAACTTTTTTAAAACCTCATTTACAATTTTTATGTCCTTTTCAGTAATATCCCACTTTATATAGGGCTTTCTCCCCAAAAGCACAGCATCAAATACTGTAAACCGGCCATTCTCATTTCTTTGAGCGACATACCCAATTTTCTTTGCAATTTCCACCCTACTGAGCTTTGAAATCTCGTCTTTTTCAATGTATATAGTACCTTTGTGGGGCTTCAAAATCCTGTTTATGCATTTTAAAAGAGTAGACTTTCCAGCCCCATTATTTCCTAAAATAGATAAAAATTCTCCTTTTTCAAGATGAAATTTCACATTTCTTAACACAGGAACGCTGGTGTAACTGAATTCTATACCATCTATGTTTAAAATCACCTTCTATACCCCCTAGAAAGCACATACAGGAAAACCGGGGCACCTAAAAAGGAAGTGATAGCTCCAACGGGCAGAACTATCGGAGAAATTATTGTCCTGCCCAGAGTATCTGAAGCAAGAAGTATCAGTGCACCTATTGCAGAAGACGCAGGAATTAAAAACCTGTGGTCTCCTCCAATCAATCTTCTCATAATGTGGGGCCCTACAAGCCCTACAAACCCTATTATGCCAACAAAAGATGTAATCACTGCAGCAACAAGAGAAGACATAAACATGCCATAAAGCCTTATCTTCTCAACTTCTACGCCTAACCCCTTTGCCGTCTCCTCTCCGCTGTCTAAAGCATTGTAATTCCATCGGTTTAACATAAAATATATAAGTGAAATCCCTACCACAACAGACATTATAGTTAAATCTCTCCAGGAAGCCCTTCCCAAATCACCAAAAGTCCAGAAAACTATTGAAGCCACTTTTACATCATCTGCAAAGTACTGCAAAATCATCGTGATGGCAGAAAATAGAGAACCCAAGGCAACCCCTGCAAGCACCATCGCTTCAGGTGTAACTCTAAAATTTTTTGCCAACATAAGCACAACTACAGTAGAACCCATAGACCCCAAAAAAGCAAAGATAACTACCAGATAAGGATTGTTTATTATTACAGAATCAGGATTTGTAGTGCTTCCTGCCCCAAATAAGATAATGGCAACTGCCGCTCCAAAAGCTGCACCCTGTGATATCCCTAAAGTAAAAGGGGACGCCAAGGGATTTCTCAATATGCTTTGCGTAACACACCCAGCTACAGAAAGCCCTACTCCTGCCATCATAGCCGATAAAATTCTCGGCATCCTTATATTCCACACAATTATCCTGAATCTTTCTTCCCCTTGTCCTACCAAAGTTTTTACTACATCCTTCACGCTAAGTCCTGCAGAACCAGCATTTATGGCATACACAGCAAGGAGAAAAGTTGTTAATATAGTAAGAAGTATTATCCATATTTTTCTCCTTATATAACGATTGTAACTTTCAGGTACCGCCTCTAATATCAACTGCCTCAAGACTTCATCCCCTCGTCCTTTATAATTCCCCCACAAAAAGTGGAGGAATTTATCTTTGATTATCCCTTAAAATTTAATTTTTTCAAAACCGCCATAGACCTCTTTCATCTTATCGTAGAGGACTTTACCCTTTTCACCAAAAAACTTCGCATATATTTCTTTCGCTTTCTCTACAGGGTCTACATCATTGAATCTTTCAGGGTATAAAACTTTGCCTACCCAGTATGAATCAACCAGAGCCGTGTCAACATTTGTGTTGTACTGGTTATATGGGAGTATCCCATACACATTGCCATTCTTAACTGCCTTCAAATTATTATAAAAATCGGGATTTTTCTGATAATCTTGCTTGACCAAATCAAGATTCCCCTCATCAATGAAGATTATATCTGGATTCCAAGCCAATAACTTTTCTTTTTCTATCATTACACTACCTTTTTGCCCTAAAGTATCAGCCACATTTTTAGCATTAACCGCCATAAAAGGGGGATAATTTCCTTGAGTGCTTTCTATGCCGTGAGCGCCTTTAAATCCCAACGCCCCTACATAAACTGTCGGTTTTTTATCATCGGGAATATCTTTAGTTCTGTCCTGCAAGTCCTTTTGAATTCCCTTTATATACTCCACCAGTTCTTTTGCTCTATCCTCTTTCCCTAACACTTTTCCTATAATCTCTAAAGAGGTGTATATATCTTCTTCAAAAGTCCCCAATTTACCATAACTCAAAACAATTACAGGAATTCCTGTCTTTGACTGCAAGTCATCAGCTTTTGACTTGTCAAGCAAAGATATGACAAAAATTACATCGGGATTTACTTGCACCAGCTTTTCTGCGTCCGGTGTAGAATCAGGACCTCCCTGCCCAATGGTAGGAAGCTTCGCAAACTCTTCCTGGAAAAGCATGTTGTAGGTTCTGCCATTAGTCAATTTTTTGTCTATGTTTTCAACCCCTGCAATTCTGTCAATACCATCAACATAGGTCACAAGCCTTAAAGCTCCAGGACCAATAGCAACTACTTTATGTACTGGACCTTTTACTTCCACCTGCCTTCCTACCAAATCTGTAACTGTTATAGTTTGAACTGTCTCTTTGGAAGTTTCAGAGATTTGCGCCTGATTCTGCGATTTACTACAGGCTGTTAAAGACATAACAATTATTAGCAGTATAGCTAGCACAACGTTTAACCTCTTAAAACCTTTTAACATTCCCGCACCTCCACTAAAATTTTCTAATTGCACTTGTACACTGTATACTCTAGTTTTAATTTAGTGCTACTTTTATAAAAATTATAACACGCGCAATATAAAAAAACAATAAGGTCTCAAAAAAATTTTTATCTATTCTATAGAGTAAAATCCCTTTACTAAAACACCATTTTCTTCTAAAAGCTTCCGTATTATCTCTTCATCTTTCTTATCGTACATTATCGATATTCCACAGCTTAAATCAATAGACCTTGGCGTTGGTACCACTTTATACCACAAATTCTTTTTCTTCAAAATATCCTCTGCTCTCATGACATAATTCACGCTTGGAAAAGCTATGTAATTGCCTTTCATCTTTTTTCCTCCTAAAATTTTTGTTGAAAAGCTTTAAAAAATGTTATAAAATAAACTATCGGGAGTAGATAGGCGCTGGTGTGCCTCCTAGACTTCAAATCTACGGTCTCGCTATTTAAGCGAGAGGTGGGTTCGATTCCCACATACTCCCGCCATCTATTGATAATAAGCCCATGGTGTTCCCATGGGCTTAATTCTTTATTTCCCTTGCTAGAACTCTTACATCTCCTATTCTTTTAGTCAGTTTAATAGAATCAAAGTATTCCAAAATTGCCATAGCATATTTTCTGCTGGTATTTAACAGATCCCTATAAACTGCCAAAGTGATTTCCTTATTTTCCTTAAGATAATTTATCAGCACATTTTGGGCTTCTTCATAATTATCTTTTGAAAGAAAAATTTCCTCATCAAGTTTTACTAACTCTCCTATATTTACCAAATATTCTACCATAGGAATTATTTCGGGATACCCTTCTAACTCGGAAAGTTTCGGAGGTTCAAATTTTGAGTCTCTATAAATTTTTATTATCCTTTCTTTTAACTTTTCTTGCTCTTCATTAAGTACGACTTTAAAGTCTTTTAAAGCTACTAGCTGATTTTTTATCTTTATTATCTCTTCCTTTTCCATTAATTCAAAGATAAAATCGCAGAGCTTAGATTTAATATCTCCAAACAGCTTATTTTTCAGCTCTTCTTTTGAAATGCCTTCTTTTAAAGGATTTTTCCTGTGAAAATCCTCGAGGATTTCTTTTGTTCTCAAACACATCTCTTCATACTTTTCCCGGTGATAAAAATAATCTTTTTCTTCTAATTTTAGCTTAATCAAATTTTTAAGAGAAAATTTACCTATATCAACCACATTTGCTTTTCTCTTAATTTCTTCTTCTGACAATGGCAATAGCGACTCATACACTAATTTCTCTATCACAAATTTATCTCCAAGTTTTTCAATGTTACTCAGCGTTTCAATGACCTCTATATCAAATCTTTTGTGTTTTTCCGGATTCGGATCTAATATGATACCTCCTCCTATCGTAAGCATGGGGGAATAAGTTCTAATGACAAATTTATCTTTTCTCAACACAGAGACACAATCCTCCAGGTAAATCTGCGCATAACAGCTTTCTCCACCATGTAGCTCATCCCTATCAAGCAACACTGCTCTTCCTATTACTTCTGAAGCACCTGTATAAAATCTTATTCTTTCTCTATTTTTAAGAGTTTTTGCTTCTTTTAAAAGAGAGAGCTTTACATCTATCATAGTAGAAGGAATAATGGCCTCAGGAGGAGCAATCACATCTCCTCTTTCTATCTCTTCTACCTTGACATTTGCTAAATTTATTGCAGTTCTCTGCCCTGCAAAAGCACACTCAACATTTCTTTCATGCACCTGAAGGTTTCTCACTCTTGACTCAATCATCTTGGGATAGATCATCACTTTATCTCCGACTTTTATCTTTCCAGATATCAAAGTACCAGTGACTACAGTCCCAAAGCCGGCAATAGAAAAAACTCTGTCTACAGGCAGGCGAAATATTCCTTCTGAACTTCTTTCCTTAACTTTTTGCGCTAATTCATCCAGTGTATTTACCAAAATATCTAATCCTTCTCCTGTAACAGACGATACATGAACTATTGGCGCATTTTCTAGAAAAGTACCTTTTAAATTCTCTCTTACATCTTCCTCTACTATTAAAAGCCAATCTTTTTCTACCAAATCACATTTTGTCAGCACAATTATGCCAGCCTTTATATCGAGAAAAGATAGTATATCCACGTGTTCTTTAGTCTGTGGCATTACTCCCTCATCAGCAGCAATTACAAGCATGACTATATCTATACCGTGAGCCCCTGCCAGCATGTTTTTAATAAATTTTTCATGGCCTGGCACATCAATTATACCCGCTCTTATGCCAGAAGGCAAATCAAAATAAGCAAATCCCAAATCCGTGGTAATTCCCCTTAATTTTTCTTCTTTGAGCCTATCTGTATCCTTCCCTGTAAGAGCTTTTATCAAGGTCGTTTTACCGTGGTCAATATGTCCTGCTGTGCCAATTATAATATTTTTCACTGGCACACCCCCGTTATTTCTTCTAGAGCATGAAGAATTACCTCTTCATCACCCTCTAATAAAGTCCTCACATCTATTGTAACAACACCATCAACTATACGGGTTATTATAGGAATATCTCGTATTCTTAGCCTTCTTTCTAAATCTTCAGTATCAAACCCTTCCACCTCTAAAGTAATACCATAGGAAGGCAAACTTTCTTCTGGCAGTGATCCTCCCCCCGACAAGGATGTAATTTCTACAACTTTTGATTTAACTTTAGGAATTGTTAAAACAAGCTTATTTAAGATAGCTGCCTTTTCATATAATTGGGAAGGTTTTGCAGTCAGCATCTTTAAAGTAGGGATGGCTTCTACTGGATTAGAATCCCTATAAATTCTTAACACACATTCTAGAGAGACAAGACAAAGCTTATCCACTCTCAATGCCCTTGTAAGAGGATTCTTTTTCATGAGGTCAATGTATTTTTTCTTCCCGACGATTATCCCGGCCTGTGGTCCGCCCAAAAGCTTATCTCCACTGAAAGTGACAATATCCACACCTGCTTTTACAACTTCCTGGACAGTTGGTTCATGGGGCAAACCGTATTCTCTTAAATCTACCATAACTCCGCTGCCCAAATCCTCCATTGTAGGAATGTCGTACTTCCTGCCAATCTGAACCAATTCCTCAGTTGCTATGTCATGGGTGAAACCTACAATTCTGTAGTTGCTGGTGTGAACTTTTAAGAGAAGAGCGGTATTCTCAGTAATAGCATTTATATAGTCAAAGTCGTAAGTCTTGTTCGTAGTACCCACTTCTTTTAAAATGGCTCCGCTTTGAAGCATTACATCGGGAATTCTAAAAGATCCTCCTATTTCAATAAGCTGTCCCCTTGAAACTATAACCTCTTTCCCTTTAGCGAGAGTGTTAAGAGCAAGGAGCACAGCAGCTGCATTATTATTTACAACCAAAGCTGCCTCCACATCCAAAAGTTCGCACAAAAGCTTTTCTACATGAGAATACCTAGAACCCCTCTCTCCTTTTTCCACATCATACTCTAAAGTGGAATAGCAAAAGGCTATATCTAACAGATGTTCTTTCACTTGAGGAGGGAATAGAGCTCTTCCAAGATTTGTGTGTAGAATAATTCCTGTTCCATTCACTACCCTCCTCAAGCTCATTTTCTTTTTCTCTTCAATCTGGCTTACCACATCTTCCAAAATTTTTTCTATGTCAATCTTTTTTACTTCTCCCCTTCTAATTTTTTCTCTGTATCTTTCAAGAACTTCCCTTATACAGTTTTTTACTACTTCCCTCTTATTAAATTTCAAAACCTCATTTATTTTTTCTTCCCTAAGTATCTCATCTACTGACGGAAGTTTTCTGTACAAGTCCTCCATAGCACAGCTCCTCTCGCCGGAGTTATCTGACATAAATATCATATTCTTGTTTTTCTTTCACCCTTCCTACAATAAAAGCTCCAAATTTTAACTTTTTATTAAGCCTTCGATAAAGTTCTTCTGCTTTCTCTTCTGACACTGATATTAACAATCCTCCTGAAGTTTGGGGATCAAACATAAGGTCAATGACCTCGTCCTCTTCCACCTTTATGCAAACTTTTCCTTTTAAATACTTTTTATTCCTGTAACATCCCCCAGGGATTAACCCCATTTGAGCCAATTCTCTCGCCCCTTCAATCAAAGGAATAGAATCTTTATCAAATTCAATAGTAACACCGCTGGAAAAAGCCATCTCATAGGCATGTCCCAAAAGTCCAAATCCTGTTATATCAGTACAGGCATTAACTCCAACTTCCTTCATTATTTCAGAAGCCTCTTTATTTAAATACTTCATAACTTCCACTGCCAATAAATATGTTTCAGATGGGCACATCTCTCCTTTTATGGCAGTATTTATAACACCAATTCCCAAGGGCTTCGTGAGAATCAGCACATCTCCCGGCTTAGCAGTAGAATTTTTTATCACCTTCTCAGGATGCACAATTCCTGTGACGCTCAAACCGTATTTAGGTTCTTCGTCCTCAATAGTATGACCTCCTGCTATTAAAGCTCCAGCTTCTTTCACTTTGTCATTTCCACCTCTTAACACTTCCTTCAGCACGTCAATGTAAGCAGCTGGAAAACACACCACGTTTAGCGCAAACAAAGGAACTGCTCCCATGGCATATACATCACTTAGGGCATTTGCTGCCGCAATCTGTCCAAAGTCATAAGGGTCATCCACCACAGGAGTAAAATAGTCAACTGTGTGGACTATCGCAATGTCTTCATTTAATCTGTACACAGCAGCATCATCATTGGTATTCAAACCAACTAGCAAATTTTCATTCCAGGTTATCTCTAACTGGCACAGAACCTGTGCCAAGGCCTCAGGGCCAATCTTGGCTGCTCAACCAGCGCTTTTTGTAAATTGTGTAAGTTTTATTTTTTCTATCACAACTGATACCTCCTTTCTGTTATTATAAATCGGCCCAGGGCCTTGTCACTATGAAAATTACCGCCTGTTGAGAACTTCTAATGCTTTTTCATAATCCTCTTTACTTACAAGGATCACAGGCCCTGTGCAGCCCATTCCACTCTCTGCATAAATCCCATTTTCCCATAAGAGTTTCACCATATCTTCAAGCTCCAGAACATCAATCCCAGAAATTTCTTCCGTAACTGGCTTTTTCTCGGGTATTTTAACAGAAATTTGCTTCTCTTCTATCTCTTTACCCTTCAACCCCTTTATTACATCATCAAATCCTGTTCTTCTAACCAGCTCAAACTCTTTTGATGCAATTTCAAAGATATTCCCCTTTACTAAATCTGCTGCAAACCTTATGGCATTGGCAGCTACAGGAGCTCCAGAAGCTCGCGATAAAATCAGTATAAGTCTTCCATAATTTTCTCCTATCCCCGGTCCATAGCCATATCCCAACGCTTCATAGTCTCCTCCCGTAGTATAAGCAGAGAGAATCTTTACAATGATATTTCCTGTAAGTGTGTCCGTCACCATCACGTCACAGGAAGCGGACAAAAGGTCATTTCCCCTCATTATCAAGCCCCCATCCTGCCTTATAGAAGTCGCAAAATCAATGTCATAACCTCTTTCCCGAAGCTCAAGCAAAATCCGCTCAACCTGTCTTGCACCATCTACATTTAAGATTCCTATTCTAGGCTTTTTGATCCCCAGCGCTTTTGCCACAATATTGCCGTACACAGCATTTCTCACCATAGCTTCTATTCTATCAAAAGCAGCAGTACCTGTTGTGGTAGCTATCAAAAGTTCCTTCCCTTTTGCAGGTGTTACAACTCTTCCTACTGTAGCAACACCCAGAGGGAAATTGTAATGCATTGTGACACAGGCATCCAATTCTTTTCTATCTAATAAATCCTCCATTATTTTGTGGCATTCTTCAAGTGTTTTTGCTTCATAACATTTTAAGTCACTATCTCCCCTATCCCCAATGAGTACAACTTCGACATCGCTAAACCTCTCTTGTGCCATCCTAGCTCCCAGGATTATTTCAGAACTTCCATGTTCACTGCCTAAGGTAGTTATTCCTACTCTTATTTTCTTGCTGTATTCCCCCTTCTCAACAAAATCCGCCATTTGATTAAAAATCTCTGCAATCACTTTCTTGTTCATTTTTTACACCTCACTACCAATGAGATGCTCTGCAAGGTCCCTCAGGGCTTTAGCTATCATTTTCCTTATCTCTTTTTCTTCAACTCCCTTTTCTTCTTTTACCCCCGGATTTGCCTCTATAATCATTGAAATCCCATCAAACAGATTTGTCATGCGCGCCAGAAAGAGGCTACCTTTCCCTATTATCATAGCTCTTTTAATTTCTCCCTTTAGTATTTTTTCTCTTATATGCCCCAATACAGGAACACCTGAAGGAATGTGCCCTTGAGTGGGAGCAAAACCAGGCATGCCGTGTTTTAGTATGAATTCATCTATTTGACTCTTTTCTATATCCCCTCGCTTCACACCTAGTGCTGCAATCATCTTGTAGTTAGCTTTAGGGACATCTCCTGCACCTGCTGGCTCTGTTATCTCTGGGTTTTGCATCTCAACTGAATATTTGTCAACATCTGTCACTTTAAGCCCCAACCTCTCAAGAGGTTCCACTGCTACTGCATGCATAACAGCCTGAGGCGAAGCGCCTGCTCCTATTGTATGTCTTCCAATGCTATCCAATCTAATAATTGGATTTATTCCATCATCTTGTGAAACTAGTACAGCAAAACCGCCCAACACATCCTCAAGGACAGGCAATCCTTTTTTAACATGGTCTCTCCCATTCATTCCTAATTTAGCAGTAGCCCCACCAGCTACCACTACTATATTTTTAAAAACACCTGCTTTTACTAACGACGCAGCATTCAAAAGAGCATGGGCAGGTCCGGCACAAAATCCCCTTACATCGGCACCTGTGGCATTACTGCAACCTACAATTTCACCGATGGCTTTTGCAAAGTTTCCGCCACCTCTCTGATTCATGTCCCCACAGGCTTCTTCCGAACATTCTATTATGTAGTCTATTTCTTCCGGACTCATCCCTGTATTTTTTAACAAATGCTTAAAGGCCAATACTGCAGAAGCCTTTGTGGCCAGATTTTCCAACATTACATGGGAGGAAAGAGTTATATCTTTGTCATGAGCTTTCTTTACACATCCAACTATTTTGCCGTTAAATCTAAGAGGTACCGCCTTATTTTCTATCTGCCTCTCTATCTCCTCTAAAGAGACTCCTTCTTTTAATCTTGACAAATCTTTCTCACTGATCAATGGATGTCCTTCTAATTTTCTTCTAACTTCTTTTACAAAGTCTTTTTCCAAAAGCACTAAATCAAAAACGTCAGATATCTGCATCAAAGCGTAAAACTCATCCTCAGGCATTATCTCTCCAAATGACCCAAATCTCTTAGGAGGCAATGGATTTTGATACCATGGCCGTGGAATATCATTCAGTTTGTCAGGATATATATTCCCTATATAAGCTTGATTTGGAGGGTAAGAAATACAGTCTTCATAAGACCTTATGTAGTCATTTATTTTTAAGAGATAATCGGAATTTTTGTTTTCTCTTTCTAATATTTGGGTTGTACCTGCTTCCAGCATTACGTTAGGCACATGAACCAAAATATGACTACATCCTTTTATCACTGGATTCATCAGCGCCACTCCTTTCACATGAAATTGCAGCTCTTTTAAAAAGAGCTGCATAAAATTTTATTCAAAAACAGTTTGCCCTTCTATATCTGTTTCTAAAGCTTTTAGAGCTTTTTCTACTAATTTTTTCCTTAAAGCATATTCTTCTTTAGGCCCAAGTGAAGGATTGCCCAAAGGATGTGGTATAGCCACTGCTGGCACAATTCTATTCGCACCTACTGTCTTGGAGATTGGAACTATGGTGCAAACGTGAACTGTTGGTATACCGGCCCTTTCCAACTCTTTTACCATCGTTGCACCGCAACGAGTACAGGTTCCTCAGGTAGAGGTTAGAATAACAGCCTGCACTTTGGCTTCAAGCAATTCCTTAGCAATATTTTGAGCAAATCTTTTCGCATTAGCTACTGAAGTGCCATTTCCCACAGTAGCATAGTAGTAGTTATAAAGCTTGCCAATCTTGCCCTCCCTTTCTAACTCCCTTAAAGCGTCAACCGGAAGCACCCTGTCAGGGTCTTCATTGGCGTATACAGGGTCATATCCTCCATGAGCCGTTTCATGAGTTTCGCTAGTTAAATTATCTATTCCTTCTATACTGTATTTGCCGTACTTAGAAGCACTGGAAGATTCTATGTGGTCTGGATTGCCTTTTGGAACAATTCCGCCTGAAGTGACGAGTGCGATCAGGGCCTCTTTGACATTTACAGCTTTAGCGGGAGGAACTCTGTCAAAATCAGGCATAGGATATTCCGTGGTAAAAGGCTCTCCTTTTAACTTTTTGATGAGCATTTCTACAGCCCTTTTAGAAGCCCTTTCTTCAACAAAGATGTTTTTTCTTATTCCTCTTGGAATATATCCCTCTTCTTCAGGCGCACCTATGGGCTCCTTAAAACCTAACTTCAAAGCTAAACTTGCCATTTTAGAAACTGCATTTTTCATTCCTGCTGCCGAATCAGTAGTTTTTATGATGTACACATGCTTCTTATATAGGTCAACTCCTGGGTTTTCAGGATACATTCCAGTAACCGCAGGAATTCCAAACTTATCCTGAACAGCTTTGCAGATGGTGCCACAAGCTGTTCCATACCTTCCCGCATTAAAAGCAGGACCAGCTATGAAAACATCAGGCTTATATCTTTCAATCATCTGTAGAATCTCTTGTGTAGCCTTTTCAATGTTTTCATTAAAATAGCTGTCTCCACAAATTACTGTTGCTACAATCTCTGCTTTATCACCAAAAGAACCTTTAAAAGCCATTCCCGGACCTACCGGTCCTTCTTTCACCATGGGCGGAATTGAAGCTTTGTCCTCTCCTCCAATTTGACCAAAAAACTGATTTAAATAATGGACAACCCTTAACAAATTATCTCCTCCTTTCGAGGAAAACTTAATATTTTGAATACTGTTCTCTTATAGACCTGACTTCTTTAGAAATTGCCTCAACATCTAGCACCATCTCCATCATGCCGACCTGTTCTTCATACACATTAGGGTCTATCTCCTTCTTTATTTCCTCTTCTAATATGTGGTAAACTCTGAGTCCCAACGGGACCCCTGCCAGTGGACCTGCATAGGTAGGATCTCCATTTGTAACCGTTTCTGCAGCCAAACTTGCAGCTTCTGCCTCATTGCTTCCCAAAATCACTACTACATTTTCCGGACCGTATTTTTCTGCTAACTCTTTAATCCTACCTTGGATCTCCAGGTCCATTGCTCCTGCAGCAGTTCAGACAAAGCATTCAGTAGCAGTAAACACCACTTCTGCTCCAGTTGTCTTTATACACTCTTCAATGGCAGGACCTGGTATTCCATCCCTATCGCCTACTATTATCACTTTCTTACCTTCTAACATTCTTTCTACCTCCCTTTAATATTCTCTTGCAGTCAGATTATTAAATCCCACTTCAGAAGTAGAACCAGTAATAGCCTGTAATTCTACCTCTATGCTGCCATCTTCTTTAACGCTTCCCTCAAAACCACCCGCTATTACATTTGCTGCTTCTATATGCCCTATAATCTTTTTCATTTTTGGGAGCCTTATTATCTCATTTGCATTTCCTGTACTTACAACAGCATTTGCTCTCGGGTCTGCATCTGCTAAAGACTGAGACAAACCGTCTCTTCCTGCAAATTCATCTGTAACAAGAACCGTTTTTATTCCTTTCTCTTCCAGCTTACGACAATTCATTATCAAGTCTGTGTCTGGATTCCCGAAACCTTCTTCTGAAATAATGACTCCCTCAAGCCCAAGGTATTCTGCCAATTTGGCTGTATAATCAGAAGACCTTTCTTTGTCCGCTAGTGTGACATTTTCATTTGTTATGATTATTCCCACAAAATTTATTTCTTTGCCATGCTTTTCATATAAATCTTCTATGATGGGATTATTCATGTGAACATAGGTGGTATTTTTATCGCAGGCTGAAACGCAATTGCCGCTGACTATAGCCCCGTCCATCACTTCTGTAGGATAAATGAAAGTTGGAACAATTTTCTTAGCATCAACTCCATACACATAAGTATCGTGAAGCAACCCCTGGCTCTGTAACATGTAAATATATCCTACTCTAGGCAAATCGGGATACTTTTTCACACTTTCAAGGAGTGGCAAAGTTTCATATTCCTTTATCTCATCAGGTTCTACATCTCTTCCAGCTTCCCCTATCAAAGCTGCTGCTTTTAAACCAGCTATTCTTACAACTTCCTCATGTTCATGTTTTGGAAGCCCTTCTACGGGTTCACACACCACTACGATATTTATAAGCTTCGAAAAAGGAGTATATTTTGCACCTTCCCCTGACATGTCAATTATGCCTTCCTGGAATCCCACAATCCTACCGGTTGTCACCACAGCTGTCCCTTTTAAGACATGAGTTCTACCCTCTCCTACTGTCTCTACTTTGCTTATAAATCCTGGAAATATTCCTCCTTTTCCTCTAACTTTGACACGCGGTTCAATTACGTCCTTTACTGGTATTATTCTCACTTCTTCTCCCGGCTTTGCAATTTCTATATCTACTCTTTCTAGTCTGCTGTCTTGCTTTAAAGCTTTAATTATTTCTTCTTTATTTAAGTAAAGCACTCCATCTTTTACTTTTGTTACATCAGAAAACACCACATCTTTTATATAAATATTCCCTATTTCCAGCCTCATAAAATCACCTCCTCTAAATATGCCTTTTTATCATCTCCTCAATCTTCTCTATTGTCACATCTTTTGATATTTCATCCACTTTTTCGCCATTTTTGTAAAGCTGAAAAGTTGGAAGTCCTAATACCTTCAAAGAAATGCACAATCTCCTGTTTTGTGAAGCATCTAATTTGCAAAATTTAACTTTATCAGCATATTTTTGCTCTAACTTTTCTACTTCAGGCATTAAAGCAAGGCACTGTTCGCACTTTGGTCCCCAAAAGTCAATCAAGACCAACTTTTCTTCCTTTTTTACTACTTCATCAAAATTGTCTTTATTCACTTCAATCACCAATTCTCACCTCCTTTCAACACTCCAATTCTTCAATATACCTCTCAGCAGCTACTGCTGCTATCGCCCCATCTGCCGCTGCTGTCACTATTTGTCTTAACAGTTTTGCCCTGCAATCCCCTGCGGCAAACACTCCTTCAATATTTGTCCTCATATTTTCATCTGTCAGAATATATCCCCTTTCATCCATCTCAATTAATCCCTTGAAAATTTCTGTACTGGGCTTCATCCCGATGAAAATAAACACCCCATCCGTTTTTACTTCCTTCAACTCTCCTGTTTTGACGTTTCTCACTATAACTTTCTCTACTATCCCATCCCCTTCTATCCTTTCCACTACGCTGTCCCACAGAAATTTTATTTTGGGATTTTTAAAAGCCTTATCTTGCAAGCATTTGTTTGCTCTTAACTTATCTCTTCTGTGGATAATTGTAACGTTTTTAGCAAATTTAGTGAGGTATAACGCCTCCTGAACAGCAGAGTCCCCTCCCCCTACCACTACCACATCCAAATCAGTAAAGAAATCTGCATCACAGGTTGCGCAATAAGAAACTCCTTTGCCTATAAATTCTTCTTCTCCTGGCACATTTAATTTCATATGTTCCGCTCCTGTAGCAATTATAACCGTCTTCCCTTCATAACAGCCTTTTGTAGTTATAACCTTTTTTATCTTTTCGCTCAATTCTACTTTTTTGACTTCTTCCATGACAAAACAAGTTCCAAAAGATTCTGCCTGTTCTCTCATCCTCTTTACAATTTTAGGTCCTGTCGCCTCTTCCACAGAACCGGGATAATTTTCTATATCATCCGTTATAGCAGCTTGACCTCCAATCTTACTTCTTTCAAAAACTACAGTATTCAATTTTCCTCTTGAAGCGTAAATCGCTGCAGATAGTCCAGCAGGCCCTCCACCAATTATGAGACAATCATATAAAGTAGACACAATTTCACCTCGCTATTCTCTAAAAGTTTCTATAGCTTCTTTTATCAATTCTTTATCAAGGTAGGCAAAGTCATTTAAAACCTTTTCATCGTCTATATAATTTATTCCTTCCTTCTCTATTATCTCTTTTACTCTATTAAGGCATTCCTCAATTATCATCACACTATTAAAATCAACAGGGCCTTTATTTTCCTTAAGCAAAACAGATTTAAAAGGAGAACAATCTGGTTTTACGTTTCCCGCAAAAGGATGGGACATTAAGACATATCCTTTATGGATGAGGTCTCTACACCTTGTCAATACATTAACAATTGTTCCCACAACAAACTCACAGTTTTGAGGATATTTATCTCTTACTAAAGGGTTATTTGTGATGATAACGTATTTCATAATATCACCAAAATAGGGGAATAAAAGGACCTTACGCCTTTTATTCCCCCGTCTGTTTACCTGAGAGATTCTTCTTTATAGAAGAATTGCTCCTTCGGTGCCTCTTTAGAGGCTTTCCGGGATATGGTCCGAATGCGGTCCTTTTGCCTGAGAGTTTCACGAGTATACAGGCCATATACCCGCTTGCTCCTTCGGCGCCCGGTTAGGGTCTCTCCCGCATTCTTCATCCCATTTCAATATTAAATTGTTTGTTAAATACTTTACAATTATATTATATTCCATAAAATCACCAACGTCAATACATTTTCTCTTAAAGGTTATACCCTGATTGCCCTCAAAGTAGTCATTTTTTCTGCTATTGAATACATATTTGAAATACTGCCCACTAAAAGCTTTTCTTTTATGCCATAAAAATCAAGACAAGTTCCACAAGAGATAATCTCCACTCCCATTTCCATTAACTCTTTCAAATCTTCGATGACTTCTGAACCTTCTGTGGTAAGCTTTACACCATTATTTATAAAAATTATACTTTCAGGCTTTTTACTCTGCTCCTTTAGAGAAACAATAAAGCTCTTCATTAGAATTTTACCAAGTCTCTCATCTCCCTCACCAAATTTGTCAGAAGTAACGACAACTACATAATTATCGCTCTTTTCATTGATTACAGTCTTTTTCCTGTAAATATTTATGTAAAATTCTTTTTCCTTTTCTTCTACTGCCACTTCACAACCTGCACTTTTCGCATATTTTGAAACATTCTCTTTAGCCGTTTCATTGTCCACAATTACTAAAATTTTTCCTTCCTGAATGTTTTCCAACGCTTTTTTAGTCATAATGACAGGAATAGGGCAGTTTTTACCCCTTGCATCAACTATATTATCCATAAAAATTCTCCCTCCCCTTTTAACTCATGAAAAAAGGCAGGTTTGTTAAAATCCTGCCTTTTTTCATTTTAATTTAATTATAACACTTAATCATATTTTTGACAAAGCATCTAAAGCAGCAGAACTTATTGGGTAAGAAACTGGCGATGAAGTAAGAAGTGGATGGGTCGCCACTTGGAAAGTAGTCAATTCTGAAGCTGTTGTCCCTTTTTGTATTGCTAGGCTTAAAATGTTTATCATTTCACCCACATTATCTCCACCTGCTAGTTGAGCTCCCAGTATAACTCCTGAATACCTTGAAAAAATCAATTTTATCTTAACATTCATGGTATTTGGCAGTGTTCCAGGGTGTTTGTCTATAGTGTTAAATTCACCAATGACTATATCAAATCCCTCAGCTCTAGCTTGTGTTTCTGTGAGGCCTGCTGCAGCAAAAGCAGTATTGTATATCTTTGTTGAGAAAGCACTTATAGTGCCTTTATTTTCTCTTACTAATCTTAACTCAAATGCATTTACACCAGCAATTTTAGCTTCATTAGCTGCAATAGAAGCCAAAAGTATTGGTACGTTTTTCCTTGTGAAGAAACATTTCTTTTCCGCGCAGTCACCTACTGCGAAAATATCTGGGTCATTTGTCCTCATATATTCATCAACAGTTATTGCGCCTTTTTCATTTAGTTTAATACCCGCTTCTTCAGCTAACTTTGTATTAGGCTTTACTCCCATAGCTACTATAACAACGTCTGCCTTTATCCTCTCTCCAGTATGGATTTCTACCTCTTTGACTTCTTTTTCTCCAATAAACTTTGTAACTTTTGTACCTGTAAGCACTTTTATACCATGCTCTTTTAATTTAGCTTCCGCCATATCACTAAATTCTGGGTCAAAAGCCTGCCACAAGAGTTTATCTGCCACTTCTATTATTGTAACATTCTTACCTAATAATTGTACCTGCTCTGCCATTTCAACTCCAATGAAGCCCCCACCTACTACTACAACATCCTCTGCTTCGTTAATCTTTTGTTGAACAAATTTCAAATACTCCTCATCCTTCTTTATTGTGAATACATTGTCCAAGTCATAGCCAGGTATAAATGTCGGAACTATCGGTAGGGAACCTGTCGCTAAAATTAATTTTTTATAAGAAATATCTCCATTTTTTCTTGTAGAAACTTTTTTATTTTGCCTATCAATAGAGACAACTTCGTCTATTACCAACTCTACTCCTGCATTTGTAAGCATAGAATCAGGGATCACATTTTTTGAAGTATCTTTTAAAGTACCAAAAATATAAGGGATTCCACAAGGAACCATCACTCTTTCTGCCATTCTTATAACTGTTACTTTTTTGTCTTTGTACGTCTTTTTAACAGATAAAGCCGCTAAAATTCCACCCGCACTTCCTCCAATTACTAAAACATCCGTCTCCATACTATAAATTACCTCCTGATTATATTTTTCTTTTACCCCCCCCCTACCCTGAGGGGCCCCTATTTCAATTATAGGTTTCTAATGAAATTATGTCAATAAAATATCAAAAATTTTGTTAAGAAAATAGTTTAACAATTCAATTGATTTTTTGTTGACAAATGTTTTATACTTATTATGAGAAGAAAGTGAGTGTGATATGCCATGATAAAAGAACTGACAGCAGAAAAAAATATATCTAGTTTAATCGAAAAATTAGAAAAACAGCATTCTCTTGACAAAAAAGGCCTTATAATGCTTCTCTCTATGGAAAATCCCTCTGAACTTTATAAAGCTGCAGACAGGGTAAGGAAAAAATATGTAGGAGATGAAGTGCATTTAAGAGGTCTTATAGAATTTAGCAATTACTGTCACAATACCTGCTTTTACTGTGGATTAAGAGGCCCAAATAAAGCAATTAAGCGCTACAGAATGGAACCCGAAGAAATAATAGAATGCGCAAAAAGAGGAGTAGAAATGGAGCTTAAAACGATAGTACTTCAAAGTGGTGAGGACAGGTATTATAAAATAACCACTTTGTGTAACATAGTAGAAAAAATAAAGGAGATGGATGTAGCTGTCACACTAATCATCGGAGAACTCTCTAAAAAAGAATATGCAGAATTAAAAAAAGCAGGTGCCGACAGGTATCTTCTTCGCATTGAAACTACAAATAGAGAACTTTATCGGAAGCTACATCCTGGCATGAGTTATGAAAACCGCTTAAGGTGTCTCATGGATTTAAGAGAACTGGGATATGAGGTAGGCACAGGAAGTCTGATTGGACTTCCCGGTCAAACTTTAGAAATGCTGGCAGATGACCTCTTGTTTTTTAAAAAAATAAATGCCGACATGTTAGGTATTGGTCCTTTTATACCCTGTGAAAACACTCCTTTAGAAAAAGAAAAAGGTGGAGATGTTAATTTAGTGCTCAAGATGATAGCTCTTTCAAGGCTTCTTCTTCCTGATATAAATATACCTGCCACTACCGCTTTAGCAGTCAAAGACAAGGATGGCTACGCAAAAGGGCTTCAGTGCGGAGCCAATGTAATAATGCCAAATATAGGAATAGAAGAGTATAAAAGGCTTTACAAGCTCTATCCGGGCAAAGTGCCGGATGACCCCAATGAAGCTGTAAACAGTATTGAAAATATCAAAAAAGTAATCCTATCACAAAATAGAAGTATTGGCAAAGATAAAGGCTATCGCAAAAAGGTCTTTCACTGATGCGATAGCCTTTGTTTTAGGATATTGCACCTACCGGACATACATCGATGCATCTTCCACAGTCTCTACATTTATTTGGATCTATGTGAGCAACACCATCTTTTAGTTCAATAGCTTTAAAAGGACAAAATCTCAAACATTCACCGCAACCTATACACTTTTCTTCATCAACTTTTGGCTTTGGCGGTTTGGTGTATTTATAGTTTTCTTTCTTTTCACCTGCTGGCGTATAAGCTTCAGGTGGAGCAGGTGGAGCAAAATATCCGCCCATAGACATTACATCTTTTCTGGCCATAGGCCCTCCGCACTTGGGACATTTTAAGGTGTAGCAAGGAACTCCCCTTTGATGGGGAATTTCGTAACCGCAATTCTGACACATACAAGTGCCATCAGGTCCAAACCCTGCTCCCCTTCCAAATCCTCTACCCCTTCCATATCCTCCTCCGAATCCACCGCCTCTTCCCATTTCTCTACCAAAACCCGGCATATGATCGTCCCCTTCTTACAAATATTTTTCGCAATAAAACTTCATAGCTTCTTCAACCATCTCCACTTCTTTAGCCACAATAGGAGTTTTATTCCACTCTTCTTTTATCCTCCTTTGGCTTTCCTTGCCCATAGACTTGCCTATTAAGACATCGCAGTCCTTTAAAACTTCCATTATCTCCTCTGTCTCTGCATGCCTGTGCTTGCCATCCCCATAGGGGTTTTCCCTTTCTTCCACTTTTTTGAAATTACTATTTTCATCTACCTCAAAAATTATAAAAAATTTACTCATGCCGAAGTGTTTGTCAGAAAGGTGAACTTTATCGTTGGAACCAACAGCTACTTTCACCAATTAAAATCCCCCCTGTTTTCTTTGGTTTAAACAACAATGGAAGAGCTTGTGGTTAAATACGAAATTTTGTCCTTTAAAACAGACTTCAAAAATCCGTATTCATCTATGCCGGTACAGTGGCCGGTAAGAACCTTTTTCACGCCGTATTCCTCAATTTTCCTGGCAATATCCTTTACTTTCTCTTCCTCCATCCCTCTTAGGTGAAAACCACCTATTAGAGACTTTATGTAAGACACACCGAAGCGATTTCTGGCGGTTTCCAGTATATTTAAAATGCCAGCATGAGAACATCCGGTAACTACATTTATCCCATCTTCTTCTTTAACAACTACAAAAACCTCGTCTAAAAATTTATCCGGTATTCTTTTCCCTTCTTTTTCTACAAAGAAGTTTTTGGTAGTAAATTCATTGTCATAGGTTATGTCCGTATTTGTTATTACATAAAAACCCTCTTCAATTTCTGCATCTTTATCAATTAGCACAAAATTATTTTTGTACTTTTCATAAAAAGACAAATCAAATCCTATCTCTTCAAACTGCCCCCCTTTTCTCATAGCGTATTTCTTATTTAAAATTTCCTTATGGGTGTATATCTTTACCTCTGGATTTCTCTCAAGAAGGCCCTTTAGCCCTCCTATGTGGTCATAGTGGCCGTGGGTTAAAACCACTTTCTTTATCCTTCCTACATCTATCCCCATAAGCCCGCAATTTTTTATGAAATTCTCACTCTGACCTGTATCCACCACTATTTCCTTATTCCCTTTTTTAAGGAGGAGAGAAAGCCCGTGCTCTGCCACAAAATTTCTAGCAAAAACCACATTTTCTATTAAAACTTGTACCTCCACTCCTTCTCATCCCCTTCCCTCAGTGATAATGTCCATGAGATTTATGCTCTTCACAAGGACTGTTAGAAGCCATCAAAGTCACTTCTAAATATTTTTTTACCACTTTATCAACTTCACCTTCTGCACCTGTTATAACGTCTATTCCGTAGTTATTGAAAAGCTCAATAGCGCTCATGCCCATACCTCCAGAAATTACACAGTCTACACCGTGGTTTTTTAAAAATTCGGGCAAAAAGCCAGGTCTGTGCCCTGGATTAGGCAAAAAAGAAGAGTTTTTTATTTCTTTCCCTTCCACATCAAAAATCCAAAACCCTTCGCAATGCCCGAAATGCATAGAAACCTCTTTCCCCTCTGATGCCACTGCAATCCTCATTGAGTCACCGCCCTTTCCTCTAAAATTCTCTTTATATTTTCCCACATGTCTAGAATCTGCCTGTAAGCTACGCTCTCAGGATAATCTTTTAAACTCTTCAGATTCTTTAAGGCTTTTACTACAGTTTCATCAAAATTTATTCTCCCAACAACAGGAATGCCATTTTGTTCGCAATAATTTTCTATCTCCTCTGACACTTCTTTGTTTAAATCCCATTTGTTTATACAGACGGTCACAGGTACCTTAAAAGTCTCAATTGCGGACATCACTCTTTTCATATCGGCAAAGCCCGATAAAGTTGGTTCAGTCACAATTAAAACAAGGTCAACCCCTGTAGCAGAAGCAAGAACAGGACACCCTATCCCAGGGGCACCGTCAATTATTAAATATTCCTCCTCTTCCGCCACCTCTTTAGCCTTTTTTCTCACTTCAGTTACCAGTTTACCTGACCCATCAGCACCGGGGAAAAGCTCTGCATAAACTACTTTTTCCCCTTCTTTTGTCTTTGCATATATGACATGACCTGTTTTTTCCTCTACCATTTTAATAGCCTCAACAGGGCACTTATACATGCAAAGGCCACAGCCTTCACAGTAGTAAGGATTTACTTCAAAATTAGAAATCGCATTAAAGCGGCATAGCTCTTCACACAGCCCACATTCTATGCACTTGTCTTTGTCAATCACAGCCGTTTCTTTGCCGTAAAAATCGTATTTTTCTACTATTTCACCCTGCAGAATTATATTCAAATTAGGAGCCTCTACATCGCAATCTGCCATAATTTTGTTTTTAACAATTGTGCTTAAAGTTGCAGCAACAGTAGTCTTACCCGTTCCACCCTTGCCACTTAAAATCGCAATCTGTTTCATTTTTTTATCAACCCCAATACATCACTTGCTAATCTTCCAAAAATGCTTTTTATCTCTTCATCCACTTCAATTAACAACTTTCCTGTTGAATAAGCCTGCGCCAGTTTCCTTTTAAAGGGAATTTTGGCAAGCACTCTTATACCCTCTTTTTGGGCATACTCTTCTATTAATTCGTCCCTTTCTCCGGCTTTGTTTATCACAATTCCCATAGGTATATTCATCTCTTTTACCAATTGGACTGCTAAATCAAGGTCATGTAAGCCATATGGGGTAGGCTCTGTAACTAATATACAAAAATCGCTACCCTCAATAGAATGTATGACAGAACAGGAAGTGCCGGGAGGACTATCAACTATTACAGGTTTGGCTACATCCTTTATCATTTTGTTTATCTCCCTTAAAATCGGAACTCCTGTCGCCTCTCCGTAATTTAACCTGCCATCTATAAAATCCAGAGTATCCACTTTCCCTTTTCTTATCGTTCCAATCTTTTTAGGGACTTCTCTTATAGCATTGTAAGGGCAGATTTCATAACAGGCACCGCAAGAATGGCACAAATGGTCAAACACCAGTATCTTTTTAATTAACTTAGTCAAAGCGCCAAAGCGGCACGCCTTCACGCATTCACCACACAAAGTGCATTTGTCGTAATCTATTTCCGGAATCAACACATTTACATCTTTTTCATATTCGATTTCAGGGTTTAAAAATAGATACCCATTTGGTTCTTCTACATCACAGTCAACATAGAAACTTTCCTTTAAAGTCTTAGCGAGATTTACAGAGACAGTAGTCTTTCCTGTTCCACCTTTCCCGCTTAAAACTGAAATCTTAATTCTTTCCATTTCTACTGCTCCTTTACCAGTGATGATGGTGTCCGTGATTTGTAGCTTCTGTTATTTTTTCTAACTCACCTTTTTTAAGCAGTTCTATATTTGTCTTTACATCTTTGTCTACCGCTTTATATACAGGAATTTCTGCTGCTTTAAATACCTCCATAGCATTAGGTCCTACATTGCTTGAAATTAAAGCCTCAATACCCTCATCCAAAAGAGTTTGTGCAGCCCTAGTTCCAGCACCACTGCTTTGCGCCACTGCCAAATTGTCAACTACTTTGTAATCCATGGTTTCAGTATCCACTATGATAAAAAACTGTGCTCTCCCAAATCTGGTATCTACATGGGATTCTAAAGTTTTACCTTGTGAAGATACAGCTACTTTCATGTTCCATCTCCTCCATCCATTATTGACATATGTTAATTTACACTTACTAATATATTATTATTTTTGGCATATGTCAATAAAATTATTAAACAAGTGTGTGTTACAAATTAAAGTAAATCATAGCTAAAAAAATAAGCAGCCACATTTATGTGACTGCACCTTTAAACCATTAATCCTCTTTTTTATCTTCTTTCCTCTCTAGTTGGTCCAATCTCTCTCTTATATATTTGAGCTGGTCCTCCAAATACTTTGCTTCTGCGTTTAAAATATCTTTCTCATTTACATTATACGGGTTATAGGGTACATTTGCTGGAGGTACATAACCATACCATCCTCTTGCCCAGCCAGGAAGTCCTGTCAAGTAGTACATCCATCTAAATCCTCTTCCTCTTCCCCAGCCTGGACCTCTTCCCCACCAACCCCAATATGCTCCAATAGGGTTTAAATAACCAGGTACATTATATCCTGCACAATACCCTAATCCTCTCCCTGTTCTTGGACCTAATCCGAGAGGACCAGTTCCATCTCCTCTTGGCATACCAATCCCTCCTTTTATATTGGTCATATGACCATTACCTAGTTATATAATATCACCATTTTGAACTTATGTCAATAATATTTTGTGCAGAAAAATAATTTTCAAACATAAAATTTGAATGGAATAAATGTATAAATGTGATATAATGAAGTCAAGTAAAGAAGATGATGCAAAATTAAAGTTGAAAGGATGAAAAAAATGCCCAAAATATCTCCCTTTGAAAAGCACTTTGACAGATATGAAGAGTGGTTTGTAGAAAACGAATATGCCTACCAATCAGAACTCGACGCTGTGAAACTTTTGATGCCCAAATTTGAAAAGGGTTTAGAAGTGGGAATTGGGACAGGAAGATTTGCACTACCTTTAGGGATAAAAAATGGGATAGAGCCTTCTTTGCAAATGAGAAAAATAGCAATAGAAAAAGGGCTTAATGTAATAGAAGGAGTAGCAGAAAATCTGCCCTTTGAAGACAGCTCTTTTGACCTTGTTTTAATGGTAACTACGATATGTTTTGTAGACGATCCATTGAGGGCATTAAAAGAATGCTACAGAGTACTAAAAAATGATGGAACAATATTGATAGGCTTTGTAGACAGAGATAGCACAATAGGGAGAATATATCAAGCAAACAAGGAGAAAAGCCTTTTTTACAAAGAAGCCACCTTTTTCACAACAGCTGAAATAGTAGAATTGCTGTATGAAGCAGGTTTTAAAAATTTCAATTTTTCTCAGACTATATTTAAAAAACTCGACGAAATAAAAGAAAAAGAGCCTGTAAAGTACGGCTTTGGAAAAGGGTCATTTGTGGTTATAAGTGCAAAAAAATAGAGACTTCTTAAATCTTTGAAAGAAGTCCTTTTAATGTATTAATCAATTTCTCTTCCTCATCTGTTAAAGTCCCTTTTGATGGGTTGCTTTCCTTCAATGGCACTCTTAAAGTCCCTGACAAAACCACCTGCACATTTTGGTTTCTGTCCACAATTATAGAAATTGGTTCTAAAGCACCGCTAAGTACAGCCAAAATAATCATTATCTGTGAAGGAGTCAGCACTCCTTTTTTCTTTTCATCTCCACCTGAAGAGCCTTTTTCTTCATCGTTTTCTCCATTTCCTCCATCACCAGAACTTTCATCATTTTCTTCTATCCTAAGTTTTAAAAGCAATTCTTTGAGCTGTTCTCCAAAATTATCAGGCTCAAACATTTTTTATCCTCCTGACATATACTTATCTTATAGGCAACGGGAAAATTATTATAGCAGGCTCTTCAGGTCTCGCATATCCTAAAGCAAAATAGAGTATCAATGTAAAAATAACCACAAACAAATAGGCATCAAATCCCTCTTTTTGCTTTTCCATCAATATCACTCTTTCTCAAATTTATCTGCTCATTTCTATATATGATTTTACTCCTGGCCTTGTGCTTGTCTATTTATTAAAAATAGGCTTCTGCATCAGCAGAAGCCTATTTCTTTTCTCCTTTATAGATTATAGCCTCTTCATCCACATAAATTTCAACAGGCTTATATACATTCTCAATCCCTTTTGAATCCTTCAAAGTTTCTATCCTGTACATTGAAGACCTGTACCAGTTAAGCTTCGGTTCCACCTGCACAAAGTCATAGGGTTTGCCCACAGTTGTCAAAAGATAGTCCCAATTCACATAATGGCTGAAGTCATAAATTATATCAGTAATAGCTACTTTAAATTTGCTCGTTAGAATTTGCTGAAAAATATTCCACTTCTCCAAAGAAGCCTCTATTAAAGTCACACCAAAATAACCCGCACAGCCTTCACCTTTTAGAGTAGAAATCCCCCTTCCTATTGTAAGCTCCAGAGCATCCACTGTCTCCGGCGGATCAGTTATAAAGGTGTCAAAGTAGCCTATATACTTCTCTGGAAGTTTATCTCTGAAGTCATATTTCATCGCTTCTATGGGAAGATTTAATTCTTTTGCCTTCCTATTGATATAATCAACCAATCTATCATCTATTTCCAGGACCACAATCTCTTTAGGCATTTGTGACAACCCTGCCGCAATGCTAACTAAGTCATCATCACCCAAAACAAATAGCTTTTTCCCCTCCAAGTCTCCTCTTTCAGCCATTAAAGCAATTCTGGCAATAGTAGTATTTGTCGTAACAAACCCTTGGTCATAATCGCTAATAGCCTTTGGCCTGTCTTCAGTTACCTCGTCAAATTTCTTTATGAGGTCTGAAAGCAGAGAGAGGTTTATTCCCCTTCCTTCACAATGGGGGCAAGTATAGGTCCTTTTTGGAAAGATGTTTTGCTCCTTAAGATACTCCATACCCTTCTCTGTAAATTTTATCTCCTTCTCTTCAGTTACAGCTACAAAACCTTCCTTCCTTAAAATCTCAACTGCTTCTGCAACTACCGGAAAAGGCTTTTGAGATAGCGTAATTATCTCCCAAAAGTGATTGGTAGATGCAGAAGCAGATAAGATTTTCTCTACATCCTTAGCAGAGGTTACAACACCTGTATTCCTGCTTATTTCCTCCGCTATCTCCTGTAGTTTTTTCATCACCTCACCCCCTGAAGTAATTAATTTTCATGATACCCTATAGGGGTATACTCCTTTCAAATGCCCTTTTAATGGACCGAATAAAATTATACATCCTGCCAAATGAAAAAGTCAAGGGGAGATTTTCAACACCGCCTTATTGATTTGACTTTTTACTTTTCTCCAATCTGGGACAATCTTTCCTCAAGTTCGCTGATTTCTCCTAATAACATCTGATAATGGCTCTTTTCTTTTTCAAAACTTTCCTTGTCAAGTTTATAATCTTTTAATGCTTTGTCAATAAGTTCTTTTAGCACATCGTATATTACTTGCAATTTAAAATTCATATCTTTTTCAAACTCATTAGAACTTTTCTCAATCCTCCTTAACAAATCATAACGGATACGCCCCAAATTTCTGTCAATATCAATTTCTATTCTTTTTAAAACTCTGTTCAAAATCAGTTTCCCAGCAAGTTTTTTAGGTAAAAGGTATGTAAAATAAACTGGATCTATCTCTAATGCCCCAACTTCATATCCTATTCTATACGTAAATTTACTTTCACTTGTAATTCCCGTTTCGTGCTTAAAATACTCTATATTCAACCCAAACAATCTATCTACAACTGCCTTTATATTTTCAATTAACGTATTAAGTCTTGAGAGATAATTGGATAAAGCCTTACTATACTGTTCTTCTGCCTCCTTTTCAATATATTCCTTTAATTTTTCAAATTCCTCTATAACAACTCTTTCAAAATACTTTTCTAATTCTCTTTTCTGATCAACCCGCCCAAGATTACGAATAGTGTAATAATAATTGTTAACTTTTTCAGACACTCTTACGCTAAGTAATTTCTTGTATTCTTCTGATTTTTCATCAAAATTTTGTAAAATTTTCTTCATATCGCTTCTCAATAACAATGATATTTCTTTTTTTGCTCGCTCGACTTCCTCAATGTACTTTTCAAAAGCTTTTATATTGGCTTCTAGCTGTTCCAAAGGAATTAGTTTAAGCCTTATATTACTCTCAAAAAAAGTTTTGCACATTGAAATAATCCGCTTAATATTTTTTGTATACCTTTCAAGTAACACTTTTTCTTTTTCTCCCAGCAAAAAATTTCTTAAATCGTTCTCTAACATTTGAACTCCACTTTTTTTAAGACTACCTTCATCCTTTAACAGTTTTCCCTCTAGTGCTAATTTAGCAGAAATCGGATAAAGGAAAATATCACTATTCCCTGTAATCTCTCTGATAATATTTCTATTGTAAGTAACTATTTCCTTTAATTCCTTTTCAGTTACATAGTCAATCTTATTTAAAACGAAAAAGATTTTGTCAACACTTTTGGATATTTCAGATAAAAATTCTTTTTCTACCTCACTTATAGGAGGATCGACTGAAAACAAAAAGATTACAGCATCAGCTTTATCTATATAGTTATATGCAATATCTGTATTATGTTTATAAACTGAACCAATTCCTGGAGTATCTACTATCACCACATCCTTAGCTACAAAGTCAAAAGGATATCCTATATGTATTTCCTTAACCCCTTTTATATTCTTGGGATTATTCCGCTCAGTACAGTATAAATCCAGTTCATCAATATCAATATCCTTTTCCATCCCATCATTGTGGATAACCTTTGCCCATATACTAGTACTATACTGAACTTTAGTAATCACAGAAGTTAGAGGAACGACACCTGTTGGAAGAATATCAGCTCCTAAAATATAGTTAATAAACGTGGATTTTCCTCTTTTAAACTGTCCCAAGACTACTAGATAGAAAATATTGTTACTAAACTTATTTTTAACCTCTAAAACAGTATCATTTATTGCTTTAATGTCAGCATTTTTAGATATTTCTTCTATCCTTTCTAATATTAAATCCAAATTTTTCTTTGTTAGGCTATATTGTCCCCTCATAGCCTCACCCCTAAATTTATTGATAGTGAAACAGGAATTCGGACATAAAACAATGTCCGAATTCCAACCCCCTTGGAAAACTTACTTCACAATAAGCACAGAACATTTTGCATGCCTTGCTATGTTCTCTGCCACATTACCGATAATGTACCTTTTTAATCCACTAGTACCTTTTTCTCCTACAACAATCAAATCACATCCATGGTTTTCTGCAAAGCGGATCACCGAATCGACAGGATGTCCCACTATTACTTCTGTAAATACTTTTACCCCTTTTTCATTAGCTAATCTCCGGGCATTACCAAGAAGTTTTCCGTAGTGTAATTTTGCTGCGTTTAAAGCTTCATCCACTTCATCTCTTGAATTTACAAATTCCGGAATAGTAGCCACAGAAACAACGTACACTTCACAATCATCCATTTTTGCTAATTCTAAAACATAGTTAAAGGCTTTATTTGCATATTCAGAGCCATCATACGCCAGTAAAATCTTTTTAAACATTGTTTTCCTCCTCCTCGCCCAATATCAATCTTCTCTTTCTGGCCTATAAAACTTTTCTGCAATCAAAGTAGGCACAATCGCACTCAAAATAACCACAGTAACGAGAATAGTGTACTGCTCCACTGTGATTATCTTGTGGTTCAACCCAAACATAGCAGAAATTGTCCCAAACGTAAGACCTGTAGACATTAAAAGTGTAGTGTACATTCCTTCCTTTTTAGAAAATCTAAAAAGCATAGTAGCAGGTTTGACACCTATATATTTTGTAAACATCTTTATTAAAAGTAATATCACAATTAAATAAATATTTGATATTACCCCCGGAATAGAAACAAATAACCCTGCCTTTAAAAAGTAGAAGGGTGTGAAAACAGCGAAAGTGACAGCTCTCAAGCGGAATAACAAATTCTTTTCCTTCATAAAAAATCCAGAAACCGCTAACCCTAATATATATGCTGGAAGAACAGCTTCGCTATTTGCCATTGATGCCAAGCCGCCTGTTAAGAACACAAAGAAAAGTAAATATTTTATTTCCAATTGCCCTACTTTATTACCATATATTTCAAAGAATTTCTTTGTAACAGAAGGCATAAGCACAATTACTATTGTTGTGACAATTATAAACAATAACATCCACTTATTATAACTCGCAAATAAAATTCCAAGCATCAAGACAGTGCCCAGGTCGTTTATGAAACAAGCAGCTAAAATAATTTTCCCAAGTTCACTCTCGTTAAGACCACTTTCTACCATTACAGCATATACTACTGCAACAGAAGTAGTTGAAAGGGCAATACCTGCAATCTCTGCCGCTTGCAGTGTCCAGCCTGCTACAAAGTAAGTATAAGCAAAAGCTCCCGCAAAAGGAAGAACAAAAGCTAATACTCCTATTGTAACACTTTCTTTAAATTTTGTTCTCAACACTATAGGGTCTACTTCTGCTCCTGCTAAAAAAGTTAACAAAATACTCCCTACGCCACCCAGAAAATTTATCCAATCATTCGTCTGAAATCCCAAATAATTACCGGCAATCACTCCTACCAAAATCTCGATTAATGAGATCGATATACCTGTCCAATTGGCAATTATACCTGCAATTAAAGCCAAGCCTAACCACCAACTATAAGTTAACCACATAGACATACCCTCCTACGTAGATTATTTTCAATATTACAACATTTTGTAGGACAAAAAGGTAGGAGCCATCAGCATTTCTTCTGCATTAAGCGAGCCCCATCGCTTTTTAAATCTTTATTTTTTCTATCACCCCCTTAAAAAGCAAAATGGTTCCTACTTGTGTTATTCACAAGTAGGAACCATCAGCCTTTCGGCGGTTAAAGTGGGTTCCATCACTTTTTATGCAATTGTCTTGTCATTAAGATTATATCAAAACTATCAAAACTTTGCAAGGCAATAAAAATCTACCAAATACTTACAAATATCCTATTTTATCATACTATTAAACCTCGCTATTCTGTTAATTTTTTCTACTAACTGTTCGACTCTTTCTCTTATTGAAATTTCAAATACAGATTTAAAAGTATTGAAGCCAGATATATTGATAACTAAATTCAAAAAACCAATTTCATCTTTCTCAATGTACGCGCTTAGAATTTTATGCACTGGAATATAAATCCATATCCCACCATATCTTGCATCTTTTGTCGACTTTGCGTTTTCTTCTTTTAATATTATTAATTCTTTATTTGTGAGTATAGCCATATGTGAAGTGGATTTTATTCTTGTAAAAAGTTTTAGGTATGGTACTTTTATTTCCCGTTGATATATAAAATCTATTACTTTTTCTCCATTCAATATAGCATTTTTTGCATAATTCATAAATTTGTAATCTATATCTATTAAACAATCAAAGACGCGAGTCTCCTCACTTATTTCCGATATATCTATATCACACAATAATATTCGCAGTTTATTAATTATGGGCTTAAATATACTTTCCACAACAGTATTATATTCAACAAGAGATGACTTTGTCTCACCATTTACTTCTCCATTTATTTTTATCCATGAGTACAACAGTATAGAACCATTTTCTATGTAATTAATATTTTGAATTGGATAGGAGACACTGGTTATATTATTTTTCACATTTTCAAGAAAAACGATGCTATTTTCATACAAAAGTACAAGCTTCTCGTTTGTTTTTCTTTTTCCCCAACTATCCGCAGGAGCATGTACAGCATTTAAAAAACCTACTGACTTCCCAAAATTTTTATCGTAGTAAGATCTGAATATTTCGGGAATATCCTTGTAGTCTCTTACAGGTCTTGCCCAAGAATCCATATCAGAAGGCATTTTTACTCCCCCCTTTAACTATTATTACACTCTACTCGACAAATCATATTTCTCTACAAATGTCTCTTGATTGCCAAAAAACCCTTCATAAAGGTCTTTGGCATAGCCTGTTGGAAGAGGTTTCCCTTCTAAAATTTTGAAAGTCCTTCTTCCATCCTCTTTTCTTTCGGCGCGGAGGAAATGGACGTTATCAAGATTTTGGTCATAAAAATACTTTGCAAATTCATACAGGTGTGTAACATAAAATACTTCTATATTATTCTCAATCAACGCTTCCACTATTTGTTTAGCAATTTCAGAACCTTCTTTTTCATTTGTCGATGAAAAACTTTCATTTAACAATAAAAGCGAATTTGGTCGTATATCACTCACTATCCTGTCAAATCTTTTAAGCTCCTCATCAAGCTTTCCACTTTCTAATTGCGGATCTTCTTTTCTATAAAAATGGGTAAATATTTTTTTGTTTATATTAGCAGAGAAATAAATCGCAGGAACAAATATCCCAGATTGCATCAATATTTGGGCTTGGCCGATACTCCTCAAAAATGTCGTTTTCCCACCTCGATTAGCCCCAGTGATTATGAAAAGGTCTTTGCCAATGGTGTTTAATTCGTTTCCTACAACATTTTTCCCTGTAATTAAAGCCAAACTTACATCATACAATCCAATAAACTTGCGGACTCTTCTATCTAAGTGGTAAGGTTCAGGAAAACAGAACTGGTACATTTAAATTAGAAAGTTCTTCGTATAAATTCATTGCTCCCATGTAAAATGCTAACTCTGCCCTTAACTGTGCAAAAAATTCCAAAATATGGTCTCCAGCATTTGCTAAAATCTTTGCTACCTGATTTATTGAACGACCTCTAATATTTGCTAGAGTTTCTATTCCAGCATCATCACGTGGATGGAGGCTGAAAGTATAAGATTGAGGTTTTAGAAAAGTTAGTTTTGAAAGCCTTTTTTTAATTAACACCTTTTTGTTAGGTTTTAATAGCTTATAGTCACTGCCCTCAAGCCCTTGCCCTAATCTTGCTCTAATAAAAACTCCATTTTCAAACATGAGGTCTTTTAATTGCCTTTCTGCAGTAGAAAAAAATTCTTCTGTAAGTTCTTCCTTTATCGCTGAAAAAAATTTTTTAAATCCAATGGAATCAAATTTTTCATAATGCTCATCAGATATACTTCTCAACTCTCTCAAAAATTTCAAAAACATTCTTAATAGACTGACAGAACTGCTAAGAAGTGAAAATACGTTTGTCGAAAATATACCAAGCCAGGACTTTTTCTTCGTCTCTATAGCATCAATTGCAAGATTATAAATTCTTTCTACTATTGGCTTATTATTTATACAATCTTTGAGAATATCTTGTCTATACAAAATGGTAGATAAGTCATTTTCGTAAGAAAGTAGGACTTTTTTAACAATATCGTAAATAAAAGCATCTTTTTTTTGCCATCGCCTCAAATATCACGTCAAGACCAAGGTCCTTTATTAAATTTTCATTATGCTCTTCATCGTATTTTCCATGAGACTTAAAATTATAATCCTGATCTTCATATAATAGAAAAACTCTCAACCTTTCAACCTCCTTTTTAATTGTTCGTAACTAAGTCCGTATTTCTCTGCCAATAAAATGGCATATGCTTTCCCATCAGCAGGTTTTCTCAAAATCTTATACGTTTTTATCGACGGGTCCTGTTCAGAAACCGTTGCTACCATACTTACTACTTTTTCTCCTATAGATGTAAGTTCATCAAGAAATGTTACGTATAGAGCGTAACAGTCTATTTCGAGAATTTTTGCAATAACATTTTTAGCCAAAAAAATCGCATCTGCCACAGTTGCAGAAGAAAAAGTTTCGTTTAATATTATGAGGCTCATTGGTGTTGCCATATTAATAATCTGTTTTATCTCTAAAAGGTCAGCTTCTAATTTCCCTCTTAAATTTTGAACTTTTTCTTCTCTTTCAAAATGGGTAAATATCTTATCGCACAAAAAGATCTTGGCTTTTTTACCCGGTATTGGAACTCCAAGCTTTGCAAGGTAATGCACCTGTCCAAACATCCTAGCAAAAGTAGTCTTACCTCCCTGATTCGGACCTGTAACTACCACTAATCTTTCACCATTTTCCAACCAAAAATCATTTACAACAACAGTTTCTCCCTTTGTAACTTTGTCATACGCAAGAGCAAGGTCAAATCCTTCGTACAAATAAACTTCTTCTTTATTTGTCGTAATTTCAGGATAACAAAAACTTAATCCTAATTGTTTAAACTTTTTTGTAAAATCAAGATAAATAATGTAAAACCTTATTTCTTCAGAAAACCTCTCCACTACCGGATCCATAAAGTGATAATATTCTTCATAGAAAGAATCTAACAATTCAAAAGGTTGAGGATAAAATTTTACGACAGCGTTTATAATTTCATTTTCTACATGATCCATTCCTATCATCGTTGGTACTATTAATTTGTAATCTTTATTATCTGAGGTTTTAAATTTCTCAAAAGTTTTTATAATATCATTTTCATATTCTTCTTCCTCTTCACATTTATATACCATCACTCTTAACCCATCGATGTTAAGGCAATAAGTTACCTCCTCTAAAGACTTCTTCACCCTTTCAACCATTTCCCTGAGTTTAGTAAAGTAATCACTGTTAGCATATTTTATCAGATATTTTGAAAAGTTTTGCAGTCCTTTAGAAAACAATTTTTCATTTAAAAAATACAGAGCTAATTCACTAACTGCTTTCACATATTTGTCTACAGCTTCCAGCCACCAACCTTTTTTGTTATACTGGTATTCGAGTTTTTCTGAAAATGATAATTCTCTCTTGACATTGCTCATTTTATCAACAAATGTTTTAATAGCATCAAATAGCAACTGATTATTTTCTAATTCAATAAACACTTCGTGCCTGTATTTGATTTCTTCCACATCATTAAGAGGCATATAAAAATAATCGATTAAATCTTCATTCTTTGTCTCATTCACGAGGTTATTAATAATTTGATCTAAATGAAGGTCTTCAAAAACATTTTGATTTCTTTCATAATTCAGTTTATCTTTCCTTTCATAATCTTTAAACAGTATACTTATAATAATATCACCTCCAAGGGAAGGAAATCCCCTTTAATTTTCCTCAATTCTAAATAGTGTTATTAAAATAACCGCAACTAAAGAGCATATTGCTCCAAAGTAAAAGGGTGCAGCAGGAGATACATTGTCCCATAAATATCCAGCAATAAAACTTGCAGGAATTGCAAGCAGCCCCATTGATGCATTATACAATCCAAAGGCAGTTCCTCTATTGCTCTCATCCACTATATGTGCAACAAGAGACTTTGCAACACCTTCAGTTGTTGAATAATAAACTCCATATATTAAGTACAAAGCCCAAATATGCCATGGCAATTTCGCTAATGCAAAACCTAAATATGTGACTGCATAAATAATCCAGCCTAATCTTATTACATTAACTCTTCCTATTCTGTCGGATAATACTCCACTCGGTACTGACAATAAAGCATAAGACAGATTAAACATAGCTATAATTATCGGTATTGTTGACTCTTCTACACCCACACTTCGCGCTCTTAAAATTAAAAACGCATCGCTGCTATTACCAAGGGTAAACACAAGCATCACAACGAAAAATGTCAGAAATTTTCCTTTAAAAACAGATAAATCAAGCTTAAAAGATGAACTCACTCTCTCTCCTTTTTGCTCCACCACAAATAACCCTATGAGTATTATTGTGATAAAAGCCACAAGCCCTGCAATTAAGAATATCAACCTGTACCTTATAGAATCCATATAATTGGCAAATAGTATCATCAAGCCGGCAGTAATCAATGGTCCAAGAAAAGACCCTAATGTATCAAGCATTCTTTGAAACCCAAAGGAAAAACCCATGCTTTTCATTTTAGAAGATTTCGCTATAAGTGCGTCTCTTGGCGCATCTTTTGTACCTTTTCCAATACCGTCAATCAGTCTCAGCCCAAAAGCCATTGCAGCACCATTCGTCAATGGCAGTAATACTCTTCCAACAGCGGAAAATAAATATCCAATAAACACAATCGATTTTCTTTTCCCAATCTTATCTGAAATTATTCCGGATATTATTCTCATGATACTGACAACTGTAGTAACACTTCCCTCTATTAAGCCTACCATTTCCTTGCTCAATCCAAGAATTTGAGTATAAAAAGTAGGCAAAATAGGTACAATCATATCCTGGCTTAATCCTCCAAAAAATGCTACCCATCCCAAGACTTTAATGTTATTATTTTCATTATTTTTTTCTTCCCTATTTTCCAATTGCCTCACCCTCCTTATTTGCCATTCTTGTTTTAATTTTTTTTAGAGAATCTTCAATGATATTTTTTGTTAAAATTGAGAATTTATCTCTGTTTTTTAAAAGAAATTTGTAGGACTTTTCACCGCCAATTTCTCCAAGAGCCCACACAACCATCTGCTCAATATACGGGTCCTTTCTTGTTTTTACGCTGTTTTGCAAATACTTTATCAATTCCCCTTCTGCTTTTTTTATTTTAAGTTCTCCGATTATCTTCGCAGCCATATAAGCCACATTATAATCTGGATGATTTAAAGCTTTTATGAGCTTTTCACTGTAATCATCATCTGATATATTTTTAAAATCGTACCCACAATTTGAGCATTTTTCTTCTCCAACTTCAGCTATCTTAAAACACACAGGACATATATACCTCATCCTTCATCAACCCTTATACCCAGCATCCTCTTAAGATGAGCATTTTCAGCTTTATAACCTTGTAACCTTATCTCAAGTGTTTGATTATCCCGCATTAACTGGAAATTTTTAAACTTCATTGCAGCATATTGAGACGCCATAGAAATAAGTTGTCTTCTCAAATCACTTTCATCAGGATTGTCCCGTTCTATTTTATATGCTTTTACTCCCATCTCAAAAATTACTCTATATGCATCTTCTTCTGTAAAACCGTCTTTTTTAAAATTGTCAATCAATTCTTTAATTTCACTAAAGCTCTCATCAGTAATTTCAAAAGAAATTTTAATCATAATAGCCACCTCCGAGCAATTTCAAAGCCCTTTCAATCGAATCTTTAGAGTCATACCACGGCTCATCATGAAATCTATAATCAAATTTTGTTATGAACCATTCCAGGTCGTTTATATTTTTCTCAATTGTGCTTTTATTTAGCTCTATTATCTTATCAATTTGTGGCGCAATATTTTTAGCAAGACCTATGAGCACATCTAAATGATGAAAACACAAGTTAGAGAAACCTTTAGAATGTTTTTCAACAAAATCTTTATCACTTTCCAAGATATCTAATAAAATGTGTACATGGTATGCGTCCCTCTCTCTTAAATACTTACAAACAAGACATTTCTCTTTTTCTATTTTTCTTCTTCTTTTTTTCTTCAATGTTTTGCTCATTTCTTCAATTTGTTGTAATTTATGGCTTATATTTGCTTTCAATGCAATTGCCAACCCTAATTTGTCATACGAATTATTCAGCAGTTCTAAATGGTAACGGCAAAAGTTGGTTTGACCTATTTTAATATACATCTCTGGGTCTTTTAAAATTTCATCTTCTAACAGGCGTTCACAATAAACTTTTTCTTCCTGTTCTATAATCTTACATATAGGACATCTGTCTTCGTATTTTTCAAAAGCTTCATATAAAGGAATGAATTCTAATTTCATCCAAATGCCACCCCTTGACGTTTTGTAGTTAATTTTTCCAAAATAAAAGATGGCTTCTACGAATCTTCGTAGAAGCCATCAGCCTTTACGGCAATTAAGGTGGGCTTCATCACCTTAAATATTCTTTTTTCCAATTTTCAATATTATTATAATATTTCTTTGGAGAAAATACAAGTATCAAATCCATTAATACAGATGACAAGCTACAAAATGTCCCTTTTCAACTTCTTTTAGTTCTGGTTCTACCTCTTCGCACATTTTCCCCTTTTTCATAAAGCATCTGGTACTAAATCTACAGCCTTTTGGCGGATTCACAGGAGATGGTACAGTGCCTTCTAATATTATTCTTTCCCTTCTTTTTGATTTATCAATAGAGGGAATGGCAGAAAGCAAAGCTTTTGTATAGGGGTGAAGTGGGTTGAAGAAAATATCCTCAGTTTTTCCCATTTCTACAATTTTTCCTAGATACATCACCGCAACTCTATCGCTTACATGATATACAACACTTAGGTCATGAGCTATAAAAAGATAAGTAAGGTTTAACTCTTCCTTCAATTCCTCTAGAAGGTTTATAATTTGCGCCTGTATTGACACATCAAGGGCTGAAACTGGCTCGTCAGCCACAATAAATTCAGGGCTCATTGCCAAAGCACGTGCTATGCCTATCCTCTGCCTCTGTCCACCTGAAAATTCATGGGGATAAGAATCCATCTGCCTGTAATTTAAACCAACTCTATTCAAAAGATACATAATTCTCTCTTCTCTCTCGTGAGGGTCTTTTACGCCAGAGGCAATCAAAGGTACTGACAAAATCTGCCTTACTGTCTTCCTGGGATTTAAAGAAGAATAAGGGTTTTGAAAAATTATCTGAGCTTTTTCCCTGTATTCTTTTAACTTTTCTCCTCTTGCCTCTGTTATGTCTTCCCCTTCAAATATTATCTTTCCCTCTGTAGGTTCGTAAAGCCTTACAATTGTACGTCCTAGTGTAGTTTTCCCACAGCCGCTTTCTCCAACCAGCCCCAGAGTCTCCCCCTTGTTTATGTCAAGGCTTATATCATCAACAGCTTTCACAACCCTTTTCTTTTTCTTAGCTACAAGCTTCATTAACAAGTCTGGCTCTTCTATGAAATATTTCTTGAGATTTTTTATTTGAATAAAAGTGCCATTTTCCATATCTAACACCCCATCTTTTAGAGGTACTTTATACACCTCACAAATTCTCCATCTGAAACCTCAATTAAAGGAAGTTCAACTTCTTTGCATTCTTCCACTGCTTCTTCACACCGCTCATAAAAAGGACAGCCTTTAGGTGAAAGAGAAGCCAAATCTGGGACATTTCCCGGTATGGCGTAAAGTTTTTCTTTTTTTCGTGTTATTTTAGGTATAGACTTCAAAAGTCCTTTTGTATAAGGATGCTTTGGTTCTCCGATGACCTTGTCTACAGCTCCTTTTTCCACTATTTGCCCAGCGTACATGACAGCTATTTCATCGCAAAACTCTGCCGCCACTGCCAAATCATGAGTTACAAAAATTATGGAGGTGCCGTTTACTTCATTTATTTGCCTCAATAAATCCAAAATTTGCGCCTGAATTGTCACATCAAGTGCAGTTGTAGGCTCGTCAGCCAGAAGTAGTTTAGGATTGCATGAAAGAGCAATAGCAATTATAGCTCTTTGCTGCATACCCCCACTGAACTGATGGGGATATGAGAAATACCTCTTTTCAGGATATGATATCCCGACTTTTTCCATAAGTTCTACTGCCTTTTCATACTCTTTTTTTCTTCTGTCCCTTTCCCTGAGAAAACCTAATATACCTTCTTTTTCAGGCTTTATTATATTGTGAACCCTCAAGGATTCCCTTATCTGCTCTCCTACAGGAAACACCGGATTTAATGTGGTCATTGGGTCTTGAAATATCATGGCTATGTCCTTTCCCCTTATTTCCCTCATCTGAGAAGCCGATTTTTTGAGAAGGTCCTCTCCTTCAAAGAGAATTTCCCCTTCTACAATTTTGCCCGGGTAAGGGACAAGCCTTAAAATAGAAAGCAAAGTCATGCTTTTTCCTGAGCCCGATTCTCCTACCAGGCCTAAAATTTTTCCTCTTTCAAGTGTTAGGTCAATCCCATTTACCGCTTTTACTACTCCCCTGTCTGTCTCAAAAACCACTTTCAAGTTCCTAATCTCAAGCATTTATTCACTTCCTTCCACTTTAAGCCTTGGGTCTAATATATCTCTCAATCCTTCTCCAAAAAGGTTAATACTGAGTACAAGTATCACTAAAGCTATGCCTGGAAGAGTAGATATCCAGTAGGCGTCAAATATGTGGTTCCTTCCAGAGTTTATTAAAGAACCCCATGTAGGAATATCCGGTGGCACACCTAAACCTAAATAGCTCAAAGATGCTTCCATTATTATCATGTATCCCATTCTCAATGTGGCAAGGACAAATATTGACTGGAATATATTAGGCAGAATTTCTGATACAATTATCGCACCATCGCTTCTTCCCAAAGCCTGAGCAGCTTCTACATATTCTTTATTTTTCTCCTCCAAAACTTCACCTCTTACCAGCCTAAAAAATTCCACCCAGCTTTTAAATGTCAGAGCTAAAATCAAATTCCAGAATCCGGGCCCCAAAACTGCCATTACTCCCACCGCAAATATTAAGAAAGGAAAAGAAAGCAAAAAATCAGCAAAGCGCGAAATCACCGTATCAACTGTTCCTCTGTAGTATCCTGCGATTGCTCCTAAGAAAGTCCCAATAGAGGCAGAAATCAAAACAGTCAAAAAGCCAACCAGTATTGATATTCTAGAACCGTATATAATCTGTGTCAGCAAATCCCTTCCTACCTGGTCAGTTCCCAGAGGATGTGCCCACGTTCCTCCACTCCACACAGGGGACAATAGTCTTGCTGAAAGGTCTGAGTATTTAACGCTGTAAGGTGAAATAAAAGGTGCGAATACAGCCATTAAAATATAGGCTATGATTGTAAGCATTCCAATTAAAGCAGTTGGATGCTTTTTTATCTTCCCTAAAAGGCTTAAAAGGTTAGTTATTAAATTTGATTTTTTATAAGATACTTCATAATACTTTGCAGGCACTATTCCATTTTTTATAGTCATTCAAACACCCCCTACAGTTCAATCTTGGGGTCCAGATAAGTGTAGAGTATATCTACCAAAAGATTTGCCATGACAAAAGTGAAGGCGTAAAACATTACGACTCCCTGGACCAGAGGATAATCCCTGTCAAATATCGCAGTCACAACAAGCCTGCCTATTCCAGGCCATCCAAAGACATTCTCAACTATCATATTTCCCCCTAAAAGTGCTCCTACTTCCATGCCTAAAACTGTAACTGTTGGAATCAATGCGTTTCTTACAGCATGCTTAAGTATTACTAATTTCTCAGGCACTCCCTTAGCCCTTGCGAAGACCACATAGTCATTTCTTAAGACCTCCAGCATACTGGACCTCATAACTCTTGCCAAAACAGCTGCTAAAGGAGCTGATAAAGTTAGAGCAGGCAAGAAAAGATGCCTCAAACTGCTCACAAATGCTTCCCAGTCTCCAGCAAGAAGCGAATCAATCGTGTAAAAACCAGTTACCTTAGGTATATAAATTAGAAAATTTATTCTGCCCTGACTCGGAAGTAAATTTAATTTGGCTGAAAAAATTAGAATAAGTATTAATCCCAGCCAGAAAGAAGGCATTGATATTCCTGTAAAAGAGATTGCCATCATAGTTCTGTCAAGCCAGGAATTCTGTTTGACAGCAGATATAATCCCTATGGGGATACCTATTAAAATCCCAAGAGTTAAGGCTGCCAGAGCAAGTTCAATTGTAGCAGGTAGAGTCTCTCTGATAAGTTCAATTACAGGAACTCCTTTTGTTATAGACTTTCCCAAATCTCCCTTTAAAAGATTTGTGAGGAAAATGTAAAGCTGTGTGTATATAGGTTTATCAAGGTTAAACTCCTTTTTTAAAAGCTCTATGTCCTGCTGTGATACCATGCTTTCTTTTCCCATCATTATGTCAACGGGGTCTCCCGGAGTAAATCTCATAAATACAAATACTGTTATGGCTATTGCTAGCATTATAGGAATTGTGTACAAAACTCTCTTTAAAACCTTCGCTTCCCTCATAAAAATTCCCCCATCCACTTTAGAGTAAAAAGGGTCATTAACCCCTTTTTACTCATTAGAAAGCTTCACTCTGTGCATATTTTCTCTACCGTCCATACTCGGCTGCCAGTTTTCTACATTTTTAGTCGCAGCTTCTACAGTTTTCAGAGAATATCCAAACACCCATGGAGCATCGTCATATATTATCTCCTGAGCCTTGTAATAAAGCTCTTTTCTTTTAGCATTGTCTGTCTCTTTTGCCGCTTCGTCTAGGAGCCTATCAACCTCTGGATTGCTGTAGAAAGAATAGTTTCCTCTTTCACCTGTCTTGAGCTTTGGATTTAAGAAATCAAATGGGTCAAGATATGCATTTCCCCAGTCAGTAAGGTACAACTGCCTGGTGCCTTTCTGTATTTCTGACTGCAAAACTCCCCATTCCCAGGTTCTTACAGAAGCTTTTATACCTACTTTTTCAAGCATGTTAACTATAGCCAAAGCTTCCTCTTCTCTAAAAGGCTGAGTATCTATTACAACTTTCAAATCGCGAACTCCAGCCTCTTTTAAAAGCTCTTTTGCCTTGTCAGGATTGTACTCATAGGGCTTTAAATCTGTGTTCGCAGCAAAGGCATAGGGAAGCATTGGCCCTGCAAGTCTCACCCCATAGCCTTTGTAAATTTCTTTTACAATAGAATCCATGTCTATTGCGTAATTTAAAGCCTGCCTTACCTTTTTATTGTCAAAAGGTGGCATTTTATTGTTTATCTCAAGGATGTAGACTCTTGTTCCATCGTTCTCCTTTACCTGTATGTTTGGATTTTTCTTAAGCCTTTCTATCATATCAGGTGGAATGTACTGAACTATATTTACTTCTCCTTTTTCCAAAGCAGCTATTGCAGTAGAGGGCTCAGGTATCATTCTAAATACAACTCTTTTTAGACTTGGAGGACCAACAGGGGGAATGTCTGGAGAACCACCGTAATATCCATCATACCTTTCTAAAACTATCTGCTCATCCAATTTCCCAGATACATATTTAAAAGGTCCTGCTCCTATAGGATGCTTTAAAAATTCCTCGTACCCTACTTCTTCATAATATTTTTTAGGTATTATCTGCTGATGGACTAAAGCCTGAAGTAAAACTGGGAAAGGCTCTTTTAAGATAAATCTAACAGTGTAATCATCAATTTTTTGAACATCCTCCACGGGTCCCATTAAGCCTTTTCTTGGAGAAGTTTTCCCTTCAAGTCCTCCCTCTTTTATTATTCTATTAAATGTAAATACGACATCATCGGCTGTAAGAGGGTCTCCATTTTGAAAAGTTACGCCTTTCCTTATCTTAAATTCCCATTCTGTAGGCGATATAATCTCCCAAGACTCTGCTATTTCAGGGACTACTTTTCCATCGTATGTCCGCGTCACAAGCCCATCAAATATGTTTCTCAAAACTGTCTCAGTCTCTCTATCTCTGTAATCAGCCGGATCCAATGTCACAATGCTGCCCTTATTTAAAGCTATTACAATGGTTCCTCCATCTTTTTCTGAAGTTACTTTCTTAGAAGATGTACATCCCCCTAAAACGAGCAAAAGTGATAAAAGAAGTGCCAAAAGGATAGCAGTTTTTTTCATAATAAAATATACCCCCTTCAAATGTAAATTTATGGTAAGGACGGGGGTATAAAAAGGCCGCCGAAATATCCAGCGGTCCCGGATATTTCTCCTTCCCACGCTTGCGAGGTTAGCTGACGGGCTCGGGTCGAAGGAGTAACCCTACTCTTCCCGTAGGAAGAGATTCGCCCCAAAAGTGTGGGTCCCCCGCCCCTTTTCGGGTTCAGCGATAACGATTAAGTTGTTGATTAAATTGTACCATACTTTTACCAGTTAGTCAAATACAGACTATCCCAACCCGTCCTTTGTGTGATATAATTATCTTGAAAACAAATATAAAAGGAGTAGAAAGTCGTGACAAAGAGCCTTAAACTTCGCACTTTTTTTCTTTTTGTATTTTTTCTAATCCTTTTTTCCATACTTATAGGAAGGCTTGTGTGGATACAGGTTGTAAACGCTGAAAAGCTCTCCCTTGCCGTAGAAAGGCAGACAACAGCAGACATAATAATAAGGCCCCAGAGAGGAAATATCTACGATGTAAACGGCAATATACTCGCCTGCAATGTGCCTGCTGCGGATGTTTACGCCTCTCCAAAATACATAAAAGACCCCGAGAAGGCTTCAGAAGAACTGTCAAAATATTTATCTATCAGCAAAGAAGCCCTCTTCAAGGTTTTATCTAAAAAAGATTTGGAATGGACAGTGCTTGAAAGATTTGTTCCAATGGAAAAAGCTCTATCCATAAAAAAGCTCAACATCCCTGGAATATATGTAGAGGATACTTCTATGAGAAACTATCCAAATGGATCAATGCTTTCGCAGGTCCTGGGGTTTACTGGAGTAGATGGATACGGTCTATATGGCCTTGAATACTCCCTTGACAGGTATTTAAGCGGAGTTCCGGGAAGAGAGATATCTTTAGTAGACAGGGAAGGACACAAAGTAGGAATACCCAGCAAATACTACAAGCCAAAAGAAGGCGAAGACGTAGTTTTGACTGTTGATTCCGTCATTCAGGCTTATACAGAGAGAGCTATTAAAAAAGCTTATGAGAAGTACAAACCAGAAGATGGAATAACTGCAATTGTCATGAATCCAAAGACAGGAGAAATCCTGGCAATGGCAAATCTTCCGGACTTTGACCCAAATGACCCGCAAAAAGTCCCTTCACAGGAATACTGGGCAAATCCAGCTGTATCCAGTATTTACGAACCTGGTTCTGTGTTTAAAGTAATAACAGCAGCAGCGGCGCTGGACTCCGCCGTGGTAACCCCTGAAGAGCAATTCTTTGACCCAGGGTATTATGAAGTGTCCGGCAAAAAAATTAGAAGCTGGACAGTCCTTGGAAACATCACTTTTTCTCAGGCCATAGAAAAGTCCAGCGATACAGTTTTTATACAAGTCGCCGAAAGGTTAGGGTTAGACACTTTTTATAAATACATACAGGCCTTTGGCTTTGGCGCCCCTACAGGCATTGAACTTCCTGGCGAGGCAAGCGGAATGATTTTGCCTAAGGATAAGGTGTATCCTGTTGACTTTGCCACCATGTCCTTTGGACAGGGAATTGCAGTAACCCCCATTCAGATGATTACAGCCTTCTCAGCAGTTATAAACGGCGGAGACCTCATGTACCCACATATTGTAAAATACATTAAAAGTGAAGGCAAAATTGTAAAAGAATTTAAACCCCAAGTAGTGAGGCAGGTAATATCCAAAGAGACTTCTGACACCCTAAGGTACATATTAGAAAAAACAGTGACAGAAGGAACAGGACAATTGGCTCAGGTTCCCGGTTACAGGGTTGGCGGCAAAACTGGCACTACAGAAAATTACCAGAAAGGGAAATACACTGCTTCTTTTGCAGGCTTTGCTCCTGTGGAAAATCCAAAAATAGCGGTTCTTGTCATTGTAAAAAATCCGACGCAAGGTGGACATATGGGAGGAGAAGTAGCTGCTCCAATAGCCCAGGAAATACTGAAAGATACACTCACTTATTATGAAGCAGTGAGAAAATAGCTCACTCGCCTACTTCTTTTTTTATCCCCTCAATGACCTCATAAGCGCTCTTTCCTTCCTTAATCCCTTCCTTTACTCTTTCAATAACGAGGTTATTGACCTTCTCCCACTTATCCCATAGGGGAGGCAGTTCTGTGTATTTCACCGCCTCTTCAATTTTTTTCATCTTCTCCTCGCCAATCTCTATTCCCTTTTTTGTAGGTACATACCCTAATTTTAATACTCCTTCTTGATCTTGTACAATAAATTTTATAAGCCTATATTCCATCTCTAACTTCTTTAAATCTTTGTCTTTTTTTATGCCATACCCGTACACTTTTGGAGAAATTGTCAGAGGTATGCCACTTTCTCCCGTAGGATAAAAAGCCACATCAAACTCAAATAATTTGCCCTTTTTAAACAGATTGCTAAGCTCAGCAATTTTATAACTTTCTTCCACTAATGCAGCTGTATTTTTATATAGAGTAAACTCATCCCACAGTTTTTTTCTATCTCCTTCCAGTGAAACTGGATTTATCACACTGTATCTTCCAGCCATGTCAAGCACTTTTTGAAGTGAGGAAATCGCCTGTGGTCCAAAAAAAGCGTATTTGCCCTTGTCATAAACTTTTCCTCCGTCTAGCATCAAAAAGCCCCAAAGGCTGTAACTGCCATTAAAAAGCGGTATACCCAATCCAAATACAGGTTTTTTATCATCCTTTTCTGTGACCTTTATCATACCATTTAAAAATTCTTCATAATTCCAATATCCTTTTTCAGGCAGGCTTATCTCCTTATCTTCAAATATTTCTCTGTTTATAAAAATCACATTTGTGTACATACCCAAAGGCAGTCCGTATATGTCTTCTTTTAAAGACAGGGCTTTTAATACCTCTTCATTGTATTCACTTTTCTCTTCTTTTGATACAAAATTTGTAATAGGTTGTAAAAAATCCTTGTATAACCGCACAAGCTCCAGATTAACTGGAAATACATCCGGAAGAACTCCTTTTGAAAAGGCCTCTTTTAACCTTTCTATTCCATCCCCCTCTGAAATAGGCTCAAAATCTATCACAACACCAGGATATTTATTCTGGAAAGCCTGTATCTTCTTTTTTATAAATTCAAATCCTGATGTATCCTCATCAAAAGGGTGAGGAAAATCCCAAAAGGTTATTATGCCTTTGAAACTTTCTTCTATCTTTCTCTCTTCTAATTCCGCCTTTTTTTGAGAATTCATATAAAAAGGCCAGTAGGCTAAAAACAAAAAAATCAAAAGGTATAAAAACCAGGTAAAGGCCTTTTTCACATCATATCACCTCATAATAAACTATATTCTCTCACCGCCTTATAAATAACTAAAAAGGCAGGGAGATTTTCCCCTGCCCTTTTATTCATATCTTCAATCCTGCTTTTTTCCAGTCCTCTTTGAATCTTTCAATTCCTATATCTGTGAGAGGATGCTTAATCATCTGCATGAGCACTTTGTAAGGAACTGTAGCAATATGGGCTCCCAGTTTTGCTGCCTCTAAAACGTGTATAGGATGTCTCACGCTGGCAGTTATTATTTCTGCCTGTATATCATAGTTTGTGAATATAGTTACTATATCCTCAATTATCTGCATCCCATCCGTATTTATGTCGTCCAGTCTCCCTACAAATGGACTCACATAGGTAGCACCAGCGCGAGCTGCGAGAAGCGCCTGATTTGCTGAAAAAATCAATGTCACATTTGTCTTAATTCCTTCTTTAGAAAGGATGTTAACAGCTTTCAGGCCCTCTGCCGTCATGGGTATTTTTATGACTATGTTTTTATGTATCTTTGCAAGCTCTCTTGCTTCTTTCACCATCCCTTCATGGTCATCGCTTATAACCTCTGCGCTTATGGGCCCGTCCACAATCTCTGCTATCTCCCTTATTACTTCTTTAAAATCCCTTCCCTCTTTGGCAACAAGCGACGGATTTGTAGTAACCCCAGATATCACTCCTAGAGAATAAGCCTCTTTTATCTCCTCTATATTTGCAGTGTCAAGAAAGAATTTCATATTTTCATCCCTCCGCAGTTTAATTTAACTTTACCTTTATTATATAACTAACTTTCAAAAATTAAAAGCTTAAAGTCAAAAGGAAAAGCACAATGTAGAAAAATTTTATTTTACAGGGTATAATATTGTTAATACAATTGTTGAGGGGGGATTTAAATGAAGTACAGCCTTTCGGCAGACCATCACATATTTGCCTTTTCTAAGGAAAATAAGCCTGCCATTTCCGTGAAGAGCGGAGATGAATTAGAAGTTGAAACAATGGACTGCTTCTCCAATCAAATTCAATCTAATGAGGACAAACTCGATGAGATGGACTGGAACAGAGTAAACCCCGCCACAGGTCCAATTTTTGTGGAAGGCGCAAAAGAAGGAGATGTACTTAAAGTTAAAATCAAGAAAATTGAAGTAGCAGAAAAAGGCGTTCTGGCAACAGGAAAAGGTCTAGGCGTATTGGGAAATTTAATGGAAGGCCTGTATTCCAAAGTAGTAGATATAAAGGATGGAAAGGTAATATTTAATGAAAAACTAGCTCTTCCTGTAAAGCCAATGATAGGAGTAATAGGAGTTGCCCCAAAGGAAGGAAGCATTAACTGCGGAACGCCAGGGTCCCACGGTGGAAACATGGACACCACTTTAATAGCAGAAGGAGCAGAAGTCTACTTTCCTGTATTTGTAGAAGGAGCTTTGCTTGCTCTAGGGGACTTACACGCTTTAATGGGAGATGGAGAAGTAGGCGTTTCAGGCGTAGAAGTTGCTGGAAAAGTGCTTTTAGAAGTGGAAGTCATAAAGGGATTGAATCTCAAAAATCCTGTTGTGAAAACTGCTGAAGTAACAGCTACTATAGCTTCAGCCGAATCTTTAGACAAAGCAGTGGAAATAGCCGTACACGATATGGCAGAACTTTTTAAAAAGCACACAGACCTTTCTACCGAAGGAATAGCCACTCTCTTTAGCATAACAGGAAATGCACAAATATCACAGGTGGTTGACCCACTAAAAACAGCTCGTTTTAGCCTCCCCAACTGGATACTGGAATCCTACGGCATAAGATTCTGAGGAGAGAAAGAAGATGATAGCAGAAGAAATAGTAAAACTAGAAAATGTTACTAAAAAGCTTGGAAGAAGGCTAACACTGGAGGATATAAATTTTGAAGTAAAAGAAGGAGAAAAAGTATGTATACTTGGACCAAAAAAATCTGGAAAAACAGCTCTTGTAGAAATAATTCTGGGAATCTTAAAACCGGATGCAGGCTCTGTGTCTGTTTTAGGAACTGACCCTTACACTAATTCTTCTTCTCTTTTGGGTCAAGCAAGCGTTTATTATGAAAAAAACTCTTTTCCCCTCCACTGGAGAGTCAAACAGGTAATAAATTTTAAAAAACAACTCTGGGGTGAAGAAAATTCTCAACACATATTTGCCGCACTGGATATTTCAAATATGAAAAATACCACTGTAGGAAAACTAAGTGAAGAAGAAAGGGCAAAACTTAATCTCTTTTTCGCCTTGACTGAAAAAGCCAAACTTATAATCCTAGATGACCCATGGGCAAATAGCTTAAATTTCGATTTGGAAAATATAATAAAAAACTTCCCTCACACCTCTTTTATAATTACTTCTAAAACTCCAGAACCTGTATATGATATAGCCGATAGAATATACATACTTCATGAAGGGAAGATTAAAAAATCTATCGCAAAACAAGACTACTCATCGCTAGAAAAATTAAAAAGTCTGTACAGTCAGTATGCGCCTGAAGACTAAATATGAGGGAGTGTATGAGGTGAAAATAAGGGCTGATGCATTAAAATTTGTCTTTTCAACCACCCTCTCTTCTGAAATAAGAAGATTTTCTTCTATCTTTCAGGTTTTTCTCCTGATACTCATTGGGTTTTATGCAGGAGCAAAGGGAGAAAAAATATACCCTGACTTTGAAACTCTGTGGAAAATGCTCTCTTCTGGTATGGCTCTCTATCTGGCGACTCTTTTCTGGGAAGGGGCAGCTTTAAGGGAAAGACAATCCGGCTGGATTAGGCTTATGCTATCTTTTGGCGTATCTCCTCACGAGGTGTGGATAGGAAAAAGCTTTGCATCTTTGCTCCTTGGAAGTATATCTTATATTGCAATACTAATAAGCTTTCTAACAGGATACAAGTTAAATCCTACATGGGGATTAGTTCCTCTACCTTGGGCACCACTGTTTTTAGGTTTTTTTATAATAATTTCCCTCACCCTTTTTCTGTGCGCTGTTGGACTTTCTGTGGCAGGTACATCAATGGCTTTTACAATAAGCTATACGCTTTTCTTTGGCCTTTTATTTGGGCTTTACATAAGCTTCAAAAGGTCAGAAAGCATTTTGCTGATCTTCTTACTTTTCCTTCTGCTCTTTCTTTTCTCTTTTCTTGTAGCGAAAAGATTTGAAAAAGAAAAAATGGCATTTATATACTAAAAAGGGAAGCCCGCTTTGTTGGGCTTCCCTTTGCTTTTACTTTTGATTCTCTTTCCCAATATAGTATCCTGTACCTTCCTTGGAATGCTTGTATCCATAGCTAAAGTAGATGATAAGGCCTATTATAAGCCACACAGTGAATCTTATAAACGTCACAACAGGAAGGCTTGCAATTAACGCAAGAGAACCGATTATTCCAATAGGTCCAATCACCCATATAGCTGGAACCTTGAATATCCTCTTCCTCTCTGGATCTGTATACCTCATCACCATTACGCTTATGGTAACTAGTGTAAAGGCAGTGAGGCCCCCTATATTAGCAAGCTCTGCCAGTTCGCTTATTGAGAGAAAACCTGCAAATATTATGGCAGCTGTATAAATCACATAAGCAGCATTTCTTGGAACTCTGCGAGTAGGATGCACAAAAGCAAACCATTCAGGCAGCAATCCATCGCGCCCCATAGCAAAGAGTATGCGGCTAGCACTCAAAGAGTTGCCCAGCATGGTAGCGATGAGTCCAAATAGCACGCTTATTGATATGAGCGCTCCGCCCCATGGAATCCCTACCTGCATTAGCACAAATGCAGCCGGGTTTGGAACATCGAGTTTTGTCCAGTGTACCATTCCAGTGATAACGGCAGACATTGCCACATAGAAGAGAGCGCACAGGCTTATTCCACCTATCAAAGCTATAGGTATGTCCCTCTCAGGTCTTTTTACCTCTTCAAGAAGAGATGTTATTCCGTCAAATCCAGTATATGCAAAGAAGGTCAGTGCCGCTCCAGTCATAATACCTGCAAGACCATAAGGAGCAAACGGAGTAGTCCAGTTCTCCAATTTGATGTGGAATACTCCAACAGTTAGCACAAACAAGATAGCAAATACCTTTGCCGTAGTAAATAAGGCATTTGCTATACCAGAAGCCCTAATTCCTGTGAGAGCAATCCATGCAACAATCAAAAGTCCTAAAATTGCCGGTAAGTTCACTATCCCACCGTGAGTTATGTCGTGGGAAATCGCCTGAGGTAAAGTAATCCCAAAAACCGTCTCCAAGAAAGAATTAAAATATCCTCCCCATCCAACTGCAACCGTAGACGCAATCATAGTAAACTCAAATATCAAGTCCCATCCGACAATCCAGGCAAATATTTCCCCTAGTGCAACATAAGAATAAGTGTAAGCACTTCCTGCCACTGGCACCATGGAAGCAAACTCTGTATACGCCAGAGCCACTGCAATAGTCACTATTCCACCCAAAGCGTAAGAAATCATTATAGCAGGTCCTGCAAATTTAGCAGCAGCAACACCTGGCAGTACAAAAATTCCCGCCCCAATTGTAGCTCCCAAAACGAAGAGCATCAGCTCAAACCAGCCAAGCTCTCTCTTGAGGCGGTATTTTTCCTCCTGCGCAAGTTCCATGGCATGCTCGGGCAGCTTTTTCCTCAAGACACCCTTTGCACCTGAACTCTCTACCATAAGGTTCCCCCCCATTTTTATCTAATTTTTTAAGAGTAAGCTGACAACCCCCACAAAATTTTTTCTAAAATCCCCCTTTAGAATTTTAAACTTTAAAGTAATATCCCTTTAAGTATAATATTTCGCCGAAAAATTTAAAACTCCTTCTTGCTGCTTTATATTTTTTCTCGATATTTTTGCTCAAAATTGTACATAAATTGATAGAATGTGATACACTTTTGTCAAAAACTCTCTTATAATAATTCTCCCCACCATACATAGCCTGACTAAAAAATTTTAATAATTCAAAGTTTTAAACTTGAAAATTGCCTTTTGAGATATTATACTCTCCTTTAACTAAGCATGAAATAAACCTGAAAACACGAGGGAGGGGAAAGAAAATGGTTGAAGAGAGAAACAAAGAAGAATTAAAGCGAGTACTGGGTACATGGGACCTAGTAGCATTTGCAATTATGACTATGGTGCCTATTGCGCCCATGGGGATTTACGGTGTAATAGCAGTTGTCAGTCACGGGCATGTGCCATTGGCGTATACACTTGCTGCTATAGCCATGTACTTCACTGCTTGGGGATATGCTCAATTTGCCTTAAGGTACCCAGAAGCAGGTTCTGTTTATGCTTATGTGCGCGAATCTGTCGGATTCCACGCAGGTTTTCTAGCAGGATGGTCAATTCTTCTAGATTACATCTTAGTTCCAGCACTTGTCATAATGGTTTCAGCCCTTTGGCTAGAAGCTTTGACTTCTATAAGCATGATATGGTGGGCTTTGCTCTTTATAGTGCTAGCCACTTTTATGAACGTTTTGGGTATTCAGCTTACTTCCCGCGCCGCATGGATACTATTTGTTTTTGAACTTTTTGTCCTCATAGTATTCATTGCAGTAGCAATATACAAAATCGCTTCTACACCTGGCTTAAGTTTTAATTTAGCTCCATTTTACAATCCTAGTGACTTCAGCCTTCACGCAGTCTTAGCAGGAACTTCTATTGCCGTTTTAAGCTTCTTAGGATTTGACATCATGACCACCCTCGCAGAAGAAACAGTAGAAGCCAGAAAAAACGTATCTCGAGCCGTTCGAATAGTAATTCCTTTAGTCGCATTAATGTTTGTGTTGCAGACCTATTTAGGCGCGGTGGTACACCCAGGGTATAAATTTGCAGATCCAGACGTGGCCTTCTTTGAAATCACAAAAGAGGTAGGCGGAAACTGGCTTCAGATGCTTGCCGTGTTGGGTACCGTGCTAGCCTGGGGAATAGGAGATACTATGGCTGCTCAAGCAGGTATATCAAGAGTCCTTTTCTCCATGGGGCGTCAAGGCCATCTTCCAAAAATTTTTGCGCGCATTCACCCCCAGTATAAAACTCCATATGTAGCTACAATATTTGTCGCCCTTATAACCGGGCCTTTAATCTATCTCTTGACCTTAAAAGATATCACTTCATTAGTAAACTTTGGTGCTCTTACTTCTTTCATCGCAATGCATCTCTCTTTAGGATACATCTTTTTAGCAAAAGAAAAGAGACCATTAGCCGTAATTATGCCAGCTATTGGCTTTATTATTACTGCTGCCGTATGGTGGGGATTAGATAAGCTTGCCAAAGAATTAGGATTTGCATGGCTCATATTAGGTTTCATTTATTTAGCCATTATTACCCGAGGTTTTCGCGTCAAGACCACTCTGCCCATTGATTGAAAAAGAGGGAACAGATTCTACAAGAGCTGTTCCCTCTTCTTATTTGTTTATTTTGTAATATTTTGTTTTACACATTCCTATCTTCTGCAATACTTCTTCGCAATATCATCAAATATGTTCTCATCTATTTCCTTTACATATACTCCATCGTAAAGCTCCCATTCTTCAATGTGTTCAACTGTTTCACCGGGCTGTAGTTTTGTTAAAGGACTTAATGTCTCTATTTCAAGCATCCAGTCGTTTGTGTATGTTTCAAAAGACACACCAAAGTCAGGATATGTTGCATTCTCCTTCGGATAATATCTTTTTATGAAAAGGTGTCCCCCTCTTACGTAAGCAGCCCAACCTTCTTGGTTATTAATTCCTAACTTAAAAGGTTTTCTGTTATTAGGATCTTGTTTCAGTGCAATATATTTTTCTCCCCAATACACCCTTTTATCATTCATTTTAGAATAAGGCCAAAGTACAATTTGCCTATTTGGAAGTAAATCTGTGTCTTTATTTGGTTGAGGAATTATTTCGATGCCCTCAGGTGCAAGTACTGTTATTGTCCATGCTGAAAGCTCAATAGGCCATGCTCCAAGATTAGTTATCCTGTGTACAAGCCTTACTTTGTTCTCATTCGGATTTAAAACTATGTCAATTTCCTTCTGTGTGTTTACCCATTTTTCAGGCTTCTGAATAAGCCTTATCCCGTTTTCTATTTCATGCCAATCAACAGGGTCATTATCTGGTATATAAGTCCTCTTTCTGTCTTCAGGACTGTGCCATAGCCTGTGGCCGCCGTAAAACCTGAATTCATCCCCTCCTTTTAATCCGAGAGTTTTGGGATCCAGATTAAACTCGTTTGCATCTTCCTCAAATCCAAATCTCACGATTCTGGGCCCTATATCTGTAGTCGCCACAACATCAATAATGCCATTTGAAAGTCTTATGCTGTTCTCCCATCCAGAAAAGTTTATTTTTTCAATTTTTACTGACATATTCCTCCTCCTTCCTGTTACAGTGCTTTCATAGTACTTCGTCCATCACAAGATTAGCAGCTCCTATTAGCGTAGCGTTGGGCCCAAGCTCAGAAAAAGCTATAGAACACGCATTAAAAGCACTTTCAAAAGCCCTCTTTTTGGCTGTTTCTCTCATTATGTCTTCAAAGAACTCGCGTCCCTGTACAATTCCACCTCCTATAAGTATTAATTCAGGGTTAAATGTATTTATTATATTTGCTATGCCTATGCCTAAGTATCTCCCTATTATCCTCAATGTAGATACAGCCAAGTCATCGTTTAATTTGGCAGCTTCATATATCATTTCAGGAGTAACACTATCCAGCATTCCCTCTGCCATTTGGTACACAATAGAATCCGTTCCTTCTTTGATCGCTTTTACAACAAAATTGACCAACGCCTTTTCAGACGCCAAAGCTTCAAAGCAGCCATAATTGCCGCAGCTGCACTGAGGTCCTGCTACGTCAATTGTCGTATGCCCTATTTCACCTGCACTGTCACTGGCGCCAGTGTATATCCTGCCGTTTATGAGAATTGCAGAACCTATTCCGTAACCGACTTTTAAAAATATCATGTTCACCACATCTTTTGCCTTCCCCATATGAAATTCCCCTAAAGCCATTGCTCTCACGTCATTTACAATATAGGTAGGTATTCCAAATTTCTCTTCTACAATTGACTTTAATGGCATATTTCTCCAACCTATATTGGGCGCAAAAACTGATATACCTTCTTTCATCTTTACAGGACCTCTTACCACAATCCCTATCCCTGAAACATTTTGAGGCGCCTCTTTTATCGCTTTCTCTAATGTAGACAATAGTAAATCTAAGACTTCTTCTTTTTTTAGCCCTTTTATTGAGTGTTTTTCGCTCTTCTTTGTGTTAAGCTCTGCATCAAGAGTATACTGGTGCAAAGTGTAAGTGCTTATGTGAATTACAATAATATTCATGAAATCCGGGTTTAATTTAATAAGTATTGGAGGCCTCCCTCCACTGGATTCCCCAACCTTGTACTCTATCACCACATTATCTGCCAGAAGTTTATTTACAATATTTGTAACAGTTGGAGGAGTTAAATTAGTCTCCTTTGCAATATCTGCTCGGGAAATCGGCCCCATTTTTCGTATAATATTTAATATGACAGACTCATTCATTCCTTTTAGTAGCTTGTAACTTACTGGTATTAAATTTTCCATTTCCATCCCTTCCTTCAATCCCTTTTAAAGCCATTTGGATGGTTTTTATGCCACATCCAGGCACTTTTAATTATCTCTTCTAAAGAAGCATATTTAGGCCTCCACCCCAGATCTTTCATCGCTTTTTCGGAAGATGCAACTAAAACTGCAGGGTCTCCTGGGCGCCTTCCTGTAACTTCTGCTGGAATAGGATGTCCTGTCACTTTCCTCGCAACCTCTATGACTTCTTTTACAGTAAAGCCTTCCCCATTACCTAGATTGTAAACTTCGCTTTTATTTTCTTTTCTTAACTTCTCCAAAGCCAAAATGTGTGCATCTACTAAGTCCATGACATGTATATAATCTCTTATAGGTGTGCCGTCTTTTGTAGGGTAGTCATCTCCATAAATCATTACTTTATCTCTTTTCCCCAAAGCTACCTGGAGTATAATGGGAATAAGGTGTGTCTCAGGAGAATGGTCTTCTCCAATTTCACCTGTTTCAAGAGCTCCCGCGACATTAAAATAACGAAGCGCCACGTACTTAATCCCATAAGCGGCATCCGCCCATTTTAACATCTTTTCAATAGCGAGCTTTGTCTCCCCATAAGGATTCGTAGGTTCGGTCCTGTCCTCTTCCTCTATTGGAATTCTCTCAGGTTCACCGTACACTGCTGCAGTTGAAGAAAATACAATTTTTTTGACACCATGTTTTTTCATAGCCTTTAGAAGAGATAAAGTCCCGCATACATTGTTCTCATAGTACTTAAAGGGATTTTCAACGCTTTCTCCAACAAGTGAAGAAGCTGCAAAGTGCATTACAGCCTCAATATCATTTTCTGAAAAAACTTTGTCTAAAAAATCTTCATCCCTTAAATCTCCTATGTATAATTTTCCTCCTAAAACAGATTCACTGTGCCCTGTGGCGAGGTTGTCTACCACAACTACTTCCTCATTCCTTTTTAATAAAGCATAAACTGCATGACTTCCAATATAACCTGCTCCACCACAAACCAGAATCGCCATTTCATTACCTCCTCAAATATTCAACTTCTCCTGCTCCCTCACCTACTCCTGTGACATAGACTGTTGGAGCATATCCTATTTTCTGCGTGTAATTGCGTGTCACTACCTCTATGAATTCTTCCACTGCGTCTTCTTTTACAATGCTTACTGTGCACCCTCCAAATCCTGCTCCAGTCATTCGAGAGCCCACTACTCCCTTTAATTTTAGCGCTTCTTCTACCAGTGTGTCCAGTTCTTTCCCTGTAACTTCAAAGTCATTTCTTAACGAATTATGCGACTCTATCATCAATTTACCAAATTTGACTATATCATTATCATTTAAGGCTTTTACTGCATCTAAAACTCTTTTATTCTCTGTTATGACATGCCTTGCCCTTTTTCTCAAGACCTCATCAGGTATCAAATCTTTATACTCTTCAAACCGTTCAACTGTAACTTCAGATAAATTTTTTACAGGCAAAGCTTTCTTGAGATAAGTAAGAGCTTTCTCACATTCACTTCTTCTTTCATTGTATTTTGAGTCTAAAAGTCCTCTTTTTTTATTTGTATTTGTAATCAAAATTTTGTAGCCTTCAAGATTTAAGGGCACATACGAGTATTCCAAAGTATCACTTTTCAAGAGGATTGCATGGCCTTTTTTACCCATTCCAACGGCAAATTGGTCCATTATACCGCAGTTTACCCCCACAAACGTATTTTCTGCCCTCTGACAAAGCTTTACAAGATTTATCCTGTCAATGTTTAAATTGAAAACTTCATTGACTGCAACAGCTGTAACCATTTCTATTGAAGCTGACGAGGAAAGGCCTGCACCAACCGGGATATTACCCCCAAATACAATTTCAAACCCAGAAAATTCATACCCTTCCTCCTGCAATATCTTTAAAACCCCTTTAGGATAATTTGCCCAGTCATGCTCTTTATCGTAGAAAATCGAGTCCAAATCCACCTCTACCTTTAAATCAAAATTTAATGAAGCCATAAATACTTTTTTGTCATCTCTTTTTCTTATAGCAGCATAAGTTCCAAAATCAAGAGCACATGGAAATACATAGCCTCCGTTATAATCCGTGTGCTCTCCAATTAGATTCACTCTTCCTGGCGAGTAAAAAAGCCTTATTTCTCTGTCACTCTTGCCATAAAATTTTTCTAAAGCTTCTACCACTGCTATTTCCATCTTTCGTCTCCTTTCATGATAATTTTTTAAATCCTGCTGTTTCCATAAATTTTTCAAAGGCTTTTTTGCCTTTTTCGTCTCTCTTAAAAACTCCTGCATCCAGAAGAACCTGCAAAAATTTATTTCCAACTTCCTGTTTTATATAATTTTCGGCTTCCTCTTCAGTGCAATGAGTCCCATATTTGACAATCAATTCTTCAATCCAATGAAGGTGTTTGTACAATGGATGATTTTCATCATACATATCTTTATTAAACTTCTCTTTCCCAGTTAAAATTTTTCTAATTTCCTCCAATTCAAATTTCAACCTTCCTGGTAAAACTGCCAGCCCCATGACTTCTATGAGGCCAATATTTTCTTTCTTTATATGATGAAGTTCCTCATGAGGGTGAAAAATTCCGTAAGGGTATTTATCAGTTGTCCTGTTATTTCTTAGGACCAAGTCAATTTCATATTCTCCTTCTTTATTGAATCTGGCAATTGGCGTGATTGTATTGTGAGGGACAATCTTCCCATCCTTTTCTGAGTATGCCAATACATCTACAGATTCATCACTGTAGCCCTTCCACACATTCAATATATGGGAAGAGAGCTTTGTCAGTTTTTCTCTATCTTTACTTGATAGGCGAATAACTGACATGGGCCATTTTAATATCCCTGCTTTCACTTCTTTATATTTAGGATGTATAAAATATTCCTCTATAGGCGCTTCCTCCATTGGAAAGGTATGCCTTCCCCCTTGAAAATGCTCATGGACTAAAATTGACCCGCCTACAATTGGCAAATCTGCATTGGATCCCATGAAATAATGGGGAAATTGGTCAATAAAGTCAAAAAGCCTCACAAAAGTTTTTTCTGAAATTTTCATAGGTATATGCTCTTCGTGTAGGAGGATGCAGTGCTCATTGTAGTAGACATAGGGGGAATACTGGAAATACCATTGCTCTCCCGCAACTTTTACGGGTATTATCCTTAAGTTTTGTCTTGCAGGATGATTTAAATTTCCAGCAAAACCTACATTTTCGATACACAGAAGGCACTTTGGATATCCTGATTGGGGAATTTTCTTGGCTTTCTCTATCTCTTTTGGGTCTTTTTCCGGCTTTGAAAGATTTATTGTAATCTCTAAAGCCCCATATTCAGTGGGAGTGCGCCAGTATAAATTCTGTGAAGTCCTGTCCATACGTATATAATTAGAAGCTTTAGAAAGCTCATAAAAATATTCTGTAGCTTTTTCAATCCCATCTTTTGATGCAATTTCATTGAACTTTCTTACAACTTCTGATTCCCTTGGCATTAAAAGCCCCATAATCCTTGCATCCATTAAATCTCTATAGGTGACAGTATCTTCAATAAGTCCTATCTCTACTCCATAATCGAGCAATTTATTTAAAATAGGAGAGGGGGTGTCTAATTCCTCCTCAGGAACTTCACCCTCATAAGGTTTTTCTATTTTGAACAAATCCATAAGAGCATTTCGACTTGGAATTACATCAAGCTCTTCTATTAGCCCTTTTTTTAGCGCAAATTTTAAAAGCCTTTCAATGTGAAATGCTGCATCTTTTTGAGTCATTTTCTTTCCCTCACAGACTTTATTATATTTTTTAATTAAGTCTTCAAAAGAAAAGCGCCTGGTATGTCAACAATAGCAGTTACAATAAAAACGTAACTTCTAATGCACTACAATATACCCTCAACAAATTTTGTTTTATGTGAAAGGTTTATTTATTATTTTAATTAACATCTTTTTTATTATATTCGACACATACTCAAAAATTCCTTCTAATTTGTGAAAAATTTTTAGAAAATCCTCAAGTCAGCTCTTCCAGCAGCCCCATAAATTTTTACAATTACAACTTCTAAATTCTCTTTTTTCCTCTCAGAAAGCCACAGCCTTGCATATCTATTTCCAAATTCAACAAAATCAGAAAAATTGACTTCGCCTCTTAGCCTTTTTATTCCAATTCTTAACATATCCCTTATCATTTCTAAATCCTCTGGTAGCGTTACATTGTAAACTTTTTCTAACATTTTTTCATATTCCTTCAAAAGAGCTTCAGTATCTTTAAGGTTTTTTATGAATCCCATGTAATAGTCCAGCCACAAATCTCCTGTACTTTTTTCTCTCCTGTGCACATTATCTTTCAAAATCTCTGAATAATATCTAAAGGTAGGTGTTCCTAAAAATACATGCTTAATTGTCATTGAAAAGAGGTCATTTCCAAATAATTTTCTTACCTCTAGCACTTCATGCCTTTCTCCAGAAAGTGCAATCCACTTTTCCTCCCAATTTCCATTCCCTTCTGCAATTTCCATATTTGCAAGTATCAAAGGATCTAAAAAGCTGTAAAGTGCTTCTGCTCCATCGTCTCCCCATGAGGTTACTAAAAAACCTTTTACCCCTTCTTCTTTCGCAGGTTTCAAAAAGTTAGTTATATTAGTTATGGCTATGTCAAAACTTGGATAAAATCTTCCCCAGTTAGAAAAACCGGGACATACTATTTGCTTTTCCTTCCTTTTCCCAAAAAGATTTATTTTTTCACGGAAGTGCTTCTCAGAAAGGTTTGTATAATCCCAGTTAGCAATAATTACATCATCCCATATTTCACTTTCAAGCACTACTTTCCACTTTTCTCTTTCATCAGGTCTTAGATACATCCCTGTCAGCATATCTCCCCAAACTATAGGGGTTTTGCCTTTATCCCTTACTATATTTATTAAATTTCTGTGATGAAGTTCAAAAAGCTCTGGCCCCTTGAAAGTATTTGTTTTGTCAAGACTTTTACCCCTACCTAAAGCCCATGTCTCATCTCCTCCAATGTGAATGTGCTCTGATGGGAAAAATTCTACAACTTCTCTTAAAAGGTCATATGTAAACTCCCTCGCCTCTTCATCAAAAACGTTAATGGTACCTTCCTGGGGTCTGTGCCATTCACTAAACCTTGTAAATTCGGGAAGAGATAATATATTTTCCATATGGCCGCAAAGCTCAAGAGAAGGAAAAACTTCTATGCCTAAATTCTCCCCATAAGATATTATTTCTTCCAATTCTTCTCTTGACAATCTACCTCTTAATTTTCCAATCTGAGGGTATTTCTGCCATGGAAAAAGGTCTTCGAAATAAATGCCAAAATAGTTGTATTTCAGTAAAAACAACCATCTTAAAATCTTTTTAAAAGTATCTAAATTGGGCACTCCACCTCTAGCAATATCCAAATGATACCCTCTAAATGGAAAATGAAACTCCTCTTCTATCTCTACTTCTGGAAGGCGCTTTTTTGTCTGCATCACAATCTGTATAATTGTAGCATAGGAGACTTTCTCCTCCCCCCAAATCTCTACCTCTCTTTCTTTTATTTTTACACCAGTACCTTCTCTATCTATCTTCTTAATAACCCAACTACCTTGAGGTATGTTAAACTCTTTTCTAAAAAATTCAGGTAAGTTATTAAAACCATCAAATGAAAACCAATTGCCATTAAAAACAAATCTTTTAGGTTCTGGAACAATAAATACTTTATCCATAACAGCTTACCTCCTCATAATCTTCATTCCTTAATAAGTTCTTTATCTTTTTAAAAAATCCTGTTTTGGCAAAAAAGTTTTTCATAAAAAAATAAGGGAGGTAATCTTTAATACTTAATCTTTGAATACATACCCCTTATTAAAACCTTTAAAAGAAGCATTATAGGTACATCCTGCGTCGTGAGTTTTTTACTACTTTTCTTTTCATTTAAAACATATTCCTTTAAAGTAACATTATCTTCTAAATTCAAGAAACAGTATTCATTTTCTGGAATTATTACATATCCCGAATCAGAAAAAGCCTTCAACTTTTTATATAATTCTTCATCTACTTCCTTAAAATAAGGAAAAATTCCTAAAATATATCTCGTTCTCACACCATTATACGAAGGTGCCAATGACTTTAGATGGGCAGCAGTCTTCAGTGTCAATTGATACCCATTTCCATTCCCATAAGTAGGATGAAACTTCTGTCTGCCCCAATATGTGCCAAATGGATTTAAATAGACAATTTTTTTACCTTCTTCTTTCCTGACCCTTAATGGCGAAAATGCCAGAGAACTCAATGTAAAGCGATTTGCACATATTACTATCCCCTTTTCACTATCTTCAATACCCACAAATCCATTGGTGATGTGATTGTTCAGTGAATCAATTTCTGAATTTCGCTTATCTGCTTTCTCAAAATCTTCTACCAAGTATTTCATAAGGTCATTTTGGTAGTTATGCTTCAAAACTTTTATCTCTCCATCTAAAATAGGTTTTATTTGAGATGGTGCAACTTCTATCCAGTGTTCATCGTAATACCTTTGTAAAACAGCAATTTCATTGTAAATTTCACTATTTTCTGGAGTATAGGGATACTTTATATCAAATCTCATTATCAAGGCAGGAATCCCTTTTACAATGAAAATATCCTGAGTATAAAAGCCTTTTTCTATTTGCAATGGCAATTCAATACTTCCTTTAATTCTGTACCCTGCAAGAAAATTGTTATCACTCGGCTTAAAAATTTCCACACTATTAGGACTGAATCTATACTTTTTGACTTCTCTTTGGTGTTTATAAGTAATAAAATTTTCAACAAAATCTTCTCCTCCAATTTTTTCACCTCTAAAAAACACTTCTACAATCTTTTTTCCCTTTAATTTAACATTAAATTCCTCTCCTCTTAACTCATCTTCACTAACATATAATTCTTTGAAGTTCCCCTCTAAAGTTTCGCTATCCCTTTTATCAAAACAAATTAACAATTTTCTTAATGTAGAGGCATTACCTTTTTTAAAATTTGATAGATCTATAAATACTCTCAATTTCTTTACATATCCACTTTCAAATCGTTCTTCATCAATAAAGCCAGCATTTAAAATATTTCCTCTGATGTCACAAATCTTTAAATTAGAAAAATCTTGTAAAGTTTCTTTTTTAAAAGTTAAACTAAAATGGACATAAGGCTGGCCTTTATCAAATATATAGATAGGTACAGTATTTTCCCATATTTCTGCATTCTCTTTAATCAGCAATGGATACATTAAATTTTCTACATCTTTCAAATCTTTTATAATTCCTTCTGATATTTCTAAAACCTTATTTTCTCTGATTCTATTTAGAAGAGGTGATGATAAGCCAAAGTGTGTTGTAGAAAGTAATTTTACTCTTTCTTCTAATACTCTTTTTAATATATTTTCTGCTTTGTGTTTGACACTATCAGAAAGCATTGTAATCAAAGTTTTAAAAGCATCATTCATCAACCTTGCCTTTTCCAATCTTGTCCATGCCAGATGGTTTATAGCCTTTTCTGACCATGAAGAATAGCCGTCAAAACTTCCATCCGCTGTATCCTGGTAGAATCTCACAACATATTCAGGTGTGTGGTGTTTTAAGTAGTTATAGGGCGTGTCAAATACCACAAAATCCAAATCTTTAACCTCTTCTATTAAACCTTTAATACCATTGACTAAAGGAGCTTTTTTAAGTAAAGAAGGTAATTTATAACCATACCAAAACTCTGAATCTGCATCCATATTTATAAACACAAATACATCTCTATCTATTTCTCCTTTTAACTGCTTTTTGCGAAGTCTTTTTATAAGCTCTCTTAAAGACCCAAATTCAAATAAATCTCCGTGATTTATAGCCGGAATTATCGCTATTTTCTCCCCTTGATACTCATACCACATTGGATTATAGGCATATTTTTCAGGAAGCAAAGGAATAAAAGTGCGAAATGCATCAAAATTAACTGCACTGTAATACAAAATTACCGCTTCAATGCCAAGTTTTCTATAAAGTTGCACATGAGAAGGAGTAAACATAACCTCCTGAGGTCTTACAACAGGTGAAAAAGTGCCAAAAATATCTTTTAACCCTGAACCTTTTTCATTTGAAATAGCCCAGAGAATAGACTTTTCGAATTCTTCATCCTCCATTGCGCTTAAAAGTCCGTTATTATATGACATCAAGATTACTTCGTCACCATACTCTTTTACTCTCTTCTTTATACTTTCAATTATATCGGGAGCATATTGAGGCAAAATCTTTTCCAAAGAAAAAGCGTTCTCGATATCCCATGTACCTCTTACAGGTATGCCATTTTTATTGTATTCGTTTAACACTTCAATTATTTTTCTTATAACTCTTATATCTCCACCAAAACCTGCCTCATCAGGCGTATCACTTCTATATGAATGGTACAAATTCACATGAAATCCAAACCCCAAGTGTATTTTGCTCACAAGTTTCACCCTCTTTATGCATTTTCTTTTCTACCTATTGGATAAAACCAAAAACTTATAAATGCTATTAACAGAGCAATAACAGGCACTCCGCTTATTAAAAATCTAATACCTAATATTGCAGAGGAAGGCTGTTCTAAAACATTTGGAATATAACCTGATAACTTTAAAATACCTCCGATTACAATTCCCTGCAGTGAATATCCAAACCTTATTATGAATCCAAAAACTCCTGTATACATCCCTTCTCTTTTCATCCCCGTATTTTTTGTATCTTCATCTATCACTTCTGCTAGCATAACATCCAAAAGCATTACAACGCCAGCTAACAAAGCTCCGAAAATTACAGAGACAATTAATGTTTCAACAAAAGTATTTACAAAAAAGTATGCAGGGAAAACGAGTATTAAAAATCCAATAGACAAAAACATCGCCTTTCTCGAACCAAATTTTTTAGTTATTTTGCTCCAAACCAGCATCATAGGAATAGCAGTTACAAATATACTGCCAAGTAGAAGAGAAACTTCTTTTTCAGGAATTCTCAATACGTATTTAGTAAAAAACGGTATAGCAGCAGGGACGGAAGTAAGTAGAAATTTTGCAAAAAATCCTCCCACTACAAAAGGTAAAAAAGCCTTATTCAAAAATACGTATTTAAAAGCAGTTAAAACGGGAATGGAAGGTATCTTTATATTCTTTTTTTCTTCACAGCCATAAAAAGCTATAAAAAAACCTATAGCTATTAATGTTCCAAAAATTATACCCAATACGTTCCAACCATATCTCGAATAAATAATAGGTGGAAGTACTACTCCTATAATTGATCCGAGTATGCCAAACATCTGCCTGTAAGCTGAAACTTGAGCTCTTTCTTCCAAGCTTGGAAACATCTCTGGGAAAAGTGCCGCCAAATTTAATCCAACCAGCACGTAGAGAAAATCAAACAAAATAATTACTGTGAGAAAGTAAGCAGGCAGGAACTCTTTTGAAACAAAAGGACTCCATATAACATAAAAAACTAAAGCCAAAGGAACAATTCCAAAAGCAATATAAGGTCTTCTTCTCCCCCATCGCGTCTCTGTTTTGTCAGATACATACCCTATCAGAGGATTAAAAATTGCAAAAATTATACCGTGTATGACAAAAGCAAGGCTTATAAAGCTGGGGTCTACTTTCAAAACATCAATATAGAAAAACATAACGTAAGTGCCGAAAGCTTCTAACATTATCCCTATAGGGAAATTCCCAAAACTATAGGCTACCTTCTTTAAAGTTGTCATATTAATCTCCTTTCTCAAAAATCTAACTGAAAATAGCATTAGGAAACATATGCAATTCCCATATAGATAAGACTTTGAATGCTTCCGCAAGTCCCTCTTCATTTAAAGTATTTTTCTCTGATTTTAACTTTCCTTTTACTAGCCCTTCTTTATACCACTCTTTTGCTTGTTCATAGAAAAACTCATAAATAAATGGCCAGTTTGGGTTATCAAATTGACTTGTATGTGCTTTTATTGCTTCTATTTTATTCTCCCAATAATTGGTAATATCTATATAAGTGTTGGGGTATGGCGTTGCATAAAAAGCTATTTGCGGGACAGAAAAAGGTTCTCCTAAATGAGGCAAAGACAGGTTTCTTGCAGCCAAAATGGCCGCTGTTACACCTTTTCCTGTCTTTTCATGGTCGGGATGAGCTTCATATGGGGCCCATCCATCTACTGTTAACACCAATTCAGGCTTTACGGTTCTGAAGGTTCTGACCAATTTTTCTATAAGACTATCTATCGTGTAATTTCCACCATCTTCAAAGCCTAAGTCTATAAATTCTGTTACTCCCAGAATTTCTCCAGCCTTTCTCTTTTCTGCATCCCTTATTTTTACAATTTCATCATGGGTAATTTCTCTTGTAGGCAATCCTTTCCTCCCATCTGTAACAGTTACAAATGTAATTTTTGCTCCCTTTTCTTTTAATATAGATAAAAACCCACCAGCACCAATCTCATTATCATCTGGATGAGGTTGTACACATAAAACGTTTTTTACTTCAAGAATAGGAGGAAGCTTTAAAATATTTCTTAAATTCATCTTCCTTCACCTCACTCTTGAATTTTCAGAATAATTTCTTTTTCATTTCCTTCATAAATTTTTTCATTTGCAAAGTATACAGCTATATTTCTTTTTTCAAAAAGCGGCAATTGTAATTTTAAATCCTTATACGGCAATGTAAATCTACCTTCTTTTTCTAATTTTATTTCTACTTTCTCTTTATAAGAATTCAGTTCTACATTTATAAAAGCATATTCTCCATCTAAATACTTCTTAGAAAAACCATCATCTTCAAAAAATCTTATAAATGTTCTACCCTCATTTATATGAGGAACTATCCAAAGTACTCTCCTTTCCGCCGATATTTCTCCAAATTTGTGTTCACTATCGTTTATAGGTATTATAGAACCACCTTTTATGAAAAAATTGGTATGTAAAAATGGAACTTCTATTTTTACAAATTGTCCTCCTTCATAAACCTTTTGATTTAAGTATTCTACCCATCCATCCTTTGTAAAAGGCAGATATACATTCCTTTCTTTTACTCCTTTATCAAACACAGGTGTCAACAGAATAAAAGGTCCTACCATTAAATCATCTTTACTATATTTGAAAGTTTCTTTATCTTCTTCAAACTCGTAGAAAACAGGCCTAATTATTGGACGATAAAATTCATGGGCTTCATAAAATAGATGATAAAAGTACGGTATTAATTTGTATCTAAATTTGATAAGATTCCTCACCTCTTCTATAATCTCTGGATACATCCATGGCTCATTAACTGTACCATCAGTATTCCACGAGTGAATAGTAAATCTTGGCATAAAAATACCGTATTGAATCCACCGTAAAAATAACTCTGGATCAGGTGCAGGCCCATAAAATCCTCCCACGTCGTGCCCAAAATTATATACACCTGATAAACTTAATCCTAGACCCATATAATGATTATACCTTAAAGTTTTCCATTCAGTGTAATTATCGCCTGTCCACGTTTGGCAATACCTTTGCATTCCAGGACAACCTGAACGTGATACTAAAAAAGGTCTTTTCGAACTTTTATACTCTTCCATCGCCTCAAAAGAAGCCTTAGCCATTAGAAGTGGTAACAAAGCTCTTACCTTTTCAAAATTTATTTTTTCGCCAAAATTATTAACCATTGCTTTCCCATCCATAATTTCGAATTCATTATTATCATTCCAAACTGCATCAATTCCGTAATCTAACAATGCATATTTTATTTTTTCTTTCCACCAATTGAAAGCCTCTAAATTCGTAAAATCTATATATGAACCCATATCATCCCATAACTGAGTTATCTGTGGTACCATGCTATCTCTACTAAGTATAAACATCTTCTTATCTTTTAATTCTTCATAAGAAGGATGGTCAATTAATAAAAAAGGTTTAACATTTGCTATTAATTTTACACCTTTTTCATGAAACTCATTTGTAAGTTTCTGGGGAGATGGAATTTTTGTTTTATTCCAATTAAATACATATCTTTTCCCTTCTTTACTTGTATACCCGGAAGAAAGATGAAACGAACTTGTTGGAATATCATACTTTTCACATTTATTAAGAAATTCCAAAAGTGCTTCTTGAGCGTTCTCTACTTCAGTATACGACATTGAAGAACCGGAATACCCTATGCTCCATTTAGGGGGAAACATAGGTTTACCAGTCAACCAAGTAAAGGATGTAACGACCTTTTCTAGTGTGGGTCCTAAAATAAAGTAATAATCTAAATCTCCATCTTCTGCCTTAAAATAACGGTAATCTCGGCCATAGTAACCATCTTTCTCTACACCAAAATCAAATATTGCTTGGGACATAACATCATAAAATATTCCAAAGCTAACACCATAATCGTGATTTCGAACAATATAAAACGGAATATGCTTATACAAAGGATCTGTTTTTTCTGCGTCATAACCTAATGCATCTATATTGAACATCCTAAACCTTCTTCCATTTCTTTCAATATCTCCACTTTTTTCCCCCAACCCATAATAAGATTCGTTTTCAAGTATGCTCATATAATGATAAATACCATCGCCAAGTAAATTTTTAAAATTATAGCTTTGTGTTTTTCTATCCGCTGCAATTTTATACCATCTGTCATTTCTCTTCACATACCATTCGCAATTAAAATCTCTTAAATTTACCAAAAGTAATAAATCTGAAGTACATACTTCAAATTTATTATCTTTTATATTCCACTTATAAGGCGGCAAAGTAAAAGGGGTTAAATCAAACCTGTCTCGCCCCTCCAAAGGAATATCCTTCATGCCGGGTGCTACCCACCACGTTTTTCGTATTTTTAACTCCCCATCTTGAACTAAAATTCTAATTATGTTCTCTTCAAGTATGAATATATACACATGTATATCCTCATTTTCAGCTTTGAAAATAAAAGTATTGTTATTGTGAGATAATAAATGAAGATTGTGTGAAAGTCTATTCATACAATTCTTCCTCCTTACATTCAATACCATTACAGTATATTTTGAGAGAATTATTTTTCACAACCACATCGACAAATTTCCCTTTATACTTTATTCCTCTAAATTCGCAATCTCCCCACGGCGGTATTTTTAATTTAAATTTATTTTTCAAAGAAGGTTTAAATCCCAATCCCCCTTGTAACATTGCAGCTGCGGAAGTTGAACTCCACCCTTGTAAATTTGAGCCTTTCCCAAACACAGGATTATAATACTCTACAGGAGTTAACCATCCTCGTTCTAAAGAATATTCAAACCACCTTAAAAGTGGATATTCCCAAATTCTTTTCCCTAATTTTAGTTTGCACCAGGCATATATCCCATCCCAGTATGGCCAGTCACTCCCATTGTGATATCTAAAAGGGTCCATTGTTTTTTCTACTAAATCGTATATATCTTTATAAAACGGATAACAAACCATTATACCCCAATCGCCAAAAGGCTGTTCCTTGTTATTAACAGTTTCTAACAATTCTTCTGTTTGAACTATAATTCTTTCTTGATAATCTAAAGGCAATAAATCGAATAAAATGGCTAGATTCCACTCTATTGAAAAATTATTCTCAATTTTATCTCCAGTCATATAATTTACAAATCCATAGTGATTTACAATTTCTATAAGCTTTTCTTTAATAAGTTCAGCTTTTCTTTCGTATTCTTTCGCTTTTTCAGTGTAACCTTTTAATTCGAGTATTTCTTCGTAATTTTCAATTGCTCTTAAGTATAGCAAAATATCATAAGCAACAAAACCTGTTCTATATACGTTATCCACCCAATCATTTCTGTTGTAAGGTTTTATATATAAATTGTCTAAATCAATATGATAATTCTCAATAATCTTATCAATTATTTCTAAAATTCGCGTATTTTTTACTTTATCCTCTAGTATTTTATAGTCAGCTGTCCAAGCTAAATAATCATAAACCATCATAACAAAATATAGAGGAGAATCTGTATGGTCATCCCAAAAAGCACTCCCATCCTTTAAAATTACAGCACTTGGAGCCCGTCCTATTTGGTCTATACCTTTAGCCAATGTATAGATTTCTTCTTTAACTATTTCCGGTTTATAAGGTAAAATAGCTTGTACTGTCCAATATCCATCTCTATAATAAGTGCGGGGAGGATTTTGATAATCAATTCCTGCTATAAAACCTTTGTTACTTACATTAACCGTGTCTTTATACATAGAATAAGAAACATTAAGACAAGATGAATACAAGGTGTTTAATAATTCATTTGAAGACTTAAACCTTGTTGCCAGCCATTCAGTGTGCCTTTTCGTTTTTTCTAAACTGAATTTCCATGTATCTTCCTCTATATCTTTCTGATTTTTATTTTCTTTAGTTATCAACTCTATTGTAATTGGTATAATTACAGTATCATCCCTGCGAACAGAAACTTCGTAAGAGATGCCAAAGCGTATATTTTCAAATCGTGTAGCTTTAGGAATATAGTTACTTTTTATTTTTAAAATATATTTATCTACAAAATCAATTAAAATTTCTTTCCCCTCTTGTTTCATGGATAACGGCAGTTGCGATTTTAACGCATATCTTAAATTTTTAACCATAAATTTTAATTTGTTTAAATTGTTTTTATCCTCAAAAAGAGAAAATTTATAAAATTCTACCAGATCAATTTCTGCTCCAAAATGTAAGTTAAAATTCACTTCGGTTTCATTGTTATTTTTTATATTGTACATTATATATAGCTGCCCATCATTTCCTGAGAATTGCTCAATAGATACTTCAGTACCTTTATATGCTTCATAATAGATAGCTTGATAATTGCCAATCGATATCACTTTCTTCTTGTAATTACCAGGCAATCTCTCTCCATTAATAGACCATCCACTGTACCAGCTATCCTTTACAAAAACACTCCACAGACCTGCCACATTAAAGAAATTTATTCCTCCATTCCCATTAAATTGTGCAGTAATATTTTTATCAGAAATATCATATTTTATCGGTTTAAACCAAAAATCTTCACTGACAATGGCACCATCTCTACAGTAGTTCATTTCGATTATCACCCCTTTAGAAGTATTATTATTCTTTTAATCCCGTAGTTACAATACCTTTAACTAGTTGCCTCTGGAAAATCAAAAACACTATTAAAACTGGTATCATAGCAATAACTGACATAGCAAGTAAACTTGGCCAATCAACATTATATTCTCCCATAAAATTAGAAATTGCAAGCTGTATAGTATACTTTTGAGGGTCACTTATTACGATTAAAGGCCACAGAAAATCATTCCATCTCCACATAAATGAAAAAATTGCTAAAACCGAAATAACAGGTTTAGCTAAAGGCACAATTATTGTCCAAAACAATCTCCATTCAGAAGCTCCATCAATTCTTGCTGCTTCTATAAGTTCATCTGGGACCCCCAAAAGGTATTGTCTTATTAAGAAAACACCCGTTGGTGTAGCAGCTGGAGGAATTATTATCCCCCATAAACTGTTTATCATACCTAAACTTCTAATCACGACAAAAATAGGTATCATAATAATTTCTAAGGGTATCATAAGAGTTGCAAGAAAAGCTACAAGTATAAAGTCTCTACCGTAAAATTTATATTTAGCCAAGGCATATCCAGCCATAGTATTAATCACTAAAGTAATTATAGTAGAAACAATTGTAACAACAGCACTATTGTAAAAATATAATCCAAAGTTTCCTTTCTTAAAAGCCGTTTCGAAATTTACGAATGTTATTGTCTTAGGAAGTAATGATGGAGGCCACTTATATAGTTCTACAGGAGACTTGACTGATGAAAACACTACCCATAATACTGGAATAAGAAAGAATAAAGTAACAAGGGTTAGCAAAGTATATGTTATAGCTTTTGAAGTAATTTTTTGTAAACTCATTTATATCTCTCCTCCTCTTCCTACCCTAAACTGCAACCACGTTAGTATAGCAATAACCAGAAATAGTATTACAGACATTGCACTTGCATATCCCATTTTTGTTTTGATAAAAGCAAATTGATAAATATGCTGTACAACGTATGTGGTATCTCTGCCAGGACCTCCTCCTGTTAAGGCTAAAATCAACGGAAAAGCTTTAAACGCATCTATTAGAGAAAGAATAATTACTAAAAGACTTGTAGGTTTCAATAATGGTAGTGTAATATTAAAGAATTTCCGTATTGGAGATGCACCATCTATATCTGCAGCTTCGTAATATACTGTAGGTATACTTTCCAAAGCTGCAAGGAAAATTACCATATAAAATCCAATTCTTGACCACAAAGTTGCTATTATTACCGTAATGTTAGCAAAAAATCCATTGGATAGCCACGGAATTGGTTGTTTACCAATTAATTCTAAAAAATAATTTAAAATACCAAAACTATCTCCAAAAATCCATTTCCATATCAAACCAACTACAATAAACGAAACCATTGTAGGCCAGTAAATAATAGCCCTAAAAATACCCTTTAAAATAATTTTTTGTGTAAGTAAAATAGCCGTTCCTAATGCTCCTACATATATCAACGGCACCACTATAGCTGCATATATTGTTGTCCTTAGAAAAGAATGCCAAAACAGAGTGTCATGAAAAATATTAATATAATTCTGTAATCCTATAAAATCCATTCTTGAAAGTCCGTCAAAATTAGTAAAAGAATAGTACAACCCGAAAAACGCTGGGAAAATTACGAAAATCCCAAAAATAAGTAAATTAGGCAATAAAAATAAATATGGAATTAACTTTTTTTCCAGTTTGTACATAGTATAACTTCTTTCCATACAATTCACACCTCTGTTTATTTTAATTTATCTAAAATAGGCGGGTAATGAAATTTAATTTTCACTACCCGCCTATTTTATTGTATATTACTTACCCTGCTGAGCCTCTTTTATGGCTTGTCTTGCTAACTCTGCAACATGATCTAAAGCTTGTTGAGCTGTTTGTTTACCTTGCAATACAGAAACGATTGCTTCTTTTAAGTCACTTGTAAACTTAGGTATTATATCTTGTCTTGACCAATCGTATGAAGCAGCTGGAGGAGATACAGCCAATTCGTTGCTGAAAATCTTAAAGAATTCCGTTCCAAAATCATAAGTCACATCTGGATTTTTCCTTGGGCTCAAGAACAAAGATTCTCTTACATATTTATCATCCACTTCTTTAGAAGCCAAATATTTTATAAACTCTCCTGCTTCCTTTTCTACACCTGAATTTTTAAATGCCATTACAAACTTCGCACCCAAGACTGAAGATCTTATTTTGGCTTTGGGTAGATAAGTTACACCCCACTCAAAATTCTTAATTGTATCTCTGTAATTTGAAATCATCCAACTTCCAGATAAGTGAGCTGCAGCTGTACCAGACCTAAAAATGTTATTAGCATTTTCTCCACCCAACCATGTAGCTTTAGAAACTATATCTTCATCAACTAATTTTTTGAAGTAATTTAGTGTCTCTACAGCTTCTGGTTTATTTATGTTTGTATCTGTAGCATCGCTATTAAATATGCTTCCGCCAAACTCATAAAGCAGAGTTGTCCATCTGTGAGGAGTTGGATCCCATACTACCCCATATTTTGCTCCTGCTTTAGCTTTTACTTCTTTAATAGCATTAGCAAATTCATCCCAAGTCCAAACTTCATCTGGAGACTGGGGTACCTTCACGCCTGCCTTATCAAATAATGTTTTGTTGTATATCAAGCCATTTGCTGTTACCTCCATTGGTGCTGCAATAAGCTTTCCTTCAACAATGCAATAATATTTCAATCCATCAAGGAATTGACTCATAAACTGATCTTTATCTCCAAGATAAGGAGTTAAATCTAATGCAGCTGAAGCAAACGCTCCCGGGTTCGTAACACGTGCTAAAGCTGGCGGTTTGCCTCCTGTAATCATTGTTTTTAGTTTTGCTTCTAAGTCGTCGTAAGGCACCTCGACTAAGTTAATCTCTACATTAGGATGTGTTTTTTGATAATCTTTAATAATCTCTTTCATTACTTGCCCTTCTACTCCGTCAGTAAACCATACAAAATCCAAAGTCACTTTTTGAGTAGGTTCTGATTTTTGTTCGGTTGACGGTGCCTGGCTTGTCTCTGGTTGTTTAGAAGAACAACCACTTGTAAATAGCGCAAACACTAGAATTAAAGAAACAACAATATAAATTAGCTTACTCCACTTTTTCATAACCCTACTTCCCCCTCTTTTCTTAGAATCACTTAAACATTTTAAACTAGGTATTGAATATGTTTCTTTGGTATATCACCTCCTTTATATCATTTTCTACCATCTTCTTTACTTCTTTCGTTTTAAGATATTTATACCCCCATGTACTCTTTCGCATTATTAAATGAAATATCCTGAACTATTTTGCCTAATAATTCTATATCATTTGGCACTTCTCCATTTTCTACCCATTCACCTATTAAATCGCAAAGTATTCTCCTAAAATATTCATGCCTTGCATAGGATAGGAAGCTTCTTGAGTCTGTCACCATACCTACAAATCTCCCCAGCAATCCTACATTTGCCAAAGTCTTTAACTGCTCCTTTATTCCATCTTTATTATCATTAAACCACCATGCAGCTCCAAATTGCATTTTTCCTGCTATCTTGCCGTCTTGAAAATTCCCTATCATCGTTGCAATCACATAATTGGCAGCAGGATTCAGTGTATATAGAATTGTTTTGGGCAGAGCACCCTCTATTTCAAGAGAATCTAAAAGCCTTGAAAGTGAATAAGCAATTGGAAAATCTCCTATGGAATCATATCCTGTATCCGGTCCAAGAATTCTGTACATCTTAGTATTATTGTTTCTCATTGCTCCAATGTGAAGTTGCATTACCCAGTTTAGTTCAGCATATTTTTTACCCAAGAAAATCATTGTATATGTTTTGAAACTGTCTATTTCTTCTTTTGTTAAATGCTGTTCCGTCAGGACCTTTTTAAATACTTTTTCTGCTTCTTGTTTTGATGTCTTTTGATAAAATACATAATCTAGGGCATGGTCAGAAATTCTACATCCTACAGAGTGGAAAAATTCTATCCTTTTCTCAAGAGCCTGTAGAAAGTCATCATATGTGGTTATTTTTATACCACTTGCACTCTCTAATTTTTTAATCCACGAGAGAAAATCATCTTTTTCTATATTTAGCCCCTTATCTGGTCTGAAAGCAGGTAAAACTTTTATGTCAAAATCTTTTTCTTCTTTCAATTTGATGTGATATTCTAATGAATCCACTGGGTCATCTGTAGTTATCACTACTTTTACATTTGATTTTTTCAATATATTTCTAGCACTAAAATCTTCTTGACTTATAACTTCATTTGCTCTTTCCCAAATGGACTTTGCTGTCTTCTCATTTAAAAGGTCATATATGCCAAAATATCTCTGCAATTCTAAATGAGTCCAGTGATAAACGGGATTTCCTATTGCCATGGGTATTGTTTTAGCATAGGCAACAAATTTTTCATAATCATCTGCATCCCCTGTAATATATTTTTCATCTATACCATTAGCTCTCATCAGCCTCCATTTGTAATGGTCGCCGTATAGCCATACCTCTGTGATATTTTTAAACCTCCTATCCTCATATATTTCTTTTGGACTTAAATGGCAGTGAAAGTCATAAATTGACATATCTTTTGCATATTGATGATACAATTTCACTGCTGTTTCATTTGTGAGTAAAAAGTCTTCATCCATAAACTTTCTCATTGCCATCATTCCTTACATCCAAGATATTTTTCTAATACTCTTCTCACTGCACCTGGTCCTTCTATAAACTCTTTGAAATAACTTTCTATCCTTTCTCCCAGTCCTACTTCATAAAGGTCAACGCCAAAAATGTTTACATTTGAAAGAATGGGTTTTAAATTGTCTTTTACCGAATCTACATCACCTAATTTTATGTTCGAAATGTGAGACCTTAAATCTTCAAGCAATGGGTCTGGGCTTAATGTCATTGGATTGCCTTCATCATCTAAACCCATTAAATACCTCAACCATCCTGCTATCACAAGAGGAATGTATTTTAAGTCTGTCACTTTTAAATCTGACCTTTGTTTATAGGATTTTATCGTCTCTCCAAATCTTATTGCTATCTTTTGTGACGTGTCTGTTGCAATCCTTTGCGGAGTGTCTGGCATGTACGGATTAGGAAATCTCACCTCAATTACTTCTCTTAAGAATTCTTCTGGGTCTAACACACCTGGATGAACAACTACAGGTAGCCCTTCGTCATATCCCACTTTTTCAACAAGTTTCTTAAGGCATGGATCTTTCATTTCATCTGCTATTGTGCTATAATTTAACAAACAACCAAAAATCGCTAATGTTGTATGCAAAGGATTTAAACAGGTTGTCACTTTCATCCTCTCTACTTTTTCTACTGTTTCTTTATCTGTAAAAATCACTCCTGCCTCTTCTAATGGAGGCCTGCCATTAGGGAACTTGTCTTCTATCACTAGGTAGTGTATTTTTTCAGCATTTACAAAAGGCGCTATTATAGTGTTTTTACTGGTTTTGATTATGTCCATTCTCTCTATGCCAAGGTCTTCTAACTTCTTTTTCACCTCTTCTGAAGGCCTTGGCACTATTTTATCTATCATACTAAGCGGGAAAGATACTTTTGTAGAATCTGTTAAGTAATTCAAAAATCCCTCTTCAACAAAACCTTTTTTTATCCATTCTTCTGCGATAGTCTTTATCGAATTGAAAAGTCTTTCTCCATTTCCAGAGAAATTGTCTAAACTCAAAAGAGCAAGAGGATATTTTCCTGCTTTGTATCTTTCATAGAGTAAGGAAGTTACTTTTGAAATGATGTGTTTAGGTTTATCCAGACCTTCCTCTATGTCTTCTTTTACATCTTTTATATATTCACCTGAAAAGTCTTTTAAGTTATAAGCTTTTTCTGTTATTGTAAAACTTGCTATCTGCAGTGATGGATTCGAAAAGATGTTTTTCAATCTTTCCCAATCACTATGTGATGGATCGGCTATTATTTTATCGCTTATACTGCCTATGACTTCTATTTCAAGTGTTCCATCTATGTTCATGACTACTAGCATACTTAAATTGTCATAAGGAACATATATTTTTTCAATTATTTCATAATCATATGACTCCACTGCTATAATTCCTTTATCAATAAGTCCTTTATCTAAAAGATTCTGTTGTAGAAGTGCTATAAATCCTCTAAAAATGTTCCCTGCTCCAAAATGTAGCCAAATTGGACTTTCTTTGGTTCTTTTTGAAATCTCCTCAACATCGTAGTTGGGAAGTTTTATGCCTCGACTCCGCCATTTTTCAACATCTTTTATACCTTCCCTTGTCAGTAGCATATCCCTTCTCCCTTTCTAGAATTGCTTTGTAATATTGCTTCTTTTATTATATATCCACTTTACTTTGTGGATTATCTTGTGTTTAATAATATATATTCTACACAAATCCAAAAAATCCTTCTTGATTTTTAAATTTTTTTATTGAATTTTTGTTGAAAGAAAATGGGAGGACAAGAAACTCCCACTAATTCAACATTTAATCAATTGGCTCCCATTCTGTATGGAAAATTCCTTCTTTATCTATTCTTCTATAGGTGTGGGCTCCAAAGAAATCTCTTTGCGCCTGTATCAGGTTTGCAGGTAGGTTACCTTCAACCATGCTTAAGAAATAGTCAAGTGAAGAACTAAGTACTAGAGTTGGGATATAAAATTCTTTTGCTAAGTTAGTCACATATCTTATTGAATCCAACTTATCCATGAGGAATGAAATAGATTTATCGCTGTCTAACAAGTTCACATTTTCTTTGTTTTCATTTAATATTTCTCTCAAAAAATCTAAAATCTTTGCCCTTATAATACAGCCGCCCTTCCATATGCGCAATACCTCTGGAAGGTCAATATTGTACTCAAAAGTTTTTGAGGCCTCATGTATAAGCCACAACCCTTGAGAAAAGGAGGTGAATACGCTAAATAAAAGGGCATTTTCTAAGTCTTTTATCACTTTTTCTTTATCCAATTTTACATCAGGATATGTTTTTTTAACTTTCCCTGAAAGTTTTACTCTATCTTCTTTAAAGAATGACAAACTCCTTGCCTCCACAGCAAGGCTCAGTGAGGGAGTTGGTATTCCTAAATCCAGTGCAGTCTGAGAAGTCCATTTTCCTGTACCTTTTTGTTCTGCTTCATCCAATATCAAATCTACAAGATGTTTTCCTGTCTCTTCATCCTTATATCTCATAATCTTGAAGGATATCTCCATTAGGAAAGAGTTCAATTCTCCATTATTCCATCTTTCAAATACATCTCCTATCTCTTCAGGAGAAAACTTTAAAATTTTTCTCATTATATCGTAAACTTCAGATATTGCCTGCATTATGGCATATTCTATTCCATTGTGAACCATTTTAACAAAATGTCCTGCTGAGTCATTTCCTACATATGTACAGCAAGGACCTGATTCTGTCTGTGCTGCAATCTTTAAAAGAACATCTTTTACCATTTCATAAGCCTCAATACTTCCTCCAGGCATTAATGAAGGACCGTGCAATGCTCCTGCCTCTCCTCCCGATACTCCCATTCCTAAATAGAGTATGCCTTTTTCTTTTAATTCTTTTATACGCCTTGAAGTATCTTTAAAATAGGAATTGCCCCCATCAATGATAAGGTCACCTTTTTCAAGATAGGGCAGAAGCTCCTGTATAACATCATCTACAGGCTTCCCTGCCTTTACCATAAGTATAATTTTTCTAGGTTTTTTTAAAGATTCAACAAAAGATTTTATATCGTGATACCCCTCTATTTTTTCATTTTTTACTCTTTCTTCTAAGAATTCTTTTGTCTTTTCTGAAGTTCTGTTAAATACAGATACGGAATAACCTTTCCTGGCAATGTTTAAAGCTAAATTTTGACCCATAACTGCTAAGCCAATCAGCCCTATTTCATTCATTTTTAATACCTCCTGTTTTATAATTTGCTGTGAGCTTCGAATAGGCTTTTGAGCTCTCGAGATAATTTTTTGAAAAATTGAAATTTCTTTTCATAATAATTGATCTCTTTTTCGTCTGGCATATAAACATTTTCTACACTAACCATTTCCTTCGTAGCTTCAGATAAATCTTTGTATCTTCCAAGAACATAGTATCCTAGAATAGCGGAGCCAACAAGAGCAGGTTCTTCTACTTTAGAGACTTTAATAGGCAGCCCCAGTGTCGATGCAAAAATTTCCATCCAGAATGGTGAATTTGTCGCTCCTCCTCCTGCCCTAATTTCTCTTATCTTTATATTATTGTCCTTCAACGCCTCATAAATCATGCGCAGGGAAAAGGCTACTCCTTCCATAGCCGCTCTTATCATATGACCCTTTGTGTGAATATTCTTTAATCCAAAAAACACTCCTGATGCAATATTTCCTATTTCTTTGTCCCTTTCACCTGTCAAGTAGGGCAGGAAAAAGAGATTTGAAGAATCTTCTTTTGAAGCCTCATGAGTTAATTCTTCATAGGGCATGTTAAAAATATTGTCTCTAAGCCATTTTAGTACAACTCCTGCATTGTTTATAGCAGCCCCAATGAACCATTTACCCGAAGATAAATAATAAGTTTGAAGCCTCATAGCCTCTTCTTTGTCAAAAACAGGTTCAGGATAGGCTACTCTGAACATTCCAGTAGTCCCTATGTTTATCGCACCAACTTCTTCCTCAAAAGCCCCAATTCCTATTCCCACCGCTCCTCCATCGTAAACTCCTGTAAGTACTTTCACATCTTTTGTTAGTCCCAAAAGCTTTTTAGATTGTTCGGGCAAATCGGCCAAAATTTTATCTGAAGGCATGATGGGAGGAAGTTTTTCTTTAGAAACCCCTAAAATATCAAGCACATAGTCATCCCATTCAAGTGTATTTACATTCATATAAGCAGTTGCAGAAGAAAGGCTGGGCTCTGTAAAAGGTTCTCCTAAAAGTTTTAAAAGTATAAAATCTTTAGAGCTCAAGAAAAACCTTGTTTTATTAAATATATCACTTCTTTTCTTTTTTAACCAGTAAATTTTAAACAAAGGGGCATGAAAAGTTGGAGTAAAGCCTGTCCTTCTGTAAACCTCCTTTACATCAATTCTTTCTAAAAGTTCCTCATAGGTTTCTCTCGCCCTCAAATCCAGAAGTGTCATAATGCCCATTAAAGGATTTAATTTGTCATCTATGGGAATTAAGCCAAACATATAAGAAGAAGGAACGATTAAGGAAATCCTATCTTCAAAGCCTTTTGCCGCCTCCCCTGCTGCTTCTACAAAAGCGTTAAAAAGGGTATCTGGGTCGTGCTCTGCTTTTCCTTCGTTGTCTCTTTCAATAGGCGTTTCCTTCCTGTACAAGCTTAAAATATTTCCTTTTTCGTCCACCACACCTGCTTTTAAGTTTGTCGTCCCTATGTCAACAGAAAGAATCAAATCTTTTTCCATTTCTCCCCCTCCAGCACCTCTTTATTTACAACCCCATCGGGTATTTCGCCTCGTAGGACTTTTTCTGCATCTGAAACAACTTTATCTCCCATGCCTTTTAAACACTCGTATGTGTAGGCAGAAGTGTGAGGGGTTATCACAACATTGTCAAATTTAAGGAGTGGATGATTTTCATCAATAGGTTCTCCTTCTACCACGTCAAGTCCAACCCCGGCGACTTTCCCTTCCCTTAAGGCTTTTATAAGAGCCTCTGTATCTATAAGTTCTCCTCTTGCAGTGTTAACAATAAATACATTATTTTTCATCATAGAAAATTCTTTATAAGACAGCATGTGATAATTTCTCTCATTTAATGAAGCATTAAGAGAAATTATGTCTGATGACCTTAATAACTCCTCTAAAGACACAGGACGAGCTTCTCTCTTTATTATTTCTTCTTTTGAAAGATTTGGATCATAGGCAATAACTTCCGCCCCAAAGCCGTATTTTAATATCTCAGCAACTCTACTTCCAATATTGCCAATACCTATTATCCCCGCAGTCTTGCCCTTTATCTCATACCCTATGAAATTCGCTCTTTCATGCCATTTCCCTTCTTTTACTTTAATTGAGGCTTCTCTTACTTTTCTCATCACATCTAAAAGGAGTGCAACTGCATTTTCTGCCACAGCTTCTCTTTCAACTATTCCTTCAACTATGGTGACTATAGTGCCTTTTTTTGTCGCACTTTCTATATCTATAGCATCGTAACCTATGCCATGGCGAGCAATTAAAAGAGTTTCATCCTTGTACTCAAAAAACTCCCTATCATAATAGGGCTTTACACTGGCAATTATTATAGAATAGCCCATTAATTTTTCTGCCAGAGCCTTCCCTCTCATGTCATGAGGAAGCTCAAACCTGTCTACCTGCCCTAATGCTTTTAATCTTTCAATGTGTTCAGGAAAGTGCTTCCCGAAACTGCTAGAATTCACAATTGCAATTTTTACACCCATTTCAACCGCCCTTTCTTTATTTACTGAATATCTCTTTAAAGTGATTTTCAATATTTTTTCTGACAAATTCGTAATGCTCCTCTTCGTACTTATTTAAAACTTCAAAAATTTGTTTTTTCCTTTCTTCCAGTAAAACTCCATAAGAGATGTGGAAAAGCTGCTTAATTTCCGGCTTTGAAACAATCTGAGAGTCTTCCAAGTTTATATTTTCAGGAAAGTCCTTCTTATCAATCAGCACTTTGTAGGCTTTTTTACTTTCTTCAAGGTTATAAAGGGCAATCTGGTAAAGTTCTTTAAAAAGCTCTTTGTCTTTTTCAAAAATCAAATTAACTGCCTGAAGCCAGCTCGTGCCAGAAGTTTTTATGTGAAATTCCCCTTCGGTGATTTCGCTGAATACTTTGTAAATGCTAAATTTATCACTTCCAGAATGAAGACTCAATTTGTATCCTCCAAATTCTCTGGAGAGAAATTGATGTTTCTTCAATTCTACAGCAAATTTATCCACATCGCCTATATAATCTATGGCCTTTTGAAATTCCCCAGGAAATTTAGGGGCCAAACTCCAGAAATCTATCCCTTTCTCATGCAGATATTCAGCGACAAATATGTGATCTTCTACTGTTGTGTCTTTGTCTCCTTCGTCAATTGAAATCTCTAGGTCAAAATTTTTTACTTTATCCTTCAGAATACCATACACTTTTTCTACGAAGTCCATGGCTTTTTCATAAGTGAGAGCAGATTTATACAATTCCTCTTCTGAAACTGTAAAAGCTTCTTTTGTTGGCATCACAAATTTTTTGCCTTTAAATCTTTCAATTATCCTCTTGCTTGTAATATTTAACTTCTCCGCTTTTTCTTTTAACTGGGATTCTGTATAGTCTGATAGTTTCACCAGCATATCACTTAAATCAAGAGTATACATGGTATAGCCTGCATCAATTGCCTCCATCAAATAATTTTCATCTTTTATGTGGTCAGCGTCTGCACCAAATTTCCCTGTATATCCTTCTTCCAGCACACCCAAAATCGCTTTTAAAATAGCCTCTTTGAAACTCCGATGGGTTTTCATAAGCTCTCTGGGAGATTGCTGAGCTAAAACAGGGAAGACATCGTAATTCTCTACTGCTCTAATATGAGCAGCAGTAACAAGCCCTAACCTATCGCCCATTCCAAAGGAGACTTTTTTATTACATGGAGATGGCGCAATACTAAACTTGTCTTTTAAAATTACAAAATTTTCATAAGTCAGTGGGTAAAGATTTAAATAATAGCCTATTTCTTTTAAATATTTCCTTTCGGTGAAATAGGGAGAAGAAAGTGTAAAATCCCCTTGTGTTAAAAGGCCAATGCTCTTTTCATTTGCCTTTTTTACAACAAAAATATAAATGTCTTCTGAAAACTTTCTAAATGATTTTTCGTAAAAATAAAAACCTTCTCGTGAAAGATACTCAGCTACCTTGTTAATCATCTCCATCTTCCTTTCAAACATAATTACACTATTTCAATCTTCACATACTCTGTTAGCTGCTTCACTATTTCTCTGTTTTCCTCCCCTGCAGTTATTATCTTCTCAATATCGTTAAAGGTAGCAAAGGACACCATAGCAACTTTTCCAAATTTACTACTATCGGCAACCACAATCACTCTGCTGGCAGACCTTATCATGGCCTTTTTAGCTTCGGCTTCAAAAATATCCGAAGTGGTAAGCCCTTTTTCTACAGATATGCCGCCAGTTCCTAAAAACAATATATCTATGTTGTACTTGCCTATGCAGTTTACAGTTTCGAAACCTACCATAGACTGATTGTCATGTTTTAATTTGCCACCAGTGATAAAAAGGTTAATGTCTGGATTGGTAGAGAGTTCTGTAGCAACATTTAAAGCATTTGTGATAACTGTTATGCCTTTTAAACTCTTTATGGCCTTAGCTATATGATAGGTGGTAGATCCTGCATCTAAGAATATGACATTTCCCTCTTTAATCTCTGTTACAGCTTTTGCAGCAATTCTCTGCTTTTCCTCTATGTGCTCTTTAAACCTTTTGACAAGGGGAGGAACTACTATATTTTCTTTCAATACTGCTCCTCCGTAATTTCTCTCAATAAGCCCCTGTCTCTCAAGTTCCTCTAAATCCCTTCTTATTGTTTCGTCTGAGACTTTGAATATTTCACACAGTTCTGAAACCTTGACAGCTTTTTTCTTTAAGATGATTTCCTTAATCTTTTCCCTCCTCGTTGAAACAAGCATCTACACCCTCTCCTATGTTATAAGATGTTAAAATCCTAACATTATTTGTGGATTTTTATTGCTTTCATTATATTAATTCTACACAAATCCAAAAAATCCTCCTTTATTTCTAAATTTTTTATTGGCCTTTATGGAATTTTTGGAGTTAAAAAAGGAATCCCAAAAGGGACCCCCAAAGATTATCTTTTATTCAGAATATCCTTGTTAACCAATGTGCGAGGAACTCTTCCTTCTATCACATCAATTATGTTCTGGGCGACAAGCACTGACATGTCTCTTCTAGCTTCTTCTGTTGCACTTCCTATGTGAGGAAGCATTACAACATTGTCAAGTTCGGCCAGCTCTTTTTCAAATTCTGGTTCTCTTTCATAGACGTCTAAGCCTGCAGCGTAAATCCATTTTTCTTTTAAAGCCTTAACCAGTGCCTTTTCATCTACCACAGGCCCTCTACCTGTGTTTATCAATATTGCAGAATTTTTCATAAGTTTTAGCTCTCTTTCTCCAATTAAATGCCTTGTCTCAGGTGTTAAAGGAAGGTGTATTGAGACAAAATCGGATTCTTTCAAGAGAGTGTCCAAATCAACGTACTTGGCTCCTGTCTCTTTTTCAAATTCGGGTTTTGGAGTTCTGGCATTATATAAAATCTTCATCTCAAAGCCTTTTGCCATTTTAGCAAAAGCTTGTCCTATTCTCCCTGCGCCTATAACTCCTAACGTTTTCCCGGTTACACCTTTTCCTAAGAAAAGCATTGGCGCCCAGCCCTGAAATTTACCTGCCCTCATGAATTTATCCGCTTCTACCACTCTTCTCGCTGCAGCAAATAAAAGAGCCCAAGCTAGTTCTGCAGTAGCATTTGTCAAGACATCGGGCGTATTTGTTATGTAAACTCCCCTTTTTGTAGCTTCTTCTAGATCTATATTGTCAAAGCCCACAGCATAATTTGCGACAATCTTTACATTTTTGGCAGCTTCAAAAAACTCTTTATCCACCTTGTCAGTAAGCTGTGTTATCACTGCATCCTTGTCTTTTATTTTTTCCAAAAGCTCCTCTTTGGTAAGCATTCTGTCATATGGGCTCACCTCCACTTCGCAATACTTCCTTAAAAGTTCCAGTCCCTCCTCTGGAATAGCTCTTGTCACAAAAACTTTAAACATACTTGCTATCACTCCTCCACTTAAAGTTTATTTATCAACACCAAAAATATTGGTATTGTTAAAAACGAAAGCAGGTTTGCAATGAAGACTACTGTAGAAGCAAAGCCGTTCTTTTCACTCATCTGCCTTGCGACAATTGCCACAGTAATCATTGTGGGCATTGCAGCTTCAAGTACAGCAACTTTCTTGGCAATAACAGGCAGGTTCAGATAATAGACCAATAAAAAAGCGATTAAGGGGGTTAAAATTAGCTTTATCAAAGCAGGAATAAAGAGCAAATAGTTTAAGTCTCCTTTTTCTATGACGTACATATTCATCCCTATAAATAAAAGGGCCATTGGAATTGCTATACTCCCTATCATATAAGCGCTCTTCATTATGACCTCTGGTACATGTATTCGCAGTGATGCTACCATAAAGCTTAAAACTATGGAAATAAAAGAGGGATTTAAAATCTGTTTAAGTCCTTTTACATCAAAAGATTTATCATCAGATAAAACCCAGATGCCTAAAGTCCAGAATAAAGGTGTATGCCCCAAATCGTAGAGGATGACATATGGAAGGCTTATATCCCCAAATAGTGCCATATTTATTGGGAGACCCAAAAATATAGTATTGCTAAAGGAAGAAAGAGCGTACAGAGCATTTTTCTTCTCTTCTGGAACCTTAAGTAGTTTAAAAATAAAAGCAGAAATCAGTAAAGTTAAAACCACAGTAAAAGAGCTCACAAGAGGCAATTTGTAAGAGGCTTTTAATAGCTCTGGAGTGTAATTTACATACATGCTGTAGAATATAAGCAGTGGAGTTGCAACCAAAATGGTTAAATCTGCTAGCATCTTGAAATGTTCTTCTTTTACAAGCTTTATATAAGCTACGTAATAACCGACAGCCATAACGATGAAGATTTCTACGAGGATTTCAGCTATTTTAGATGTGACCATTTTTTCACCTCATCCTGTCAATTTCGATTATACCACAGTTTTAAAATATTTACAAAAAAGGCCCAACTTAAAGTTGAGCCTTATATAAACTGTTTTAGGTATTTTAATCCTAAAAGAAGTCCTTCTTTTACTTTTTCTTCGCTACCCTCATACACAGGGTCTTCGTGCTCTATGCTTATAACTCCATCATATCCGCTTTCCTTCAACGTTTTTATAAACCTTTCCCAATCGACTTTTCCCATGCCTGGCATTCTGTACCTCCAATATCCCATTCCAGGTGAGAGCTGCCTTCCAAAAATTCCGTATCTTCTCAGTTTATCCTCAAAAATTTCCGTGTCTTTTGCGTGGACGTGGAATATTCTGTCTTTGAATTCTGGTATGACTTCTATGTAGTCTATAAACTGCCACACAAGGTGAGAGGGGTCCAAATTCAATCCAAAGTTTGGGGATGGAATCCTTCTAAACATTTCTTCCCAGAGTTCCGGCGTAAAGGATATTGTCCCAGGAAGCCCGTGTACCTGCCAGCCCTCCATAGGGCAGTTTTCTATTATGATTTTCACACCTCTGTCTTCAGCATACTTTATTATATCCGTAAAAACCCTCTCAAATTCGTCAAAATTGTCTTTTATGCTCTTTTCAATGTTTCTTCCAACAAAGGTTCCTACCATATCAGTGCCCAGCATTTTAGCCGCATCAATGCATTTTTTAAGATGGTTGTTTATAAATTTCCTCTTTTCAGGGTCTTTATCCAGGTTATTGTCATAATATGCTAAAGAAGAAATTGTGAGCCCGTACTCTTTAAAATATTTTTTTATCTCTTCTGCTTCTTCCTCTGTCAAAGTTTCCACGTCTATGTCAGTGCCTGAATAATCCCTAGTGTTATCTTTAGGCCAGCAGGCAACTTCTAAGGATTTAAATCCATTTTCACTCGCCCATTTGGCTTTTTCTTTTAAAGGCATGTCTCTTAAAGCCACTGTTAAAAATCCTATATACATAATTACAATTCCTCCTTTAAAATCCTTCTTAAATTCTCAAGGCTTATTTTTGCACTCTCAAGGGGAGACCTTTTGCACTCATCCTGCTCAACAATCAGCCACTCCACACCATTTTCTTCTGCAACTTTTACTATCTTTTTAAAGTCAATTATTCCATTCCCTATCTCTGTATTGCTCCTATCCTTTCCATCCATATCTTTTAAATGAATGAGAGGAAGCCTTCCAGAAAATTTCTTTAAATATTCGAGAGGGTCTACTCCAGCGTATTTTACCCAGTAGACATCAATTTCTGCTTTCACTGACTCTTTATCCGTATTCTTAAAAAGTATATCAAGGCCGTATTCTCCATCATAAATTTCAAATTCATGGGCGTGATTGTGATAGCAGAAAATAAGCCCTTTTTCTTTGCACCTTTCCCCTACTTCATTGAAAAACTTTGCCATCTCAATATAGTCCTCTTTTGATTTATAGGGAACGCCGGGACACACTATATACCTGTTCCCTATTTCAAGGCTATACTCTAAAACTCCGTTTAAATCCTTCTTCAGTAACTCTATACCCACATGCGACCCGGCTGCCTTAAGACCAGTCCTATCTAAAACCTTTTTAAGTTCGCTTGCCTTTAATCCGCCATATCCTGCAAATTCTACACCTTCATATCCCATCTCTGCCACTTTTTCAAGAGTGCCTGTAAAGTCTTTCTGTGCTTCTTCCCTAACAGTATAAAGCTGAAGCGCAATAGGTAGCATCCTAACTTCCCCCTTAAAGAACTATTTCAACTCCCTTTTCAGCGGACAGATACGCCGCATCTATTATTTCCATAAGTTTTGCTCCCTCTTCCGCTGAAGCCAAAGGTTCTTTACCTTCTTTTATGCAGTTTACAAAGTGTTCAAACTCGTCTAAAGGCTTCTTGGGATAGTTTGTATTTGGTATTATGTCCACTAAAGTATTCACAACTTCTGAAAATACCTTTATCTGACCATTTTTGAACCATATACCGCCTTTATCTCCTAAAATTTCATAGTAGTTGTAATCTCCCTCAATATTGGAGGCCCAGCTAAATTCAAAGTCAATTGTAGTACCATTTTTAAGTCTTATAAATCCCACTGCCATATCCTCTACATTGTAAATGCCATTGCCTGATTTTGCTTCACTCCATCCATTCCAGCTAGTACTATTTGAAAATTTAGAGTAGGTAGCTGCTGAAACGGACTTAACCTCCGGATAATCCATAAAATACATGACCAGGTCAATAAAATGCACGCCCAAATCTATCAAAGGCCCTCCTCCAGATAATTTTTTTGTGGTAAACCATCCGCCTTTACCCGGAATGCCTCTTCTCCTCCTCCATCCCGTCTTTACATGGTATATTTCTCCAAGATAGCCTTCTTCTATGTACTTTTTTACAAAGTAAGATTCGTTTGTAAATCTGTTATTTAATCCCACCATAAATTTTGTCTTGTATTTATTCTTCGCTTCAATTACTTTGTGGGCCTCTTTGGCATTTAAAGTCATGGGCTTTTCGCAGTGGATGTGAATTCCCTTCTCCATCGCTTTTATAGAAATAGGGGCATGCAAATAATTAGGAGTACATATGCTAATTAGATCAAGTTTTTCTTTTTCAAACATTTCTTCATAGTTTTCGTAAACATGAGGAATACTGTACTTCTCTGCCAGCCTCTTAGCCGCCCCAACATCCGGGTCAGATATGGCTACAATTTCAACATCTTTTAATCTTGAATAACCGAGTAGGTGCTTGTAATCAGCAACTGCACCTGCACCGACACATGCGTATCTGAGTTTTTTCATACATAAACCTCCATTACTTATTAAAGTATACAGGCTTTCCTGTCTTAGCTGATGTGTAAATAGCCTCTAATATCTCGCTTACCACCAAAGCTTCTTCTGGCTTTACAACCGGTTCTCTGTCATTTACAATGGCATCTATCCAGGACTTGGCTTCCAGATACCCGGGGTCTTCTCCTTTCCCTTCGTAATACGCGACACCGCCTATGTCAAAAGATACTTTTGTAGTGTAAAGGCGTCCAAACCTCTCGCCATTTATGCGAAGCCCATCTCTCATATCGGCTCCGCCTTCTGTCCCGCAGAGAGTCGTCATCGCTTCCCCGACATCCAGTGTGTTCAAAGCCCAGCTGGATTCTAATATGATGGTAGCGCCATTTTCCATGACTATAAACCCAAAGGCAGAATCTTCTACTGTGAATTTTTCAGGGTCCCATGGTCCCCATGCGTTTGCCGCGTTTGCCATCTTGCCAAGTTTGTGGTACACTGTGCCAACCACCATCCTAGGCTTGTAATTGTTCATCATCCAAAGGGTTAAATCGAGAGAATGGGTTCCTATATCGATTAGAGGACCTCCTCCCTGCTCTTCTTCATCCAAGAAAACCCCCCATGTGGGAACAGCACGGCGCCTCACTGCATATGCCTTTGCAAAATAAACTTCGCCAAGCTCTCCATTCTGGCAAATCTTATGTAAATACTGCGAATCTGGCCTGAAGCGATTCTGATACCCTATTGTAAGCTTTTTGCCTGTCTTCTTATAAGCTTCTACCATCTTTCTTGCGCCTTCTGCAGTCTTTGCCATTGGCTTTTCACACATTACATGCTTTCCGGCGTAAAGAGCATCCACAGTTATGCCTGCATGAGACTTATTCGGTGTGCAGACGTGCACTACGTCTATAGTCTTGTCTTCTAAAAGCTTTCTGTAATCTGTGTACACTTTCGCATCGTCTGTTCCGTATTCCTTTGCTGCCTTCCTAGCCCTCTCCTCTATGATGTCGCAAAAGGCCACCATTTCAACGTTATCAAGCTTTGCCAAAGAGGGCATGTGCTTTCCAAAAGCTATCCCTCCGCAACCAATTATTCCTACTCTCACTTTTTCCTTGGACATTTTTCTTCCTCCCTTTGCTGTTTATTTTGAAAATTGCCTCAAAGGGCAATTTTTAATACTTGACTGTTGACTCTCTTATAACAAGCTCGTGCTCCAGAAAAATTCTCTGCGGATCTTCCAGTTCCCCTTCAATATGCTTTAAGAGGACTTCCATCGCGATACATCCCAAATCGTATTTGGGCTGAGATACCGTGGTAAGGGCCGGGTCGTACATGGAGGCAAAGCTTATATCGTCAAATCCTACAACTGCTACATCTTCTGGAACCTTAAATCCCTCTTCTTTTAAAGCCTTTATAGCTCCGATGGCCATTATGTCAGAAATTGCAAATATGGCAGTAGGCTTTTCTTCTAAAGATAAAAGCTGTCTGGCCGCTCTCATCCCGCTTTTAAAACTGTAATCTCCATATTTTATCAAATTTTCATCAAATTCTATATTCGCATCCTCCAGGGCCTTTCTGTATCCTGTTTCTCTTTGCCTGGTGGAAATAAAGTCGTTTTTACAGGTAATCAGTGCTATCCTCCTGAGGCCCAAATTTATAAGGTGCTTTACAGCTTTATAGGCAGCAGAAAAATTGTCTATAGAGACGTAAGATGCACCCGCTCCTTCTATGTATTCACAGCATTGAACTACAGGGTAATTTTTAGCCAGAAGAGTTAACTCGTCTTTTCCCATAACTGATGCCATGAGGATGACTCCATCTGCCAGCTTATTTTTCAAAAGGTCCAAATACGCTTTTTCCCTCTCAGGGTCTGAATCTGTGTTGCAAAGCATTACATTGTACCCATTTTTATGAGCTACATCTTCTATTCCCTTTACAACTCTTGCATAAAAGGGGTTCGACACGTTTGGCATAAGTGCCAGTACCATTTTCGTTTTTAAGCGCCTTAAATTTCTGCCAAGAAGATTGGGATGGTAATTTAGCTCTTTTATGGCTTTCAAAACCCTCTCACGTGTTTCTTCTGACACCAAATCGCTGTTATTTAAAACTCTTGAGACTGTGGCAACAGAAACCCCTGCCCTCTTTGCAACCTCTCTTATATTAGCCATCGCAAGCCTCCTATGTAACAGATTACATAATATTTTTCAATAAATTTCAACCATCTTTTCTGCAATTTTGTAACGCATTACATTAACTATTATACCACTAAATTTTAAAAAATCAATAATTAAAAAAGCCCAACCTAAAAGGTCAGGCAATTCACTCTAAGGATTTTATTTCTTCCTCCAAAGCCTGAATTTTAGCTTTAAGATATTCTAACTGGTTCAAAGCCTCTTCTTTCTGTTTGGTTATACTGCCTTTTTGCGCAGTCTGATTTAATTCTTCTATTTTTTTCTTAATCGCTTCGGTTATTTTTTGTTTATTTTCATCAAAAAATTTGACCGCTTTATTTATGGCATCCTGCATTTCTTTTAAGCTTTTCTCCAATGAGGGCTTTATATTCTCTTTAGCCTTGGGGTAAAACATCATGCCTAAAGCCGCTGCAACAGCCCCCCAGTAAAATTTTCTGGAGGAAAGAAATTTTAAAATAGCCATATTTATCTTTCCTCCTTTCTTTAGCTCATTAATATTTTGCCCCCGTTTTTTGATAAAATTTAATGTGTTATTTGCCAAAAATCATAACTTTTGTTATAGCTTTATACAAGTCCTTTGCATTGTATTTTTCACTAATCTTAGAAAAATATTGCAAAAATTCTCCTATGGTATTCTGCCACAAGGCCACTATCTGGTCTTTTTTGGATGGGTCTTTCTTGTATTCTTTAAAAGAAAGCTCTATAGCGTATTTTAAGGCATCGACTGCCTTCTGAAATTCTTTTTTTATGTCATCCATTAATCTCCCTCCAAAATTTAAAGAAGTATAATCTAAAGACAATATATGAAAAGAAGCTCAATATTGTCACAAAAAAAGAAAAAGGCAGAACATGCCTTTTCACCTATACAACTACATTTATGACACTTCCGCATTTACTGCACCTATTGCCGTCAAGCCCTTTTATTTTTGCATAAAATCCATGCCTTTCAATGAGAAGATTGCTACAATAAGGGCAATAGGTGTTGCTGTCAATTCCTAAAACATTTCCCACATACACAAAATTTAGATATTCCTTTGCAATATCCCTCGCTTTCTCCAGAGTTGATATGGGAGTAGGGGGCTTAGTCAGCTTGTAGTGAGGAAAATATCTGGAAAAATGTAAAGGAATATTTTTATCAATTTGGGAAAGCCATTTAGACAAATTCCTTATCTCCTCTTCACTGTCATTTAAATCCGTCACAATCAAATTCGTAATTTCTACATGACTGTGTTTTGAGGCTTCCTCCACTGTTTTTAGTACAGGATCTAATCTCCCACCTACTATTTTTTTGTAAAAATCTTCTGTAAAGGCTTTTACATCTATATTCATCGCGTCGACATATGGAAGCAAATTTTTTAAAGGTTCAGGGTTTATATATCCATTTGTCACGAGAACTGTCTTCAGCCCTTGCTTTTTCGCCTCTTGCAAGCCTTCATATACGTATTCATACCATATGAGAGGCTCATTATAAGTAAAAGCTATACCTATGTTGTGCCTCTGCCTCTTTGCGTGGAGTATGAGGTCTTGAGGCGAGATAAAGTCCCCCTCCCACTTTTGATGAGCAATTTCCCAATTTTGACAAAACTTGCATTTTAAATTGCAGCCGTAAGTACCTACAGAAAAGATGTAAGTGCCAGGATAAAAATGATAAAGGGGCTTTTTCTCTATAGGGTCCAAGGCAATAGAAGTTATCACTCCGTAATTTTCTGAAAAAAGTCTGCCACCTACGTTTTTTCTGACCCCGCATATACCGTATCGCCCTTCAGTGATATAGCAGTTGTGAGGGCATAGCCGGCACCTAATGGCATTATTTTCTAATTTTTCATAAAACATGGCTTCTTTTAGCATTTAAAACACCCTTTGTTCGTGCCTTTCAACTTCAAACTTCTCAATTGTGTAGTCTTCATCGGGCCTAATCCCAGCTTTTCTCAAAGCAATGGAAAGCTGCTCCTCCACAGTGTCCACTCCCTCTATATCAGGCAGTAAAAGTCCTGCCCTAAATCCTTTTCTCACAATAACTCCATATCTTTTGGGGTCAAGCTCATCTTTTGATTTCACAGGCTGCGTAGGCATTAATACATCGACAGAATATTCGATTTCGGGAAGCTCTTCCTCTCTAACCGGGGGAAAACGGGGGTCTTCAAAACCTGCACTTATAGCGTTTCTTATTATCTCTTCAGCTACGTTTTTCTTCTGCGGAACTACTGTTCCTATACAGCCTCTAAGCTCTCCCTTTTTGTGAAGGGTCACAAAAACTCCCGCTTTTCTTCTGTACATTTCCTCAGGAAGCCCTTCGGGGACAGGCATGGGACGCCTGTATTTCACATAGTATTCAAGGCTTTCCTTAGCAAGTTTCACATAAGGGTCTTCTTCTATTGTAGAAAATCTTTCAAGTAAACTTGTGCTTTTATAGCCTGTTACATCAAATTTTGCAACACCATACCCGACTCCAAAAGGACCTTCGTGGGAAAGAACTTTAGCATTGACTTCATATCCATCCAAGACTCCCAGCATTACGCAGACAGATCTAAAACCACATTCGGCAGCTTCTTCTATCAAATCCTTATCCATTCTTATTACTTCTTCTACTTTCATCTCTGAAAGCAATTGTAAAAGGGTCTTGTCAAAAACTTCTCCTTTTGGAGTGTAACCATTTGGGCTGTTTGGCGTCAGTTTATGGGATAAGTCACCACTTGCTATGAAGACTACCCTTCTATCCGATTTATTTATTGCATCTTTGATTGCAACGCCAAACTCATAAAGCTTTTCAAAAGGCAAAAAGCCATAAGACATGTGGATTAATTTGAAATCAGGGTAATGTTTGGTAACAAAGTATAAAGGTACAATTGTCCCGTGGTCAAGTTTTTTGGGAAGTACGTATTTTTTTATCAGTTCCTCACTTACTTCTGCTATTGGTATGTTCCTTTTCTTCGTCTCTTCCATTATTTCTCTTGCCAGGTCTAAATCATTTTCAAATTTAAATTTTACTTCTCTTGCGCCAAATTGAGATAAATCTCCTTCTAGAGAAGGTAATGTAGTTATTGAAACAGCATCTTTAAATACATAGCCATGGGGTGTTATCACTATCACCGTGTCCGGCCGCTTTTGTTTTATTTCTTGGGAAATATTTTCAAGAGAGTCAATTGTCTTTTGTATTTTTCTTTCTTCTCCGCGCCCTACCTCGTGCACAATTATAGGAGGATGAGGCATCAGGTAACAACCCACCAGTTCTCCCATATTTAACACCTCTTTGATATTCTCTATAATTGATTATACCACAATAATAAAAGCCTCATCCCATTTATTTGAGATGAAGCTTTATAGCTATACAACCTTAATCCCCTTAGTTACAATTTCTTTTACATAAGGATTAGAAACATCAAAATCCACTGTTCTAAAAGGGTGTGGTTCAATACGCATATCAATCTTTCTCCTCAGCCTCATTAGTCTAAACGTATCTTCAATCATATCTCCTGTAAAGTCATCACTAACTATAGCAATATCTATATCACTGTTTTCATCATATTTCCCTCTTGCATAAGAACCAAATAAATAAGCATTTTTGACATTTATTTCTTTTTTCACTAAGTCAATGTATTCTTTTACTAATTTTTGTATCATTTTTCTATCAACATCAGTATCCATTCTCTCAACTCCTTTACGACATTAATAATTGACGCTGTAAATTCAGGAGTACATTTTTTATAAAAAGTTTGCTTATAATCAGGATATCTAGCAGTTATGTTAAAGGTAGTAAGTAAATCAAAATAATCTCTCGTTTGTTCAGTTAAAGAAATCCCAATTTTTTCAGCTATTCTCAATAAATCATGTGTCCTTGGTACATCGGGACCTATATTTTTAACATACAATGCTTTTAGCAATTTTTCAATTACTAAATGCCCCATAAAAAGGCTCCAATGATAATCTTTACTTTCATATAAATGAAGCATAGTATTGTAATCTTTCTCAGCTGTTTCAAGCCAAAATTTTACCAATTCATCTTTTTCCAATTTTGACACACCTCTTTGATATTCTCTATAATTGATTATACCACAATAATAAAAGCCTCATCCCATTTATTTGAGATGAAGCTTTCATATGAGAATAAGAACTTCTTGTAGAGATTTGCTAAAATGTAAATCACTAATCTTTCTTTATGTACTTTTTTACAATCCCTTCAAAGACAATGTCTATAAGATATGCCGTTCCACTTATTAAAATGAGGAAAAAAGTTATTGGTACAACCTGAAGCACAAAGAAAGCAAGTGCTATTATGCCTATTATAAGAATTGTCTGGGGCAAATGTCCTAACCCCAGTACAAAAGATGTCTTCCAAAGCCCTAAAAGATTGCCTTCGTAATACTGCACTGTTAAGAAAGTGTAAATTAAAGTTATTAAAAACATAAGTCCCATTGAGAGAAGAAGCCCGCTTAAAATATAGCCAAAGGAGGAGCGCTGGTGAGTAAAAAACTGTATGTCCACATAGAGTATAAAGAGAGTCAACGCCGTGATAAAGAAATTTGCTGTCATCCACCAGAAGTGCTTTACAAATCCTCTCCAAAACTCCCTTAAGGCGCTTCCTCCCTCATCCTTTCTCAAAAGGCGTATAGAATAAAATAGGGCATCTGTAGAGTGAAAAACAGTGATAACAGGCAGTGAAGCTAAAAGCCACAGGACATTGAGTATCATCAGGTCTGTTACAAAATATGCAAAATCCCAGAATTTAGAATCTCTCATCTGACTTCACCTTACATCTGTTTTAAAAGTTTTTTATTCACCTTCCCTGTAGGAGTTTTAGGAAGTTCTTTCACAAATTCAAAATATTTTGGGATTTTATAGGAGGCAATTTTGTCCTTTAAGAAAGATTGAAGCTCTCTTCTGTCTGCTTCAGCACCCTCTTTTAATACTATAAAAGCTTTTATCTCTTCGCCCTTTAGAGGGTCCCCAACTCCTACTACAGCTGCTTCAAGAACAGCAGGGTGAGTTAAAAGCACCTCCTCAATCTCTCTTGGATATACGTTGAACCCCCCTGTTATTATCATGTCCTTCAATCTATCCACAATGTAGAAATACCCATCTTCATCTTTTTTGGCAAGGTCTCCTGTGTGTAGCCACCCATTTCTCAAAGTCTTAGCCGTCTCTTCTGGCATATTGTGATAACCCACCATTACATTAGGCCCCTTAAGGACAAGCTCTCCTATTTCTCCTACTGGAAGCTCATTGTCATTTTCATCAACTATTTTTGCTTCAACTCCTGGCAGTGGAAAACCTATGGAACCCGGCTTTCTTAAGGCTTTTGGATCAAGAGGATTTAAAAGGGCAACAGGGGCTGCTTCACTTAATCCATAGCCTTCTACAAGCGGAAAGTTGAATTTTTCTTCAAAACCCCTCTGTACTTCTGCTGCCAGCGGCGCTCCTCCAGATATTGCAAGCCTTAATGCTTTAAATTGTCCTTTTTCTGCCATTCTCATCAATACTGCAAACATAGAGGGAACACCGCAAAAAACAGTTATGTCTTCCTGTATGAGGGTCTCCAGCGTATCTTTCGGCATAAAAGTTTCTTTAAGAGTTATGGTAGAACCCAGGTAAAGCCCTAAAAGCACATTGACTGTCCAGGAAAAACTGTGGAAAAGAGGAAGCACTGTAAGGAAATTATCATTGGGTCCTAAGTCAATCACTCTCGACACATCATATAGCATTTTTACATCAGAGACAAAATTGTCGTGTGTAAGCATAGCACCTTTTGGCTTGCCTGTAGTTCCAGAAGTGTACAAAAAGGCGCACACTTCACCTGATTCTATATCCACTGGCGCAGGAGACTTCATTTTTAAAATTTCATTAACAGTGTTCTCATCCATAATCACCACATTTTTTAAATTAAGCCTTGCAAGCTGCGACTTATCCACTTTTTGAGCAATAGCAGGGTGAACTACAAGGACGCTAGTCCCTGACTCCATTATGATATACCCTATTTCTTCTAAAGTAAGCATCATGTTAAGAGGCACAACAATCGCTCCTGCCTTTGAAGCTCCCATAAATGAAAATATGTATTCGGGACAATTTGGGAAGCTCAAGGCAACTCTATCTCCTTTTTTAACCCCTATTGATTGAAAGTAAGAGGCATATTTGTCAATTAAGGCATCTACTTCTCCATAGGTATAAACTCTGCCTTTAAATTTTATGGCTATGTGACTGTCCGAAACGCCTGACTTTTTATGCACTTCAAAAATTCTCATAAAAATTAATCCTCCTTTAACTTAATATAGCGGCACCAATTATGCCGGCATCATTTCCAAGCTCAGCCTTTCTTATGTCAGCATAGGGAAGTTCTTTAAAGAGTATATTTTCTGCCACTTCTTTTTTGAGAGGCTTTAAGAGGAAATCTCCCGCATTTGCAACCCCGCCACCTAATATTATTACTTCCGGGTCAAACAGGTTTATTATGTTTACAATCCCAACTGCCAAATATTTTACATATTCCTCAAAAATCTTTAGAGCCTCCTCATCATATTGTTTTGCAGCGTCTATCACATTTTTAGCAGTAATGCCCTCAATATCGCCATTTGCAAATTTTAAAATCAGAGTATTGGGATTTCTCTTAGCAGCTTTTTTCCCTTCCCTTATCAATGCAGTAGCAGAGGCATAGGTTTCAAAGCAGCCAATTTTGCCGCAGTTACACCTTATGCCATTATCCCCTATGACCATGTGACCTATCTCCGGAGCAAAGTGATGAGCGCCGCTGTAAATCTTCCCATCCAGTATAAATCCGGAGCCAACTCCTGTCCCTAAAGTGATTGTCACAGAAGACTTTGAACCCCTCCCTGCTCCAAAAGTAGCCTCTGCTAGTGCCGCCACATTTGCATCATTTTCCATATATATCGGCAAATCAATGTATTTTCTTATCTCCTTCGCCAGAGGCACTTTTGTCCAGAACAAATTTACTGCTCTTATCACTATTCCCTTTTCATTGTCCGCAACTCCTGGAACACCAATTCCCATGGATTTTACGTCTTTTACGCTTATTCCCATCCTTTGAAGAAGCTCAAAACTCAGTTCTGCTATGTCTCTTGCAATTGCCTCATATCCTCTCTCAGGCTTGGTAGGCCTGCTACCTGTAGCAATTATCTTGCCATCCTCTTCTACCAAGCCAACTGCTATGTTTGTTCCTCCAAGGTCAACACCTATCCTCATACATCTCCTGGTTACCCAAACTGTACAAAAATGTACAGTTTAGATAGCTGGGGTATTTGTAGTCCGCCTTTCAGACTTTCCCAGCCCCAGCAGGCGGTTTTTGGGAAAGCCATAGCCCCTGCCCCAAGAAGCAGGAACTCGCGCCCTTAAGGGTCTCTCCACTTACCCTGAATTAGTAATCCTTTCAGGGTAGAGAAGTCTCTTAATATCTTCTCAGGAGAGAGTGGTGTTACCACCGCTACCTTGAGAACTCGCCAGAAATTATAGGTACTAAAACTTGTTCCGTACAGAGGTTTTAGTACCCTTTCTGACTCACTCTCAAGGCTTTGTATGAGTTTTATTACTTTGTTTATCTCTTTCATGTGCTTTTTCTTTAAATGTATGTTTTTGACTGTTTTCTTTACATGGTCTTTTAATTCTTCTAATTCTTCTACAGTCAATGCGTTGAGAAACTTCATATAATTATCTGGTATCTCTTCCTGCAGTCCCAACCCTCTTCTTGCTATTACATAGGCTGCTGCTACATCTTTTGTTATCATATACTGCGGTGCATATTTCAACATCCCTATTATTGAGGTGTAAGAAGGATTGACTTCTATTACTTCTATCCCTTCTCTTTTTGCCAGTGTTTTTATTTTTGAAAGAAGTGATTTATAGCTAAAGCTATGCCTTATTCTCCTTGATTTTCTCCCTGAAAAGTCTCCTCTTTTGCCTTTGTCTTTTATTTCTAATCCCTCAATTACAATTGCTTTTCCTTTCTCTTTTGCTATCTTTACTATTTCATGGGCATATTGCCATCTGTAATATTCTTTTTTGTCTTTACTGCCACTTGTAAGCTCTGGCATTGGTATACTGCCATAACTTATTAGATTGCCCTTTTCATCTACTTCTGCCCATGATATGTTGTCTGGATATGCATTTATGTCTATTCCTATGACTCCTTTTTCTTTTGTTATTTTTATTTCTGGATATTCTTCTTCAATAGCAAAATAGGCGTATATATTGCCATTCTTGAGTTTTAATTCTACAGAGTAAGGTATGTTTGATTCTGCAATTTCCTGCAGGAGTTCTCCTCTGCTCTTATTCTTTCTGCTCTTATTCTTTTTGTAGCCTGCTTCTATTCTGGCATACACATATTTTCTTTCCCATACATTTATCCTTAAGAAAGTGCCATTTTTTCTTACTTCTATTCTTGTGTTGAGATTTCCTTTTTTGCTTTTATCTCCTCTTGAATAGAGATTTCCTTTTCTTCTTTCTTGCCACTTTGTTTTTAGCTTTTGATATTCTTTCCCATTTATATGGCGATTTTGAAGTTTTTTAAATAAGTCTCTTCCTCCAAAAATGACTTTCTTTGGATTATTCCCTAATTCCTTGGAGGATTCTAATACGCTTCCTGCTTTCATTATTGCGTCATCTACATATCTTGAGTTTAACTCAAAAGGTTCCTGAAGGTCTCTTTTTAGCGTTTTTCTGTCATGGCCTTCTAGAAGCCTTTTATATGCATATCTCATGCAGGAGGACCATCTTCTCATTAAGTCTAATACTATTTGTTTGTCTTCTTGGTTTAGAAAAATAAGTTTAGCCTGTATCACTATCATGCTTTTTACCCCTTTCCCGTAAATTCTTGCTGCGAAAGACGCCACTATTGCTATTAGGTCCTCTGCCTTCTTCCTTTTGGTGTTCTAACTGGGGTTATTAATCCTTCCTTTTCCCAGTTATTAATATAATTCTGCTTATATCATATAGCTCTTTAACTTTTTTATAGTTAATAACATTTATCATCACTCAATTAAAATTATATCATTTTTTACTACTAATTCCAACTGTTTTGACCTCCCCCAATTCTTTTCCTCTTTTCTTGTAAGTATTGCTTTACTTTATCTACAGAAGTATTTAATACGAGCTCTTCTGGCATATTGATGTCTTCTAAAAGCCTTATCGCCTCGTCAAACCGTCCTACGTCAAAGCATATGTGGGCATCACTTCCTACAGCCACTCTAACACCCATTTCCTTAGCTTTTCCGGCTATTATAGGGCATATTTTTTCACTGCCTCTTCTAGAGGTTACAAAAGAGCTGTTGTTTATTTCTATAAACTTGCCGTATTCTTTAGCAGCTTCAAGCACTCTCTCAATATCAATGGGATATATGGGATTGCCCGGATGTCCTATTATGTCCACATAGGGATTTTTTATGGCATTTATTAAAGCTTTAGTATTTCTCTCTACATCCTCACTTGGCTCAAAGCACTCATCGTGAAGGCTTGCAATGACAATATCCAGCTTTTTTAAAATCCTCTCAGGAAGGTCTATCCTCCCTTCCTCGTCCATTATATTGGCTTCCACTCCTTTTAGTATCTCCACCCCCTCTATTTTCTCAGGTATCACCTTTAAGTTCCCAAAGTAGTATATATGCGGACCTCCTGGCATTTCCGGTCCGTGGTCAGTAATGCATATAAGCTGAAGCCCCTTTCTAAAGGCTTCCCTGGCATTTTCTATAATTGTGCTAAATGCGTGCCCACTGGCGATGGTGTGGGTGTGAGTATCTAGCACCAGCCTCAATTTCATCCTCCCCTTCAATTTCCTATTTGCTTTAGAAGTTTTTTATTGAGCTCATGGGCTGCGTTGTAGCCCATCTGTTTCTGCCTATGGTTCATTGCAGCAACCTCTACAATAATTGCCAGGTTTCTTCCAGGTCGAACAGGGATGGTGAGCTTGGGAACTTCCACGTCAAGGAATTTTATATACTCGTCCTCAAGCCCCAACCTGTCATAGTACTTGTCCTCATCCCACTCCTCCAGCTGAATTACCAAGTCTATGCTCATGCTGTTTCTCACAGAACCTACGCCGTATAAAGTTTTAACGTCCAAAATTCCTATCCCTCTTATTTCAATAAAATGCCTTATTATCTCAGGAGCACTGCCCTGAAGCTTGTCTTCACCTATTTTACGTATCTCCACGGCATCATCTGCCACCAGCCTGTGCCCTCTTTTCACAAGCTCCAGAGCTGTCTCGCTCTTACCTATGCCACTTTCCCCTAAAAGCAGTACTCCTATCCCGTAGACATCCACCAGGTTTCCGTGAATGGTGATTTGAGGTGCTAGCTTCTCATCAAGATAGTTTATAAGCCTGTTTATAAACTTGGTGGAAGCCTCCTTTGTCCTTAGAAGGTATCTGTCGTGCTTTTTTGCAGCTTCTATTATCTCCTGCCTTATATTTAAATCCCTCGTCACAATCAGACAGGGAATAGGGTATGCGAAGAATTTATCTGCCCTTTCTGCTAAAACCTCATCCGGAAGTTGCTCTACAAAAGTAGTTTCCACTTTTCCCATTATCTGCACTCTCTCGTAGGCAAAGTGCTCGTAAAAGCCAGCAAACTGGAGCCCTGGCCTGTTGACATCGCTTGTAGTTATGTCTATCTTGTTATTTTCTGCTTTTACAATCACTTCCAAGTTCAAATCCTTTATCAGAGTTTCTACAGAGACCTTTTCCACATTTTCACCTCCGCCCCAAAAGCCCCGCATTTAATTCAATTATATTATTTATTGGAAAGTAAGTAAACCTGGTTTATAATATTTTCTAGAGGAAAAAATGGGGTGAAAAAATGCTCAGACAAAAACTTGTAGAAATTCTAAAGAAAAACAGAGAAGGCTTCATCTCAGGCCAAAAGCTTTCTGAGATTATGAAAGTCTCAAGGACGGCTATCTGGAAGCAAATAAAAGAGCTTGAAAAGCTGGGATACAAAATACAGGCTCATCGCAAACTGGGCTATCGCTTGATTTCAGAGCCTGACCTTTTAATTTACGAGGAAATCGCACCCTATCTCAATACCAAATTCATAGGAAGAAATTACATACATAAAGAAAGCTTAAGCTCTACAAATGACATGGCAAAAGAGCTCGCTTACAAAGTGCCAGATGGAACAGTAATTGTAGCAGAAGAACAGACAAAAGGCAGAGGGAGAATGGGCAGAAGTTGGTTCTCTGAAAAAAGCTCCTGTATCCTTACATCCGTAATATTAAAGCCTCAAATAAGACCTGAAAAGACTGTGGCTTTGACTCAAGTAGCAGCTTTAACAGTGGTAAAGGCAATAGAAGAGGTTTGCAGCGTAAAAACAAAAATCAAATGGCCAAACGATATAATTCTAAACAGCAAGAAAGTTTGCGGGATTTTGACAGAAATGTCATCGGAAATAGATGTCGTAAACTACATAGTGATAGGTATAGGAATAAATGTAAACTGTACAGAATTCCCAGATGACTTAAAAGAAAAAGCCACCTCTTTGCAGTTGGAATTAGAAAAGCCTGTGGACAGAAAAAAGCTTTTGGCTTCTCTCTTAAACAATTTGGAAATTTATTACAAAGAATATGAAGAAAAGGGGTTTGAATCATTAAGGCCTCTAATACTTGAAAATTCTATAACAATAGGGAAAGAAGTGAGAGTAATTTACACTGACAGAGAAATAAGAGGGCAGGCCATCGCAATAGATAAAGAGGGAAAACTAGTAATAAAGACAGAAAAAGGTGAAGAAATAGCCCTCCTATCAGGGGAAGTCTCTGTAAGAGGACTTTTGGACTACATTTAAACTTCGCCGTGAAAATATTCATAAACTGCTTTTGCTGACCTCTCATTCATTCCCTTAACTTTTTTAAGTTCCTCTAAAGAGGCCTTTTTTATCTCCTCAATTGAGCCAAAAGCTTCATAGAGGACTTTTGCCCTCTTTTCTCCAATCCCTTTGATGTTTAAAAGATCTGTCTTAAATCTTTTGCTCTGCCTTTCTCTGTGAAAAGTTATAGCAAACCGGTGTGCTTCTTCCTGTATCTGTGCTACCAGCCTAAAGGCTCTTCCAGTCACGGGCATCTGAACTTCCCCAGAAACCCCCACAAGCCCTCTCGTCCTGTGCCTTGAATCCTTTACCATTCCATACACGGGTACCGAAATTCCTAGCTTTTCTATTACCTCCAAAGCCGCATTTACATGGCCAATTCCTCCATCTACCAGTATGAGGTCGGGCATTTCTATAAACTTGGCTTTTTCTTTAGAAAGGGTACCTTCCTCTATTTGTTTTTTCTCTTCCAGTGCATGCAGGAACCTTCTTTCAATCATCTCCCTCATGCTCTGATAGTCATCCTGCCCTTCCACGTACTTGATAGTAAACTTCCTGTACTCGCTCTTTTTAGGCTTTCCATCTACAAAAACCACCATAGAACCTACATTGTCTTCTCCTCTCACATTGGATATATCATAGGCTTCTATCCTCTTAGGGTATTCAATCCCTAAAAGGTTTGAAAGCTCTAATACAGCCGGGTCTTTTAAAATCTTCTCTCTCGCCAAGATCTCGTTTTTTAGAGCCTCTACTGCATTTTGATACACCATGTCTACAAGCTCTTTCTTCTTTCCTCTTAAAGGTACTGTAATGCTCACCCTGTTTCCCCTCTTCTGTGAAAGCCAGTCCTCTAGAAGGTCCTTTTCCTCTAGCTCCACATCGATTATTATTTCTTTTGGCACAGAAGGAGAACTTTCATAAAACTGCTTTATAAAAGAAGAGATTATCTCTTCTCTTCCCATTCCCTCTGTATTTTTCATGTAGTAATGTTCTCTCCCGCTCAATTTCCCTTCCCTCACAAAAAACACCTCTATGTGCGCGATATCGTCACTTCTCGCCATTGAAATTACATCCTGTTCATCTTCATTGATAGAGGTTACCTTTTGCTTCTCTGAAATTTTCTCTATGGCAAAAATCTGGTCTCTTAACCTTGCTGCTTCTTCAAACCTAAGCTCATCGGCAGCCTTCTGCATTTCTTCCTTTAATTTCTCAACAAGCCATTCTCTTTTCCCTTCTAAAAACATGACTGCCTGATCTACCAATTTTCTGTACTCCTCTTTCTCTATTCTCCCTGTGCAGGGCGCAGAACAAAGCCCTATGTGGTAATAAAGGCATTCTCTCACTTTTCCCAGGCTTTTTTCTATATTTACATTGCAGGTCCTTATAGGAAACATCTTCCTCACAAGTTTTATCGTCTCTCTGACAGCAAAAGCACTGCCATAGGGTCCAAAATATTTGGACCCGTCCATGTCTATTTTTCTTGTGAACATTATTCTGGGATAATCTTCTGCCACCGTAATTTTTATATAGGGATAATTTTTGTCGTCTTTTAAAAGCACGTTGTACTTTGGCTTGTATTTTTTAATGAGGTTGCACTCTAGCATCAAAGCCTCAAGCTCTGTATCTGTTACGATGTATTCAAAGTCTTCCACGTGAGAAAGCATTACTTTCACTTTTGGAGGATGATTGTCTGTGTTTTGGAAGTACTGCCTAACCCTGTTTTTCAAAACAGAGGCTTTGCCCACATAGATTATATTCCCTTCCTCATCCTTCATCAGGTATACCCCAGGCTTTTCAGGCAAAAGCTTTAACTTTTCCTGCAAATCCACCTCTCTCACCTCGAAAGATAAGCCTTTATTATGTCTCTTGCAATAGGTGCTGCTACTTTTCCACCTTCCCCGCCATTTTCAACAACCACAGCTACAGCTATCTCTGGATTTTCCGCAGGTGCAAAGGCCACAAACCAGGCATGAGGAGCACCAAATGGATTTTCAGCAGTGCCGGTTTTCCCCGCCACTGTAATGCCCGGTATCTGAGCTAATCTTCCAGTCCCTTCAGGATTGTTGACAACTCCTATCATGAGACTTTTTATAGCATCAGCTACTTCCTTTGTTATGGGGGTCAAATACTTACTGGGAGTATTTCTCTCTATGACAGCACCTGAAAGAGGATCCACCACATATTTCATGAGATAGGGCTTCATTATGACTCCATCATTGGCAACAGCAGAAGCAGCCAAAGCCATTGTCAGAGGAGTTACGAGAATCTTCCCCTGCCCTATTGAAGTTTCTGCCAGAGCAACTTTCCCATCAATTGAGGGAAAGTAATTTTTCGCCGTATCAATTTCTAAAGGAACTCTCTGATTCAAGCCAAAAGCATAAGCCATCTTCTCCAAATTGTCACTACCGAGCTTTAACCCTATCTCTATGAAAAAAGAGTTGCAGGACACATAAAAAGCTCTCTCAAAATTTTCTTTACCGTGAGCAATACCTCCAAAATCGCTTATCTTGTTGCCATCCACTACCACGTAACCTTTACAATCGTACACTTCTTTAAAGAGCTCTGGCATGTAGGTTAAAACTGCAGCAGTTGTTATTATTTTAAAAGTAGACCCCGGAGGATAGAGGCCTTGAGTGGCTCTATTTAAAACTACATGTTCAGGGCTTGTCATTATTTTTTCCCAATCCCTATCGAGAAGGTTAGGGTCATAAGAAGGAGTGGATACCATAGCAAGTATTTCCCCAGTTTTAGGGTTTAATGCGACTACAGCACCCTTTTTCCCCTCCATTTCCCTGTAAGCCAAGTCCTGAAGAGCCTTGTCTATAGTAAGGTAGACATTATCCCCTATCTGCCCTTTCCCCAAAATAAGTTTTCTCAAAAGCACCATTGGGTCAGAACCTACCATGCCAAGCAGTTCCCTGTCATAAGCCTTTTCAATTCCAGTACTGCCCTGCTGGTATATCCTGCGGCTATATCCTATCACCTGCGCAAAGGCAGGTCCATCCAGGTAAATTCTCTTTTGCGTCCCATCAGCCTCTATCACGCTTTTTGCAAGCACAATGCCATTTCTATCAAGAATGCTACCTCTTAAAATTTTCTTTTCCTGTTCTATAAGCCTTCTATTGTACACGCTGTAAGAGCTGGTAATCAATTTATCCCTTTCATACAGTTGAAAATATGTCAAATACGCAATCAAACTAAAAAAGAGGAGGGCAAAGATTCCAAAGAGTATTTTAATATTGCGCTTCAAATTGGACATCTTCTTCCTCCTCCCCGACGGAAATGCCGTTTAGCATTCCCAGTGTAAAAAAGCTCATCACCATTGAACTTCCCCCGTAGCTCACAAAAGGTAGAGTAACTCCTGTAAGAGGTATGAACTTTATAACCCCTCCTATGATAGTAAAAACTTGAAGGCTAAACATGGAAATAAGACCTGCCGCCAGCAAAGCGCCAAACTCATCTCTTGCCTCCAAAGCCACCTTAATTCCTCTGTACATTATAACAAAATACACCAGTATTATGGCAATTCCTCCTAAAATACCAAATTCCTCACAGATAGCAGAGAATATGAAGTCGCTGGCAACAACGGGTATATATTCAGGATGCCCCATTCCCAGCCCCGTTCCAAAAAAGCCTCCCGCAGCAATTGCGAAAAGGGACTGCACGATTTGATACGTCTTCCCCGGAACATCCATCCAGGGATTTAGCCAAGCTTCAATCCTCACTCTTACGTGCCAGAAGAGAAAATAGGCCAAAATGCCGCCAATTGCCATAAGTCCAAATCCTGAGGCTACATAAAAAAGGTTAGAAGTCACTAAAAAAACCATGAGAACTGTGGTAGTGTAAAACAAAAAAGCCATTCCAAGGTCTTTTTCTAAAGCGAAAATTCCAGCAATTCCTATCGTTATAGCTCCCAGTATAAGGATATTTTTCAAATCTCTTTTGTCTTTCAAATACCTGGCAAGGAAAATTATATATATGACTTTTGCAGCTTCTGCAGGCTGCACGTATATCCCATCGAAAGTAAGCCAGTTCTTCGCTCCTCCTATTTCTTTTCCAAAAAAGAGAGTAGAAATTATAAGCCCTACTGCCAAAAAAATATAGATGTACTCTCCGTACTTTAAATTGTAAAGCCATCCGTAATGTTTAAAAAGATATGAAGCTATGAAATAAAGGCCAAAACCTATAGCGATCCAGATTATCTGCTTTACAAGAAGTTCTGGAGCAACTCTATATATCATTATGAGCCCCATTTCAGTTAAAAAGGCTGTGAGGATTACAAATTGTATTTCTCCCAATGGGAAAAGCCTCACATGCAAGTAATAGACAATAAAAATTAAGACAGGAAAAGCAAGTGTATAGTATATTGTGTTAGCCTCCTCCGGTTTTCTGTGCATAAATAAAAGTGCAAAGGCTATGACAAATATCCAGAAAACGTCTTTTAAAGCCTTAGATCCTGTTTTTACATATTCATCCATTTCATTTCACCCTAAACTATAAACTTTAAATCAACATCCCCAAGGGTGATTATGTCGCCATTTTTAATCCTAGCGACCTTCACCCTCTTGCCATTCACAAAAGTACCATTTGTGCTATTTAAATCCTCTATATAAAACCTCTTTCCCCTTTTTTTGATCAAGGCATGTCTGGCAGAGACATAAGGACTTTCTATAACTATATCGCACTCGTCAGACCTTCCAATAGAGGTAACCTCAAAAAGAGTAAAAGTCCTTTCTCCGGTCAAAAAGGAAAGCTTGGCAGAGGTCAGCTGTCTTTCCCTTCTGACCCCCTTTATGTCCATGTATATTATCTTAAAAACCCTGTACAAAAAAAGGTAAATCAAAAAAATGAGCACATATTTTAAAATTTGGGATAAAATGTAATACATAAATTCACCTCAATTTCGAGAAAGGACTTTCCTTAAAAACCATCCTGTATAAGAATTCTCATTGGCTGCAACCTCTTCAGGAGTTCCCGTAGCTATGACCATTCCCCCTCTGTCTCCACCTTCTGGCCCTAAGTCTATGATGTAATCTGCGCTTTTTATCACATCTAGATTGTGCTCTATAACTATCACAGTATTCCCTGCATCTGTCAATTTGTTTAGGACATTGAGCAGTCTGTGTATATCAGCAAAGTGAAGCCCTGTCGTAGGCTCATCTAAAATATACAAAGTCCTTCCTGTAGGCCTCTTTGAAAGTTCTGTAGCGAGTTTTACTCTCTGAGCCTCTCCGCCGGACAGCTGAGTGGAAGGTTGGCCAAGCTTTATATACCCCAGTCCTACCTCGTAGAGCGTCATGAGTTTATTCTTTATTCGAGGGATATTTTCAAAGAGCTCCAAAGCCTCCTCAACAGTCATGTCCAGCACGTCAGCTATGCTCTTTCCTTTGTATTTTACTTCTAAAGTTTCCCTGTTATACCTTTTGCCCTTGCACACCTCACAAGGCACATAGACGTCTGGCAGAAAATTCATCTCAATTTTTATTATGCCGTCTCCGCCACAGGCCTCACATCTCCCACCTTTTACGTTAAAGCTAAATCTTCCCGGCTTGTAGCCTCTCATCCTGGCTTCGGGAGTATTGGCAAATACTTCCCTTATATAGTCAAACACTCCAGTGTAAGTCGCCGGGTTTGAGCGAGGTGTCCTCCCTATGGGAGACTGGTCGATATTTATCACTTTGTCTATGTGCTCTATGCCTTCTATTCTGTCGTGCTTTCCGGGTTTGTCCTTTGATTTGTAAATTTTCTGTGCCAAGGCTTTATAAAGTATTTCGTTGACAAGAGTGCTCTTCCCTGAGCCTGATACCCCTGTCACACATATAAAAACTCCCAAAGGAAATTCCACATCTATGTTTTTCAAATTGTTTTCCTTAGCTCCTCTCACTATAATAGCCTTTCCATTGGGCTTTCTCCTCTTCTCAGGCACTTCTATCTTTATTTTACCACTCAAATACTGGCCGGTAAGAGACCTCTCGCACTTTAGTACATCTTCTATAGTTCCCGCCACCACCACTTCTCCGCCGTGCTCTCCAGCTCCCGGACCTATGTCTATTATATAGTCTGCAGCGTATATGGTCTCCTCGTCGTGCTCCACCACTATAACCGTATTGCCCTGGTCCCTTAACCTTTTGAGAGAATTTATAAGCCTTTGATTGTCTCTCTGGTGAAGTCCAATGCTTGGCTCATCCAGTATATAGGTAACCCCCACAAGCCCTGAACCTATCTGGCTTGCAAGCCTTATCCTCTGGGCTTCACCACCAGAGAGTGTAGATGCCGGCCTCGAAAGTGTGAGGTAGTCAAGCCCTACGTCCACAAGAAAGTTTAGCCTTGCCTTTATTTCCTTCAAAATAGGGCGAGCTATCATCTCCTGCTTTTCTGAAAATTTAAGGTTGTCTATGAATTTCAAGAGTTCCCCTATAGTGAGGTCTGTCATCTCTTTTATAGAAAGGCCTCCAACTGTAACAGCAAGAGCTTCTGGCTTTAGCCTGGCACCATTGCAAGCAGGACACGTGACAGGCCTCATGTATTTTTCTATTTCTTCCTTTATGAAATCAGATGTGCTGCTTTCATACCTTCTCTCTAAATTGTTAATTATCCCTTCAAAGCCGTAAGATTTTCCTTTCGTATCTTTTCCGTATAGGAGTACGCTCTTTAAATCTTCACTGAACTCCTCATAGGGAGTGTACTCGGTATATCCAAAGTACTCTATCACTCTCAACATATTATAATAGGCATAACTTCCCTGGGACGCTACAATTCCCGGAAAAACTCCTGTCGCAAGAGATTTCTTCGGGTCCTGTATTAAAAGCTCTGGGTCCACCTTCATGAACTCTCCCAATCCCATGCAAACAGGGCAAGCTCCATAAGGGCTGTTAAATGAAAACATCCTGGGAGACAGCTCTTCAATGCTGACATTGCACGCGGGACAAGCGTATTTTTCAGACAGAGTAAAGCTCTCTCCGTCTATGACATCAATTGTCACAAGGCCATCTGCCAGTTTCAAAGCGGTCTCTATTGAATCTGTAAGCCTCATGTCAATTCCAGGCTTCATTATTATCCTGTCTACCACGACTTCTATTGTATGCTTTTTATTTTTGTCAAGTTTTATCTCCTCATTTACATCGTACATTATGCCATCAATCTTCACTCTCACATAACCGCTCTTTTTTATGTCTGCCAAAAGCTTTGAATACTCCCCTTTTCTCCCTCTCACCACGGGAGCTAGGATTTGAATCCTCGTTCCCTCCGGCAGCTCTTTTATTTTGTCTACCATCTGGTCAATTGTCTGCATTGTTATCTCGCGGCCGCATATAGGGCAGTGGGGAGTTCCAACTCTGGCATATAAAAGGCGGAGATAATCGTAAATTTCTGTTATGGTGCCCACTGTAGATCGAGGATTTTTAGTAGTAGTTTTTTGGTCTATAGAAATCGCAGGAGACAACCCTTCTATATAATCCACATCAGGCTTATCCATTTGCCCCAGAAATTGCCTTGCATAGGCAGAAAGGGACTCCACATATCTCCTCTGTCCCTCTGCGTAAATCGTGTCAAAAGCCAAAGAAGATTTGCCAGATCCTGATAATCCAGTTATAACTGTGAGTTTGTCCCTTGGAATTTCTACATCTATGTTTTTCAAATTGTGGACCCTTGCTCCTTTTATCACGATCTTATCTTTTGCCATATATTTTCACCTCAAGCTGACTTCCTCCAGTTGTTTCCTAAGTTCAAGTATCATGTCTCTCAATTTTGCGGCTTTTTCAAACTGAAGCTCTATTGCCGCCTGCCTCATCTCTTTTTCAAGCTGTTCTATGGTAGACTTTATCACATCGGGATCGTAAAAATTGGCTGTCTTTTCGTACTTTTCCTCCTTTTCAGCCACCTGTGTTGCCTGTATGACATCCCTTACTCCTTTGACCACTGTCTTTGGCACTATGCCGTGCTTCTCATTGTACTCCATTTGAATTTTTCTTCTCCTATTTGTTTCATCTATAGCTCTTCTCATAGAATTTGTTATTGTATCAGCGTACATTATAACTCTTCCTTCAGCGTTTCTCGCTGCACGGCCTATCGTCTGTATCAGAGAAGTCTCTGACCTCAAGAATCCTTCTTTATCCGCATCCAAAATAGCCACCAGTGCAACCTCCGGAATATCAAGCCCTTCCCTCAAGAGATTTATGCCTATTAAAACGTCAAATTTACCCAGCCTCAAATCCCTTATAATTTCTACCCTCTCAATTGTCTCTATATCTGAATGCAAGTACCTCACTCTTATTCCCATTTCTTTTAAGTAGTCTGACAAATCCTCCGCCATCTTTTTAGTCAAAGTTGTAACCAAAACCCTGTACCCTTTTGCAACAGTCTTCCTTATCTCCGCTATTAAATCGTCCACCTGCCCTTTCACAGGCCTCACAATCACTTCTGGGTCTACAAGCCCTGTCGGCCTTATGAGCTGTTCTACCACCTGTTCAGAATGTTCCATCTCATAAGGTCCAGGGGTTGCTGATACAAAGATGACCTGATTTACCCTTTGTTCAAACTCTTCAAATGTAAGGGGCCTGTTGTCATAAGCAGAAGGAAGTCTAAAGCCGTATTCCACCAATGCCTCTTTTCTGGACCTGTCTCCGTTGTACATTCCCCTCAGCTGAGGAATAGTAACATGAGACTCATCTATGAATATGAGGAAATCCTCAGGAAAGTAATCAAGCAGTGTATAAGGAGGACTTCCCGGAGGCCTCCCAGATATGTGCCGCGAATAATTTTCTATCCCCTTACAGTAGCCCATCTCTTGTAACATCTCAAGGTCGTAATTAGTCCTCTGCCATAGCCTCTCCGCTTCTACAATTTTCCCCATTTCTTTTAACTCTTTATACCTCTCTTCAAGCTCTTCCCTTATGCTTTTTATAGCCCTTTCCAGCTTGTCCCTTGATGTGGCATAGTGGGAAGCAGGAAAAATAGCCACATGCTTTCTGTACCCTAAAACTTCTCCTGTTAGGACGTCTATTTCTGCTATCCTGTCTATTTCATCCCCAAAAAGCTCTATCCTTATAGCTTTATTTGAGAAGGAAGCAGGAAATACCTCTATCACATCGCCTCTTACTCTGAATTTCCCTCTTGTGAAGTTTATATCATTCCTTTCGTACTGAATCTCCACCAGTTTTCTTATTATCTCATCTCTGTCTTTTACCATTCCAGGCCTTAGTGAAAGCATCAAATTCTCATAATCTATAGGATCGCCTAAGCCGTATATACAAGAGACACTGGCAACAATTATCACATCTCTTCTTTCAAAGAGCGCAGCTGTCGCCGAGTGCCTCAACTTGTCAATCTCTTCATTTATAGAAGCGTCTTTTTCAATGTAAGTGTCAGTCTCAGGAACATAAGCTTCTGGCTGGTAATAGTCGTAATAGCTCACAAAATACTCTACAGCATTTTCTGGAAAGAATTCCTTAAACTCGCTGTAAAGCTGTGCCGCAAGAGTTTTGTTGTGAGCGATCACCAGGGTAGGCCTATTCAAGCGGGCTATGATGTTGGCCATAGTAAAAGTTTTGCCTGAACCTGTAACTCCTAACAACGTCTGGTACCTATATCCCCGTCTTACCCCTTCCACCAGTTTTTCAATCGCCTGAGGCTGGTCTCCTGTAGGCTTGAAATTTGAAACCAGCTTAAAACCTCCCATACCAATACCCTCTTTGCAATTTGGTCTATTGTAATATTATAACACAAAGGACCTCTCAGCACAAATTTTAAAAGTCCTGTGAGGTCCTCACTATCCCGTTTTTGAGCTTCGGCACTATATCAAATTTGTCTACTGTCAAGCAAAATTTAATATCTTCAGTGTAACCCAGCTCTTCCAATCTCCTCAAATGATATCCGTACTTCATTATGTCGTAAAGGTTGTTTTCATAGGGCTTGTAAAGGAAATAACTGGCTTTTGACAGGTCATCACTCTCAAAATCTGTAAGGCTTTTTAGCTTTTCGTATATAGCACCGGCAGTGAGAATGTCGTCAAAAGAAAATTTTCCTTCAGTTCCGGCACACACAATCACTGTATCCTTGTTGCTCTTAGATATATACCTTGCAACCGCCGAGACATTCAGAAGACAGCCTAAAATCACTTCTTCAGCAGAAGCGACTTTCTTTAAAGCCCTCGTTCCGTTTGTAGTAGTAAAGATTATGGTCTTCCCCTTAACTTTTTCTGGCACATATTCTAGAGGAGAATTTGAGAGGTCAAACCCTTCTATCTTCTGAGAATTCCTCTCTCCTGCCAGCAAAAACGTATCCCTGTCAAAGTTTTTGGAAAGCTCTATCGCCTCTTCCACCTCTGAAACAGGTATGACTTCCTTTGCCCCGTTGAATAAAGCAGTAGTTATGACACTTGTCGCTCTCAACGTATCTATAACGACGACATTTTTTTCTTTTAAATCTCTGTCGTTTATAGAATTGTACGTCTCATAAGTTTGCAAAAACACTCTAAAGACCCCCTTATTCTCCCTTTTTGAAGATATTTCTAAAGATGCTTTTAAGCTTTTTTAGAATGATCCCATCTTCATTTATGTCGTACACAATTCCCACTGTTTTAGGCACCACCAAAACCCCTAAACTGTATACCCCTTCTGGATCTCTATACTCGTAACTGGTGTAATGGCCCTTCAGGTCTTTCACAGTAATCCATAGCATTGTCGGCCTATCCTCTATAACCCTTATTATGTCTTCAGGCTCATTCACAGGAGCACCATTTACACTTAAAATAACGTCTCCTGGCCTTATACCCATTTGTCTTGCTGGAGAGCCCTTTGCAGTGGTCAAAACCATAAGCCCAGTATCAGGAGCCACGAATATAGGAGGTTTTTCTCTCTCTTCCCTCTGCCCTATTATTATCAAAAGTTCATGGGCAATAGGTGCAAACAGCGCAGCTATATATTGAAAAACCTTCTCATAAATTCCAAGAACAGCAAAAAGTATGAGCGTCCCACTAAAGAGAAACAACCGCTTAGAGGACAGTTTTGTCTTTTCTTCAGGAAGCTGTGCAAGCGCTAAATCCCCATACCCCAGCGCCGCCACAGCAGGTATTATCAAAAAAACTGCCGTAGCAGGGTCTATGCCTTCCGGCTTTAACACGGGCCACCAGTCTGGCATGTGGATTAACTCTCCTGTCATATTAGTAGCCGTCACTACTGTTAAGGCCGCAAAAGGTATGGGCCAAAACTTCTGCATTGTAAAACCGCCAGCAATCCTTCCATCCTTGAGCCTTATAAAAATGGGGGTGGGAGTCCTCCACCCATCTATGTATATTAGAAGGCTTTCCATGAGATGGAGAATCCCCACAATAGCCATTAGAGCAGGAACGCTTATCTTAGGGACTCCAAAAATGAGGCTTATAAGGGACACAATTCCTCCAGAGTAGGAAAAGCAAATGTATCTCGGGCTTATAAACATGAGAAGTATAGCTAAAGGCCAAACGTATTGAAGGCCTATGTTCTCAATTGTTATCCCTAAAAACACCATTATGAAGCTTCCTATAGTCGCAGCTATCACTCCGTAGAAGACGGAATCGAGCACAAGCTCTTTTATCGGTTCCTGCTCTATCCCCATTATTTCTCTCTCTATGGCTATTTTGTTTCTGTACTGCATTATTACAAGTATTATAACAATCCAGAAAAAAGGAGAAAAAACAGAAAGAGCAATTGTCTCTATAACAATCCAAGCGACCTGAAAAAGTGTATTCATCTTAACACCCTACTTTATCTCAGACTTTATTATCTCATAAGCTTTTATAAGCTGAGTATCTCCTTTTAGGTCAGGAGTGTCCTTTAAAGTGTAGTCTTTAGGCAGTTCTACCACATAGTTTGGCTCAATGCCTTTTCCTTGTATATCTGTCCCATTTGGAGTGTAGTACCTTGCTATAGTGTATTTAAGCCCTGTTCCATCTCCAAAGTTGACAACAGTCTGCACAAGGCCTTTTCCAAAAGTAGTTGTCCCTACTAACACTCCTGCTTTTCTATCCTTAATGGCGCCTGCCAGAATCTCGGAAGCACTAGCACTTCCCTTGTTTACAAGGACGACTAAAGGCATGCCAAGCCCCGTACCTTTTGAATAAAATTCCTGACTTTCTGCCCTACCTTTTGTAGTGACTATTACTCCTTTCGGCAAAAGCATATCAGCTATATTTACGCACTCTTCTAAAAGCCCGCCAGGATTATCCCTTAAATCAATTATGAGTCCTTTCATTCCATCTTTTTTAAGCCGCTCCAGAGCCTTTTTGAAATCAGAAGAAGTGCTCTGGTCAAAAAGGGTTATCTTAATGTATCCAATCTTGTCAGGCAACATGTAGTCAAAAACTGTTTCCAGTTTTATTATTTCCCTAGTTATGGTCTTTGTAAAAGTCTTTCCATCCCTCATTATAGTTAGAGTAACCTGCGTCCCCTTAGGCCCTCTCATCATAGACACTGCTTCATCCAGATTCTTACCACTCACTTTTTTGCCGTTCACCTCTAATATTATGTCTCCAGATTTAATTCCTGCCCTTTCCCCAGGGGTATTCTTTATTGGAGAAACTACTACGATGTGGTCTTCCTGGTCTACAGCCACTATTATGCCTATGCCACCATAAGTTCCTGTGGTCTGCGTCATAAACTCCGCAAACTCTTTTTTATTCATGTACACTGTATATGGGTCCTGCAGAGAACCAGCCATGCCTTTTAAGGCTCCTTCTAAGAGCGTCGACGGATTTACTTTATCCACATACCTGCTCTCCAGTATTTTACCTACTTCAAAGAGCTTTTTATACTGGTTCAAAAGCCGGTAATCTTCCCTTGAAACGATAACCTTTCCTCCTGGCAGAGCCACTGACACCGTATTAGCTATGAAAAAAGTAAAAACGTTCGTTACTATCAATAAAACTGCCAGCAAGACATAAAATCTTTTCTTTGACATCTTTCCCCCACCTTTTTTAGTCTCCTCTTTATTATACAACATTCTGCTAATAAAAAAAACAGACAGGCTATTTAAGCCAGTCCATTGGATTCACTGGAACACCATTTTTTCTCACTTCAAAGTGGAGGTGGGGTCCTGTAGAAAGGCCTGTACTCCCTATTTTCGCTATAACTTGTCCCCTTTTTACCGTATCACCTTCTTTAACTAAAAGGGCAGAACAGTGCGCATAAAGGGTAGAGATGCCGTCTCCGTGGTCAATTATAACTGCGTATCCGTAACCCCCGTAGTAACCTGAAAATATAACTTGTCCGTTTGCAGCCGCAACAATATCTGCTCCCATTTCTGCCGCTATGTCAATCCCCGTATGCATCCTGGAGGTTCCAAGAATGGGATGCAGGCGCATGCCAAAGGGAGAAGTAATAACACCACTTGAAGGAACAGGCCAGAGAAGTTTTCCACCACTGTATTTGAGCTTTGACTTCCTTTGAAGCTCCTGTATGACCTTTTCCAATTGTTTTGACTCCCTTAACAATTGGTCTTCCTGCTCTTCATAATACTTTTGCTGCCTCTCAAGGTCCCGCATTAAGCCCTCTCTAGATGCCATCGCCACCTGAAGTTCTCTCTGCCTTGCAGCTATCTGGTTCTTGTAATCCTGAGCTTCTTTCTGCATTTGAGCCAGCTGCTTTTCCTTCTCCGCAATTATCTCCCTCTGTTTCTTGTACGTATCAAATAAATTCGCATCAAAGTCTATTATACACTTTACAATATCTAATCTGCTTATAAAATCCGCAAAGCTTGTGGCATTCAAAAGCACATCTAAATAGCCCCATTCGCCGCTTATGTACATGGCTTTTATCCGCTCTTTCATGGTGTCGTACTGCTCTTTTTCCTTCTTTTTAGCCTCTTCTAAGTCCTTCCTGGTCTTTTCAAGCTTTGCTGTGACCTCCCGAAGCCTCTTTTGAGCTTCTGCCAGTTGCTGGGAAGTCAGGTTGAGTTTTTTATCCAGCTCCTTAAGCTGCGCAGCAATGTCATTTTTCTGATTAATTATTTCTTGCTTTCTCTTTTGAGTTTCCACCAAAGTTTTCTGTATCTGGTTTAGCTTATTTTTAGCATCCTGTAACTGGTCAGCCCTCGGGTAAGATGCAAAAAGAGCCGTCACTAAGAAGACAAGAGCAAATATAAGCCATTTTAACTTGTACTTTTGCAATGTCACTTCCCCCTTGTAAATTTTAGACATTTAAGAACCTCTTTATAGAAAGGCCGCTGCCAATAGCGCCAATCAAAGACCCTAAAAGCGCAAAATACAAAGCCATGTCCTTGATGACATCGGACAAAGGCAGTAAGTTAAAAACTATCAAACGGCTGTTGACATAGTCCAAAGTATACCCGTACATCAAAGCCAGAACACCTACTGAAAGCAGTGCCCCCAGCAAACCCAAAACTATCCCTTCTATTAAAAAGGGCCACCTTATGAACCAGTCTGTCGCTCCGATGTACTTCATTATGTTTATTTCTCTTCTCCTTGCAAAAACGCCTAATTTAATTGTGTTAGAAATTATGACAATTGAGATGACAAACAAAATGCTAATTATTGCAAGTCCTACAATTCTTATAATCCTGATTATGCCGAGAAGCTTTTCCACCACATCCTGTCCATAGCTTACTTTGTCAACACCATTTATCCCTTTTATTTCATCGGCAATATCTTTTATGAGATTAGCGTCTTTTACTTTAACTATATAGGACTGTGGGAGGGGGTTGTCCTTCTCAAGACCTTCTAAAAGATAGCTTTTTTCCCCCAGCTGCTTTTTAAATTTCTGCAAAGCCTGCTCTTTTGATTCGAAAACCACAGAAGAAACTCCATCTATTCCCTTGATCTCTTCTCCTATTCTTTGTATCTGCTCTCCCGAAAGGTCATCTTTTAGAAAAGCCTTAAGTTCCAGCTGAGATTCAACTTGATATGCCATATGGTTTACATTTAAGATTATCAGCAAAAACATTCCGAGTATGACAAGAGCAGCCATCACAGAGGTGACAGAAGCTACAGTCATCAATCTGTTTCTAGCCAGATTGCTAAAACCTTCTTTTATGAAGTATCTAAAATTTCTAAAGAGCATATCCGTATACACCCCTTGCTTCGTCCCTAACTATGTTCCCTTTTTCAAGAGCTATAACTCTTTTCTTCATCGCATCAACTATGTCTTTAGCATGGGTAGCCATCACTACCGTTGTACCTCTTTTGTTAATCTCAGCCATAAGTTTTACAATCTCCCAGGAAGTATCTGGGTCCAAATTTCCTGTAGGCTCGTCTGCAATTAAAATGGAAGGCTCATTTACAATTGCTCTGGCCAGAGCAACCCTTTGCTGCTCTCCGCCAGAAAGCTGCTGAGGGTACTGGTCCGCCTTATCGCTCAAGCCAACGAGGGAGAGAACCATTGGCACTTTTCTCCGTATTTCCTTTGGGTGTGCCCCTACTACCTCCATTGCAAAAGCCACGTTTTCAAAAACGGTTTTGTTGGGAAGGAGCCTAAAGTCCTGAAAAACGACCCCCATGCTCCTTCTCAGATAGGGAATCTCTTTCCTCTTCATCTTTGTTATGTCCTTTTTGTTAACAATAATCGTTCCAGAAGTGGGCTCTTCCTCTTTTAACAGAAGCTTTATCAAAGTAGACTTGCCTGCGCCACTGGGACCCACAATAAAGACAAATTCGCCGCTTTCAATTTCAAAATTGATATTTGAAAGGGCAATTATCCCTTTGTCATATTTTTTAGAAACATTTATAAACTTTATCAACTCTTTTCACCTCGAAATATCGTATAATTTTGCCAAAGTAATCGCCAATTTGAGAAGTAAAGCCTCATCAAACTTGCGGGCATCCAAGCCCGACATCTTCAAAATCTTGTCCAGCCTGTAAACCAAAGTATTCCTATGTATGTAAAGGTCTCTTGAAGTCTCACTCAAATTCAAATTATTTCTGAAAAAAGCATTTAAAGTCTGCATGAGTTCTTCGTCTTTTAAAAGGTCTTCCCCAATGTTAACTCTCTCTAAAAACTCTTCTGCTTTTTCCTTATCCATCCCCCATAGAATTTCTGAGTAGATATAATCCTGATACAGATATATCCCTCTTTCCCCTTCCAGTTTCTCGCCAAAGAAGAGAGCCTTTTCAGCCTCTTTATAGGCTACATGGAGCTTCTCAAGAGGAAAAGAAGAAAAAGAACCGGCTATTTTAACATTTTTCAAGTATCCTTCGGATTCTATCATATCCTTCATCGTCTTGAAAAGCTGTACTAAATTTTCGCGATATCTAGAAGGAAATATAACTGCAAATCGTTTTTTACCAATTTTTATGACATGAACAGCCTTTCTTTCAAAAATGTTTAGCACAATTTTTACAGCGTCCTCTATTTCATTTTCAACCTCTACAATTGCCACATTATAGCTTACAGTATTATCAATCTTATACCTGTGCGCATAGTAGGAAAGCAGGCTGGAAGGCAATCTATTTTCAAGCACGTTTATAAGGTAATCTTCTTTTGACAGATTCTCATCGAAATATCTGAAAATAAGGCTTATCGCAAGTATAAGCTTTTTCTCCTCTTCGGTCTTCCCCTTTAAAGCGATTACAAAAACTGGATTATTATCATAGAAAATGTTGTAACATGTAAATTCTCCTATGTAATAGACATCTCTTTCTTCAATATATTCTACCATCAGGTCTAAAAATCCTGCTTTTTTTTCAAAAAAATCTTCTTTTCCGTATATTAAATTTCCTTCTGTGTCAAATATGCAAAGAGGAACATCCAAATGTTTCTTAATATCTTCACCAATTTTTCTCAACAGATTGTAATCGACCATCATCCTCACCCATTTTCCTAGTTCTTAGTATACAATAATTATACACTATTTTCTAGAAGAAATAAGAGGCAAAAGTAAATTTATGTGGCATTTTGTCAAAAAAATTAAAGAGGCCTCATCGGCCTCTTCAGATTTTATGAACTTGCAGTTTTATCTGCAATTATAACGGGAGACTCTTTCACTGTTCTATTCAATATTGTCATTTCCGTTTCCTTATCAAACATGTGAAGCTTATTCACATCAAACCCTATCTTAATCACATCGCCAGATTTCGCTCTGGTCCTTGGGTCTACCCTTGCAGTGAGAGAAACGCCGTTTACATCAAGATAGAGGTACGTCTCCGCACCCATAAGCTCTGTGACTTCAACTTTCGCCTCAACAACAGCCTCTGGATAGGCTTCTAAGAACACCTCTTCATCGTGCAAATCTTCGGGCCTTATGCCAAGCACTATTTCTTTTCCTATATAGCTCGGGTCTTTTAACCTCTTCAAGATTCCCTCGGGAACCAGTATGCTATATCCTTTGAAAGTAGCATAAACCTTTCCATCTCTATTTTCCAGTCTAGCATCTATGAAATTCATCTGCGGGCTTCCAATAAAACCAGCAACAAACAAGTTGTTCGGATAATCGTAAATCACCTGTGGCTCATCTACCTGCTGTATAACCCCGTCTTTCATAACAACTATTCTCGTCCCCATCGTCATAGCCTCTGTCTGGTCGTGGGTGACATAAATGAAAGTTGTCTGCAATCTCTCATGCAACTTCTTGAGCTCTGTCCTCATCTGAACTCTTAACTTTGCGTCCAAGTTTGAAAGTGGCTCATCCATCAAGAACACCTTAGGATTTCTCACAATAGCGCGACCCAAAGCCACCCTCTGCCTCTGACCGCCAGACAAAGCTTTTGGCTTTCTGTTGAGAAGCTCCTCAAGGCCCAAAATTCTGGCTGCCTCTTTTACCTTCCTGTCAATTTCTGCTCTTGGCACTTTTCTAAGTTTTAATCCAAAAGCCATATTGTCGTACACTGTCATGTGAGGATAAAGGGCATAGTTCTGAAAAACCATCGCAATGTCCCTGTCTTTGGGCGGCACGTCGTTTACCAATTTTCCGTCAATGTACAATTCTCCGCTTGTGATTTCCTCAAGCCCTGCTATCATTCTCAAAGTGGTGGTCTTCCCACAACCGGAAGGGCCAACCAAAACTATAAATTCTTTGTCGGCGATCTCCAAGTTAAAATCCTTAACTGCGGTTACACCGCCAGGATACACTTTGTACACATGTTTGAGCACTACTTCAGCCATTCCTTTTCCCCCTATTCGAAAACGTTTGATACTATTATAATACTGTTTTTTTCAATTTTCTATTGGCAGTAAATATGATATTTCAATCAAATTTTTGTACAATATACATACATGAAAATTAATATTTTTGAATTTTATCCAAAAACTTGAACCAAAGGTAAACCAAAATCCCATCTATTATCATTAAAGTCCAGAACACTTTATCTTTCATTTTCCTTCCTCCGCATCCATGGAGATAAACTGAATAAATTTATGAGATTTCCAACTGCAAGAAGAGCTCCTACATCCACAATAAGGCTGTATATGTAACTCCACTTTATATACTCAAGTGCTCCTGCATTATGAAGAGAATACTCCATAATGAAAAACAAAAGAGTGAGTATAAATACATTGGCAAGTTGCAAGTTTTTCTTACGCGGATAAGTCTGTGCATATAAAACACCTATGCAGAAAGGCGCTCCAAAAGTAAAGAAAAAGCTCGATTTAAAAACTGTAAAAACAGGGTCAGAAAAAGAGTACAAATTCAAAGTAATAGCTATCTCGTCCACTGTAAGCTGAAAAATAGCTGCCAGTATCCCTCCCCATATAGTGTATTTAATATATCTTAAATCAATCAAAGATAAAAAAATAACCCATGAAATTACAAATGTGGCTACCCAGTACATTTTCTTTCACCTCTTAATTTATTCTTCCCGTTTTTTTTGAAAATATCTTGACAGCAATTTTCACAAATGATATGATAGTAAAAAAATCGAATAAAAATACCTCATCTTCTTTGAAGGTGAGGTAGAGGCGCGGGTCATCAAGAGTAACATGCCAGAGGTGTTAAGGGCCGATGAAGGTGTGTGAAAGGGGTGCCCGCCGAAGCGCGTAAACTTCCTTAAGGTTTACGCAGCTGGGCCTATGCCGAACAGGTATAGGACTGTCACTGAAGGCTCCCCAGGCCTTCAGTGGAGAGCTATCTCGCTACGGGGGAAGGAGGTATTGCCTATGTCTATGATGAAAATAGACAGCTAAGGTAATACTTGGCTGTATTTTATTTTGTCTTGCAATTTTATAATTTAAATTATTAAAGTAAATGAGGTTGAGAGTATGCTACACGGAACAATGAGAATAAATTCAAAAGGACATCTTGAAATAGGCGGATGTGACACAGTTGCCTTAGCTAAAAAGTTTGGAACTCCTCTTTATGTAATAGATGAGGAACTTCTAAGACAAAATTGCAGAGCCTTTTACAATGGCTTTAAAAGAGATTATCCGGGAAACGAAGTAATCTATGCCAGCAAGGCTTTTATGACAATGGCCATATGCAAGATAATTGAAGAAGAAAACTTAGGCCTTGACGTAGTATCAGGTGGAGAACTTTATACAGCGCTAAAGGCAGGATTTCCTCCAGAAAAAATCTATTTTCACGGCAACAATAAGTCCCGAGAAGAACTCATAATGGCTTTAGAAAATGACATAGGAAAGATAATCGTAGATAACTGGCATGAACTCAACATGCTAAATGAACTGGCAAGGAAAATGAACAAGGTACCCAATATTTATATAAGAGTATCACCAGGGATAGAGGCTCACACTCATCAGTACGTAAAAACCGGACAGATAGATTCAAAATTTGGATTCCCTTTGTTCAACGGAGATGCAATGAGAGCCATTGAATACGCTCTTACCCTTAAAAATGTGAATCTGGTAGGTCTTCATTCCCACATTGGCTCTCAAATTTTCGATTCCTATTCTTACAAAGCTGAGATAGAAATAATGATGAATTTTATAAAACTCATTAAAGAGTTCCTCGGATGGGAAGTAGAAGAATTAGACCTAGGAGGAGGATTTGGAATAGCGTATACGGAGGAAGACGACCCCCAGCCTATTGAAAAAATAGCTCATGAGATGATGCAATCCGTCAAAGAATACTCTGTTTCCTTAAATGTAAAAATGCCCAAAATAATAGTAGAGCCAGGCAGGTCCATAATAGGCAATGCAGGAACAACTCTTTACACTGTTGGAGCTATAAAAGAAATACCCGGAATCAGAAAATATGTAGCAGTGGACGGAGGCATGTCTGATAATATCCGCACAGCCTTATATGGAGCAAAATACGAGGCTATTGTGGCAAACAAAGCCAGACTCCCAAGGGTAGAAAAGGTATCTATAGCAGGAAAACTATGTGAATCGGGAGACATGCTCATATGGGACATACTACTTCCTGAAATCGAAGAAGGGGATATTCTAGCAGTCCTGTCAACTGGAGCTTACAACTACTCTATGGCCAGCAATTACAACAGGCTCCCAAGACCCGCAGCAGTATTAGTTTCTAACGGGCAAGCTGATGTAATAGTTGAAAGAGAGACTTATGAGGACCTTGTAAGAAAGGACGTCATTCCTGAAAGGTTATTAAGCGTAAAAAGAAAAATAGTAAATTATTAAAAAAGAGAGGGGATGCCCTCTCTTTTTTATTTTACCCTTCAGCTGTACCCTCGCCTTCCTCTTCTTCCTCTTCACCAGCCTCTTTAGGAACAAGTATAGAAACCACTATTTCTTCAGGGTCATCCAGCACTTTCACGCCCTCAGGCACAGGTATATCTTTCACAAAAAGCGTATCTCCTATCTCCAAGTGGCTCAAATCCACTACAATCTCCTGAGGTATTTTGTCCGGCAAGCTCTCCACTGTCAACTCCCAGAGCTGATGCTGTACAATTCCGCCCTTGCTTTCAATGAGGCCAATTCCCTCAAATCTCAAAGGCACAGTAGCCTCAATCTCTTCATACATAGATACCCTCTGAAAATCCACATGTATTATTTTGCCTTTTAAAGTGTCCTCCTGTATTTCTTTTATGAGCGCAGTATGCGTAGTGCCGTTTACTACTACATTGAGCAATACGTTTCTCCCATATTTCTGCAGAAGTTTTTGTAGCTTAGTATACTCAACAGCCAGAGGAATATTCTCTGTCATGTCTTTCCCGTACATAATAGCAGGAACATACCCTTGATTTTTCAATCGGCGAGCAGCGCTTTTACCTGTCTCCCTTTTTACAGCCTCAAGTGTAATTGCCTGCATCTTCTCCCTCCTCTTTTTTTGGTTTTCACATACTATTTTACCACCCTGTTTTAATAATATCAAATCTGTTTGACAGTTTCACTTTTTCATAGTAAACTTTAATTTGGAAAGCGTGCGCCTGTAGCTCAGTGGATAGAGCGTTCGGCTCCGGACCGAAAGGTCGCAGGTTCGACTCCTGTCAGGCGCACCATTTTTTTATTTTAAAGCCTTCTCCTCTTCAAGCCCTGATATTATTTCTACTACTTCGTCCCCTAAATTCTTTACTATAAAATCTGCTTCTGATAAGTCCTGATTTCCAGAATTGGGGTTTACAAATCCTATAACTTTCATTCCAGCGCTTTTAGCTGCATGAACACCATTGTAAGAATCCTCTATTACGACACATTCTTCAGGCTTGACTCTTAACTTTTCAGCCGTATATAAAAATATGTCTGGATACGGCTTGCTTTTTTTTACATAATCTCCAGAAACTAACATATCAAAAAAGTTCTTTAAGTTTAATTTTTGAACCACCAATTCTATCACATCTATTGGAGAGGAAGAAGCCACTGCCAGTTTGTATTCCCTTTCAAAAAGCTTCTTAACCAATTCCTGTATTCCTGGCACAGGAATAATTTCTCCAGTGCTCAAGACGTGGTCTAAATACCTTTTTCTGTCTCTTCTTACCAGCTCTTCTACACTTTCTTTTAAATTAAACCGTTCTTTAATTTTTTCCCACATGTAATAAGAAGAACTTCCTACAAATGTCATGTGTTCTTCTTCAGTTATCTCAACTCCCAGTTCTCTAAATAACTCTCTCTCAAGCTTAAGATGCACAGGTTCACTGTCAATCATTACTCCATCCATGTCAAAAATAACTGCTTTAATCATTTCATCACCTGGTCACCCAAACTGTACAAAAATGCACAGTTTAGATAGCTGGGGTATTTGTAGTCCGCCCTTCAGGCTTTCCCAGCCCCAGCAGGCGGTTTTTGGGAAAGCCATAGCCCCTGCCCCAAGAAGCAGGAACTCGCGCCCTTACGGGTCTCTCCACTTACCCTGAATTAGTAATCCTTTCAGGGTAGAGAAGTCTCTTGGTACCTTCTCAGGAGAGAGTGGAGTCACCACCGCTACCTTGAGAACTCGCCAGAAATCATAGGTACTAAAACTTGTTCCATCCAGAGGTTCTAGCACCCTTCCTGGCTTACTCTCAAGGCTTTGTAAAATTTCTATTGCTTTATTTATTTCCCTTAAATGCTTTTTCTTTATATGCTTGTTTCTAACTGTTTTCTTTACATGCTCTTTTAATTCTTCTAATTCTTCTACAGTCAATGCGTTGAGAAACTTCATATAATTATCTGGTATCTCTTCCTGCAGTCCCAACCCTCTTCTTGCTATTACATAGGCTGCTGCTATATCTTTTGTTATCATATACTGCGGTGAATATTTTAACATGCCTATTATTGACGTATAAGAAGGGTCTACCTCTATTACTTCTATCCCTTCTCTTTTTGCTAGTGTTTTTATTTTTGAAAGAAGTGATTTATAGCTAAACCTATGTCTTATTCTCCTTGATTTTCTCCCTGAAAAGTCTCCTCTTTTGCCTTTTTCTTTTATTTCTAATCCCTCAATTACAATTGCTTTTCCTTTTTCTTTTGCTATTTTTACTATCTCATGAGCATATTGCCATCTGAAATATTCTTTTTTGTCTTTACTGCCACTTGCAAGCTCTGGCATTGGCATATTCCCATAGCTTATTAGATTCCCTTTTTCATCTACTTCTGTCCATGATATGTTGTCCGGATATGCGTTTATGTCTATTCCTATGACTCCTTTTTCTTTTGTTATTTTTATTTCTGGATATTCTTCTTCAATAGCAAAATAGGCGTATATACTACCGTTTTTAAGTTTTAATTCTACAGAGTAGGGTATGTTTGATTCTCCAATTTCCTGCAGAAATTCTTCTCTTCTCTTATTCTTTTTATAGCCTGCTTCTATTTTGGCATATACATATTTTCTTTCCCCTACATTTATCCTTAAGAAAGTGCCATTTTTTTCTACTTCTATTCTTGTGTTGAGATTTCCTTTTTTGCTTTTATCTCCTCTTGAATATAGATTTCCTTTTCTTTTCTCCTGCCACCTAATTTTTAATTTTTCATATGCCTTCCCGTTTATATGGCGCTTTTGAAGTTTTACAAACAAGTCTCTTCCTCCAAAAATGACTTTCTTTGGATTGTTGTCTAATTGTCTAGATGACTCTAATACACCTTTTGCTTTCATTATTGCATCGTGTACATATCTTGAGTTTAAATCAAAAGGTTTCTGAAGGTCTCTTTTTAATGTTTTTCTATCATAACCTTCTAAAAGCCTTTTGTATGCAAATCTCATGCAAGAAGACCATCTTCTCATTAAGTCTAATACTATTTGCTTGTCTTCTTGATTCAGGAAAATAAGCTTAGCTTGTATTACTATCACGTTTTTACCACCCTTCTACCCGTAAATTCTTGCTGCGAAGGATGTTACTATTGCTATTAACTCTTCTGCTAGTTCTTTATTTCATTTACTCCACTTGCTATTTCAGATATAACTTCATACTGCTATTCTTGGAAATTAGTGTATTCTTCAAGCTTTTTAATTTGATTCTTGAGATATTCTTCCTGTTTTTTTGTAGACACTCTTGCATACAACACCACTTTAGGTTTTGGCTTTTCTTCCAGCATACCTAATAACTTTTCTATATCTTCTTTTTTGTACCTTCTTCTCCCTTTTGATGTTCTGACTGAGGTTATTAATCCTTTCTTTTCCCAGTTTATTAAGGTAATTCTGCTTATATCATACAGTTCTTTAGCTTTTTTATAGTTATTAACGTTCATTAACATTCAATTGAAATTATATCATTTTTTACTAACAATTCCAACTGTTTTGACCTCCTCATTTTCTGAATTTCCTCTTTTCAAGCATTTCTCTTATTGCAGCGTAAAACAAAATAACACCTATAAAAGCCGGGAATACAAAAGCTATAAGGTCTTCAGCAGAAATTTTTGAAAATAAAATACCAATTAAAGGCAGAATCATAGAAAGAGCAATTACCATCAAAAAGATTGGCCTCTTTTTTAATCCTTTTAAAGGCCTCGGTACACGACCACTGCCTATATAATAACCTGGATTATACTGATTTTCTTGCCATTCTTCTAACTCTTTTAATTCCTTCTCAAATTCCTCTTTACCCTCTTTCACCACTCATTCCTCTCTTTTTAATTATTCCTTAATGTTTTCTATATTTACTCTTATCTTTTCACTTAACTCTTCAAAACAGCTGACATATCTTCTCTTTATGTTTTCATAAATTTCCAAAGCCATTTTGCTATTGTAAATATGTGTAGTCCTATTCCTGTCCATAAGCATATCTATCCACATTTCTCCATCCTGTATTAAACCTGCACTATAAGCGGCTTTAATTGCACTTCTTGGGCTATTTACTTCAATCCCTTCATAAGCAAGATAATCTTTCATAATCTTCCATGCCAGTTCAAAAGTAAACTCAAACCTCTGTATTACCCCATCTATAATTATTTCGTTTGTCACTTCTATTGCCAGAGCTTCTTTTAATCGCATTAAAGCATTTTCAAAATCTTTAAATCTCTGTAACAATCTTTCTTCTGTCATATATCTCTACTCCATCTTTTAAAATACTTTCTCTAAATTCTTTCCTGCAAAGAGTATCAAAATGCACCACATCAAAACTCAAGGGGGTATTCAATCCTTCTAAATCAAACTGCAAAAGATTTAATTCTGTATGCGTTATTTTTTCCCCGAACACACATATGTCAATATCGGAAGTCCTCTTAAAATCCCCTCTGCCTCTAGACCCAAAAATTACTGCCTTTTCAACGCTCTCATACTTGCTCAACACTTTTATTATCTCACCAAGAAGAGATACAGATAGCCCTGTTTTTTCACTTACTTTTGACAAGACATATTTTTTATTCATCTTAAAACCTCTCAGCTCTCTATTTAAAAAGCCTTCTAGGTATATACCTTCCTATCGCCTCTAACATTTTTTCATTGGGCTCAAAAAACAGCAAAGTCTTGACACCGCCATTTTCAAACACTGCGAAATAAACATCTGGAGAAGACATAGAGCTTACTGCTTCAATTCTATTTTTAATGCTTTTTATATCTTCAGTAAATTTATCGCTATTAACTCTCGCCATGACCTCAAAATTTTTGCAATCTACAGTCAAAAGATGCTTTCTTCTCTTCTGATCTATTATCTTATCTACGTCCAATTCGCTATTTGTAAGGGCGTATTCAAATTCAATATTGCGAGACCGAATCAAGTAATAGGCCAAGTACCCAAACAGCACTGCAAAGAAAAGCCAAAAGCTTCTAAGAAAAGGGATTAATGGTATAATCCCAAACACTAATATCAACGTTCCAACTATTATTCCTATTGTAAAAAAGACATCTTGAGAAGTTTTTTGCTTTTTAACAAGCTTTTCAATAAATATATCCATCCCCGTCACCTCTCATTAATTATATCAATAATGTCAAATCCATACAAGTAAATAAAAAGCGTTAAATTTATTTTCTGCCCTTCCGAAATAATACTTTGGTAGTGTATAATAAAATAAAAACTTAAAAAATTCGGGGGTAAATGATGAATACCAATGATATTGTATTTGCCCTTGACATTGGGACAAGAGTAGTTGTGGGGATAGTCGCAACTGAAAACAATGGGAAACTAGAAATCTTGGCAAGTGAACAAATGGAACACCAGGAAAGAGCGATGTTTGACGGCCAAGTTCACGATATAGATAAAGTAGCTCATGTGATCTTGTCAATCAAAGAAAAATTAGAAAACACCCTGAAAATAAAGCTTAGAGAAGTGGCTATCGCTGCAGCAGGAAGGTCACTTAAGACGCAATTCGCCAGAGCAGAAAAAAGTCTAGCAGAAGACCATGAAATAACCCTTGAGGATATACACAGCTTAGAGCTAGAAGCTCTGGAAATTGCCCACAAATCTATTGTATCTAAATCTGGGATAACAGACTATCACACTGTTGGCTACACCGTATCCAATTACTATTTAAATGGCCTTCCAATAGCCAATTTAAAAGGGCACAGAGGAAAAGAAATGGCAGTAGAAATTTTGGCCACTTTTCTTCCCTTCGATGTAGTAGAGGGCCTTTACGCTTCAGTGAAAAAATCCGGGCTCGAAGTATCTTACATAACACTGGAACCCATCGCCGCTATAAATGTCTCTCTCAAGCCAGACATAAGGATGCTAAACATAGCACTAGTGGATATAGGAGCAGGCACTTCTGACATCGCAATATCGAAGGAAGGAAATATAATCGCTTATTCGATGGTGCCTTACGCAGGCGATGAAATTTCCGAGGAAATAGCACGGCATTTTCTCACAGATTTCGCTACCGCAGAAAAAATTAAAAAATCCACTAAAAAAGAAATAAAATTTAAAGACGTTCTAGGTATTGAACACACTATTTCAAGAGAAGAGGTATTAGAAGTTATAAAGCCTTCTGTCAAAACCCTTGCCCAAAAAATATGCGAAGAAATTGTAAAATATAACGGCAAAAGCCCTTCCGCGGTATTTTTAGTAGGGGGAAGCAGCAACCTTCCAATGCTGCCAGAAGAGATAGCCTCTTTTTTAAAGCTTCCTCCCAATAGGGTTTCTGTAAGAGATATAAAGTCTGTCGAAATTTTGCACTCTCGTCCAAAAAAGCTCAAAGGTCCTGAAAGTATTACCCCTATAGGGATAGCTTATTCTGCGATGATAAATAAAAGGAAAGATTTTGTAAAGGTATATGTAGAAGATAAATTAGTTAAAATCTTTAACATAAAGAGCCCTACTGTAATGGATGCTCTTTTAGCTATAGATTACAGCTCTCAAAATCTAATTCCACAAAGCGGAAAAGACCTGACCTTCACGCTAAACGGTGAAAAAATGACCATTAAAGGAGAAGAAGGTATTCCTCCAAAAATATATGTAAACGGAACTTTAGCTAATTTAAAAACTTCAATAAAAGAAGGCGATAGAATAAGCATCATCGGCGGGAAAAAGGGAAAAGACGCTTTTATTACCGTAAGAGATCTCGTGAAAGGTGCAGAAAATAAAGAAATTTATGTAAACGGAAAGCTGGCTGATCCCGATTACTCAATAAAAGAAGGAGATGAAATAAGAGTAGAAGACAGCATAAAGAGTTTTTCTATAACGGTAAATGGAAAAGAGGTCCTTTTAAAAGGTAAGAGAGAGTACATGTTCATAGACTTATTCAATTTTATAGACATAAAATTGGACAACAACAGAGTACCCGAAATGAAAATAAATGGCAAGAAAGCCTCCTACACTGATTTGCTTCATCCCGGAGATGTGATAGAAATCATATAGCCCGACACCTAATTTACAAAGGCGTCGGGCTAAACTATAGAACCTGCGTGAATTTTTTTGCTTGGACTATTAGACCACCTTCCGCACTTATCTCCCCATCTGGAAATAACTTCATCTCCCTGTATAAATTCTACTACCTCACAGTGATTGGGACAAGCGGTGCACTCGAACCCTAACGCTTTGTACTCCAAATCGCTTACTTCAAAGCCTTTAAATGAAGTGTAACCTTTTTCTTTGACTGCATCTTTTGCCAATATCGCTGCGCCAATCGCCCCCATAACACCGTAGTATTTGGGAACATATACCTTCATTCCCAAAGCCTTTTCAAATGCAGCTTTTATTCCTTTGTTGGCAGCGACACCTCCCTGAAATACAATGGGCTCCTTAATATCCTTTCCTTTTCCCACATTGTTCAGATAATTCCTCACTAAGGCGTCACACAAGCCGCTTATTATGTCAGGAAGGGCATATCCCATCTGCTGTTTGTGAATCATGTCGGACTCTGCAAATACGCTACACCTTCCTGCAATCCTTACAGGGTTTTTGGATTTTAGTGCCAAATCTCCAAATTCCTCAATTGGTATATTTAATCTGTAAGCCTGTTGGTCTAAAAATGACCCGGTTCCAGCCGCACATACTGTATTCATTGCAAAATCCACTACAACGCCATTTCGCAAAATTATTATCTTTGAGTCCTGCCCGCCAATCTCAATCACTGTCCTTACATCCTTTACTATGCTGGAAGCAGCCACCGCATGAGCAGTAATCTCATTTTTTACAATATCCGCTCCTACCATAAGCCCTGTTAACTGCCTGGCACTTCCAGTAGTGCCGACTCCTTTAATCTCTACATCGCCTATTTTTTCTTTTATTTCCCTCAAAGCTTCTTGAACAGCTTTTATCGGCTGCCCTCTGGTCCTTATGTAGACATAATCTATGACATTGTTCTCCTCATCAATGACAGCAATATTTGTGCTGACTGACCCCACGTCTATTCCCATGTAACCTTCCATATTAAACCTCCTAAACAGTTCATTTATTTTACATTTTTGCCTTCAAAATCATTTTTTATACTTTTGAAGTTTTGCGAATAAATCCCATCAATAAGCAAAAACTACATTCAGAATAAAAGTGGGGGCGGAAAACATGAAGAAGAATTTGCACACAATAATCCTTGTCATGTCAATTTTTGTAAATATTCTTCTCCTGTATCTTTTTATCACAGAAGTAAATCCTAATTTGAGCTTGAACCTCACTTTTCTTTTGATTGCAGCGGCAACCGCAATAGCTTATATTCTCCTAAAGAATAAATTTTCTGAGCTCATGCCAGTTAAATACAACTCCCTTTCCGAGATAAATGAAGAAGTTACCAAAAAGAAAGGAAACATAACTTTTAAAGACGTGGCAGGATTGGATGAAGTAATAGAAGAATTAAAAGTGATAATTGACTTTATGACAAATACAGAAAAATATAACAAAATGGGAGCAAAAATACCCAAAGGGATACTCTTCTACGGCCCTCCAGGAACAGGAAAAACGCTATTGGCTACTGCTCTAGCAGGAGAGACAAATTCCACTTTTATAAGCGCTTCCGGGTCAGAATTTGTAGAAAAATACGTGGGCGTTGGAGCAAGTAGAATAAGAGCCCTTTTTGCAAAAGCAAAGAAAAATGCTCCCAGCATCATTTTCATAGACGAAATTGACGCGGTTGGAACCAAAAGAAACACTGACAACAATTCCGAAAAAGACCAAACTTTAAACCAGCTCTTAGTAGAAATGGATGGCTTCAACAGCAATGAAGGGATCATAGTAATAGGAGCTACTAACAGAATAGATATGCTGGATGAAGCCCTTTTAAGGCCTGGCCGCTTTGACAGAACCATACATATTGGCCCGCCAAACTTAAAAGGCCGCCTGGAAATTCTGAAAGTTCACACGAGGAATAAACCCCTAGATGAAAGCGTGTCTTTAGTAGACCTCGCCAGAAAAACCCACGGAATGACTGGGGCTCATCTAGCCACCATGTGCAATGAAGCTGCAATATTAGCCGTAATGAGAAATAAAACGAAAATTGGAAAAGAGGAATTTGAAGAGGCACTAGAGCGCGTAATCGCAGGGCTCAAAAAGAAAAATCCCTCTGGGCTAGAAAAAGAAAGGACTATAGCAGCGTATCATGAAGCAGGCCATGCCCTCATAGGGAAAATTTTGAATGTCAATGTCATAGAAAAAATTTCTATAGTACCCCGAGGAGAAGCATTAGGCTACGTGCTTAATTTCCCTAAAGATGACTCCTTCCTCCTCACAAAGACGGAGCTAAAAAACAAAATCACAATGCTATTGGGAGGAAGAGCTTCAGAAGAAATCATATTTAACGAAATTTCTACTGGAGCAGAAAACGACTTGAAAGAGGCTACAAAAATCGCCTACCAAATGGTGTGTAATTTCGGGATGAGCGAATTAGGCAATAGAGTTTTTGATTTGCATTTAGTAAAATCTACAGAAATGATCGATAAAGAAGTAGACAAGATTATAAATAGCTGTTACACCTTCGCAAGAAAGATACTCCTTGAGCATAAAGATAAAGTAATAGCAATTGCAGAAAAACTGCTTGAAAAAGAGACAATAACAAAAGAGGAGCTAGAGGAAATAATTGAAGAAAAGACCTCTATGTGCGTGTAAAAGGAGCCCCTATGAGGGCTCCTTTAAAAGTTTTGAAATTGCAAAAACTCCACCTGTTATCGCCAGAATTTCTATGAGCGTATTTTTGAAAATCAAAGAGACAGCATCTTCAAAAAAATTTAGAGGAAACATCTGAATGAGCCTGTCCTTTTCTACGTCCAAAAGCCACAGGTCGTTATTAAAAAAAGCCAAATGAAAAAGTGTAAACCAATTTTCAAAATCTAAAACTATTAGTACGCCTAATATCAATAAAGCAAGTAAACTAAAACCTACACCTTTTTGTAAAAGAGAAAGGGTTTTCACAAAAGAGGTCTGCCACACTAGAAGCGCAAAAAAAGCAAGAAAAACTGCAATAGATATATCCTTAAGCCAAAAGCCCAACTTAAATAAATTTTTCACGTCTTTCATATGAGCAAGTTCTTTATCATTGAACACTCTTACAAGGTCTCCTCCAATGTTTGCAAGTACATCCATGTCATCTGCTTTTCCCTTTAGGTATTCATGCATTTTCTCTGTCACTTTCAAAAGCTCTCCAATCTCCATCTTTGTAACAGAGGGAACGTCGTTTTTTAAATATTCATTCTTGTAAAAATCCAAATTGAAAGCTACATGTTCCAAATTAAATAAAAATAACCACAAAATTAATGAAAAAGCCATTACAAAAGTGACAACCCATATAAAGATTTTTTTCACTTTCCTCATAGTCAAATTACATCCTTTGAATTTTTTATTAAACTCTCATAAAAATTCTTCTGCTTTCTAAGTTCTCTGTAAAGATCCATTTTTTTCTTAATGGTGTGCATGTAAGAAAGCTTCCTGCTGTAAGAATTATCAAGTTCCAAAGCGTTTCTCACATAGTGAAGAAGCTCCTTGTCAAAATCCACTGGGACAGGAATTATGCCCATTAGCCTCTTTAACCTAGCTTTCCTGTACTCATTTGTCATCTTTTTAGACAATTCCTCGATTAAATAGATCACATTTTTTATCTCGTTTTTTATTATCATCTCATCTACAGGGTCCTCTCCAAACTTATCGCTTTCAATCACTATCTCAGTAGCGTCATTGAGCAAGTTCTCATATTCGGCTAGAATTTCTACTTCCCCAATTATGCTTTCATCCACGATCTCTATCAAATTGTGGTCAGAAGACTCTATCTCTCCTAAAAGCAAATTATACCTGTAAAGCTCAAAATACCAGCTTGAAATGATACTGTCGCACTTTTTAACACTTTTTTCAATTTCTTTACTGCTTTTTATCTCATTTCTCATAAGCCGCTTGTAAAACTCTATATACTGCTTTATAAAAGGTTCTTTTTTTATCAGAGATTGAATATCCTCTTCTCCTAAAAAAACTATTAAAAGCCTGTTGATTACACGACGTACAGAAAAAATTATTTCTCTTAATGAGTGAATCGCTTTTACAAGCTCTGAGCTCTCTTCTAAATACATTTCTATCTCTTCTTTTGAAAGAAGCTTTAAATCCAGAGATTGAAGGCTTTCAATCTTACTTGCTATAGAAGGGAAAATATCTCCATATCCTTCTACCAGTTTGCCATAGAAATTTTCTTCAATGTTTATCACGCTGGCTAAAAAGGATTCATAGGTAGAATATTCTCTTTCTAAAGCCTTTTGCAAATAATCATAAAAACGCCTTCTAGACATAGCAAATGGAAGAGAACTCAAAATTTCTTTTATCCTTTCTTCCTTTTCTTCCTCTACCTCATTCACAAAATTAAAAACGCTTTCATAAAAACTCTCCTCGTCTATAGCCTCTGCAGCAAACGAATCCCTCAGCTTATCACTAAAAACTTCATTCACATATTTTGCCTCAACGTAATAGCCGTATAACACCTCAATTGCGTCTTCCAAATAGTCTTTGTATTCCCTCATCGCCTTTTCTACGTTATCCCTTATCTTTTTTTCTGCAACCTGGTAATGATATACGTCGTTTACTACGTTTTTCACTACCTCTAAAATACCCCTATTTTTATCATCCATGTATTCTAAAGCCTTAACAACCTCCCTTTTTCTAAAAAGCACGTAGTTTAAATAAGTAGCTTCGTTGTAAGCTTCCAATAAACTTATAATTTGCACTATCTCTTTCTGCTTTTTTATTATCTCCTTCAGAAATTGAGAAAATTTCTCAGGGCTTTTCAAAGACTCGTGAAGTTTTTCTCTCAATTTCTTTATTTCATCCTGAGACATTTTTACACCTCTTTGCAATACTTTTCTATAATTTGATTATATTCTTTTTTTCATTTTAAATCAATTAAAAAAAGCCCGGCACAGGCCAGGCCTTTAAAGCTTATTCATCTTCTTGGCTTCTTCAGCCACAGTAAGCACTTTTTCAAAATCGCTCCCTATAGAAGCCTCTACTGCAGCTGCTACAGCCCCTTCTACCAAAGGCGCGTCCGCAATTTTGACCTTTCCCTCATATTCTTCTCCTAAGAGCTCTACCGCTGTCTGAGCGCTCATAACAGCGCTGCCGATATCAACTAGCACCACTACTCCTTCTCCTCTGTCTACTTTTTTTACCTGCTCCACTATTTCTGCAGCATCCGTGCCCAATCTCCCATCAGGCGTGCCTCCAGCTATGCCTATAGGTACTTTCCCCCTCGTCATTTGGTTTACCAGCTCAAACACGCCTTCAACAATTTTTCTTGAGTGAGACACTAACACTATTCCAACCATTTTACCCTCCACCATTACAGTAAATTAATAACATCTGCCAGGGCCTTTATCATTAGATAGGAGGAAGTAGCACCAGGGTCTATGTGCCCAATGCTTCTCTCCCCTAGATAACTGGCTCTACCTTTTCTAGCAGATATATTTTTTGTGTATTCCATCCCCTCTTTAGCAGCGTTAACTGCTCTTTTTAAAGCTTCAGGAAGAGCTATGTTGTTCTCCAAACTCTCTTTCAAAGCCTTGTAGGCAGGCTCAATAGAGTCTATCATGGTCTTATCTCCTGCCTGGGCTTTACCTCTGTCCTTTATACCCTGAAGAGCCGCTTCGAAAATCTTTACCACGTCTTCCTCTGTAAGTTCAGTTTTCCCTTGAACTGCCTGACCTGCCCTCATAAAAGCAGTACCGTACAAAGGCCCTGAAGCCCCACCTACTGTCGACACAAGAGTCATTCCCACAGTCTTCAATATCGTCCCTATATCAGAGTTTTCAGGAATTGTCGCCAATTTCTGTTTCACAGCTTCAAAACCTCTGTCCATGTTTATTCCATGGTCAGCGTCCCCTATCGCAGAGTCCAGTTCCGTGAGATATTCTTTATTTTCCCTTATCACTTCCACAATTTTATCTATAACTTTTAGCACATCTTCCTTTGTAATAACCATTTATACTTCCTACCTCCTGAAAATTATAGTTGTTTAAATGCTGGCGTATCAGCCTTTGCATCCAACAATGCCTTTAACTCCTCATCCAGCTTTAACAAAGTTATAGAAAAGCCGCTCATCTCAAGAGAAGTCATAAATTCTCCCACATAAGTCTTGTAAACTTTTATATCCTTTTCTTTTAGAATTTCTGCGACTTTTCTGTTAGCGATATAAAGCTCCATCAGAGGAGTTCCACCCATTCCATTTATCATTACAGCCACTTCATCGCCTGATTTATAAGGAAGGTCATTTATTATTTTGTCCATTAAATGCTCCACTATTTCATCAACGTGTTTTATCTTCTCTCTGTGCGTACCAGGCTCTCCGTGTATGCCTATTCCAATCTCCATCTCATCTTCTTGAAGAGTAAAACTTGGCTTACCCGCTGCAGGCACAGTACAAGGTGTTAACGCCATTCCCATCGAACGGACATTCGCTATGACTTTTTCAGCTACCCTCTTTACCTCCTTAAGGCTAGCTCCCTCTTGAGCTTTTGCTCCGGCAATCTTATGGACAAAAACAGTTCCTGCTATACCGCGTCTGCCTTGCGTCCAAGTGCTGTTTTCCACTGCCACATCATCGTTTACTATAACCTGGTCCACCTCTATTCCCTCTGCTTGCGCCATTTCTCTTGCCATTTCAAAATTCATTACGTCTCCCGTGTAATTTTTAATGATAAGCAGCACGCCCTTCCCAGAGTTTACAGCCTTAATAGCCTCATACATCTGGTCAGGTGTCGGTGAAGTAAAGACTTCTCCAGGGCAAGCAGCGTCAAGCATTCCGTAACCCACGTATCCTGCGTGGGCAGGTTCGTGTCCACTTCCTCCACCACTGACAAGTCCTACTTTACCTTCAACTGGCGCATCTTTTCTCACAATCACATTGATATTCTCAAGCTTTCTGAGATAATTGGGATGAGCTGCCAAAAGCCCCTCAATCATCTCCTTTACAACGCTCTCAGGGTTGTTAATTAACTTTTTCATGAAAAGTACCTCCCCACAGTAAATTACTTTAATTCTTTTGCTTTATTATTATGCAAAAACCATGCCAGTTTTTTTTTGCTTATTTTCCCCAAAAATAAAAAAGCCCATGCAGGCTATATTGGGAAAAAGTATCAAGCGACAGGGTAAGTTGGTATTATCTATCAACAAGTCCGAATTTCCGGGCCTTGGAAGCGACTGTCTTATGAGTAAGGCCTAAAACTTTAGCCGCTTTGTTAAAACTCTTGTATCTATCTAAGGCCGCTTTTATTATCTTGTATTCATATTCTTCCATTGTAAGTAATTCGCTGTGCTCATCCAAATAAATCACATTGTTTTCTGAAACGATTGTATCTTCATTCCGTATGTATTGAGGTAAGTCTTCATAGTCTATATATTCACCTTCGCTTAAAGTGATACATCTTTCTATTATGTTCTCTAATTCCCTTATGTTTCCAGGCCAGTCATAGTGAATTAAAGCTTGCATGGCTTTCTTCGTAATACCTTTTATATTTTTATTGAGCTTCTTATTGAGTTTTTCTATAAAATGCTCCACAAGCAATGGTATATCGCCGCGTCTCTCCCTCAATGGCGGCAGCATTATTGGTATAACATTCAGACGGTAATACAAATCTTCTCTAAAAGTACCTTCTTTTATTGCCTTTTCAAGGTCTTTATTTGTGGCTGCAATTATCCTCACATCTACCTTTATAGTCTTTATTCCCCCAACCCTTTCAAACTCTTTTTCCTGTATAACTCTCAAAAGCTTTACCTGAATCTCCGGAGGTATTTCCCCAATCTCATCCAAAAATACGGTGCCACCGTCCGCCAGTTCAAATTTCCCTATCTTCTGCGTTACAGCCCCCGTAAAAGCTCCTCTTTCATGGCCGAAAAGCTCGCTTTCCAGCAATGTAACAGGAATAGCGGCACAGTTCACCCTTATGAAGGGCTTATCCCTTCTTCTGCTGGCGTAGTGGATTGCCTGTGCTACCAGCTCCTTTCCCGTGCCACTCTCTCCTCTTATCAAAACAGTGGAATCCGTTTCTGCGGCCTTTGAAGCAATAGTGAGGGCATCCCTTAACTTTCCACTATTCCCTATTATTATGTCAAAAGCTTTATCCAGCTTCCTGTTCCTTTTTAACTCGTTTTCCAGATACTCTATCTGAGGAAAATCATAAAAGACTATTACAGACCCTTCTATTTTATTGCCAGTATAAATAGGCGTTATATTGGTAAACACAACATTATTGCCAACCTTAATCTTTTTGTTCATTTCCTCTTTCCCCGTTTTTAGTACATTCTCAATTTTTATTCCCGGGATGACCTCTTGAATTTTCTTGCCTATAGCTTCATCCATGCTTATCCCTGTAATGCCTTCTGCCAGTTTGTTAAATATTGTTATAACTCCATTTTCGTCAGTAACCACAAGTCCTGACCCGATGGAATTAAAAATTTTCTCATAGGCTATAGAAGTATTCCTCAAAAGCTCATACGTGTCTTTTTCTTCTTTTTCCTTGCCCAGTTCAGAATTGAAAAACTGCATAAATTCGTCAAAAGCCTTTTCAGCCTTTAACCCTTCTATTATCACTTCTATTTCTTCCCCACGAGAGGCAAAAAAGGTCACCATGGAAAGCATGCTACCAGCAGGAACCAACCTACTCTCATTGATTTTTCTAAAAAATATGCTGACATCGTTCCTTTTGCTTATGCGGCTTACTTCTTGAACTATGTGGGCAGCAATTTGAGAATGGATGCTCACAGGTAGTCTCAACCTTTCCCTCTTTTCCACCATTTTATCACCACGCATTAACTTACTTCTTTTTTATAAAGATTTCTAGTGGCAATCACGTCAACCCCCGTTCCCAATATGTTTTTAACTATCACATCTCCAATTTTAACAGGAGCTTTTACTTCAATTTTTGCCAGTTCCAGCATTATCTCATGGATTTTCTCTTTTGGAACAGGCTCTTTTGTTCTCACAGAAAGAAGAGGCAAATGTCCGCCCTTTGCCCTCACGCTTGTGGTCACCATTCTCTTTGGCATTGTAACTTCATTTTTTGCGTACTCAAGCCCTTTAGGACAAGAATAGCCTTTTATGCTCTTTATCTCCCCTCCTTCCATTTCAACTTTTATCCTGCAGCCCAGAGGACATACTATGCAGGTAATCTCCTTTACTTCCATTTTATCCCTCCTCCACCAAAAAGACAATACCCTCTTTTTCATCTGCATTTTTTAGTATTTCCTTACTTAAATTTACATCTATCATTTCACCAGGAGTAAGCCTTATCCTCTTCTGCCTTAAAAGGTACCTATCACCCGACTTTACTGCCAATATGGCATTATTGTACACATCTGTCGGTCTCATCCTAAATTTTATCCTTTTATCTATATTATCCACGTTTATTCTCTGTGGCACTACATAACGTATTCCTTTCCCCGCTTTAACAGAGATATTGCTCTTTTTAAACCCTCCTTCTCTTATAAACCTTATAGCCGAATTAGCTGCCATTCTGGCTTCTGCTGTCACATTGTCTACCAAATCGTGAACCTGAAGGACATTGCCACAAGCAAAAATCCCTGGAACACTTGTCTCCAGCATCTCATTCACAACAGGTCCTCCAGTCACTGGATCAAGTTCTATCCCTGCCTGTTTGGACAATTCGTTCTCAGGAATCAATCCTACAGAGAGTATCAAAGTATCGCAGCTTATATACTGGGCAGTTTCCATTATAGGTTCTCTGTTTTCATCGACTTTTGCGATAGTAACCCCTTCCACTCTATCCTTTCCATGTATCTCTACTACAGTGTGGCTCAATAAAAGTGGAATATCAAAATCTTCAAGACATTGCACTATATTTCTAGTAAGGCCGCTTGAATAAGGCATTATCTCTACCACAGCTTTTACTTTTGCTCCCTCTAAAGTAAGCCTCCTTGCCATGATAAGCCCTACATCCCCTGACCCTAAAATTACTATCTCTTTCCCTGGCATGTAACCTTCCATATTCACATACCTCTGAGCTGTTCCTGCTGTCATTATTCCTGCCGGTCTGGTTCCAGGAATCATTATCGCCCCTCTAGGCCTTTCTCTGCACCCCATTGCCAGAATTATAGCTTTTGCTTTTATTTGGAATACTCCTTTTTCTGAGTTGACAGCTTTTACAATTCTGTCAGGAGTAATCTCTAAAACCATCGTGTCCAACATGACATCTATTCCATATTCTTCTACTTTGTCTATAAACCTCTGGGCGTATTCGGGACCTGTCAACTCCTCTTTGAATTCTTGCAGCCCGAATCCATTGTGTATGCACTGTTGCAAAATGCCGCCCAAGTATTTATCTCTTTCCAATATCACGACATTTTTTACTCCCTTTTCATAGGCTTCTACAGCAGCACCTAAGCCTGCAGGTCCTCCTCCTATTATGACTATATCATAGTTAAGCATTGCCATACACCTCTTTCTTCAAAAGCTCTGAAGCCTTGTCTAATAAAAACTTCTTTGTCTCACCGGCAAGAATGTAAGAATTCCTGCCATGCTTTGTAACTTCAAGAGGAGAAATGTTAAGCTCTCTTGCAAGTATCTCTACTATCCTGGGACCACAGAAACTTCCCTGACACCTGCCCATGCCTGCTCTTACGCGCCTTTTTACCCCGTCCACCGATTTCGCTCCAACAGGTCTTCTTATTGCATCTATAACTTCTCCTTCTGTCACCGTCTCACACCTGCATACTATCCTTCCATAGGCAGGATTTTCTTTAATGAGCCTATTTTTCTCTTCATCAGAAAGCTCTACAAACCTTATAACAGGTTTCCTCTTTGGGTTAAAATCGTCCTTTTCAACAAGCTCAAGACCTGCGTCTTTTAATATATCTCTCACCATTTCCGCAATTGCAGGTGCTGCTGTAAAACCAGGGGATTCTATTCCAGCCACATTTATAAATCCTTTCACATCCGATTCTCCTATGATAAAATCCTTCTCCTCCGTGTCAGGAGTAGCTCTTAAACCTGTAAACTGCGTTATTGTCTTTCGAACGTCAAATTTATCCACACTTCTTTTAGCAACAGTAATGGCTTTATTAAGTCCTTCCCTCGTAGTCGCTTTAAATTCCTTATCCTGTATGTCTTCTGAAGTAGGTCCTATAAGCAAATTGCCGTCAATGGTGGGTGATACCAGAATACCTTTTCCCATCTTTGTCGGCACCTGGAATATCACAGTCCTGGCAATATAGCCTTGATCTTTGTCAAGTATCAGATACTCACCTTTTCTTGGATGCACAGAGAAAGGTTTTGCTCCCACCATATTGTTTATCACATCAGAATAAACTCCAGCTGCATTGACCACATACCTTGCATAAAACTCCTTTGAAGGCGTCTTTACGACAAATACATCCTCCTTTCTCTTAATATCTACTACCTCCGAATTAAAAGAAAACTCTACCCCGTTTTGGGCAGCATTTTCCGCCAGAGCAATAGTGAAAACATAAGGAGAAATAATTCCAGCCTTTTTGGCGTATAGAGCAGCTATGACATTGTCATTTATATACGGTTCAATTTCCTTTACCATGTCCTTTGTAATTATGGAGAGCTCTTTTACTCCATTCTTTATGCCTCTGTCAAATAGCTTGTAAAGCTCTTTAATTTCCTCTTCTGAAAAAGCCACCACTAAAGAACCAGTCCTTTTCATAGGAACGTCCAGGTCTTTGCACAGTTCTTCAAACATTTCATTCCCACGGACATTGAGCTTTGCTTTCAAAGTCCCTGGAACCGGGTCATACCCTGCGTGAAGTATTGCGCTGTTAGCTTTTGATGCCCCTTCTGAAGCTGCGTCTTCTCCTTTTTCCACCACAATCACTTTTAATTTATATTTAGAAAGCTCTCTTGCAATAGAGCATCCTACCACACCGGCACCTACTATTAAAACATCGTACACCATCTTTTAAAACCTCCTTAAGAAGATAAAAAACCATATATAACCGAGGCATCTCGGCTATATATGGTTCTCCCAATCTCCACCATACCTATTATTTATTTTTTCCTATATTATTAGGATATATTCTACAAAACTTTTTAAATTCCTGCTACTTTTTATCAATTTTTTTATTCTTCAGCCCACTTCATAGCTCTTTCAACCGCTTTTTTCCAGCCTCTGTAAAGTTTCTCCCTCTTTTCTTCCTCCATGGCAGGTTCAAAGCGCCTGTCTATATTCCAATTTTTCTCTATTTCTTCTCTGCTGTTCCAGAAGCCCACCGCCAGCCCTGCAAGGTATGCAGCACCTAATGCAGTAGTCTCTATCACCTGAGGCCTATCTACCGGAACGCCTAAAATGTCTGCCTGGAACTGCATTAAGAAGTTATTTGCACTTGCTCCTCCATCAACCTTCAAAGCCTGAAGCTTTATTCCGGAATCCTCCTGCATTGCTTCTAGAACGTCTCTCGTCTGGTAAGCAATAGACTCCAATGTTGCCCTTATTATGTGCTCTCTCTTTGCTCCCCTTGTAAGGCCAACTATAACACCTCTAGCGTACATATCCCAGTAAGGAGCACCTAGACCCACAAAAGCAGGAACTACGTACACTCCATTTGTATCTTCAACCTTTAAGGCGTATTCCTCACTTTGAGGTGCATTGTCAATTATTCTGAGCTCATCCCTCAACCACTGAATAGCTGCACCTGTTATGAAAATACTTCCTTCTAAGGCATACTCTACTTTTCCATCAATACCCCAAGCTATTGTGGTCAAAAGCCCGGTCTTGGAGGGAACAGCTTTTTCGCCTGTGTTCATCAGCATAAAGCACCCTGTACCGTAAGTGTTCTTTGCCATTCCGGGTTTAAAGCAAGCCTGGCCAAATAAAGCAGCCTGCTGGTCTCCTGCATCTCCTGCAATAGGTATTTCTACTCCAAAGATCGATTTATCCGTATAGCCATAGACATGGCTTGATGGCTTTACTTCTGGAAGCATGTTCTCTGGCACATTGAGCTCTTCTAATATCTCCTTATCCCACTTCAATTCGTGTATGTTGAAAAGCATTGTCCTTGAAGCATTTGAATAGTCAGTCACATGCACTTTGCCCCTTGTCAAATTCCAGATAAGCCATGTGTCAATATTTCCAAAAAGCAATTCTCCTCTTTCTGCTTTTTCACGAGCTCCTTCAACATTGTCCAAAATCCACTTCACTTTGGTACCCGAGAAATAAGCATCTACAACAAGGCCAGTCTTTTCTCTTATTTTCTTATCAAAGCCTTTGTTCTTAAGGTCATCGCATATAGGAGCTGTCCTCCTGCACTGCCACACTATTGCATTGTAAATAGGTTTCCCTGTGTTTTTGTCCCATACGACTGTTGTCTCCCTCTGGTTTGTAATTCCTATTGCCGCAATATCCTCTGGTTTAATCCCTGCCTTCTCTATTACTCCTTTTGCAACTTCTATCTGGGATTCCCATATTTCCATTGGGTCATGCTCAACCCAACCGGGTTTAGGATAAATCTGCCTAAACTCTTTGTTTAAAGAAGCAATCATTTTACCGCTGTGGTCAAAAATTATAGCGCGGGAACTCGTCGTCCCCTGGTCCAAAGCCATTACATATTTCGCCATTTCCCTTCCTCCTCACTTGAGTTTTTATTATAATGCCATATCGGCGAGAGGAACTTCTCGCCGATATAATTCTCTTTAATGTACGCTCATGATAAGCTGATAAATCCAGGCTCCAATTATTCCTCCAACTATTGGTCCAAATATCGGAACTATCAAACCATACCCCCAGTCAGAATCTCTCTTGCCCGGAATTGGGAGTATAGCGTGGGCAAGTCTCGGTCCGAAGTCTCTGGCTGGATTAATAGCATACCCTGTAGGACCACCCAAGCTTAAACCTATTGCCCATACGAGAAGTCCTACTAAAAGGGGTCCCATTCCCCCTATAGGGTTATTACTATTTGTAATGCCAAGTATACCTATTAAAAGCATGGCAGTACCAAAAGCCTCAGTTATAAAATTCTTACCTAAATTTCTTATAGCTGGAATAGTTGCAAAAGTACCAAGCTTAGCTGTGGGATCTTCAGTTGCTGCAAAATGATCTATATACATCAAATAAACAATTATAGCTCCCACAAAAGCTCCTAAAACTTGTGCTATAATGTAGCCTGGCACTAAACTCCACGAAAACTTGCCTATCGTTGCTAAGCCAATTGTCACAGCTGGATTTAAGTGAGCACCACTTAGCCAGCCAACTGTATACGCTCCTACCATAACTGCAAATCCCCATCCTGCGGTGATTACAATCCAGCCGCTATTTTGACCTTTAGATTTATTTAAGACAACGTTTGCAACTACACCGTCACCTAGCCAAATAAGTATCATAGTACCAAAAAATTCAGCCAAATACTTTGCAAAGTCACTCATAAAATATCCCCTCCATAATTCCAAAATTTAACTTTTAATAAAATTTTTTGTTTTTCATATATCCCCCCTTTCACTCTATAAACCAGAGGCTTTTTTCGCTGGTTGAAACAGCGATCGCCCCTGCTTTTATCGCATTTATAACTTCTTCCTTTGTCCTCACAAGGCCTCCTGCAATAACGGGCATTAAGACATCATTCGCCACTTCCTTGATTATTGAAGGCATTATTCCGGGGAGAATCTCCACAGCATCTGGCCTTATCTGTTTTGCAGAAGAAAGCCCTGTCTTTAAAGCCTGGGAATCCAACATGAAAAGCCTCTGTATAGAGAAGAGCCCAAAATCTTTGGCATGGTCTAAAATATTATTCCGGGTAGAAATTATACCGTGAGGCTTTATCCTTTCAGCTATGTACTCAACAGCCTTTGTGTCCTTACCCAAACCTTCTATAAGGTCAAAGTGGACAAAGGCAATTTTACCGTTTTTTTTGATAAAATCGACTAAATCGCAAATATTCATTATATCTCCTGACAGCAAAAAAATCACTTGTGTATTGGAAGAGACAGCTTCTTTTACATCCTTTATCTCCCGGACAGCCGCAATTATCGGAAATTCTGTCATTGTCTCTAAAATTTTATCTTTCATCCTTTATACCTCCGCTCACTTTAGTATATATTGCAAAAACTGTGCCAAAAAGAAATCAAGGAAAAAGCCCATAAAAAAATAAACCCTTGATAAAAAATACCAAGGGTTGTCTATTCACATGATAATTAATATCAATTTGTTATTTGATTGACAATCTCCTTTTTGGCATCCCTCACTGCTGCAAAAAATCCTAAAGCAGAAAGGCCCAGATATACGTAATAGGTAAAAAATCTCCACATGCCAATAAAAACACCCACATATGAAGTCGGCAAGATATTTGAAAAAATCGCTGCAAATCCCAACTCTACTGTGCCAGAACCGCTTGGAATAAAGCTATAAGCCAGTACATCATAAAAGATGATTTGCCTTCCTACAACCGCCAAAAAGTCAAATGGAATTTTCATGGCCATAAGCAAAAGAGGAGCAATGCTGTAAAAAAGCATCCAGTATATAACAGCATATAAAAACTGCCAAATAAATACCCTGTACCCTGAAAAAGAAGCAAATAAATTGCGAAAGTTCTTGTGATAAAGCAAAATTTCTTCCTTAGTCTTTTTAAAGTAATCTTCCTTTATGTATCTTTTGGCAAAAGAGATTCTTTCCAATCTTTCAACAATTTCAATAAGAAAATGAGGTCTTAAAATGATGTAAAGGAGCAAAATCAAAAGCCCTATTAAAAAGAAAGTTACAAAAATAGCTAATCTCATCAAAAAACTTCCTAATTCTAAATACCTTCCAAAAAAAATTAGAAGAAAGGGAGGGATAGTAACAAAAAATATCCCCGAAAACAAAAGTTTTGCCGTAAATACGATTAAAGCCTTATTAGCTGACACTCCCTTTTTGTTAAGCAAATAGATCATTAAAGGTAGTACTCCTGACCCAAAAGGAGTTACATAGCTTATGAAAAAAGTAGCAAGATTAAACTTAAAAAGGTAACTAAAACAGAGGTCTTCTCCTAACTTCTTCAACAAATCTTTTACTCGCAAAGTATCCACCACAAGGCTTGCTATTATCACAGCAAAAATCGTTATAATGTAAAAAAGCGGAATATCAAAGGCTTTTTCTATATTAGTTATCCCTGTAAATTTCAAAACCAATACAATTGATATCAAGCTGATTCCAATAGCCAATCCCAAAATGTACAAGTTCTTTTTTTCTAAAATCGCATCCAAAGCAATTCCCCTCTTTTACGGAATATCATCTAATGTCTTAAATTCATATCCTTCCTCTTTGATGCTTTTAATTATCCTGTCAAGTGCCTGTGCATTATCTTTTGAAACAGCGTGCAGAAGTATAACAGCTCCAGGGTGAAGCCTTTTCATAACAGTACTATAGCTTTCTTCAGGTCCTCCAGGAAGAGGCTGCCAGTCAGCCATAGCCAAACTCCAGAAAACCGTTCTGTATCCCAAAGATTTAGTAATATAGAGCGTTCTTTCACTGTATTCTCCTCTTGGAGGTCTGAAGTATTTCATCTTTTGCCCCGTTAAATCTTCAAACATCTTTTCCAATCCAAGTATCTCCTCTTTCACTTTTTCATCAGGCAAGGTAGGAAGACTGGGATGGTTGACTGTGTGATTTCCAACAATGTGTCCTTCCTCTACCATTCTCTTCACAAGGTCCGCCTGCTGTTTAACATAAGGTCCTGTAACAAAAAAAGCTGCCTTTACTCCGTTTTCTTTGAGTACATCCAATATCCGAGGAGTATATCCTGCTTCATATCCTTCATCAAAAGTCAAGTACACCACTTTTTTCGTCGTATCTCCAACAAAAATCGCATTGTACTTTTTGACAAGTTCCATGGCATAAGGCGTAATCTCCGGCGTTTGGTGATTGGGCAAAACTCTTAAGCCCCATCCATAAGGAGTGTTGTCAAGATTTTCTGTCTTTTGAACCACATGATTTACAACGTTTGAAATCTCTTCTTTAGGCGAGTTAAACGGCTCATGTAGAGCTTCCTCTTGAATTTTTGCCTTATCATTTTCATTGCTGTTTTTTTTGATTATACCACAGGACACAAGTGAAAAACAGAGGGCAACTCCTATTGCCAAAGAGATAATTTTCTTTGCCATTTTTTCTACCCCATTTCTCTTCCTAATTTACATCTTTATTTTTTTCTTTTAAGCCCTTCAATATTCTGTATTTATCTGGAATTGCCCTCGTATATCTCGCACACTGTCCCTCGACAAGGGCAGAAGCGGCAAAGAGAAAAAGAAGGAGTCACAGAAGGCATGTACACCCCTTTTTCCATCTTCCTCATTTGTTCTAAAATTTTTAAAAGTTCTTTTCTTAAATATTTCCTGTTATAAACTTCAAACATGGCATTTCTATAAACTATCCGTCCTCTTTTTACTCTCTTTTGATACTCCTCTTCTATTATCACAAAATATGCTACAAGCTGCATCACATCTTTAAAATAGGGCGAATCTTCTGCATCACTGCTTTTTAGCTCTATTGGGACAAGCTCGTCTCCAACCTGATAGATGTAATCAGGTTTTCCGGTCAAACCATATTTCTCTGACTTTAGCAGCTTCCCGTAAACTACCCCTTTTCCTTTGACTTGCTGCGGCTTATCTACGTATATCAATTTGCCTCCCCTAAAGCCTATACTCCTTCTCATCCTTCTGTAAAAAGGCCTTTGTTCAATTATCGAATAAATCAAAAGATAAAGCACAATAAGGAGAAAAACTATATTTAGAATCATCTCACATACCTCATCACAAATAAAATCAGTAAAATCAAAAATACAATTCCAAAAGCGATAGCATACCTTTTGTATCTAAGTTTTACGATGTCTTTATAGTACTTTTCATGATAGTCTATTCCCCTCTTAAAATTTACAAACTGCTCTTCCCTCTCTGAAGGCTCTCTCAAATTGTTGATATATTCGAGTCCGTACTTTTTTATGTAATACCACTGATAAGGACAGTAAAGAAACTGATTTACTTCAGTAGCCGATATATACCCCTTTTTCTCCTCTTTTTTCATATCGCAACCCTTCTTAAAACTTTATAAAAAAAGGGGGATTAACCCCTCGGATCAGCAACTACAAGCACATCTATAAATTTGGTCCCCTTCATTATCCTTCTCACAATTGAGCCTCTTATTATTTCGTCTATCCTTCTTCTTACAGACTGTCCTACCACAATCTGAGTAATGGCATTCTCCTCAGCAAATTTTATTATAGCCTTTGCCGGGTCATTTGATTTCACCATGTAAAACTTGGCTTCTAATTTATTGCACAGCATAGTAATCTCATCTAACTTTTTCAAATTTTTATGGTCTTTGAGCTCATCGTCGTTGTAGACATGAAGCACAAACAGGTCAGCCTTAAGCATTTTAGCTAGCCTATATCCACGCCTTATCAAATATTCCGCATTAAACCTCAAATTTACACACACCAGTATCTTTTCCTGCGCTCCCTTTAATCCCACGACTTTCTTCTTATTCCTGTACTCTAAAAGCCTATCGTCAACCTCATTGGCCACTTCCCTCAATGTCAGCTCTCTTAAAGCCGCTAAATTCCCTACTCTGAAGAAATTATTAAGAGCTGTCTCAATCTTATCAGGACTATAAATTTTGCCGTTTTTCAACCTCTCAATTAAGGTCTCTGGAGATACGTCCACCACTTCAATCTCATCAGCCAGTTCAAGAATTTTATCGGGGATGGTCTCTCTAACTTTCACATTCGTCATCCTGTTTACATAGTCATTCAAGCTTTCAAAATGCTGTATGTTTACAGCCGTCATAACGCTTATGCCGTTGTCTATGAGTTCTAACACGTCCTGATACCTTTTCTCATTTTTTGAACCAGGAGCATTTGTGTGAGCCAATTCATCTACAACGACTACCTGAGGTTTTCTCTTAATAATTGCCTCCAAATCCATCTCCTTAAGAATTACACCTTTGTAATTTATTTCCTTCAAAGGAATAATCTCAAGGTCCCCTATCTGCTCCTCTGTGTCTTTTCTCCCATAGGTTTCTACAAAACCAATAACTACGTCTATGCCTCTTTTCTTCATCTCATTGGCATCCTGTAACATGTGGTAGGTCTTTCCGACACCAGGAGCAGCACCAAGGTAAATCTTGAGCCTTCCTTTATTTGCCCTTTCAATTTCTCTCATGAAGTAGTCTGGGGACCTCTTCACTGCCATTTACCTCACTTTTTATGCTTTTTAATTTCTTCCAATAAGCTCAAATTCAGTTTCAATACATTAACCCTCGGTTCACCAAAAAGGCCTAAGAATCTCCCTTCTATGTTTTTATCTACTAATTTTTTTACAACCTCTTCAGGCAAACCATTAACCTTGGCAACTCTTTTGACCTGAAGGTAAGCAGCTTTAGGAGAAATATGAGGATCCAAACCGGAACCAGAAGAGGTCACGATATCTGCAGGAATTTCACTCCTTTTAACTCCCGGATTCTTCTTTAAAAATTCTTCAATGTTTTTCTCTAGCTCTTCGTGAAATTTGGGATTAGACAGAGCGTAGTTTGTGCCACCCGAGGAAGTAGCATCGTAGTCCACAGCAGAAGGCCTTCCCATGAACCAGCGAGGGTCAGTAAACTTCTGCCCTATAAGTTCTGAACCAACAGGTTTACCATCTACTTTAATTATACTACCTTTTGCCTGATAAGGAAATAATAAATTTGCAATCCCAGTCATTACAAAAGGATACACCAATCCCAGCAAAACCATAAAAACCAGTGTAAATTTTATCGTCCTTTTAATCTCTTCGCCCATATTAAAATCCCTCACATCCCAAAAATAGAAGATATTATCATGTCAATAAGCTTTATACCCACAAATGGAGCAATCAAACCACCTAATCCATAAATGAGCAAGTTCCTCATAAGCAAGGCATTGGCGCTCATGGGTCTATACTTTACTCCTCTCATAGCTATAGGAATGAGTATAGGTATTATAATCGCATTATATATCAAGGCTGACAGTATAGCATTTGTTGGAGATGAAAGTTTCATCACGTCTAAAACTTTTATTGCCGGCAAAGTTTCAGAAATAATGGCAGGGAGAATGGCAAAATATTTTGCCACGTCATTTGCAATGCTAAAAGTAGTAAGAGCTCCTCTTGTCATGAGAAGCTGTTTCCCTATTCCTACAACCTCTATAATTTTTGTCGGGTCAGAATCCAAGTCTACCATATTGGCAGCTTCTTTAGCCGCCATAGTACCGCTGTTCATTGCAAGTCCCACATCTGCCTGTGCCAAAGCTGGAGCATCATTTGTGCCATCCCCTGTCATTGCGACAAGCCTTCCCTGAGCTTGTTCTCTCTTTATGACGTTTATCTTATCTTCAGGCTTGCTTTCCGCAATAAACTCATCGACACCGGCTTCTTCCGCTATCGTTTTGGCAGTTAATGGATTGTCTCCAGTTATCATGATGGTCTTAATTCCCATAGCTCTCAATTGTTTAAATCTTTCCTTCATTCCAGGCTTTATTGTATCCTTTAGATATATTACTCCCAGTACCTCATTATCCTTTACCACCACAAGAGGGGTACCGCCTAATAGGGATATTTTCTCCACTTCTTTATCTAAGTCATCTGGAATACTTCCGCCTTTTTCCCCTATGTATTCCTTCACTTTATCATAGGACCCTTTTCTCACAATAGTGCCATCTTTTAAGTTAAGGCCACTCATTCTTGTCTCCGCGCTGAATTCAACAACTTCTGCTCCTTCTAAAATATCATCAGGAGCCTTTGCACCCATTTTTCTAGCTAAATCCACTATTGACCTTCCCTCTGGAGTGAGGTCCTTTAAAGAAGAAATAAGTGCATAATAAGTGACTTCTTCCTTTGAGTGGCCTCCCACCGGTATAAAATCAGCAGCTAATCTATTTCCAAAAGTTATGGTGCCTGTCTTATCCAAAAGTATTGTATCTATATCTCCCGCAGCTTCCACCGCTTTTCCAGACATCGCAATCACATTAAAGCGAGTGACCCTGTCCATTCCTGCAATACCTATTGCAGACAAAAGTCCTCCAATGGTAGTCGGTATCAGACATACGAGCAATGCTATCATGGTAGCAGCGCTTATCCTGACGTGTACAAACTTGGCCATCGGATAAAGCGTCATAACTACGACTATAAAAATTATTGTCAAACTGACCAGTACCGTAGTAAGAGCAATCTCATTTGGAGACTTTTGCCTCTTTGCTCCTTCTACTAGTTTGATCATTCTATCTAGGAAAGACTCTCCTTCATCAACTGTTACCCGAATTTTGATGCGATCGCTTATTACTTTAGTTCCTCCCGTGACAGAACTAAAGTCTCCTCCTGCCTCTTTTATGACAGGAGCAGATTCTCCAGTTATGGCAGATTCGTCAATCGCAGCAAGCCCTTCAATTATCTCACCATCTGCTGGAATTATATCCCCTGCCTCACAGATAACTATGTCCCCTTTTTTAAGCTCAGAAGACTTGACTATCTTAATGCTCCCATCGCTCTGTACAAGTTTAGCCATTGTCTCTTTTTTAGTCTTTCTCAGAGTCTCTGCCTGAGCTTTACCTCGCCCCTCTGCCAAGGATTCTGCAAAGTTAGCAAATAAAACTGTGACAAAAAGTATGAAAGTCACTAAAGCGTTATATCCTACCTCATCAGGAGTACTGCCAAAATAGGTAGGAAATATAGTAGCCAAAAGGGTGATAAAGGTTCCCACTTCCACCACAAACATCACAGGGTTTTTGTACATGTACAAAGGATTTAATTTTATGAAAGAATTCTTAATAGCCCCTACTACTATCTCTCTGCTCCAGGTCTTTATTTCTCTCTTTCTCTTCATATCCTTTTACCTCCATTACGTCATGCTCAAAAACTCAGAAATAGGCCCTAGTATCACCGCAGGGAAGAAGGTAAGTGCTCCAACAATTAGCACCACAGCTATAAATATGGCGCCAAAAATCGCATTATCCGTTCTAAAAGTTCCAGGCGATGGGGGCGCAGGAATTTTCTCCGCCATAGAACCTGCAACAGCTAACATAAGAATAATGGTTATATATCTTCCAAAAAACATAACCAAGCCTGTCATTATATTCATAAACACAGTATTTCCTATAAATCCTGCAAATTCAGAACCATTATTTGCCGCTGCAGAAGAAAACTCATACAAAACTTGTGTAAGTCCATGATATAGTGGATTTGTTACAGAAGAAGCTCCCACTTTTAGCATCACTGTCAAAGCAGATGAAAAAAGTATCAAAAAAGGGTGAACCAATATTGCAAGGGCTATAAGTTTTATTTCTTTAGTTTCAATTTTTCTTCCTAAATATTCTGGAGTTCTTCCTACCATAAGCCCCGTCAAAAATACCGTCAATATTGTATACATTATTATATTCTGAAGTCCTGCTCCATCTCCTCCAAAAATGGTATTTAGCATCATGAGGATAAGCGGCACTGCTCCTCCTAAAGGTGTATAAGAATCGTGCATGCTGTCAACAGAACCTGTTGTAAAAGCAGTAGTCACAGTCGCAAATAGTGGAGATTGGGAGACTCCAAAGCGAACTTCTTTTCCTTCATAATTTCCATAAGGCTTACCATAAATATGTAATTTCGAATAAGCCACTCCTGGATGATTTTCCGCATAAACTGCTCCAACAGCCAAAAGAATAAAAATCACAAACAAGGAAATGTATAATACCAAAGCGTGTTTTTTATTGTTTATCATTAATCCATAAGTGTAAATTAAAGATGTAGGCAAAAGCATCATAAGAAGCATCTCAATCATATTGGTAAGCCAAGTAGGATTTTCAAAGGGGTGAGAAGAATTCGCCCCAAAAAATCCACCGCCATTTGTTCCTAAGTGTTTAATTGACTCTAATACAGCTACGGGACCTGTTATAATAGTTTGCTTCCCACCCTCCAGCGTATCCACAACCACTTTTCCAGCAAAAGTTTGAGGTACTCCCTGCCACACCAATATGAGGGTTGCCAACATAGAGATTGGCAGTAAAAGCCTTACAGTTATTCTCACAAAATCAGCATAAAAATTGCCTAAATTAGTGGTCTTTTTGCTCAACCCTCTCATTATAGCAGCTGCAGTGACAAGTCCTGATGCCGCAGAAGTAAACATCAAAAATACAATTACAATCATCTGACTTAAAAATGTAATACCATCTTCTCCAGCATAGTGCTGAAGATTGGTATTTGTCATAAAGCTTATAACAGTGTTAAAAGCCAGAGAAGATTCCATATTTTTTGCACCGGTAGGATTTAGAGGCAGGAACTGTTGAACCCTTAAAATAAAATAGGTGATTATCATCATCACCATATTCACCAGCAGAAAAGTTAGCGCATACTTTTTCCAATCCATTTCCTCTTCTGGATTGATTCCCGTAATTTTGTATATAAAATTTTCCACAGGCAAAAAAATCTTATCTGACCTCATGGGCTTATATTCAAAAATATTGTACATGTAAGTTCCTAAAGGCTTGGTCAGTAAGACTATGATGGCTATCATGGTAAAAAGCTCTATATTTGAGTACATAGGGTCTCCTCCCTTAAAATTCTTCAGGATGTATCAAAGCGTAAAACAGATAGATCAGCAAAAGAAAAAAGACCACGTACAAAAGAACCACTTTAATACACCTCTGTTTCATAGGTATTGGCTTCTAGCAAATTGCGGCACCATTTAACTATTCCCTTTACAATGGAGTACAATGTGGCAAAACCTGCTAGAATTATAAAATCCATTTTCTCCTTCACCTCTTATTATTATCGTTTTTGTGACAGAATATTATAAATTCAAAAACATAAAAGCCTCCTCACTTGTTACAGGAGGCGGACTACATGGCAACATGTTTACATATTGCCATGTCTTCCAGACATTTTTGTTAATTTATTTACTAATTATTGTACCATAAATATTATATTATTCAAGCCTATAAACATCAAAAGAAATCCCGCCTTCTTAAATGCCCTTTAAAACAAAAAAAGAGGATGTAAAGCGTTACAACTTACTCATCCTCTTTAATTTATCACTTTACATCACTTTCCATCATTTTTCAATAAAATATCCTGTATCTTTTTTTCATAAATTGTAAAAAGCCTTTCAGCTTTCTCCGGTGTCAATGCCTCCACATACACATTGCAAAAAGGAAGTTCGCTATCGGGAACCACTAGAACCCATCCTTCATCCTCTTCAAACCTTAGCCCATCCAAAAATGTAACATTATTTTTACGGGTTTCAAACAGTTCTCTTATTATTCTCCCCTTATCCTTCCAATCACATCTTATTCTCTTGACTGTTTTATACCTAAGAGGAAAACTATCTTTTATCTCCGAAAGCCTTTTATTCTTTAACCTTACGTATTCAATCACTTCTAACAAAAAGTTTATCCCGTCAAAAGAAAGGTCAAAATACACCTGCCTTCCCTCTTCTAAATTAGTCATCGACCTCATAAGGTCCCTTGGTGAAATCTTTCCTACAACTGTCTCTACTGCAAGTTCTTCTGCAAACTCTGCCAAATACTTGGAACTGTTAAAAGGCAGTACAACTTTCTTTAGACCTTTTTCCCTGGCAATCAACATCTTTAGATAATTCACTTCATCTTCATCAAATTTCCTATCTTTTTCGTCATAAAGTTCTATCTCTTCCCCATTCTTTTTCAATTTCACTTTCAAGTGATAGTTTTGGTCATCTAAAATTTGCTCTCCTTTTATCTGCAGAAGCACTTTTTTAGTCCATTCATCATGAGGCTTAACCTTTATCTTGAAAGAATCTGCTCTATTTTTGACAAGATAATCCTTATAATCTCCCTCTACATCCACCTCTTTTATTGGCTTTATGTCTTCTATTTTTCTTCTTGATATGTCGTGAATTTTTAATTTATTCTCTATCTTCTTCTCCAAATTTCTATCTATATCCATTCCCTCTCCATCCAAAAATAAAATTCTAATTTCCTCCCCTATCCTTTCTACATACACCCCTCCTTTTGCACTTCTTAACCTGATTCCCACTCTTAAAGCCGGCAGCAGAAAGCTATTGCTTTTTAACACTTCACACCCGGAAAAAGCAAGCCCGTAAGCAATCAAATCGGCAATGAGAGAGGAAGCTAGTTCCTCATCACTTCCCACAATGACTTTCCCTTTCATTAAATCCCCAAAGGCCTCCCCAATTTCTACAGCCTGATAAGGACCTATCTCTTCATTAAAAATGCCCCTTATCCCTCTGTAACCAAAAGATAGGTTTTTCCTGCCATTTCCCCAAACTACATCCTTTGAGACTACTGCCTCTTCCTCTATAACCTTAAAAGGCCAAACTTTTACATCCGGTCTTATCTCTGCAAAAGCCTTTATTCTAACCCCTTCTCCTATTACAGCATTTTCCAATATCCTTGCGTTAGAATCTATTCTGACCTTATTGCACACCACTGCTCCATTCAATTCGCTGTTTTCCCCTACATATACATCTTCCCACAGTACAGAATTTTTTACATGACTTCCTTTCTTTATAATCGTACCTCTTCCTATGACCACATTAGGCCCTACTACAGCATTTTCCTCAATAACCACCTCATTTCCTATAATCAAAGGAAGAATCAACTTTGCTCCCGAAGACATTAAAACCTTCTTGCCAATAACTTTTCCTTCTTCAAGGAGGATTTTTCTGTAACCCAAATCCAGCTTACCTTCCAACACATCAAAATGGCTTGAAAGGTACTGCGCTGTATTTCCTATGTCACACCAGTAGCCTTCTGTAATGTACCCATACATAGGAATGTTTTCCTTCAAAAGAAGCGGAAACAAGTCTTTACTAAAATCAAAAGGTCTATCTTCAGGTATAAATTCAAGTATTTCCGGTTCAATTATGTAAATCCCTGTGTTGACAGTATCGCTAAAAACCTCTCCCCACGACGGTTTCTCTAAAAACTTTACTATTTTCCCTGTTTCATCGACTATTACAACTCCATACTCTAAAGGAATTTCTACTTTTTTTAAAACTAAAGTCACTTTCGAACCCTTTTTCCTGTGAAAGTCATATACTTCCTTTATGTTTACATCTGTAATTACATCTCCGCTCATGACAATAAAAGTTTCCTTCAGGAAATCTTTCGCGTTTTTCACACTTCCTGCAGTCCCCAGAGGCTTTTCTTCTGTGTAAAACTTTATTTCATTTCCATACTCTTCAAGCAAGTAATCTTTTATCTTGTGAGGTAAATAAAAAAGAGTGACTGCTAATTCCCCCACTCCGTACTTGTGCAAATGCTCTACAATATGCTTTATCGCAGGTTTATTTGCCACAGGCACCAAAGGCTTTGGAATATCAAAAGTTAAAGGCCTTAATCTGCTTCCCTCTCCACCTGCCATTATTATCCCTTTCATCCAACCACCCCAAAAAATTTATTGACCCTAATTTTTATTTTCTTTATTTGTGCAAAAATTATTCATTTCAAACTTGAAGCTACATAAAATTGAAATGAAAAGTTAAGCAGGTGGAGGATAGAATGCTAATTTTTTTATCTTTGCTGTACTTTTCTGTAGGAATTGGAATATTTATATGGGGAATTTTTACCATAACCAGCGGGTTAAAATCTATATCCAAAGAAAAGCTTTCATATTTTATAAACCATTTCGCAAACAGCCTTTTTAAATCTATAACAATAGGTTTTATCGTGACTTTAATTTTACAAAGTAGCAGCATGGTGACAGTAATCGCTGTAACTATGGCAAACGCTCGACTTTTAACGCTTAAAAGCGCAGCAGGTATAATAATGGGTTCTAATATCGGAACAACTATTGCAGTGCAGCTTTACGCTTTTAACCTTTTTAAACTGGCACCTTTTTTAGTGTTTATCGGATCCTTGCTTCACTTTCAAAATTGGCACAGCAAATTAAAACTTTTGGGAGATGTGTCACTAGGATTTGGACTTGTATTTTACGGCCTAAAAATAATGGAATTAGCTACAGCCCCTTTCAAAAACTCAGGTGTCAACCTTACCAATTCAAATTTGTCCAACCCCTTAATCGGAATATTTATTGGGGTAGTATCAGCTCTCATACTTCAGTCGAGCAACATAGGAATAGCAACCCTTCAAGTCTTAGTCACTTCCCACATTTTGAGTTTAGAACAGGCCTTGCCCATAATCTACGGTCTAAACATAGGAACCTGCTCTGAAGCATTCATTTTAAGCTTTGCCTCCAGCAGAGAAGGAAAAAAAATAGCTTTATTCAATATTTTCCTCAACCTATGGGGCACTTTAGTGTTTTTGCCTTTCACAAACTTTTTTGCAGAATTATTACGACACACCTCTCCTAGCAATCCCTTAAGGCAGGTGGCCAATGCTCACACGTTTTTTAACATTTTTTCTGCCATCGCAATAATCCCTTTCCTTAAAATCATATTTAACTTACTGGATAAAATAGTAAACATAAGTAAAAGAAAAAAGCCCTGAGGGCTTTTAATCACCAATTTTATACATATTCCAAGGTTTAAGTTTTATTTGATGCTTGTAATGCTTAAAAATACTGAATTTTAGGCAATATATAATTTTTATTCTTTCCTTATTCCCACACTTTTCCCACAGTAAAATTTTACCTAAAAAAATACAAAAGGTGCAGCAAAAACACGCTGCACTTATCTTGTTTCTGCTTTTTCTTTTTTCATTTTTTCAATATATTCTCTTATAGTCATGGCATTTGGATCTGTGTTTATTTCGTGCACATATATACATTCTATGTCTTTCATGTTATCGCTTGTTGCATAGTCTATACCAAAAACTTTGTTATCTTTAACAATTTCAGCGCTTATAAATGTGTAAACTTTGGGATATTCAGTAAATAATTCATTCATTTTGTTTATTAAGTCTTGTTCAGTTAAAATGCTATTTTTTAAAAAGTTTTTTACGTCATTGCTAAGTATTAATTTCATAAAAAACACTCTCCCTCTATTATCTTTTATTTTCTCTTAATATCTTAGTTTTTCTTTAATTTTCTCATCACAACAAGAGCATCTCATGGCTTATATTACCATTTCTTACTTATCTAACCATTAAATGGGTAAGCTTAATAAACCTCATATCCTATTTCCATATTATGGCGGGATAGCTCCACTTATCTCATGGGGTTTACCCTCCCATGTCTCACTGGATCTTAGTCCTTAATTCCTTCGTTCTACCTGCCATGAGGTGGATGTCATTTCTGCTCCATTGCAGGGTCTTTGCCCGTATGGTGATTATTTTTATGACAATTCCCGCTCTTGTTGTCAATATCCCATCTCTTGATTGGTTGTTTTTGTCTTATTCCTTCTTTTACCTTTTATGTCACATCGTTCACACTTTCGCTTTTCATAAAAATCAATTTCTTCTTAAGGGTCAGCTCTTTAGATGTGACTAAGTTAAAGCTGAAGAGAAGATGATTAACCCTTAATTGATTTGATAGTATGTTGGCACTTTTTATGCAGCTTCCTGTAAGCCTGGCCTCTTTATGTCCTTCATCATCTTGATTGGGTCATATTTTACTCCTTTCTTTAATATGACATAAAATATCCTTATCAGTTTGTTGCACAATACTATTAGTGATTGCTTCTTTTTTAGCGGGTTTTGCGCTCTGGTGGTGTAATATTTGTGTAGTTCACGAAATTCTTCGTTTTTTGCGACCAAGGCCATTACTGCATTAAATAGCACACTCCTCAATCGCTTCCTCCCTCTTTTACTTATTGTCGTTTCTCCTTTATGCTTACCAGAGCTATTTTCTATTAGGTTTAATCCCCCTAGTTTTTGTATCTGTTTTGGATGTTCATATTTTTCAATATCTCCTACTTCTGCAATAAAACCTGCTACTGTGTTTACTCCTATCCCTTTGATTTCTAGTAGTTCTTTAACCCCTGGTATCTCAACTATTAATTCTTCCATCTTCTTCTCTATTTCTTCAATTTGTTTTTTTAAAAATTCGTATTGTTCAATGAGAGTCTTTATCTCGTATTCCGCCATCTTTATGCCCTGCTTCTTCCCTATGCTCTCCTTAGCAGTTTCTATCAGCTTTATAGCCCTTTTTTCTCCTACCCCTCTTTGTACTTCTTTCTTCCATATCGATATTATTTCTTCAGCACTCTTTTTTGCTATCTTCTCAGGCGTTGGAAATTCTCTTAATGTGATAAGTGCTGCTTTCCCTTCCCAGTCTGAAAATACGGTGTTAAACTCTGGAAAGTATATGTCCAACCATCTTGTTATTTGATTTTTTGTCATCCCTATTTGTTTGTTCAACCTGTCTTTTATGCCCATCGCTACCCTTAATTCTGCATATACTCCTTCAGGTATTATCGGCTCTACATATCTCCCGTCTTTTACTAGCATTGCTATTGTTTTTGGGTCTTTCTTATCGCTTTTTGTGGGAGAATTGTCATCTAATTCTTTGCTCATCTTTACATGAAATGGATTAACCAATACTACCTTTATGTTATTGTCTTTAAGGTATTGGGCAAAACACAGCCAATATTGCCCTGTCGGTTCTATCCCTACTATTAGTTTGTTTTTCTTATGTCTCTCCATCAAGTCTTTTGCCCAGTTAAGAAATTTTGTCATACCTTCTCTATTGTTTTCAAATCTCAGGTATTTCCCATATTCTACTCCTCTGTAGTCAAATGCTCTGGCATAATGGCTTTCTTTTGCTATGTCTACTCCCGCAATTAATGTGTCTCCCGTTACTTGCAAAATCTTTTCATTTTGTTTATACTTCATTTTAGGTACCTCCTGTTTATTTTGATAATTCGAGGTAAGTTCTTAAACTTACACTCTGTATTTTATCAGGAGGTACTTATTTTTTCAAAGTCCATTCTCCCTTATTTTTTATTCATTACAGGAATGCTCCTTTACTTGAATTTCGTCAAAGAGAGTGTTTTAATAAAAATATAAAAAGGGCATACACTCTCTTTGACCCAGTGTAGCCCTTTTCTTACATTTTCATTTTTATTATAATTGTTTTTGTTTATTTTGTCAAGATAATTTTATGATTATGTCAGTTTTTCTAGGATGGAAATTTTCTCCTTTGTTAACAACAGTTTTTATAAGAATTTCATTTGGACTTGTAAATATACCTGCTACAGTAATATCAGCAAAAGTATTTATAATAACGAAATCTTGATTAACTTTTATTTCTCCAAGTTCTTCCTGGGCACTTTTTATTGTATCAATTACTAATCCCTTGATAATGTTTCTATCCTTAATTCGATCTAATGAATGTGGAGAAAAAATAATCCAGATTTCATTTCCCCATAACTCTATTAATTTTATGTTTTTGTCCAACTTAATTCCCCTCCTTCAAAATTTAAAAAGAGAGAGGCCAAAAGCCTCTCTCACACAACTTCCTTTTGTTTTTGCTTTCTCTGCGCTAGAAGGTAGTCATCAATACCTTTATACCTGCTGTCCCATGTTTTTGTTTTAACTACAAAGCCTGCTTCAGTAAGCTTCTTTTCCAGCTTTTCTTTTGCCTTTTGCACTGCTTTGTTTGTTAAACTGTCCATGTCAAATGCAATGTAGATTTTTTCTGCTCCCAACTGCTTTAGCACAACCTCTATACCTTTTATCGCTGTAACTCCGGGTACGGACACAAACGTAAAACGTGACAGATAATGCGCCACATCAGCTTTTAAAGGGCCTTCAGTAACAATAACAACTTTAGAAGGCTCTCCATGTACGCCCTGCCACGCATGAGCAGGTGTGCCGTTTAATTTATTTCTGGACGAGAACCAGACATATTTTCCGAACTCTTCTTCGTCCAGTCTTATTTGAAAGCCCTGTATTCGTCCCTGTACGTCTTTTACAGGGATTAAAAATCCTTTATAATCTACAAAGTCCCAGTACCTTTCCCCATCCTTTTCTCTCTGGTAAAAGCCCGGAATGCCTTTTAGGTTATACCCTTCTTTGATAAGTTCCTTACATATTTCCCACCGTTGCTGCGGTTCTTCCGGTAGGGACTTATAAAGGTTTTTGACTGTTTCTTCCCAGGATAGGCCCCTTTTAAGAAGTTTTTTTCGGTGTTCTGGTTCCAAGACAAGTTTATCTAAAAAGGCCCTGTATACTTTATCTCTGGTTTCTATAGGTGCGACTGAGTTATATTTTATCCTTTTGTCAGCTCTTTCCTTGGCAGCAGGATTTGTAGGGTAATTTTCTTCTTTTATTCTTTTGTATGCCTCTTTTCTACTTATATTTTCAAGTTTCGCATACAGGTCTACTGCATCCCCGCCTTCCCCGCAGCGTACACAGTAGTAGACATTTTTTGATACATTTAAATAAAGGTGTCCGTGTTCAGGGTCCTTTTTTGAATCTCCGCAGAACGGACACCTCGCAATGTATTCTTCATTTGATGCTCTTCTTAGAATTCTTATCCCCAACCTTTTTGCAACGTCCAAAATGTCCAAATCTCTGTGCATTTTAAGTCCTCCTCCTTTTAAATGTTGTAATAGACAGCATTTTCAAAGGTTTCAAATAAGTCTAGATTGTAAGGCCATCTTGGAATTAGTACCAGTTTGTTTGTGGTAAGTATTTGTTTTATCTGTACCGGATCGTCTTCCACATAAACGTCTGCATCCAGCTGGTGTTTTTCTTTTGTGAAGTAAACTTCAATTCCGGGGAAATATTTTTCTGCCCACCTTTCAGTTAAAGACTTTAATTCCCTGCTGCGACTTGTTACAAAAACAACTTCTGCGTTAAGATTTAAAAAGGTTGTTAGAAGTTTTAATGAACTGGAAATTGGCTCTGCACCAAGTAAAATGCTGGTTCCTTCTACTGTCGTCCAGAAGTCGTCTGTTAGCTCCGGATTGGGGTATAAAACTGTACTATACCCAATTTCCTCCAATCTTTTATTAACGTTGATAAGTGTGTTATCAATATCAAATGCGACTATTTTGCCTTCCACGTTGTATAAAAGGTTCAAAAATTTGGGAAGATCTTTAGCCTTCCCTGAAAAGTACACCACCTGCTTCATCCTTAATTCCTCCTTTTGATAAATTTAAAAAGGAGCTATACGGAGACGTATCTCCGCAGCTCCTTTTTCGTTCGCATTATTATGTCCGGCCCGCCTTCAATCCACGTATCAGTGTTTTTATAAACTGTTATAATTCCTATGCTGTTTGGGTTGTCGAATACGGCCATGTAGGCTGTTTTTAGTACGTGGTCAAGTACTACAAACCTTGTTTTAGGATGATTTCGCAGTTTCTCTATTTTTGCTTCAGATGCTTTTATGGATTGTATGATGTTTTCTGGAGTAAGTGATGTCCTACCTTTTAACCGTTTTAGTGCATGTGGAGAAAAAATAATTCTTATATAACTGCCCCACAAGAAAACTGTGTACTCCCTCCTTTTGCTCATTTTTCTAGTCCTCCCTTTACGAGATAGGGAGCAACCTTTTTTAGGCTGCTCCTTTACTTTATATTTCTTCACTAATAACTTTGTAACTGTAGTAGATGCAATGAGTGCATCCTTTTGGATGCACGTTGCCCTCTTCCTTACACTTTTTAATAACATGGTCTTTAATGAAGTCTTCGTATTTCTTACACCAATTTCCTGCTTTTATAGTAAAACCTTTGGGTTTATATTCTTTAAATTCCATTTCGTTTTTCCTCCTTCTTTTTTGTCTTTTTTTGAATTTACCAGGGAAAGGTTATAAACTCGTAGTCTAGCATTTTAAATTCTTTAGCTATTTCTTCTGCAAGTATTTCATCCAGAGTTGCATAAGCATCTTTATTCCAGATTTCTTTTGATTTTTCTAAAATTCTTTCTATGGTTTGTTCTACAACTTTTTTACTGAGAGGAGTCTCAATTATTAGGTCCATTTGAATGTCCTTATCGTTAGGGTCAGTGAAATTAATTAGATACAGCATCCCCATTCTCTCCTTTCATTTTTATTTTTAAATTTGCCAGCCGTCTTTGGAGAAGTATTGTGCCCTTTTCTATGTCTTTGTCTCCCCCCGGCCCCTTGTTCAGCCATAAAAACCCTACATCTATGGCTGTGAGCCCGAACCTTTTAGCATTTTCCATTTCGTTTTTTATTAGTGCTTCAAGGTCTTCTTCGTTGAGTCTTATTTTTGTGGGGTCTATGTTGTTTTCTCTGTTCCAGCCGAGGAGTTCATAAAATTTAGTAAGTTTCTGATAGGGGTCAAGGGCGTTATCAAGTTTTCTTAAAACACTCTCTAGTCTTACCTTTTCCACAAAAGGTCCCTCCTTCTAAATTTTGTTTTTGTTTTTACCTGCATTTGCTCCACCCACAGAACGGACAGTAAAGGCATCCTTCTGCAGGAATTAATTTCGCTCCGCAGTCAGGACAGTAGAGTTCCTGAACTGCCTGTGCAAGCTTAATGCTTTTCTTTTCCTCTTTTTCTTTCATAAAAATCCCCCTTTTCTTTTTATTTGAGGTTATATTTTTGTGAAAAATATTGTACAACTTCCGGTATTGCCCTTTTGTAGTAAGGCTGATTCTGTCTGCACCACTCTTTTAATTCTTTCTTGGTGGTTATGGGTGGATGCCAGCTTGTACCTGATTGAATTGCGTCCAGCTGAGGCTCCAGTTCCCTGACGAAATCTCCCACCGTCCACCCTTCCCAGATTTCTTTCTGGAAATTAATTTTGCTCATTTCCATTTCCCCTTCCCTTTAAAATTTTTATTAAAAAGCATATATCTGTTTTTATGACAGACATATGCTTTTCAGCTTTTTTGTTTTCGTGTACCTGTGGTTGAGTCGAAGGTACACTTTTAAGTCCTTTTTGTACCGCTTTTTACGGCAGAGGGTACAGTGCCGTGAGCTTTTCCTGACAACCTCTCCTTTATTTTTCTCCTGCCCCGCATAGTGGGAGAGGTACGGTGTCTGCAGGAGCTCTTTTACGTCAGGATAAAGCTCTATGTACAAAAAGAGAAGGCGCAACTAGCCTTCTCCACGTAATCTTTTTAACTTTTGTCTTTGTAAAATTTATATTTGTCTTGGGGAAAATTTAATAGCATAATAACTCCTCTTTTTTTAAAGTGATGTAGTCTACTGCCTGCTGTGCTTTCGCAGCTGCTTTAAAGATCATCATTTTATTGTTCTGCAGCTGCTTTAACCATGACTGAATGTATGCTGCATTGTTTTCCACTGTTTTTTCCATAATCCCTGCATATTGAGAGAGCATTGCTGCGCCTATTTCTGCAACCAGTTCCTCTAAGGAGTAAGAATTTGCATCAAAAGCACTTTTTTCATTTTCTTTGAACCTGTTTAAGCGCTTTGGATGGCCGGTGGAGTGAATAAGTTCATGGAACAACGTAGAATAGTATTCGTGTATGCTGTAAAAAAAACCTTTATCTGGTATGTTGATTAGATCTTTTGCTGCGTTGTAGTATGCTTCATTTGGGTTATCATGGGTTATTTTGGGGGCATTTTTGTATCCTGCTATAATTTTTTCAGCTTCCTGCAGTGGATTATGTTCTACCTTTTTTAGTTTGGAAGGAATTCCTTCTGTATCGTTTATGTGAAATACGTGATAATACCTTAAAACGAGCAATTCTTTTTCTTTCTCTACAACTTCGCCTGTTTCTGAATCTACTTCTTCGACTATTTTGGTGTAAGGCTTAAAAAATACTACTATTTCGGATTTTGCTCCTTTCTTTATTTTGCCCCCAAGCTGCTGTATCTGCTTGAAGGTGAGATATTCTCCACCTTTTAACAGCAGTACGTTTATTCCTGTGTAAGGTTTCCTGGTGATATAATTTATGGGAGGATTTTCTGTCCAACCCTTTTTCCATGGTATTTCTCCTCTTTCTAACTGTTGAAGAATTTTTTCAAGTACGATTTCGTGGACTTTGCTCATGCTCCTGTTCCTCCTTTACTTTTATAGGTTTTTAAGTTTTCAGCAACAAAGTCCCAGAAGTCTTCTAAAAAATCCTCCTTAGGTTTACTGCTTTCATCTTGGTCTGTAAGTACTGTAAGTGTTTTTCTAAAATCATACATTATCTGGAATGTTTCTCTAAAAGGACCCCATTTTAGAAGCACTAAGAAAATTTTTTCTGCTTTACTGTTCTCGTAAAGTCTCATAAGATCCCTCCTTAAATTTTTAAAATTAAAAAAACAGGAGCTTTTAATTGTCCCTGTTCGTATTTTTTTAGCGCCGTTTTTATCGACAGAGGACGCCATGTCGTGAGCCTGCCTAACAACCCTCTCTTAACGCATAACGGAGAGGGAACAGTTTATTGTGCTTTTATGTTAGGCTGGGCTCTATGTACAAAAGGAAAAGGTAAAATGTTTTTTTATCTTTTATCGTTTTTAATTTAAAAAATAAAAAGGCGGGAGTTTTTAACTTCCCGCCTTAAGCCCTGTTTCTATTTATATACATCTCCACGATATCCGATAGTAACAATAAAAATGATCTTTTCTCCTTTTTGAATTTGATAGATAATCCTTATATTTCCAACCCTATATCTATACAGAGGTGGAAACTTATCTTTAAGTTTTTTGATATTTTTACCAACATAAGGAGATTGGGCAATTTTTTCAATTGCCTCTTTAATTTTCTCTTTTGTATTGCTGTTACACTTTTCTGTAAACTTAACAGCTTCTTTTGCAAGTTTAACCTTATACATTTTTGAACACGTCCTCAAAGTCGTATACATCGCCATTTTCTATGTCTTTAAGACCTCTTTTTATCGATTCTATTAATTCTACATCATTAAGGATTTCATTTTCTTCTTTTTCTTCTTTAAACCTTAAATATTCTATAAAATCAATAACCTCTGCAAGTTCTTCTTCTTGAAGGTTCTCAATAATTTCTTTTACTTTATTTTTGAGTAAGTTATCCATGATTCTCACCACCATTTTTTGTTCTCCTCCTTTTATTATAACTCTTTTTTTTTGCAAAACAACATCTATATTTTAAAAATAAACCAGCAGGAGATTAACTCCTGCCAGTTTTTATTTCTAGTTTTTTTGTTCCTTTTTTTACTATGGACTCAAGTATTTGTGTGTTTGGTGCAGTATATTCTGTAATGCTTTCTGCATTGTCTATAAAAATTGGGAATTTTATTTTTGTTAGACCCATTATCAGGTTTGCAATTTCAAGGCCTGCCTTAATTCGTTCAGAGTAGGAAAGTATGTTAAATTCTTTTCCATCGTAGAGAATTTTGAAGTCGTCTTTAATTTCTCCTGTGCTCTGAACAATTTTCCAGAGCTGAAGTGATACTTTGTTCAGGTATTTATTTATCTCTGTTGCTTCTAGTTCTAATTTTTTGGCATTGAATGCTTTTGCATATTCTATCAAAGTTTTTACTTCGTTTATTTGCTGTTCGGCCAGTTTTATATCTTCTTCTACTTCTTTCAGCTTCTTTTTTGCTTCTTCTTTCTGTCTGAGCAATGCTTTGACACTTTCGTTGTGGCTTATTACTTCTCTTTCTTCAAATCTGAGCCTTTCTATTTGCTGCATTATTTGCTGTATTTGTTCTTTGTTTGCATTTGTATTTAGTGCATTTTCTAGTCTCTTGATTTTTATCTCAAGGGCTTTTCTGTATTTGTTTACTTTTTCTTTAAACTCTTTTTCTGCCTTTTCGTTTTCTTCGATAACAGCCTTCAACTCTGCAGCAGTTTTTGTGCCTTTTTCTTTTATCTCCTGCAGCTTTGCCAGTAAAAGCTGCTTTTCTTTTGCAGTAACATCTATTTTATTGCCACATTTATTACAGGTGATGTACTGTGGTTTAAGGTTTTTGATTTGCTCTTGAATTTGTTTGTATTCCTGCAGCAGTTCTTCTCTGGTTTTCTGCAGGATGCTTGTGTCTTTTAACTGAGGTTTCTCTATCGGTGGGTTTTTGTATTGTTCTTTCAGTATTGCAAGCTCCTTTTCTATTTCTATGTTTTGATTTTTCTGGAACTCCATTAGTTTCTTTTCCAGCTCTTTTAACTGTGTTTCATCAAAGCTTTTCATTTCGGGAATCTTTGCATTTATTATCTGTCTCAATATCTCTATATTCCCTTCAGATTTTAAAAGCCCGTCTTCCCAGTCTTTTAGAATTTCCCGCTGCTTTTCAATGAAGGTGTTTGCATTATTAAATCCGTTTTTCTTTAAAGTTTCTGCTACTTCTGGAGAAAGTTTTTCGAAAACTTCTTCGTTGGAAACCTCCGGCAAAACTTTGTAGAGAATGGCCTTGGCATCTCTTGGAGCAAGAGTTGTAAAGTATAGAGGGTTGAATACAGTGAAGAATATGTCCTTGTCCTGTACGAACTGAGTATACAGATCAATTTGTGTAGACTTAACACCGTTTATGGTTATTTCTATTTCGTTCTTCTTTTTTGAACGGGTTATTTCGTATTCTTTTCCATCTTTTTCTATAACTAAGGTTACGGACATTTCATTTTTCCCTATAGTTACTAATTTGTTTGTTACATTTTCTGTACCAAACAGGTTTGCCCCTGTCAGGCACCATGCTATTGCTTCTCCTATTGAAGTTTTCCCAGTTCCGTTGTCTCCATAGATTACGGTGTTTTTATCATTGAAATTAATAATTGTATTTTTATGACTCTTGAAGTTTTTTAAGGTTATCGATTTTATTATCATCTTGTTTTCCCCCTTCTTTTTTCGATTTTTATATCTTCTAAATTTGCTTTTGACATGAATAAGTCAAAAAGTATTAGATCTCTGTCAAAGTAGATAGCCCTTATGCTGTCTTTACAAAAACGATCAATATTTTCTTCATTTTCAGGATTATAACCAAAATCTTTAATGTCCCTTTTGTCAAAATTTACTTCTAAAGTTAACGTGATTTTCCTTTTAATCATTTTGTCCTTCCTCCTCCTTTATTTTTTGGAAGTTAAAAGCACGCCCCTGATACCTCAAAGGCGTGCTTTCTCCTTAAAAATGGTAATCCAGGACAGAACCAATGTAGTATTTTATTCCTTCCTTTAAAACATAGCGGACAAATGTGTCTAACGTCATCCATTCTCCTTTAATGTGAATATATGTTCCATATTTCTTATTGATCAGGTTTTGTATTTCCCATACCTTGTAAGTGTCTTTTACAAAGTCTTCAAAACTAAGATTTTCTACAGCTTCTTTTAATTTAAAAAATTTTGCTGCAAAATACTTATCCTTAAAGCCTTCAAGGAAAGTAATAGACTGTTCTTTTTCGTTGTATACTATCCCAAATTCCTTTAATTCTTCGACAAAATATTGAATTTCTTCGGCTCTGTCTACGTCATCGCTCACGTAATCTGCTATAACCCCTACAAAATCGTCATAAAAATCTTCTTCGCAGATAAAGTCTTCTTCAAATCTCAAAGGTTTCTCTTCTAACTGGATAATTGTCCCATGCATAAATTTATCCCTCCTTTACTTTTTGGCTTTCTTTATAGGCTAAATAAATGTCTTTCAGGACTGCTTCATAATTTTTTAGTGCCATGAAGAGCGCACCTCTGCTGCGTATCTTAATGGCTTCATCTATGTCTATCATGCAGTCCTGATATTTTTTATCAAGCTCTGGAGCGTTTTCTACGGCCCAGAGCAGGCCTACTTTCTCTCCTTTAAAAATTCGGGTTAATTTGTCTCTAAAGTTTTGTAGGTACTGCATTACAGCCTCGTCATCCCAGTCTGGAACCAATGAGTAAAATTTCTCCTTCTCAAGATTCCAGATCTGTTCATGATACTTCCGTTGTTCTTCTATGGGAAGTGAATAGGCACGTCTGAGCTTGCTTTCTATTTCTTTTAGACTCATAAGACTTCCTCCTTCATTTTTTTAATTAAAAGAGGGGAACTGCTCCCCTCTTTTTTACATTACCATTTCGTAGTCTATAACTTCTTCCAGCTGTTTATTTCCTACTTTTGTTTCTTTAAGTGTGTAGTTCTTTATTATTGCGTTTTTCATCTCTTTGAACTCCTCTGGAACAACCATTGTATGCTGGTTACCTTTTGTATCACTCAAAGATGCAACGTATATAGTCTTGCCTGTCTTGTCGAAAAAGCCTTTGACAGCAGTAACTTCCAGAGGTCCATACTTGCTGTTGTCGTTTTGCACTTCCTCAGGGAATAGGTCTTCCGGTACGTCGTCTATTTCCTCTTCTGGAGGGAATGTAAAATCCTCGTTTTCTACTTCGTCCATTGCTTCATTTATTATGTCTTCTATGTCTTTTTCTTCATCGGCTGCTGGCGGGTTTACCGCTGCGTTTGGCTGGTAGAGATGTAATATATATACTGTTTTGTTATATTTGCCGTCTGCCAGCACTTTCATAGGGACAAGTGCCAGCTTAAGTGGTATTCCGGCTATTTTGCCTCCGTTTGCAGATTTTATTATGTCTATAGCTGTGTTTATCTTTTTAATGCTGTTTATGGAGCTAGTATCAATCTGGAAAACTCCCTCTGGTATTCCCTGTACGTAGAATAGTAAATTCCCTACTTCCCTGCACTGCCCTTTCTGGTAGTACGGGCAGTTTCTGTATTTGCACTCAATCTGCCTTATTTCCCCTGTTTGTGTGTTGGTTTCGAGAGCTGTTTCTCCGTCGCCTTTGCATAAAAGCCTGTTGTTTCCATATCTTTTAAGCCACTGCGGGAAAAATACTTCCGGGTCGTTTACAGGGAATATGATGTCAATCTCTTTCGGTTTTTCTCCATAAAGCGCTTTGAATTTTGCTACAATCTCCGGAGCCGTATTCCCATCCTCATAGACCACAAAATAGTCTGTTGCTGTAGGATAGAGATTCCCTCCTTTCCCTTTCTGCTTTATGCCCAGATGAATTTTCCCTATCCGGGCCAGGCTTCTTTTTTCTGTTAATCCTTTAATTGGCATACATATTCCTCCTTTTTTTGATTTTTATATTAAAAAAACGTACAGAGAAAGGCTCTGTACGTTTCAGACATTTTTTAATACCGCTTTTTACGGCAGAGGGTATTGTGCCGTGAGTCTCTCCCAGCAACCCCTTCTTTACTCTCTCCTGCACCGCAGACGGAAGGGGTACGGATTCTGCAGGAGAGGTGTTTTACGCTGAGATGAAACCCTATGTACAAAAAACAGAAGGGAAAAGCTCCTGCTCAGGATTCTTCTGTCTGCCTGTATTTTTGTTCCGTTTGTTCTGCTTTGTAAAAATAAAAAAGGTATATTCAAAGGCTTTTTAAAAGCTTTGAATATACCTTAATTCCACATTTTAATTGTTTTTCAATTTTTATTTTTAATAATTTCCAAAAATTCTTTTACTGTTACAATACGTATTCCACCGTATTCTTTGATTTCTAACAAATCTTTGTCACCAGATACTATAAAATTACAATTTCCATCTATTGCACAATTAATGAATTTATTATCATCCTTGTCTCTTGATACTGTTACATTACTTGAAACATGAACAAATTCTGCAAGTTCTTCGATAAAATAAAGCAGTTTTTGTTTAATTTCTTTGCGGAAATTGAACTTTTTATACTCTATAACTCTTTTATATTCAGAATATATATCTTCGGATATAACCCATGTAAATTTATACATTGCACAGTACTCAAGAAGTTCTTTCATGATAGGACTGCCAAACAAAATTGATACAAATACATTTGTATCAATTACAGCCCTAATCATTAGTTTCCCTTATTTCTTTTACAAGTTCAGAAATATTATCTTCTGAGTAGCCGTGTGATTCTAATACCCGCTTAGTTTCTTTTGTTATTTCAAACATATCTTTTACAATCTTTAGCCTTTTTTGTATCAAATATTCTACAAAATCCAGGACTTCTTTTTGTTCATCTTTTGGCATCATTTTTACTTTTTCATATATAATATCATCCAGCCTGTCATTAAGCGCTTTTGACATTTCTATCACCACCAATTTTTATTATTCCTTCTTTTCTTTTAATTATAACATTGTTACGGAAATATAAAAAGATGTATACATACTTTCAAAAATATTGACAAATCTTTTATTCACATTTTTTGTGCTTTTTAATATCATTTTTTATAGCCAAAAATCGCTGCAGGTGTTTTGTAATTTTTGGCGCTGCTTTTTACGGCCTTGAGCGCCATGCCGGGCAGATCTTTCAGCAACTTCTCCTTTACCCGCAAAAGGGGAGAAGAACGGCTCTTATTAGAAATATTTTATGCTGAGGTACTGCCTGTTCGGTATATAGTATATCTTCTTTTTTAAAAAAGTAAACTCTTTTTTAAACAAGTTCAAAAATATTGTTCTGTAAACAGCTCTTTTGATATTCCTTTAAACGTTTACCACAAACAGCCGAATAACAGGGGCAGGATAAACCCTTCCTGCCCTGTCTACTGCGCTTTTCTGACAAGCCTTTTTAAAACGCCTGTTATTCTTTGCTTTTTGTGGTCTATTCTTGTTATGCGCACTGTAACTTTGTCGCCTTTTTCTATTTTTGTTTTCCAGTAAGGATTGGGACATAATACATCTATTCCGGGTTCAAGGTTGACGAAGTATCCATAGGGCTGTGAGCCTGTTACAGTGCCTAAATATTCTCCTCCTTTTTTGTATTTTGTATCTACCTGCTCAAATGGATTTGGCTTTGTCTGCTTTATTGAGATTTCTACTACGCTGTTTTCTATGTCCAGTTTTGTTATTTTGGCCGGTACTCTGTCTCCAACCTGCAGAAGGTCGTTTATTCTGTCTATATAGCCGTATCCTATCTCTTCTTTTGGTACCTTGGTTTCTATTCCATATACTTCTGCAATGGCATGGTTTTTGCCTATTGCAACGATGCGGGCAAGTATTACGTCTCCTTCTTCATGCTTTGGAAGTTCGTATTTTTTCCTTAAGTTCATTGCGAATTTTCTTGAGGCAATTGCTATTTCTTTTTCTGTGTCTATTCCACGTACTACAAAGTCTATTTCAGCGCCTATCATTGAGCGTACAATTGTTTTGTTTATGTTTTCGATTCCCATTTCTTCAAAAGGTATTATTACTTTTACTCCGTCGTAGAATATGACTGCAAAGTTTTTATCTTCCTGGCTTTCTATTGCGCTTAAGGTACCTGTTAGAATTTTGTTTGACTGCCTTGAGGCATAAATGTCCTGCCATGCTTCTGTCATTTTTACCTTCTCCTTTCATTTTAGTTTTTTTTTATTTTAAAAAGAGCCCAGTGCATTTTCCAGGCTCTTTTTAAGGCTTAATATGGAATTTTTAAGCTGTTCCCTTACTTCACTGCTGCAGGATGCTATTTCTCTGAAAGTGGATATTCTGTCATTCAGCCTGTTGATTTCGTCTATAATTTTTTTTGCTTTTTCATCAGATGTGGCTTGCAGTTTCAGCTCTTCGTATTCTCTTTTTGTTCTTTCAAGCTCCTGCTGCAATAGGTTTAGCTTTTCTTCAGCTTCTACCTGCTCTTTTTTCAGCTTCTCTAACTCCTTTTTTATGTTATCAGGGATTACTTCTACCGTCTTTATCACTCCGTTTTCCAGTCTTTTTATTTTTTCGTCATTGAACTTTATTGCTGTTTCGTACTGCTTTATTAAGCTTTCTTTCTTTGAAATTTCTTCTTCTTTCAGCTTCAGCGTATACTCTCTGGATTGAAGTTCTCTGCGCAGGCTGTTTATTTCGTCTACAAGCTCTTTTATGCTTTCTTCTGATTCTTCTTTGATTTTTCTTATCTGCTGTGCTGTCATTTTGTTTATGTCTTCACCTAAAGCGTAATAGAGCTTTCTTTGCACCTCTTCGTCAAGTGCTGCAAGCTGCACACCTTCTGTTGTTGAAAGCTTTCCTTCATCTATCAGCTGCTGTATTTCGGGGATTAAATTATTTAGCCTGGTAATACGTCTTAACTGCCTTTCAGAAATACCTATTAATTCGGCTAGGTATGATTGAGAAAATTCTACAGTCGAATCGGACATTTTGTCCGTTTGATATGAAGAATTTACCAATTCACTTTTCCTATCCCCACCTCTTCTGATACCGTATATTCTCATAAGTTCTACGAGACACCTTGCAAGTTTTAAATCATTCAGATTGCCCTTACCCCTCTGCCTCAAGTTTGTTTCTATCAAGTCTTTCAATATCCAGTCTTCTTTTGTTATCCCGTCTCTGTCTTTGTACGTTCTTACTTCACACGGCACTTCTTCGATTCCCAGCTCTTTTGCAGCTCTTAGCCTTTGTGAGCCTGATATTACTGTATAGGTCTCGTCTTCATTTCTGGTTACAATTAGAGGGGTTATTATTCCGCTTGTCTTTATGCTTTCTAAAAAATCCTGCCATGCCTGTCCCTGTATGTCGTCAAAGAATTCTTTGTTCCTTGGGTGCTCTCTTAAAAGATTGGTACTTATCATTTTCAATGTTAAAAAACCTCCTTTTACCAGAATTGTTTTTTATTCTTTTCGCCTTTTGTTTTTTCTTTTTCAGCACTGGGCTCTTTGATATTGTCTGTCTCATTTATTTTTAACTGCCCGTTCTCTGATGTACTGAATGTGCTTGATATGAAGAATACTTCTTCCGCAGCAATATTTTCAGAAGGCTCTTCTCTGTCTTTTATACTGCCAGCAGGTTTCCTGTTATTTTCAACTGTTTCTGCAGGCTCACTTATAGGTTTGCTTGCAGATTCATTTTTGTGTTCTTTTTTAAGCTCATTTTTAAGTTCATCTACAGGTTTGGGTTCAGGTTCTCTTGTTTCTTCTTTTGCCCATTCAGGTATATATTCAGTAATTGGTACAGGCCTGATTTCTTTTGACAGCGGATGCTTTATATAATCCATCTTTTCTACCATTAGAGGTTTCTGGCCTCTCAATATCACTATTGCGTTTCTGTGGTCGAGCCTCAGTATTTCGTCCGGAGTAAGAAGAGGCCTTTTCTGCGTGTTCAGTGATATGTCCCCAAAATCAAAAAGGCCTTCTAAGCCTGCGTGTTTTCTGAACGTTCTTGCTTCGACTGTAGCCTGTCCAAGTAAATCTGATACAAACTGAGCTGTTGCAACGTCCGTGCAGCCTAAAAACAGCCTCGTGTCGCAGTTGCCTATGATTTCCTGCCAGGCATCATTCGGATACCTGTTTTTGAGCTGCGATATGTTTTGAAATACTACGCTTGAGTGTATCCCTCTTGAGCGCATTGTGCTTATCTTTTTGGTGAAGTCAGGTACAGCGCCTATGTTGGGGAATTCGTCCAGCAGGAAGTATACGTTTGGGTTCAGTGTTCCTCCGTTCATATCTGCGTATCTTGTGAGCTTTATGAAGAGGAATGAGAAAAACAGGCCTGCCAAAAAGTCAAATGTTGAGTCTGTGTCGCTTGATATGCAGAAGTATGCGCATTTTTCTCTGCCTGGAAGTTCTAAATCTATGTCGCTTGTTTCTGTGATTTTCTGTACCATCTTGTTCTGGAATACCTGGAGTCTTGTACCCAGACCTATTATAATACCTGTTCTGACTGTTTCGTTTGCCTGCGCATAAATGTTGTAAGGCATTTTTGCCGGGTGGCTGTTAGGTAAAGTTTTAAAGACGGAGTCCACTGCCCTTGGCTCTGCACTTGCCAGAAGTGAGTATACGCTTGCAAGGTTTCTTTCATGCTCCGGATATTCCATTGCTACGTATAAGGCAAGTGCTTTTAACAGGTTCTGCTCTGCCCTGTCCCAGAAGGGATCGCCCGATTTTGTTGTCGCTACTTTTGTGTTGCTTATGATTACTTCTACAAAGAGCTGTGCGTCTATGTCGTCCTGTATGGTTTCAATTGGGTTCCATCTGTCAGAGTGCTTCATGTTTACAAGGTTGAAGACTTTTATAGTATATCCTCTGTTTTTTAGAAACTCTGCCATGTCTCTGAATATTTCTCCTTTGGGATCCGTTATTACCATGCTCTGTCCTTCCTTTGCCAGCTGCAGTATGTTTGTTCTTATATATGCTCTTGATTTCATTGAGCCAGGGGATCCGAATATTGCCACATTTCTGTTTAAAAAGCTGTCAGGTGGAAGTGTAACTACTTTACTGCCTATCCTGCCCAGTATTAATCCTTTGTTTGTGCCTATGCCCAGTATTTTTTTCGCTTCTTGCACTGTCATCCAGTTTGCTGTTCCGTGTGTTCCGTCATCTCTCAGGTATTTTACACCCTGTGTTCTGTAGTCTGTTGCTCTGGCAAGTATTACTAATACTGCTATTGCTGGTATGGAGATTAACAGGAAGATAAGATAGGCCTTTAATGTTGCCGGGTTTGTGAGCTCTTTTAAGCTCAGCAGTGGGTTTGTGTACATCTGTTTTATGGGAGTGAAGTCTATTTTTGAGCTGGTTTGTGGGTTTAGCTGTGATAAAAGCTGGAACGTTTTGATTAGAGGTACAAAAAGCCATGCTGTAAGAAAAGCGTATAAAAGGAACACTGCTGTGCCCAGTAAAATCTTGGCTGTGGTACTTTGTGGGCCTTCATTGGAAAAAGAAAAGTCTTTAAAGTTCATTTTATCAGCTCCCTTCTGAGCCTTTTTAGCACGTCTACTATTTCTACCGCCACGTCCATCAATTCTGCTCCTTTGCAGCAGCCGTCCCAGAACCAGTATTCAAAAACACTTTTTATTGCTTTATACGCCAGCTCTGTTTTATCTTCATCCAGATACCAGCACCGGTTTATTATTTCTACTACTTCGCTGTCATATTCGTCGTCTTCTTCTATATCAGCATTTGCGCTTAATATGCCTAAAGGATCATATTTATTTACTATTTTTCTTACGGCCTTAAACGCTTCACTTTCTTTATTTAAAAAGTTCAGTTTTGTCATTCCTATCACTCCTTTTTTATAATACTGTACGACTTTTCTGAAAATTTACTTAACATTATAATATCTCTTCTGCTTTTATTGTCCTTATACTGCACTCCGGGAACATTTCTTTGAACATTTCTTCCTGTCCCTCCAGGCATAATATTTCTATTTCTGTCATTTTTGTATATCTGTACTGTGCAAGTATTAGATAGTTCTTTATTTTTGCTGCTTTTTCTATGTCGTTTAAGATTAATACCACAACCTCTTTATCCCCTATACTAAAGTCTGCTTCTTTCCAGTTCGGCTCTTTTAGGCTGCTTCCGTAAACCTTTACGGCTGCTTCTTCTATCAAGTTCCTGCGTCCATGCTCTTTTAAAAGCTCTACTCCGTACGGATACGGCAGTAACAGCTGCTCCTTTAATCCCAGTCCTTCTACGCCGTATCTTTTCCTTGCTTCTGGACTTTCGTAAAACACTATGCTCCTGTATATGCCCAACTTGTGCAGTTTTTCCTGTTCGCTTTTTACAGCGTCTATTTTCTCTTTACTGGGTTCTTTCCCTATGCTGTACACTGCGTACTCTGTACGTCCTATTAAAAAGCCTAGAAAAATGCTGCTCCTGTATATTGAAGGCTTCTGCTCTTTTATTTTACGGCTGTCCACAAAAGTCCAGTCCGTTCCTAAAAAGTCAAAGTAAAGGTCGCTTATTCTCTGTACACGTTCTTTCTGCCCATGTGCTGTAGGAATCCCTTTCCTCTTTAAGCCTATGCTTCTCACGTACTCTATTCCTTTTGAGCCCAGCATTACGTACCCTTTCAGTCTCCTTACGTAGTGGGCTTTTCTTAATAGGGCTATCCTTTTTAAGTAGTATGCCTTTGTTTCGTATATGTGCGACAGGTTTTCTACCTTTATCATGCTCAATTCCGCAAGCATCTCTAAAAGCTTTTTGTCACGTTCTGTTAATTCTACATTTACAGGCATTTGGCACTCTCCTTTCCGGTTTTAAATAAGTTTCGTTAAATTTTTAACAAAGTCTTGTGACGGTACTTTTTTTTTAAAATGCAAACAACTTTTTTGTGAGTTGTGTAATTTTGCTTATTTTTTTTGAAAAAGTTCTATAAAACTTGTGTTAAATGCTTGATATATTTGTTAAATTGTGGTTCATTTTAAGCTCTTCATCCATGTTATACATTGTATTTAAATTCATGACAAATTGATTGGCAAATGCAATAACTTCTAAATCCTCATCAGAGATTTTATATGTTCCAAAGTTTACTGCAATCTGTTCACTTGAACTTTCATTATCATCCAGCAAATACTTATAATCACAACCATATAATCCGGCCAGTCGTTCTAAAACGTCCGTACTGATTTTTTCTCTGCCTTTTTCATAACGTGCGAGCTGCTTTTGACTGATTCCCAGATACCTTGCAGCCTGTTCTCGAGTAAAACCTCTCTGTCTGCGTAATTCCCACAACCGCCTGCCTATTTCCCTGTACACTTCTTCCTTCATAAACATCACCTCAAGGTTTTATGAACTATTGCAAATACATTCCAGGCACGTCTAAAAAAAGAAAGCAAAAAGCCAAAAAGCTGAATCAAAGCCTTATAAGGCCTTTGAAAAGCCTGTCTTTCTTCTGCTGTACTTTACTGAATATTCATGTGCTGTGTTTTTGCACCTTCTCCTTCGGTGAAAACTTCCTGCCACTGCCTAAAACCTGCTGAACCTTCCTGTTTGTGTTCTTTCTGCCGTGTTAGCAAAAACTTCTATGATTGTGTCTCTTTCCCTCTGCCAAAAACATTTATGTGCCTTCTCCTTTGCTTTAACTGTGGGATGGAAAAGTGCTCTCCATTTTGCCTTTCTCTCTTACTGCCTTAAACCTGCAAAACCTTCCTGCAATGCCGTCTTGCGTAACCAGAGCTTTTGCCACTGCAACATTGATACTGCTTTCTCCTGCCCTGCGGTTCTAACCATGGCGGTGCAGATAACCTTTTATAAACTGCCCCTTTACATTATAACTTTTTCCTACTGCACTAAACCTGCAGAGCCTTTTAGATTGTGCTGTTCTATCCTGTTAGTACAGTTCTTTCTATTTAGTGCTGTCCTTTTACTGCACTAAACTTTGGTAGCCGTCCTTCGGACGGCTACCTAATGCTAATCTTAATAAAAAAAATAATTGAAGTATTAGGGGGTTGGATGAAAAACGATTTTAAAAAGTTCCATTGATTATTTTCTGCCCTCATACTGTTTTTTTAAAGCGCTAATTTTACAGTAAATTTACATGTTTTAATACCTGTCTTTTGGCATACCTGTCTTTTTATAGTTATTTTTGAGATATAAAAATAGGAGTTTTTAAGGGTATTTTTGGGTTCAAAAAAGGACAGGTAAAACTTACGTCTCATTGAGAATTTCATGCAATTTTTTTGGAAAAACTTTATAATCAATGATATAGATTTCTGTTCTTGGGCTGTCACTGAAGTTAGCGTTAAACCCATAAGAAACATATCTGTAATTATCATCTGCAACTATTCTGCTGTATTTTATTCCGTCTATTATGGGTTTTATATCACGGTTATCTACATCCACATTTGAAACAGGGAAATAAAATTTGACAAAAACAAAAATGCGGTCAAATGAGATTTTGTCCTTTACGTTTTTCAAAGCAAACATCACATTGTTTATCCATCTTTCTTTTTCTTCATTTTTTGTTGATTGCAGTCTTGCAGGGTAGTCCATCACAGTTAACTTCACGACTTTACCATTATCCAGAATTTCCACTTCTACGTTGTCTGAAGACAGAAGATTGTTGGGTTTTTCTCCTGCTCTTATCTGGTAGTTCAGTGCCCAGTAAAGCTCTCTTCTTGCTTTTTCAATGGCACCGTATGCGTTTAGAAGATGTTTTGCTTCGACTTCTACTTTACCTGCCATCTCTTTCTCCATAAAAACCACTCCTTTCCATCTTTTCAATTTTATCTAACAAAAATTCTATTTTGTTTAAAGCAAAAACAGTTCTGCCCCAGAATGTGTAGTAAAAATCCAGTGCTTTTCTTGTGGTTTCGCTCATGTTTCTTTCATTCCAGATAGGTGAGTCAACGTCTACACGAACGTTCAGTCTTCTTTTCTGTTCCTTTCTTTTTACCATCGTATTACACCTCTCTTTTATTTCACATAATGTATTGGCTTTGTTCTGTTAAAAGTTGCAATACCCAATAAAAAAAGACTGATGAATGCTCACATATTGAGGAAGTCATTCACCAGTCCTCTCAGGATTTCTTCATTGTTTTTCTTTTTATTGTTTTTATCAGATTCTAACAGTACGGTATTTTTATTCAAACCTGCGACTACCGGCTGGGTCTTAATCATTTCTTTTATTTCTGCAATGTCTGCTGACTGCCTCTTTACTGCTTCTTGAATTTCTTTTATGCTGTTCAGTATCTGCTGTACCATATCTTTATTGTTTATATAAAACCGCAGAGCTTCTCTTATAAAATCTCCTCTCTCTTTTCCCTGCAGGGATGAGAGTGCTGCAAGAATTTCTGAATCACTGTTTTTGACACGGAAGGTATATTTGTTCATAAAATTTCAACCCCTTGCAGTATGGCATAGAATTTTTAACAAGTGACGTCGCCCGCAAGCAGCAGTATTAAAGGCTTTGAAGGATAAAAACATCAAAAGTGACGTCAGTACAGATGTAGCAAAATATTAAACTGACGTCACTTTTTAAAAATGCTCATTTAAAACATAGATATTGCAAGTATTTAAGGCTGACGTCATTTTTGTGAGTGGACTGACGTCAGTTTTAAAAAAAATATGCTTAAACCCTTATTACATGTGGCTTACAGGTGACGTCAGAAATATTATATATTTAAAAGATTATGATTGGTTAGTTTTTGAACATTGAAGAAGACGAGCATAAACAAGCGTATTGAAAGTTTTTTTTAGAGATTTTATATGTTCTCTATATTCATTGCTTATTGAAAACAAAGGGAAAATCATATCCTCTGTTACTTGCTGTTTTCCACATTCCACACAATCTATATAACGAGGAATTCGATCCGTACTTTTGTATATATATAGTTGTCTAAAACAAACAGGACAAACAATGCGCCAATACAATTCTAATTTATTATCATTAACTAATTCCATCAATCTTTCGAATACCTCTTCAAGGCTTATTCCTGTATCTTTCTCTATTGCAGTTGGTGTAAAATATTTTATTGGTTTTAAAGCACATTCGTTTACCCAATCATCCACTAACCACTTATTCATTTTTTATCACCTTCCTATGATTTTATTTTTGTATCTCCGCTACCTTTAAAAAGCCCAGCGCATTTGCAAATTGAGCATCTTTTACTAATTCTACACTTGTATGAACATCTTTTAAGTAGGGATACAAATCAGCGCCTCCTCCACCTGCAACAAATATAACCATTACCTTGTCAAGTATTCCTTTTAAGCTTGTATATATTCTCTTTTCTATCAGCTTTGCAAGTTCTTTTTTTAATGCAGTTATTTCTTCAGTAAAATCAATGTATTTACCTTTAAAATAGATGCTTCCTTTGTTTAAAATTGTTATAAAATCTCCTGTATCAAGGTTGGATCCGGTTTTTGCGGTATATATTTGCTCCATTGCAGTAAATATTTTTGAAATTCCTGCATCAATGGTTCCTGACAAGTCTGCAAGGAAGTAAGGCCTGTCTTCTACAAAAAAGACAATATAATCTGTAGTTTTAAAACCTATGTCAATCAGCACTATATAGGAATCGCTTAAAAGATATTTGTCTAAATCCTCCAGCAGAGCGTAATATACTGCACCCGCTGCCTGCGGGAAAACAGTAACCTTCTCAAATTCTACTGTTTTCATCAGCCTGTATTCCGGCAGTGATACCAGTGCTTTGTAGTTTTTGAGCTCTTCTTCAAAAGCTTTTTTGTATGCCTGAAACTGCTTTAAAGGCAAACCGGTTACAAGGTTTATTGGTTCATTTTCATTCATTGTTAAAAGAAATATCGCTGTTGAGAGCAGTGCTTTAGCTTCCGGTTCAGTGTATTTATCTATGTCCAGCGCAAACGAGTTGGAAAAACCTTCTCTCCTGGCAAGATTGCCTACGTAATAGGAATTTTCACCGTCTTTATCAACTATTTTTACGTGCAGGTTTTCTATTATGTCATTTGTGTTAAAAATTCCTGCCAGCGGTCTGTCAAAGCCTATGGACACTATTGAAGGGAATATAATTCTTTTATTCTGGCTGTTTACTCCTTTTACGTACCCAAAGCCCAAGTCAAGTCCAATGTTCATGTGTAAAACCCTCCTCAAATGAAAAAATTTTAAACAGTAAAAAGATTTTCCAGATCTTCTATTGTGATTTCTTCAAAGTCTTCATCAACAAAGTTTGTTTCTTCTGCAGGCTCAGCTTTTTCTTCAGCAGCTTCCAGTTCTGGTGCAGGTTCTTCCTGCCTTGTATTTCTAGGTCTTGCAAGCAAAGATATTTCCTCCGCAACAACCTCCAGTATACGTACATTTTTCCCACTACCATCTGTATATCTTCTTGTCTGCAACCTGCCCACAACTGCGACTAAAGTACCCTTTACTGCATACTGCTCCAGTATTTCTGCAAGCCTGTTCCATGCGACAACTGGTATAAAGTCTGTTTCACGATTACCTTCCTTATTGGTATAGTTTCTGTCTACTGCAAGTGAAAAATGAACGACAGGATGCCCGGAAGGAGTTATAAGTTTTTTCAAGTCTTTTGTTGTCCTTCCTACCAGCATGACTTTGTTAAGGCTCATTTTATACATCCCCTTTCTTCACTTAATATTATACATTTATTTATTGCTACCGTCAATAAATAAAATTAAAAGAGGCAGGATTTACTCTCCTACCTCTTTTTCTACCTCTTCCAACCTAAATAGTTCATTTACATCAACGCCAATAGCGTAAGCCATTTTTAGTGCAGTTTCTATGCCTGTACTCCCTTTTCTTATTTTTACTATGTTGTACATTTCCTGTGGGCTAATATCAAGCCTTGCAGCAAGCTGAGTTCTTCTTAAACCTTTTTTCTTCAAAACCTCATCTACATACAGCTTTACATTCATTTTCTTTAGTTCTTCTTTTATTTTTTCATCCTGTTCTCTTTCCTCTTTGGAAATTCTGGTGTAAAGAGTTTTGCTGGGCTCTTTATACTCCTCATCAATTCTTCTTAAAGTATAAAGCCTGTTTACATCTACTCCCAGTGCGTAGGCCATCTTTAAAGCTGTTCTTATGCTTGTTGACTGATTTTTTGTAAGTATATGGATGTAGTTTGGGGATACATCAAGCATGTTTGCAAGGCGCCTCAAAGATATACCTCTTTCATTTAAAACCTCTTTTATATGGTTCTGAAATGTGTACTGTTTTAGTATGTCCCTTATTTCTTCATCTTCTTTTATTTCTCTCAGCTCTTCCAGAAGCTGATCCTTGTCTTTGAAGTCTTCTGCCCTTTCTGTTATGTCTATAAAAAGCTGTGTATCCAGAAGAAAAATGCTGCATCTTGGGCACGTAAGGACGGGTACATTTTCAGCTCTGTGCCCGTCTACTTCAAATGTTTTGTATATAGTTACAAGTTCTCCTCCGCATTTTGGACATTTAGTTGGACGAGTCATTTTTTGCACCTTCTTTCCGGTTCTATAAAGATTATATACTCATTTGTTGATTTTGTATACCTCCAATTCTATGAAAATGTCTGTAATTTCTGGATCAAATTGTGTTCCGGAATTTTTCTTTATTTCTTCCAAAGCTTCTTCAAAGCTCAAAGCCTTTCTATAAGGCCTGTCATTTGTCATTGCATCAAAAGCATCTGCCACTGTTATGATGCGTGAAAATAAGGGGATTTTTTCGCCACTTAAACCTATGTAACCCTGCCCGTCAAAACGTTCATGATGATAAAGGACTGCTTCAGCAATGCTGCTGCTCATTTTTTTGCTTTTGATATACTCATACCCGTAAAAGACATGTTTTTTGACGATTTTCATTTCTTCTCCATTCAGTTTTTCAGGTTTATCAAGAATTTGTTGGGGAATCCACAGCTTTCCTATGTCATGCAGCTGCGCTGCCAGCAGCAGTTCCAGTAGACTGCTGTACGGCATGTTTAGGACTCTTGCAATTTTTTCACATATTTTTGAAACACGCATTTGATGCTGTCTTAGTTGTTCTTCGATACTTGTTGTGTTTGTTACTGCGGTATACAGCTTCAAACAGCTCCTCCTTTCTTTTAAAGGGTTTTTATATGAAAAAGAGGCAGGTATTATCCTGCCTCTCAGCTTATTTACTGCGCTTTCCCTTGCTTAGACTTTCTTAAATGCATCAGCAATTATTTCTTCTACTGCCCAGCCGTATTTTTGGTAAATATCTTCATTTTTCTTTCTCCATTCAGGCGATAGCCGAACAGAATGAACTTCATCTGAGTCTGTACAGCATGTTATTGAACATCTTGTATTAATTTTTTCACTTATCACCCTGCAGTGATAAACTCTGTACCAGCTCTTTTCTGGTGTGTATATTTTCTCAATATTGATTTGGAGATTTTTTAAAAGCTTTTTTGCTCTTTTCTTTGCAATGGCCTTTCCAAGATAGAAAAAAATAATTAAAACTGCCAGCAGTACCAATGGCAGCCCAAAAAACATAATTCCTGCAGTAAGATAAGCTGTGTCCCATCCTTTTACAAAGCCTGCAGTAATGTATCCTGCTAGTGTCAAAAAGTATATCCAAATATACATATCTGCCATGTAAAACCCCTTCCTTAAAAAAATAACCCGTATTACGGTGATTTTTTGATTTTAACCCTCACACATGTACATTAACTGTCTGGCATCCTTTTCACGTTTTATAGCATCTGTCATGTTCATTCTCCTTTCTAGTTTTTATTGATAAAAAAGAGAGGAAATTACTCCGCATGAAGTAACCGAAGGTTGTATTAGTTTTTGATTTGTCTTTTTGTCTGTTTCTTAAACACTGCAGCAAACCCAATTCCTTTGACATTGTCATAGCCCATATAGCTGTACCCCTGTTCCTTAGCTTTCATAACAACAGCGACAAGCTCTTTCCATGTACGGATACCCTGAACGTACATTTTATCCCCGTTTTTGTATTTCTTTAACATTTTCTCACCCTCTTTAAATCTGTTCCAATAATAAAGAGGCGGGTTATTCCGCCTCTTTGTACGCTTTTATAACACTCTCTACTATTTCCTGTCTTAACTCTCTAGTTAAAGGGAAAGCCACAAGAGAGCGCCTGCCCTCTTTGTTAACATGATCCGGAAGTGCCACAATTAACCCGTTTTTACTCTGTATCACACGAGTAACTATTGCGAAAGAATCATCAAACACTACTCTCGCAAAGCCCTTTAACCTGCCACTTTCATACTTTTTGAACGTAGTTTTTGTTACCTTCATTCAAATATCAGCTCCTTTCACTTTTTTAAGATGCTAAAATTGAAGTTAAAACAGCAGCAACAAAAATTGAAGGCGCAAAAATTACCTCTGTCCTAAAATAGGTTTTGTCCTTAATTCCTTTAAATACTCCATATGCAGTTGCCGTTATTCCAGCAATAAGAAGTAAAACCATAATATCGCTTCCAAAAAAGAAGGCTAGTGCAGTGAGTAGCTTCACATCACCTCCTCCCAATTGCCCATTTGTGATGATATATATTGTAAAAAGTATTGCAAACGCAGTAAGCATGTACACAATACTTTCTATAAACCCTACTGGATTTAAAAAAGCATTTAGAATTATTCCGTAAGTTAATATTGCAGCTGGAACCCAGTTGTCTATTTCTTTTCTTTTGCAGTCCGTCCATGCTGCATAGGCTGTCAGTACAACTACTGGAAGGCTTAGAGTAATTGAATGCATTTTGCTTCGCCTACCTTTCCAAGATTTTTTCAAGCTCTTTTATGGTAATGCAGTTAAAGTCTTTGTAGTAAAGCTTCCACTGCCTGTTTGGAGAGTTTATTACGACAAGAAAGTCTTCATCCAGTTCTTTTATTCGCCTTGCTTCACTTACAAGCCCGGATGATACTATAATCTTCTTGGTCGAGTTTTCTAAAACAGTATTAACAATTTCGTCAACTTTATTAGGTAAGTCGAAGATTATAACGTCAAAAGCAGTTCTTGCAAATCTTATAATGTTTTCTACATCCTCAGGAGTCATATCTTTTATAAAACTCAATCCGGGAGGAGCCTGCAGGATTGAAATATTTGGGCTGTATTCAATGAGATTCTTAAAAAAGCTTTCTTTTGTCCTTTCTTTTAAATACATTCCTATATGAGGAATAACAGGCAAATCCAATAAAAAGCTTAAATCAGAGCCTCCATCCTGAAAATTGAAATCTATTACAAGAATTTTTATGTTTTTATCAAACATTTCCATCAGCCTTTTAACAGTAGTAGTCCTGCCTACTCCACCTTTTACGCTCCAGACAGAAATTATTTCCTGCCTGAATACTTTTATTTTTTTGTCGTTTGTTGTGTTTTTTAAATAATCTTTAACATTAACTGCATTATCAAAAATTCCTGAAACATTAAATCCGTCATTTATTATTACGTCATATTTTTTCTGCTTTACTCTTATTAAGGCAGATTCTAAAGATAAAGCAACATCGCAGGACTCCTTATTTTTTACTGCCTCAATTGTTTTTGGATTGTTTGATATAAGAAGGTTCAAAGGCATCATCTCCTTTCTTTTCTCTTTTGTAAAAGGCATACAAAAAAGGAGTATAACGTGTTCCAACGTTATACTCCTTTTAGCTGCATGTGAATAAGCTGTTAATAAACCTGTGGATAAGTATAAAGTTATTAACATAGTCTTAATCTTTTAACTGATACTGCTGTATTATCTTTTCATAATCTGTCCAGTGTGGTGAATCCGTATATTGTACATCCTGAACTGTTTCATACGTTACTGTTGTTTCCCAGTGTGAAGTATCTTTCCAGTATCCCGGTTGGTCTACAACTGTTTTCCAGTAACCCGGCTGTACCACAACTGTTTCCCAGTGCCCCGGCTGATCTACAACCCATACCTGCTCTGTTGTGTAATATCCGGGATGCCATACTTGCTGTGTTTCCCAGTGTCCTTCTATCCAGTATCCTGTAGTCTGCCAATGGCCCGGTACGTAATAAGCGCTGGGGTCTCCTTCTGGAGTGTCAGTATAATACCAGCCACCTGGATGGTACCACATGCCGGGTACCCACCAGGTCTCATATTCCCAGTGTCCTGGCACCCAAACCGATTCTGTGCTCCAATACCCATCATGCCACACCTGACGTGTCTCCCAGTGCCCTTTTTCCGGCACCCATACCTGACGGGTTACAGGTGGTACCCACTCCTGATGTGTCTTTGGCGGAACCCACTCCTGAGACTGAACCCACACTGTTTTTGGTACCGCTACCTGCTTTGTTACTGGAACATATCCACCTTCATGCACCCATTCTCTTGTTAGGCTTTGATTTGTCGGATTGTCCTGCAAAATCGCTGCACCTGATATTCCACTGCCTTTCGCAGGAATATAATTAGCCCAGTTCGGACTCTGAATGCTTGAGTCAGGTACAGGTGGAGGATTTGCATCTGCAAAAGCTGCTGCAGGGAATAAAAGCAGGAAAACAATCATTGCTACTGCAGTTGTCCTTTTCAAAAAAGCTCACCTCCTTACAAAAAGGTAGCACTCTGCAGGATGTTAATATCTTACAACAGCGATTATTTTGTCATCTTTTACAAGCATTCTTACAACATCACCTGCTTTAAAATCATCAGGATTGTATTTTTTAATACTTTTCAAGTCTTCAATGGTTTGCTCCGTTGTGTTTGGTGTTGCAGAATAAAATTTACCGTTGCTCAATGTAATTCCGTCATTGCCTGCTTCTTTTACAGTATCTATTATTTCAGTTCCTTCTTTTTCTTTTGTTTCTTTGTGGCCCGTATAAACTACAAGATATTTTTTATCGCCTGCTGAGATAACGTACGCTTTATTTCCTTTTTTAATATCTGAAGAATTACCTACTGCAACAACTACATCACTAAGATTTACTTTTTGGCTGCCTACTGTTACTTCACTGCCTTTTACCTCTTTTATTTCCTGCAACTTTTGTGTCTCAATCTTTTTTGTCTGTCCGCAGCCTATTAGACTCAAAGCCAGAACTGTTATTAAAGCATAAATTACGTATTTTTTCATTTTATCATCACCCTTCCTTTCTATTTATTTATTTTTCTAAGCGCTGCTCTTCCTTCTATAGAAAACACTACATAGTTATTTCCCGGCTGGGCATCCCGCAGTTCATAATGCGACGTGTCAACCCACTGAAGAGAAGAATAGTTAAGAGGCATATTCTTTGGAGCAATCATCCCGACATCCTGCCAGTCCTGCCCATCTTGAGAAAGCTGCCACGTTTCATCAGTGTGAAGAATCACGTTCCCGTTTGAATCTGCTATTGAAGCTATAAATGCACCGGGATTGTCTTTTCTACTGCTTGTTGTAAAAGAAAAACTGGCAGCAGGTTGTCCCTGATATAGATTTTGCACGTATGCTTTCACTTCATGAGTACCTGCTGGCAGAAAAATACTTGTAGAATAACCTGTTCGCCAGTTGTTACCACTTAGAACCTGTTTACCATCAACGTACAAGGTAAAAACGTCATCCGCAGTGGCAGTTATAGTTACTGTTTGAGGTTTAGAAAGGGTAAAGCTCTGCTTAAACCAGTAAGCACCAACATTTTCAACACCCCAGATCCATTTTGCGTTACTGTCTTTCCAGTTTTGTATTACTCCCCAGGGACCCGTTCCGTATACATTAACCGACTGATTGTAGCCTGTTTGAGGTAAATAGTTGTTTGTGTAGTACCCTGACCTTACTAAAACCTGCCTTTTTCCCGGCAAAACAGGCTCTTTGTACTTTGTTACCACGTCTCCTGTAATTACTAAATATTTACCTTCAAGATGTGCAGAGGCATTCTGAAGTGTGTAGCCTTTTGATTTAAAAAATTCTACAGCTTTGTTTGCTGCTGCCTGAAGCAGGTTAACATCTATTTGTCCTGTTGTATTTAAATTTTGAGACTGGTACTGATATATTTCCCAGGCTGCTTTATTTGCTGCCTCGTCTGCAATTGTGTACAAATAGCTTCGTTCTAAAATAAGGCGGGTAGTATTGGTCTGGTACATATAAAGCATCAATGCTATTACGAAAACAAGGAAGAAAAATACAAGCATTCCATTGCCTCTTTTATCTTTTAAAAAACTCTTCATGGTCTTTCCTCCCATATTTGAGTGCTTGAACCATAAACTGTTTTGGCCTGAAGTGCAGAGAAAAACTGCGGTACAGGGAATGAAACCTGAACTGTTACCGGATCTCCGGGATTGTTAGGTGTCTGCACCATGGTAACCTGAACCTTGCTTTTCCATCCCAGAATAAACCCGTTTGCAAAGTTTTGGGCAGCCTGCACTGCTGTTGCATAGGGAGTAGGACTTCTTGCTGCTGACCTGGCTGCTTCAAATGCTGCCTCATTTACAGCAAGCTGCAAAACTCCAAGGACAACGAGCTGGATGGCCATTGCAAATAAAAGCATAAGAACTGGTATTAAAGAGGCAGCTGCAACGTATTCAGAAATTCCTCTTCTGTCTTTTAAAAGCCTTTTAGCCTGCACAAGCAAAATTTATCACCTCCTGATAAAAATAGAGTGGGAAAGAATACCCCCACCCTATCCTTTGTTTTACTTCCCGGATGCAACGCTCTGGAACAAGGACGACATGCTGCTTAATGTGTTGTTCCAGAGGTTGGATATTGTGGTTCTTGCATTAGGTATTACAAGCACTGCTATTCCTGCTACGAGTGCTAAGAGTGATGCAACTGCGACGTACTCGTTTAATCCCTTTCTGTCTTTCTTTAAATTTGTTAATACTGTCATCACTTTCCTATAAATGTTGAATGTGGGTTCATTGTACATATAAAAACACCTCCTTAAAAATGGCGTTCAATAAAAAAAAGGCATACCTTTTTGAAAGGTATACCTTTAATGAGTTCCAAATATATTTGAAAAGCTTACTATAAACGGGAAAATTACAAATACAATAAGAGGAATGAAAAAACCTATAAGCACCGGAATTGCTATTACATTGTCAAGCACGGATGCTTTTGCTGTCTTTTCGTTTATTCTGTCTTCTTCAATGTCTCTCAAAAGTTCATCAAGCTGCTCTGCAAGCCCCTGAGACGTTTCTGAAGTCTTTATGAGTATTTTTACGGCACGCTGAAAATACTTATTCAGGCTTTTTTCTGCTGCTTCTTCAAGGCTTAAAGAAAGAGGTATGCCGGCATCGGCTTTGTGCAGTGCTTCCTGTATTATTTCTTTCATGTACCCCTTTTTATTCTCTACAATGTACCTCATTATGTTCTCCACAGGCATTCCTACAGAAAGGCCTGATATAAACGTTTCAAGAATGGCAGGAAGTTCATTGTCTGCCATAAGCCTTTTTTTATACTTGCTTACAGTGTCCTTATAGCTTAAGTACATTATAACAGGAATGCCAAGCGCAAGAACTAAAAAAGGCTTCATCAAAACAGGAACAAAAATAAAAGAGAACAAAAGAAGAATTAATGAAAAGCCGAGAACAAGCGAAAAAGTAGAAAGCAGCTCAGCAGCAGAAGTAACTTTCATAAAAAGCACATTAATCTGTCCTACGGCTTTTATTTCTCTGTCTATTCTTGTAAACACGTCTTCTCCGGTTATTTTTTTGATTGTGTTTTCCTTAAAAATTTTCATTTTCCGCACCTTCCTTTAAATGGAACTTATTTGTTTATCAATTGCTCTAAACACAAAAACTGTAGTTACTACATAGCTTATGATTATATAAAGCAGTACCAGTTTTCCTGCTGTAGTAGTAAATGCTTCTGCGTACATTGGACCCGATGTGTAGGTTGAAAGCATTAAAAGAATTGTAATTGCAATTATCATTATTACAGTGCTTTTTGTGCTTTTCATAAATGAGCTTATTTTATTATTCTGCCTTATTCTTTCTTTTATCTTGGCAGACATTTTCTGACATATATCTGCCGTATTTGCCTTCATCTGCCCTGCAAATACCATTGAGTCCACCCATGCCTCCACAAGAGGGCTTCCAGATTCTTTTGCAAAATCTTTCAGTGCTTCATAAAGGCTTATCCCTGCATCAACCTTAGCTACAATCTTTTTGATCTCGTCTTTCAGGGGATTTTCTGTAGTGTCTATCACCTTTTCCAGAGCGTTTACGATGTTTCCGGATATTTTTAGGTAGTCTGCTATGTCCTGAACTGCTTCAGCAAATTGCAGATTAAATTTAACGTATCTTTTCTGGGCAATTTTTTCAAGGACAAGCGGTACGGATACAAAAATCAAGGCAGGAGCTAAAAATGCCCAGAAAACTTCATTTTTGATAATGAAGAGAGCAAATATAAATGTGTTTAGAACAGACAAAAACAAAATGAGATTTTCAGCATCAACTTTTTTTATTCCTGTTCTTTTAAGAAGAATGTCAAAGTTTTTCAGCACTTTCCCAAAACCTAAGACTTCTAAAGTGTTAAATTTTCTTTCCTTTGGTGCTATGAGCTGCCTCTCCATTCTTCTTATTATTTCCTGTTTTTTATACTCTTTCAGCAGGTACAAAAACATTATGATGGAAAAAGCACTCAAAGCAGTTATCAGTGAAAACAGCAGTATCAATTTAAGCACCCCGCTTCCAGCTGATTTAATTTATTTTCCTGAACAGAAAAAGAAGGTTTAGGTAGTTTTAAATTTTCTCTGTAAATTTCCAAAATATCATTTTTTATTATTTTTCTGTACGCAAGATAGATCTGGTACTCTTTTTGAGATTTAAAAATTTCATAGGACATTCTCATCTGCTGTTTAAAAGCTTCTTCTATATTTTGTCTAATTTCTAGAATTGCCTCTTTAACTTCTTCTATGTTGTCATATCCATAGTTTTCTCCATAATTTTTTGCGACTCTTCCCATTATTCTGCCAATACTTTTAAGAAGCTGTCTTGAAAGTTTTATCTGCCTTACGTAAGCTTTTGCTATGTCTGTTTGAAGGGCATTCATGTCATAGAGGTACTCTAAAAGTTTTGCTCCTAATACTGCAACTGCCTGCCAGTACCACTGCTCATTTTTAAAGGATTTAGCAAATTCATCAGCTATTTCTTTTTTCTTCACAAATGTTTCATCTGTCAGAAGGCCTTTTGCATAGTGAACAAAGTAGCTGAAATATCTTGCCTGCCAGATGCCATTCTCAAAGTGTTCAGGATGTTCAATCTTATACCTCGTGAGTATCCCTGCTCTTACTTCTTTCCCCTTAGTATTGTCGTTTATCCAGCTTATCAACCTCTGTTTGGAGGCAAAGGATTCATCTGTACTGTCATCCATGAGTTCTGAGTAGTGTATTCTCGAATACTGCTCTGCCATAAAAACTTCAAATGCAATGTTGTATCTTTTAAGTATTTCTTCCCTTATTTTTGCCTCATAAAATAACTCCGGTTCTTTATAAATCACTGCCGGAGTATGTTGTGTACTCAACTTCTATCACCTCATCTTTTCTTACTCTCCATTTTGAAAGCTTTCTTATGCCTTCTTCTAGAGTTCTTATTGCTCTTTCTAAAAGCATTTGTGTATTCTTCTCATTAACGGGATTTCTCTTTTCTAAAAGCACTTCTACGGCTGCAATCCTACCTGCTACTTCCTGAGAAAGATTTGAGAGAGCATGTGTGAGCTCAAAGCCCCATTTTTCTTCTTCAAATGATCTTTCATATTCACGTGAGAGCTCTATAAATTTGTCTCTTTCTTTTTTCAGTGTTTTATTCATTTCTTCAAGCTTTTTCAAGCCTTCCAAATACTCTTGATTTTTCTTTTCTAGTTCTTCTTTTTCTTTTAATACCTGATTAAGTTTTTCAGTAATGTGATTTGACTGCTCTGTTATTGCTTTTAAGGCCTCTTTCAGCTGTCTGTAGTCATCCGGCTCTTTCTCTATAATTTTGGGTTTTATGTTTTTAAGCTTTTCTTCAAGCTCTCTTTTGGAGTGTTCTAATTTCTCTTTTTCTTTTTTAAGCCATTCTACAGTTTCCTGCAGGCTGTAAGATGTTCTTTTATACTCTTCCAGCTGCTTTTTTACCTCATGTACTTCATTTCTTTTGAGCTCTGCTATTGACTCTCCCAGCACGTCGAAAAGTTCTTTCTGCTGTTCAGGTTCAAGGTATGCAAGCTGTTCTCCAGCAGATGACGACAGTTTGCCCTGTTCTACTAAAATTTGAAGTTCAGGAATTAAATCGTTTAGTTTTTTAATACCACGCAGCTGCCTTTCTTTTAATCCTACTATTTCAGCAAGCTCTTTTTGGGAAATAATGGTTTGTAATTCGGCAACTGTTGCCGAATTATCATCCATAATTTGTAATTGGTTTTGTGGCTTACCTACTTTTATTCCATATATTCTTTCAAGTTCTAGAATACATCTTGCCAGTTTCATAGGATTTAGATTCCCTATACCTCTCTGCCTCAGGTTTGTTTCAATCAAATCTTTTAACATCCAGTCTTCTTTTGTAAGTCCATCTCTGTCCTCATAGGTTCGCACTTCGCATGGCACTTCTTTTAAACCTAGTTCTTTTGCAGCTTTTAGTCTCTGATTCCCTGAAATAACTACATAGTCCTGTGTCACTATGAGAGGCACTATTATCCCACTAGTCCTTATGCTTTCTACAAATTCCTGCCAGCGATCTCCTTCTATGTCATCAAAAAATTCTTTGTTGCGGGGATGCTCTTTTAATAGTTCAATTTTTATCATTCCCATAAAATGCACGCTCCTTTAAAAATTTTCTTTTATTTTAAATGCTGAAGTTTTAATAAAAGCTCTAAAGCCCTTTTAAGACCCGAATAGTAGCCGGACCAGTAGTTGACTGCTGACTGCAATTCCGCCTGCGCTCTTGTTTCAAATGCCCACTTAATTTCTCTGTCAAGGGCATCCAGTACTTTTTGAAAAGTAATCTCAGACATATCTTTGCATTCCCCTTTCCTGCAAACTGGTGAAAATGTTAATTTGCATAAAAAAAGAGGCAGTTAACCTGCCTCAAAGAAAAAGAAAGATTTCTGTTATATAACAAGCTGCAAAAAGAAAATAAAATACCAAAAAATATAGAATATGCTTTGTATTATCAAATACATTTTATTATATCCGGAATAATTCCAAAATTTTATAGTCCATACTACAGGCATATATAGTACAAGCACAGTGATAAATATCTGTACTGTATTGATAACAACATTAAAAAACGGAATATTTCTGTTAAAAAGTAAAAAATAACCGATTCCTGATATAAATGAGGGGAAACCAACCCAAAAGCATAAAGATAATATCGCAAGATATTTAACACTCAGACTTATGTAACTGACTTTTAAGGGATACAAAAACAAAAGAAGGATTTCGGCAATTTTCATAGAAAAAATAAAATGACAAATAATGAATACAGGAATCAAAAATCCCAAGCCATAAAGCGTCAAAAATATATCAGCTCTACAATTTTCTAATAAAGAAAGGGGATTTTTAAAATGCCTTTTAAAAATTTTATAACTTTTTACGCAATTGGTATTATTCTTTGCATCTTTCTTCTTGTAATTTTCTCGCAAAATGTAATTGCTAATATTATTCTGTTTTCTTTGATTGCTACTATTCCCACTTACGTTTTTATTAAAATTAACAAAAAAAGCTCTTATTTTATCCTTGTTAATAAAGGAAACCATACATACCACCTTCAAAAAACAACCAAATCTATAATATTGTTTTCCCAAAATACTCCTACTGATGCCCTTAAAATACTTTCTGACGACTTTTTTATAGCTTTGACAAATGCATTAAAAAAGGTAAACCCAGGTGACAAAATAATTGTAAAAACTCATCTTTTTACTGAGAATATGCTGAAGAGGTGGCCAGAACATATTCCCAGGCCGGATAAAATAGATTCTTATAACCCATCTTTTATTATTTTGTGTACAGTTATTTTTGCAGCTTTCATAAGTAACTTAGTCCGAAGTAATTATTATAAAATACGTATAAAAAGTTCTATTAGAAAAATTGTTTGTCATAAATGGTACTGTCTTACATGGATTAAACAGTAAGAAGAATATTTTTGCCTTATTAAAATTTTGATGTTTATTCATAGTTTGCATAAAAAAAAGAGGCAGTTGCCTGCCTCAAAAGAAAAAAGAAAGTCTTTATTTACCTGCTGCAATGTTTGAAAACATGGATGACATAGCGCTGAGCGTGTTATTCCACAAGTTGGATATTGTGGTTCTTGCATTAGGTATTGCAAGCACTGCTATCCCTGCTACAAGTGCTAAGAGTGATGCTACTGCGACGTACTCATTTAATCCCCTCTTGTCTTTCTTTAATCCTGCCAGCGCTGCCATTACTTTTTTGTAAATGTTAAATGTGAGTGCATTGTACATGTAAAAACACCTCCTGTAAAATTTGACTTCAATAAAAAAGGGACATACCTTTGAAGTATGCCCCTTCACCACTTAATGTATTTATAATCGAGAATGTAATTTCCTTTTTCATCAATACCTCTGAGCTCTGCAACCTCTTTTACTGCACGTCCTATTACATCACCTTTTTCATCTTCTTCAAGACCTATAAACACGAGCACATCAATTGCTTTTGCAATAAGCCTTCTTATTGTTCTGTCATCTATATTTTTAAATTCCTTTATGAGCATTTCGAGTTTATCCAGAGCCATTTCAACATTGTCAGCATGTATGGTTGTAAAAGAGCCTTTGTGTCCTGAGTTAAGGACATTTATAAAGGTATATGCTGATATTGGTGTTCTTATCTCTGTCAGTATGATTCTGTCCGGATTTGCCCTTAAACAGTCATAAAGTATGTCTTCATATGTTATTGCTTTTGCTCCTTCTTTTTCTTCCCTTGTTTTCAGGTAAAAAACGTAAGGAAGAGGCAGTTCCATTTCTCTTGTGTCTTCAAGCACTGCTACTATGTGTTTGGGCTGGATGTAATACGTAAGAGCATTTACAAATGTTGTTTTGCCCGCTCCCGTTTCGCCTATAACCACAATGTTTCTTCTGTTCCTGACACACATCTTGAAATACTCTGATAGAGTGCCATTAAAGTTTTCTTCTTCTTTTGTGCGCTTTTTTACCATTTCTATTGTACCTATGCTGTCATTCAATCCCCGCAGTCCATATATAAGCTCATCAAGATTTTTATTCAAGCTTGTGTGTTTTCGTATGATTATATAGGGTTCCAGAGCTTCTGGCGGAATTATTACTTTTACACGGGAGCCGTCATAAAGCTCAGCGTCTTTTGACGGCTCTGCATAGGAAATGTTCTGCCCGGAGTTTGCTATTATTCTTTCGTATATTACTCTGACTTCTTCCATGCTTGCAAAGCCTCTTTCGTCATCGTACTTTACTCCGTTTTTTACATACATAAGTCTTGTCCCAAAGCTTATTATATCCGTTACTCCGTCCATTTTAAGGTACTTTTCAAAAGGCCCAAGCATGTACATTTTATTGTATACTTCTTCGGTAACAGTATAGAGATTATCAAGGTAGTGTGGAAAGTTCTGCTCAAGATATTTCTTTACTTCCAGCCTCAGCAGTCCTTTTAAATCGCCTGCATTCTGTATCTGATAGTTTAACATCTGAGGCCTTACTGCATTCACTATTAAGTCTATATCTATTTTTCGTGCAGTGTTTATCAGCTTGGAGCGCTCTGAAAGGCTCATAAATCATCACCGCCTTTACTGCAAAAGATTTTGAAGTTCCATAAGTACTTTCTTCCTCTTTTCTTCTTTTTCTTTGTATTCTTCAATCGTCTTTTGAAGTTCTTTTATTTCTTCTTCTTTCTGTCTTATTATCTCTTCCTGCATTGAAATTCTTCTTTCATATATTTCTTTGTTTCTGGCAAGTATATTTTTAATTTCATTAAGAATTGCATCAATTTCACTTTCTGATTCCTGCTTCTGCGAAATTTCAAAAACTTCCGGCTGATTTTGTTCCGGTACTGCAGATTCTCTTTCTAATTCCGCTTTTTCTTCTTCAAACATATCTCTGCCTCCTTCAGCATTAATTAAACTATCAATTATCTCTCCGGGATCTATAGGACTTCTATATATGTCCTTAATCCCGATTTCTTTAGCAGTTTCCACAAGGCTGTAGTCTGAATCTCCTGCAAGAAGGATTATCTTTTTCCCTGCAGAAATTAAGCTTCTGATGTAATCTTTGTTTGAAATATATGAAATTATCGCTGCATCGCATCCTGCAAGGCTGTCCGCTGTTTCAAATTTTGTTTTAAAAATGTCATCAAGCTCTTTATAACCGGTGTTGACATAAACTTTCATATGATAAAGCTCACCTCTCCCTTCAAGTATTCTTTCTTGCCCTTTCTTTACTTCTTCAGCAGTTTCCGGTTCATGATTTTCTTCTGTAAAAACTGTTACGGGCACATTTCCAACAGCAGGTGATAATTCGGCTTCTTCCGGAATCTCTCCGGTATTTGAAAGTTCAGCAGGAATTTGCTCTGCCTGCTTTTTCCTGAAAAATAAAAAGCCTCTTTTTTCTTCATGAAAGATATTTGGATACAAAACATTTAAAATATTTTCAGCATGTTTCAGCATTTTGGGATTTTCAAAACTGCCCAAATTCTTAATGTATGGAATTCTGTAAATAACCGGAAGTTTAAGCTCTGTTATGTTTACATATTTTAACTCCTTTGTTTTTAGTTTGTTTACTATCATCTTTACCTTGCTTAAGTCGATAAAGCCGTTTGCTCTTGCCCAGTCGATATTCCCTACTGCACGGCTGCTGACAGAAACATCATCTTCTACGATAAAAAGTATGTCTTTTGACATGTCAAAAATATCGATACAGCCTTCCACAAATGCAGGCTGTATGTCTACTATGACAAGCTCGTACCGACTATTCAGTTCCTCCATCATTTTTCTTAATTTGTCAGGCTTTATCATTTCATAGGCATCAGGATACCCTCCGACTATTACGTCAAAATTCTGCTTTAATGGCCTCTGCACTGCCCAGTCAATATTTCCATTGACAGCTTCAAGAATATTTTTCTTGCGGTCTAAATCCAGTATTGAGACAAAATCACCGGGTGAAAAGTCAAATTCAATTGTGCATGTTTTTAATTTTTTACTTGCTGTTTTTGAAAGGGCAAGAGCTATGGTTGTTTTGCCGACACCCCCTTTAGGGGAGAAGATTGAAATTATCATTTTTACATCACTCCTTGAAAATTTTGAAACTGTTTGACTTGACATAAGGGGCTATCAGTGAAGCTTTGTCGGGAGTTGTTTCAAGTACCGCAATTGTGCTTACAGTACCGTTAACCGCTGACGTTGTTTGCTCTATTGAGTAAACCTTCAGCCCGCTTACTGTCTGATTTGCACCTCCAGCAATATTTGATAAAAGTACAAGACTTATTGTGTCTCCGACGGAAATAAGCTTTGCGTCTTCATAAGGAACGTTTATGCTTATTAAAACATCGCCTGGAGCTACTTCAAGTCCCTTCTGCATAACTATGCTGTGCGGTATGAAATCGCCTTTCACACGTGAAGTATTAAGGCTTTTGCCTACAATCTCCTGAGGATTCTTCACTAGATCTGCTGCAAGGCTTGCAGGAATGCTTTTTGTGGTAAGCATGTCCTGAGTTATTACTGTGCCTGCGTTTATCGGTTTTGCTGCTGCAACAACATTTACTGTCCCCTGAACACTGTTAAGTATTAAAAAAGCTGCAAGAAATACAAACACAGCAGTAATAATGCCTATTTTGATTATCTTGCTCAATTTCCTTCACCTTCCCATTCCTTTATTTTTTTGTGATAAAAATCAAGCTTCTTTTGGTTTAAAAGATAAAGCTCAATCCCGTCTTTTACTTCATCAAAAGGTTTAATTATCTGCTCTGTAGTTTTTAAAATTATATACCCTTCATTGTTTACGGGTATTGGTTCATAAATTGTATCTGGCTTTAAAGATACTCCAAAAAATTTCTGGCTTACAGGGATCTCTCCCATAAAGCCTCCGTTTCCGCTTATTCTGTCTATTGAATACTGCTCAAAAAGCTTGCTGAAGTCTTCTCCACTTTTAAGCTTTTGATATACCATGTCTGCCGTATCTTTGTCTCTAACTGATATTTCATACACTTTTACTGTGGTATAGTAGTCTTTGTGTGTTTCATAAAATTGTTCTACTTCTTCGGGATTTACTGTAATGTCTTTTGTGTATTTGTTGAAGAGCTTATCTGATAAAAGAATATCTTTCAGGTCCTCTTTTGTAAGCTTTGTTTTGTCCTTAATGTTCTGCCATGCTTTGTTCAGCTCTTCGTCAGTTACCGCTATTCCTTCTTTCTGTGCCTCATATTCAACTGCTTTTTTGGCTTTTAGGTTTTCTAAAGCTGTTTTTGTCAGTTCTTCATCACTCATTTTTGCAAAATCATTTTTTAAAAACGCTTTTTCTCTTTCTAGTTCAGCCTGTGTTATTGGTATTCCATGAACACTTGCTATCTGCTTTGAACCGCACCCTGACAGGATTGAAAGTGCAAATACAGGCAGTATGAGCAGTAAAACTATTTTCTTCAACTGTTTTACACCTCCTCTTCTTCGTTACAGTCTTGATATTCCGGCCCGCTGTAGAGTTCATCTTGAATAGTTTCCATTCTGTCTTCAAGATAGTCACATGTTACATCAAGATCATCTACTCTTTCATTCAGCTTTTCTATGCTGTCTGCAACTGCCTCTAAAAAGTCAAAAAATTTTTTAAAAATCTCTCTTTCCTCACCGGAAAGCTGAGAGGCAGCTGTAAAACCTCTCAGAAATGCCAGCTCTTCTTTTAGAGTCATTGTATTTTCACCTCACTTTTTAAAAATCATGTAAAAAAAACAGGTGTTAAACCTGTTCAATTCTACAATGCTATCTTTTTCAGTTCATCATCAGGAATGTTTTCTTCACATTTGAGAAGTTCTAACACTTTTTCTGCTATTTCTTTTGGTGTGAGCTCAAGGTTATTTTCACGTCCAAGTACGTACACCGCCTTTTCCGAATAGGTGGTTATTAAAAACAGCGCTACTGCCTTCTGGAGTTCTTTTGTTTCTGCCTGACCCTGTTTTACTTTAATTACTGCAATCTGCCTTTCCAGCAGCAAATCTATGCTCTGCATGATGCTGTCCGGATTGTTTTTTAATTCCTGCTTTAATTTGGAATTTTTGCTCATGCTGTTAATATTTTCAATAACACTGTTTGCAAATTCAAATTTGTTAAGAAAGATTATGTCGTCGCTCTCTGCCAGTACATTTTTTACAATTTTAGACAATGCCGGTATGAGATTTGGTGGCAGAGGGACATAATTTCTGTACCGGTATTCGGCAAATCTTAAGGCTGCCTGGTACTCCAAATTTGCTTCTTTTTCAAGCAGGCTGCTGAGTTCTGTTACCTGTTTTTTTACAGCTTGTAAAGAAAACAATTTTAATCCTCCTTTCTTTTAAAAAATACTACTTTACCGCTTTTGGCTTTTTGCTCTGCGCTTTGATAAAGTTTTTCAAGTTTATCAATAAAGATTATTAAAGTAGTCGAAAAGTCGTTGTATTTGTAGTCAGGTAGTTTCTCTATGTCCATAAGCTCCAATATGCCTGTTGCAGTTGCAATAACTTTTTTGATTTCTTCAATAAGCTTATCAGCAAGCTCACACTGCTTTTTTGCCTCAATTCCGTACTGCTGCTTAAGCTGCTCCAGTTCATATTTTATGTTTTTAATTTCTGCTTCTGCTCTTGCTTTTTCTTCTAATGCCTGTCTTTTTTCTTCAAGAGCTTTTCTGCGCAGTTCATCAAGTCTGTTTTTTTCCTGCTCAAGTTCATTAAGACGCTTTGTTAACTGCTCTGACTGCTCCTTAATTGTTTTTAAGGTGCTTTTTAATTCTTGATAGTCATCAGGTTCTTTTTCAATTATTTCAGGCTTTATTTCAGCAATTTTCTTTTCAAGCTCTTTTTTTATTTCTTCTGCTTCTTTTTTCTGCTTCTCAAGTGCTGTGATTTTGTTCTGCATGTCTATATACTGCTTTCTGTACTCTTCCATTTGCTTTCTTAAGCTCTCTATTTCACTTCTTTTAAGTTCAGCTATAGTTTCTCCAAGAATGTTAAAAAGTTCTTTTTGCTGCTCAGGTTCAAGATAGGCAAGCTGCTCTCCAGCTGATGATGATAGTTTGCCCTGTTCGACTAAAGATTGAAGTTCCGGAATTAAATCGTTTAGTTTTTTAATTCCACGCAACTGTCTTTCTTTTAATCCTACTACTTCGGCAAGATCTTTTTGGGAAATTCTAGGAGATGCTTCGGCAACCGTTGCCGATCCACTTCCTAAATATTGGTTATTTCCTTTTTTGATACCGTATATTCTTTCCAGCTCCAAAATACATCTTGCCAGCTTCATAGGATTCAAGTTTCCTATACCTCTCTGCCTTAAATTTGTCTCAATTAAATCTTTCAGCATCCAGTCTTCTTTTGATAGTCCATCTTTATCTTCATAAGTTCTTACTTCACATGGTACTTCTTTTAAGCCGATTTCTTTTGCTGCCTTTAATCTCTGGTTTCCTGAAATAACTATATAGTCCTGTGTTATTATAAGAGGTACTATTATCCCGCTCGTTTTTATGCTTTCAACAAATTCCTGCCAGCGCTCACCTTGTATGTCGTCAAAAAACTCTTTATTTCGAGGATGTTCTTTTAAAAGGTTGATGTCTACCATTTGCATATAAATTCCTCCTTACACAGTATTCTTCTAAAATAAAATAAACAGGAAAGAATCCTGTTGTAACTCATCTAACACAAAATATTTCCAATAGTTTAATTTTTTTAGAAGTGTTTCCGATTAATATATACATAGAAAATCAAAAGAAGGTGAGATTATGAACCAACAATGTTCAAAAGTAAATACCTTTACAATTTTACGTGATTACAAACTATGGAAGAAAAATTACAACTTTAGTGCTTCATCTTTTACTTCTTTACACCAAAAGTTTTACATCAAAACTATGTATTTGCTGTTTATATTTTCTTTGCTAATTTTTATCCTTGAGCTTGCGGCCGTTAAATGCGAAAGCAGTATTCCTCTTATAGTGTTGCTTATACTAAATGTTTCTTTACTTGCGTTTTATCGTTGGTTCAAAAAGTTCAATATTTATTCCAAAGAAAATGATAAAAAAATAATAAAAAATCAAGTCGATAAAGTAGCTTTCAGCATAAAAAATAAACATAAAAAATATAAAAAACTTTCCGAAATGATGTTCAAAAGTAAAATCTACAAAAAATCATTGGAACTTAAGCTCCATGATTATTCTTATGTCAATTACATAAACTTGCTCTTAGGTTTTTTAGGAGGATTATTTTTAAAATCTAACGATACAAATTTTACACTTTTTCTAATAATCTTCTTCTTTGCAATTATTACGGTAATATATTTTTACATAGAAATATTCCTATATTCAATTACATATGAAATTGAAATGCATGAGTACAAAATTTCATATATAGAATATTTATTAACTTTTCTGTAATAAACTATCAAATTAACGAGGACTTATTGTAATTTTTCTGCCATTTACAGAAATATCTACATAAAACAACTTACTAAGCCATATATTAGATACCAATATTGTGTCATTTTTTATAACTATCTCATCCAGCAGGTTATACTCTCTCTTATTTATTAGAACTTTTTTGTTTTTAGCATCTATTGCGATTATTCTGCTGTGTTGAATATCATAAATAACCAGAAGAAAATTCTCAGGATCGCTGTAAATTTTGTCTTGAGATATACCCGATGCCATTGCCACAAAATCTGCAGGAAGATAAAGTTTGTTATAAATGATGACGGGTGCAGTTTTGAGCTCTACCGTAACATGTTGTGACCCTTTAACAGGAAGTTCTCCTAGTTCAGCTCTGGTTAAGCCTATCCAGGCATAACTTGGAGGTTGATATAGAAAAGGATATGCTGTAAGAGCAAAAATAAAAGTAAAAAACAGTATCGTTCTTAATTCAGGAGCGTCTTTAAAAATATTTTTTATGTTTTTGATTAAAATTTTGAGTTTAAACATGAAAAACACCCTCTGTTTTTTAATTTTTCCTAAAATAAGCAAAACAGTTTTTTACAAAAAGAGCAGGAACGCTTATATAAGCATCCCTGCTCTTCTCTTAAAACGTAATTGTCTCTGTTTGTATATTCGTCTGCTGCCAGTTTGGATTAGACGTCTTAAAGCCTGGATTACTGTGGTCTTGATTGTCCTGGAAGAACGTTGCATTAAAGCCGTTTACAGGTATGTGAACATATACACAGAAGTACTTATCAGTTCCATTGAGGTACAGTTTAAAATACAATGTTGAGTCTTCCTGCCCTGCTTTCCTGTACATGAACCTGAACGTTGCTTCCTGATTTGCTAAGTCTATGTTCTGCATAACCGGATACTCTGTTTCCCAGTTGTCGTCTTCCAAAAGGTAGTTTGTGTATCTGTGTATGTTGTGAAAAGCCACAACTTTTGTTACATATGCTGGCGTCCTGAACTCCCTTGGCCCTGTCGGGGTGTCTATAATTGAACCTATTTCTACGTTCTTCCACTTAATTGTTATATCCATGTACGCAGGATAACCTTTTTCATCTGTATGCCATTTTGTAAATACAAAATTGGGTGTCTTGTTTATTGTTATGGTTGCATGTACACAATCAGCAGTAGCCTGCCTTACCGGAGGTGTATTATTGGAAGCTGCTGTACTGCTGCCGGAAGGCTGTGTGCTTACTGCAGGCGGATTGTTGTTTTGTGCCGGAGGTGTTGGAGATGTTCCATCAGGATTGTCACCAGGTATTCTGAATGTTGCTATACCTGAATGTGTTGCGTAGTTTAAAACTTCATTTACAAAATCTTGGTAGTTAGTGAATTGATCAAGGAAAATAGCTGCATCTCCTGGACTTTTAAAAGCGTCTGAACCAAAGTAATTAGCCAACTGCTCATAGTATTTTTTTAATGTTACCATTACAGGAGCGTTTTTGTCTAAAGTTCCTACTACCTTATCCGGCACATTGATACCATGTTCTTCTAAAATTGCAGCTATTGCTTCATCTATTGCCGGATCCCCTGTTATAACCTTCCCTGTTCTGGGCTTCCAGTCCCAGTTGTTTGCGTACTGAGCTGTCTTTTTGGTAAACTGCAAAATAAATACCCCTGTCTTTTCATCATACATGAAACCTGCCTGCTTTAAGTAGTCAATCTGATCTTGAGTTAAACTTTTGTACGGCACTACATACGCTCCATCGCCTGCCCAGCCTCCCTGAAATTCTACCCCGTTTACAAGCATTTCTGAACCATCCGGTTTTACTATTCTTACTGTGCGCATGTCACCTATTATGGCTGCATTGCCTAACATTGTGGAGTTGTCCGCATTAGTTCGACTACCTCCATTTTGTCCGCCGCTTCCACTGCTGTTATATCCGCTGTAGGTGCTTCCGCTGTAGTTAAAAAATCCGCCTGTTGCATTTATTGCATCTAAAAGAGCCTGCTTCGTGTTGCTGTCATTTAAGAGAGATGTTGCAACAACTCTGTCACCCATGCGCACAGCATCAACTGTAGATACCTGACCGTTTGATACTGCTATCAGAGAGTTGGAAGTGCCGTTATAGTAGTAGTTGGTACCGTTCACCGAATAGCCCGGAGATACTGAAATTGTATCTCTCTGCCCGGTATCGGTTGTAATTGATGCACTTAGTTTTCCACCGCTTGAAGCTACCTTCTCCGGTGGTATAAGATGACCGTTATCTGTCATTATTCCTGTTGTTACATATTTTGTTCCATCCGGATTGGTAACCTCTATCTGATTGCCTCCCAGCCAGTGCACTTTTGTACCGTCATCCATTACATAGTCAGCGTACACCGGCACAACACAGGAAAGCAGGAAAATAATTAAAACTGCTGCTGCAATTTTCTTCAAAAAAGCTCACCTCCCATAAAAAACTTTTTATTAAATAAAAAAAGGATAGGTTTTTGTTACCTATCCCCTTCTTGCCAATTTTTATTTAATTTAACAATTTTTCTATTTCTTCTTTGGGAAGTTTAGTTATTTCTGCAATTTCGTCGATATCCATTCCTTCTTTTAATAAATTCTTAGCTATAGCTAGTTTTGCTTCTTTCTCTCCTTCTTTTCTCCCTTCTTCTATCAACCTTCTAAAAGTTGCTGACTTCTCTAAATTTAACATCTTTATCACCACTTTAATTTAACAGCTTCTTTATCTCATCAATAGAAAGCCCTGTAACTTTAGCTACTTTAGCAATGTCCATACCTTCTTTTAAAAGCTCTTTCGCTATTGTTATTTTAGCTTCTTTTTCCCCTTCTTTTCTCCCTTCTTCTATCCCTTCTTTTCTTCCTTCTTCTATCAACCTTCTAAAAGTTGCTGACTTCTCTAAATTTAGCATTTTTATCACCTCCGCAAACGTCTTATCAATAATTTCCTCTTCATACACCAGCTCTGCAAGTATTCTGGCTCTTGCAGCCACTTCTCTCTTTCTTTCCTGTTCCAGAGGAATCTTTTTTATCATCTCTACGCATTCTTTCAGATAAAGTTCTTTTTCTTTTTTTCTCCTTTCTTTGTCCATCAAAGGAAGCAGCGTGAACAGTTCATAATAGTTAGTTTGTGTTATCTCATTAAATTTTATTTCCCCCACATCTATTATCTTGTACCTGTACTTCAAAAAATTTTCCTCTCCAAAGTCAAAATTCACTCCATCGGCCATATTTAAGTTGTTTTCACCTATGTACACAACAACCTGATAGGGAACTAATTCATGTTTCTCCATTATTTCAACAGCGTACCTTAACATTCTGTAAGGCATTTCTCTGTCATTATCTGACTGGAATTCTATATGTACGGCAATGGTGTTTCCCTCTTTTGTAATACACTTAAAGATCATATCGCTTTCTCTCATTTCAACCCTTGGAAACTCCACGTTAAGTTCCTCTATTTTAGTGTGCTGTATCCCCAAAAAATAGCTTAATATATCGTCTGTTAAATCAGAAAACATATCTTTTAACGTTATATCGTATTTTCCCACAATTTCTCCCTCCATTATCTCTTACCACAATTATACCACACTTAAAAAGAAAGGGACAGACATTTTTAAAGCCTGTCCCTTATTGTGTCTATCCACTCTAAATCCCATTTCTGCGTTACAGGGTTGTATACACCATCGTATGCTGCGAGTTTCCATTTTCCACCCTGTTTGACAAGTAATGCATGAGCATAAACTGTTCCCCATGTTCCGGGATCATTAGGTCTGTCAGTTTTTTGAGTTACAGAATAATATACACTTGCAATATTACCCATTGTTGATATTTTTATGACTTTATATGAATCAGGTTTTATCCAGATGGCACCTAAAGGATATACATAAGTTCCATCTGAGAGATTACCGCCTCTTAACAAAATACTGTCTACTACGCCGTATTCGTTTCTATTTCCAAAAGCTCCGCCAATAGTGGGTCCTTTATGTCCGTCTGTGTCCCATACGCCCATTTTGGTTCCTTTGTAGAAGTACTTATCCATGTTCGGTAAAAAGCCGTCTTTTGTAACAAGCCCACCATATTCGTTATAATGTATACCGTCTTTTATAACCGTTGGCTCTGTCCATGGATATAAATTATATTCTGTTACGTAATCTTGGGCTTCCTGCTGGTACTCCTGCAGTGCCTGTGCAAAAATTGGATTTGGTTTAGGTCCTACATCGGCATACGTCCCATCAGGCAGTTTATAAAAATTTGTTGGTATCCATGCCTGTGAAAGCTTTGCAAAAGCCTGCTCCGCATGTGATATTACATTTATTGCTTCCTGCTCTGTCAGGTCGCTTGGTAAAAGCCTCATAAGCCTCATAAGCATTACAACCGCTTCTGCTCTGTTTGCATATGCGTTTGGCCTGAACGTGCCGTCATCATAACCTCTCAGTATTTTCAATCCTACTGCGTTGGAAATTGCTGCTGAATACGGATCATTATTTGAATAATCTTTGAAATTCAACGGCACGTTTGCTAAAGGTATTTGATATGATACTGCTGCATTTGAAAGCCATATTGCTATTTCTTTCCTTGTTATGTTTCCGTTCGGATTAAAAGTACCATTGTAATAATCCAGAGGGATTATATTTTTATTTACAAGCTGCATTATGGGTTTATAGTACCATGCATCACTTTTTACATCTTTAAACGGATTCTGAGGCGCTGTTTGATCAAGTCCCAGTGCCCTTGAAAGCATTGCTGCAAATTCTGCTCTTGTTAATGTATTTTCAGGCATTAACGGACCTAATACTTTACAAACAACTTTACCTGTCATTTGGTAATCTCTTATTGCAGTTGGAGGATCTGCAGGATAGCCTCTCACTATTTCTGCTGCTACGGCTAGCTCTAAATCGGGCATTGCCCAGTAAAAAGGCCCGTCAGGCTCTGTGTACTTGTAAAAATCAAGCACCCCGTAAAAGTCTGCTGCAAGTGCAGGCACTGAAGCTCCTAGTATAAGAGCTAAAACCAGCATAAAAGATAAAAATTTTTTCATTTAAAATAACACCTCCACTAGAAATTTTATCACATTTTTCTCAAAAAAGTAACCTTATTACAGCATCTTCAAGCTCAACAAGAGCTTCATTTATGTCATCTTTTGTTACTTTCTGCCCCAGAAGTTTCATTATGCCCTTTATTTGATTTAAGGCAGCCTCTTCTTTTGTTCTGTCAGATTCTGCTGCTGAAGTTACAGCAGGTTCTTTTACAGCTTCTCCAGAAAAGCTTACCTTTTCTTTTAAGCCGAGAAAATACTGCTGCACATCTGAAAATTTTGCAGGATTTTTTACGGCATTTACAACTTTTTCAGGGGTTACCGGATCAAATACAATATCGTATATGCCGAGGGCCAGCGCATAACCAAGATGTTTGTTGTTTTCTTTCTCTCCTGCAAGAAGTATTACTCTTTTATCTTTCTGCCTCAAAGCAAAGAGGAAGTCCTTGAAAGGAAGTTTTATGTCTTCATGAGGCGCCAGAATAACCGTATCGTACAAATTCCTGCTCTTTTCTTCCAAAAGGTAGTCTGCATAAAAGACTATCTCTGATTCTATTCCGTTTTCTTTTAATTTGTGTTTTAGCAGTTCATCAAGTTTTTCTATACCTGTGCATATGAACACCATTTTTGAACACTCCCGCAGACGGCTTTAAAAGGCTTTTAAAGCTTTTTTAGAGTGTAATAACATATTAAATTATGCTTTGAGGAAATAACTTTGATTGTAGGGCTTTTAAAGGCTTGTGGTTTTTATACAGCTCTGTTGTATGTGAATCTTTTCTCCATTTCTTTTCTGTTTTCTACAAGTTTATCTACTATTTCTTTAGAGTACCCCAGTCCTGCCATTTCGGATATAACAAGAGCTTTTATCAGGAGCTTTTCCTTCTTACCGGAGGGTTCAAGCTGTTTTATTCTTTCAAGCAGTTTATAGAAAAAAGCAGCTTCTATGTCATCCATTTTAACCACCTCTACTTCTTTTTTACTCTTTTTTGCACGGCTTCTTTTGCTTCTCTTACCTGATTGAAAAAGCTCTGGCGCCTTTCCTGCCAGCCTTCAGGAAAGTATGCATCAAAATGAGCCTTTGTAAAACCTCCTGTTGGATCGTATTCCTGAGGTGGTACATTGTTCTGCTGCTGATTTGCACTTATATCCCTTGCTTTTCTTACGTAAAAGGACTGTCCATACCGGCCTAACAGGTTGAAAAAGGTCTGAATTAAAAAGCCTATCAGCCACATTATCAGCAAACTCTTTGCAAAAGGATGCATGTGCAGGTAGTTTATGAACTTATTTGCCCACACCGGTATGTCCTGAGGCAGCTCAATAAGGATAAATCCTTTTAGGTTTACTACAAAATCAGTCATCAGTTTTAAAGCTTCTTTTGTGTCTCCAAACAAAGCTATGAAACTTGTAGTTAAGAGGAGTATACCAAGTAAAGCACCGAAAAAACCTGCTATAACATAAGCAGCTTTTTTAAAAAGCTCTTTCCCTGCAACATATACGAACAAAAAAGGAAAAGATAAAATGGTTACTATAAACATCAAATTATCAAACAAATTGGTTCTCCTCATACAAAACACCGGCTTTCTTGCAAAATTTTTTCTAACTTCTTACATAGATTATACACCTATTTATTAATATTGTCAATATATCTTTCTTTGTACTTTTCAGCAATTGACATTACCTGATCCACGTACCACCATGCGTGGTTGTAGTGCCATACAGCCTTTCTTAATGCGTCTATATCACTGTAGCCTTTTTTCTTGTACAGGTTGTAATTTGCACTTAAGTAGTGTGCAGCGGTGTAAACTGCATCGGAAGGATCAAAAGGGCTTATTATGCCGTCACCATTGCCGTCAACACCATACTCACTGAACGTTTCGGGTAAAAACTGCATCATTCCAACAGCAGATGTATTGTAGTCAGGCAGATAAGGTCCAACAGCGTTTGGATTAAAGCTTGATTCTCTGTAAGCTACTGCTGCAAGTACAGTCCATGGTATTCCGTATTTTTCTCCGGCTGTTTTAAACACAGGAATCAGTTCGTTTGGTATTTCACCCGGCTTTACATCATATTTCTGCCATGGAGGTACCCCTTCCCCCATTGAGTAGTCTGAACTATCAAGCAGCCAATCAATGCTTTCTTTGTTTTCCATAAACGAAGCTGCAGTTTCTAAAAGCATTTTTCTGTCAATTTCTGAAACATAGTAAACTGTTCCATCTGACAGCACCAGAGTACCGGAAAGGTACTGTAGTGGATCAACAGGCTGGCTGTCTTTCCTTATTTCAAAATGAAGGTGTGAACCTGTTGAGCGTCCCGTATTTCCAGACAAGCCTATAACTTCTCCCTGCTTCACTTCTTTCCCTTCTCCCACTTTTATTTCGGAAAGATGCCCATAAACCGTTGACAGGCCGTCTGTATGCTTTATGATAACTGCTTTTCCGTATCCTCCGTATTCTCCGGCAAGAACGACAACACCATCAGCTGCTGCTTTTACAGGTGTTCCGGAAGGAAGTCCAAAGTCTATTCCCGGATGAAATTCCCTGCTGCCAGGATTTTCAGGATTCTCTCTCATGCCAAAAGGTGATGTTACAGGATAGTTCCCATCAAAAGGCTTTATTATCTTTCCGCCCTTAACAGGAAATTCCTGTACATTGAAGTTGTTTGTTGTGGTGTTAACATAAGCATATTTTGTAATTGCAGCATCCAGCCTTGTCCAGTCGGGGTAGAAATCTATTCCTGTTTTTGCTATATAATGAGTTATTGTGTGTTTACTGTAATCTGTTCCTTTTGTAAAGTTTTCACTGGTAAATTCTTTGTAATGTATTACATATATTCCTGCATAGGTATTCACTTGAGAGATATACTTTCTTGGTGTTCTTATTTCGTAATACTTTGTCTGCCAGTTCCCATCTTTATCCTTAACACTTTCCCAAACCTGAGTTACTTCATCATAATCAAAGTACGTAAAAACAGGATTAAGGTCTTTGGTTATGTTCGCTACCATGTCCTTATCAAGAGTGTCATCCCAGTCCCTTGCATAAAGCTGAAGAGCATAAGGTACTGCCCATGGAAGAAAAAACTGCTCTTCCATTTTATCAGAAGATATAACAGGGGGATTTAAAGAAGATACTATATTTTTGGCTGTTTGGGTATTGGCTGAAATAGTATCATCTCCATATGCAGCACCAAAAATCCCCAAAGTGATAATTACGCCGAAAGAAATAAGAATTAAAAAGCCTGCTACCATCCAAAAATAAGGGTTTCTTACAAGAAAATGAAGTATACGTCTTTTTGCAGCTCTTTTTAGATAATTCTTTAAATACTCACCCAACACAATCACCCCAACAAAAATAGCAGAGGAAATATTCCCCTGCTACTTCCATCTGAATTCATCAGGGTTTTTTGACACATTTTTAATCCATTCATAACCTTTTCTTATACCTTTTACAGTCACTTCTCCGGCTTTTCCTCCTGCTTCTGCTGCTTTTGCTCCAAAAGGAGAAAGCACAACCGTACCGGCTATTTTCCCTACCGCATCCGCTTTATGCTCACTCCCTGTTATGTTTTTTATTCTGTCTCCAAAGCCTGCCCTTCTGTACGGAGTATATCCGTGCTCCTGTGCTTCAACTTCTGTTCTAAAGGTTTGAACAGGTTCAATACTGTCATATCCTTCATCATCAGGCATGTAGTACTTTAAAGTTCCATCTTCAAGTTTCACTCCTTTTATTAGTCCATTGCCTTTTTCATCAACATACAGCTTATTGGGATCATCCGTTGCATATCTGTAGCTTGCAGTTTGATATCCCAGTCCTCCTACTGTGCCCAAAAAGCTTCCACCTGCTCTGCCTAAAGCTCCTGCTATTCCTCCTCCTATTGTCCCAAAGTCCCTGACTGCACTTCCGCCCAGTGCAAGACCCATAGCCCCTCCTACTATTGAGCCTGCTGCATATCCAATTCCACCAAAGACACCCCCTGTCTTTTGTGCAGCAGAAAGCACTTTTTGATACCTTTCACCTGGAACATCTCTTTGGGCCAGTTTTCTAATGATTGGGGCACTCTTTCTATAAGAAGAATACTGCGGTACTGTTGTCTGAGATGTAGGATACACACCTGTGTTTGACACATCTCCTTCTGCAGGAGGAGGAACAGTGCTCTCTGAACTTCTTCTTAAGCTGAAAAGTGCGGAATTTTCAGCTTCTGCCTCCTGACCTCCAAACGGGCTGCTGCCACCTCCGCTGCTTCCTCCACTTCCACCGGTCCCTGTGCTGTCACTTCTTCTTTCTCTTGCAGTGCTTTGAAAACCTGCACTTCTTCTCCTTGCGAATCCTTTCCCTGCAAGGGAAACAATGGACGCCATGCCTGCCAGTCCGCTCATAGCAAGTCCGGCGTAAAACTCTTCATTGACACCAAGCCATCTCAAAAAGCCCATAAAAAGCTGTCTCAAAACTGCTGCTGTTGGTATAAGTGCAATTAAGCCAAAAAGCTGTGCCCTTGACTTTGTCAGTTGGAGGTCATTTTTAGGCTGGTAAAAAATATCAGACCCTTGATTTTCAAGGGTTTTTTGTTTTTAGGGTTAAAAAATTTTTCAAAACTGTAGGGACAATTTTACTCCTAATTATTGCCATAATACTTGACTATATTCACTTTTTGTAGTATAATGTAATAAACTAACATAAAGGTGATGCCGTATGTTTCTCAAAATAACTAAAGCTGGTGGCTATGAGTATGCCAAAATTGTCCATAATTATCGCGAAAATGGTAAAATAAAGCAAAAAGTCTTGTTTAATCTCGGTAGAATTGATGAACTCAAAAATGATCCCTCTTTCATTAATCTTGTAGATAAATTGCAAAAAATATTTTTAAGCTCCAGTGAAGAAACAGGTTCCATCAAGCTTTTTCCAGAAGATGTTTCAGAAGGGATTATTAAAAACTGGGGATATATTGTGTATAGAAAACTTTGGGAAGAGCTTGAAATAGATAGATTTCTCAAACAGTATATTTCTCAAAATTCCAGGATAAAGTTTGACATTGATAAAGTAGCATTTTTGATGACAGTACAAAGATTAATTCAGCCAGTAAGCAAACTTCAGACGTACTACCGCAAAAACAGATACTTTGGATTTGAAGAAGATATTGATTTAAATCAGCTGTACAGGGGATTAGATATTCTGGCCCAGATAAAAGAGGATTTAGAGCTATACCTTTATCACAAGAATAGAGATTTATTTAACATGGTAGTTGATGTTGTTTTTTATGATGTGACAACATTTTACTTTGAAAGTATTAAGCAAGATGATTTAAGGGATTTTGGATTTAGCAAGGATAACAAGGTAAATGAGGTACAAGTGGTAATGGGCATGCTTGTAGATAAAGAAGGAAGACCAGTTGGATATGAACTATTTCCTGGAGACACTGTTGACAGCAAGACCATGATAGAGGTTTTAAGGAAACTGAAAGATAAATTTTGCATAGACCAGGTAATAATAGTAGCGGACAAAGGTCTTAACAGTAAACTTAATTTAAAGCTGATAAAAGAAGCGGGATACGACTACATTGTGGCAAGCAGACTGAAAAACATGAGTAAAGAGATTTTAGATAGAGTATTTGATGAAGAGGGGTATCAAGTTCTTGAGGAGAAAAAGTGGAGATTTGACAGAGAAATATTTGGTGAAGAGTTTAGATTCAAGGTCATAGAAAGAGAGAATATTATCAAAACGGGAGAAGGGGAAATATTCAAGATACCTGAGAATCTAATAATAACCTATTCAAGCAAGAGGGCCAAAAAAGATAAAGAAGACAGGCAAAGGCTAGTAGAAAAAGCGAAAGAACTTTTAGAAAGGCCCGGCAATGTAAGGGCAGCAGAAAAGAGAGGAGGAAGGAAATATTTAAGACGCATTTCCGAATCAGAAGAATATGTACTGGATGAAGAAGCAATAAAGAGAGATGAGAAATTTGACGGTTTTTATGCAATTCAGACCAGCAAGAAAGAAATGAGTGTGACAGAAGTTTTGAATGCATATCATGATTTATGGAAGATAGAGCAGTCTTTCAGAGTAATGAAAAGTTGTCTTAAGGTAAGACCAATATTTCACTGGACGGAAAAAAGGATAAGAGGGCATTTTGTTGTGTGCTATTTAGCATTTTTACTGGAAAGAACTTTAGAATACAGCTTGAGGGCTAAGTGGAAAGAATTAAGCAGTGATAGAATAAAAGAAGCGATAGGTTCAATGAATTTTGTGGAGATAGAGATAAATGGGAAGAAATATTTAATTAAACAAAAGATAGAGGAGGAAGCTGAAGACATATTGAAGGTGATGAAAATAAAAGCACCAAAAAATTTCATTACATATGAGGAAGGCATGGAATTAATTAGCATGAGAAAGTAATGTAGTGACAAATTTCAGGCCCATTTTTTGTCAATACCTGTATTCCCAAGCCTTTTGGGTTTCAAACTGACAAAGTCAAGAAAAAGCTGTCTCAAAACTGCTGCTGTTGGTATAAGTGCAATTAAGCCAAAAAGCTGTGCCCACCAGGTAGAAAAATCTGAAGATATGCCGGGTGAAACTAAAACAGCGTAAAGAGACAAAACCAAAGCGTGAGAAGACTGCATGAAGGCATTTGAAACTATTTCACTGACAACCAAACTTAAACCACCGCTGTAGCCTGATATGCCCCAGCCCCACACAGCTATGGGAACAACAACAAACATGGAAATTAATACGAATTTTCTTATTGTGTACAGGATGTTAAAGTATATCATAAGCCCTACAAAAGCAGCTTTTACAAGTGCCGTTGTCAGTATGCTGTTTGTCTGTATGCTTTCAATAAAATCCCATCCGGTTTGAGCAAATTTCCCTCCGCCGTATGCTGATAGGAGGTTCTTAAAAAGCTCTGTCAGATAGGCATTACCCATAAAGACAAGCTGAGAGAGCAGAGGCAGAAACCATATGACAGCATATGCCAAAACAGTTAAGCCCATTTTCTGCATTGCATCGGCTCTCTTTGAAGGATTAGCTCCTGCTGCCATAAGCCTCATTCCTGCTACGATCATTGACACTACTGCAAGCCCGCCTGTTGCAATTTCAACTACATGATACCATTTCATGGCAATGTCCCATTCGTTCTGAGTGAAAGGCGCTGTTGTGGTGTTTGGCAGGTAAAAAACCAGCTCATCTATAGTTTTGAAGCCCAACATTTTTGCTGCACCCACAAGACCGTTAAAAGGTGCTGCCAGTATGCGCTCAATAAAAGTATTGGCAAAAGCAAAAGCAGGAATAATTAAAAAAGCAAAAAGCAGAATCCAGAATATTTTAGGTTTGTTCGTTCGGATTCGTTGATATAAATTCTTTTTCATAATCAGATGCCACCACCTTTATAACAGTACTGTTTCTTCCTGCCTTCAATAGAGCTTCACCTATGCCCGAAGATAAAAGAAATTCTCTTTCTCCTTTTGAGAGGTGAAATACTTCCTGCACTGCGTCTATATCTGTTGGAGACTGTCTTAAGAGAAAAACTGTTGCTGCGTTTGTTAAAACAGCACGTCCCTGCTGTGAGTTTGCAAACTCCATAAAGCTTTGTGAGGCAATTGTAAGAGACGTATTTCTTTTTCTTGCTCTCCTTGCAAGGTTCTCAAGGAAATTTGCAGTATGCTCATACTTCATGAACATCCAGGCTTCATCAACTATGACAAATTTTTTCTGCTTTATGTTCTTTTTTACAAATTTCTCCCATACCCAGTTGGTTACTACATACAATGCATACGTCTTTAAAAATTCATCCATAATTCCCGATACGTCAAAAGAGATTAATAAAGCATCCTTTAAGTCAACATTGGACTGCCCGTCAAAAAGCCCCATTGTACCGCCTTTTAGGTAAGGTTTTAGAATCTGTGCAAGTTTTTCACCACCCGGCTTTTCGCTGAGCCTCTTTGTAAAGGATGAAAGAGTCGGCATCTGCTTTTGACGTGTACCTATATAGTATTTCCCATCTATTTCTTGAGTGCTCTGTTCGTACAGGCTCTCTGGATTCCTTGTTATTCCACGTGCTCTGTACTCTTCAAGTATTGTTTCTTCTATTAGTGAAAGCTCATAGGCAGTAAGCGGGGTTTTGCTGATTTTCTCTATTATCATGCTTACAAGCCCTTTTATTTCGTTTGCCTTCTGCAGAAGATCTATAAATTCTATGCCTTCATCGTCAACATCTACTTCTATATCAAAAGGATTTATAATGTGCTTGCAGTTAGGTTCAAGTTTTATATGAACACCCCCAACTCTGTCTACAACAGGTTTATACTCTCCCTCCGGATCTATAAAAACCGTTCTGACTCCTAAAAGAGCGCTTCTTAAAGCCAGCAGTTTCATCATAAAGGATTTGCCTGCACCTGCCTGTGCGAATACGGCTATGTTTGCATTGGGCAGTACAGGAGGCCCTATAAATGGATCAAATATAACTGGAGATCCTGTAAAAAGATTTATCCCAACAGGTATACCCTGCCTGTGCGAATATTCCGGTGATGCAAATGGAAATAGGGAAATAGCTGCTCCTACATTGAAGTTCCTTGATGAGTCTGCTAGGTAGTTTTCGGCTGTCGGTACAAGGCTTTTAAAGCCCTGTTCCTGCCTGAATATTGCTGAACGTGCTTTTATGGATTTGCTTGCCAGAACTTCTTCAAGAGTTTTTGAATTGTGCTCAAGCTCTGCCAGACTGTCTCCGTATACTGCTATGACAATTGTTACATAAAAAAGCTTATCCCGATTCATCTGGATATTTTCACGCAGTGCCTCAAGGCTTTCTGATGCTCTCTGGAGTATTCCCAGCTCTGCAATATTCCCTTCCTCTTCGTCAAGCATGAGCTGTGATTGAAGCTGGGTTATTTTGGTTGTCAGCCTTTTCACTGCATTTGCGTTGGTTTCGGGGTAAACATGTATTGAAATGTTTGCATTTGAAAACAGTTTTAAGTCCTCAAGCCAGCCGATATTTACCGATGCAGGATAGTCCGTAAAATAGTAAATTCTAACGTATTTGTCGTTAATTTGCATGTAGTTTCTATCTACATATATTCCGTCTGAAGCTATTATCTGCTTTATATCTGAAACATGATTGAAAGGATCATGGAAATTATTTTCTTTTTGCTTTTCAGTTTTTTGTTTTTTCTTTTTTAGATTATTATCTTTTTGTAAAGCTTGTTCATCAGCTTTTTCAGTATCTCTTTTCTTAAACAGGCTGAATTTCAAGCTCAACACCCTCTTTCATAAAGCTTAGTGCGCCGTTTTCAATAAGAGTAGAAGCAGTAATTTTTGTTCCGGGATTTAAAACTTCATGTATTAAGTCTATAAGCTCATTTGTGTTTAAAAGCCTTGGATTTAAACCACACTTCATTAAGCCGTCCATAACTATCTGTATTCTTCTTGACATTTCCCCTCTCGCTTTTGCATAGTTATTTTCTTTGTCATCGTAGGTTATTATGAGATAATTCTGGTTTATCATTGTGTTTTCTGCATAGTAGGATAAAAACCTTTCAAGCTCATATTCGTACCTCAGCATTGATTCAGGCATTCTGTGCCTGTTGGCTCTAAAGGCCTGGATTGAGTCTTTTAAGTTAACTCTTTGTGTTAAAGAAAGTATCTGTATAGGAAAGGTTATAGAAAGAAGCATTGAACCAAAAGCGTCTTCTAAAGCGTTCTGCTCTGCAGGAGTAAGCAGAGCAAAGTTTACCGGATCGGATGTAATTACTGCTCTGTACCTGTGGCCTTTTAAAATGATAAGGTCATCTTTTATGTCTTCTATGTCCAGAAATTCACTGGTTCTCTTCAATTTCTGCACTTCCTTTCCATGCATACTTTTTTTCCTGAAGGTAAAATTGAATACTGTAAGAAATGTACTTATCAAGCGTCATGCCGTCTTTATCAAAGTTTGCTCCAAAAAAGCCTAAAAGTGCAAATAAAACTCCCGGAATTGCTGCAATTCTTATATTGAAGTATCTGTACATCTCTATAAATACAGCTATTCCTAAACCTATGCCTATTATGAGAATAATAAACTGCCTTAATGAGAGCTTTCCGCCAAAAATTTTATCTTCCTTCATTAAGTCTAAAGGTACCGGGTACATTCTCATTTGCATCACTCCTCTATCAAATGTAGTTTAATTAATTTGTTATTTTCTTTTCTTCCCTTTCTATAAAAAAATAAGGGCTGCTTCTGCAACAGCCCTTGTTTTTTGGTGGAATTTGCTATTATCTTGTATTTGTTTCAGGTTTTGCGTTTTTGTTACTATATTACTGCGGTTTAAATCCTAAAGCAACTCCTACAAACCACTTTGCCCCAAGCGCAACAATAGCTCCAAGAATAGACCAGAGAAGTCCTGTCATGGCCTCAGACCGCCTTGCAGGGTTTGTGGAGCTTGCCATTATCTTGTAACCGTTCCATGCAATAAACCCTACTGCGACAACTACTGCAACATCCATAAGTGCATTAACAATGTTCCAGATGAAGTTTTTTATTCCGCTTGTATCCACAGCTGTAATATTATTACCAGAACCTGCATATGCAGCAGCCATCAGAGAGTACATAAAAGCAGTAACAGAAGCAAAAAATGCTTTTATTTTTTTATGCATAGATATTCTCACTCCTTCCTGAAAGTATTATTTAAATGACTGACTTACAACCTGAAGCACGCCAAATATTGTTGGAATTGCATAATACAAAAGCACTCCCACAGCAGTGCCTATCATGCCTCCTGCACCTGCACGTCTTAAAGTGGATGCATGAAATATGCTACCAAGTATGAACATTATGATTGACACTGTAAATATAAATCCTGCAAGAGGCATAATAATACTGCCGATTACCTGTGTCAGTACAGAAAGCGCATGTGCAACTTTTACAGCAAATTCCTGAGGTGTTACCGGACGAATGTTTGCAGGTTGAATGGGGGGTTGTGGCATTTTCCATCACCTCCTTAAAAATAAAAATGCAGGCTTTTGGCCTGTTTCAAAAATATTTTTTAAGCTTATTTCCTTATCATAAAATAAAAAAGCCATCCGACAACTATTATCCAAATATAAAGTGAAATAAGAATCAATTTGTGGGGAATATACGGGGAATAAAATACATCAGTTCCAAAACGAACAGCGAAAAATGTTAACAGAACAGCAATATAAAGCGCAGCTTTTTCCATAAAAATCCTCCATTTAATTTTATTTTTCTTTGAGATTACTGTAATAGTTAAGATACCACATAAAACCTATCCCGAACATTAGACCGATGAAAAGGCCTGTTCCAAGTCCTGCTGCAAACTGATACATATCTATCATCTCCCTTTTTGAATTTTAGTTATATAAAAAATCCAGTAAGGCATTTCTAATTTTTCTGCTATTTCTCAACCTCTGCAGAGCTCTTTTTTCGATCTGTCCTGCACGCTGTTTGGAAATGTTGAGAATTTCTGCTATTTGTTTTAGTGTCATAGGTGTTCCGTTTAAGCCGTAACGCATTTCCAGAACGCTGCGCTCTTTTTCAGGTAGGACCTCCAAACATTCCTTTAAGATTTTTCTTAACTCTTCTAACGAATAATTTCTATCAATTTCATTTTCGCTTTGCTCATCCAGAATAACATCTATCAGTTCCGTATTATCATTTTCATACAGCTGCTGATTTAAACTTACTGTAGGATTTTTTAAGCTTAATAGATTTACGACTTCTTCTGTTTTTATCCCTGTTTCTTCAGCAATTTCTTCCGGAAAAGCTTCTCCTTTAACCTGCTCAAGCTTTAGCTGAGCCGACAACACCTGATTAAGCTTTTGATAGGTTTTTACAGGCAAATGTATTGTTCTGGAACGTCCCCATATATAGCGCTGGATTTTCTGCTTTATGTAAAAAACTGCATAAGTAGAAAATCTATAACCCTTTGTATGGTCGAAACCTTCTATCGCTGCAAGCAGGCCTATAAATCCTTCCTGTATTAAATCATCCAGCTCTACTCCATAAGCCTTTGAAAAATTAGCAGCAATACTTACAACAAGTCCTATGTTTTTTTCAACTATTTCATCTCTGGCCTTTTTGTCTCCATTTCTGAGCCGTTCAAAAAGTTCAAATTCATCGGTTTTTTCTTTGGTTAGTACGCTGTTCACATATCATCACCCCGCTTGAAATAAAAAAAACAGGCTTAACGCCTGTTCCTATCTATTGCCCTACAACTATTTTGACAAATTCCATAGTTCCCATACCAACCTTCTTTCCCAGTTTTCTAGCTGTTTCATTAGTTATAGTTTTTTTATCGTACTGAATAAACTTTCTGTATGGAATAATATAAATAGAGTTATGCTTCCAAAAAGCAAAAATTAAAAAAGCCCTTCCGCCGGCTTTTTCAAAGTCCGAAAGAAAAGCTTTCTCTTTTTCAGAGAAGTGAGATTCTGTAAATTGTATCCTGTCTGAAGCTGTTTCTTTGCATTCTATTGCAATAGGGATGCCTTTTATGACCCCTAAAAAATCTACGGGAGCACCTTTCTTGGGGAAGACTCTGCCTCCATGATTGACCCAAAGAACGTTCTGCTTTAAGAGAATTCCCTGCCCAGACAATCTTAACTGTACTGCAAGATTTTCTACAAGTTCTTCCAGTGCCCCGCCCTTCTGCACATGCTCACGCTCCTTTTGTATTTTTGTCTTGTTTTACTACAAACAAATTAAAAACTATATTATACCTTTTTTATTCTTCTCTCAAATTTGTGTGTCTTTTATAACTAGAGTGCCGGCAATCATGTCATGAAGACCTTGTTTTTTGGGTGTGAAAGCAATCATAATGTAGCCAATCAATAATACAACAGCAGATATTAATTTACTCCAGTACCTTATATTTGCTTTACCAAAAGAAATTCTGTTACCATTCATATCTACAACTTTTGTCTTCATAATTCTTTTCCCTATTGTTGCCTGGAGTTCAGATGATTCCAAAATTGTAAAGTAAAGCCATGATATAACTATACCAAGAATACTTAAAAAGATATCTAAAATATTTTCATCTACACCGTCAAAAAAAGATATGCAGTAGCGCCTAATACTATACCTAGAAGAAACAACACCACATTATCAAGTAGAAAAGCAGCTGCTCTTCTCCAGAATCCTGCATATTCCATAAAAATCTCCCCTTCTTAAATTTTTTAAAAATATTTTCTTCTTGCTAATTTAAATCGCTGTTAAAAGTCTTTTTGATTGTTCCTTTAGGAACCACAATATACTGTTCTATTGGTTTTTCTACTATTCCTCCGGCAAGCAGATCGTAATGTTTCTCTATTTTTTGGTATAAATAAGGTCTATCAAGATTGTCTTTTTCAATCAAGTCCCATTCTGAAGCATCAAGTTTATAAACAACGGTTGTTAATGGATTTTCAGACTTAATTACTCTGACAAAGTAGTACATATTTTGATCTATGTTACCTATTCCTAATACAAACGTTGAATCTGAAAGAGCTAAATTGTCTTCCAAAGAAATTATATATCTTTTTATCGTGTAATATCTATCATTTCCAAACATTTTATTGTCCATATATGAACTGTATAGCATTATTATAAGAAGTACTATTATAAGAGTTGCCATTGCCATTGCTGCTTCTGCTACTCCTCTTTCATCTTTTATGAGTTTTCTAAAAATATACATATTGAACGCTCCTTTTATATTAAATACTCCTTTCTTCATCAACGACAGTAACTGATAGTTTCTGATAAATGTAAAAGCAAAGATGATTTTCTCGTTTTTATTCATCTATAATTGTAGGCTTCTCATCCAGCACCCAAAGCTTAACATAACCGTTTTTTATATACGGACTTACAATGAATTTTATTTTATCGCCCTTTCTATAAGTATTATCCAGAAAGAATCCAAATTCTCCGTTTACAATCACCAGCTGCCAGTCCTGATCTGCTCTCACATCGGTAACTGTGCCTTCCAGTAAAAAAGCAGGCTCTGGATTTTTGTAACCAAAGGGCTCAAAGCTGTCAAAAGCCATAACCTCTTCTAAATCTGGTACTTTCGTTAAAACACCATCCAGGTCTCTTATCTCTTCTTTAGGCGGATTTTCTTCCGTGTATTTGTTCAATAAGTTTTGGATCCTTTTTAAATCTCTAATGCTGTATGAAACACCTGCTGCTGATTTATGTCCTCCAAAAGTTATATCTACATGTTCAGATACGTACTTAAAAGCCTCCATTAAATCAAAATCTCCGTAAGTTCTTGCTGAAGATACTGCTTTACCACTGCTGTCTATACTGCTCACCATTACAGGCTTCTGAAATTTCTCAGCAGCACGCCCTGCGATAAGTCCTGTTATACCTCTGGGGCAGTTTTTAAAGGCATATATTAAAAATTTGTTTTCGCTGTCTTCAATACGACTTAAATACTGGTTTACAAGCTCTAAACGCTTTCTGTTCAATTGTTCAACTTCTTCAGCATTTGTACCGTAAAGAAGAAGCTCCAAACCCATTTTAGGGCTTTTTAAGCGCCCTGTGGCATTAATTCGAGGAGCTATTATCCATCCTATATCAAAGCCTGTAAGATTTTCGTGATTTCTTCCTGCAGTCCTTAATATTTCTTTTATGCCTTTTATGGGCTGTTTCCTCATAAGTTCAAGGCCTTTTCTTGCAATGTACCAGTTGTTGCCATCAAGAGGTACAACATCGGCAACAGTAGCAAGACCTGCAAGCTGTATCATAGCAGGAGTTACTGAAAAATTTCTCTGTCTCAAAAGTTCCCTTGCAATTAGATAAGCCACTCCTGCTCCTGCATAGTCCTGATATTTGTCTTTATAAAGCTTGGGATTAAAAATTTTATATGCATCAGGAAGATGTGCTAGAGGTTCGTGGTGATCTGTTATAATCAGCTTAATCCCTGCTTCTCTGGCTGCTTTTGCTGCTTCAAAAGCTGTTATACCGTTGTCAACAGTAATAACCGCATCAAAACCTTCAGCTTTTATTTGTTGTACGTGTTCAGGTTTTATTCCGTATCCCTCTTCTCTTTCCGGTAAAAATATTTTGTTCTGGATTCCCAGAACATCTAAAGCATTTTTGAGTATAAGTGAAGATGAAATTCCATCAACGTCATAATCTCCAAAAATGGCAATGCTTTTGCTTTCAAAAATAGTTTTTACAATGTCAGAAAGGGGGAAGTCGCTGGGAGTTACAGGATACTTCCTCCGCAGTTCAATTTTTGTATTTGGATTATATCTCCAGAGCATATAAAATTCCCCTTTCAGCATACTCCTTCACGTTTTTCAATCTCTCCTTTAGAGCCGTATACCTCTTTGAGCTGTCAATTGTGTTTATAGCTATTTTTATAGCCTGCATGTCTCCAAAGATTTTAACAACGTTTTTAGCTCTTGTGACAGCAGTGTACAGAAGGTTTCTTTTAAGCATGATGTAGTGGTTCATTGCAAGTACCACGATTACAGTATCGTACTCACTGCCCTGCGACTTATGGATTGTGATTGCATAGGCAGGAATTATTTCTTTTAACTCTTCCTCTACCAGATCGACTATTCGCCCATCAAAATCTATCACAACATGCCTTAGACCTTCTTCGTCTCTGTAAGCTCTTTTTACATAGCCCGTGTCGCCATTGAAGATTTCTTTTTCGTAGTTGTTTTGAGTCTGCATGACTTTATCTCCAACTCTGAATATTTTGCTGCCGTATGCTATTTCCTCTTTCTGGGGATGTGGTGGATTTATTCGTTCCTGTATCAGCCTGTTCAACTCCAGCGTCCCTATGTCTGTCTTTTTCATTGGTGTTAAAATCTGCACATCATCAAGTGTTTTGCCTTTTTCAAGTTCTTTTATAAACTCATCTACAACCTGCTCAGGCTTTACAAGTTCATGAAAGATAAAATCTTTGTTATTAAATCGCACCATTTTCCCTTCTCTTATGAGTTTCGAGTTGAGGATTATCCCTGACGTTTCTCCCTGCCTGAAAATAACGTCAAGTTTTGTTACAGGTATTATACCCGACTCAATTAAGTCTCTTAAGACGTTTCCTGCGCCTACTGATGGAAGCTGATCCATGTCTCCTATTATGACAAGCTTTGTATCTTTCCTCAAGGCTTTAAATAAACTTGCAGCAAGTTCATTGTCAACCATTGAGAATTCATCAATAATAACAACATCCTCATCAAGAGGATTATTTTCGTTTCTAAAAAATCTTACACTCCTAAATTCTTTATCAAACCTTGCCTCCAGCAGTCTGTGGATCGTTTTTGCCGGGTAGATTGTTACTTCTTCAAGCCTTTTTGCTGCTTTGCCTGTTGGAGATGCTAAAGCCACAAGCTTATCTTGTTTTTGGAAAATATATAGAAGAGCGCTGACAATCGTCGTTTTTCCTGTGCCCGGCCCTCCAGTTATGATGGATATGTTGTTTTCAACCGCCTTTTTTATGGCTTCTTTCTGTTTTGGACTGTATCTGATGTTTTTTGCAGCCTCTGCTTCTTTGATAAGCTCATCAATGTTGTTTATTCTCCAGGGCTTTTCATTGAGCATCTTAGCAATTTTCTCAGCAATGTACTTTTCGTTGTAAAAATTTTTAGGCAGGTACACTTTCCCTTCATCGTCATAAAGCTCCTGTGCAGCTGTTAAATACAGAGCCTGATCTAAAACTTTTGTGTACCCTACTTTTAAAATCTTCTCCGATGCTGCTTTGCACAGTGTTGTAATCGGCAGGTATAAGTGTCCTTCTGTTTCGGCAAGGTACAGCGTATATTTTAAGCCTGACTGAATCCTGTAGGCATTATCCTGCTCTATGCCAAATTTTCTGGCTATTTCATCGGCTTTAATAAAGCCTATTCCGTCAACTTCTTCTGCAATTTTGTAGGGATTCGCTTTTACCTGCAGGAGTGTATTACTGCCGTAGCGGTCATAAAGCTTTTTTATCATGTTCAGCGAAAATCCTAAAAGCAGAAGCTCAAGCTTTATTTCGTTGAACTCTTTGTTCTGCGTAATTTCAGCATTTACTGAATCAACTACCTTCTGTGGTATCCCAATTTCTCTGAGCTTTTCGGGGTTTTTTTCAATAACCTGTATGGTATGTTTTTTAAATGCTGCGACTATTTTCCTTGCCCTTACCGGGCCTATGCCTTTTATGCTTTGGAGAAAAATTTCTATATCGTCCTCATCTGCGTCTTTTGATATTTCTGCGAATACAACTCTGAACTGTCTGCCGTATTTCGAATGGACGTACCATTCTCCTATCAAATCCAGCTTCTGTCCCTGTTTGTAACTGCCCTGAAAGGTTGCAACAAAGTTATTGTCTTCTGTTCGGACAGCTGCAACTGTATAACCGTCGTTTGATGTGAAAATAATTTTTTCAATTGTGCAGTTTTTGATTTCCTGCAGGTTTTCTATCATGTTAACCACTTCCTTGCAGTTATTGTATTTTCATGATCTGTTCAGGTGAAAAATCTATCCCCATCTCTCTATCAAATAAACTGAGAGCAATGTTTATCTTTCTGCCCTCAATTTTGATAATTTTTCCAATGAAGTTCTCAAATGGACCATCTGTTATCATGACAGTATCACCGGCTTTGAATTCTTCACTTAAGTCGTCCTGTATTCTTGCTCTTTTTACCTCTTCCGGTGTTATGGGAACAGGCTCATTCCCGCCTCCTACAAAGTGTGCAACACCGTTTATTCTTCTAATTGCTGCCATGACCTCTGGAGTCATGACAGCTTTTACAAAAACGTATCCTGGAAAAATCTTCTCTTCAATCTCCTTTATTTTTCCTCTCCTGGATACTGTTCTCTTTTGTACTGGCACCTCTGCTTTTATAATCAGCCCGTCGTATTTTTCTGTCTTCGCCAGGCTGTTTATATGTTCTTCGACTCTTTTTTCGGCATTATGGTATGTGAAAACCACATACCATAATGGTTTTTCTTTCGTTTTTGTTAACTCTTGTACTTCACTCATCTTTATCACCCCTCAGCTTAATTATACACCTATTAGTTAGTTTTGTCAATATTTGAGTGTAACAGCTTTTTGATGCACTCAAATTTTGAACAGTCCCTTTGCTTCGAGGTGTTTCTTCAACTCCTCTGCATTGAAAGTCCACGTCTCTATTTCACTCTTATTTCCCTTCTGCAGAGCTTCTGCAAGCCTTTTTAAGGCGTTGTAGTAAAATGCTCTGTCTAAGTCCGATGTGCTTTTTGCAAGCCTCTCCCACTCCTTTGGAGTTCTTGAAAGGGCTATTTTGTGAACTTCCCGCATTTTAAAAGCACTCCCTTCTCACTTAAATTTGACAGGCCATGTGAATTTCGTTTCAAAAAGGCCCATCTCTGGGAAAAACGTGTTTATCACTCGCTGCTGAAGGAATTAATATGCTTTGATATCGGTTCAGCAGTTGACATCCACGCACAGCTGTTCTGGTTCTGACCAATTCTGGAGTCTGTCGGTTTATCACTTCAAAGCAGGTTCCTGCTGCAGGTTTTGTATTGAGTCTCCTGCTGCCTGCTTTAAACTTTTTCCCCAGACAGAAAACTGTCTTTTTCCTGCAACCAGCAGTGTTTTCTGTACTGCAACTGACTGCATGTTCACTGCTGCTGTCAGCTCCGTAGAAAGCATGTTCAGCACTTGCTTCAGGTGTTAATGTGCTTTGCTGCAGGTTTATCAGGTAAACCACGTACAAAACCCTGCTTTCGGGCTTTACTGTTTCGTCTTTGCGAAATTCTATCTCCGGAATCTGCTGTTCTATTATTTCAAAACAAGCTCCTGCTGAGTTTTCTGCAGAGGCCTTTTTGGATGTGCCAGTGTTAAAAGCCAGCTGTGAATTTCTTTGCTGCCGGTTTAACAGGCAGACCGGAGGCTGAACTCTGCTGTTATGCTTTACTGCCTTAGACTTAACTGCCTCTGAAACCTGTCGTCCTGTTACTGCAGGGCAGTTTGCTGCCAGCAGCTTTGTAATAACTCTTTCGCTGCTGTGAAAGGCTTCACTTTCAACCGCTGAATCTCTGCCTTCTTCAAAAACAGCTGTTTCTGCACTGCTGCTGACTTCAGCCTCATTGCTGCAGATAACAAAAGCCGTACCGGCATTAAAGATTTCCTGCGGAGCTTTCGGTGAAGTGTGTATTATGCCGTCGTCAAACTCCTCAATGCTGTAATCATCCCAGTCTCCGTAGCTGTACCTGATTCCTTCATCGCTGCTAACTTTCTCCCAGCTGTCAGACTCTTCTTCTGCCTGCTGTGCTGTAGTTATGCCTTTTTCAGCAAAAACGGAAGTAACTTTGCATAGAGCTGCGTCTTTGTTTTCAGAAAGGCTAATATCTTCACTGCAGCTTAGTTCTTTATTTTGGCTGTCGTGGTCGGATTCTAAAATTTTTTCACCAGTGCCTAAATTTAAATTATTAACCCCGGTATTAATTCTAGTAAGTGCGTATATACTGCCTTCTTCATAACTGTCACTAACTGGTTTTGTATCTTTCCTGTTAGTGTAATCTCTTACATGAGAGATACTATCTCTACCAGGAGAAATGTTTTTATTACTGCTGCAGGTAGCAGTATTTCTTTCGGTGTTAGGATACTGCCCTGGTACAGAGTGTAGATCTTTAGAGTTAGTGTACGTCTCTAAACTAAGATTTTTATTATTTTTTATTCTAGAGTAAACGTTATCATCCCTATATCTTAGTATTTTGTATTTACTTGGTTTTATAGTGATTTTATTTACTAGGCAGTAATAATGCATAAGCTTACTGGCTTTTATTAATTTTGCTAATTTAGTATTTACTTTCTTGCTAAGTAGGTATATACTCTCTCTAGAAGATTTTCTTTCTCTAGAGAGAGTTATTCCTGCAGTTGTTCCTTGCAGGTGTTTTTTTTGCTTTTCCGTAGTATTCTCCGTTGTAGTCTGTGTAGTATTCTCCGTATATGTCCCACGGTGGGCCGAGGGAGGTATTACGTTAGAACGTGATACCTCCTCCGTTTTATCGTGGGAGGTCCTACGTTCAAAAGTGATAGGTATTACGTTAGAGTGTGGTATCTCTTTCATTTTATCGTGGGAGGCGCTGCAGGAATTGGTGTCAATATCATTGGCAGTTATCTCTTCATGGTGTTCACTTTCTTCTGTCTCCTCATCAGCTTCTTTTTCATAAATTTTGTTAATTCCATCATATGTGATTCTTTCTATTTCTTCAGTTACTGGTTCCACATACATCACGTTTGTTAAAGTTAATCCCGTCTCAGTTTTTATGTTTCTGAACTCTATTCTGATGAGTCCTAATTCAACAAGGCGCTTCATTGCATCCTGAACCTGTCTTTTAGAAAATCCAAACTGGTCTGCAAAACTCTGGTATGACCTTTGAAGTTTGTCACCTTTAAACTTTTTTCTGTATCCAATTACTTCACCCGTGATGGGATCTCTTTCGATTACCGGTCTGTACCAGTACACAATTTCCGCTAACAAAGTGACAGCAATCGGGTTGGGTTTCCCGGATGGATATGTTATATGCCTGTACCACTGCTGGGGTATAATATTCCCCTCAAGGTTTATCTTTGCCATTTTCAGAACTTCAGGGTTAATAACCTCTCTGTCTGACATAAAATTTCACTCCTTTTTGGCTTATTTTTTACAGAGGCAGCTTCTAAAAAATAGGGCAGGGCAGCCGAAAAGCTGCCCTGCTCGGAGGGGAGAGTTATGTAGTGCGCAAGGAAGGCCCCTGAAAAACAAAAAAAGGCAGCCAGCCGGCTGCAAAAATAAAAAAACAGGAGAGGAGAAAATTTTTAAAGGGGGAATGCCTTAATCCGCAGGAGGACGAATACACAGGCCCAAGGGGGACGAACAGCCCGTGCAGTGCGCCCTCCCTCAATAAAAAAGGGACGTTTTGTTACGCCCCTGAAAAGTCTTATATGAACTTTTGAAAAAGTACAGCTATAAACATAAGGCCGAACGCAAGTCCAATTAAAATGTCTAGTATTGAACCTGTACGTACCAGAGGTATTTTAAAACTTTTGTTATAGGGATAAAGCACAGGAATACCTGATGGAGTGAACAGATCTGTTGCAAGGTGTGTAGTATAACCTATTAGTGCAGGCGGTAGAATAGTCCTATCTGACATAAATAAAATAAATGTAAAAAATAAAAAGCCTGCAAGAGAGTGTGTAAAACCTCTGTGAGGGCCTATAAAAGCAAGCCCTATATAGGTTAAGTACAATATTAGACTTAGCAGTAAAAAGTATTTGTATTTAAATAAAAAATACCCTGCAGCTATCAGTGCAGGGAAAGTTAATGCTCCTGTATATTTGTTTAACTTGTGTCTCAACATGCTACCCGGTGTATCTATGTCAGGTAAAAGTGAGCTTGCAGCAGCAACAGCTAAATTAATCGGCAGCTGTGAAGGATCTTTTGTGAGGAGAGCTGTTGCTGCAAGTGCTACTGCCATGTGTGTGCGCCCTAACATTTTAATCAACTCCATCCGATAGTATTTATAGAGAAATATTTTGTAACTTTTTTGTAAAGGAGAGTGAATTATGGATACGTTATTATCTGCCATTTTTTCCTTATTCAAAAATATTTCAAGAAATTCTTACAAAACAACATATAGGTTTTTCACAATTCTGATAATATCATTTACTTTTAAGTATTTTTATCCTAATATATTTTTTCTATTTTTAAATCAATTTAAGGAGTACAAAAAAACGATAGTATTGTTCATAAAATTTCTTACATTAGCGTTTTTTACATATGGTAATATTGAAACTGTTTTTCTGCTTTTTTATGTTTTGGTAGTATCTTTAAAAGCCCTATTTTATTATGTTAACAGATTTAACCATTATAATACATACAAAGAATGTTGGGATGACCTTATAAAAGATTCATATATCACAATTGCAGTAGATAAGCTTACTTTTGCATACAGTTGTGCTTGGATTGGTTTTGGATATATTTTGTTATTAAACAATAATTATGTTGACTTGATAAAAGAATTTTTCAACATAATTACATTTAAAATGTCTTTTCTTTTTACATGGGTTTTTATACCTATTTCTGTTGTTATGTTTTTGGTAGGGTATATACCTTACTTTATAAAATCTTTTTTCTTGCCTTAACATGAGTAACAAAATATTTTTATTTACAATTATTCCTTAATAAAAACTCTACTTAATAAAAAATGTATTTTTTTATAATCCTTAAAGTTCATGTATAACCAGCACAAAAAAGTCAAGGCGCTTATTGCTATGCTAGTCAGCGTGCAGCATAATAGGTTTTTTGTGTATAAGAATAAGGCATTAGATAGTATTGCTCCAAAAAAAACTGAAAAAGCCCATCTAGTCTTAACTTTTTCAATTACAACTTCTTTTTCTTTTTCAGATAAATTTTCAAGTTCTTTTTCTTTGTCTGTTATGGACGGAAGACCTAAGATAATAATTATAACTATAACAAAACTCCCTGCTATTATAATAAACTCAGCAAAAAGAATTGAAAAATATGTTATGGCATGTATCAGATTGTTAAATATGCTTGCTGTTGTTATAGAAATATTATTTGTCATTATGCTCACATCCTTTTTATTCTTAGACTTTACAACAGGTTTGCTAAGAAAAATAAAAAGCGTCCTAACGCCTATCAGTGTCTGCTTTGATGCAGGCAGGTAATACTGTAGATAAGTTATCTCTACCTAAGTGAAATTATTGAAAAAATAGAATTGCAGGGACCAGGTTAGTAGTAGCGTCTATGTTAACTAAAATAAATATTAAAAATTAACGATTATTATGTTAGAAAATCTTATTCAAGTGCAGGTGAATATACAATGTATATTGTTACTCTTTTAGGCAATTTATTATCGATAATTTCTTCGCTAATTACAATCATAAGTTTTTTATCTCAAAAAAGTAAAAAACACACATCAACTAATGTCGTTCACAATATTACACAAACTAGCAAATTATCTAAAAATAATATATTCACAAGTATAGCTGAAGAAGTTTTAAAAGCAATAGATTCGTTTTTTGTAGACCTATCTAACAATCCCATTGCTTTTATTATAATAATGATTGCTATTATTTACGCAGTATATTTTTCTTTACTAAAAGCATATTTTTATATTTTTAATTTAATAGCAATATCGTCTTTAGTGGTTATAATGGTGGTACTGTTAAATACTACTAAAAAATTCTTCTTAAAGCAGATAGTTGGATTTAGTGATTTTTTTTGTATCTTTTATATGGTTTGTTTTATTTATTATATTACTTAAACATTATAACCAAATATATCTACCGCAAAGCTTCTATTTTTTCACAACTGAAAAATATAACAGTACCTTTCTAACTAATCTACCTCAGAGTATAAATTATATATTTTCCGTTATTTTACTAATCATATCCTGGTTTATTAATATCTGCATAACCTTTACATACTTAACCAATAAAGAAATTTCCATACATAAAGTTGTTTTTTGGTTATCTATTGTTATAATTAATTTGGCATCTATTTTCGGCGTTATATTAAAAGTTTTTAAATTGTTCAAATAGCAATACTTAGTATGACAATAGTAGGTAATATATACCAAAAAATTTTAGTTAACACATTTTCGCTTTCTTTGCTTATTGCATAGGCTGTTAATAAAATATTTGTAAAAAGAAGAAACGCTGACCATCCTATATAGCTTTGCAAATTATTTTCTGGTGCAATATATATGTGATAATTTATTAGTTCATTTTTTACATTTGCCAAAGATAAAATTGAAATAGTGTTAAGCCAATAAATAGCAAACGTCACTACAAAAAATACCCCACTCATCTTCTTCCCGTTATTCATATTTACTCACTCCAATTTCAATTTATTTTAAAAAAAAATAAAAGGCGCCCTAACGCCTATCAATGCCTAGAGAGGCGAAGTCACCGCCCCTCTGCTCCTTCTACCTACGGTAGGTGAGCTTAATTCTTTACACGGGCAGGCAGGATTTGAACCTGCTTTGCTGCGCAACTGCGTGCCTGCCGGCTGGGTTCACCCTAGACAGCCCCTAGGTAACGCCTCTTATCTGACACGCAGTATCTGGCTGTTCCCACCATGCTGCTGCTCGATAAAAAAAACTGCACTGTTTATTTCAGTGCTTCTTCTTCTACTTTAGAATTCCATTTTTCGGATTCTATTTCATTTGCATAATCTCTAAATTGAGGAAGAATAATGTTATGTACATTGTAAGTTCTAGGCAAGTCTGCTGGCTTATGTGAAGGGTCAATGTATTTAAGTTTTTCGTCTACTTCTATATATTGACTCAGTGAAAGCTCTACTAATTGTGCAGTAGATATTCTTCGTTTTTTTGAAATCATCTGAGCATGTATCCTTTGCTGCTCTATCATGCCCCACCAGAGCCTTTCTTCCTCTTCTTGCTCTTTTCTTTCTAGTTCTCTTTTGTGTTTGATATATTCACGTTTTTTTTCTTTACGTTTTAAGTCATTTTCCGCTTTGCGCCTTTCTTTTTCTATTTCGTATTCAGGAAATTCTTTTAAAATTTTTGAGATCATTTGTTTACTAACATTTTCTTCTTTTGCTATTTCTATGATAGTTTTCTTTTCTATTATATACATGTGATAAATTTTATTTTTATCACACATTCTATACCTTCCCCTTTGTTATGCTTGGTTGACTTTTTGGGTACGGATTTTTGGACACACGTATCCTATATAAGGGTATATGCCCTTTTTCAAAAGGTTTGTTATAAAACTTTTCTTTCTTCTGCAACTTTTTTGAGCCATTCTTTGAGAAGTTCTCTGTTGATTAGAAATTTTGTTCCAACTCTAAAAGCAGGGAAGCCTGATTCATTGTTATGTGCCAGTTCCAGTATTTTATCTCTGCCAATTCCAGTGTATCTAGCTGCTTCTTCGATTGTGAGGGTAAGTTTATATTCATAAGTTGCTTCTCTGATTGCATCTCTAATAATCTCTTTAAGTTGCTCAAGTATATTTTCTTTAACATTCTTTTCTTTTAATTTTTCTGAAGGCACATGAAATACCCCCTTGGTATTACTATTTTTAATTATTGACTTTTTTAGTTGAGTTTTGCTCAATATTATTTTCAAAAAAAATTTCATTTACATTTACACCTAATATTTTGCTTATTTCCATTGCTTTATCAATAGTGATTGATACACGCCCATTCTCTAAATACCAATATCCACTTCTATCCTTATATCCAAGAGCTTTTGCCATTTGCTCTTGGGTTAAACCCCTCGCTTTTCTGAGAATTTTTAATTTTTCAACCCCCATGTATGTTCACCTCTTTGGTTGAATATATCTCTACTACATCTTTATTATAATAGAGAAATATTAAACTGTCAATATTTTTTTACGTTAAAAAGTTGATTTTTATTAAACGATATTTACATATTTCGAATGGAGGGTTATAATTAAAAATAGTTGAAATATATTCAACATATTAATTGAGGAGGAATAAACGTGAGTACATTAGGAGAAAGAATAAAACAATTAAGGTTAGAACATGGGATGACACAAGAGGAATTTGGTAAATTATTTGGTGTAACAAAATATTCTATCTCTTTATACGAAAGCAATAAAACATCACCCAGTGATGAAATAAAAAAAAAGATTGCCGAATACTTTAATGTCTCCATGGATTGGTTAATGGGACTAACTGATGTACGCAAACCATTTATCCCTGAAAACTACAAAGAAAAGTATAAAATTACAAAAAGAGATATGCTTCAATACGAAAATTTTATTCAGCATGTCAACGCTTTTTTTATGGATGACAAAGTTGCAGAGGAAGACAAGGAAAAACTTTTTAGAGATATATCTGAACTTTTCTGGAAAGCCAAAGAAATAAATAAAGAAAAATATGGAAGAAAAAAGAAGAAAGAAAAAACTGATTAGAGAGGTGCTTCACATGCAGGAGGAGAGGTACATTAGAAAGATTTACAAAAAAGTGAAGCACCTTGTAAAAGAACATGAAACAAGAGATCCTCAGAAAATTGCAGAATATTTAGGAATTCATGTAGTATACAAAAGTTATTCTCTATATACAAAAGGTTATTTTATAAAAACCCTGCGCAATAAATTTATTATTGTTAATGATGAGCTGGATGAAAACGAAAAGAAAATCGTCCTGGCACATGAGCTGGGACATGCCGTGCTTCATTCTGCTAAGCCTATTTCTTTCATCAGAGAGTATACACTTTTCCCAGTTGGAACGTATGAAGAAGAAGCAAATATATTTGCTGCGGAATTATTGATTGATGATAGTGATATAGAAGAGTTAAAGTATCTTTCAGTATCCCACATTGCTGCTGTTCTGGGTGTTAGTGAAGGACTTGTAAAATATAAACTTTTAAAGTTTTTATAAAAAAATTTTACGCAGGAGGAGATGTTATGGCTAAGAAGACGAATTATGTTAAAAACGGAAAAGAGTATTACCGTGTAACAGTTACTATTGGGAGAGATGAAAATGGAAAGCTAATACGTAAAGAATTTTATGGAAAAACAAAAAAGGAAGCTGAAGCAAAGAAAGAAGAATATTTAAACGGAATAAGAAACGGATTGAATGTTGATTTTCAAGATGTTACTTTGGGAGATTTAATGCATACATGGCTTTTTGAAGTAGTGAGAATGTCAAGAAAGCCTGCTACGTTTGTGAAATATGAAGGACATTATAGAAATTACATAAAAAATAGTGAACTATATGGAATGAAAATCAGTATCATAAAGTCGATACAAATACAGAGGTATTACAACAAGCTATATCAGCAAGGGAAAAGCAGTAAAACAATAAAAGCTTTGAACAATTTTTTGAAGACGTTTTTTAATTATGCAGTAGATGAAGGATATTTAGCTAAAAATCCATGCACAGGGAAGAAAATAGTTATACCCGGTACTCCAGAAGAAAAAATTGAAACAGAAATTGAAACTTTTTCTGATGAGGAAATAAAGAAAATTAAAGAAGCATTAAAAGGGCATCGTCTGAAGGCACTGTTTTTGCTGGCTTTTGGAACAGGTCTAAGGCAGGGAGAATTGTTGGGATTGAAATGGACAGATATTGACTTTGAAAAAAAGGAATTAAGGGTTCAGCGTATGATTAAACAAGTTACTATTATTGATGAAAAAGGAAATAGAAAATATAAAACTATTGAACAAATACCAAAAACAAAAAACAGCATAAGGACAGTTCCAATTCCATCATCACTTATACCAATGCTAAAGGAGCACAGAAATAGGCAAAGGGAAGAAAAATTAAAGGCAGGCTCAGTCTACCTCAATGATGTTGAAAAAGGATATGTGTTTACAACAGAATTGGGCAATACTATAGATGCAAGTAACCTTTTAAAGACATATAAAAAAATTTTAAATAGAGCAGGAGTACCTTATAGAAAATTTCATGCCATACGACACACGTATGCAACAAAACTATTTGAAAGGGGCGTACCACTCAAAACAGTATCAGAATTATTAGGGCACTCCAACATCTCTATCACAGCAAATATTTATACTCATGTAATACCTAAACAAAAAACTAACGCAGTAGAAACACTAAATGACCTTTTTATTTAGAAAAACAGCTTTTTAAAGGCTTTGTTTTATTCCCACACTTTTCCCACAAAAGTTTTAGAAAGTTATAGAATGTTTTAGTACGTTAAAGTACAAAAAAGCAGTATTTATGCGAGTTACGGGGCAATATAGGGAATTATAAATTACTTGGAAATGACATACATATTCCAAGGTATCTTATCTATAAGGCGATTCCTGTAAATAGAATCTGCTCCCATAAATATATACCTCAAATTGTCAACATGAGGAATGTTCACTTCAATCCATATTCTATTTCTCTCTATAAAAGGTTTTGACGCTATCACGTTTGTCAGGGAATTCTCTGCTCTCTTGTACTCGTACAGTTCCCCATTTACTACCCCTAAATCTATCCTCTTTATGTCACCTGGGTCCTTGTAAAACAGCCTCATTTCAATATGGTATATCACTTTTTTAGAAATTGGCTTTGCCGATTCTAAACCAACGTACAGCTTGTTGTCATGGTAAAAAGCTGCAAGTTTAGTCAAAGCAGCACTCCTGTAAATTTCTTCGTTTAACATACCCCCCGTATACACTTTAAGAAGGGTATGAGGCAGATCAGCATCTCTCAAATCAGGCTTTGAAGACACAACTGGTATACTTATCACAGGCTTGGTAGCAAACAACTCAGTCTTTCTGACAAATCCCATCAAAAATGGCTCCATAACTTCTGTCTGGGTTCTATACTGTTTTATTGCAGCCTGTTTCATATTCACTTCTTTAGGAGTAAGCTCAAAAGCCTGCCATTCTGTGTTGCTGTTTTTCATGTCTACTGGAGGCAACATAGGCCTATTTTTTTCTGCCATCCAAGGAACAGGCCATTGAGGGTGGTGAACTAAAAACATGTGTTCTCTGACATTTAAATTCATAGCAGTAATTGTATATCTTACAAAATTGCTCACTGCCCAGTGGTCAGGATGAATGTCATCCGCAAGAGGGTAGTATATATCAGTAGGCTTAAAATCTTTTATTATCTCGGTAAGCTCATCTACCAATGTCTGACCGGTATAAGGAGCTCTTGGCTTATAAACCGTATCGTAAGGAGCATAGGCCACACGAGTACCGCCACTTACGCGGGGCCTGTTATTATCCCAATATTGGCTCCACAAAAACCTCGTGCTTCCATCCGCAAATCCCAAAAAAATTAAATCTTTTCTGGGAAGCCCGAGAATTCTCATTGCAGCAATGCTTTCCTGCTGGCGAGCCAATCCCAGTTTGTAAAAATCTCTAGGAGTAGGATTCTTTTTTCCGCAAAAAACCATTGCAGCTTTTTTATAGCTTTCACCACTTGTGACAACCACCACTTTTACAGGCCTTTTTAATTCAACCGCTCTTTGGATAACACCTGCCATACCCAGAGTTTCATCGTCCGGATGAGGAACTATAATAAGTATTCTCTGCCCTGGGTCGTCAAAAGTAGGCACGGTAGCTTTTTCTGTGAAATTTGCAATAGCCATTCCCCAGTTCATTATATAGGAAACTCCGATAAGCAAAGCAGTAAATAAAGAAAAATATATAGTTCGCCTTGTAATCATACTCTTTGCCTCCATTCTTGCTTATTATTTTACCATAGATTTATGAACAAATTATTACAGGATAATTAATTTTTAATTAATGAACTCAAATTCTGAAAATCTTTCTCAGTGTGATACAATCATATTGAGAAGAATTTGAGGAGGGGATAAAAATGTTTGTAGATTTTCACTGCGATACCCTGTACAGGCTGGTAGATAAAGGAACTGATTTCTTTGAAAGGACAGAAGAGAGGCATGTAGATTTCCCCAGAATGAAGGAGGGAAAAGTGCATCTTCAAGTTTTTGCAGTGTTTGTAGACCCTAAATTTATGAGAAAGAATGCAGCTACAATGGCTTTAAAACTAATTGATAAAATGCATGAAATAATAGATAAAAGCAGCGAAATTGAATTGGTACTAAGAGGAGAGGATATTGACAGAATAAAAAGCGAAGGAAAAATTGGAGCTTTGCTCTCAATTGAAGGGGGAGAAGCCTTAGAAGGAGAAATCGCTTTACTAAGAATATTTTACAAATTGGGAGTAAGAGCTATCACTTTGACCTGGAGTTTAAGAAATGACTTAGGGGATGGAGTCGAGGGAGTTCCTGATGCTGGGCTCACATCTTTTGGAAAGCAAGTAGTAAAAGAAATGAACCGGCTTGGTATGATAGTAGACGTATCCCATCTCAATGAAAAAGGCTTTTGGGATGTTATAGAAATAAGCGAAAAACCAGTAATAGCTTCCCATTCAAACGCTAAAGCTTTGTGCTCCCACAGGAGAAATCTGACAGATGAGCAGATAAAAGCAATCGCTCAAAAGGGAGGAGTAATTGGTATAAATTTCGCTCCTCAATTTTTAAAAGATGACAAAAGAGCAACGATAGAAGATGTATTAAATCACATAGATTACATGGTGGACTTAGTTGGAGAAGACTACGTAGGATTTGGATCTGACTTTGATGGCATAAGTTCCACACCAGAGGGGTTAGAAGATATATCAAAATTCCCGAAAATTGTAGAAGGGCTTATAAAAAGAGGATATACACAGGAACAAATTGATAAAATCACTCACAAAAATTTTGAAAACCTCATAAAAAAGATTTTATAAAACAAAAAGTGCCCCGATCACCGGGGCTTTATATGTTAAAGGGGGAGTCATTGGTTTAACCAAGTATACATTATACATAGGTTTTTTAAAAAAAGCAAGACCTTATCAAAATATTTTAAGAGGGATAGGGGGTTTTAGGGAGCTCGTCTAGATATATTATACCCAGTTTTCACTGATTTTAAATTAAAAGAGTGTTAAATTTTTATTAACTTTGTGTAAAAAATAAATTGTTGTATAATAGAGGTAGAAACACAAAAATGAGGGGGTAAAACAATGGATATTGAAATAATAAGAAAAACAGACCCAGAAATCGCAGAAGTCATATTAAAAGAACTCAACAGACAGAGAAACAAAATAGAGCTTATAGCCTCTGAAAACTTTGTGAGCAGGGCCGTAATGGAAGCAATGGGTACCCCTCTCACAAATAAATACGCAGAAGGGTATCCCGGAAGGCGTTATTACGGTGGCTGTGAATATGTAGATATGGCAGAGGAACTTGCAAGGGAAAGGCTTAAAAAGCTTTTCGGAGCGGAACACGCAAATGTGCAGCCTCACTCGGGAGCTCAGGCAAATATGGCAGCTTATTTTGCACTTCTAAAACCTGGAGATACTGTACTAGGAATGGATTTAGCTCACGGCGGACATTTAACCCATGGAAGCAAAGTCAATTTTTCTGGGCAAATATATAACTTTGTATCCTATGGCGTAAGAGAAGATACAGGATACATAGACTATGACCAAGTAGAAGACCTAGCAAAAAAGCATAAACCAAAACTAATTGTAGCTGGCGCTAGTGCTTATCCAAGAATAATTGACTTTAAGAAATTTAGAGAAATTGCAGACAAGGTAGGAGCATATCTGATGGTAGACATGGCTCACATTGCCGGGCTTGTCGCAGCAGGTTTACACCCAAATCCTGTTCCTTATGCAGACGTAGTGACAACTACTACTCATAAGACTTTAAGAGGACCTAGAGGAGGAGCTATACTCTGTAAACAAGAACACGCAAAAGCCATCGACAAAGCCCTTTTCCCTGGAACACAAGGTGGACCCTTAATGCATATTATAGCAGCAAAAGCTGTATGTTTTAAAGAAGCCCTTTCAGATGAGTTTAAAGAATATCAAAAAAGGATTGTAGAAAACGCAAAAGCTTTAGCAAATGCATTAATGGAAAGAGGAATAAATTTGGTATCCGGCGGTACTGACAACCACTTAATGCTATTAGATTTGCGAAACACAGGAATAACAGGAAAGGAATTGGAAACTAGATTAGATGAAGTAAACATAACTTGCAATAAAAACGCTATACCTTTTGATCCATTAGGACCAAATGTAACCTCTGGCGTAAGATTAGGTACACCTGCAGTTACCACCAGAGGAATGAAACCGGAAGACATGGTAGAAATAGCAGATATAATAGCTAATATGATAAAAGATGAAAATTACAAAGAAAAAGCGAAAGAAAGGGTAGCAAAACTACTTGAAAAATACCCTCTCTACCCAGACCTCTTATAACCCCAGACAAGGGGACGGTTCTTCCGTCCGGTTTCTCACAAAAAAATCGGACAAAGAAACCGTCCCCTTGTCCGGTTAAAAGAGCCTCCTTCTTGGTAAGAATCAGTGTGAGGCTCTTTGCTTTTTGTGTTTCAAAATAAACCAACCACTCACTAAAGCTTTTAATAGAGACATTCTATAAAAATTTTACACCCTCAATATGCATAATTGCTCTTGACATAATGAAAAAATAAAGTTAGCATATTACTTGATAACTGTTAATAAATTAACAATATGAGGAGGATTTAAGATGAGTGAATTCAAGTTTGAAAAGCTTCTAGAACCAATTCAAATTGGGTCAATGAAACTAAGAAATAGGATTATTATGCCTCCTATGGTTACAAATTACGCTGCTGAGGATGGTGCCGTCACCGAACGTTTTAAAGCTTATCACCAAACCAGAGCAAAAGGTGGAGTAGGCTTAATTATTGTTGAAGCAACATACATTCATCCAGGTGGTAAAGGCTTTCAAAACCAACTTGGTATTTACAAAGATGAATTAATATCTGGTTTGAAAGAATTAACAGAGGCAGTTCATAAGTATGGAGCGAAAATTGCTGTGCAACTTTATCATGCCGGTAGGCAAACAACTTTGAAAGTTACTGGAATGCAAGTAGTTGCTCCGTCACCTATTCCTTGCCCAGTTAAGCAAGAAAAGCCCAAAGAATTATCAGTAGACGAAATAAAAGAGTTAATAGAAGCATTTGGACAAGCTGCGAGACGTGCTAAAGAAGCAGGGTTTGATGCTGTCGAAATCCATGGTGCTCACGGTTATTTAATTAATCAATTCTTATCACCATATAGCAATAAGCGAACCGATGAATACGGTGGAAGTTTTGAAAACAGAATGAGATTCCCATTGGAAGTTGTCAGGAGAGTAAGAGAAGAAGTTGGGCCAGATTTTCCTATTATATATCGCATGAGTGCTGAAGAGTATGTTCCTGGAGGACTTACGATTGAAGATACTAAGATATTTGCTCAAAAGTTAGTAGAAGAAGGAATCGATGCTTTGCATATTTCGGGTGGAGTATATGAATCTTCAGCAATGATTATCCAGCCTGCAGCTATACCTCAGGGTTGTTTTGTAGAAAACGCAGCTGCTATAAAGAAAGCAATTAATAGCAAAGTACCTGTAATTGTTGTTGGTCGAATCAAAGATCCTATTATGGCAGAGCAAATCATCCGTGAGGGCAAAGCTGATCTAGTATCAATGGGAAGAGCCCTACTAGCAGACCCAGAATTGCCCAGGAAAGTTTCTGAGGGCAAGATTGAAGAAATAAGAAAATGCATTGGGTGTAATCAGGGTTGTATTGATCGTCTGTTCCAAGATATTGATATTGGTTGCATAGCCAATGCATTAACTGGACATGAAACAGAATTTGACATGGAAAGCCTAGCAAAGACAAGAAAGAAAGTATTTATAATCGGTGGTGGCCCTGGCGGGTTAGAAGCAGCTAGAGTAGCAGCTTTGCGTGGCCATGAAGTAATTCTTTATGAAAAGCAACCAGAATTAGGTGGACAAATGCGAATTGCTGCTGTACCGCCTCATAAAGGGGAAATAAATGATCTGGCTGATTACCTCATCAATCAAGTAGAAAAATCTGGTATTACGATTGTAAAAGGCAAAGAAGCAGATTTAAACACAATTCATGAAATTAAACCCGATGTGGTTATATTAGCAACAGGGTCTGAACCAATAATTCCTGAAATTCCTGGAATCAATCAAAAAAATGTTGTTACGGCCCATGATGTTTTAAAAGGGACAGTTACTGTTGGTAAAAAAGTAGCTGTCATTGGTGGTGGGTTAGTAGGTTGTGAAACTGCAGAATTCTTGGCTGATCAAGGTAAAGAAGTAACAGTAATAGAGATGTTGGATGATATAGCAATAGATGTTGGAAGTTTGGTAAGAGCTCTATTACTAAATCGTATGGCTGAGAAGAAGATTAAAGTATTGACAAAGAGCAAAGTTAAAGAAATATCAGGAGATAAAGTAACTATAGAAACAGTAAATGGAAACCAAGAATTAAGTGGTATAGACACTATCGTAATAGCAGTTGGGTCTAAACCCAAGAACGATTTATTGAAGTTAATTGAAAAAGAAGGTATACCTGTTTATGCTATTGGGGATTGCGTCAAAGCTAGAAAGTTTATGGACGCTATTCATGAAGGTTTCCGTTATGCTTACAGCTTGTAATTTTAAGTCTTTACAAAAAAGGGGTATCCCAAAATATAGATGGATACCCCTTTTATTATTACTCCAAATTTAATTGTGCTTATAGCTCATTATAATAACCACTTCTTCATTGCCAATAAACGCGTAGACCTTTTTCAAATAGTTACTCTCCACTCCGTACATGGTGACAGACAAAAGGGACGGTTCCTTTTGTCTGATTATTTTTTATATCGCCTTTCAAGTTCATTGTATATGTCATTTAATGTAATATTTTTCTCAACCAAAAGCACCATCAAATGATAAATTAGGTCAGATACTTCATACACTATCTCATCTTTTGAATCATTTTTCGAAGCGATAACCACTTCTGTAGCTTCCTCTCCAACTTTTTTTAATATTTTGTCTATGCCTTTTTCAAAGAGATAGTTTGTATAGGATCCTTCTACAGGGTTTATTTTTCTGCCTTTTATCCTTTCATAAAGCTTATTTAGAATCTCTATGCCATCTTCAGTTTCTTCATCGAAACTTCTATAAAAACAGCTTATATTGCCTGTATGACAGGCAGGGCCTTTTGCTTCTACTTGAATTAAAAGAGCATCTTCATCGCAGTCATAAAATATCTTTTTTACCTTCTGCGTATTCCCTGAGGTTTCCCCCTTGTGCCATATCTTGCCTCTGCTTCTACTAAAAAAATATGTCTCTCCTTTTTCTAATGTAAGCTTCAAACTCTCCTCATTCATATATGCAAGCATTAAAACCTGCTTTGTGTAATAATCTTGCACAATTGCCGGTATAAGACCCTTTTCGTCAAACTTAAGCTCTTTTATGTCAATCATCCTCTACATCCTTTCTCCTACAATCTTACCGGTATACCCTCATCCTTTAAATATCTTTTCAACTCTTTTATATCAAGCTCTCCATAGTGAAATACAGAAGCAGCCAAAGCTGCATCAGCTTTTCCTTGTGTAAACACCTCTTTAAAATGCTCGGGTTTCCCTGCTCCTCCTGATGCTATAACTGGAATACTCACAGCTTCACTTATAAGCCTTGTAAGTTCAATATCATATCCATCCTTTGTCCCGTCTTTATCCATACTTGTTAAAAGTATTTCTCCTGCACCCAAATCTTTCACCTTTTTAGCCCACTCAACAGCATCAAGTCCTGTGTTTATTCTCCCTCCATTTATATACACATTGTAGCCTGTGCCATCTGGTCTCTTTTTAGCGTCAATTGCCACAACAACACACTGGCTCCCAAACCTCAAAGCCGCCTGACGAATAAGTGTTGGCTGTTTTACCGCCTGTGTATTTATAGAAACCTTATCAGCTCCTGCTTTTAAAACTTCTCTTATGTCATCAATATCAGAAATTCCTCCCCCTACAGTCAAAGGGATAAACACCTTTTCTGATGTTCTCTTTACAACATCTATCATAATTTTTCTTTTTTCATAGGAAGCTGTAATATCCAGAAATACAAGCTCATCGGCTCCTAATTCATTGTACCTTTCAGCTATTTCAACAGGGTCTCCAGCATCCTTTAAATTTACAAAATTTATTCCTTTTACTACTCTTCCATCTTTAACATCCAGACATGGTATTATTCTCTTTGCAAGCATTTAAATTCCCTCTCTTTCTAATTCCAGCAATGCAGCTTTTAAGTCTATCATACCAGTGTACAAGGCCTTCCCAATAATAGCACCAGTAACTCCCATATCTTTAAGCCTTTTTAAATCTTCAATTGAAGATATGCCTCCTGAAGCTATTATTTCTACTCCTACCTTTAGCATATCCTTTAAAGCTTCAAAATTTGGCCCATGAAGTGTGCCATCTTTTGAAATATCAGTAAAAATTATTGTCTTTATCCCTATCTCTTTTATCTTCTCAGCCAACTCAGTATCCTTTATTTTAGTCCTTTCAAGCCATCCACTTACAGCAACTTCTCTTTTTTTTGAATCAATTCCCACTATAGTCTTTTCTCCATAATGTGAGACAGAATAAAGAAGAAGGTCTTTATCATATATTGCAGCAGAACCTAAAATAATGTACGATACTCCAATTGAAAAAAGATAATCTAAAGCCTCTTTATTCCTTATTCCTCCACCTACTTCAATATCAACACTACAGCTATTTACAATTTTCTCAATAACTTTTCTATTTACTAAATGTCCTTGCCTTGCCCCATCCAGATCCACTACATGAATTCTCTTTGCACCACACTCTTGCCACATCTTAGCCATATCTGCAGGATTGTCATAATATACTTCTTTTGAATCAAAATTCCCTTTTGTGAGTCTTACACATTTCCCATCCAATATGTCAATTGCAGGTATTACAAGCATTTTATCATCTCTCCAAAATTTTTTAAAATTTTAAGCCCTGTCTCTCCGCTTTTTTCTGGATGAAACTGACAGGAAAAAACATTGTCTTTAATAATGACAGCTGGAATTTCTATCCCATATTCAGTAACTGCGTATTCAAAATCTTTTTCATTGCCATTTACATAATAAGAATGGACAAAATACACATAATCTCCATTTTTTATTCCTTTAAGAAATGGTGTGTCTTTTTTTATGGTCAAACTGTTCCACCCTACATGGGGGATTTTATTTCCTTTAGGAAGTCCTACAACATTGCCTTTAAATATTTTAAGCCCCTCTGTCTTGCCTCCCTCAAAACTTTTCTCAAATAAAAGCTGCATTCCCAAGCATATTCCCAAAAAAGGCTTTCCCTTTTCAATGTGTATTTTTATCTCTTCAGCCATACCTGTTTTGATTAAAACCCTGATGGCATCTGGAAAGGCTCCAACTCCGGGAAGTATCAAGGCCTCAAAATTTTTTATTTCTTTTGCATCACTTGTAATCTTCGCATCGTATCCCACGTATTTTAAAGCTTTTTCAACGCTTCTCAAATTTCCCATTCCATAATCTATAATGCCTATCAAAATTCCACCCCTTTATGTTTACAAAATCCCTTTAGTAGAAGGTATGCCATCTATTCTCTCATCCAATTTAAGTGCCTCATCCAACGCTTTACCCAAAGCTTTAAAAGATGCTTCTATAATGTGATGAGTGTTTACACCATGTAAAAGTTCTACGTGGAGTGTTATACCAAAATTATAAGCAAAAGCCCTAAAAAACTCCTCCACAGTCTCTGTTTCAAAATTCCCAACTCTTTCAGCTTTCAAAGGCAAATCATAATAAAGATAAGGCCTTCCACTTATATCAAGAGAAACTCTAACTAAAGCTTCATCCATAGGCACATAAAAAGTACTAAATCTTTTTATTGACTTTTTATCCCCTGAAGCTTTTAAAAAGGCAGTACCTAAGACTATTCCTACATCCTCTACAGTGTGATGAGTGTCTACTTCCAGATCTCCTTTTGCTATTACTTTTAAATCAAAAAGGCCGTGCTTTGCAAAAAGAGAAAGCATGTGGTCAAAAAAGCCTATTCCCGTCTTTATATCATATGAGCCTTTGCCATCTATATTAAGTTCGACATATATGTCAGTCTCTGCCGTTTTTCTTTTAACTTCCGCTTTCCTCATGACAATATCTCCCTTAAAGCGTTTATTAAATAATCATTGGCATCAGAAGAACTCACAGTTATCCTTAAAGTCCCTTCCAACCCCTTCACATTAGAAAAATTTCTCACCAAAATTCCCCTTTCAACAAGTCTTTTGTGCACATCATTGGCATTTTCAAATTTACAAAGAACAAAATTTGCATGAGAAGGATACACTTTTATCCCATTAATTTTATTTAACTCCTTTACCAGCTTTTCTCTTTCGTTTATAATGTAATTTACCCTCTCCTTTAAAACACCACTTTTTAAAACTTCTAATGCTATTCTCTGTGATAAAGAGTTGAGATTATAAGGAGATTTTACAAGATTTAAATATTTCACTATTTCTCCATTTGAGAGAGCATATCCCACTCTTAATCCTGCAATCCCAAAAGCTTTTGACAATGTTCGCAGCACAATCAAATTTTCAAATCTATCTATATATGGCACAAGAGTTTTTCCATAAAATTCAAAATAAGCTTCATCAACTATTACAATCCCTCTTGCTTTTTCAATTATTCTGATTATATCCTCTTCATCTATTACGCTTCCAGTGGGATTGTTTGGATTGCACAAAAACACCAATTTAGGCTTATATCTTTCAACTGCTTCTGCAAATCTTTCAACATTATAAGTATAGTCCTCATTTAAATTCACAGCTATTTCATTCGCTCCTGCAATTTTACTGTATATGCTGTACATTGCAAAAGATGGGTGAGGGTACAAAACTGTATCCCCTTTATCTACAAAGGCAAGCATTATAAGGTGTATTATTTCATCAGAACCATTTCCTACAAAAATATTTTTAGGAGTGACACTGCAATATCTCGCTAACTCTTCTCTCAATTTTTCTGCCGTAGGGTCTGGATATATATTTACATGGATAGACTTTACAATATCCCCTATATTTTTCATTACCTCTTCAGGAAGTTCAAAAGGGGTCTCGTTTGCATCCATCTTATATTTATAAGGCACATTTTCCACTTCATAATTTTTAAATCCTTTAATTTCTTCCCTCAACAAATTCTCAATCATTGTAAAACCTCACTTTTACAGAATTGGCATGGGCTGTAAGCTCTTCAGCTTCTGCCAAGGTTATGACATCATCTTTTACACTGCTCAAAGCTTCCTTAGAGTAATAAAGTACATTCATCTTTTTGACAAAATCCCTAACTGAAAGAGGAGAGAAAAATCTCGCTGTACCACTTGTAGGAAGAACATGATTTGGACCTGCAAGGTAGTCTCCCAAAGGTTCTGGAGAAAATTCTCCTAAAAATACTGCTCCTGCATTTTTAATTTCGCCTAAAATTTCAAAAGGATTTTCAATGACAAGCTCTAAATGCTCTGGAGCTATTTCATTTGCAATACCAATTGCTTCTTTTAAATTATCTATAACAATTATCGCGCCAAAATTTTTTAAAGACTCTGCAATTATTTCTTTTCGCTCAAGATATTCCATTTGTCTTTCAATTTCTTTTTTTACTTTTTCCGCTAACTCTTTTGAGGTTGTCACTAATATTGAAGAAGCCATTACATCGTGTTCTGCCTGTGAAAGAAGGTCTGCTGCTACATATTTTGGACTTGCTGACTCATCTGCAATTACCAAAATTTCACTAGGTCCTGCCACCATGTCTATGTCTACATAGCCATATAGGGCTCTTTTTGCCATTGCTACATAAATATTTCCTGGACCAACTATTTTGTCCACCTTAGGTATTGATTCTGTGCCAAAAGCCAGTGCTGCAACAGCCTGTGCTCCGCCAATTTTATATATTTCTTTTATTCCAATTTTATCTGCCGCCACAAGCACATAAGGGCTTATCCCCTTTTTTCCAGCAGGAGATACCATTACTATTCTTTCAACGCCTGCCACCTTTGCAGGAATACCATTCATCAAAACTGAAGAAGGATATGAGGCAGTTCCTCCAGGAACATAAATGCCTACAGAGGAAAGAGGCCTTAATACTTGCCCGTAAACTATTCCTTCTTTAAAATCCATCCATGTCTTTTCCTTTTGCTTCTCATGAAACTCCGTAATATTTTTTATGGCCTTATCTAACGCTTTTAAAAAATCCTCTTTCACTTCCTCATAAGCTCTTTTTATTTCTTCCTCTTTTACCTTCACTGTCTCGCTATTGAGATTTATTCCATCATACATATAGGTGTATTCAAATAACGCTTTATCCTTCCTCTCTCTCACATTTTCTATTATGTCTTCAACCCTTTTTGCAATCTCTTTATTCTCCAATTTACTTCTATTCTGTATTTTATTAAAAATCCCTATATCGACTTCCTTAGTAAAATCAAACATTTCTATCATCTCTATCCCCCATTTATAACTTCTCTCAGCTTTAAAATTATATCCTTTATTCTCTCGCTTTTTGTCTTCATGCTTGCCTTGTTAACTATAAGTCTCGCTGTTGAAGGAAAAATCTCCTCTATAACAACAAGGCCATTCTCTCTTAAAGTCCTTCCAGTCTCCACAATATCAACAATCACTTCTGATAATCCTACAATTGGAGCAAGCTCCACAGAGCCATTTAATTTGATTATCTCAACATTTTCACCTTTTTTCTTAAAAAATTCCTCTGCAACGTTTGGAAATTTAGTAGCAACTCTTTTATTTGTGAGAAAGCTGTCTTTAACATTGGGAGGACCAGCTACTACCATTCTGCAAAATCCAAATTTTAAATCTAAAACTTCGTATAAATCCTTTTTTTGCTCCAACAAAATATCCTTTCCACAAACCCCTAAATCTGCTGCACCGTGCTCCACATAAGTTGGAACATCCATAGGTTTTACAAGCATAAACTTTATAGCATTTTTATTATCTTCTAAAATTAACTTCCTCGATATATCTTTTAACACATCATTAGAAATACCTGCTTTTTTAAATAAAACTACTGCATCCTCTGTCATCCTGCCCTTTGGCAAAGCTATTGAAACAATATCCATGTCATTCCCCCACATCTACGACTTCATCAAAACTTTTTAAATCAATATTTTCACACCTCTTAAAAGTGTACATCTCTACGACATTGCCTTCTTTTCTGAGTACATTAGCCTTTTCATAAGCTCTTCTTCTCTCTTCTTCTTTATACCTTACTAGCACTCTGCGGGGTTTTACCCATTCTCCCTTGCTTTGCCTTTGCAAAGCAAGCATAACTCTTTCTACACTTATTGCAAAGCCTGTAGCAGGCAAGTCTTTACCGTAAATCTTAAGGAGCTTGTCATACCTTCCTCCAGTGCATATAGCATAGCCAAGCCCTTTTACAAAACCTCTAAATATAATTCCTGTGTAATAATTTAGATTTTGCACCATCCCCAAATCAAAACTTATATATTCCTTCATACCAAAGTCCTCAAGTATCTTATACACTCTATCAAGATACTCAAGCACTCCCTCCGTCTCTTTAAAATTTTCTTTTTTTAACTTTTCTAAAATCTCCTCCCCACCGAATAAAAGAGGAAGTTCCCTTAGAAGTTTAGCCTCTTCTCTTTTTATTTCTTTTTGTTTTATGAAATCTTCTATAGCAGATTGGTTTTTTTGCTCTAAAAGTTCTCTCAATAGATTTACATCTTCATTTCCTAGATTTAAATTTCTTACAATACTTCCAAATACTTCAGCATGTCCTATATCAATTTTAAAATCCTTTAAGCCTGTACTTTTTAATGCCTCTATAGAAAGAGCTATAACCTCCGCATCTGATTCTTCGTGATTTGTACCTATAAGCTCTACTCCTGCCTGTGTAAATTCTCTCATTTTACCTACTTGTGTGTCCTCATACCTATACACATTAGCTACATAGCATAACTTAAGTGGGTATCTGCCTTCCAACTTTGTAGAAACAATTCTGGCTATTTGAGCAGTTACATCAGGCCTTAAAGCTAAAATATTCCCCTTTTTATCAAAAAACCTGTACATGCTGTTTTCATCAAATAAATGAGAAAAATTTTCGCTGTACTCAAAAGTGGGAGGCATTATCTCTTTATAGCCAAAACTTTTGAAAACCTCTCTAAATTTGTCCTCTATATTTCTCTTGAATTCATATTCTTCAGGAAGGAAGTCCTGCACTCCATCCGGCAAATATATCATTTAAATCCCTCACATCGCTATGTCTTTGTAACGTGATAAAGTAATGAATTGTATCTCTTTTATTGTATATTAATTTTATATGTATGTCAAGAAGAGACAAAGAATGGGAGAAAAGTACTTCATATTGTGGTATAATGTATTTACACAATGCAAAGAGGCGTTTCTTATGAGGGAAGCTACAGAACTTTTGAGATATTCATTAGAAGATGAATTAAAGAGAATAGTAAATATAATCATTGAGAAGTGCAACCCAGAAAAAATAATACTTTTTGGCTCAATGGCCAGTGGAACTGCCAAAGAGTGGAGTGATATTGACCTAGTTGTAATAATGGAAACAGATTTGAGATTTGTGGATAGAGCTTTGTATAGTGCTTTTGTCGGTTATTTGCCTGGTGGCAGGGAGTTATCTCCCCGCCTCTTATTTTTTATTTAATAAGTTTATCCAAATTGTTTTTTATGCTGTTTATATCCTTCAAACTTACATACTGTCCAATACTTTTTCCATCAATTAATACATACTCGTTATTTTCATCTTTTTTTGCAAAACTTATCCTCTCTACTTTATCTTTCCCATATACATCAAAGGCAAAAGGCCGATCAGCAGAAACGACGTTTTTCCCCTCGTCCAGTCCATTGATTTGCAGTAACACTATGCTATCTAAAAGATTGTCCATTTCTTCTTGTTTAAGAGTTTTCCCATCAAGCTGCCAATTGCCCTTCTCATCTTTTTTAAATTGAAATTCCTTACCGTTTTCATAAAAAACTAATTTTTTTATTTCATTTTTAGGCACAGTTACAACAAATTTCTCCATGTACTTGTACAAATAGTTATTGGTTAGAAAGAAATTTTCTATAGAAGAAGCATTTACCCTGTATATTTCATTGCTCTTATCTGTCCTAATGTAATACCCTTCCATATAGTTCTCTTTGACTGGGGACTTATTCCCTATCATAAGGGAATAAGTGTATCCATTCTTTAATCTTCCTTCTACAACATAGGAAGGTTTTTCAAGTCCATAGGTAAACAAATCACCTTCCAATTTTCTGTCAAAAGTGAGAGAAGTCAAATTGTCTAAAAGCTCATCTACATAAATACTGTCAGCCTTGTAACTGACAGGACTTGTTATATACCAGTCATTTCCTTCTTTTTGAAAGGAAATTAAAGCCTTACCCTGTTTTTCTATCTTCAAAGAAGCTACATCTTCTTTTTTAAAAGTAAAAATTTTATTATCTTCCTTGACAGGCTTGCTTGTTTTTAACTCGTAAAAATAGTACCCTCCAAGAAGGACTAATATGAGCAACAATATGACAGTAGTTTTAAAAATTTTCATGCTGTTTTCCTCCTATACCACATGTATCCTCCCACTATCCACACTGCCAATGGGATGATGACAACTGTAGTATAAAAGAGCATAACTGCCTGTTTTCCTGTCAAAAAAATCTGATTGAACTCCAAAGATTTAGGTCTTATGGAAATCTGAGTAGTCTTATTAGCCAGCCAGTTAGCGGTATTCATAAGAAAATCCCTGTCAGCCTCCAATGTTATTATTTTGTCCGTAAACATCATGCTGCTGCCAACAAGTACCATTTTCATACCTGTCTTTGAATCAGATACCGCAACAGCCAAACTTAAAGGCCCTTTAATGTCTCCATTTTCAAACTTCATTGTCTTTGAACTAAAATTCGTCTTGCCCCAGGCTTTGTCACTAGTTGACAGCAATTGTTCAATTTTAATATTCTCAGCTGGCTTTTCCGCATAAGATATACTCCTTGCCATTGGCATTACTACATATAAATTTGAAAGGTCTAGTTTGTTCGTAATTGTGTGAAATTTATACTGCGGAACTGGTGACAATGGATCCATAAAATAATTTCTAGCAGGGTCTACAACTGCGTCATTGTCAAATTTCACACCCCAGGTAGATAAAAGTTCATTTACAGATTTTTCTGTTAAAGGACCGTATTCTGCTCCCATTGCAATGATTGCTTTGCCACCTTTTTCAAAATAAGCTTTTAGAGCCTGCATTTCTTTATCGGAAAAATCTCTGCGCGGGTTTACAATGACAAGCAAAGCTGTATCCTCCGGTATACCTCCTGCCTGTCCTATATTGAGGTCTTCCACATTGTATCCTTCTCCCTTTAAAGCATTTTTAAAGGTGACCAAGTAGTCAATACTATTTAATTCATCGTGCCCTTGAAGAATATAAGCTTTTAGCTTTTTTGTCTGAGTCACATCAATAATAGCCTGAGTAAACTGCTGCTCTCCATTAAATGTGGCAGTATTAGGTTCATTTCCAAATCCGAAAATATCATAGGAATTCACTACCTGCCTTTTTTCAGAAGGTCCACTCCCAGAGATAAAAAGGACTGTATCGTAATCGGTGATGCCGTATTTTTGCGCAATTGCTGGTTCTTTGTCAGGGTCTACGAAGTGAACACTTATCTCCTTAGACACGCTTCTATACTGGTCGAGCAAATTTTTGACCATCTCCTTTGAATCGGTTCCATCTTTGAAAAAAGCGTAAACCGTGACATCGGTTTTAAGATTTCTAAGCACTTGTTTTGTCTGATCCGAAAGGGTGTACTGCTTATTTTTGGTTAAATCCCATTTTACAGGTTTTTGTGCCACTATCACATTTGCAAGTATCAAAATAGCCAATAGAATAGCTGTCATTAAAAATGCATTTGTCCCATACTTCAGCCTAGTACTGTTCACCTTAATACCTCCTAACTCCAGCGTTTTCTATCTATAACTCTTATGGTGGCAAATACAAAGAAAATAACCACGCTCAAGAAAAATACTACATCGCTCAAATTGATAATTCCGCTCTGGAAATTAGCTACTTTATCAAAAAATGAAAGACTTTTCAAAATACTTTTTGCGCTGCCGGTAAAAACATCTCCCAGCCAGCTTATTACCCAAAATACAAGTATCAAGGCAAATCCGATTACCCCTGCCACCATTTGATTCTCTGTAAGAGAAGAGGCGAAAATCCCTATTGAAATAAAAGCAATACCTGCTAGAAAAAGCCCAATATACCCAGAAATTATGGGCCCCATGTCAGGCGAAGAGTACATTTTAAGATAGAGAGGATAAATAAATGTTATTACAAGTGTTGCCAAGTACACAAAAACTGCAGATAAAAATTTGCCAACCACAATGTCAAAGACTGTAACAGGAGAAGTAAGCAAAAGCTGATCTGTCCCCATTTTCATATCTTCAGAAATTAGCCTCATCGTCAAAATAGGAGCAACAAACATAAAAACTGTCACCATACTTCCTAAAACAGGGCCTAATTCAGCATAATGAGTGCTTAGCACAAAAGTTGAAAAGAAGTATCCTGAAATCAGCAGGTAAAAGCCCATAAGCACATACGCGGCAGGAGAAAAGAAATAGCTCTTAAGCTCCTTCTTTAATATTTCTAACATCTTCATCGTAACTTTCCTCCTCTGTTGTAAGTTCAAGAAAGACCTCTTCCAAGCTGTATCCCAATGGTCTTAGTTCCAATATTGGGAGCCCTTCTTTGGCAAAGGCAAAAAATACATCTTTTCTTATATCTCTATCATTAGAAGACTCCACTGTAAGTTTTACCATCATATCTTCTTCAATTTCCGCTTCCACATTGATAACTCCGTCAATGTTTTCTACAGTCTTTACCACTTTATCATAGGGACCTTCTGCTTTTATAAAATATCTTAGAACATTTTGCAAAGCTATCGACAGGTTTTCTGTCTTATCCATTGCCACAATTTTCCCTTTGTTTATTATTATCACTCTGTCGCACACCATGCTAACCTCTGGCAGTATATGGGTACTCAAAATAATAGTGTGCTTTCCCCCCAATTTTTTTATTATATCCCTTATTTCTTTAATCTGCTTGGGGTCAAGTCCAACAGTCGGTTCATCTAAAACGAGGACTTCTGGGTCACCTATTATAGCTTGCGCAAGGCCCACTCTCTGCTTGTAACCGCGAGATAAGTTTTTGATAAGCCTTTTTCTAACTTCCATCAATCCCATTTCATACATTATTTTTTCTACATCTTCTTTTCTCTTTTTAGGCGGAACCCCTTTTATTCCCCCTACAAAGTGAAGGTACGCCTCCACCGTCATATCCAGATACAGAGGTGGTGTTTCAGGCAAATATCCTATATGCTTCTTCGCTTCAATTGGCTGTTCAACTATGTCATACCCTGCAATTTTTATGGTACCGCTTGTAGGAGGTATGTAGCCCGTTATCATCTTCATAGTAGTCGTCTTGCCGGCACCGTTGGGCCCTAAAAAACCTACTATTTCACCTTTATCAACAGAAAAACTTATATTATCCACTGCTTTTCGCGTGCCGTATACTTTTGTCACATTTTTTAGTTCTACCATCATCCTTGTCTCAGTCCTCCATTTTACATAGTATGGAAATTATATCATGAAATTTTTAAAAATCTGTGTACAAACTGTTAAGACTTAGTTAAGACCGAAAAGTCATTAAAGAGGCATTTTGTGCTGACAAAAAGAAGACACAAAATGCCTCTTTAATTAACCCATCACGACAAGCACTCTAAAGACTTTATTTTCATCTTTAAGTGGTACAAATTTATCCACAGGTTCCCCATCTAAATAAATCTCTCTTACGCCTTTGTTCACTCTATCTGGATTTATCACCTTTATTACGTATTTGCTGTGGCCATGGGCATATTCTATCACAAAACTTTCCCAGTTTCGAGGAACGCAGGGGTCTACTGTAAATTTATCTCCATATTTTTTTAACCCCAGAATATGTTCAACTGCCACCCTGTACATCCAGCCTGCTGCCCCTGTGTACCAAGTCCACCCTCCTCTTCCCGCATGAGGGTCAACTGCGTACACATCTGCAGCCATCACATATGGTTCTACTTTGTATTTCATGCATTCTATAGGGGTCCTGGTGTGGTTTATTGGGTTTATCATGTTGTAAAGCTTCCAGGCTGTATCTCCATCTCCTAGCTCTGTAAAGGCAAGTATTACCCAGGCAGCTGCATGGGTATACTGCCCGCCGTTTTCCCTCACTCCGGGCACATAACCTTTTATATACCCCGGATTTAAATCCCCAGAATCAAAAGGCGGCGTCAAAAGCTTGATTATCCCTTCTTCTTCATTCACCAGATAATTCACGACCGCTTTCATGGCTTCTTTTGCTCTTTCTATTCTTCCGCCTTTAGAAATTAAAGCCCACGACTGTGATATAGAGTCGATCTTGCACTCCAAGTTGTTAATGGACCCGAGTGGAGTGCCGTCGTCAAAATATGCTCTTTTGTACCAACTGCCATCCCAAGCATTTTCCTCTATTGACTTTAAAAGCCTCTCTGCTTCCTTAATGTATTTTTCTTTTCTTTCAATATCTCCCATTTTTTCAGAGATAGAAGCAAACTTCTTTAGGACAGTGTATAAAAACCATCCCAGCCATACACTCTCACCCTTCCCTCTATGCCCCACCTTGTTCATTCCATCGTTCCAGTCACCTGTTCCAATTAGAGGAAGACCGTGTTCCCCAAATTTCAAAGCATAATCTATGGCTTTGACACAGTGCTCGTACACTGTTCCTTTATGTGAAGAGATAGAGGGAACAGAATATCTCTCCTCTTCCTCTTCCTTGAGAGGAAGGTCTTCTAAATATCCCGCTTTTTCTTCTAATATTGCCCAATCTTCTGTCTTCTCTAAATAGTCAGCTACTACATAAGGAAGCCATAGAAGGTCATCTGAAAATTTCGTTCTTATTCCCTTGTTTAAAACAGGATGCCACCAATGCTGCACATCTCCTTCTATAAATTGATGCTCACAAGCATTTATTATTTGCCTTTTTGTAAACTCTGGATTCAAAAGTACCATATTCATGGCATCCTGCAATTGGTCCCTAAATCCATATGCACCCCCTGACTGATAAAATGCTGAGCGCGCCCACAATCTACAGGCTATCGTCTGATAGGGTAACCACCCATTTACAAGCAAATCAAGAGATTTATCAGGCGTATTTACCGTGAGTTTACCCAAAATTTCCCCCCAAAATCCCTTTACCTTTTCTAGTTCTTTTTTACAGTTTTCTACTTTTAAATATTTCAAAACCAAATCTTTTGCCTCTTTCTTCTCTTTAGCATGTCCTAACAGGATTGATATCTCTTTCTCTTCACCAGGTCCTATTTCTACAGAAAACTCAATTGCACTGCAAGGATCAACCGCCAGTCCTTCTGAATTAGAAAGAGTTTCATAGGAAAGAGCTTGAGGGCTACTTAAGTCAAAACCTACCCCTATAAACTCCCCTCTTTCGCTTTCATAAGAGTTTATCCCCTCTGATGTGGCTAGAAATGCTATTCTATTAACAAAATCTTCATTGTACACATTTCTTATATACAAAATCCTTTCTTCCTTATCAAATTCAGAAGCAATATACTGCGACGTAGCCTCATCCGTGACCCCTAGAACTGGCCTAATGTAATAAACTATCTGGATTTTTCTGCTATTTTTAGATGTGTTTTTTAATTTAATCAAATTTATCTTTACAGAATCTTCCTTAGGAACAAACATTGTGAGCCTGCTTTTTAATTCGCAACTTGCACTTTCAAAAGTAGAATATCCAAAACCATGTCTTATATAGTAAATACCTGAATTTCCTGCTGGATGCGGAGTAATTGTCCATTTCTCTCCTGTAATTTCGTCTATTAGATATATCACTTCTCCATGAGGGTCTAAAACAGGGTCATTGTACCAGGGAGTAAGCTTGTATTCCCTGCTATTTTCTGCCCATGTATAACCTGCCCCCACCTCAGAAACCTGAAAACCAAAATTGGGGTTGGAAATTATGTTTATCCATGGCGCCGGACTGCTTTTCCCTTCCCATTTTATTACATATTCTTTTCCATCAGGGGTAAAACCTCCAAACCCATTGTAATACTGAAGTTCTATTTCTTCCAGCCCATCATCCCTACAGCTTGAAACTTTTTCTTGGAAGCTTCTAGGTTTTAATGCCTTTTTGTGAACTTTAACCATTATTTGGTCATAAATAGATTCATTTTTGCCGTCAAATTTGAGAGCTGCTACAGCGTTTAAAAGGTAGAAATCATCTTCTTTTAAGTTATTTTCTTGAAGCAAATATACTCCTCCATATTTTCCAAATACATCGTAAGCAAAGGTGGTATTTATAACCTCTTTTATTTTGTCGTTTAAAGGTTGCAAGTATCCGCTTTTGTCCTTGTTCACTATCACAAGGTCAATGTTTATGCCCTTCATCCTCCAGTATTCATAAGCTTTCAAAAACCATTTTACCAACTCTATCTCTTCCATCTTTTCCACTTCTAAAAGCACAATTGGCAAATCTCCCGAAATTCCATGAGCCCACAATCCCGATTGCCCTTTTGTGTTTTTCAGTATCATTTCTTCTCTCATTTTTCTTTGAGGGCTTGCAAAAATGAGATAGGGGAGCATTCTTTGAAATAATCCCAATTCTCTTGGCTTTAAGTTTATATACTCCAGTTCTACTCTGCTTCTAGTCCATGACATCTCAAAAGCTCTTTCTATAGCATTTTCCTCTTTATACTTTGAAACGATTTTTACTGCTTCTTCTTTTGTCTCTGTGATGGCCGAAATATACGCTATTTTCGCAACGCCCCCCGGCATTATTCTTATTCTCTTTCTCAGACTTACAATTGGGTCTAAAACAGCTCCTTCTGTGTTAGAAAGAGGCTGATCTGGCTCAAGAGCCAAAGGTTTTCTCACGCTTCTCCCTCTACCTATAAACTTAAGCCTATCCGTCTCAAACTGGGTGTCTCCCATCGCCTCCCCACTTAAAACCACGACTTTATGTAAAGCCCACAATCTAGACTTTTCTGGATCTCTTGGCCTTCTGCACACTATAATCGCATCCTCATCCTTCAAAAACTCCGTCTTTACAAATAGCTTGTTAAAAGCAGGGTGTGCTACATCTGAAGGCAAATCCATCAAACTTATCTCAGAAAAACTGGTAATCTCAAGTATCTGGGGGTATTTGCTGTGGTTTTTCAAAGTAAGCCTTCTTATCTCCACATCATCTTCAGGCGACACAGTAATCTCCAAATAACTATCTATGCCGCCTACTCTCTTAAAGTACTCAGCTTTGTCGGCAGAGAAAACCACCCTGTAATGCTGCCCTTTTTGATAAAAAGGCGCAAAAGTGGCTGACCACACCTCGTTTGAATCCACGTTGCGTATAAAGATAAATGTGCCGTAATCTTGAGCAATGTCTTTTCTCCACCTGTTTAGGAAAATACCTTTAATATTCTTGCTGTATCCTGTACCTTTCTCTGTAAGCATCACAAAATATTTGCCGCTAGAAACAATGTGCACCTCTGGAATCCAGCTTCTCGATTCTCCCAGAACTCTCACAAAGTCTAAATCTTCTTTTCGTATTTTTTGAATTTTCCTTGGTTCTTCTCTTTCTTCTCTAGTCATATCCAGATAGATAGGAGCTTTTTCTTGCAACAAAATTTGTGTAGCTTTCACTCTCGGATCTCTGTGAAATCTTTTTTGCATTATATTTTCATGTATAAAATTATCTATCGCCACAAAAATCATGCCTTGATGATGGGCCATAAAACTTTTGACAATGGCATTCTTTTTCCCAAAAGGCACCCTCTCCGGAGTGTAATCAATTGCCTCATACAATCCGTACTCTCCTTCTGCTCCTTCCTTTTTTAAAAACTCTATATTTTTCATAACTCCTTCTGGGTCAACAGAAATTGCCAAAATAGACCCGTAAGGAGCTACTACCTTGTCATGGGAAAGTCCTCTTTTCAGTCCCAAAATTGGAACACCAAAAGCCTTGTATTGATAGTTAAGGCTCATATCAAAGGCATAAAATCCTGACTCAGAAATACCCCATGGAATACCCAATTTAACTCCATACTCTTTTTGCACTTTTGCCGCAAAAGAATAAGTCTCATCCAATAAAGTATTTTCATAATTTTTCATTATCAAAAGGGGCATAAAATACTCAAACATCGTCCCTGACCATGAAACCAGTCCTTTAGACCTATTCGCCCTTGTAAGCATCCTTCCTAATTTAAACCAGTGTTTCTTGTCAACTTCTCTTTTGGCAATGGCAATAAAGCTTGCCTGTCTTGCTTCAGAAGCAAGCAAGTCATAATAGGACTTAGTAAGCTTTTCTTCCTCTACATTGTATCCAATAGAGAAAAGTTGCCTCTTTTCATCGTACAAATGCTTGAACTCTGTCTTTTCAATTATATCTTCAATTTCCTGTTTTAATTTCAATATCCTCTCTTTTAACTCCTCAATTTTTTCAACAGCTCTCTGTATCTGTTTTATCTTAAATTCAGGCAGTCCTTCCTTCTTTGCTCTAAAAGTTTCCTCCAGATATTTCTCATACACTTTTTTCAGCTCTTCAAAAGAATTGCATTCATTAAAAATTTCTCCATAACCTCCCTCAGCATCTTCAAATTCCAGCCACGGCATAAATTCTCTAATCTCATTTTTAAATTTTTTTACAATATCTCTTAGTCTTTCCTCCTCTACCTCTTCTAAATCATCTAGAATTTTTTTCCATGCAAGAGGGTCTATATCCCCTTTTTTGAGAAACTCCTCAAAGAGACTCTTATCAATTCTTTCAATCTTCAGCATTCTGACAGTATCTTTTAAACCTCTTAAAAACTCCAAGTCAATAACAGGCTTATCTAAAAACTCTTCCAAAGCCTCTTTAACGGTAATCAAATATCCAACCAAATTACCGCTGTCCACCGTAGACACATAATAAGGTCTTAAGGGTTTAAGTGTGCGCGTGTCGTACCAGTTAAAAAGGTGTCCATTCCATTTTTCCATCTTTTTTATGGTATTTATAGTGTTTTCAATACGATCTACCATTTCACTGGTGGTTATGTACCCCAAATCCCTTGCACCAACAGTTGAAACAAGGTAAAGACCAATATTGGTAGGAGACGTCCTTTCTGCTATGCCGTTTGGAGGGTCTTCCTGAAAATTATCAGGCGGCAGGTAATTTTGAGCTTCTGTAACTGTATCTTCAAAAAATTTCCATGTCTTTCGCGCAATCAATCTCACCTCTTCTATATCCTCATCCAAAATAAATTTTATTTTGAGAAGGACAGGTTGACTTATGTAAAAAGCTACATAGGGTGAAAAAGCCCAGAGGAAAAATACTCCCACTGCAAAAATCAGAGCCCCAGGTTTAAAGTAAGCTGTTAAAAGGATTAATACCACTCCTTTTAGCAATACCACCCACATTCTCTTTACAAAGCTTATAAAATCATTTTTCAGCCTCTTTTCCATATCTGCAGCTGTTACCCATTCCAAAAGATTCCTCTTAGTTATGTACATCCTGCTAATAGTTCTTATTATGGCATCTGCCATAATATAGGCATTATATGGCAAAAAGATAAAATTAAGCAGTGCTTGGTAAAAAGCTACCTCAACTCCCGTTATAACTGCCCTATGCCTTTTTTCTAAATACTGCCTTAACTGACCTCTAAAAATCAAATCAAACAAAGCAGGCATTACAGGAAAAAACACAGTTAAAGCAGCAACCGCTACCCAGAATAGAGCACTTGCTGGCAAAGCTGAAAATCCAAGAAAAAGCATTACGATCAGAGAAATTGAAATTAAACTCCTCCTCAGATTATCCATAATTTTCCATTTAGTTATCAAAGAAAGAGGGTTTCTTATCAGTTCTCCTCTCCTGTTCCTTATTTTCGACCTCAAATAAGGCAAAAGTTGCCAGTCGCCTCTTACCCATCTGTGCAGCCTCATCATGTAAGAATTGTACTTTGCAGGAAATCCATCTATCAATTCAATATCTGTCACCAAACCGGTCCTCACAAAAGACCCTTCTAGAAGGTCATGGCTTAATATGGAATTATCCGGTATAGTGTCCTTCAAAAGCTCTCTAAATACGTCGACATCAAATATGCCTTTGCCCGTGTAAATTCCTTCACCGAATAAATCCTGGTATATGTCAGAAGTCGCTGTGGTGTATGGGTCTATACCTCCTTCTCCACCGTATATCTTAGAAAATAAAGAGGCGTTAGCGCTTTCTATATCAACGCCAATTCTGGGCTGAAGTAGACCATACCCCTCCACTACAATTCCCTCGTCTCTGTCAATTATGGCTCTGTTTAGAGGATGCAGCATTGCTCCCACTAACTTCTTAGCCGTATCTATAGGCAAATTTGTATCAGCGTCCAGCGTTATTACATATTTGATTCCAAGTTTAGACACATCATCGCTTACTATGTAAAATGTGGTATCCTTCTCCCCTCTTAAAAGGTCAACAAATTCCATTAAAGCTCCTCTTTTTCTCTCCCATCCCATCCAGCTCTTCTGCATTTCGTTGTAAATTCTTTTTCTGTGAAAATAGTAAAATACCTTCTCACCATTTTCGGCATACTTCTCATTCAATTTTTCAATCTCTTCTAAGGTCGCTTTCACTATCTTTTCATCTTCAGGCATCACTTCAAGGGGAGCATCTTTGAAATCCCCTAAAATTCCAAAGTATAGATTTCTTTCCCTGTTTGCGTGATAATACACCTCCAAGTTCTCCACAAGCTCTTTTGCCTTCTTCTCATCCGGCAAAAGAGAAGATATGACGACAAAGGTCTTGGCATCATCCGGTATTCCATCTTTTAATTCAATTTTCGGCAGCATTACTGGCTTAAAAATGTGCATTAACACCCAGTTAGTCATCTGAATAGAAATTTCACTTAAAGGAATAGCCAAAACCAAAGAAGATGCAAATAAGTTCCAAAAGCTACCCGTAAAATGGCGCAAATAACCAAGACTAATTATCTCGCCCAATGCAAAGAAAAGAATTATCAACCCAAAGTAGACAGTTGCCGGATTTTTCTGCCTTATCCTGTAAAAATCAAAAAATCTCCTCTTTTTATTGTTAAGCTTGCTCTCTAATATGCTTCTTCCTTTTCCTATGAGATAAAATCCTACGTGATTTATGTAACCCAGGTTTTCCCCCTGGTCAGCGACTTCCCTTGCGCATTCAACTGCCTTTTTGGCCACGTATGTCTCTGACACGTTGTAATACCTAGCCAACTTCTCTATTTCATGCCTGTAGTAATCTTTTGATTCGAAATCCATTTTTGGATAAGTACCATCAGGGTCCTGTTTTAAAACCTGTTCTACAGGGCTTAATGTCTCAAAAATCTCAGCCCAGTCCAATGAGGAGACTGTTTTTAAACTTACAATAGCATTACCTATTGATACCTGCCTTTTTGCCTGGAAATAGTGCGCCTTTTCAGCAATATCGTTTATGCTAGAATCATATTCCATGAGAATTTTCTCTAAGGTTTTTAGAATGTCTGAAGAATTGCTTCCTTCTCTCTTTATCCTGCTCACAAGATATTCTACAAACTGAAGAGGAAATCTGTCCACAACTTTTATATTGCTCTTTATTAGCTTCTTTACCTCTTCATAAGACATCTCTTTTTCCATCAATGCTGATAACATTTTTTCTGCCTTTTCCCTTTGAAGTCTTGATTCAACAATTTCCTCGCACACTTTTTTTATCTTTTCAATCAAAGCAATACGTATCATAAGGCTTAAAGCCCACAACTCAGAAGTAGTGAGCAAAGCCTTTTTCTGATATGCCTTTATGAAATTGATAATTCCCTTTTCCTCAATCTTTCCATCTGTGTGCAAAACAAGCTCAAAAGCCAAAGCATACACTCTAGGATATCCTCTAAAAGCCCCGTTTTTGAGAACTGGGAGCCCGGCATAGTATTTTTTGCTGAGGCTTTTCCTTATCTCTTTCACCTGTTCTTCAATTATATAGAAATTGTCCAAAAGCCATTCTTCTTCTTGAGAAATATATGTATCTTTCTCTTTTAAAAGATTGTTCAAACTCCTGTACACACTTTTTATGTACTCATAATTTTTATTCATTCTAGGAATTAAAAGAAAGGAAGCTCTGTTTCTATTTGCTATTACGTGATTCTGAGCTAATTCCTCAGCGTGCTTTTCCATTTCTTCTGAACTTAAGATTATATCGTCAAACTCTCTCATTGAATCATCTACTTCAATCTTTTTACTTTTTAAGTAAATCCCTGCCAGAAGTAGTATCAAAACAAATACCGCATACCACAAGGCCCGTCAACTCCTCCTACATCGCAGTTTTTATGCTAAAAATATTATTCCCCCAAAATTAACTTTTTAAAGCAAAAAATAAAAGCCCCTTTAGTAGGGCTTTTCATTCCTCCCATACTTCTATATCTCTTAGCCATTTCGGAAAATAATTTTTAACTACTCCCTTTGCAACTCTGCCCCAGCCAGCTGGGAAATTTTCTGCTGTAAAAAGTATCCATCCATCTTCTTCGTCAAGTTCAAAGGTCTCTCCATTTAGATATTTTTCTCTCTGAAATTTGTCAAGCTCTAATACCCTTTTAATCTGGCTTGGCTTTAATCCCATAGCCAACCAGTGAGAAGGTTCAAATCGATTTTTTTTGAGCTCTCCCATAAGCCAGCCATGCCTGTAAATCCTTATGCCTTTTAATTCCGGCAGATCCAAAGGCACATGATACACAAAGTTATTGTCTACTTGAAGATTTAGTATCTCCAAATCTAAATCGAGATATTTATCTGCAAACTGATAAAAAAGCTCTAATTCTTTTTGATGTTTCTTTTTCTCAACTTTTCTCTTAAAATTTACATTCACATCTTCTCCATTCTTTTTGAGCTTTGCGATGAAATGTCCCTCTCCCCTTACCTTGTGAGGCCATAGCCTCATGCATTTTTCAAGTTCTTTAGGGCCGTCCACCCACTCGGGATGCCCTTTATCAAAAAAGTGACTTAACTCGCTTTCTACTACCTCAAATTCCGGGTTTTCTTCTAAAAACTTCTTTATGACCCCTTCGTTTTCTTCCGGCGAAAAAGTGCAGGTAGAATATACCAATACCCCCCCTCTTTTAAGCAAAGGTGCTACGCTTCTCAAGATATTTCTCTGAGTTATAGAACAGCTCAATACATTATTTAAAGACCATATTCTCCTAGCAGCAGGGTCTTTTCTAAACATTCCCTCTCCAGAACAAGGCGCATCTACTACTATTTTGTCAAAATACCCTTCAAAAGCTTGAATTAACCTCTCCGGCCTTTCATTTAAGAGAACTATATTTCTTATTCCCATTCTAGCCACATTTTCTTCTAAAGCCCTTATCCTCTTTCTATCTATCTCATTTGCCACAATAAGGCCTTCATCCCCAATTTTAGATGCAATGTGAGTAGTCTTTCCTCCCGGGGCAGCGCTCACATCCAAAATTTTCTCACCAGGCTTGGGATCTAATACCTCCACTACAGCCATTGCCGTAGGCTCTTGTATGTAATAAAGTCCTAACACATGGTACAAGTGATTCCCTGCTTTTTCTTCTTTTTCATAGTAAAACCCTGTTGGACACCACGGAATGGGTTCTATCTCAAAAGGCGCAATTTTTTTAAAATTTTCCACATCAATTTTCAAAGTATTTACTCTCAATCCCTTTTGAGGCTTTTTCTCATACTCCTTCAAAAAGGCTTCGTACTCTTCCTTTAAAAGCTCCTTCATCCTCTTTAAAAACTCTTCTTTGACCGGTACTTTCATCTCTTATTACCCCTATTTTTAAAACTTTATAGTTTCACCATTATTTTCAGCAGATAAAATTATTTTATCCAGTACAACTTGGTCTTTATAAGCCTCTTCAAATGTAGGTGTCTCCTCAAATACAATTTCACTTTCTACAATGTTTGTAAAAAAGTTTATAAGGCTTGCCATGTGCATATCTACCATCCAACCCAGTGAGTATTTTTCGGGGGGATAAATTGAATTCACATATTTGCTAAATTCACTTTTATTATCATAATCCCCTGTTATCTCTTTATTCTCTTGCTTTTTGTACAAAATAGCATATCTCGGGTGCTTTGTAGATATTTTTATCGACCCTTTAGTACCATAAATTTCAAATTTCGTCTCTTCCTCAATATCAGGAGATATTCTAGAAGCTTCCATGGTTCCCCAGCCTCCTCCCTCCAGTTCTACCTCTACACTTGTCCAGTCATCCACATCTACGCAATCGTAAATTTCTGAACCTTTCTCCACGGGTCTTTCTTTAAAATAAGTTTTAGAAATCGCCCTCAAAGATTTTATCTCCCCCAGCATGAACCTTACTGCATCTACAAGGTGTATCCCCATATCCAGTATAGCTCCACCACCAGAAGTGGACTTTTTCAATTTCCACGAAATAGGCCTTTTAGGGTCCATATATCCAGAGTGAAGCATCAAAGCCTTAAAATTTAAAATTTCTCCTATTTCCCCATTTTTAATCATATCCCTTGCCTGTGTTATAGCAGGCATAAACCTGTACATCAAAGCTGTCTGATGTATTAGTCCTTTCTTTTTTGCACTCTCCATTATATCATAGGCTTCCTTACTGTTTACCCCTATAGGCTTTTCAAGATACAAAGGTATACCTCTTTCTATGGTCTTCATGGCTTGTTCATAATGAAGGTAATTGGGAGTACATATATCAACAGCATCTGAATTTTCTAAAACTTCCTCTAAGCTCTTTGCCCCTTTTTCAAAAAAATGAGGTATGTCATTGAGGTTGTTTTTATAAACTCTTCCCAGTTTAACTTCAAAAGGAAGATTTTTAAATATAAGTGGCATTGAAAAGCAGGCAATAGCGTGAATTGATCCAATAAACCCAAGTCCAGCAAATCCGAGTTTTATCATTTTTTTGCTCACACAATCACTCCTTATTTTCTATAAAATCTACAAAATAATTATAGCACTAAAATATTTAAAAGGTAGCTTCTAACGCTACCTTTAGACTTATAGAGTTTCTCAGTCTACCTTTCCTATATACAGGCTGCCTCTTTTTTATCTTCTTCACTTTTTTCTATAAACTCAGAAATTATCGGCCCAATCTTGTCTATATCCACCAGAAAAGCGTCATGCCCCTGAATAGAAGAAATCTCTTCAAAGCTTCCTCTGCCCCCTACTGCATTTAGCTTCTTAATAAACTCAATCATATATTTTGAGGGAAAAATCATATCCGTATCTATCCCAATCATCAATACCTCTGCCTTAATTCTTTTTAAAGCAGCTTTCAAGCTCCCGTAGGGTTTTGTTATGTCGTGCTCATTCATAGCCCACAGGATGTAAAGATATGAGTTAGCATCAAAGCGGTTTATAAAGGAAATGCCGTGGTAATCCAGATAATTCTCTACCTCAAAATTCATTCCATTTTTTGCCCTTCCAAATCTCACGTCAAAAAGTTCACCGCTTTTATAAGTAATCATTCCCAGCATTCTAGCAGTGCTCAAACCTTTATGAGGTTTTTCAGGTTTATCGTAATAATCTCCTCCGTAAAAATGCGGGTCATTCAAAACAGATTGTATGCCAACGTAATTATAGGCTATGTTAAGAGGCGTTAACTTATAATCCGCAGCAATTACAACAGCTTTTTTAACAATATCTGGATATGTCACTGCCCATTCCAGTGCCTGCATTCCCCCCATAGACCCCCTATCACAACCTTTACTTCATCTATCCCTAGATAGTCCAAAAGCAATTTCTGCACTCTTACCATATCCCTTATATTAATTTTAGGAAACTTAAGCCCATACGGTTTTCCTGTAGAAGGATCTATAGATGAGGGTCCTGTTGTGCCATAGCAGCTTCCGAGAAAATTAGAACATATTACAAAGTATCTCTCTGTATCTATATACTTCCCCGGGCCAATCAAACCGTCCCACCAACCAGGATTGTTCTTCCCCGGATGCACTCCAGCTGCATGGGCACTGCCACTTAAAGCGTGTTCTACAAGTATTACATTGTCCTTTTTTTCATTCAATTGCCCGTAAGTTTCATACACAATTGTAAGCTCTTTAAAGCCATAACCGCTTTCCGTAGTAAAAACAGGATCCCCTTTTAAAGTAACTTTTTTCTCTTCTACTATCATTCCCATCCCCCCTTACTTTTGAGAACTGTAAAGTGCAAAATCCAGGTCTTCAAGAATATCCTCTATATCTTCAAGGCCAATAGAAAGCCTAATCATATCCTCAGTAACGCCTGAAGCCAATTGTTCTTCTTTTGAAAGCTGCTGATGGGTGGTGCTAGCAGGATGTATGACCAAAGACCTTACATCTCCTATATTTGCAAGATGGGTGAATAATCTTAAGTTCTCTATAAACTTTACCCCTGCCTCAAAGCCTCCTTTTATTCCAAAAGTCAAAACTCCACCCTGCCCTTTTGGAAGATATTTTTGAGCAAGCTCATAATAAGGGCTTGACTTAAGGCCAGGATAGTTTACCCAGCTCACAAGAGGATGAGAAGCCAGAAATTCTGCCACGCGAAGTGCATTATAACTATGCCTTTCCATTCTGAGTGCAAGTGTCTCAAGCCCTTGAACGAACAAGAAAGCGTTAAAAGGCGAAAGAGCCGCCCCCAAGTCTCTTAAAAGCTGCACTCTCGCTTTGACTATATAAGCCCTCTCTCCAAACTCTTTCACATACCTTATCCCGTGGTAAGAGGGGTCAGGTTCTGTAAGCTCTGGAAACTTGCCATTCGCCCAATTAAATTTTCCAGAGTCCACAATTACACCTCCGATAGAAGTACCATGCCCTCCTATAAACTTTGTGGTTGAGTGGACTACTATGTCTGCCCCAAATTCTATAGGCCTTGAAAGATATGGAGTTGCAAAAGTATTATCTACAATAAGGGGTATACCTGCATTGTGAGCAACTGATGCTATTTTTTCTATATCAGCCACATCAATTTTGGGATTGCCAATTGTCTCTACGTATAAAGCTTTGGTCTTCTCCGTTATTTTTTCTCTAAAATTTTCAGGGTCACTTGGATCTGCAAACTTCACATTTATACCAAATTTCTTAAGGGTAGAGGCAAAAAGGTTATAAGTCCCGCCGTAGAGATTCGTAGAAGCTACAATCTCATCTCCAGCCCCTGCAATATTTGTAACAGCTATAGTTATAGCAGCCTGCCCTGAAGCTACTGCCAGCGCTCCTACTCCCCCTTCTAATGCAGCCATTTTCCTTTCAAAAGCGTCTACAGTGGGATTCATCATCCTCGTGTAAATATATCCGTCTTCCTTTAGAGAAAATAAGTCTGCTGCATGCTGCGTGCTCTTAAAGGCAAAGGAGGTAGTTTGGTAGATTGGCAGCGCTACTGCACCAGTAGTAGGGTCAGGTTCCCATCCCTCATGAATTGCTATAGTAGAAAAACCGTATTTTCTCCTCATTCTTCCTCTCCTCTTTCCTAAATTTTTACATTACTTCTACCAAGTTTTCAAACTCGCTTCTCTCTTTTAAATTTTCTTCAGGCAAAACCTTAAAAACAGCCTCCAGTACAGCTACTTTTTCTAATTGCTCTTTTAACCCTTCCACTGTCCCGTTTACTTTCACTATAGCGGTAAAACCATTCCCACCAAATGATGACTTTTCAATAGATACCCAATTCCTTTTTATAAGCTTTAAAACCTCTTTTAAGCCACATACATTGTCTTTTTTGAGCTTCAGCCTTATATAAAAGGTATCAGTAAAACTTTCTTCTCTAAAATTGACTCCTGTAACTTCAGATTTACTGCCCAGTTTATAATTGATGAGTATATCTATCAAATCAGCAACTATTGCATCTCCAGTGGGAAGTTCTCCTGCCCCTCTTCCTATAAAGACATATTCCCCGAAGCTACTTCCCCTCAGTATTATTGCGTTATTGACCCCTTTCACTTTTGAAAGCAAACTATTTTCCGGAATTAAAGTAGGCTCCACTCCTGCCGAAATATAATTTTTAAATTTCTTTGCCCATGCAAAAAGTTTAAACTCATACCCCCATTCTTTTGCTCTTTCTACGTCTTCCTCTTTGATTTCCTCTATCCCCTTCCGAGGTATAATTTCTACCGGGACACTTACGCCAAAGACTCTTTTTACAAGTATGCCAAGCTTAAAAGTTGCGTCAAAGCCTTTCACATCGTAATCAGGGTTAGCCTCAGCATAGCCCAATTCCTGGGCTTCATTAAGAGCTTCCTTATAGCTTTTGCCTTCTCCCATCTTTGTTAGAATGTAATTAGTAGTCCCGTTTACAATGCCACCAATGAAATCCATCTCATCTGTAATTTTTAGCCTGTCTATCTGATGAAGTATAGGTATGGCTCCACCTACACTGGCTTCGCACCTTAAGTACACCCCTTTTTCTGCTGCAATGCTCCCAAGCTCTTCTCCGTACTTTGCGATAAGCTCTTTATTTGCCGTAATCACATGCTTGCCAGAGAGAAGTGCCTTTTTGACGTACTCATAAGCAGGAGAAATTCCGCCTATAGCCTCTATCACCACCTTTATCTCTTCATCCTCCAAAATCTCCCGAGGATCATTAGTCAAAAGCCCTGCTGCATCGACTTTTCTCTTTTTGTGCAAATCCTTCACAAGCACTTTCTTTATCTCCGGATAAAATCCCGTACTCTCCTTGATATATCTCCCTCTAGAATTAACTATTTTAAATACTCCTGTCCCAACAGTTCCAAGTCCCATCAACCCAATCTTTACCCTCATTTTGCACCTCCAGAAAAATTCTTAGGCCCTCTTCAATGAGAAGAGGGCCTAGTAATCACAATTACTCGGCCTCTCCTCTCATCTCTCAGGCTGGGTAACCCCAACCTGCAGGAATTGGCACCAAGCACTTACGTGCCGGTTGCCGGGTTTCATCGGGCCAGTCCCTCCACCACTCTTGATAAGAGGATTGAGCCATTTTATTAAATTTTATGCGTTGTAATCTATATTATCACTTTGAAATTTTAAAGTCAAGAAAAAATTTTCCCTTGCTTTTATTACTAATTTCTGTTATAATAAAGCAAAAGATTGAGGGGGAATTTTTATGGAGAAGTGGCAATGCACAGTATGCGGATACATATACGACCCTGAGAAAGGAGACCCATCACAGGGGATTCCACCAGGCACTCCTTTTGAAGAACTGCCAGATGATTGGGTTTGTCCGGACTGCGGGGCAGGAAAAGACCTGTTTGAAAAGATGTAGGGAGCAGTTGCTCCCTATTTTTGTTGATTTTTTGTGAAAATGTGATTATAATTTTATGCAGTTACTCTAAGTAAAATTCTTGGAGGGTGTTTATTCTTAATGAGTGGAGGTTATAGGAGGCTTACTCCTGAAGAAGCCTTGGAAATTGTAAAAAAAGAGCAAAGAGGAAAACTGAAAATATTCTTGGGATACGCTCCTGGCGTTGGAAAAACTTATGCTATGTTAAACGAAGGAAATAGGCGTCTCAAAAGGGGGCAGGATGTCGTAATAGGCTATGTAGAAACCCATGGAAGAAAGGACACAGAAGCTCAAATAGGAAATTTAGAAATAATACCTCGGAAAAAAATTGAATATCACGGTATGATATTGGAAGAAATGGACGTAGATGCTATAATAGCACGAAAACCCGAAGTAGTTCTAATTGACGAGCTAGCCCATACCAACGCTCCTGGTTCAAAACACAAAAAGAGGTATGAGGATGTCCAAGAAATTCTGGAACACGGAATAAACGTGCTCACTACCCTAAATATACAGCATATAGAAAGCTTAAACGATATAATTCAGCAGATCACAGGAATAGCAGTAAGAGAAACAGTACCTGACAGCATAATAGATAACGCAGATGAAATTGTAGCAGTAGATTTAACTCCAGATGCTCTGATAAACAGACTAAAAAGAGGGGATGTATACCCCTTAAGTAAACTGGATGAATGTCTTTCTAATTTTTTCAGAAAAGGCAATTTAAGTGCTTTAAGAGAATTAATGTTAAGACTCACCGCTGAAGAAGTAGACCTGGAGTTAGAAGAATACATGAAAGAGCACGGAATAGAGGATACATGGGAAACAAATGAGAAAATAATGGTATGCATAACGCCAAATCCTCTATCTAAAAAACTCATACGAAGAGGTGCAAGAAGGGCGAGAAGATTTAAGTGTGACTGGGTTGTCGTATACGTGGACTGCACTCATTTTTTGGCACCAAAACTTACTGAAAAAGACAAAGAAGTTTTAGAAAGTCATTTTATGCTCGCAAAGCAATTAGGTGCAGAAGTTTATACCTTAAGAGGAAAGAGCGTCTCCGATGAACTTTTGAAGTTTGCTAAAAAAATGCACATAACCCAAATAATAATCGGACACTCTCAGAGGTCATGGCTTCAGACCTTGTTTAGAGGCTCTACTGTAATAAAATTGATTAAAAAAGCTAAAAATATCGAGATACACGTAATTCCTTACACAAAATAAAAGCTCAAGGGGTAATGAAAAATGCAGAACAAATTTGGATTTTCCCTTTCAATTTTTCTGTTCACATTAATTCTCACCATGACAATGGTTCTATTTTTCCATAAACCACCTTATATTCCTCTTTTTATAAGCTATATGTTTACATTTTTTGCTTTATTAAAATACTTCTCCGCCAAGGAACTACTAAACATGTCCCTAAAAGGTGTAAAAAGAGGGATAAACGTGATGATAATACTGCTTCTTATAGGAGCACTAGTCGCACTCTGGAAGCAAAATGGAACACTTCCAGCCCTTATATACTACTTTTCCCGCTTTTTAAAGCCACATGGATTCCTTTTGACCTCTTTTGTCATCACCTCAACAATATCCATGATTCTGGGAACCGCTGTGGGAACAGCCAGCACCATTGGAATAGTAATAATTGGACTTGCTCATGCCTTTGGATACCCTCTCCCTGTAGTGGCTGGTGCTGTAATTTCGGGTTCTTTCATAGGAGACAGAACATCCCCTTTGGCAGGAAATGTAGCTCTTCTTTCCGATATGGGAGAAATACAGCAGTACAATGTATTAAAATCTCTGTTTAAAACGGCAATTCCTGTATTTACAATTACAGCTTTTTTGTACTACCTCTTTGACTATCATTTAAATTTTTCTGCCAAATATGACATTAGCAATCTCTTCACAATAATAGTACAGAGCTATCGATTAAGTGCAATATTATTCATCGCACCGCTCACAATAATAATATTGGCCCTTTTTAGAATCCCTACAAAGACAAATCTTGCAATTGCTGTATCAATTTCCTTCTTAAGTTCAATAATTTTGGGGTACTCTCCTCTTGACTCATTAAAAGTAATTCTTATAGGAAATACCTTTTATTCTCCCGAATTTAAGTCCATTTTTAGCGGTGGCGGAATGGTTTCAATCCTCCCAATGATAGGAGTAGTAACCTTTGCTACTGCTTTGGCAGGAATATTAGAAGATGCAGGAATAATAAAAAGTGTATTTCAAAGCATAGATAAAATTAAAAATTTCAAACTTGCCTATTTAATCACTATGCTTTTAAGTACTCTCATGGCAGTAATAACCTGCAACCAAGCTTTATCCGTAATTTTGCCCTCGCGAATAATGATAAACGTATATGAAAGATTAGAAATTGCAAGAGAAGAAATGGTAAGAGCCATAGCAGATTCTGGAATGATACTGGCGGGAATAATACCCTGGAATTTGGCAGCCATGCTACCTGCTGCAGTATTAGGAGTAAAAGTAACTGAATATTTGCCCTATGCATACCTAAACCTTTTATTTCCCCTCTTATCAATAGCTTTTGTTTTTGCAAAAGACGCAAATGAGTTGATAAAATTTTATCAAAAATTTGTTGAAAAGGGGAGAAATTTATTGCAAAATTAAATATGTAAAGTTTAAAAACAGGGGGGAATAAAAGGCTATGGTAGATGTAATAGAACTAGCTGCTCATTTAATGGCTTTATCAGCTCGAACAGCTCCTAAAGCCACAGGAAAAGATTTTATCAAAACAAAAGTTGTAACAGGAGACGATTTGATTCGACTTGCAGAAGACATGATAAAATACGGTGAAGAGACAGGTAAAAGAAATTTTGACAGGGACGGAAATAACGTAGCAAAATCCGGCGCTGTCCTGCTCATATCTTTAAGCAACGCACAAAAGGTAGGTTTAAACTGTGGAGCCTGCGGATACGATTTTTGCAACGACATGCCAGATTTTAGAAAAGGCGCGGAATTTGACGGTCCCATATGCGCCTGGAGGTTAATCGACCTTGGAATAGCAATAGGTTCTGCTGTAAAAACTGCAAGCATTTTAAATGTGGACAACAGAATCATGTACAGAATTGGGGTGAGCGCCAAAAGGCTTAAAATGATTGAAGGCGAAATTGTAGTGGGAATACCTCTTTCTGCTACAGGCAAAAACATATATTTCGACAGATAAAAATTCCCCTCTCGAAAAGGGGAATTTTTTCTCACATATTTTTGAACCCCTCACCCAACACCTCATGGGCAGTAGAGAGTATTACAAAAGCAGAGGGGTCAATGCTTTTTACCAAATTTCTCAGTGTAGTAACCTCTCTCCGGGTAACTACACAAAGCAGCACATTTTTCTCTTGCTTGGAATATCCTCCTCTCCCTTTAAGCTCTGTAACACCTCTTTCCATCTCCTCAAGTATAGACTTTGTGATTTCCTCATACTTGTCAGAAATTATTATGGCTATTCTTTCGTCCCCACTGCCTTCCTGGATTAGGTCAATTACTTTGATAGTGATAAACTCTGTAGCAAGAGCATACAAAGCTAGCTCAGGGCTAAAAACTATCCCTGCCATGGTAATTATTATAAAGTCTATGATGAGTAAGATTCTTCCTACGCTCAAAAAATGAATGTACTTGTGTAAAGTCATTGCCGCCATGTCAGTGCCACCAGTAGTAGCGCCATATTTTATGACAATGCCAAGTCCAACCCCCATTATTATTCCGCCGTAAACTGCTGCCAGCATTGTATCATGGGTCAAAGGCTTCAAAAAAGCGAGAGCATCTATAGAAACCCCCAGCAAAATCGTAGAATAAAGGGTTTTCGCTCCAAACCCTGTCCCTAAAACTTTTGTAGCAATTAAAAAAAGGGGAATATTAATAGCCAAGGTCACAGCTCCTATGGGCCATCCAAACAAGTGCTGCAATACTACTGCAAGGCCACTAACTCCTCCAGGTGCAATCTTATTAGGCGCCAGAAATAAATCTAAAGAAAGGGCCACAAGAATTGTACCTACTGTCACCCAGAAAAAATCTATTATTACTTTTTTTGCAGTAATCTTCCTCATATTTTCCTGGTTACCCAAACTGTACAAAAATCTACAGTTTAGACAGCTGGGGTATTTATAGTCCGCCCTTCAGACTTTCCCAGCCCCAGCAGGCGGTATTTGGGAAAGCCATAGCCCCTGCCCCAAGAAGCAGGAACTTGCGCCCCTTACGGGTCTCTCCACTTACCCTGAATTATCAATCCTTTCAGGGTAGAGAAGTCTCTTTTTACCTTCTCAGGAGAGAGTGGTGTTACCACCGCTACCTTGAGAACTTGCCAGAAATCATTGGCACTAAAACTTGTTCCATACAGAGGTCTTAGCACCTTTCCTGACTCACTCTCAAGGCTTTGTAAAAATTTTATTGCTCTGTTTATCTCTTTTAAGTGCCTTTTCTTCAAATACTTGTTTTTGACAGTATTTTTTACATGCTTTTTTAATTCTTCTAATTCTTCTACAGTCAATGTGTTGAGAAAGTTTATATAGTTATTCGGTATTTTTTCTTCTTTGCCCAACCCTCTTCTTGCTATTACATAGGCTGCTGATATATCTTTTGTTACCATGTACTGCGGTGCATATTTTAACATCCCTATTATTGATGTGTAAGAAGGGTCTACTTCTATTACTTCTATCCCTTCTCTTTTTGCCAGAGTTTTTATTTTTGAAAGAAGGGATTTATAGCTAAAGCTGTGCCTTATCCTTCTTGATTTCCTCCCTGAAAAGTCTCCTCTTTTGCCTTTTTCTTTTATGTCTAATTCTTCAATCACTATTGCCTTTCTTTTCTCTTTTGCTATTTTTACTATCTCATGAGCATACTGCCATCTGAAGTATTCTCTTTTGTCTTTACTGCCACTTGATAGTTCTGGCATTGGTATATTCCCATAGCTTATTAAATTACCTTTTTCATCTACTTCTGCCCATGATATGTTGTCTGGATATGCATTTACATCTATTCCTATGACTCCTTTGTCAGTTGTTATTTTTATTTTCGGATATTCTTCTTCTATAGCAAAATAGGCGTATATATTGCCATTTTTAAGTTTTAATTCTACAGAGTAGGGTATATTTGATTCCGCAATTTTCTGAAGGAGTTCTTCTCTGTCTTTATTCTTTTTCCATCCCGCTTCTATTTTTGCATATACATATTTTCTTTCTCCCACGTTTATCCTTAAGAAAGTGCCATTTTCTTTTACTTTTATCCTTGTGTTGAGATTTCCTTTTTTGCTCTTATCCCCTCTTGAATATAGATTTCCTTTTCATTTTTCTTGCCACTTTGTTTTTAATTTTTGATATTCCTTCCCATTTATATGGCGATTTTGAAGTTTTTTAAATAAGTCTCTTCCTCCAAAAATGACTTTCTTTGGATTGTTGTCTAATTGTCTAGATGATTCTAATACACCTCTTGCTTTCATTATTGCATCATCTACATATCTTGAGTTTAAGTCAAATGTTCCCTGAAGATCTCTTTTTAATGTTTTTCTATCATAACCTTCTAGAAGCCTCTTGTATGCAAATTTCATACATGATGACCATCTTCTCATTAAGTCTAATACTATTTGTTTGTCTTGTTGATTTAAAAAAATGAGTTTAGCCTGTATCACTATCATGTTTTTTATCGCCCCTTTGTCCGTAAATTCTTGCTGCGAAAGATGTTACTATTGCTATTAAGATATTTAAAGTATTTAAAGCCAAATCTCACTAGCCTATCAGGATATTCTATTACAACTTTTTCAACTTCTCCTCTTTTTATCTTGTTCAAAAACTTTAATAACCCCCTTCTATTTTCATTTACTCCACTTGCTATTTCGGATATAACTTCATACTGCCATCCTTTTGAATTGGCATATTCTTCTAGCCTTCTAATCTGATTCTTAAGATATTCTTCCTGTTTATTTGTAGATACTCTTGCATACAAAACTACTTTTGGTTTTGGTTTTTCTTCTAGTATACCTAATAACTTCATTATATCCTCTTTCTTGTACCTTCTTCTCCCTTTTGGTGTTCTTACTGGAGTTATTAATCCTTCTTTTTCCCAATTTATTAATCTAATTCTACTTATATCGTATAACTCTTTAACTTTTTTTATAGTTAGTAACTTTTATTATCATCTAATTAAAATTGTATCATTTTTACTATTAATTTTAACTGTTTTGAACCTCCTTTGCTTAAAAATCTCCTTTTAATCTAGCTAAAAGCACTTTAAAAGCAAATTTGGGAAGTGCTGACATCCTTTTATAGCGCCAGGGCTCTTGTATCAGACGATATAGCCACTCAAGTCCAAGCTTTCTATAAATTTCTGGTGCTCTTTTTGCTTTGCCTGCAATAACATCAAAGCTTCCTCCAACCCCCATGGCTATCTTCACTTTAAGCTTCTCCTTATTTTTATATATCCACTTCTCCTGCTTAGGAGCTCCTAATGCCACAAAAAGCACCTGTGCAGCCCTTTTATTTATGTCTTCAATGATGTTTTCTTCTTCTTTTTCATTAAAATAACCGTGATGAAATCCAACTATTTTAAGAGAAGGGTAAAGATTTTTTAAATTACTTTGTGCTTTTTCAACAACTTCCGGTTTTGCTCCTAAAAGATATATCGAAACATCTTTATGAGATGCCCATTTTACAAATTCCATCATCAGGTCAAACCCAGCAACCCTCTCTTTTAAAGGCTTATTGAAGACCCTTGAAGCAAACACTACTCCACTGCCATCTGGCACATTAAGGTCAGTCTCATTCAAGATTTTTTTATACTCTTCGTCCTTCTGAGCCATCATTATGATCTCTGCATTAGGAGTTGCCACTATGTGAATCCTATCCTCTTTAAGATAACCTTTTAAAATTTCAACTGCTTCGATCATTGTAACCCTATGTATTGGTACTCCAAATATATACAACTTATCCATATTATTACACCTTCACTTAAACAGTATTTCAAAATTCATTTCTGCTTTTTTCTTTAATTCCTCCAGATAATCAGCCATCTTTTTCACGTAATCTTCTCTGTTTTTCAAAATGTCCCCCACTCTTTCTAAAATAGACTCTGCTGTAAATGAATTTACATCCCCTACGCTCTTTTCTCCTATAGAATGAAGAAAACCGTCTATTTTTGGGTCATAAGATATTCCTACAAAAGGAACTAGCGATATAAAAGCGAAAATCAGAGAATGAAGCCTTATGCCGATTAAAAACTCGCTCCTTTTTATAATAGCCAGAATTTCTTCTACATCATACTTTTCTGTTAAAATATCAGAAGGCATTTTCATGTAAGTGGCAATCCTGTCGCTTTCTTCTATATCTTCATGATAAAAAGGCAAAAAAACGATTCTGTATCCGTATTCCTCCGATATGAAATCTGCCGCCCTCGCCAGTTCTACTCTTGAAAGCTCGAAATTCCCCCATTCCCTTGGGCATATCAAAAGGTATTCTTGAGAAAGAAGGTCTATTCCCTCTTTTTCAAGAATTTTTTCAAACACCCTGTCGTCAACTTCTTCAAGAGGAAAATTTATCGCAAAATCAGCTGCAATTTCAACTTCCCTTTTAATCCCTAATTCCTTCAGCAAAAACTCATAAGAGAGCTGATCTCTCACTGTTATCCCATCTACTTTATTCAAAACAATACTAGCAAGCCATCTATCAAATTTTTTCTCTACAGGACCTATTCCCTGCCCTACTACATACACTTTCTTCCTTAAAAGTTTGCCCAATATCATTATCCCAAGATAATACCACAGACTTCTGCTACTAGTTTTATCCTGGATAAGACTTCCACCACCGCTTAACACTACGTCTGCTCTTTTTATTGCCCGGAAAATCTCTTTAAGAGAATTTCTGTTCGCAGCTTTGACTTTGTACTTCCTGCTGGTTTCGATAGGTTTATTAGACAGAACTGTTATATCCTCTACCCCTCTTTGCTTTAACCCATACACAATGCATTTCAAAACTGCTTCGTCACCTATGTTGTCAAACCCGTAATACCCTGATATAACAGCTTTCATATCAATACTCCTTTTTTGTATTTTTTAAAATCTTGCTTAACAGCCAGATGCCAATCAATCCAATTAAAGCCCCCAGAACCCATGCAAACAAAGTCCTCTCTATAGCGATGATAAGCACACTTTCCACATGACTGAAGGTATTGGTTATGGACAAAATACCAATAGAGCCCAAAAGTCCTGCTACAAAAGCCCAGCCATTGAATTTTTTCAAAACAGTGTAAAGGCCAATTAAAAGCGCAGGGTCTCCGATTAAAAATTCTTTTGTGCGAGGCCTAGCAATTAGAGTATGTTCAAGAAAGTCTCTGAATTTAAGCTCAAGTTCAGTAGGTTTTATTATTGGCTCATTGCCAGTTCTAGATATGTAGAGAATTCCTGCTACCGCAGCTATCACAAAAGCCATCACATGCCATACTTTCAAGTCCAAATCCAAAAACTCCTTAATTTTGCTCCAGAAAGCCTTAAAATTGTGAGTCTCATACACTCTCCATATGTAGTAAAAAACATAGAATATAAGCGGTAGTATAAATGAAAATTTCACACCTCTAAAATAGTCAATTTTTAACATGTACTTGCTGTCTGCCATTATAGCTCCTATGGACAAAGCTCCAGCAAAGGATATCGCAAGGGAAATAAAAAATATCTTTAAAGCATGCCAAACAAAATTATTTTCTCCTTTACCTTTTAAAAACTCATCTAACCTGTTTACATAATAAGCTATCCCTAAAGAGGGAAATACTATAGAATAAGCCAAAGCAACTGTTTTTACACCCAAATCGTTGAATCTGCTCATCAAAATCCCTGAAACGCCAATTACACCTATTATCCCTAAGATCGCTAATAACCTTATACTCACACCAAATAATTCTAGAATTAAAAGCCCAGCTGCAACAACTCCCAAGCTGATAAGAACTTCTATGAATTTCCCTTGATGCACTTCAGGAAGTGGCTTGGCAATGCCAACTTTCAAACCTGCTCTTTTTATGTAGTCAGTAGCATCCTTAATCATCGCTATATTCTCTTTAATATTGTATTGATGGCTTTTAGAATCATCTATCTTAGCTCTCACATATATAATTCTCACATTCCTTTCTATGATACCTCTAAACCATTTGTTTACAATTTCTTCCCAATCGTATTTTTGAGTCTCCTTTTCTGAAAGGCCGTATACCTTTATACCCCTATAACCGGTAAATTTTGCAAATTTACTCATACCTTCCTGCAGCTTTTTGCCCATGGGAACATCAATAATCCCCACATTTATCCCGTTTTCCTTGAACAGTGAAGCTGCATACGAAATTTTCTCTGGATTTCCAAGCACATCTGTCCCGTTGAAAATAACCGTTCTAACTCCGTATTTTTTTAAAATACTTACATATTCTGTTATATCCCTATCCTTTATTCCCGTGAAATTTTCAACGCGAGGTATTAAGTCAAAGCCAAGGGATTTTATGTAAAAAAGCTCATTTTCATCAAATCCCAAACCCTTTGTCACAAATACCTCTTTAGGCTTGTTTATTATAAAAGCAAAATCATTCCCTTTTGAAAGGATTATTAAGTCTTTCGGTGACACTCTTTTAGTTAAAGCTTCTTTTAAAAACTTAAAAGTATTTGCATTTTTTGTACTCACTACAATGTAATTGCTATACTTTTCTATATCTTTAGTTGAAAGTCCCTTGAGGTAGTCCTCTAAAGCCAAATTTCCCAGATTGCCAGAAAGAAGATATAGATTTTCAACATCTTTTAAGAGGCTTACAGATATTTTCCCTGCCTGCTGGAGGCTCTCCAGAGTCACTTCATTCACAGCGACTCCATCCATACCTGCTTCCTTCATTTTAGTCAATATAGACTTTAAATCTTCTCCCGTAAAAGAAGCAAAATCTTTAAGGCTTTTCAAATCCCCCACAAATTCTACGGTATCGTATTCATTTTCAGCCCTCGTTCTTCCAAAATCTACTATTAAAGATACAATTAAAGAAAAAATTATTGTGAAAATAAGCACCCTTTTAAGATTCAAGTTTCCACTCCCCTTTTCTCTTAACGGAAAGGATAAATACATAACCATTCATATTATATCACAACAACAAAAAAAGAGGAACTTGAATGGAGCAAGTTCCCCTAAAAATCAATCAATCCCAAGCTTATTTGTAAAGCCTCATTGACCTTTTCCATCATTTCCTGATCAAGATGTCCTATTTTCTCCCTCAAACGCTTTTTATCAATAGTCCTTATCTGTTCCAAAAGAATCACAGAATCTTTCTGAAGGCCGTATTCAGCCCCATTTATCTCTACATGGGTGGGCAGCTTTGCTTTATTGATCTGTGATGTTATTGCCGCTACGATCACAGTGGGACTATACTTATTCCCTATATCATTTTGAATTATAAGTACAGGCCGAATTCCACCCTGTTCAGAGCCTATCACAGGGCTTAAATCGGCATAAAACAAGTCTCCTCTTTTCACTACCATAATCAATCACACTTTTTCAGTTTCATTTCATAACCTGCAAAACATTCATTTTCTGCGGTTAGGCCCATTTCCGCAAGTTCAGAATTTATAGCTGCCATCTCCATATAACCCTTTTTCATGCTTTCTCGTATCTGCGCTTTTTTCCTCTCACGTATATACAATTTCATCGCTTCCCTTATAAACTCACTGCGATTTCTGTTTTCCATAGCGGCAAGAACATCAACTTCTTCCAGCAGGCTTTGAGGCAAACTGACGAGAATCCGCTTTGTTTCGCCCACTTTCAGGACCTCCTTACGCACCTATATAATTCATTATATACCACCATATATATGATGTCAACGATTTGTAAATTTTATACTATAAAAGTTAAATTTTTAAATAATTTTTTACATCGAAAACTTCTCCTCTGTAAATATATATTCTAGGTACCCTTCTAGATATTCCACAATATACTTCGTGAGGAATAGTGCGAAGTTTTTTAGCTATATCATCTGCCGTTATCCTCTTTCCTTCCTGCTCTCCAAATATGACCACCTCGTCTCCTACCTCTACTCCCTCTACTTCTGTCACATCTATCATGGTCTGGTCCATGCATACTCTACCTACTATCGGCACATATTTACCTCTAACCAGCACTTCATGGTTATTTGAAAGAAGTCTGTTGAGTCCATCCGCATATCCTATCGGTAGAGTAGCTATTTTGCTAGGCCTTTTAGTTATAAAAGTTCTTCCATAGCTTATAGAAGTATTTTCCGGCACTTCTTTTATGTAGACTATTTTGGTCTTAAAGTTCATGGCAGGTCTTAAGTCTAAAATTTTATTAACATCATTAGAAGGGTAACTGCCGTAAAGAGTTATTCCGGGCCTTACCATGTCAAGATATGCATAATTTAAATCAGTTATAGCTCCGCTGTTAGCAATATGCTTCAAAGTGATATTTACTCCTCTTTTTTCTAAACGCTTTAGCATATCCGCAAATCTTTCAAACTGTTCCCTCGCATAGTCCTTATCTTTTTCGTCGGAAGTAGCAAAATGACTAAATATGCCTTCCAATTCAATCCCTTCAAGCTTTGACATCTCTTCAATTTCTCTTTCTGCTAAATCAAAATCAGTATACCCTATCCGTCCCATCCCTGTATCAATTTTTACATGAATTTTTGCTTTTTTTCCTTTCCTACTGGCTATTTCCCCTAACTCCTTTACATACTTTAAATCAAAGGCGGTAAAAGTCACATCTTTCTCCACAGCCTCTCCTGCCTGGCTTAAAGGGGTGTAACCCAAAATTAGGACAGGGGCAGTAATCCCGTAGCTTCTCAATTCCAATGCCTCTTCTACTGTAGCAACAGCAAGATAATCAACACCATTTTCTACTAATGCTTTCGCAACGTGATACGCCCCATGGCCATACGCATTGGCCTTTACAACCCCCATCACTTTAACCCTATCTCCAACCACCCTCTTTATTTCCCTAAAATTATGGACTATACTGTCCAAATTTACCTCTACCCTTGTGGGCCTTATCTCATCAAACATCAAAAATCCCCCTCTTGTTCATCTCATCGACTCTTTAATCGTTCCTTCAGAAAACAGGTCATCCTGAAGCTTAAGATTATACTGAAAATCCTTATAGGTAATTTTAGCAAAAAGCTCATTGTTTATATCAAAAATACGCAGCTCCACAGGTATTAAATCTTTTTTTGAAAAAATCATCTCCTCTTTGTACATAACGACATTTCTTTCTGGTATAGGAACTGTAACTAAGTAAGAGTTGTCTAAAACCTTTTTCTCTATCTCCCCTCCCGCTTCAAAATAATTTTTTGCAAAAGACGAAATCATTGAAAAAAGAGGAATTTCTTTTTCATTTTCTGCTACAAAAATCTGGTCCACTTTTCTAAAATATACGTAGCTTCTTTTGCCATCGTACACCACAATCTTGTCCGGCTGTTCTTCTTTTTCAAAAACTTCTAGCCGAAATTTCCCTTTGCTGTAAAATTGAAATACAGTAAAACTGGTATCAAATTTGTTGTGATATAACTCTACTGTAGCCTCTGCAGTATAGCTCTCCATTTTTGAAAGTTTACTCTTTATGCTCTCAAAAGGGTCTCTTATCTTCTTTTCTTCTCTTGAACAGGAGGCAAGTAAAAATAACATAAGCAAAATTAGCACAAATGCCCTTTTTTTCAATACCTATCACCCTTTTAAACCTTCACTTAACGCCTCAGGAATACTCTCTAGTATATCCACTGCTGTCATCCCATATTCGCCTTTTGACTTTTTCGCTACATCCCCTGCTTTCCCATGATAAAATACCCCATAAACTGCTGCTTTTTCCTCTTCAAAGCCCTGCCCCAAAAGAGAAACAATCATGCCTGTCAGCACATCTCCACTTCCTCCTGTTGCCATTCCAGCATTTCCAGTGCTATTTATATATATGCTCCCATCCCGAGTAGCTATTACAGTTCTAGCACCCTTTAGCACGAGTGTAACCTCATATCTCCTCACAAAAGACCTTGCCACTTCAAATATGTTGTTTTTTATATCTTCAACTTTAAGACCAGTAAGTCTTGCCATCTCTCCGTAATGAGGTGTCAGGATCACTCTCTTGCCTTTTACCACCTCCAATCGCCCTACCAGCGCATTTAAAGCATCAGCATCCAGCACCAATGGCTTTTCCGTATTTCTTATAACATCTTCTATAAGCTTAGAAACCTCTCCCTCATGAGTCAATCCTGGGCCAATAGCTACAGCATCGCTCTGTTCTATAAGTTCAAATATCTGAGATAAAGACTTATAAGAAATAACTCCTCCCTCTTCATTAAGACCATAAATTATAGCTTCATATAGGGCACTTTGAATAACAGGTTGGATGCTTAAAGGCACAGCTAATCGCACAAGGCCACTGCCTGTCTTAACAGCGCTTTTAGCTGCCATAAAAGCTGCCCCGGTCATACTTCTCGACCCAGCAACTATAAGGACTTTTCCGTAATCTCCCTTGTGCGTATCCGGGTTTCTGCTCTTTAGAGCCACATCCTGGGAAACAACATAGTGATACGATGGTCTGACCTCTGCAGCAAGACGAGAAGGAATCCCTATATCGGCAATTTTTACCTCTCCAGCATATTCAATTCCAGGATATATTAAAAGGCCAGGCTTTAAAAAGTGCATGGTGATAGTAATACGAGCCTTTACAGCAGCTCCCTCTACTCTCCCAGTATCAGCATTAAGCCCTGAAGGGATATCTACTGCTACCACAAACTTCTCTGACTGGTTTATAAGCTCTATTACTTCTTTTGCAAGCCCAGTGACTTCTCCTCTTAACCCTGTACCATAGATAGCATCCACAACTAAATCAGAATCTTTGAGGGTCTTTTCTAAAAACTTCAAATGCTCTTTTTGCGTCACTTCAGCTACATAGATTCCCAGATTCCGTATAGCTTCAAGGTTAACTCTCGCATCTCCGGAAATTGAACCAATGCTTCCTATCACAAATACTTTTACGTCTATCCCCCAATTATAAAGATTCCTAGCTACTACATAGCCATCTCCACCATTATTCCCTCTCCCTGCGATCACAACTGCACTGCTTAATCCATTTTCCTCCATCACCCGTTTCACTTCCCAGGCCACTTCTTTTCCGGCATTTTCCATCAAGCATATAGAAGGAATCCCCATCTTTTCTATAGCTATCCTCTCAACTTCCCTCATCTGTTGCGATGTTAACACTATCAACTGTTTTCACCTCCTACTGCAATAGCAACGCTCATCGCATAATCAGAGGTATGAGAAATGGACAATTTTATCTCTTTTATCCCTTTTTCTGCTGCTATAGCCTTAGCCTTTCCTTTTAGTACGACTTCGGGCTTACCGTACTCATTGTGTATTATCTCTATGTCCTGCCAACTAAATCCTCTTATCCCCGTCCCCAAAACTTTTGAAACGCTCTCTTTTGCTGAAAAAAATCCTGCTAAGTGGGGCCATGGGTTTTTCTTTTTCCTTAAAAACTCCCTTTCCTTTTCCGTAAAAATTCTTTCAAGAAAATGCGGCCTTTTCTCCAATATTTTTTTTATCCTTTCTACTTCCATTATGTCTGTTCCAACAAAAATTTCCATCTCATCCCTCCAACAGTAAATCTCCAATAATATTATTCTCTTTTATTTCGCAAATTCCTTCAAAAAAAAAGAAGGCGTAACACCTTCTTTTAAATCGCCACCTTGTGCAATTTTACCTGTATGTCGTAATCTCTAATCAAGTCCTCCCACATATCGTCCAAAATCTCCGGCAGGTGAATTGGAGAAACCTGCATCTCTTTAAACAACTGAGCCAGCTTGTCCACTTTTTCAAAGTAAGGACTTACATTGGCTACTTTTTCCTCTACCACTTCCACCCTTTTTTCTCCTTCAAAAACCTCCTCTAGAACTTCAATGCCGTAAGACGGCAATTTCACTTGTTCTTTTCCGTTAAAAACCTCTACTTCAGACACAATCACTGAATAACGTGTAAAAATAGTCCTGTCCTCAGCCTCCCTTGTCGATATGTACCCGTTCACTTTCCTGTAATACATTTTACTACCCCCTCCGCCTTATTTTTTAGGATTAATTCTTAACTCACAATCCATATTATTATATTCTATTTTTTTCTAAAAAATCCTTTATTTTTTCGAAAATTTTTTATCGACAGAATATATCTCTTTTTTACGCCAATAGCCAATTGTCAGACTGTCTTTTGCTTTTATACCTCTTTTTATAAAGTCGAATATTGGAAAAAATCTTATTTACATCCAAATATGTAATCAAAAATGTCGAAAAAATTTTTTAGAGTTTTAATATCTTTTTTATCTTTTCTTTGTACTTCTTGCCTGACCTTGCTCCTCTTAAGATCATGCTAAGATACGGCTCACTCGTCCCTATAAGCTGTGAAAGTTCCTTTTGCGTCATGTTAAGCTCTGCTAATCTATCATTTACTAGCTTTCCAAACTCGGTAAGCTTTCTCTTTTTCACTTTTTCACCCCCTTGAAAGAACAGTGTAAAAGTCAAAATATTTGTGATAAAATTAATTATGATTAAGAATTAACACTACATTAAATATATATCTGAATTGCGAAATTGTCAATACTAATATCGTAATTCAGATACAAAGGAGGATTTGGGATGAATTCTGTAGGAGAAAGAATACGATACGCCCGAAAGAAAAACAACTTGACAATACCTGCTCTTAGCAAATTGACAGGATTATCCCCAGGAAATTTAAGCGACCTTGAAAACAATAAGTCAATGCCTTCCTCAAACGCTTTAATCAAACTAAAAAACGCATTAAACGTCTCTATTGACTGGCTTTTGACCGGTGAAATGCCTTCAGAAGTAAAGGAAGAAGAAGAGAAATATTCTGTAGACAAAAGTGAAGATCTTCTCCTAAAAGCTATAAAAGAACTCCCCGAAGAAAGGAAAAGGGACATAGAAGGATACGTAAAGGTGTGTCTTAACACAACTGACCTAGAAAAATACTTTGAAGAAAAAAATTAGATTAATTATTAATCATTTCTTTTCAAAAAAAGTGGCATTTTGTGTCCTTTATCACTCTAAATCACTGACACAAAATGCCACTTATATTTTACACTTTTATGGTATCCATTTCTATATCTTCTATATACGCATCCGTGCTCTGCTCAATATAATCTATTACCTCTTGCACTATCTTATTAGTCAGCAAAGCATCACTTCCGCATACAGAAAAACCTATTACAATTGACTTATGGGCGTCTTGATTTTCCACTTCTGAAATAGACACATTGTAGTGACTTTTCACTTTTCCTATAATGCTCTTTGTAATCATCCTTTTTTCCTTTAAAGAATGCACCCAGTTAGCTCTTAAGTAAAGCTTGCAATAGGACACAACCATCACTACCATCCCCTTAAGTAGGTATACAGCAATGCCAGTACTTCCCTTAAAAAACCATAAACCTCATCTCCAACATATTCTTTTACAAAAACTCCCGAAAAACTCGCATCTATTCCAATCCTCTTTGCTATTACGCTCGCTCTCTTTAAATGGAATTTATTTGAAACGATTATTGCAGTTTTTAATGAATTTTTCTCCATAATTTCCTTGGAAAAAAGTAAATTCTCATAGGTAGAAAAAGATTTATTGTCAAGCAAAATATTTTTAGAAGCAACCCCCTTTTCAAGAAAATACCTCTTTCCAGCTTCCGCCTCTGAAATGCTCTCTCCTGGTCCTTTTCCTCCAGAAATTATTATATAACGGCCATACCCTTCTTTATATAGCTTTAAAGCCTCTTCAAGTCTCTCCTTAAAAAATGGACTCGGCGCATCCCCATACACTGCACACCCTAAAACTATTATCGCATCAGACTTTTTCGGTTTTTCTGTAAACCCAAAGGAAATTATCTGGTATGCCAATATTGCAATAATGCTAAACAATGCAAAAATTAAAACAACAACCAATTTTAGAAATCGACTCATTTAAAATGCCTCCAAGACTTTGCACAACAATGAAAATCTAATACAATTATACACTATAAAAATTAATTTCCAAGGATTTATTTTTGATAGAATAAATTCGTGAACTTTTTTCTTTTTTTAGCGTTTAATTTAAGGAAAGGTGGGCAGGTGATGGAAGAGAAAGAATTGATATATAAAGCCAAAAATGGCAATAAACACGCTCTAAATGAACTCCTCTTACAAAACTATAATACTTTACTGGGATATTGCATTAAAATGACAGGCAATCCTACACTTGCCCAAGATATTGCACAGGATACAATGCTTAAAGCTATTTTAAATATTAAAAAATTTGCCCCTGAAGCTAAATTCTCTACATGGCTTTTAAAAATTGCCACTAATACATTTAAAGATTATTTAAGAAAACATAAAAATGTTGAACTTGTTGAAGAAATGTCTACAAATAACACGGAAAACATAGAAGAAACCGCTATTTCAAACCTTCAATATAAGGAACTAATGAACATTTTAATGAAACTTCCTTATGAGAAAAGAGCAACTTTTATTTTAAAACACTATTATGGTTACAAATACGAAGAAATTGCACAAATACTAGATTGTCCTGTAGGAACGGTGCGTTCGCGTTTACACAATGCTATAAAAGAGATAATGAAGGAAATGGAAAGAAGGGATTTGCTGTGAAAAAAAAGTGTAAAGAAATACAAAACAAAATAATCGATATGCATTACGGTGAAATTGACGAAAATATAGAAATTATTTCACATATTGAAAATTGCAATGATTGCAATAGATTCAAAGAAAAATTAGAGCTGGCATTAGATTATATGAAAATTTTAAATACACAAGTTGACACCTCAGCCTTAGAAATAGACATTACAAAAATTATAGAAAAAGCTTATCAAACAGAAAATAAAAGAAAAGAAAAATTCGAACTCCTTATTTTCATTGCCGCATCAATAGTCTTTTTAATATCATCAATCTTGTTTATAACAAACTTGGATATACGGATATACTTTTATCTACAAATATTCCTGTACCTTAATTTACCATTAATCTTAATACCTTTTTACAAATTAAAAACTCCAAGGAGATGATAAAATGTCAATATCTAAAAACACATTAATTTTTCTAATAATTGTAATACCCTTATTATTTCTTCAAGCTTTATGGATTTTTATAGATGCAAAAAAACGTGGTGAAAAATACTACTGGGCATGGGGACTTTTCGGACTTCTAAATATACCTTCCTCTTTAATCATATACCTTTTTGTAACGAGGTATGGACATTTCAAATGCCCTAATTGTGGAAAAACAGTAAAAAATGATTACAAATTCTGCCCCTATTGCGGTGCTTCTTTAAAGAAAACATGCCCGAAATGTGGAACCGAAATAAAAGAGGATTGGACATACTGTCCCGAATGCTCAACAAAATTAAAATAATTTGAGGAGGGCAAAATCATGTTAAATAAATTAAGCAACCCTGAATTAATAAAACTCATTCTTCCTTTATTTATAATCCAATTGGGACTTACGGTATTTTCAATTTACAGACTTTCAAAAGACAAAGTTAAATATCTCCCAAAATGGGCGTGGCTTTTAATTATAATCTTTGGAGAGATACTAGGTTGCATTATATTTTTAACTATAGGCAGGGAGAGAGAATAGCATGATAAAAGTTTTTAATCTAACAAAAAAATATGGAAATTATGAAGTTTTAAAGGGAATAAGTTTTGAAATTGAAAAAGGAACCATATACGGCTTATTAGGGCGTAATGGCGCTGGCAAAACTACCACAATGAATATTTTAACAGGACTTATTGATTATAATAGGGGCGAGATATACATCAATGGCAAAATGTTAGACAAAAATAAAAGAAAACCACTTGAAGAAATAGGTTATTTGCCTGAAAGCCCTACTTTTTATACCTATATGACTGGAAGCGAATATCTTCTCTTTATAAGTAAAATAAGAGGTATTCCTTACAAAAAAGCTAAAAAAGAAATAGATAAACTCCTTGATCTAGTTAAATTAAAAGAAGCCGCTAATAAAAAAATACAAACTTATTCAAGAGGAATGAAACAAAAATTAGGACTTGCAGTAGCTCTTTTAGATAATCCTGAAATAATTTTTTTAGACGAACCAACATCCGCTTTAGATCCAGAAAGCAGATATGATATATTTAATCAAATTTTGGAAATGAAGAAAAATGGAAAAACGATTTTATTATCCACTCATATCCTGAGCGATGCAGAAAGAGTCTGTGATTATATCGGTATACTCGATAAAGGTAAAATTATTTTTTCAGGAAAAATCAAAGAATTAAAACAAAAATATGCTCTACCCATATACGATATTGTCTTCGAAAATTTGCCTCATAACATCAAAAAAAAGCTTAATAATGTAAAATGGATTGCTGACATTAAAATAAAAAATGATACTGTAAGTATTTACATAAATGACATTGAATTAGCAAAAAAGAATATCCTCAGTGAACTATCAAAGCTTGATATACCTGTTATTTCACTACAGCAAAGAGAAAATACACTTGAAGATATATTTATAAGGCTGGTGAAGCAAAATGAATACATTTAAAGCGTATTTAAAAAAAGAAATGCTAGAATCGTGGAGACAGTACAAGTATCTACTACTTTTTATTGGGATTATTCTCTTTGCCATACTTGACCCCATACTCCTTAAATTGCTTCCAGAAATACTTAAAAGTAAAATAAACGGTGATTTGGCTTCTCTAATACAAATCGACATGAAATCTGCTGTACAAAATTACATAAAAGACTTAAACCAAATATCATTGTTAATAGTGCTTTTAACACTCATGGGAACTGTAAGTGATGAAATATCTTCACAAAAATTGGTATTGCCTTATTCTAAAGGTGCCAACCTATCATTTGTTATAATAGCGAAGACATTTCATTACACAATTACAATATCAATTTTTATAATAACCGGTTTTATCATAAATTATTATTATGCAGTTACACTTTTTAGTGAAAACATCATCGCTTTTAAAAATGTATTGATATCAGCCGCATTAATTTCAATTTATTACTTTTTCGTTATAATATTACTCATGTTTTTAAGCAGCATTTTTAAAAAAGGCGTATTAGCCGCATTACTGGTATTAATGCTTCACATAATATCAGCGCTATTAGTAAATATTGATAAAATAGCCAAGTTCATTCCTTACAACCTTATCTCACTTGCAAATTCTTTTACTACAGAAAATATATTAACCACAATTTTTTCTGTGTTGCTATATTGTATAATCCTTTCTTTACTGACAATTAAAAATTATAAAAACAACACTTTTGCTTAGAAAAAACTAGGAAAAATCTTATTTATTCCTTTATTTAGATTCACCCCTTTTCCTTCTAGCGCGTATTATAAATAGAGCGTTAGAGAAAAGGGGTGAAAGTATATGGAATGGTTGATCATCCTCGGATTTGCAGTATCAGCCAGTATAGACAATTTTGGCGTAGGGATTTCATATGGCATAAGAAAAATACAAATAAACATTTTTTCAAACACAATAATAGCTGTAATCGCCTTCCTTTTTAGCCTCTCCGGAATACTTTTTGGCAAATGGCTGAATAAAATTCTTCCCGGGACTCTACCTGTAATAGTTGGAGCCTTCTTGCTTTTCATAATAGGCCTTAGAATTATTCTGATGGCTCTTCCTCGAAAAGGGACAAATTCAATACCTTCAAAAGATTGTACTAACCCAAAATCTATAAAAAGCATTTTAGAAAATCCCGAAATTGCCGATTTAGACAAATCTGGAGAGATAGGTGTAGGTGAAGCCATCCTTTTAGGAATTGCTCTTTCTGCAAATGCTCTGACAAACGGTTTAGGAGCAGGGCTTTTAGGTTTTTCCCCTTTTGCAATATCCTTTACTACAGCAATAGGAAGTTTTATATCGGTGTGGGGAGGAGTAAAACTAGGTTCAAAAGTTGCCAACATAAAGATTGGGTCTTTTACAATAGGACAATTTGGCACTGTAATAAGCGGAATAATTCTACTTATCATAGCCTATAAAGCGCTGTTTTAGCAATAACATATCTTTTGATTTGCGAATATAATGTAGTAGTCAAGTAAAAGCTAAGAGGTGATTATATGGAAACAGAAGCAATAGAAAATATACCAAGAGTCTGTCTCCCTCAGATAGGAGCTCCGGCTCCCGACTTTAAAGCCAACAGCACGTTTGGTCCTATTAAACTTTCCGATTACCGCGGAAAATGGGTAGTGCTTTTTTCTCACCCGGGGGATTTTACACCTGTATGTACTACAGAATTCATAGCCTTCACACAGGTTTATACTAGTTTTGTAGAAAGAAACGTACAGTTAATAGGCTTAAGCGTGGACAGCAATCCTTCTCATCTTGCTTGGGTTGAAAATATATATAAAACCACAGGTGTAGAAATTCCCTTCCCTATAATTGAAGACAAAGACATGAGAATTGCAAAACTATACGGAATGATATCTCCTGCAGAAACTTCTACAAGCGCTGTCAGAGCAGTATTTATAATAGATGATAAGCAAATACTCCGCCTCATCCTCTACTATCCGCTAGAAATAGGAAGAAATATACAGGAAATAATACGAATAATAGATGCTCTCCAAACAGTGGATAAATACAAAGTTTTGGCTCCTGCTAATTGGTATCCTGGAATGCCTGTAATTGTACCTCCTCCAAAAACTTATCCCGAACTTAAACAAAGGCTTAAAAACGTCGAAGGGTACACTTGCACAGACTGGTACTTGTGCTATAAAAAAGTTTAAGCCGGAAATCCGGCTTAAACTTTTTTACTTGTTCTGGAAGTCATACACCATAGTTCCTGTGTACAAAAGTCTTGACCCAAAAGAAAATTTAGGCAAACTTTTTGCATATGACAAAAGAGGTATTGTGATTACTAAAAAAAGAATCACAATCCACAAAATTATTCTCCTAAATTTTAACATCTTTATCCCCCTTGCCATCCCCATTGTACCATATATATTCCTTTATTTCAATGAATATATATTTCTATATGTACCAGCGTATATATGAAATTGCCATAAAATAAAAACCCCTCCGAAGGGGTTAAGAGGGGATAATTTTAATATACACTTTTCTTCTTCGCGGCCCATCAAATTCGCAAAAATAAATTCCCTGCCAAGTTCCCAAGACAAGCTCACCGTTTTCTATAAGCACAGTTACAGAACTCCCTACCAATGAAGCTTTTATATGAGCATCAGAATTTCCTTCAAGGTGCTTAAAAGAAATATTGGGTATTATTTTGTCAAGAGCAGATAAAATATCTTCTTTTACTGTTGGGTCTGCATTTTCATTTATTGTAATGCCAGCTGTTGTATGGGGCACAAAAACTACACAAATTCCTTCTTTTACTCCTGATTTTTTAACTTCTTCTTCCACCTCTTTTGTAATATCTATCATGACTTCTCTCAATGGTGTATTTATATACACACTCTGCATCCAGATACGCCTCCTTTATCTACCAATTAAATTTATTGCATTTTTTATTATTGAAGGAAGAACTGCCTTTATAAACTAAAAAGGGACAAGCAGTATAAGACTGCCTATCCCTTTAAATTTTACTCCACAGTAACAGATTTTGCAAGGTTCCTCGGTTTATCCACGTCACAGCCTTTTTCTACAGCCATGTAATATGCCAGAAGCTGGAGAGGGACCACTGTCAACACAGGAGTGAGTTCTTTTAAGGTGTCGGGGATGTATATGACTTTGTCCACTACTCCTTCCAGCTGCAGGTTTCCTTGCTTTGCAAAAGCAACCACATATCCTCCTCTGGCCTTTACCTCTTTTATATTGCTCAACATTTTTTCGAAGAGGTCATCCTGTGTAGCCAGTGCAATTATCAAAGTACCTTCTTCTACCAATGCTAACGTTCCGTGCTTTAACTCTCCAGCTGGGTATGCTTCTGAGTGGATGTAAGATATCTCTTTGAGCTTTAAAGACCCTTCCATGGCAACAGCGTAATCCAGACCTCTACCAATATAGAATACGTCTTTCACATTGTAATGTTCAGAGGCAAATTTTTGTATCACTTCTTTGTTGTCCAAGAGGTATTGAACTTTGTCAGGTAGTTTTTTAAGTTCAGAGATAATCTCTACAACCTTTGTACTGCTCATAGTCCCCTTCTTTAAGGCAAAGTCCAGCGCAATTAGGTATAAAGCTATGAGCTGTGTAGTATAAGCTTTTGTAGATGCAACGGCTATTTCAGGTCCTGCCCAAGTATACAAGACTTCATCTGCTTCCCTTGATACAGAACTTCCTACCACATTTGTTATAGCTATGACTCTCGAGCCTTTCCTTTTAGCTTCTTTTAATGCAGCAATTGTGTCAGCCGTCTCCCCTGACTGGCTTATAACAATTGTGAGAATTCTTTCATTCACAATCGGATTCCTGTATCTAAACTCAGAAGCCACATCTACCTCAACAGGTATTCGTGCAAAACTCTCTATCACGTATTTCCCTACAACTCCTGCGTGATATGCAGTTCCACAAGCTACTATAAAGATTTTTTCTATTTTTTCAAGGTCTTCCTTTGTGATGTTTATATTGTCAAGGACTATCTGGGAATCGTTAATTATCCTTCCCCTCAAAGTATCTTTTATTGCGGCAGGCTGCTCATGAATCTCTTTTATCATGAAGTGCTCATAGCCGCCCTTTTCAGCTGCTTCTACGTCCCATTTCACTTCAAAGAGAGATTTGCCTATCTTCCTTCCAAAAACATCTATAAATTCTACACTGTCTTTTTTGATTATGGCAATTTCGTGGTCATCGAGGAAATATACATTTCTTGTGTATTTTAAAATTGCAGGTATATCTGAAGCAATGAAATTCTCACCATTTCCTATACCTACTATAAGAGGAGCTTCTTTTCTTGCTGCTACTATCATATCCGGATTGTCCTTGCACAAAACCCCCAGAGCATAAGACCCCTCAATCCTATCCAGCACTTTTCTAAGCGCTTCAACTATATCGCCATTGTAGTAATATTCGAGTAAGTTTGCAACCACTTCCGTATCTGTTTCTGATATAAAATTATAACCCTCTTCTATCAGCCATTTCTTCAGAGGAAGATAGTTTTCAATAATCCCGTTGTGAACAACTGCAATTAAGCCTGACTGGGATAGGTGAGGATGCGAATTGGTATCAGAAGGTTCTCCGTGGGTTGCCCATCTGGTATGCCCTATACCTATTGTACCTTCCATATAGTCTTTTTCAACCAGTTCTCTTAAGACATTGAGCCTTCCTTTAGCTTTCTTTATATTTATATTGCCATTGTGTAAAATGGCAATTCCTGCCGAATCATATCCCCTATACTCTAATCTTGTCAAACCTTCCAGCAGTATAGGTGTTGCTTGTTTATCTCCTATATATCCTACAATCCCACACATATTGCGTCTCCTCTCACTGTGAGTTTATAAAATTTTCCTGCCCGGACTGCTCTATGCCACAGTCGCCTGTGGTTTTACCAGTCCTCTAACGGTCGCAGGAAGACCGCAGGGCACCCGCCGATGTCTCGATAAACCCTGCCCTCGTCAACTTAAAGCCTTAAGGCTTTAAGTCCAGGCGCTTCTAAATTAAAGCTTACATTAAATCTCGACTCTACATCTTCCTCTATAGGCATCCCTCCTTTCAAAAAATCAGTTCAATTTTCTTTCTATCAAATCAGCCAGCTCTTTTGCCATCTGGCTGATTTTAGCGTAATCTTCACCCTCTACCATAACTCTTATGAGAGGTTCTGTGCCAGATGGTCTTATGAGAACTCTTCCTTTCCCTTCCATTTCTTTTTCTAGCTTTTCAATTTCTCTCTTTATGTCTTCATCTTCTAGATATTTTTCTTTAAGCTCATTTTTCACTTTGGCATTTACAAGTACCTGAGGATAGGTAGTCATGCAAGAAGCAAGTTCAGACAGTTTTTTACCTGTATGTTTCATTATTGAACAAAGTTTTAAAGCTGTTATCTCTCCATCTCCTGTAGTATTGTCATCTATGAAAATTATATGTCCTGACTGTTCTCCTCCAATAGAATATCCACCTTTTATCATTTCCTCTAATACATATCTATCTCCTACCTTTGTCCTTATAAGCTTAATTCCATGCTCCTTTAAAGCAATTTCAAATCCTATGTTACTCATGACTGTCGCTACCACAGTATTGTGTTTTAATTTCCCTTTGCTTTTCATATCAATAGCACATATAGCCATTATATGGTCTCCGTCTACTATATTCCCTTTTTCGTCAACTGCAATTAATCTGTCCGCATCTCCATCAAAAGCAAGCCCCAGGTCCGCTTTATGTTCTACTACAAGCTGCTGCAATTTCTCAGGGTGCGTGGATCCACAGCCTACATTGATTTTTTCTCCTAAAAGCTCTGCCGCATAAGCAATTACCTCTGCTCCTAATTCTTTAAACAAAATAGGAGCTACTGTGCTGCTTGCCCCATAAGCACAGTCAATCACTATTTTAAGCCCTTTTAAGTCTGTATCAATGGTAGACTTTAAAAATTCTATATAATCCCTGTGAGAAGTCAAGCTTTCTTTTCTTCTGCCTATTCCAATGCCAGTAGGAACAGGAAGTTCTTTTTTTTCATTTATAATTTCCTCTATCCTGTCTTCCAGCTTATCAGGCAATTTGTAGCCAAACTTATCAAAGAATTTTATTCCATTATACTCAATCGGATTGTGAGAAGCTGAAATCATAACTCCAGCATCTGCCTTATATAGCCTAGTCAAATAAGCTACTGCCGGCGTAGGAATTATTCCTACACTTACCACTTCTGCTCCAAGAGATGTAAGCCCAGCAATAAGAGCACATTCCAACATATCGCTTGAAATCCTGCTGTCCTTTCCCACCACAACCTTTGGCCTGTGACTTCCCTCTGTAAGGACATAAGCTCCTGCCCGCCCCAACTCAAAAGCCAGTTGTGGAGTTAATTCCTTGTTCGCTATTCCCCTCACACCGTCAGTCCCAAAAAGCCTTCCCATTCTCTATCCCCTTTCTGTAAAACGTACGATAATATTTTATCACAGTTGTCTTTATTGTGCAAAAAAACCTTTTTTATTCTGCAAGCATTTCCTTCATTCTGGCTTTTATTTTTTCTTTTAATTCTGCAATTTCTGCTTTTATATCTTTATTCAAATCAGGGGAGATAGGTTCTCCTACTCTAACTTTTATTTTCCCTCTCAATTTAGGTACATACTTCCCTAAAGGCAAAACTTCCTTTGTGCCCTGAACGACTACAGGCACAAGAGGTTTACCCGATTTATAAGCAAGGTACATGGCACCTTCATAAATTTTTTCTATAACTCCTTTAGGAGATATGCCTCCTTCTGGAAATATGCCAATTGAATACCCTTCCTTTAATCTCTCCAAAGCCTTTTTTATGGCTTTTAAGTCAGCTGACTCCTTTTTAATAGGTATCGCTTTATCTATCAAAAGAAAAGGTTTCAAAAGATAAATATTAAAAAGTTCCGAGCTTGCTAAAAATATAATTGGCGTTTTGATGGCACATGCTACTGCTACAGGGTCAAGCAAACTTTGATGATTTGAAACAAAAATGTAAGGGCCCTTTGAGAGGTTACCATCTCTTTCCACTTTAAAGGAGTAAAATATCTTGAGAAGTGCAATTCCAATCAGTCGCAAGACTCTGTAGAGTAAAAACATTCCCTTCTCTCCCTTTGGATTTTTCAATTACTATTATACATCTCCTGTGAAATAATAAAAAGGGGCTTTGCCCCCTTAATTTAGTTCAAGCCCCTTTCTAAAAGCCTGTATGTTAAGGTCTATATATTTTTTAGGTACATTGTTTCTTATCACTTCTTCCCAGTCAATGTTCATAAGCCCCAAGTGTTTTACTAAAACTCCTAAAAGCACTATATTCTGGGCCCTCACATTCCCGAGGCCTTCAGCTATTTTATCAGCCTCCACTGCAATTGTGTGGGCATTGCTCTTTAGTATTTCCAACAAATCCTTTGGATATTCTTCTTTCCCTATTAATACTGAGAGAGGAGGAATCTCAACTGTATTTACAATCACCGTGCCGCCTTTTTTGAGGTAATTGAGCCACCTTACAGCTTCCATTTTTTCGAAGGCCACTATTACATCAGCAGCTCCCATCTCAATCACCGGCGAATAGACTTTTTCCCCAAACCTTATCTGTGTGTTGACACTTCCTCCCCTCTGGGACATTCCATGCACTTCTGACATTTTGACATCATAGCCACTTTTAAGTAATCCTTCTGACAGTACATTGCTCGCAAGAATTGTGCCCTGACCTCCTACCCCTACCATCAATACGCTTTTTACCTCTGCCATTTTATTTCACCTCGCCCCTATGTGAAACACATTCTATCGCATCAAAAGGACATACCTGCTGGCAAACAGTACAGCCCGTGCACTGGTCAGGGTCTATGCTGAAAATGCCATCTTTTTTACTTATAGCTGGGCATCCTATTCTAAGGCACATGCCACATTTTTTGCATTTTTCCTGGTCTATCTTGCATTCTCCCTGCGGCTTAGGAGGAATCAAGGCACATGGACCTTTCGCTATTATAACCATCGTATCATCTGTATTCATAGCTTCATCTACGGCATCTTCTATTTCCTTTAATTTAAACGGATTTACTACTCTTACCCTCTTTACTCCTATAGCTTCGCTCAATTTAGCTATATCTATTTCAGGCGCATCTTCTCCCATCAATGTCTTTCCTGTACCGGGGTTGTGCTGGTGTCCTGTCATAGCAGTTATGCGGTTATCGAGTATTATAGGAACAGCATTGCCTTTGTTGTAGACAATATCAATAAGCCCTGTGATACCAGAGTGGAAGAAGGTGGAGTCACCAATTACGCTGAAGATTTTTTGCTTTCTGCCACTGTGTTCAATAGCTTTCTGGAAGCCGTGAGAACCTGAAATGCTAGCCCCCATGCATATGCAGGTATCTATAGCTTCCAATGGCGGCGCTGCTCCCAGAGTATAACAGCCTATGTCCCCTAAAACAGGAACTCTTTTCTTTCTTAAAACGTAGAATACTCCCCTGTGAGGGCATCCCGCACAAAGCATAGGAGGTCTGCCTGGTACTTTAACCTCCACTGATACATGAGGAAGCTCTTCTTTTTTTATTGCCTTTCTTATAATGCCAGGATTTAATTCTCCAATCCTGGGAATCAATTCTTTTCCTATTACTTCAATGCCCAAAGCCCTGACATGCTCTTCTATATAAGGTTCCAGCTCTTCTACTACGTACAATTTTTTTACACTTTCAGCAAACTTTCTTATAAGCTTTGAAGGAAGAGGATAAGTCATTCCCAGTTTTAAAACAGATACTTCGTCTCCAAAGACTTCTTTTACGTAAAGATAGCTTATGCCACTTGTTATTATGCCTATATCCCTTCCGCCCCACTCAATTCTATTTATTTCAATTTTTTCAGTCAGTTCCTCTAAGACTTTTAATCTCTCTTCTACTACCACATGTCTTTTTTGAGCATTTGCAGGAACCATAACGTACTTCGGAATGTCTTTTTTATAAGGCTTCATTTCAACAGGCTTTCTTTCTCCTAATTCCACAACTCCTTTACCGTGAGCAACCCTAGTGGTGAGCCTTAAAAGCACAGGTGTGTCATACTTTTCGCTTATATCCAGGGCGATACCAACAAAGTCTTTGCATTCCTGACTGTCTGAAGGCTCTAGCATAGGGATTTTGGCAAATTTAGCGTAATATCTGTTGTCCTGCTCATTCTGAGAAGAGTGCATACCTGGGTCATCAGCAGTTACGATCACACAGCCACCGTTTACTCCTGTATAAGCAAAAGTAAAAAGCGGATCTGCGGCCACATTAAGCCCCACATGTTTCATGGCAGCAAGGCTTCTAGCACCAGCTATAGAAGCTCCAATAGCCGCTTCTACTGCGACTTTTTCATTGGGAGCCCACTCAGAGTAGATTTCTTTGTACTGGGCTATATTTTCCAGTATTTCTGTGCTAGGAGTCCCTGGATACGCAGCAGCAAAAGTAACTCCATACTCGTAGGCACCCCTTGCTACCGCTTCATCTCCTAACATTACTTTTTTCATCTATTTCCCCCCAAAATCTAATTTTTAAATAGAGACACTGCAAGCCAAAGCTATAGAATTTAACTTGTCTTCATGAGAATCAGCTCTGGAAACCAATACAATAGGCGCTTTAGCTCCCACCACAATTCCCGCACTTCTAGCTTTCGCAAAGTAAGTAAAGCTTTTCCCTAAAGCGTTGCCGACTTCTATAAAAGGCACAAGCAAAATATCAGCATCCCCTGCAACCTCACTCTTTACCCCTTTGTGTTCTGCCGCTTCTTTGCTTACAGCAAGGTCAAAAGCTAAAGGCCCATCTACTATGCCTTCTATCTCTCCCTTTTGATTTAGCTCTTTTAACTTTGCAGCCTCAACAGTTGATGGCATTTTGGGATTTACTACTTCTACAGCAGAAAGACAAGCAGTCTTTGGATTTTCTATACCCAAAGTTTTTGCCACTTTGATGGCATTTTTCAATATCGCAACTTTCTCCTCTAGAGTTGGACTTATGTTCATTCCTCCATCTGTCAAAAGAAGCAATTTGTGATATGCTGGAATTTCATACACCATCACATGGCTTAAAAGTCCCTCTCCTCTTATACCAGTTTCACTGTCAAGCACAGCTTTTAAAAGAGTAGCAGTAGGTACAAGTCCTTTCATGACAAAAGAAGCTCTGCCTTCTCTTACTTCCAAAACTGCTTTTTTACACTTTTCTGCTTCGTCCTTTTCATCTATTATTTCATAACCCTCAAGGGATATGTTAGCTTCCTTTGAAATTTTAATAATTTTTTCTTTATCTCCTACTAAAACAGGAATACCTATTCCTTCTTTTTTAGCGGCATCACAGGCTAAAAGCACTTCCACATCCTCTGCTCCAGCAACGCTAAACTTTTTATTTGCCCCTCTTGCTTTTTCAAAAATTTCACTGAGCTTCTTCAAATTCCCACCCCTTTGCTAGAATAAGCCTTTAGGCAGGGGAAGTCCCCTGCCTAAAATACTCTATTTTGTGGAAACCATGTTTCTTATCAATTCTGCTCCTTTTTCCAGAGCTTTCTCGTTGATAGCCATCATATGTTCTTTCCCTTTTCCAAAGACTTCCGGCAAAGCCTTAAGAACTGTTTCCATCTTTACAACCTTTGTAGCTTCCACAAATGCTCCGAGCATCACCATGTTGGCCACTTTCAGATTGCCTAGCTCGCTTGCAATCTCATTAGCAGGCACTTCATAAACCTCTATATCTTTTCTCTGGGGCTTCCTATCTACCAGAGAAGTGTTCACAAAAAGTTTTCCCCCAGGTACTACATAGGACTCGTATTTGTCCAAGGAAGGTCTGTTCATCACTACCACAGAAGTAGCTTCTATAATTACGGGTGAACCCACTTCATCGTCAGAAACAGTAACGTTACAGTTAGCTGTACCGCCTCTCATCTCAGGTCCGTAGGAAGGAGTCCATGAGACATTTTTTCCTTCTAACATTCCAGCATAGGTTATTATGAGCCCCATTGTAAGGACTCCTTGCCCTCCAAAACCAGCAAAAATTATTCTTTCTTCCATTTTATTTAACCTCCTCTAAGGTGTTCTTGTAAACACCTAACGGATAATAAGGTTCCATATGGTCTTTCACCCATTTTAAAGCCTCTACAGGAGTCATTCCCCAGTTAGTAGGGCAGGTAGAAAGCACTTCCACCAGTGAAAATCCCTTGTTCTGAATCTGAGCCAAGAATGCGTTCTTTATAGCCTTCTTTGCCTGCATGATGTGTTTTACATCATACACAGCCACTCTCTCTATATAAGCTGCGCCATCTAAAGTTGAGAGCATTTCACTCACTCTTATTGGATAACCGTTTACCTCTGGCTTTCTGCCGTATGGAGTAGTGGTAGTCCTCTGTCCTACCAATGTCGTAGGAGCCATCTGCCCTCCTGTCATTCCATAATTGGCATTATTCACAAAAATAACTGTTATTTTCTCTCCTCTGGCAGCGGCGTGAACTATTTCTGCTGTACCAATTGCTGCTAGGTCTCCATCCCCTTGATAGGTAAACACCACTTTGTCGGGATGAACTCTCTTTATTCCAGTAGCAACAGCTGGAGCTCTCCCGTGAGCTGCCTGCTGCATGTCGCAGTTGAAAAATTCATATGCAAACACAGAACACCCTACTGAGGCAACCCCTATCGCTTTATCCAAAACCCCCAATTCTTCCATTGCTTCAGCCACTAACCTGTGAATTATCCCGTGAGTACAGCCCGGACAATAGGAAAAAGGAACATCTGTCAATCCCTTTGTTTTTTCAAATACCACTGCCATTTATCTTGCACCTCCTGCAATCTGTTTAATTTTCTCAAGCATTACGGAAGGCTCTGGTATCATTCCTGCAGGTCTTCCGTAGAAGTGTACAGGCTTCTTGCACTCAGTAGCCAGTTGAACATCTTCTACCATCTGTCCCATACTCATCTCAACTACCAGATAACCTTTTACCTGATCTACTGTCTTTTTGAAAGGTTCCTTCGGGAAAGGCCACAAGGAAATCGGCCTTATGAGCCCTACTTTATACCCTTCGCGCCTTGCAATGTTCATCACGTTTTTAGCAACCCTTGCCATAGTACCGTAAGCAACTAAAATAACTTCTGCGTCTTCGCATCCTATCATTTCATATCTGACTTCATTCTGTTCGGCTCTTGCATACTTTTCAAAAAGCACATAATTGTGTTTCTCTAAAACAGGTGGGTCTATATAGAGGGAATTTATCACATTCCTGTGTTCCCTGTTCCCTCTTCCTGTAGTCGCCCATGTCTTTTCCGGAAGATTTCTTCTCGCCTTTTTCACATTGTCAAAATCAACTGGTTCCATCATCTGTCCCAGCATTCCGTCTCCGAGAATTACAACGGGATTCCTGTAGTCATCCGCTATGTCAAATGCCTCTTGCACGAGGTCTGCCATCTCTTGAATGGTAGAAGGTGCAAGAACTATTAACTTGTAGTCTCCATGTCCACCACCTTTTACAGACTGAAAATAGTCACTCTGTGCTCCCTGAATATTTCCAAGTCCAGGACCGCCTCTCATTATATTGACTATCACACAAGGTATCTGAGCGCCGGCTAGATATGAAATTCCCTCCTGCATAAGGCTAAGTCCAGGTCCGCTGGTAGAAGTCATAACGCGAGCTCCTGCTCCACCTGCGCCGTAAACCATGTTTATAGCAGACACTTCGCTCTCTGCCTGCAAAAATACTCCGCCAACCTCCGGCATTCTCTTTGACATGTACTCTGTGACTTCGTTCTGCGGAGTTATGGGGTATCCAAAATAATACCTACACCCCGCCTGAATAGCAGCTTCTGCCATAGCTTCATTACCCTTCATTAAAACCTTTGCCATCTTCTCTCCCCTCCATTTACTTTATAACTGTTATCACTACATCAGGGCACATCATAGCGCAAAAGCCACAAGCTATACATTTGTCCATGTTTTCTGGTTTTATAGTGGCAGGATGATACCCTTTTGTGTTTATCTTGCTCAAGTCCATCTCAATTATCTTTTTGGGACAAGCATTTACACAGAGCTCACAGCCCTTGCACAAATCCTCGTTGAAAATAACCTTTGCCACATAAATTCCTCCTCTCACATTTTATCCCATGGAGTTTTCATATAAAGGTCTAAAGGAAAGACAGGATAATCAATCTGCGGAAGAAGATTTACCAGGTCTCTTTTTACAGTTACCATTTTTATAGGAATGCCTGTCTTACTAGAGACCTCTTCCACAACCTCTAATCCTTTCAAGACATCATCAACTGTCGTCTCATAAGACATATGAGTATTGTTCACTAAATGGGTCACCTTAATCTTTGAAGCCTCTTCTATCGCCTTTAAATACTTAATGACTGAATCAGCATCTTTTGTAAAGGGTCTGTTTACATTCACTACCAACAAGACTTCGGGGTCCTGTTCATATATTATGTGCCTGTACTGCCCCAGAGGCATTGCCCCTACATCATCTCCTCCCACGTCAAACACAGCATGTTTTTCTGTGCTGTATAAGGCACCATAGACAGTGCGCGAAATCACCGGGACATCAGCATTTACGTACTTCTCCTCAACTCCTACTACCTTAATTCCCCATTTTTCTAAAAGCTCTTTCCTCACTTCTCTCGACCTAAAATAGGGATTCACTACATCCAAATCGACAATCTCAACTTCTTTTCCCATTTGCCTGATGTAAACAGCATAGTTTATCGAAATCTCAGTCTTACCACTGCCGTAGTGCCCTACTACAATCGTCAGCCTTTTAAAATCCATCTGACCTCATCCTTTAACTGTATGTTTTTGGATTCTCTTCGCCTGTCAAAACCCTGTATGCTCCCTCTGCCAAAGCCAGCATTTCGTCCTCTCCAGGGTATACATACACAGGCGCTATAAACTCCACCCTTTCCCTTATCCTCCTCACAAAATCCTCATTATGAGCAATTCCGCCAGTAATCCCTATGGCATCCACTTTCCCTTTTAAAACGACAGCCATTGACCCTATTTCTTTTGCCGTCTGATACGCCATGGCGTCCAAAATGAGTTCAGCATTTTTATCCCCATTCTCAATCATTTTGTAAACTTCTCTCACATCATTTGTACCCAAATGTGCCACTATTCCGCCTTTTCCTATAAGCTTTTTCTTCATCTCCTCAAAAGTGTACTTCCCACTGTAGCAAAGTTTGACTAGATCTAGAACAGGTAACCCCCCTGCCCTTTCGGGGGAAAATGGCCCTTCTCCGTTTAGAGCGTCATTCACGTCTATTACCCTTCCTTTTCTATGGGCACCTACTGAAATACCACCCCCAAGGTGCGCTATTATAAGGTTTACCTCATCGTACCTTTTGCCCAAATCAGATGCCAAGCGGCGAGCAATTGCCTTTTGGTTTAAGGCGTGGAAAATGCTCTGTTTCTCAATCTCCGGCAAACCAGTAATTCTCGCTACATCTTCAAGCTCATCCACCACTACAGGGTCCACTATATAGGCAGGGATGTTGTGCTCTTTTGCCAAAGTGTAGGCGATAATAGCTCCCAAATTAGAAGCGTGTTCACCTCTTTCAGCCTTTTTCAAATCTTCCAGCATTTTTTCATTCACAATGTAGGTCCCACTCTCTATGGGCTTTAAAAGTCCTCCTCTTCCTACAATTGCATCAATTTGAGATAGAGAAATACCTTTTTCTTTCAACATATCAAGGATAGCTTGTGTCCTGAATTCAAACTGGTCAATTATTCTCTTGTATTTGCTCAATTCCTCTGTCGAATGCCTCAAAGTCTCTGTAAAGACAGGCTCTTTGTCCCTAAAAACTGCCACTTTCGTTGAAGTAGAACCAGGGTTTATTACTAAAATTAAAGCCAACCCCATCCCTCCGCCTCTAATACTATTATAGTACACATGGCTTCTTTATCCAAATCTGAGGAAAGGCAAGGAATTCTTGCCTTTCCTCAGATTAACATTATCTTACGATATAGTTGTCTTTTACAGCAGCTATAGTCTTTATTCTCTCTTCTGCTACCCTGTCAGCTGCCACATAGGTGGGAACATTTTCCTTTTTAGCCTTTTCAATGACCTTTTTCACTGTATCGTATATCATGGAGACTTTCCTCATAGCCCTTTCCCTGTTGTAGCCTGAAGGATTGAGCTCATCAGCTACGTTTATAACTCCACCGGCATTTATTATATAGTCAGGAACATAGAGAATTCCCTTTTGCTGGAGGATATCTCCGTGCCTTTCTTCCTTCAACTGGTTATTAGCTGAACCAGCGACAATCTTGCATTTAAGCTGCGGTATTGTCTCATCATTTATTATGGCACCTAGTGCGCAAGGAGCAAATATATCGCACTCCACGCCATATATTTCATCTGGTTTTACATACTCTGCTCCAAACTCTTCCACAGCTCTTTTTGCATTTTCTTCAAATATATCTGTCACAATGAGCTTAGCACCTGCCTCATAGAGATATTTAGCAAGGTGATATCCCACATTTCCTATGCCCTGAATTGCAACGACTCTACCTCTCAAATCTGAAGTGCCAAAAATTTCTTCAGCAGCTGCCTGCATCCCCCTGTAAACTCCATAGGCTGTGAAAGGTGATGGGTCTCCACTCGTCTCAGGAAGCCCTGCTACGTATTTTGTCTCATACCTTATATACTCCATGTCTTTCACGTTTGTCCCCACATCTTCAGCAGTGATGTACCTTCCCTTCAAAGATTCTACATACCTTCCAAAGCTTCTAAACAAAGCCTCTGACTTGTCAGTCCTTGGATTTCCTATTATTACAGCTTTTCCTCCGCCTAGATTAAGTCCTGCAGCAGCGTTTTTGTACGTCATGCCTCTTGCAAGTCTTAAAGCATCATTTATAGCGTCTTCCTCTGAATCATAAGTCCACATCCTGCAACCGCCCAAAGCAGGCCCTAAAGTAGTGTCGTGAATGGCGATGATGGCTTTAAGCCCTGATGTTTTGTCATAGCAGAGCACTACATTCTCGTAATCATATTTCTCCATTATTTTGAAAATCTCCATAAAATCTCCTCCTTGCCTTTATTTTTAATTTTAAATTTAAATTATTTCAAAATGTAATTGGTCTTTATTGCAGCAATCGCTTTAATCCTATCTTCTGCTACTCTATCGGCAGCTTTGTAGGTGGGTATGTTTTCTTCTTTTGACTTTTTAATTACGCTCTTTATCGTGTCGTATATCATGGAAGCCTTCCTCAAAGCCCTTTCCCTGTTGTAGCCTGAGGGTTCTAACTCATCAGCCACGTTTATAACTCCGCCCGCGTTTATTATATAGTCAGGCACGTAAAGAATACCTTTTTCCTGCAGTATGTCCCCATGCCTTTCTTCTTTCAATTGATTGTTGGCAGAACCTGCTATGATTTTGCACTTGAGCTGCGGTATTGTTTCATCGTTTATGACTCCGCCCAATGCGCAAGGAGCAAAAATATCGCAGTCTACTCCGTATATTTCCTCTGGCTTCACATATTCTGCTCCGAAGTCTTCCACAACCCTCTTTACATTATCTTCAAATATATCAGTGACAATTATTTTCGCTCCAGCTTCATTAAGATATTTAGCAAGAGTATAGCCAACTTTTCCAACACCCTGTATGGCTACTTTTTTGCCTTTTAAGTCGGAAGTCCCAAACACTTCTTCAGCAGCTGCCTGCATACCTCTGTACACTCCGTAAGCAGTGACAGGCGACGGGTCTCCGCTGGTCTCAGCAAGGCCAACCACGTGCTTTGTCTCATACCTCATGTATTCAACGTCCTGGACAGTGATCCCCACGTCCTCACCTGTTATAAAGCGTCCTTTCAGAGCTTCTATATACCTTCCAAAACTTCTAAAGAGGGCTTCTGATTTATCTTTTCTAGGATCGCCTATTATTACTGCCTTCCCTCCTCCGTAGTTTAAGCCGGCGGCAGCGTTTTTATATGTCATTCCCCTTGCAAGCCTTAAAGCATCTTCCAGTGCCTCTTCTTCTGTATTGTACATCCACATCCTAGTTCCGCCAAGAGCTGGGCCTAAAGTTGTATCGTGAATTACAATTATTGCTTTTAAACCCGACGCTTTATCATGACAAAAAATTACGTTTTCATAATCCTTGACTTCCATCCGCTCAAAAATTTTCATAAATAACCCCCCAGTAAATTTTTTAAACATTAGAAGCGAGAGAAGCCAGCATTATGGAATTAAATTTTGCATCGCTGGAATCAGCTCTTGAAGTCAGTACAATAGGCTTCTTTGCACCCATTATTATTCCTGCTATCTTTCTTTGAGCTATATAAGTGATAGCCTTATAAAGTATATTCCCTGCTTCTATATCAGGAACTACCAGTATGTCAGCATTTCCAGCAACAGGACTCACTATGCCTTTATGGCGGGCAGCCTCAACAGACAGAGCATTATCTAAAGCCAACGGTCCATCTATTATAGCCCCTTTTATTTGCCCTCTTTCGCTCATCTTTGACAGTATAGCCGCATCAAGTGTTGCCTGCATATCTGGGTTTACAGTTTCTACAGCTCCCAATATAGCGACTCTTGGCGCATCAATTCCAATCTGCCTTGCAACATCTATAGCATTCAAAATTATGTCTATCTTGACTTTTAAGTCCGGTGCAATGTTCATTGCCGCATCTGTAAGAAGTATAAGCCTGTTGTAGGGCGACTCAAACACAGCTACATGGCTTAAAGTCCTGCCTGTCCTCAGACCTATTTCTTTATCCAGAACTACCCTCAGTATTTCTGCTGTCTGCACAAGTCCCTTCATCAGTATATCAGCTTTGCCTTCGCTCACAAGCCTCACTGCTTCGCGGCAGGCATCTAAGTTGCTTTTCGCCTCGACTATTTCATGGTCTTTCAAAGACATCCCTATAGAGGAAGCAATTCTTTCAATCTTTTCCTTGTCTCCAACCAAAATAGCCCTCACTATTCCCTTTTCATGAGCCTCTTTAATCGCTTCCAACACATCTTCATCAGCTGCCTGAGCCACAGCTATAACTTTTGGCGGCAAATTTTTCACATGCTCGTAAAGTTCAGCAAAGGTCCTCATACCAACACCCCATCAGCCATAAATTTTTGGAGTTTCCTGCCCTCTTAACACTCTTAAAGCTCCATCTCTTAAAGCCTCCATCTCGTCTCCACCGGGATATAAAGTGATTGGAGCGATAAAGCCTACCATGTCAATTATTATCTCTATCAAGGGTTTGGAATAAGCAAGCCCCCCAGTTAAAATAATTGTCTTAACATCTCCTTTTAACACCGCAGCCATCCTGCCAATCTCTTTCGCAATCTGATAAGCCATAGCTTCAAAAACTAGCTTAGCTTTTTTATCCCCAGCTTCTATTCTTTTTACCACTTCTCTGGCATCGTTGGTACCAAGATGCGCCACGAGTCCTCCCATTCCGACAATTTTTTTCTTCATCTCTTCCAAAGTGTATTTTCCTGAATAACACATCTCTACGACCTTCATGGAAGGCAAACTTCCAGTCCTCTCAGGTGAAAAAGGCCCCATTTGATTTGCATTGTTTACATCAACAATCCTACCTCCCTTTATAGCTGCTACAGAAATTCCTCCTCCCATGTGAGCCACAATCATATTAAGTTCCTCTTCTTTTAAATTGTTTTCCCTCGCATACCTGTGTATGCAGGCTTTAATGTTTAGAGCATGAGATTGGCTCTTTCTGGGAAGCTCTGGGAGACCTGAAATTCTCGCCACATCTTCCATTTCGTCTACTGCCACAGGGTCGAGAGTATAAACAGGTATCCCGTATGGGTCTGCCAGAGCCCTTCCAATTATTCCGCCTAGATTTGAAGGATGTTCCCCTCCTACCCCTTTTCTTAAATCTTCCAGCATAATATCGTTTACAACGTAGGTACCACTTTGGACTGGCTTTATCAAACCACCCCTCACCACAATAGCAGATAATTCCAGAACTTTAATGCCATTCTCACTTAGCCATTTGTTTATCGCTTCTAACCTCAAATCCAGCTGCTCAATCACACTTTTATAGTTCTTGAGAGTTTCTACATCATGGGTGATGTCAGAACGCACTATTTCCTTCTCGTCTTCATAAAGAGCTACTTTGGTGGAAGTAGAACCTGGATTGATGACCAATACCTTGAACAACAGGCTTCACCCGCCCTTTCGCCAAACATTTTTTGAGTGTCTTAAAAAATTTTTATCCTTACAATATTTTAATTCTACACATTTGTCAAAAATCCTTCTTTTTGATTAAAATTTTTTTATAACAACTTTATATTTTGTGGAATTGATAGATTTTTGGAAAAATTGATAGGCGGGGAACTCCCGCCTACTGAATTGTCACACTAACTTTTTCAGGGCGAATTTTAATTATATTGACATTCAGCTTAGTATTTACATTAACTGTCAGAGTATAATTACCAGGAGATAAATTTGAAGCATCGACGTAAGCCGTGAAATCTGTAGAAGTAGCTCCTGCAACAACACTTTCAGGCCCTGAAATTGTAACAACTACTTCTGGATTCTGGACTGTTACACTCTTACCCTCTGCCCCTTTCACTTCTACATTGGTTATAGTCACATCTTTTGTAGCCAATTTTTGTATATCTATATATACTTTAGCAGTTATGTCACTCTTTACAAGCTTTACTCCATCAGGCAAATCAAAAGGCACCGTCTCAGTGACAGGTCCTGTCAGACCCGTTATATCTATCTGTTTTGTGCTTATGGACTTTATGGTATTAAGGACATCCTCATCTCCAGTGATGTATACATACTCTGGAAGAACATTTACAGAAGCAACTACATAGCCCTCCTGAGGTTTGCCAAATATTTTAGGAGTCACTGGAACTCTTATTGATTTGTTTACCGGAATGTAAACTTCCACAAGATTTGGTGTAACTGTAACCCCTTTTATCTCCTTGCCTTCCCTATCTACAGCCACAGCTGGGACAGATATCTTAATATCCTCTTTTTTGTAGGAGACATTCACCTGTGCAATCACATTTTTTACAAGATTTACTTTGCTCTCTGGTCCTACCACCATCACTTCGCCAGGAGTCGGAACCGCCGGCTGCATAGCATATCCATCCATCACATTTCCCACTATCTTTACCGTAACAGGCATCTGAATTTTGGCAATAGTGTCCACATCTACTTTTATCTCGGGAGGAATTACAGAAACTAAAGAGACATTTTTGGGAAGCCCCTCTATCCTCACAGGGATTACATTTATTCCTTTAGAGGTCACACGGCTCAAATCCGCATAAGCACTTATATTTTGAGCGGCTATGTTTAATACGTCGCTTCTTCTCCCTCTCACCTTCACATTCACCGTATATCCCTTTTCCTCAAGCAAAGTCAAACCCTTTTTCTCAAGAGTATCCACATTTACTAACTTTACAGGGACATTGCTAATCTCATAAGGAATTTCCGGATTTTCTTCCCCCATCACATAAAGCCATAATAAAAAAGCCAGTATCAGCGACAGGAGCTTTATAGTAAAATTTTTAGTCAGCATGTTTGTTCCCCCATTTTCTCCAAACAGGCTTCTTATTTTCCTTCACGTCCAAAATGCTAGACAAAACCTCTTTTAAAGTCTTCGGGTCCAGATGGCGAGAAAGCCTTCCGTTTTGAGCAAGTGAAATAATGCCTGTTTCTTCAGACACAATTATGGCAATGGCATCAGAAATTTCTGTAACGCCTAAACCAGCCCTGTGCCTTGTCCCCAGTTCACTGCTCAAATTCTGGTTGTCCGTAAGAGGCAGAAAACATCCCGCTGCCATAATCCTGTCTCCTCTTATAATAACTGCTCCATCGTGCAAGGGAGTATTTGGAATAAAAGTATTTATCAGAAGCTCACTGGAAATTTTAGAATCCATCGCTATTCCAGTCTCAATTATCTCATTAAGCCCTGTCTCCCTTTCAATCACAATAAGAGCTCCTATTTTAGACCTGGAAAGGTACTGAACCGCATCGCATATTTCCCCTATTACCTCAGACATGTCCTTCTCGTCCTCATTGAAAAAGAAAAAATTCTTTCCTAAAAAGCCGCTCCTACCCAAAGACTCCAGCCCTCTTCTGAGCTCAGGCTGAAACACAATCAAAAGAGCAATGACTCCGACAGTCATAGCATTTCTCAAGATGTAATTCACTGTTCGAAGCTGTAACCACTCACTTAATTTTGTAATTATTATCAAAACAGCAAGCCCTTTCAAAAGTTGCTCCGCTCTTGTCTTGTGGATGACAAGTATAAGCCGGTAAAGGACATAGGCTATTATCAATATATCCACTATATCGTTAATCCTCATTGTCTTGATTATATCTATAAGTCCAGTGAACAAAAAATTCACCTCACAAAGCTTTTGTAATGAGCTACTCATATTAATTATACAACAAATTTGGATAAAAAATAATTTAGCTGGGAAAATTATTTTAAAGGGAAAAGAGGAGGGTAAGGATGAACTCAAGCAAAGGAGGAAAAGATGACCTTCTTGTAAATTCTGTAATACAAAAGCTTTCCCGCTATGACCTAAATCTTCCAGATCTAATCATAACAGCAAACAACGGTGTCATAACCTTGGAAGGATATGTAAAAAATTTAGAGGAGAAAAAATTGCTCAGTCAAATTGCAGAGAGCGTAGAAGGAGTAAAAAAAGTAATTGATGAAGTAAAAATCAGGTAGAAGTCATAGAAGCTATTCTATGACTTCTACCCTTATGTTATTTTTCATTGCTTCTTTTTTTAAGGGATTTACGACATCCCCATGTAGTATCACATCCAGTGCAGACCTTAAGGACTTTCCGACTATTATCTCAGTTATGTTATTCTCTCTTGCAAATTCCGCAAGAGTTTTTGAAATTTTCTTTCCAACTAGAATTGACACTCTTCCTCCGAGTTTTTGAGCCATATCAAAAAGCTCAAGTAAGACTTCATTTTCTTTTAAATCCTGTGAGATATCGCTGTTTTTGTTAACGTATACAACGCAAAACTCACCATTGGTCTCTTTTGCCCTCTGGGCACCTCTTTCCACAAGCCTGCGTGAGCTCTTCTGAGGTGTTATACACACCATGATTCTGCTCTTCACGCTAGGCTCGTAACTAAGTACCATCTTTAAAAAACCCCTTTCAGGCACATATTTGCCCTTCTATAATTAATTATATGCGAAGGATTCTCTTTATGTCAAATTTCCTTTCCTTCTTGATAGTGTCAAGATACTGTAGGATTTTTTTAAGACAACCCCTGAAACTTAATTAATTCAGGGCTTCGTTTTATCATGTTCTTTATATAACTTGTGCATATTTTAATGCTCTTAAAACCCTATATATTGGCGTTACTTTCCCTATATTCAAAACCGTAATATTGTTTATTTTTTCATTTGTAGACGTTTTAACTCTCCTTACTGCCTCTTTTATTTGCTTCTCTGTTAATTTGTAACTTCCTGCATTTATATTCTTTTTCTTGCCCCACTCTACTTCTCTTAAGTCTCCTCCATTCTTGCTAAATACCCTTAATTTCGCCATTAACTTTAATCCTTCTCTGCTCCACCCTAATGGATTCCTGCTAAGTCTTGCAGAAAATACATGGCTTATATGCCCTTCTGCACTGCACCCTATTACATCTTCGTCTTCACTGTATATCTTTATCCCTTCCCAATTGTTTAGTATGTATCTCTTCGCTTCCTTTATCTTTTCTTTTTCTTTCTCTTCTTTTGCTATCTTTATTAACTCACCAAATATTTTCTTCACTCCTTCTTTATCCCCTTCATTTATTGCTCTCCATATCTTATCCCTATACTTTGGCTCTTTTGATGTTGCTTTTAATACGTATTTGTTTAAATGATATCTGTCTAACACAAACCTTGATTTTACTATCCATTCTAATCCCTCTTTTATCCATGGTGCTCCATCTCCTGCTATGTATATCTTCTCTATCTTCTCTTCCTTGTAATTTTCTTCTATGTAATTCGCTACATCTATCCATATGTCTTCTGCTTTCTCTCCTACGTATGCCTTGTAATACACATTCTTCAGTACGTTCCTTCCGTTTTTCTCTTCCCTACCTTCATGTATGTATATCAATCGCGGTGTTTCACTGCTGCCATCTTGTAAAGGTACATGGTCTTCATCTGCTTCTATGTATAAAACCCTTACTTCCTTCTTCTCTTTTATTTCTCTCTTCACCTCTACTTCTCCTATTTCCCTTATTGCGTTTAATACCGTCTGTTTACTTATTTTCTCTGGACATGCTTTCTCGCTACTTTTCTCGTATGATTCTTCTATCGCATTTTCTACTAACTTTATTTTTACTCCCTTTTCTATCCTCTCGTGCCGTCCTATCTCTAATGCATCATCCACTAAATATGTATATCTACCATCCTCCCTTGATTTGTAATATGTCCTCTCATATTCAATATCCCCAAGGACTGTCGTTAATCTCTTTTTATCTTTCCTCTCTACTACCCATTTTTCTTTCCTTCTCTTGTCTTCTTTTATTATCCTATCTAACTCCTCAATAATTGCTTCTATTGCCTCTCTACCTAGTTTGTCCGTAAGTTCTTTTATCCTTGCTACAAGCTCTGTAATATTCATTCCATTCTTTAATAAATCCTCAAAAACATTCATCATTTCCCTAGTGAAATTTAGAGCATTTTGTAGTATAATATCCTCAAAAATATGTTTTTTCACAAGAGACACCCCTTTCGTGTTTTTTGTTTTCCACAATCTATTTTATCACAGGGGTTGTCTCTTGTTTTTTCACTTTAAAAATCCTACGATAATTTTACACTATGTTCCTTCTTTAAACTGTCAAAAAACTCCTTCATTCTTTTTATTTCTTCTAAACTCGGTCTCTTAGAACCGTACACGGTTTTATTGTATATTCTGGTAATTTGCTCAAAATCTTTATACCCTTCTTTTGCAACGCGCTCCTGATACTCCAAAGTCGTCTCCGAATCCCTCATTGTGAATCCTCTTTTAGAAAGCTTTCTTACTATTTTGTCATAGTAATATATAACGAGATACTTTTCGTCCTTATCCAGAGTTTTTTTCTTTTTAAAGTACAATGCAAATATACTAGATGCCATTATCAATAGAAAAGCCCCTAAAACTTCTATCAATTTAATCTCTTTCTTTTTATCTACTGGTGCATTTTCACTACCTGTCACCTTCTCGCTCTGGCTCATCCCTTCCTCAATATTTTTAAAGTCCTCTTCCCTTCTGTTGTCAGGCAAAATATCCTCTTTAGGCAAATCAGAAGATGTAGAGGATAAAAAGATAGGAAATTCGATAGAAGGATAATGAGGCGTTGGCTCAAAAGTAACCCATCCGTAGTCATCAAAATAGACTTCTACCCACGCATGCGCATCTGCTGTTGTCACTATATATTTCCCATTTTTATCTGGAGCAGGCGGCAGTTTAAACCCTACTACATATCTTGTAGGAATTCCTACGGTTCTCAGCATAACAGCCATAGCCGTAGCGTAGTGAGTGCAGTAGCCTTTTTTGAGGTCAAAGAGAAAATAATCCACAAAGTCTCTGCCTGGCGGCGTAGGGGGAACATCGAGAGAATATGGAAATTTCCTCAAATACTCTTCTACCGCCTTTACTTTATCGTACTGATTTTGCTTATCCTTCGTGAGGGAATAAGCCAGTTCTTTCACTCTTTCAGGAAGATTAGAAGGATAAGAAAGATATCTTTTCCTTTCTTCCTCACTCAAACTCGTACTTCCTTTTTCTTTTAAGTCTTTTAAATCTATCGATGGAGTCAAATATATTACAAAGTAAGGCTCTCCTGTGGCATGGGAAGTTTTTGCCTTTAAATTAAGATTTTCTTCTTCATAGTAAAAACTGTCGCTCAATTTATAAGGTTGCCATGGAGAAAACAGAATGTCCGATTTGATATTTACAGGAATAATTTTTAGACTCTTTATTTGGTACTTGACATTCCTGCTAAAAGTAACTGGAATCACACCACCTACATTCTCATAGCGATACTGCTGAACATAATTTGTCCATCTGCTTTTCCCTGAAGGAGAGGTGACATACTGGTCATACACCATCCCCCTCAAATAAGTGCTTTCTTTTGTCTCCACTTCCATCACTACAGAGTTTGAAACTTTTGCGGCTCCCCCTAAGTCACTTGCAAAAGACACAAAAACATCTTCTGCAGGAGTCCCTTTGGGTTTTCCCTCCCCATTCCTCCATTCCCTTGTAAACGGAAAAGTATCGTAAAACCAGTTTTCTAATCTATCCCATTTCAAAGGGCTAAAGGCCTTTGGCATAAGTTCAGCGCCAAAAGCGCTTATGGAAGAGAAAAGCATCACAATAGCCAAAAAAGCAGAAAGAGGACCCCTCAAGCCGTTTTTCCTGAAATAATTTTTAACCCCTATGTCAGTAAAGCAAAGGAGCACATAAACCATCAAGTAAAAATAGGCTTTATCCACATAGTTGTACCATTGAACTACAAAAAATATCATACCTGAAAGCAACGTTAAAAACCAGCTTCTCATCAAACCATTCATCGCGCTTATTAAAAAAGTCACAATTCCTACAGTTACAAATAATGTAAAGACTTTGTACTTCTCTGTAAGGGCGCTAAAAGCAGGTGAAGAAGGCGCGTAATTCATGTATGCGTTTATCCATTTGACAAAACCTTCAATGTAAAGAAATATACTCACCAAAATATCCCTATAACCGAAAAAGAGGGCAAAATCTCCTATAAGAATTATAATCAGCAAAAGGACTATGAGCAAAGGCCTTTTTAACAAAAAAAGGAAAAAGATCGTAGAAACTGCTGTCAGCAGAAAGACATAAAACCAAGGAAAATGAAATTTAAACCCCTCAAGAGCTGAAAAAACCACGACTAAAGACAAAGCTATATTAATGGAATATTCATACAAAACTTCCTTTAACCTTCTCCCCATTTTTATGCCTCCAAAATACCATTCCTACTCTTATCTTATCAATCTTGTCCTTAATTTTTCCATAATCATTTACATAGTAAATGAGCACTTCTACTCCTGTATCTTGAAGTTCATGTAACTTATTTAAAACAAAGCTGTCAAGATAGGGCGTTATTAAGACAAGAGTTGCATCCTTAGGGATAACCACATCTAATCCTTCAAAATCTAATATGCCCTTATCGTAGACAGGAAAATTCTTAATACTCGCTTCCATAAAAGCTCCAAAATCCCTTATAGTCCGCCCTCTCACCTGAACTTGCCCTGAAGGATAATCAAGCAAATTCACGGGAATTCCAGCAAGAAGGCAGTATTTAGCTACAGAAACCATGCATTCAGCACATTCCTCATCCAGCTTGCCATCTACATCGTCTAAAAAATGGCCTTTATTGAGGTCCCACAGCAAATAAACCTCACTCATGGCGGATATCTGAAACTCTTTAGCGTAAAGCTCACCTTTCTTAGCCGACACCTTCCAATGAATTCTTTTAATGCTATCTCCCGGGACATATTTCCTGAGCTGCAGCATGTTGGTATAATCTTCAAAGGCTCTGTTTTTTGCCTCAACAATCCCCAGCTGTTGGGCCGCCTTTAAACTAGGCTTTATATCCCTCACCTTAGGGAAAACCTTTAATTTTATTTTGAAATCGTAAAATTTCACTCTAGTAAAAATTCCAAAAGGGTCCTGAATTTTTAACTCAAAAGGCCCTACAAAATATATTCCCCTTCTGGGGAGTGTAAACTTTTTCTTAAACTTTTTATTTTTGAAGCTTGCCAAATAGCCCTCCATCAGTCCAAACTTACCACTTACAGTAGAGTAATCCCTTATTTCTACATTAAATACCGGCAAAAAGCTATTATTTATGAGATTTATCTCATATTCCGCCTCTTCTCCTACAGTGAATTTCTCTTCGTGAGCTATTATATATAAATCAAGGGAATTTTTAACATAACGCAAATAAAGATAATTTAAAAGAATGAAAATAGCAAATTCGTAGGTCAATAAAAAAATTATTTTACCTGCAGTAAAGACTGCAAAAGTAAGCGTCAAAAGCAAAAGGAAAAAAATCATCAATTTACTACGCATATCTTCTTACCACCGGCACTTTTGTAGTATCCACTATATTTTTTATGAACATCCTCTCATCAAGCCCTTCAAACTTTTCCTCATTCCTCAATATGATTCGATGAGATAGCACTGGAACCGCTAAAGCTTTTACATCATCTGGCAGTACATAATCTCTTCCTTGACAGTAAGCTCTTGCCTGAGCTGATCTCATCAGATTCAAAGTAGCTCTTGGACTAGCTCCCAACCTTATGGCTTTGCTCTTTCTGGTGCTCGATACCAAATTCACTATATAATTTCTGACAATGTCTTCTACGTAAACCTTCTTTACTTCCTCCTGCATTTTTATTACTTCCTCAGCGTTTACAACAGGCTTAAGCTCCTCCAAGGGATTTTTTTCTTCAAAATTCGCCAAAATCTCTAGCTCCTCTGCTTCACTTGGATAGCCTATCTCTATTTTTATCATAAATCTATCAAGCTGGGCCTCCGGCAACTTAAAAGTCCCCTCGTACTCAATCGGATTTTGTGTAGCCAGTACCATAAAAGGTTTCGGCAAAGGATATGTGACTCCATCCACAGTAATCTGCTTTTCCTCCATAGCTTCAAGCAAACTTGACTGCGTCTTAGGAGAAGTCCTGTTTATCTCATCTGCTAAGACTATATTGCTCATTATAGGGCCTGGCTTAAATTCAAATTCCCTTTTTTGCTGATTGTAAACTGTCACTCCCACTACGTCTGAAGGTACCAAATCAGGAGTAAATTGAATCCTCCTAAAGCTTGCATTTATAGACTTTGCAAGAGCCTTGACAAGAGAAGTTTTCCCAACCCCCGGCACATCTTCAATTAAAACGTGCCCTTCTGCCAGCAAAGCTATAATGACAAGCTCCACTGCTTCTCTTTTCCCTATTATCACCTTTTCTATGTTTTCTATAATTTTCTCAACTTTACTGTTCATGCTCATCTTCATCGCATCCTTTAATAATTTTTAAAAGCTGCCACATGTCCTCTATAAAATAATCCGGCTTTTCCTTTTTCAAAAGCTCAAAAGGAAGAACTGACCACTTTACCGCTACGCTTCTAACTCCAGCACTCCGAGCAGAAAGTATGTCGTAGGGGCTATCTCCTACCATTAAAGCTTCTTCCCTAGGGCTTTTAAGAAGCTCTAATGCCTTCAAAACAGGGTCAGGTTCGGGTTTATGCTTTTCTGTATCCTCAAGCCCTACAAGTACGTCAAAGTACTTATCTAGCTCAAAAAGCTTCAAACCCCTTTTTGCTAATTCTCTCCTTTTTGAAGTTACAACAGCTGTTTTTATCCCTTCCTCTTTTAACCTTGCAAGGACTTCTTTTACGTCCTCTCTAATTTTAGTATACCTATCGTGGTACTTCTCATTGTAATCTCTATAAGTTTTTAACATAATTTCCCATTTATCTTTGCTAAACCTCTGCAAAGTCAAAGGCAGAGGTTCTCCAAAATAGGGAATTACCTCCTCAGCCCCAATTTTGTACCCCAAATGCTTTTCTACAGTATAGACAAAAGATTTTATTATAAGCTGGTTTGTGTCTATTATCGTGCCATCTAAGTCAAAAAGCACTGCAGTTATCTTCATAACATCCTTCCTTTTAAATATTCCTTTTTCTTTAGTATACAAAAAAAAGACAAGAGTAACAAGAGGATAACACACTCATTCGGAAGTTTTTTGAAAATAAGCTATGATCCCTTTGTAAATAGCCCACGCTATTTTGTACTGATAATTAGGGTCGTTTAACAACCTTTCTTCTCCAGGATTTGACATAAATCCGCATTCTACAATCACTGCAGGCATCTTAGCATTTCTTAAAATATAATAACTGTTGGAGCTCTTTGCCATCCTGTCATTATTTGGATCCAGGGTTTTCCTGAGTTCTTCTTGAATTAATTCCGCTAGCAACTTCCCCTTTTCAGAATTTTGCTGGTAAAACACCTGAGCTCCTTTATATTTCGACTGGGAAAAGCTATTTTGATGTATGCTAATTAAAACATCCCCCTCCACCTGATTGGCCTTTAAAACCCTGTTTTTCAGGTCTTTTGAGAGGGAAGAATCCGACAGAGAATCGTCTTCTCTTATCATAACTGCAATGCCCCCTGTGTGTTCAATCAGTTCTTTCAATTTTTGTGCAATCTCTAAATTCAGTTCATCTTCATCCTTTCCGTATTTCCCCGGTTTTCCCGGGTCATAACCTCCGTGTCCAGCGTCAATTACAATTATTTTATTCATTATTGGCAATGTAGTAAAAACAGAAAGATTTTTTGTCTGCCAATTATATGAAAAAACTGAAACAAGCAACAACAAGCCAAACAAAAGCCATCTTTTTAATCTCACATGGCCCCTCCTTTCCTCTCATAAAAGTTTCACTATAAACAGTCTATTGTCACTTAATAAAAAAATTCACATATTATGAATCTAGGGTAGCGTCAAGTAGGAACATGAGGATTCCCTAAAAAATAGAAATTGTAGGTAGTAGTTAGCAAAGAAATTAGTGATTATTAAATCAATAACTTAAAATGATGCCCAGGGAAAAACTATAAGTAAATAAAATCTAAGCTTTTATGGGCAAAGAAGGCAAATATCACCCTATGGTAAGCTAGACTATTTCAAATACAGTCTAACTTACCACATAAAAGTTGTCAAGATTATAAAGTTTAATTAAGCTCAACAAACCATTGAATCAGTTTAACCCAATTATCCACTTGGTGGCCACGTTTATCTTTGAGGGGTGCAAGTACTTTACCATCGGAAGCCTCATGAGGTTTCAAGTGATTGTAGTACAGCTGATATAGCAATGCATGAGCGACAGCACCTTCAAAAGAACTAAAAGACTTATGGCGCTTGTAATGAGCCTTGTAAGAGCCAAATAAGCGTTCTAAACGGTTTTTATACGGTCTGTAAGTATGACTGTCACCACCGGGTGGAGGAGAGATTCCCAACACAGGTCGATGACGGATATTGGCTCCAAAGAAAACCGAAGCGAAATGGACTGCCACATCATAAATAGGCGCTTTATCTGTGACTAAAATGAATTCTCGGTTGTTGTAACGGTCAATGACCTCTTTAAGGATTGTCAAAGCAGCTAAAGCATCCCTATGAGGAGAAAGGTGCTGTGAGATAATAAAACCTCTCAAGCCATCACAGGCAGTAAAAAGGTAATGCCACTTACCTTTGACCTTTATGTAAGTCTCATCAATAACAACAAGGCCTGACAAAGGGAGGTTGATAGACTTAACAAGCGGAGCGAGTTTAGAGGCCAAGGAAACCACCCAGTTTTGTATAGTCTGATGAGAGAGTTGAACTTGCCATATATGCTGTAGTGCAGAGACAGTTTGCCTTAAAGAAAGACCGAGACCTACGTATAAATTAACAGTTTGTGCTATCAAGAATGGGCTAAAATGGCTTTTTGCGAGGTTAACAGGGGCAGCATTTGGAGAAGAAGAAGAGAGTTCATCAAAATCAACATCAAAAGCTCTGAAGCGATATCTTTTACGGTGGTTAAGCCACTTAGGGCAATTATCATTGCGACACTTAAACACAGTAAAATTCTTTCTAGTTTTATCCTGAATAAGTGCAGACCCGCAGAAAGGGCAGCGGTAAGTAGGGCGAGACTTTTTAGGAGCAGGTTTACCAGGAGCCCATTGATGTTTACACACTTTACACTGTAGTTTTTGAAAGCCGTCAGGGTCTTTACCAAAACTGTACAAATAATCAGGAGGGGCACCGCAAACAGGGCAGTTATCAACATCAACACAAAGGGGTTTAATACGTCTAACATGAGAGATAGGCTTACCTTGAGCTTCAGCTTCGGCAAGGATTTTCCTGTAATCTTTTTTCTCAACAACTTTTTCAACAAGGGGCAGAGGATCCTCTAGAGGTGACAAAACTTTGTAGCCTGAAGGTTGGAGGTCAACAGGCGGCTGAATGTCTACTTTAAATTGTTTGAGAGCGAATAGAGAAATTTTAAGCAAAAAATTTAATAAATGAGTAAGAAGGAAAACGGGTAGTAGTTGTCGAAACATAAATTAGGATTCCCTCCTTTGGGTTGATGGTGTTTGTTTTTGCTACAACTACTACCTACGACACCAAGGGAGGGAATCCTCCTTTTTCTCGAAAAAATTTTTATTCCAATGTTTTAGAGACTATAGATATGCGAATTTAAGGCTTTAATTTGACGTTACAGAATCTAGGAAAGGAGGTAATAATATGATTACAATAGAGATACCTTACGTCGTTCAGCCTGGCGATACTGTATTTTCAATTGCAAGAAAGTTCAACACTTCTGTAGATGCCATAATAACCCGAAATAACATAATCAATCCCTCTTTGATATATCCAGGTCAAAGGCTAATAATACCAGTACAGGGCAATTACTACACAGTACAACCAGGTGATACAGTGTATTCAATTGCTCAAAAATTCAATGTGCCCTATGAAAGCATAATATACATTAACAATCTGAGCTATCCTTATAACATCTACCCAGGCCAAAGATTGTTCATTCCCGGAATATCAATGAACTATCCGCCATCACCGGTACCACCTATTCCATCCTCCGGCCCCTGTCCGAAATACTACACTGTGCAGCCAGGTGATACTTTATGGAGCATAGCGCAGAAATTTGGAATATCCATAGATGAACTCATCCGAGCTAACTACCTCGTAAATCCAGGTATGATATACCCAGGGCAGACTCTCATAATACCATGCCCTTCGACGCCTCCAGTAGAATACCCTACTTTAAGGCTGGGAGATAGAGGACCTTTTGTAGTTAACTTACAGGCTCGCCTTAAATCTCTTGGCTTTGATCCAGGACCTATTGACGGAATCTTTGGTCCCAAAACCGAAGCAGCTGTAAAGGCTTATCAGCAAAGCAGAGGTCTACCCCCTACCGGCATAGTTGATGAAACAACCTGGAATGCGCTTTTATTTGCCACACCTCCAGCACCACCACCTGCTTCCGGAAAAGTATATATAGTAAAGCCTGGAGAATCCCTGTGGACAATAGCCCAAAAATTTAATACAACAGTAGAAGCTATATTAAAGGCAAATCCTGAAATAAAAGACCCAAATCTGATATACCCCGGCCAGAGAATAATAATCCCTACTTCACAGCAGGCTGCCACCTCTCAGGAAATAATTACTGACAAAGAACCACAAGACAAGGAAGAAGAAAAATAGTCAGGAGACTTCTCCTGACTATTTCTTTAGGCTTTCTATATACTTTTCTGCAGCGTAAGCGGCTGTCGCTCCATCTCCTGCAGCTGTTATCACCTGTCTTAAAAGCTTGTGCCTTATATCTCCTGCAGCAAAAACTCCTGGTATATTGGTTTTCATATCATCATCAGTGATTATATACCCATACTCATCTAACTCTACAATTCCCTTTACAAGCTCTGTATTCGGGTCATAGCCTATAGCGACAAATACTCCATCCACATTTAACGTACTCTCTTCCCCTGTCTTCACATTTTTAAGCCTAATTCTCTCTACTCCATACTCTCCCTCAACATCAACTACTACAGTATTCCAAATGAATTCTATCTTTTCATTGGCAAAAGCCTTTTCCTGCTCTATCTTGGTAGCTCTTAACTGGTCTCTCCTGTGAATTATGTAGACTTTTTTAGCAAATTTCGTAAGATAAAGAGCATCTTCTACTGCTGTATTTCCTCCTCCTATGACAGCAACAACTGCATCTCTGTAAAAAGCACCATCACAGGTTGCACAGAAAGAAATACCTGCCCCTATAAATCTATCCTCATTGGGAACTCCTAACTTTCTAGGAGTTGCTCCCATTGCAAGTATTATAGCCTTCGCCTCATATACTTTATTGTTGGCTGTCTTTACTCTCTTTATCTCTCCTGTAATATCAAGGCTTTCTACATCCTCTAAAACTATCTCAAGCCCGTGCTTTCTCACCTGAGCCTCCATTTTCGCCACTAGGTCTGCACCTGTAATCTCTTCGTAGCCCGGATAATTCTCCAGCTGATAGGTATTTACAATCTGACCTCCAAGATATGTCTTCTCAATAAGCACTGTTTTGAGCCTTGACCTTGCAGCGTAAAGTCCGGCTGTAAGCCCTGCAGGTCCTCCACCCAAAATTATTAGGTCGTACATAATAAAATCACTCCTCCTTTTGAACTAAATTAATTGCCATAAAATTTATGGAAGCAGTAAAAACTACTGCTTCCATAATTATATCACAAACTTTCTCTATTTACATCATCCCGACAGGCTGTTTGAATTTGTTTTTGGTCTCCTGTATATCTTGGGGCTGTGCAGCCTTAACAGGATACCATCCCCTCTGGTTTACTGCAGTCCAGACTGTCCTCTGGTCTTCCAAAGTTGAATTTAAGAGGTTTATATACTCCCTTCTTATGCTCTCATTGGCAGCTTCTACTGCTGCGTGGCTTAGCATCTCTATAGCTAGCTTATAACTTCCCAGAATATTCATCATTATCTCTTTATCAGTAACCTGCTGATTGCCGTACACTAAAATCCTCTCCTTTCAGCTTAAATGTCTTATTAAGGAATTAAAATTGTTCTGACACCTATTCGCTAAATTTTGACACAATGCCTTAAGCTGCGGGTCCTGACAGCGAGTGGCGTAATCATTTAAAGTCTTTGTCATGTTCTGCTGCATTGTCAAAATATCATCAAGGTAAAGTAACTCTTTTGTAGAAAGCTGCATCATCCTTCTCCTCCTTTTTGTTAATTTCAATTTTAATATGCGCATAAAAATAAAAAATATGCAGGAAACCCTGCACATTTTATTTTATGTATCCCTTTCTTTTGAGTTTTTCAATATGAGCTTTCAACTTTTCTTCAATATTTATGTTATATTTTTCCTCTAAAACAAACATCATAGACACAGCCACTTGCGCTACATCCAAAAGCTCTTCAGAAATTTTTTCCATTATTTCTCTTTCGCTTAAAGTCACATTTTCCCCATTTAAACCCCTGAATTTTCCTATGGCCTGTGCTAACTCCCCTGCTTCTTCCATCAACTTCAAAGCAGTGGACTCCAGTGAAGGAGTAAGGTTATTAAGTTTTGGCAAACTTATTTCCTTAAAACTCGTTTTCATAATCTCCTCTCCATCTTTTAAGCTCTTTTCCTTCTCGCCATAAAAAAGGCCAGTTGAGGCGCTACTTCTCTTATGAGTCCAAGCATTTTAAAAGACGTTTCCCTTATGTCCCACTGTGCTTCCTTTGTACATCTCAAATTCGCAAAGTGGTCAAAAGCCCACAAATCTGCATTCATCACAACCAATCTCTTATGAGCATTTGTGACCACGTAAGGGCTCACTTCAGGCATTTTCTCTTTAAGCTCATAGAATAACTCTTCCGAGGTTTTTAAAGCCCCAATTAAAATATCTTCAGCGCCAGCTTTTACTACATTTGGAGGAATGACAAATCCATTTTCTACAGTCGGCTCTGTCCAGTCAAATATTATGGTCCGGTGACGCAAGAGTTGATGCCAGTTAGCTTCGCTTATTTTAAGCTGGAATTTAAACCTTACCGATTTAAAAGCATCTATCAGATGGTCAAACTCTCCAATCTCTTCTACCGCAGTTTTTATAACTTTCTCCTTTTCTTCTTCCTTCATTGCTTTTACTTTTTCTTTTACTTCCACAAATTCTTTACCAGAATAAGTAAATAAGATATGAGCGACAACTGTATCAACTGGAGAAAAATCCGTACCCTTCCCCGTATAATCTAAAAGAACTACATCATCAGAAGAAATAGCCCTCTTATCTCCCAGGATTTTTTTTGATATATCCTTTAATCTTTCTCTCACCTTCATCTGATAAGGAGTAGGAGTGAGATGTCTTAAGGTGCTCGGCGCAATCTTCTCCCCTTGTTCTACTATCCTTTTTGCAAGCACTTTTGCTTCTTCTGTAGGATGGGCAAACAACTTTCTCACAATGTCCTGCAAGTCTAAGGCGTTTAAGGCAACTGCGAAGCTCGTCCTAGTTGCAAGAATTAATGCATAGCGCGCGTCTTCAAAAGCGATCTTTTCTATCCTATTTAAAAATTTTTCTTCAGTTTCACCTTCTTTTTTCTCCTCTGCTCTCCTCAAATATTCTGTCAAAACCTTTACCAGCTTTTCATACGCATCGTAAGTTGCATTCCAAACTTTTAAAAACTTTTCCTTTAAGACAGGTTCTTTCTCTAATTCGGGCGGGATAACTACTTTCTCTCTTGTTGGCTTCTGATACCTCTGACTCCATTCTATAAATGCAGGTCTTCTGTTCATAAGTTCAATGTCGCCGGACAAAAGTCTGGATACATCTTCCACACAAAGGTGCATCAAGTGCTGCTCTGCAATTGATGAATGCCCAAACTTTTCAACCCACTTTTCATGAAATTCTCTAGCTTTCTCTATAGCTCTTTCCATGGGAATGCTATGTTTAGGCAGGTACTCCGTTATATCCAAATCCCCATCTGTGAGAGATTCAAGAATGTTAAGCCTCCAGCTCGTATCTTTTCTGCTCACCTTTGAATTTATAGGTGGGATTATAAATTCTGGAAGAGAATGTATGAAGTACACTGGGCCGTAGACATCGGTAACAAAATTTTGAAGGAGCTTCTCTTCCTCTGGAGTCAGCTTCCTCATCTGCATGGTAAAAACTCCTTTCAAAAATTGTAAAAACAGCGAACCATACTTTATATAATTGTACCACAAAAATATATAAAAAAACAGCTATCTGCTGATAGCTGTTTTTTTCAGATGGTGACCCATCCGCGATTCGAACGCGGGACACCCTGCTTAAAAGGCAGGTGCTCTACCTCCTGAGCTAATGGGTCCCATGGTGGAGGGAGATGGATTTGAACCATCGAAGGCATACGCCAGCAGATTTACAGTCTGCCCCCTTTGGCCGCTTGGGTATCCCTCCACATTTTTATTGGCAGCTACAGAGCTATTTTATCACACAGATGCCGATTTGTAAATAGTTTTTATTGGAAAAGCACATAATTTTGCTTTTGTATCATTTTCATTATATAATGTAAATAGCATTTTAATGATAACGGAGGAACTCATATGAAACTCGTATCGTGGAATGTAAACGGATTAAGAGCTTGTCTGCAAAAAGGCTTTATGGATTACTTTAAGGCGATAGACGCGGATATCTTCTGCATACAAGAGACGAAGCTTCAAGAAAACCAAAAAGACATTGAGGGGCTAGACCTTAATGGGTATTATGCCTTCTGGAATTTTGCAGAGAAAAAAGGCTATTCTGGCACAGCAGTATTCACAAAATATAAGCCTCTTTCCGTATCATACGGCATAGGAACCCCGCACCACGATAAAGAAGGAAGAGTAATAACACTGGAATACAAAAAGTTCTTTTTGGTAAACGCTTATACACCTAATTCCCAGAGAGGACTCACAAGGCTTAATTACAGAATGGAGTGGGAAGAGGATTTCCGAAGTTATCTTCTTAAGTTAGACTCTGTAAAACCAGTAATTTTGTGTGGAGACCTCAATGTTGCTCATCAGGAGATAGACATAAAAAATCCTGCTGCAAATAGGCGAAATGCAGGATTTACAGATGAAGAAAGAGAAAAAATGACCATTTTACTAAATTCCGGCTTCATAGATACTTTCAGATATTTCTATCCTGACAAAAAGGACGCTTATACCTGGTGGTCTTATATGCACAATGCCAGGGAAAAAAACATAGGATGGAGAGTCGACTATTTCATCGTATCAGAGAGATTAAAAGACTACCTTATAGACTCTCAAATCCACTCTGAAGTAATGGGAAGTGACCACTGCCCTGTAGTTCTTATAGTAAAAGAAGACCTCATAAAATAAAAGCCCGAAAAGGGCTTTTTAATATTCATCTCTTCTTATTCCGAACTCTGCTGACTCTACCCATTGTTCTGCTTTTCTTAAATGTCCAATTAGGTTATCAAAGAGCTCCTTGTGCTTTTGCTCTTCTTCTATCAAAAACTCAAATAGTTTTTTCTCTTTTTCTTCCACTGCATCTTTCAGCATCTTCTCATAAAGCTCTATGCTCTCTATCTCTTTTTTCATAGCCAGCTCATATACTTCAAGCTGCGTAGGAACAGGCCTTATATCGCTTTTAAACTCTTTTCCCGTTTCAAATACATTCTTATACTTTTCTGATATATCCGTTCTTTCAAGCTGATAGTCCATTTTCTGAGCCCACTTTTCAATTATTTCAGCATGCTTTTTTTCATCCCTGGCTAAATCTAAAAAAAGTTTTTCTAGGTGGGTTCCTTTGTGTTTTTCTGCCTGCTCCGTGTAAAATTTTTCTCCGTCTTTTTCCATTTTAATCGCAAATTCCAAAGCGTTCATACTTAACTCTCCTTTCAAAATTTTAAAAAAGGGGCTTTCACCTACATATAGTATAGATGAAAGCCCTTTTTTTCATTCTACCTTTATCTCTTTGCTGTTTTCCCACAAGCCATGAATATTGCAATAGCTTGTAGCGTAAATCGTTCCAGATTTCTCTATTTTAAATTTCACTGTAACTTCAGGCTCTGTAAATACTCCGTATTCTCCGTGGGATGTAAAATTGTAGTTTCCTATCTCCACAGGGAATTTATCGCCTTCACCTTGGAAATATACCTTTATCCACTTTATGTGGTGCTCCAGAGTGTTAGGATGAGGTATTTCCTCTCCTATATTTACTTTAACCTCAAAAGCTTCTCCCTTCTTAACCTTTTCCGGACTATGTATAACCGGGACGTGCTTTTCCCCTTTCCAATCGCCGCTCTGATACAAAGCGCCAAATCCTGTCGGTGCACACATAACTCGAACTACCTCCTTCTAATTTTTACCATTTCATACTGTCCTTCAAGGTCTCCAAGTCCTCTTCATGCTCAATTTCATCTTCCAATATCTCGAGGACCAAATGATATGTCACCGGGTCAATGTCTTTTAATTCAGAAAGCATTTTGTTGTACACTTCAATCGCGCACTGTTCTCCTTTTATATTCTGCTCCAGCAGTACTTTTACATCTGGATTGTCAGGTGCGTCATATCCACAATTGGTAAGCTTGTACCAATCTTCGGGCTTTATTATTGGGGTTCCTCCTAGCTGAATAATGCGTTCAGCTAATTTTTCAGCGTGTTCCAACTCTTCTCCCGCATGCTCCGCAAGTTCAGCAGCAACAGCCTCTCCCATAGGTCCTCTTGCTATTTTTGCCCCTATCCAGTATTGGTAATAGGCAAGCCACTCATCAGCAAATGCCTTATTGAGCATCTCTATGATTTTATCGGCATGTCCCCCCACAATTTCTCTTCCTTTTGTACCCATCAATTTCTCCTCCCATACACTTTTAATATTCCACCAGCCTTTTTTATACAGGCTAGTGTCTTGATTTAATTATATCATAGTTCAATGGAAAATCAATATCTTTTGAAATTTTTTATACTGAAATGTTTTTATCAATTGATAATAAATATCAAAAAAATAAAAGCGAGGGGAAATCCTCGCTCATTCTACCTTAAACTGCTTAATCGCCTCAATCAATGTATTGGCATAGCTCTTTAACTCATTTGCAGTAGAAGCCATCTCCTCCACTATCGCCGACTGCTCTTCTGATGTGGCTGATACTTCCTCTGCCGACGCTGCCGCCTCCTCTGATACTGCCGCTATGTTCTGTATTGAATCTACTATCCTGTTCTTGTGCTCCTCTATCTCCCTCAAAGATTTCGTCAAATTCTCTATCTTCTCCACTATGAACTTCACTGCATTTAGTATCCCTTCAAATACGTCCTTTGTCGTATTTACTACTTCGCTCTGCTCCTCTATTGACTTCGTCGAATCCTCCACTGTCCTGTGGGTGTTGTTTATCGTAGACTGTATCTCTGCTATCAAGTTCGCTATGTTCCTCGCTGCCTGGGAGGACTGCTCCGCTAATTTCCTAACTTCATCCGCTACAACTGCAAAGCCTCTTCCTGCTTCCCCTGCCCTCGCTGCCTCTATCGCTGCATTTAAAGACAATAAGTTCGTCTGGTCTGCTATATTTGTTATTGTCTCCACTATCTTTTCTATCTCTGCCGACTTCTCTAACAGATAATTTGTCGCCTCTTTTACGTTGTTGTTGGCTTGTATTGTGTGCTTTGTCTTTTCTATTAGCTCTTTTATCGTAACAAGACCTTCATTTGAAACCATGTTCACATTTTCTACTTCATGGTTTATTTCCTCAGCGTTTTTGAGAGAGCTATCTATAAGCTGCCCTAAGACCACAGTTGCATTGGCGCTTTCTTCTGCCTCTTTCGCCTGACTTGATGCCCCTTGAGCTATTTCTTCAATCGCCTTTGCTACATCCTGTGTAGCCTGAGCTGCCTGCTCTGAAGCAACTGCCAGGTTTTCTGCAGAGTGGTTTACAGATTCTGATACGCTCTTTATGTCAAATATTAGCTTCTTTATGCCTTCTAACATTGTGTTAAAGCTATTTGCAAGTACTCCTACTTCGTCCTTTGTCTTTACATCGGCTCTTACCGTGATATTGCCTTGTGAAGCTTCTTCCATAGCAGCTACTACTTTCTTTATGCCTAAGGATATGGAGTTGGAGAAGAAGTATGCAATTACAATGCCTATTAGAAGTATTACTATGCTTACTGTGATTATGAAATTGGTAATCTTGTTCATGTCTCGTACTAGTTCTTCATTCTCCATGGCCACAGCTGCTTTCCAGCCAAAAGCCTCTAGATTTCTCACACTGGCAAATTTGTACGCCCCATTAAAAGTGTAGTAAACAGTGCTGTTATCAGTCTCTATTATTTTTTTCCCAAAATCGTATTTATATATAGAGGTAAAAAGCATATCCTTTTTGGGATGAACTATAACTGTGCCGTCTTTTGTGAGTATGTACAGGTAACCTGTTTTCCCTATGTTAATTGAGGCAATATTTTTTGAAAGCTGCTCTAAAGTTATGTCTATCCCCACTACTCCTTTTAAGTTGCCACTTGAATCAAACACAGCCTTTGCAATTGTTATCTCAGGGATTTTGCTCACAAAGTCCTGATAAGGTTTGGTCCATACAGGTTCTCCCTTGGCATTTACCGCATCCTTATACCAAGGCCTTTCCGTAGGGTCATAATCTCCTAAATCCTGTGGTGGATATAAAATCATCTTCTTTGAAGGAGTAGCAAAATACACATTCATCGCATCAGGCATAGCCTTTTTAGCCTCTTCCAGCTTTTTAAGCACTGCCTCATCAGGAACAGTCTTTTCATCGTAATCAGATATGACACTAGATTGCGATAAAATGTCCAGCACAGACTCTGTATCTTTTTTAAAAGAACTCACATATTTGTTCAGAACAGATAGAGCTGCCTGGTTGGAATCGTTTATTTTAACTTTAAGAACAGATTCTGCAATTCTCGTTGCAAAAAAACCACTTATAGCAAGAGGAATTGATATCATCAACACAATAAAAAGTAAAAGTTTTGTCTTTATGCTTTTCATCTTTAGTGCCTCCCCTTCTTCTGGCTTTTGTCTTTTGTAATAATTTAGCTGCCTCTCACCTGCCACCCCCTCTTTAACAATCTTCGACATAATCTGACAAAATTATATCATCCTTTTACAATCAAGTCAATTTTCCTCTCTGATGCCAAAACTCCAGGACTTAAATTGTATATCTCATCAAAAAAGGCTACTTTAAAACTTCCCGGGCCTTCAACCTTGGGATTTTGCGCCGCCTTCTCTCCTGCAATTCCAAATGCGACAAAGGCCTCCAAAGTTCCATCAAAATAATCCTCAGCCACTGCACAAAAGCTCGCCACCACTGATGTGAGCATGCACCCTGTACCTGTTATTGTCCCCATCATAGGATGCCCATTTTTTACATAGGCAATTTTCTTTCCATCAGTTATGACATCCACTTTTCCTGATACTGCAACGACACATCCACACTTTACTGCAAGGTCATAAGCAATATCGGATATATCTTCCTCTTCCTCTACCGCTTCAACTCCCCTTATTTTTCCTGTTCTCCCACTTAAAGTAGAAATTTCTGCGCTATTTCCCTTTATCACACTAACCCTGACTTCCTCAATAATCCTCTTAGCGCTTTTAGTCCTCAAACTTGTTGCTCCGGCTCCAACCGGGTCAAGAATCACAGGTACGCCGTGCTGGTTTGCCGTTTTACCTGCTTTTATCATGGTATTAACTTCTTCCACGCTTAAAGTGCCTATATTTAGAACAAGAGCATTGGCATTTTTCACCATTTCTTCTACTTCTTCAGGGGCATATGCCATGACAGGCAATGCCCCTATAGCCAAAGTTACATTAGCACAGTCATTTACTGTAACCACATTTGTAATATGATGTATAAGAGGTTTTTTGTCTCTTAAAAGCTTCAAAACCTCACTCCCCATATTATTTCCCCCTCTCTTTAAAAGCTCTTCTTATTTCCCTTAACATATCTTTCGTATTAGCCTCAATATCTCCATCAAAAATACCTGCTATTGCAGATATCCCATCTACTCCTGAATGCAAAATCACTTCATAAGCATTAGTTTTATTTACCCCTCCTATGGCTACCACAGGTATATTTACAGCTTCTTTTATTTTTCTAACTCCTTCTATACCTATGACCTCTGCTTCAGGTTTTACAGGCTGTGCAAATACGGATCCTGCTCCTATGTAGTCAGCTCCTTCTTTTTCTGCTTTTAAAGCTTCTTCAACGGAATACGCAGACCCTCCCACTATTTTGTCAGGTCCCAATATTCTCCTCACAACGCCAACAGGCAAATCATCAGGCCCTACATGTACACCTTCGGCATCTACAGCCAGGGCTATATCAACTCTGTCATTTATAATTAGAGGAACATTATATTTTCTTGTAACTTCCTTTACTTTAAGGGCAATTTCATAGAATTCTCTGCTGGATATATCTTTTTCCCTCAGCTGAACCACAGTAACACCATTTTTAATAGCTATCTCCACCGCTTCAGCTATGTCCATCCCTTTTATAAAGGACCTGTCAGTGATAGCATACAAAGTAAAGTCTATCCTCTTCACAACCTTTACCCCCTTATTCAATCCATCACAAGGCCGCCATCTACAACCAAATTTTGCCCTGTTACCGCTCTCGCCCAAGGTGAAGCAAAAAACAGCACTACATCAGCCAAATCTTCATGAGCAGTAACTTTCTTCAAAGGAGTGGTCTGTTCAATTAAATCAAAAACCTCTTTGCTGGTAGCCGAACTCGCATCTGTAACTTTTAAAAGCCCTCCGCTTACCATGTTGACAGTGATGCCATACTCTCCCAATTCTTTTGCCATATTGCGTGTAAAACCGATCAGAGCAGCTTTAGCAGTGGTATAATCGTGGTAAGGAACCACTGGATTCTGAAACAAATTAGTCCCTATATTTATAATTCGGCCAAAGCGCATCTTTTTCATATCTTTAAGTCCTGCTTTTATAGTGTTCAAGGCCCCTTTTACAGCTCCTTCTAATTGTTTTAAATAATCTTCCCACTCAATTGTTTCAGGAGTTTTTCTGTTCATCGGATCAAAAACATAGTCAATCAGCGCATTGTTCACAATAGTAGTGACGGGTTTCCCAAAATACTTCTTTGCTTCTTCAAACATTGAAGCTACTTGATTAAAATCTCTTACATCAGCTCTAATAGCAACAGAATTTCTTCCCAGCTCCTCTGACAATTTTTGCGCCTTTTCTTCGCTTTTATAATAATTTACTACCACGCTGGCTCCTTCTCTAGCAAAAGCTTTAGCAATGGCAGCACCTAAGCCTCGGCTAGACCCTGTAACAAGAACTACCTGTTCTCTTATTTCCACAACAAACATCCTCCTTATTCTATTCTTTAAATTCAACATTCCAGAAATGATTTGTGGGTCCCACTCCATGCCCTATAGAAAGAGAATTTTTTATGGCTCCTGTGATGTACCTTTTAGCCCTCTTCACCGCCTCTAACAAATCATATCCTAAAGCCAAGTTTGCTGCTATAGCTGATGAAAAAGTGCATCCTGTCCCATGTGTGTTTTTAGTGTTAATTCTCTCCGCTTTAATTTCGTAAAATTCTACTCCATCATAAAACACATCCACCGCTTCTCCTTCTAAATGTCCGCCCTTTACCAAAACTACCTTTGCGCCTAAACTTAAAATTTTCTTTGCAGCTTCCTTCATATCCGAAATGTTCTTTATCTCCATTCCTGTTAATTCCTTAGCTTCCATCAAATTTGGCGTAACAACAAGGCTTAATGGCAACAGCTCCTCCTTTAATGCTTTCATCGCCTCAGGTTTTAAAAGAGGGTCTCCACTCTTCGCAATCATGACTGGGTCTAAAACAACTTTTTCTACTCCGTATTCTTTTAAGCCCTTTGCGATAGTTTTTATAATCTCTTCATTGGATACCATGCCTATCTTAACTGCATCCGGATACAGGTCTTCAAAAATTGCTCTCATCTGCAAATAGACCATGTCAGGGCTTACATCTTCAATTCCTAAAACTCCCATAGTGTTCTGAGCTGTTATTGAAGTAATGACGCTCATTCCAAATACTCCGTGGGCAGAAAAAGTCTTCAAATCTGCCTGGATTCCTGCTCCTCCTCCTGAATCTGAACCAGCAATTGTAAGAGCTAATTTCATATACTCACCTCCAAGATAATAAAAATATGCCCACCTGAAAAGGTGAGCACTTTTTACAGATTCCGTAAAACGTGCTTCCCTTCGCAGGCATTACCCTGGTCAGGTTCTAAGGGTCGGGAACGAATCCCCTCTCAGCCATTTCTGGCTCCCCTAGCACTTTGATATTCAATTTTTTTAAGTTCTTTTGCTTCTATTATATCATAAGATTAGAAAAATTCAATCCAATTTATTTTCAAAAGCATCAAATTTTATAGGCTTTATCTGTCACGCAATTTATAATCTTAATCACAATTCTCCTGTCGACTGGTATTTTTTCAGCCCTTGGTAAAGGATAATTTTTAAAACCAAATAATATAATAAGGAAGATGAATAACACCATATATTCTCATATATACTGCTCTTACCAAGGGCAATCCTTGCAGGAATTGCACTAAATAAGAAAATGGGAATTGCATATATGAGAAGATTACGGAAGATTTTTGGGAAAACCGTATCAGGTTTTTCTGCCATTGTTAAAAGCTGCAAGACTATCGCTGAAATTGCTTCAGACCTTAAACCAAAAAGAGTAAAACTGTATACTATGAAAAATAAAAGTCCCATTAAAATAGAAGCACTGAAAATTGAAATGATATAAGCTATTGTCAATTTAATTCCACATATTTTCATACACCATATATTTAGAAATATTAACAAGGGGGTTGAAAGAGCTGCAGGAAAATTTAGGTTTTTTAGTACAATGTATTTTATGAGAGGCTGTGGTTTTAGTAAATCAAAATCAAAATACCCTGTTAAAACTGATTGTCCAAACTTAGAAACAGCTTCTGCAAAGAAAATTGCATATAGGTTGTTTACTAAAAAGAAACAGGTTATATAAAAAAGAATTTCTTCTCTATTATAATCACCAAAAACGTCAATTTTTTGAGTAAGCAGGTAATAGCCTAAAAATGTTGCAGTGTATAAAGATAAGTCTGCCAAAAACCAGCTTACCAAATTTGCTCTATATTGAATTGCTTTTTTAATTGAAAATCTTATAGATTCTATTAGCATGTTTTCACGCCCCATGAGAGGTGTATTTTTTTAATCCATTTTTCATAAGTAAAAAAACAATGAAACCAAGTATTAACACCCAGACTAGCGAAATAAACAATCCTTTATTTACTATTTCAATGTCAAAATTAGCATCACATATAAGCTTTGACGGGATGTATGTCATATAAGGGAAGGGAGTCATTAGCATAATTGATTCAATTTTGCTAGGCAAAAGGTCTAAAGGGAAAATGGCACCTGAAAGAAGACCTGTCAGTAAGTTTCTGATGGCAGCTATGCCCCATATTTCTGTCAGCCAAAAAGATAACAATCCTATTATAAAGGAAAATAAAGCATTGAATAAAAAACCCAAAATTAACGCTAAAGGTAGGTATAACAGCCGGTTTGCTGGGATTTCAATTTTTGCCCAAATTGAGGTCATAATAATTACTGGCATATATAAAATTGCAAACTTTGCAAGGCTTGAAGATATGTGACTGTATGAAATACTGGTCAGATAATTCACTGGAAGTAAAAGCTTTTGGCCAAATCTGTAGGTTTTTATATCCTTTTCAAGGTCATGTTCAGCATGAATTTCTGTGAATAGAAGTATTGCATTAGAAATGATAATATAAATCATCATTTCTTTCAGAGTGTAATTTATGGGATTTCTTTCAATTAAAGACCTCCAGAGAAAGAAGTTTATTAGGATTGGTACAATTAGGGAACTTAAAAGCTCTCCTATAAGGTAAATTCTATACATTAAGAGTCTTTTTATTGAGTAGTCAAAATATCCCATGAAAACATACAATGTCCTCATTTTTCTGCACCCTTATACAATGACTCTATGATAATATCGAGAGTATCATCGTGAAAATTTATATTTGAAATTTCAGCTTCATTTGACAAAACTCTCATTACATTTATCGTTTCTTCTGGACTAAATCTGATGAAATATTCTTGTTCTTCGCTTGCTTTTTCTACTTTATAATATTTGCTGATTCTTTCAACTGCACAATTGCTTGCGTTAAATCTAACCTTTCTGATGTTGGGAATCATACTTTTCAGTTTCTCAATTGTTCCATAATATAGCTCTTGACCTTTGTGGAGTATATAGATGTTGTCGCATAAATCTTCAATATCAGTTATGTAATGGCTTGTTAGTATTATAGAGGCATTATATTTCTTTTTATAATTTTTTAAGTAATTTCTAATTGTCCTTTGGGTGATAAAATCCAAGCCTAAAGTAGGCTCATCAAGAAAAACAATTACTGGCAGATGAATAAAAGATAATATCAATTCACCTTTCATCCTTTGTCCTAAAGACAGGGTTCTGACCTGTTTTTGCAGGTCTATTTCTGACAAGCCCAATTCTTCTGCCATTGATTTTGCCCTTGAAATTGCTTCTCTTTTGTCAATAGAGTAAATGGAGGCAAAAAGTTTTACAGAATCAATAATAGATAAATCAGGATCTAACTGCCCTTTTTGTCCCATGACTAATGATACTTTTCTTCTATAATCTTTGCTTCGTAAAAAGGGGTCTTCTCCCAGTACTCTTATGATACCTTCATCTGCTTTAATAATTCCAGATACTAGTTTAATAGTAGTAGTTTTCCCCGCACCGTTTAAACCAATCAGTCCAAGTATTTCTCCTTGATTTACAGTAAAAGAAATGTCCTTTACTGCTTGTATGTACTTGTACCTTCGCTTAAAAAAGCTTTTAACTGCATTTATCACGCCATTTTCATTTTCTTTTATGTATACTTTGTAAGTTTTACTGACATTTTTAACAATTATCTGCGAATTCATGACCCTCTCTCCTAAAAAGTTCAATCGGATTATTGCTATATTATCTCAATGCTATAACTTTTTACAAAATGTCGAATCTTAATGAACCAAGTTGAACTTTCTTCTCAGCAGTAGAGAAAAAATTCCGAAAATAGACTGAAGAAAAACTAAAACATAAAACAACAACGGATCTTTTGCTATAATATAACCCAATACTAAAAACCCATTTATCATTTGTGAAAATATTAAGATTTTTTCCTTGAAGTAAAATCTGAAAACCACCCTGCAATGGGACTCAATAAAATAATAGGCAACATAGAAAAAATACTGAAAATAGCTACAGCACTTGCAGAATTAGTAATTTGATAAAATAAAACTGTCCTTGCAATTATAGTAAGTCTTCCACCTATGGTGTTCTGAGAATAGCCAAGCCACACTTTAAAAAAAGAAAGATTTTCTTTTAAAAATTTTATAAAACGAGATAGCTTAAATCTAATCAAAACTTCCACTCCCTTTTTTAATACATTCCCAAAACCCCTTTCTTTTTAGCTTTTTTGTCTGCTATATCAAAGATTAAAAGGCCTATTACAAAAAACAGTATAGAGGTTATCACAAGTTTTACAAAATTAACCTGAATTGCTTCTATATTTTAAGTAGTTTTTATCTACTCCGAAGTTCTAGATACAAACTTGTATAATCACGTATTTCCCACGATTTCTCCAAGATGTAGACTCTTAATATATACAATAACGCTAATTAAACAGGATTAAGCCTGTAACAGTAAAGATAACTGTCTTCTTTGTCTTTTTCGTTTAGCTTCTTTAAGTTTCACAGACTCTTTAAAAATACCTTCTTATGTAGAAATTTATACTTTTAGCAATTTCTTAACTACACTTATAAAATAATAAGGCAGCATTATAAGTATAAGTCCTCCTACTATAGTGTAAATAATTAGTACAAACCACTCTATAATGGGATGATTCACAAACACTTTACCCAATGCTTGGAAAGGTGAACTGCCACATCCAAAAATACATCCTACAAGTCCGATAGTCCATATAGATAAATCCAATCCAGCAGCATACGGAAAGAGAAGAAGCTTAAACAGCCACATCAAATTATCAGCTCTAGCTATATCAACTACAGCAATAAAAGGTTTAGACTCCATTAAATAATTTCCCATAAAAAATTGGCCTCTTCTTATAGCAATTTCGAAAAATCCAAAAGATATTAATCCCCATAGTAAACCCATTAAAAATGTAATTTTCTTATACTTCAACCTTCACCCCTCCTTTCTTTAAAATATAAATAGGTCTTTGCAGAATCCCAAAATCCTTATGAACTAAGGGATTCTGCTGTATATTTTCAAAGGAATTCCTCCACTTTTGTCGAATTTATATAGAGAACCAAACCCAAAAAGAAATGGAGGAAATTCTATGAAAATCAAAGCTAAACAAATATCTCTCTCTCCGATATTTACCATGATGTTCAAGCCTTCTTTGAAGAAGATAAACCCAAGTTTATTAAACTCTTTGAATCTTTTGTTGATTTATCTGAACTTATTCCATCTTCTTTTTATGCCCACTATTATTCCCACTTTGGACGTCATAGAGATTTTTCTCTTGAATCTATGCTCACTGCTTTGTTTATCCAAAAAATTCTCTCTATCCCTACTGTTCAACTCCTTGTCCATGCTCTTAAACTATCTAAAGAATTAAGAGAGCTTTGTGGCTTTAAAAGAGTCCCTCATCCTTCTCAATTCTCTAGATTTAAATCCATTTTCCTCAAAGATTTGGAGAATTTCTTCAATAATCTTGTTAATTTAACTGAGCCTATTTGTCAGGCTATTAATCCTTCACTTTCTAATATCCTCATCGCTGATACTACTGGCTTTGAACCTTATGTCAGAGAAAATAATCCTAAGTTCTTTGATTCCCTTTATAGAAATATTAAAAAGTTCTCTAAATCTAATCCTGATTTTGATGCCCACTCTTATGCTTGCTCTAAAATGCCTAAGTTTGCTCACTCTAATCCTGATGCTAAATTCTCTTATATTAATGGGCATTATTGTTACTCTATCAAAGCTACCATTCTCACTAATGGCTTAGGCATTATTCAGCATATTAGTTTCTATGACGATGATTCTTTAGATGTCAATACTGCTAAATCTGCTGCCGAGTCTAAAGATTTGTACGATTCAAAAACTTTAATCCCTTCTCTTAAGGAATTCTTTAATTTGCATCCTAATTTCTCTTATAGATACTTCTTAGGTGACGCTGGGTTTGATTCTTTTGATAATTACAAATACTTGTTCTCAGAGCATGGCATAATACCTATTATCCCTATTAACCCTCGAAATTCTAAAAACTTACCTCAGCCTACTTTTAACTCTGATGGTATCCCTACCTGCCCCCGTGACCCTTCTCTTAAAATGTCCTATGATGGCATCGTCCGGGAAAAAGGTAGAGCTACCAGAATTAAATGGCTTTGCCCTATGTCCAAAAAAGTTAGACTAAATGGTAAAACTACTTATATCCTTCAATGTGATAACCCCTGTACTCCTTCTAAATGCGGCAGAATATTCTATACTACCCTTGATATTGATTTTAGAAAAAATACTGTTGTCCCTCGTAACTCTAAAAAGTGGTCCAAACTTTATGAAAAACGCCCTATTATTGAAAAATCTATTTCCCTTTTAAAAAGTTCTATCGCTGTTGATAGCTTTAAACTCATAAATACCAGGTCTATCAAAGCTGATGTTTTTCTTGGGGCTATCACTCAACATATTGGTTTAATTATTACTGCAAAGCTTGGTATTTTTGAACATCCTTTATCTTTGAAAAAACTTTTGGCTTGATGACTTGTTCTTATGGTTTGATTCGTTTGTCACCTTCTTACATTAAAAAGGTGTGTTAAGTTTTGTCTTTTGGGGATTTGTATCTTTCTTCCATTTCTCTTTTTTTACTAAATTAACATGTAATTTTCCTATTTTATCCCTAATAATGTAACTTTTTTTACTTTGATATTTACTTCATTTTGCAATCACCTATTAAAATATAAAGAGAACTTTGTAGCATTTCAAAAACCTCAATCTTTACAATTCTCTAGCTCTAAATCCGCTTTTTACCGATCTTCTTTAACAATCTAAAAACTCATAAATATCAAGTTAAAAGCTTAATGTTTTTCTCGGCGCCTAATTTAACTGTCAAAAATCCAGGAAGAGATCTGGTTTGTCCCATCAATCACCTTTGTGACACGTATAAATAACCGTGTATTATCCAGCCAGTTAAAACTATTCAAAACAGTTCTTAATCCTTCCGGTAAAGGAACTCGTTTAATCAAAGTCTCTTTTTTATTAACTAAATTTACTACTGTAAGATATTGTAAAGTATCATTGGAGTCAGGAGCATACATGAAAGCCAATCTAGAACCGTTAGGACTTAGACTACATGAATTCCGCAACACACCGTCAAGCGTCTTTTTATATACTTCCTTAACAGCTTTAGTAACTAAATCTACTTTAGCCAAACAAATATCTCTAGAAGCTGAATAATCCGAGGTATAAAGAATCTGCAAATTGGGGTAAATACCTAAGACGTAAGGCTGTTTTCCTTCCAAGTTTAATTTTTCATATCTCCCTGAAATATCAGAAATATAATATTCATTTTTTTTATTGGTATAGTAGACAGTGTAAAGAATATGGCTATTATCCAACCAGCCTACAGCTCTATAATGTTCCCCTCTCATGTTTTTAACAAGTGGTCGTTCTTGGCATACAGTCAAATCATACAGCCACAGTGAACTCCCACCAGAACCTATACAATCCCTATTTGTCATGTAAACTACTTTAGTGCCATCAGGGCTGAATACAGGATTATCAGCCCACCATAATGTAGCGTTGCTATCACCAGTTTTAGCTATAAGTTCTTCTTGTAATTCATCATAAGTTTTACCATTAAATTTATCCTGGGACAATTTCTTTACATTACCATTGAAATCAATTAACCAAAAGCCTTTTTTAGTAAAATACCAAAATTTATCTTTCTCTGGAGTAAGAAAAAGGGGTTTTTCTTCAGGATTTGCAGAGAGAAATACAGTCTTTCCGTCTACAAATAACTTAGCTATCTTCTCTTTATAGGTTTCTTCCTCTATATGTGAAAGTACATAGGTTTTTTGCCTATCGTCCCAGACCCAAACTTTAGTGCCTTCACCTGGCAATTTGAAAGTAACTTCAAATACTTCTTCTTGGAGGTCAATGAGAGTATTTTGAGGTGTAATCTTTTTGAATGTTAAATGCGGAACATTTTCCGGACGATTGTTTTCCCACCGCATGGTAATTTGGGTATTTTTCTCCCCACCTATTTCAACACCCACCTCTTCTTTATCCCCATCTTGCAATTCATTGAAGAAAACAATAGGAGTACCGTCAACTATTGCAGCTAACTGATAATCCTCCGGTCCCAAGTAGGTCCACTTATATCCTGAAGTTAAAAGCGGTACCGCAATTAGCCCTACAATGGCAAGGCCAACTATAGCTATGATAAGTTTTTTCTTTGCCATTGTTTTATTCCCCCTCTTATTTCCTTCTTTCATATATCGCCAGTGAAAAATTTTAATTTTGTAACTGTAAGTTACAGCAGGTTAAATTTGTAAAATAGCTTTAAGACCAACAAAATAAATTATTACAAACTTTTACATGATATAACAAGAAATTTCAAATAAAAGCCTGTTCCTTCACTCAAATTAATTAGTTTTTACTGGCAACCCACTATCTTTTTTGTTTGTACCACGTTATGAAAATAGATGCTAATCTTTTTTATAGGTATAAATGTAATCAATAAAAGTATGGAAGTTACAAAAAAAGTAAGTCTTGGATTGCCTGAATAGAGGACGCCCCCGATTACGGGCCCTATAATAAACATTGCATTCCATATTGCCATCATTCCACTGTAAATAGTTGCTCTAAATCTATTCTCTGACAGCTTTGCCATCATCACATCATATCCAATTGAATGGAAAACTCCCAATTCTGAAGACGCTATCATAGTGAAAATGGCAATAAAAGGTATATACGTAAATGCAAAAATTAGCAAAAAACTCCTGCAAAAACATTTCCTAAAAAAAGCCCCTTTAAAAATCCATATTTATATCTATCGACAACTATACCAGCTATTGGTGTAAGCAATAGTTGGATTAATCCTAATGCACTAAATATCATCCCTATTTTTCCACTATCAAGTCCAAAATTTTCTGTTAGATAAGGGGAATAGTAATTCCCACAGATTGCAAGTGATAAACCATTGAGTACTACCAAAGTAGTGATAGATAAAATGCAGAATGAACCTAGCATTTTGACAACATTTATCGTACCTTTTAAATGTCCAATTAAAGATATATTCTCTCCCATTGACTTTAATTGTAAAGTCTCTTTAAGTTGAAGTCTTAACAATACTGAAATAGCAGAAAACACTGTCATGGCAATCAATGCTTCAACAGGATTTTTTCTAAAAAGAAACCCTATAAATGAGGAACCTAAAATGCGACCAATGAGCCCTCCAAAAGAAACTAATGAAAGGGCTTTCCCTGAGTCTTCGTCTGAAACGGATTCAGTTATCCGAGCCAGAGTAGAACCTAAAGAGATTCCGCTTAAACCATATATAAAAATTGTGGAAATCATTCCAATTATAATGAAATTCAAATCCCCTTGCCAAAAAGCAAAAAAGAGTAATAAACTGCCAATGGTATAAAAAAGTGAAGATATGACTAACATTATCTTTCTCCCAAATCTATCACTACATTGCCCTCCCAATAAGGCGATTATTGTATCGCCAAAATTGGCAATTGAAAAAGAAAGTCCTACAAGAAATGGCCCTCCTTTTTCCATCAAAAGCAGAGGCAAAAGCCATCTCATAGGTCCATCCATTAACCCTATAGCCATGTTAGATGAAACCATAATGGCAATATTTCTTCTGCATAAAAGAGAAAAATATGAGGACTTTGTCATAGTTTTTTACCTCGCTTAGAATCAATAAACAATTAACCATTGTAACTCAATTTTATGTGTTTTTTTCTCTGAGCATTAAAGCAAGTCTTAACAAAAACAAAGAAATTAGCGAAGCTGCTCCTCCAAAAAAGAACATCACTTTAAGGCCGAAAGCTGAAATAAGGATACCCCATAAAAGAGGAGCGATTGCCCAAAAAGCACTGCGCAGAGTATTTAAAAAGGATAGGGCCGTCGCCCGTTCGACACTAATCTGTTCATTCTCCAAAAGTGGTAATGCCACTTCCCCTCAAATAACTAGAAGCAATTGCGACAATAACTAAGGCTACAAATGCCCAAGGTACAGGCATTATCGGCATTAATAAGAAAGCAAGCGCTGATAATAGTGTGGGCCAAAGAATCAGTTTCTGATAATCAGTGATTTTCATCTTAGAGATATAAAAACCTGTTATTGCCGCAGCTAAAGAAGTAACACCAAATGCAAAAGCTGTCCCCTTCAGGTCAACCCCAAACTGTTCCACCATGTAAGTAATCCACCAGGCGCTTGTGATCCAAATAGGTAATGTAAAGAAAAAGCTTTGAGCAGCTGTCACCTACAGAACACGACTTTTCAAAAACTGATAAAATCCTGCTTTGAGAACCTCTAGCCATCCGCGACGGTGTTGATTCCCATAGTTCTCTGGAAAGGTCATGATAAAGAACCCATTTGCTATAATAATACCAGTCAAAGCAATTGGAATACGCAGACTTCCAAAACCTCCTAAAATAAATGCTACTGCCATTCCTACTGCAGTAAATGGAATAGAGTAAAGATAAAGTTTACCAAAGGTTTGCCGTGTTCCCTCTTGTCCAACCTTATCGTAAAGCCAAGCTTCCCGTGCGCCGCTCGTAAAAGCATAAGAAATTCCCATTAATACAGTAGTAACCAACGCAGGACCAAAGGCAGAAACCGAGCTGAGCCATAGCATTCCCGCTCCATAGAAAAACATCGCCAACCCCCAAGAAAGCCTACGTCCCAGCCGATCTGCAAAAGCTCCAGACAGATAATCAATAGCAGAAGTCACTGCTGAGGTAAGTGATACAAAAAATCCAAACTGCGTAGGTGTTAACCCGAGTCCCTTTTCTGTAGTCATAAACTGAATATAGTACGGATCAAGAATTTTAAAAGCAAAAAACTCTATAAGGCACACAGCAATAATATAACGTCGAATGTAGTAGGTATGGAGTATTTTTTCATTAGTTGAAGGTTCTATTCACTCTCCCCTTTCCTTTTGGTAAATCGAATGAAAAAACTTTAATTTGTCTTTATATTCTTCCAATTATTCTTACAACAACTTTAATTATTTCCTTGCAGTTTTAATTACCACATATTCTAATCTCTATTTTAGTAAATACCAAATATTATACCATATCCATGTAGAAATTAAATTTCCAATTTTAAAAAATGAATTTTAAAAATCGTTTCTCTTGAATAGGAATTTTAAGTTCTATAGTATACACTTAATCCTTTTTCACTTAAATACTTTTGTTAAAAGAATGTTTCGTATATCATCGTGAAGCGTTTCATATTTGGGATCATTTAGATCTTCTTTTGTTACCCATGCATACTCGGAATGTTCATCGTTCAGTTTGAGCGAAGAAATATCATCGTTTTTGGGTTTGACAAGATACGTGAACACAACTCGGTAAATGTCTTCGTCCCCACTTTTACTTTTTATATTTCTAACTGATAGCTCTTCCAACATTTCTACATCCAAGTTAATTTCCTCTTTTGCTTCTCGATACATACCTTCAATAGGAATTTCATCATACTTTATTTTCCCTGCGGGAACATTCCACACATTCGGAGCAACTTTACAATGCGGTGCACGTTTGGTTAAGAGAACTTTTCCTTCATATAACAAAATAATTTCAACAGAAATTCTATAATTAGGATACATAAGAGCTCCTCCTTAAATTTATTTAAAAACTTTTAGATCTTCGTTGTACCACAAATCCTTTACCTAAATTACCAGTTAAACGTTTGATTTTATTTTAACAAAAGAAAAATAGAAATGCAATTGCTTTTTATAAATGGCAAATTTATCAATACAATAAATTGCCTTATCTTTTATATCAACAGCATTAATTTCGTCCGCATATCTATTATGTGATGCAAATCTTTGCTTCATTAGCCTGGTATTAATTTATACAAAAAAGGGTATCGACACAATGTCGATACCCTCTAATATGCATAAGCACTGGAGCTAGCGGTGGGATTCGAACCCACGACCTGCTGATTACGAATCAGCTGCTCTGCCTCTGAGCCACGCTAGCAAAATAAAAATAAATGGTGCCTCGAAGTGGAATCGAACCACTGACACAGGGATTTTCAGTCCCTTGCTCTACCTACTGAGCTATCGAGGCATAAGAAAATGGCGACCCAGAAGGGACTTGAACCCTCGACCTCTAGCGTGACAGGCTAGCGCTCTAACCAACTGAGCTACTGGGCCGCATTTTTATTAAGTTAGAAAATGGTGGGCCTTCAGGGATTTGAACCCCGGACCAATCGGTTATGAGCCGACCGCTCTGCCAGCTGAGCTAAAGGCCCATGTTGTGTTGGTGACCCCGACGGGATTCGAACCCATGTTACCGCCGTGAAAGGGCGGTGTCTTAACCACTTGACCACGGGGCCATCATAAAAACTGGCTCCTCAGGTAGGATTCGAACCTACAACCTACCGGTTAACAGCCGGTTGCTCTACCCTTGAGCTACTGAGGAGCATTTATTCCGGCAGCGACCTACTCTCCCGCTTATGCAGTACCATCGGCGCTGGAGGGCTTAACTTCCGTGTTCGGAATGGGAACGGGTGTTTCCCCTCCGCTATCGCCACCGGATACTTAGACCTTCAAAACTACACAAAGCCTTCAGGGTCAAGTCCTCGGCTTATTAGTACCGGTCAGCTAAAAGCGTTTCCGCTCTTACACCCCCGGCCTATCTACCTCGTCTTCTACAAGGTGCCTTACCCCTTTCGGGTGGGAGACCTTATCTTGGGGTGGGCTTCACGCTTAGATGCTTTCAGCCTTTATCCCTTCCAAGCTTGGCTACCCAGCTGTGCACCTGGCGGTGCAACTGGTACACCATCGGCTCGTCCATCCCGGTCCTCTCGTACTAGGGATGGCTCCCCTCAAGTCTCCTACGCCCGCGACGGATAGGGACCGAACTGTCTCACGACGTTCTGAACCCAGCTCACGTACCGCTTTAATGGGCGAACAGCCCAACCCTTGGGACCTACTTCAGCCCCAGGATGCGATGAGCCGACATCGAGGTGCCAAACCTCCCCGTCGATGTGGACTCTTGGGGGAGATCAGCCTGTTATCCCCGGGGTAGCTTTTATCCGTTGAGCGACGGCGTTCCCACTCACTGCCGCCGGATCACTAAGCCCGACTTTCGTCCCTGCTCGAGATGTCTCTCTCACAGTCAAGCCCCCTTCT
>NC_003869.1:2157500-2689445 GCF_000007085.1 Caldanaerobacter subterraneus subsp. tengcongensis MB4
GGTTTTGTCTGCATTAATTTTTTATATTGAATCTGTTTTAGTCCACCTGGATAACCTGTATAATATTTGTAATATTTATCTTCCAATTTTTTGCCTGTCAATACTACTTTATCGGCATTGATAACCACAACAAAATCACCTGTATCCACATGGGGAGTATATGTGGGTTTGTGTTTTCCCATCAGTATTTTAGCGATCTGGCTCGCTAATCTTCCCAATACTTTTCCTTCTGCATCTATGACAAACCATTTTCTTTCCACGTCACTGGGTTTAGCCATATAGGATTTCATTTTGCTCTACAACCTCCTTATTCTGGTCACAATTTCGCATAATATTATTTTAATTCACAGTATGTCAACTGTCAATAGACAATCCTGACAAGGTATAGGCCTTGAGGAGGAGCTGTTATGCCGGCCTTTGTCCTGTCTTTTGATTCTATAATAGCTGGAATTTCTCCTGCCTTTATTTTGCCAAGTCCCACGTACACTAGCGTTCCCACTATTATTCTTACCATGTTGTATAAGAATCCATCTGCTTCTACCTCTATTTTAATCAGATCCCCTTCTTTTTCTACCGTCAAATCAAAGATAGTTTTTACAGGATTCACCTTTTTGTTTCCTGAGGCTTTAAAAGCAGAAAAGTCATGGGTCCCTCTAAAAAAGAAAGCCGCTTTCTTCATCGCCTCAACATCTAAGGGGTATGGGACATGCCAGCAATAATTTCTCATAGTAGGCATTGGAAACTGTCTATTTAAAATCAAGTACCTGTATCTTTTACTTCTTGCACTGTAACGAGCGTGAAATGATTTGTCAACTTCTTTTGCTTTGACTACAACTACATCATCAGGCAGTACAGCATTTAAAGCGTAAGGAAGTTTTTCTGGCGGGATCTTTGTTTTCGTCTTAAAATTGGCAACTTGGTACAAAGCATGAACACCAGTATCTGTTCTGCTGCTTCCTATTAGGTTAACTTTTTCTCCTGTTACTTTTTCTATAGCTTTTTCAAGCACTTCCTGAACAGTTATGGCATTCTTTTGGTACTGCCAGCCGTGATAATTGGTCCCGTCATATTCAATGATAAGCATTATGTTCTTCATACTACCACGCCCAACTTCTGTTCCACACAATTAGCACCACAATTACACCTGTTATGAAAAGAGCTGCATAGTCTCTTGTGTGCACTTCAAGTTTTTTCATTCGAGTTCTGTTGTGGCCTCCTCTGTAGCACCTCGACTCCATAGCTATTGCAAGTTCATCGGCTCTCCTGAAAGCACTGATAAAAAGCGGAACCAAAAGAGGCACTAATCCTCTCGCCCTATTTACTATGTTCCCACTTTCAAAATCTGCTCCCCTTGCCATTTGAGCCTTCATTATCTTCTCAGCTTCTTCTATGAGAGTAGGTATAAACCGCAAAGCAATAGTCATCATCATCGCCAGTTCATGAGCCGGTACTCCGATTTTACTAAAAGGCTTTAAAATATGTTCTATCCCATCTGTAAGAGAAATGGGAGAAGTTGTCAATGTAAGCAGTGAAGTTCCTATTATCAAGAAAATAAGCCTTAGCCCCATAAATACAGCAAATTTTAATCCTGCACTAGTAATCTTTAAAGGACCTAGGGTATAAAGCACAGTGCCCCCAGGAGTAAAAAACATGTTTAAGCTCACTGTAAGTAAAAGTATCACAATTACAGGCCTTAAACCTTTCAGGACGTAAGAAAATGGTATTTTGGAAATCCTGATCACAAGCCACAAGTAAAGCATCGCAAAAATATAGCCAGAAAATTTGTTTATGAAAAAGATGGCTATTATAAATATAAATGTAATTATGATTTTTACCCTAGGGTCTAATTTGTGGATTGCCGAATCACCGGGAACATATTGGCCAATAGTTATATTCCTAAACATTTTTTGTCCCCCTGAGATAGCGAAGAATATGCTCTTTTGCCTCTTCAATCGTCAAAACATCTGGCGGTATTGGCACTCCCCTCTTTCTAAGTTCTCTCGCTAAAGAAGTAATTTGAGGAACTGAAAGCCCTATTTTCTCTAGTCTTTCAGCTTCTCTGAAAACTTCTCTGGGGGTTCCTATGAGCTCAATTTTGCCTCTGTTCATTACAATTATTTTGTCCGCGATTCGGGCTATATCTTCCATGTTATGGGACACCAAGATTGTTATCATTTTATATTTGTCGTGAATCTCTTTTATTTTATTCAAAATTTCCTGTTTCCCTTTGGGATCTAACCCTGCGGTAGGTTCGTCAAGTATTAAAATTTTTGGCCTCATTGCAAGAATGCCTGCAATCGCTACTCGCCTTTTTTGACCGCCAGATAGCTCAAAAGGTGATTTATCTGCCAATTCTTTGCTTATACCAACTATTTCCATTGCCTCGTATACTCTTTCTTTTACTTCTTCTTCGCTAAGTCCTAAATTAGAAGGGCCAAAGGCTATATCTTTAAACACTGTCTCTTCAAAAAGCTGATATTCTGGATACTGAAAAACCAATCCTACCTGCTTTCTTATATCTTTTAAACTTACCTTCTTGTCTGTTATATCTATGCCGTTTATATAAATCTTACCCTTGCTAGGCTTTAACAGCCCATTTAACTGCTGAATTAATGTAGACTTTCCAGACCCTGTGTGGCCAATAATTCCTACAAATTCTTCGTCATCTATTGAAAAATTTATGTCCTTAAGTGCTACTGTCGCATATGGAGTTCCTTCATTGTATATAAAACTTACATTTTCTACTTTTATCGGCATATGAACTCCACCATTTCTTCAATGGTCAAAATATCAGAAGGAATGTCTATTCCCTCTTTTCTGAGTTGATGAGCCAATTCTGTAACCTGTGGGACATCAAGCCCTATTTTTTTAAGGACTTCTACCTCTTTAAAAACTTCTTTAGGCGTTCCATCCAAAACTACTTTTCCGTCGTCCATAACTATCACTCTGTCTGCATCTACAACCTCTTCCATGAAGTGAGTTATGAGTATCACAGTTATGCCCTCTTCTTTATTGAGCTTCTTGATAGTAGAAATTACTTCTCTTCTACCGATTGGGTCCAGCATTGCTGTAGGTTCATCCAAAACTATGCATTCTGGCTTCATGGCAATAATTCCTGCAATGGCTACCCGCTGCTTTTGACCGCCTGAAAGCATATGGGGTGGAAAGTCTTTATACTCCCACATGCCTACAGCCTTAAGGGCATATTCCACTCTTTTCCTTATTTCCTCTGGAGGTATTCCCAAATTCTCTGGCCCAAAAGCCACATCCTCTTCAACTATTGCTGCAACTATTTGATTGTCTGGATTCTGAAACACCAGACCCGCCGTCTGCCTTATATCCCAAAGGTGCTTCGCATCCTTTGTATCCATGTCCTTAACATAAACATTGCCTTTCGTCGGCAAAAGAAGTGCGTTGAAGTGCTTTGCCAAAGTAGATTTGCCAGAACCGTTATGGCCAATTATGCCAATAAACTGCCCCTTTTCAAACTGCAAATTTATATCTTTAAGCACCGGCGGCGATTTGCTTTCTCCCTCTGAATAGCAAAAGGAGACATTTTGGGCGCGTATTATAAAAGCCATGTAAAGCACCTTCTTTGCCAAAAAATAGGGATTAAGTTGTGGAGACAAACTTAACCCCTGCAACGGTTAAACTAATTCAATGACTGCAAGCGGTGCTCCATCTCCCCTTCTAGGCCCTAATTTGAAAATTCGAGTATATCCTCCATTTCTTTCTTTATATCGCGGTGCAATGTCATCAAAGAGTTTTTTTACGACGCTTTCATCCAATATATAAGCTAAAGCCTGTCTCCTGGCGTGTAAATCTCCTCTTTTGCCAAGGGTAATCATTTTTTCGGCAATCTTGCGAACCTCTTTTGCTCGTGCCTCTGTAGTAGTTATGCGTTCATACCTTAAGAAATCTGTAACTAAGTTTCTCAGCATGGCTCTTCTTTGGTCAGAAGGACGACCCAATTTTCTATAGCTCATTTGCAACCCTCCTTCATTCGTCAGAATTCTTGAGGCTAAGCCCAAGTGCTGCAAGCTTTTGCTTGACTTCTTCCAAAGACTTTTTGCCCAAGTTTCTTATTTTCATCATTTCTTCTTCTGTCTTCTGCGTCAATTCCTGTACAGTGTTTATACCTGCTCTCTTCAAGCAGTTATACGACCTAACAGAGAGGTCCAGCTCTTCTATAGTCATGTCAAGGGGTTTCTCTACTTTTTTCTCCTGCTTTTCTACAAACACATCAGGGCTCTTATATTCTCCCGTAAAGGAGATAAATTTCTGGAAGTATTTTATCAGCATATCTGCTGCCATGCTTACAGCTTCTTTAGGAGTGATTGTTCCATTTGTCCACACTTCTAATGTCAGCTTGTCATAGTCAGTAACATGCCCTACACGGGTATTTTCCACCGTATAATTTACTTTCCTAATAGGGGTAAAGATAGAATCCACAGGGATAACCCCTATTGGCTGATTTGGTTCTTTGTTTTTTTCGGCAGGTACGTATCCTTTGCCTTTTACAAACACTATCTCCATGTGAATTTTTCCGTCATCACTTAAAGTTGCAATGTGGTGATCTGGATTTAGAATTTCTAACTCAGGCCCGCCCTTTATATGTCCTGCTGTAACTTCTCCTTTTCCTTCCACATCTATTCTACCTATCACTGGCTCGTCAGAATGCAGTTTCACTGCAACTTCTTTCAAGTTCAATATGATTTCAACTACATCCTCTTTTACGCCAGGTAATGTGGAAAATTCGTGCAGCACTCCATCAATCTTCACAGATTTAGGAGCCGCACCTGGAATAGAGGATAAAAGCACTCTTCTCAAAGAGTTGCCGAGAGTTATACCATATCCTCTCTCCAGGGGCTCTACTACAAATTTCCCGTACCTGCCATCTTCTGATTGCTCTACAATCTCTATTTTAGGTTCTATTATTTCAAACACTCTATAGACCCTCCCTTTGCACTTTTATGAGGGTAACCGAAGGTCATTACTTAGAATAAAGCTCAACAATTAAGTGTTCTTGCACAGGCAAGTCTATATGCTCTCTTCTCGGAAGTGAAACAACTCTGCCTTCAAAGGCATCCTTGTTAAGCTCCAGCCAATCAGGAACGTTTCTTCCCATTTCGAGGTTGTTCTTTATAAGTTCCATAGAACGGCTGCTCTCTTTTACAGATATCACATCCCCAGGCTTTACTAAATATGAAGGTATATCTACTTTCTTGCCATTTACCTCAATATGCCCATGGCTTACTAACTGCCTTGCTTGAGCACGAGATACAGCAAAGCCCAATCTGTAAACTACATTGTCAAGCCTTCTTTCCAAAAGCTGTAACAAGTTCTCGCCTGTGATGCCTCTCATTCTTTCAGCTCTTTCATAATACCTCACAAACTGCCTTTCTAAAATTCCATAATATCTTTTGAGCTTTTGCTTTTCTCTCAACTGCATACCATACTGGGTCAATTTTTTCTTCTCTTGACCGTGCTGCCCAGGAGCATATCCTCTCTTTGCAAGCGGACATTTATCTGTATAGCACTTTTCCCCTTTTAGATATAGTTTTATTCCCTCTCTTCTGCAAAGTCTGCAACTTGGCCCCAAGTATCTTCCCATAGTTACACCTCCTTACACTCTTCTCCTCTTTGGTGGTCTGCAGCCGTTATGGGGTATTGGAGTTACGTCTTTTATAAGACTTACCTCAAGACCAGCTGCCTGCAAGGCTCTTATTGCCGCTTCTCTTCCTGCCCCTGGCCCTTTCACATATACATCTACAGTTCTCATCCCATGGTCCATTGCCGCTTTTGCAGCAGATTCAGCCGCCATCTGAGCAGCAAATGGAGTAGATTTTCTTGAGCCTTTAAATCCGACTGTTCCAGCGCTAGCCCATGCAATGGTATTGCCTGCTGGATCAGTTATCGTCACAATGGTATTGTTAAAAGTGGAGTGGATGTGAGCGATACCTCTCTCCACATGCTTTTTTTCGCGTTTTCTTCCAGCCCTTTTTACTCTCTTGGCCATCTTTTCCCCTCCTTAAGAAAGATTACTTCTTCTTCTTAGCAACAGTTTTTCTAGGACCTTTTCTCGTCCTAGCATTGGTTCTGGTCCTCTGTCCTCTTACGGGTAAACCGAGTTTATGCCTTATACCTCTGTAACAGCCTATATCTATCAACCTTTTGATGTTCATCGCCACTTCTTTTCTCAAATCGCCTTCTACTTTGTACTCTTTTTCTATAATTTCTCTTAATTTCGAAACTTCATCTTCAGTCAAGTCTCTCACTCTCGTGTCTGGGTTTACTCCCGCTTTAGCTAGTATTTCCTTTGAACGAGAGCGACCTATACCATATATATAGGTAAGAGCGATCTCTACCCTTTTATCCCTAGGCAAGTCAACTCCAGCAATCCTCGCCATCGTAACACCTCCTAGCCTTGTTTTTGCTTGTGTTTAGGGTTTTCACAAATTACCATTACTCTTCCCTTTCTCTTTATGATCTTGCATTTTTCGCACATTTTCTTAACAGACGGTCTCACCTTCATCTTAAGCTACCTCCTTTTCTTACTTTCCGCGCCATACAATTCTGCCACGCGTAAGGTCATAAGGCGACAATTCTACCTTTACTCTGTCTCCAGGTAAGATTCTAATGAAGTTCATCCTGAGCTTACCCGATACATGAGCCAACACCTTATGCCCGTTATCTAATTGTACCTGAAACATGGCATTTGGTAAAGCCTCAATAACTGTCCCCTCAACTTCAATAACATCATCTTTTGCCAAGGATATCCATTCCTCCTTACCGCCTTAGGATTTATAAGGCTCTAACAACCTTCTAATTTCCTCATTTGTTAAGCTTTCACCTTTTTCGAGTTTTTCTTTTACTGCAAGCAGTACGTCGTTATACCTTTGCAGATGTTTATACTTCTTTTTCTTGGGCTTTTCAATTTTTCTGAGGTCCCCGTCAGCAATTAAAACATGCTGTTCATCTACTCTACCTACTACAACAAATACTCTGCCCTTGTCTCGACCAGCTTTACTCCTCACTACCTGGCCAAGTTGCAAATCGTCCATTAACTTCTTCACCTCTTACAAAATGGTCAGTATTTCCGGCTCCCCTTCTGTAATGACAATCGTGTTTTCATAGTGAGCCGAAAGACTGCCATCTACTGTTACCACTGTCCAGTTATCTTCTAAAGTTCTAACAGAGTAATGCCCTGCATTCACCATGGGCTCTATTGCAAGAGTCATCCCTCTTTTTAACCTTGGCCCTTTGCCTGGAGGTCCAAAATTGGGAATTTGGGGGTCTTCATGCATTTTTCTCCCTATTCCATGCCCCACGTAATCTCTCACCACTGAAAAGCCGTGGCTTTCCACATATACCTGTATTGCGTGGGAAATATCTGACAATCTATTGCCTTCTCTAGCGTATTTTATGCCTTCAAAAAAACTCTCTCTTGTCACTTCAATAAGCTTTTTAGCTTCATCAGATATCTCCCCTACAGGAAAGGTCCTCGCTGCATCAGCATTGTAGCCCTTGTAATTGGCTCCCAGGTCTATACTTATAATATCGCCTTCTTGAAGCTTTCTTAAACCAGGTATCCCGTGCACAACTTCGTCATTCACAGAAGCACATATGCTCGCTGGGAAGCCATAAAGTCCTTTAAAAGCAGGAATGCATCCATTTTTTATTATAAACTCTTCTGCAATTCTATCAAGCTCTAAAGTAGTAACACCAGGCTTTATCACCTTCTCTAAAACCTCAAAGAGGTTTGCTATCACTTTCCCAGCTACTCTCATGAGCTCAATTTCTTTTTCAGATTTAATGTATATCATCTCTCCTATCTCCTAACAAAGCCTTTTTTATGTCTTCAAATACCTCATCAATTGATTTATTTCCATCGATGTTTACCAAAATACCTTTTTTTGTATAATAATCAATTAATGGCTTTGTCTCTTTCTCGTACACTTCCAACCTTTTTACCACAGACTCCAATTTATCATCTGACCTTTGTATAAGCTCACTGCCACACTTATCGCACACATTATCTACTTTCGGAGGAGAAGTTTTTATGTGATAAGTAGCACCGCACACAGGACATACCCTTCTGCCTGTTATCCTGTCTATCAAAGCCTCTCTCTCAACCTGAATATTTATAACAGCAGTAAGAGAATGCCCTCTCTCCTCCAAAAATTTATCCAGTTCCTCCGCCTGAGGTATATTCCGCGGATATCCGTCCAGCAAAAACCCCTTTTTGCAGTCCTCTTTTTCCAGCCTGTCTTCTACTATCCTGTTAGTCACTTCATCGGGGACCAAAAGTCCTTTGTCCATATACTCCTTTGCCAGTTTACCTAACTCTGTATTGTCTCTCAGATTTTGCCTAAAAATATCGCCTGTAGATATGTGAGGAATGTCAAACTCCTTAGCAATTTTAAGCGCTTGGGTCCCTTTTCCGGCACCAGGGGGGCCCAGAAGCACCACCCGCATAATTTCTCCCCCTTTACTTCAAGAATCCCTGATAATTTCTCATAATCAGGTGACCTTCTATTTGCTTCATGGTATCTAAAGCCACACCTACTGCTATCAATAAAGCCGTGCCTCCAAAGTAAAGCTGCAATCCTGTCACATTCATCAAAACCACTGGCATTGTGGCAATAAACGCTAGGAACAATGCCCCTACAAATACGATTCTATTTAAAACTTTGGTCAGATACTCGGTAGTCGGTTTGCCAGGTCTTATGCCTGGAATAAAGCCTCCGTATTTTTTCAAGTTATCAGAAATATCCTGCGGGTTAAATATGACTGCTGTGTAAAAATAGGTAAAACCTATTATCAAGAATATATCTAAAAGGTTGTATATGAGCCCATTTGTGCTTAGCCATTTCTGAACAAAATTGTAGAAAGAAGAATGCGGGAAAAATGTCGCTAACTGCTGTGGAAATTGCAACAAGGAAATTGCAAATATAATCGGGATAACGCCTGCCATGTTTATCCTTATAGGAATGTGTGTGCTCTGTCCCCCGTACACTCTCCTACCTACAACTCTTTTAGCGTATTGAACTGGTATTCGCCTTTGCCCTTCTGTTGCCAAAATTATAAGCACTATCATGATAAGCTCTGCCACTACAAATGCAATCGCGCCAAATATGTTGGAAGTTCCAGCTTTAATGTACTCGTGTGTTAAATATATCATGTTCGGAATCCTGGAGATTATCCCTGCAAAAATTATCAAAGAGCTTCCGTTACCCAAGCCGTTTTCCGTGATTCTCTCACCTAGCCACATCAAGAAAGTAGTACCTGCTGTAAGGGTTATGACAATTACTGTTAATCTGAAGAAAGTAGGATTTATGACCGCACTTCTTAGTCCTATCGTCATTCCTATCGCCTGTATAAGAGCTAAAACAACCGTCAAGTACCTAGTATACTGTGCAATCTTTTTTCTACCTTCCTCCCCTTCTTTCGCCAATTGCTCAAGGGAAGGAATGGCAATTGTCAAAAGCTGCATTATAATTGAGGCATTAATGTAGGGCACAATGCTCATCGCGAAAATCGTAAAATTGCGGAAAGCACCGCCAGAGATTATGTCAAAAAAACCAAACAGCTGCCCCTGCCCCAAAATATTGGCAATCTGCTTAGGGTCAATCCCCGGCACAGGAATGTGAGACCCTAGTCTAAATATCACCAGCATTCCTAGTGTATAGAGTATTCTCCTTCTTATATCATCAACTTTCCAAGCATTTACAAGAGTTTGAAACACTCTATATCACCTCTGCCTTTCCCCCAACGGCTTGAATCTTTTCCACGGCGCTTTGACTGAATTTATGGGCCTTGACAGTCAACTTCTTGGTAAGCTCCCCATCCCCTAAAATTTTAACTCCGTCCTTCACATCCTTGATTATTCCTTTTTCTATTAAAACTTCTGGAGTAATCTCTGCTCCATCTTCAAACCTCTCTTCCAATGTTCCGACATTCACTATAGCATACTCTTTCTTGAATATATTGGTAAACCCTCTCTTGGGTATTCTTCTCGTAAGAGGCATTTGTCCACCTTCAAAACCTGGACGCACTCCGCCACCGCTTCTAGCATTCTGCCCTTTATGACCTCTTCCAGAAGTCTTGCCATGACCCGAGCCTATTCCTCTTCCGACTCTTTTTTTCTTTTTCGTGGAACCTTCAGCTGGCTTTAAATCGTGCAGTCTCATTTTGGCACCTCCTAATGGATTGTTTATTCAAATAGTTGATGCACAGGAATTCCTCTTAACCTTGCTACTTCTTCTGCCGTCTTCAACCTTTTGAGACCCTCTATAGTAGCATAAACCATGTTGGTGGCGTTAGAAGAACCTAGAGATTTGCTGAGCACATCTCTAATACCAGCAGATTCCAGCACCGCTCTCACAGGGCCTCCTGCAATAACTCCTGTACCTTCTCTTGCTGGCTTTAACAAAACCTTTCCTGCGCCAAACTCGCCTATCACTTCATGGGGAATTGTAGTGCCTACAACAGGAACTTTTATCAAGTGCTTTTTCGCATCTTCAATGGCTTTTCTGATAGCGTCAGGAATTTCGGCTGCTTTTCCTCTTCCTACTCCTACATATCCTTTGTCAGGGTCTCCGACCACAACAGTGACGCTGAATCTGAAATTTTTACCACCCTTTACGACCTTAGAAACACGGTTTATGCTAACTACTCTCTCTTTTAAGTTTAGCTTTGTCCAGTCAACCCGAGCCATTCATTTCCCTCCTTGTTAGAAATTTAGCCCTGCTTGTCGTGCAGCATCAGCTAATTCTTTTACAACACCGTGATAGAGATAACCGCCTCTGTCAAATACTACATCCTTTATTCCTTTTTCTAACGCCCTCTTAGCGATTAGCTCTCCTACCAGCTTAGCTGACTGCTTATTTGCGCCCTTTGCAACATCCCTCAGTTCGGGATCCAAAGTTGAAGCTGAAACCAGTGTATGACCTTTTGTGTCGTCAATGATTTGAGCGTAAATGTGCTTTAAACTCTTGTAAACATTCAAACGAGGTCTTTCTGGCGTACCAAACACTTTCTTTCTAACCCTTAAATGGCGCTTTTTCCTCAGCTCGTTTCTGCTCGGCTTTATAATCATTCTCTCACCCCTTACTTCTTACCAGTTTTGCCTTCTTTTAGTCTGACAACTTCTCCAACGTACCTTATGCCTTTGCCCTGATATGCATCAGGTTCTCTTACTCTCCTTATATTAGCCGCAACCTGGCCCACTCTTTCCTTGTCAGCGCCTCTCACTATAATCCTGTTGTTACCCTCTACGATTATCTCAATACCCGGCTCTTCTTCTATTTCAACAGGATGAGAATATCCCACGTTTAAAATCAATTTTTTGCCCTGCTTTGCCGCACGATAACCAACTCCGACAATTTCCAAAGCCTTTTCAAACCCTTCCGTAACTCCCTTTACCATATTGGCTATTATCGCTCTTGTAGTGCCGTGCATAGCCCTTTCTTCTTTATCATCGCCTTTTCTAGTGACAACCACTTCTCCATCTCTTACTTCTATGTTTACAATAGGTGGAAATTTTTTCTCAAGAGTGCCCTTTGCACCCTTTACGGTAACCACATTGTCTGGACTTACCTTGACTTCTACGCCTTTTGGTATGGGTATTGGTAATCTGCCAATCCTAGACACCTGTCACACCTCCTACCTCTTCGTTTAAAATCACCAAACGTAGCAGATAACTTCTCCTCCAAGCCCTGCCTTTCTCGCCTCTTTATCTGTCATAATTCCCTTTGAAGTTGAAATTATAGCTATACCTAAACCGCCTAAAACTCTCGGCAACTCGTCGTGCTTTGCGTAAACTCTCAAACCGGGCTTACTTATTCTCTTAAGCCCTGATATAACCCTTTCTTTATTGGGACCGTATTTTAAAGTGATCTTTAGAATTCCGCCTTTTCCATCGTCTATCTCTTCTACTGCTTTTACAAAACCTTCTTTTAACAAAATCATTGCAATTGCCTTCTTCATCTTTGATGAAGGTATCTCTACTGTTTCGTGCCTTGCCAAGTTTGCGTTTCTTATCCTTGTGAGCATATCAGCAATAGGATCTGTCATAACCATTTTCTATTACCTCCCCTCTATTACCAGCTTGCTTTTTTGACGCCAGGGATCATCCCTTGATGGGCATATTTCCTGAAGCAGAGACGGCACATTCCAAATTTTCTTAAATATGCGCGAGGTCTGCCGCATATTTTGCAGCGATTGTATTCTCTTGTTTTATATTTCTGAGGTTTCTGCTGCTTTACAATCAATGCCTTTCTCGCCATCTATCGCTACCCTCCTTTTATTTTGCAAATGGCATACCTAATAACTCTAAAAGCGCTTTTGCTTCCTCATCAGTCTTAGCGGTGGTTACGATTATTATATCCATGCCTCTTACTTTATCGATCTTGTCATAATCGATCTCTGGGAAAATTAGCTGTTCTCTTACTCCCAACGCATAATTGCCCCTTCCGTCAAATGAGTTAGGAGATACTCCTTTGAAGTCTCTCACACGGGGCAATGCAATATTGAAAAGTTTATCCAAAAATTCGTACATTCTCTCTCTTCTCAACGTTACTTTCACACCTATAGGCATGCCTTTTCTTATTTTAAAATTAGAAATTGACTTTTTGGCTCTAGTGATAACAGGCTTCTGCCCTGATATCATCATAAGGTCGTTCATAGCAGCTTCTAAAGCCTTTGGATTTTCTTTGGCTTCACCAACACCTATGTTTATTACTACTTTTTCTAGCTTTGGCACCTGCATTATATTCTTGTATCCGAATCTTTCCATTAAGGCTGGAACGACCTCTTTCTCGTATTTTTCCCTAAGCCTAGACATAACGCGCCTCCTTCCTCAGTAAATTATAGGGTCTCATTGCACCTCTTGCAGTAACGTACTTTTTCTCCGTTTTCGAGAATTTTTATGCCATACCTTACTCCTCTTCCGCAGTTCTCACAGTAAAGCATAACTTTTGAGCTGTGTATAGGAGCCTCCTGATGGATTATTCCACCAGGTTTTTGCGGCCTTGTAGCTTTTCTATGCTTGGTTACCACATTTACCCCTTCGACAATGACCTTCCCTTCTTTAGGAAAAGCCTGCAATACTCTGCCTTTTTTTCCTTTGTCCTTACCAGATATTACTACAACCATATCTCCTTTTTTGACGTGCAACTTGTTCTGTGCCATTCTCAACCCTCCTTACAGCACTTCAGGAGCCAAAGAAATTATCTTCATAAAGTCTTTGTCTCTCAGCTCTCTTGCTACTGGGCCAAAAATACGAGTACCTCTAGGCTGTTTGTCATCCCTTATTATCACTGCCGCATTATCGTCAAACCTTATATAGGTTCCGTCTTTTCTAGCAATTCCCTTCTTGGTGCGCACAATCACCGCTTTAACAACTTCTCCTTTTTTCACAACCCCACCGGGTGTTGCACTTTTTACAGAAGCCACTATTATATCTCCAACATTGGAGTATTTTCTATTTGAACCGCCTAACAAGCGGATACACATTATCTCTTTTGCGCCAGTATTGTCGGCAACTTTTAATCGAGTCTGAGGGCGAATCATTTTTGCGTACCTCCTTTCAGATTTACTCGGCTTTTTTTATGACCTCTACCAATCTCCACCTTTTTTCTTTGCTAAGAGGCCTTGTTTCCATTATCTTTACAACATCTCCTACGTTGCAGATGTTATTCTCGTCGTGAACCTTATATTTCTTTGTCCTTTTGACAATCTTTCCATAAAGGGGATGTCTGAATTTGTCTTCCACTGCAACTACAATGGTCTTCTGCATTTTATTGCTAACAACCGTTCCAATTCTTACTTTTCTCTGCCCTCTTTCCAAGTGAGACCCTCCTTCCTATCTCTTAATTCCGAGTTCCCTTTCTCTTAATATTGTCTTTATCCTTGCGATTGTCTTCCTCACATCTCTTATCCTCATAGGATTATCCAATTGTCCTGTTGCAAGTTGAAATCTCAAGTTAAAAAGTTCTGCCTTCAGTTCCGACAATTTTTGCTGCAATTCTTCGTTAGAAAGTTCTCTTATCTCCTTAGCTTTCATTGCTTTCACCACCCAATTCTTCACGTTTTAAAAACTTTGTCTTTATGGGAAGCTTATGCATAGCCAATCGCAAGGCTTCTTTAGCAACATCTTCTGAAACTCCGCCTATCTCAAAAAGCACTCTGCCCGGCTTTACTACTGCAACCCAAAACTCTGGGGAACCCTTACCAGAACCCATACGAGTCTCTGCAGGTTTTTTAGTCACAGGTTTATCAGGGAAAATTTTAATCCAAACTTTACCTCCCCTTTTGATGTACCTAGTCATAGCGACTCTCGCAGCTTCTATCTGTGTCGCCGTAATCCAACCAGGCTCTAAGGCTTGAAGTCCGTATTCTCCATATGTCAAAGTGTTTCCGCGAGTAGCATTCCCTTTAATTCTGCCGCGCTGCTGCTTCCTGTATTTCACTCTTTTGGGCATTAACATTGTCTTACTTACCTCCTTCCGCAGTTACCTGCTTTTTAGGCTGTGGCAGTATCTCCCCTTTGTTTATCCAGACTTTAACACCTATTTTCCCATAGGTGGTATTTGCTTCTGCAAAACCGTAATCTATGTCTGCTCTCAAAGTTTGAAGCGGTACTACCCCTTCATGGTATCTTTCCGTCCTAGCAATTTCAGCTCCCGCAAGTCTTCCAGAGCATGCAATTTTAATACCTTTTGCACCAAGCTTCATAGCCCTTGCTATGGCCTGTTTCATCGCTCTTCTATAGGATATTCTCTTTTCAATCTGAGCCGCTATATTTTCTGCCACAAGCTGTGCACTTAGTTCAGGAGTCTTTACCTCTATGATGTTTAGGATCACAGTCTTATTCGTCATCTTCTCCAGCTCTTCTCTTAGCCTATCTACACCTGTACCGCCTTTCCCTATTACCATTCCAGGCTTTGCCGCATATATGTCAATCTTTATCCTGTTAGAAGCTCTTTCAATGACTATTTGTGGAATGCCTGCAGCGTATAACTTTTCTTTTATATAATTCCTTATTTTGATATCTTCAACTAAAATATTTGGAAAATCTTTGTCTTTGGCATACCACTTGGCAAGCCAGTCTTTTGTAACTCCGACTCTAAGTCCATAAGGGTGTACCTTTTGTCCCACGCATATCCCTCCTTACTCTTCCTTTTCCTTTACGACTATGGTGATATGGCTAGTTCTTCTTCTCATTATATCCGCTCTTCCCATAGCCCTTGGCAAAACTCTTTTCATCGTCGGCCCTTCATCTGCCACAGCCTTAGCGACATATAAATTATCTCTGTTCATATTGTGATTATTCTCAGCATTGGCAATTGCTGATTTGAGCACTTTTTCTACTATCTTGGAAGCCTTTTTAGGCGTGAATTTCAAAATGGCCAACGCCTCATCTACATGCTTGCCGCGAATAAGGTTTAAGACCAACCTTGCTTTTCGAGGCGAAATTCGCACATATCTGGCTATCGCTCTTGCCTCCACGGTATCTCCTCCTTTCGCCTATTTCACCTTCGTGGTCTTCTCTGAACCTGCATGGCCACGGAAGGTACGTGTTGGAGCAAATTCTCCCAACTTATGTCCTACCATGGCTTCTGTTATATAAACAGGTACGTGTTTTCTCCCATCGTGGACTGCTATAGTATGACCTACCATCTCGGGCACAATTGTTGAATCCCTGGACCAAGTCTTAATCACTTTTTTTTCATTTTTCTTGTTCATCTCAATTATCTTCTTCAAAAGCTTTGGATCTACAAAAGGTCCTTTTTTTACAGATCTGCTCAAAGCACTGACCTCCTTTCAGCTATTTGCGCCTTTTTACTATAAATTTATCAGAAGCTTTGCCTTTCTTTCTCGTCTTGTAACCCAATGCAGGTTTACCCCATGGTGTAAGCGGTCCTGGATGCCCAATAGGAGCCTTACCTTCACCACCACCATGTGGATGGTCTACAGGGTTCATGGCAGAACCTCTCACTGTAGGTCTTATCCCAAGCCATCTGGACCTTCCAGCTTTTCCTATTTTGACATTTTCGTGGTCTATATTAGACACTTGTCCAATGGTAGCGCGGCAATTAGCGTTTATAAGCCTTATCTCTCCAGAAGGCATCCTTATGTGAACATAATCTCCTTCTTTTGCCATAAGCTGAGCTGCTGCACCTGCCGCTCTTACCAGCTGACCGCCCTTCCCAGGTATGAGCTCAATATTGTGAACTATAGTACCAACAGGGATATTCCTAAGAGGCAGTGCATTTCCTACCTTGATATCTACATTTTCACCAGATTCTACTATATCTCCAACTTTCAGTCCATGAGGTGCTATTATATACCTCTTTTCTCCATCTGCATAGTGAATAAGGGCAATAAAAGCTGTCCTATTTGGGTCATACTCAATAGCAGCTACTTTGCCCGGTATACCGTCCTTGTCTCTTTTGAAATCTATAATTCTGTATCTCCTCTTGTGGCCGCCGCCTCTGTGCCTTACTGTAATTCTTCCGTATACATTTCTTCCCGCTTTCTTTGTCAATGGCGCCAATAGTGACTTCTCTGGCTCTTTTTTGGTAATTTCCTCAAATGTCAGCACTGTCATCTGGCGGCGACCAGGGGATGTAGGTTTATATGCCTTAATGCCCATTTCTGTCCCTCCTTTAGACTAAAATCACTGTAATCCCTCAAAGAACTCTATTCCCTTGCTATCAGGTGCAAGCTTTACTATCGCTTTTTTATAGGATTCCGTTCTACCCTCGTATTTGCCCATTCTCTTAGGTTTGCCTTTATAATTCATAGTGTACACTTTTTCTACCTTCACACCAAATATCTCTTCTACTGCTTTTTTAATTTCAATTTTGTTAGCCCTCTTATCCACAATAAAAGTATACTTTCTGTCGCCCATGAGGTTCATACTTTTTTCTGTTATCACAGGGCGAATTATTATATCGCGAGCCTCCATTTTAAGCAAACACCTCCTCCACTATAGCGACAGCGTCTTTTGTTATGATGAATTTTTCGTATTTTAAAACGTCGTAAGTGTTCAAAAGATTAGCGTACAAGGCTTTTGCATTTGGCATGTTCCTTGCTGAAAGCTCTACGTTCTTTTCTCCTTGAGGAACCACAATAAGAGCACTCTTAGCGTTAAAATTCTTTAAAAGCTCTGCAACTTTCTTTGTCTTTGGCTGTTCTAGCTTAAATTCGTCCAGCACAATGATTTCATTGTCCCTTACTTTAGAAGAAAGAGCTGACTTTAAAGCCAGTCTTTTTACCTTTTTAGGCAATTTATAACTGTAGTCTCTCGGCTTAGGTCCGAAAACCACTCCACCTTTAATCCACTGAGGAGCTCTTATGCTTCCCTGACGAGCTCTACCTGTCCCTTTTTGCCTCCAGGGTTTCCTTCCTCCTCCTCTTACTTCTCCTCTAGTCTTGGTAGAGTGAGTGCCCTGTCTCTGATTTGCAAGGTAGTTAACAACTGCTTGGTGCATAACAGCCACATTTACTGGAACGCCAAAGACAGAGTCTTTTAGTTCTATTTCGCCTACCTGTTCCCCTTTCACGTTGTAGACTGGTACTTTTGGCATTCTTCTTCCTCCTTTCATCACTTGCTCTTTACTGAATCCCTTATGATGAGCAAGGAACCTTTTGGCCCTGGCACTGAACCTTTGACAACTAAAAGGTTCAACTCAGGATCCACTTTCACAACCTCTAGGTTTTGTATAGTAACCCTGTCACTTCCCATGCGACCAGGCATCTTTTTGCCCTTAAAAGTTCTACCGGGATCTGTCGTAGCACCCATTGAACCTACTCTCCTGTGGTATTTGGAACCGTGGGACATAGGCCCTCTTCTGGCGCCATACCTTTTTATAACACCTGCAAATCCCTTACCCTTTGAAATGCCTGTAACATCTACTCTATCCCCTGGCTTAAATATATCTACTTTTATCTCCGTTCCAACCTCATAACCGCTTATATCATCTAATCTGAACTCTCTCAAATACCTTTTAGGAGAAACTCCTGCTTTCTTAAAATGACCTAAAAGAGGCTTGTTAAGTTTCTTCTCACTTACATCGCCGAATCCAACCTGGATAGCATTATAGCCATCTTTTTCTACAGTCTTTTTCTGAACTACCACGCAAGGCCCTGCTTCAATCACTGTTACAGGAATGACTTCTCCTTTTTCATCGAAAATTTGCGTCATCCCGTGCTTTTTGCCTAAAATACCCTTCTTCATTCCTCACACCTCCTGAAATCAGCGGACGCAACTGCGTCATAATTTCGTTTTTTATAATTTTATCTCAATGTCTACACCTGAAGGTAAATCCAATTTCATAAGAGCATCTACTGTTTTAGGGGTTGGATTCAAAATATCTATAAGTCTTTTATGAGTCTTTATCTCAAACTGCTCTCTTGAATCCTTGTACTTATGAGGTGCTCTTAAAATTGTTATAACTTCCCTTTTTGTAGGCAACGGAATAGGACCAGAAACTTCTGCACCTGTCCTCTTAGCTGTTTCAACTATCTTTTGAGCTGATTGGTCTAAAATTGCATGGTCAAACGCTTTTAAGCGTATGCGAATTTTCTGCTTGGGCATGATTTTCCCTCCTTACTATCAAATCCTACTGACCTTACATATATACACATATCCAGGTGTTTTATTGTCAAAAAAAAATCTATTCACAAACCAGCTTTATTATTTTATCCCAATTCTTGCGCTATTGCAAGACTTGACATGTCAATATTTTTGTGCTAATAGCGAAACGCTATTAGCACAAAAATATGACTACTCAATTATAGCAGATACGACACCAGCGCCAACTGTCCTTCCGCCTTCTCTTATAGCAAACTTAAGCCCTTCTTCCATCGCTATCGGCGTTATAAGCTCTACTCTCAATGTCACGTGGTCTCCTGGCATTACCATCTCTACTCCCTCTGGTAGCTGTATCGTACCCGTCACGTCTGTCGTCCTAAAGTAAAACTGCGGCCTGTATCCATTGAAAAATGGTGTGTGCCTTCCTCCCTCTTCCTTCGTCAATACGTACACCTGTGCCTCAAATTTCGTGTGCGGCTTTATCGTCCCTGGTTTCGCCAGTACCTGCCCTCTCTCTACTTCATCCCTCTGTATCCCTCTTAACAATACCCCTATGTTGTCTCCTGCCTGTGCCTCATCTAATGTCTTCCTGAACATCTCTACTCCTGTCACTACTGTCTTCCTTGACTCCGTCGTCAATCCTATTATCTCTACTTCGTCCCCTACTTTCACTTTCCCTCTCTCTACTCTACCTGTCGCAACTGTACCTCTTCCCGTTATCGTAAATACGTCCTCTACCGGCATCAAGAACGGCTTGTCTATATCCCTCTCCGGTGTCGGTATATATTCGTCTACTACATCCATTAACTCCCATATCTTGCCGCACCACTGGCACTCCCTCTTGCCGCATCCACACTCTAATGCCTTTAACGCTGAACCTACTACTATCGGTGTGTCATCCCCAGGAAATTCGTACTGGTTCAGTAAGTCCCTTACCTCCATCTCTACTAGCTCTATTAACTCCGGATCGTCTACCATGTCCGCTTTGTTCAAAAATACTACTATATATGGCACTCCTACCTGCCTTGCCAATAATATGTGCTCCCTCGTCTGCGGCATCGGACCGTCTGCTGCTGATACTACCAGTATCGCTCCGTCCATCTGCGCTGCCCCTGTTATCATGTTCTTTACATAGTCCGCGTGACCCGGACAGTCTACGTGCGCATAGTGCCTCTTCGCTGTCTCATACTCTACGTGCGTCGTGTTTATTGTTATACCCCTTGCCTTCTCCTCTGGCGCCTTGTCTATCTCGTCATATCCCTTCGCCTGTGCTAATCCCGCTTTCGAAAGTATTAATGTTATCGCTGCTGTCAATGTCGTCTTACCATGGTCTACGTGCCCTATCGTCCCTACGTTTACGTGCGGCTTCGTCCTCTCAAATTTCTGCTTTGCCATCCTCTCTTCCTCCTCCTTTTAGTTTATTTTTTTGCTGATAATATTTGCTCAGCAATATTTTTAGGCACTTCTTCATAGTGATGGAACTGCATCGTGTAAGTTCCTCTACCCTGTGTCTTTGACCTTAAATCAGTAGCGTATCCAAACATTTCAGCCAAAGGCACAAAAGCTCTTATGACCCTAGCTCCAGACCTTGTCTCCATACCTTCTACTTTTCCACGCCTTGCGTTCAAATCTCCTATGACATCTCCCATGTATTCTTCTGGAACTACTACTTCTACTTTCATGATAGGCTCTAAGAGCACAGGGTCCGCCTTCTTCATACCTTCTCTAAAGGCTATAGAACCTGCAATTTTGAAAGCCATATCAGAAGAGTCAACCTCATGGTAAGAACCGTCGACTAATGCTACTTTAACGTCAATCACAGGGTAGCCCCCTAGCACGCCGTTTTGCATAGCTTCCTGTATACCTGCATCTACAGCTGGAATAAATTCTTTTGGAATGACACCTCCAACAATTCTATTTTCAAATATATAGCCCTCTCCTCTTGGAGCAGGTTCCATCTCAAGCCATACATGTCCATACTGGCCGCGACCGCCTGACTGCCTTATGAACTTTCCTTCTACTCTTACAGGTTTTGTTATAGTTTCTTTGTAAGCAACCTGAGGCTTACCCACATTGCACTCTACGTTAAATTCCCTTCTCAACCTGTCCACGATTATCTCAAGGTGCAATTCTCCCATTCCAGCTATTATAGTCTGCCCTGTCTCCTGGTCAGTGTACGTCTTGAAAGTTGGGTCCTCTTCAGCAAGTTTTGACAAAGCTATGCTCATCTTTTCCTGAGCTGCCTTTGTCTTTGGCTCAATTGCTACAGAAATAACCGGCTCAGGAAAGTCCATTGACTCTAATAGTATTGGATGATTTTCATCGCAAAGAGTGTCTCCTGTAGTCGTATCTTTAAGTCCAACTGCTGCAGCAATGTCTCCAGTATATACGGCATCAATCTCTTCTCTGTGATTTGCGTGCATTCTCAAGATTCTTCCTATTCTTTCTTTCTTTCCCTTTGTAGAATTTAAAACATAAGAGCCTGCCTTTAATGTCCCTGAATATACTCTAAAAAAAGCCAGTTTACCTACATAAGGGTCTGCCATGATTTTGAAGGCAAGAGCTGAGAAAGGCTCATTGTCATCAGGCTTTCTCTCAAGTTCCTCGCCACCATCTATAGACATACCTTTAACAGGTGGCAAATCTAAAGGAGACGGCAAATAATTCACAATAGCATCCAAAAGAGGCTGTACTCCCTTGTTCTTGTAGGAAGACCCACAAACTACAGGTACAAGTTCTCCATTTATTGTCCCCTTCCTCAAAGCCGCGTGAATTTCTTCTTCTGTTATCTCTTCCCCTTCCAAATACTTTTCCATGATAGTCTCATCTACTTCAGCAATTGCTTCCAGCAATTTTTCTCTATACTCTTCTGCAAGAGGTTTTAAATCTTCTGGTATTTCTGTCTCATCCATAACAGTCCCCAAGTCATCTTTATAAATTATTGCTTCCATTTTTATGAGGTCTACGATTCCCCGGAAAGTATCCTCTTTTCCTATAGGAATTTGAATAGCAACAGGATTTGCACCAAGCCTTTCTCTTATCATGTCTATTACGTTAAAAAAGTCAGCACCTATAACATCCATCTTGTTTACATAGGCAATCCTAGGCACATGGTATTTATCCGCCTGTCTCCACACAGTTTCAGACTGAGGCTCTACTCCCTCTTTTGCAGAAAAAACCGCAACTGCCCCATCTAATATCCTTAAGGACCTCTCTACTTCCACAGTAAAGTCCACGTGTCCCGGCGTATCTATTATGTTAATTTTATGACCTTTCCAGTAACAAGTGGTCGCCGCAGAGGTTATCGTGATACCCCTTTCCTGCTCCTGTACCATCCAGTCCATCGTAGCAGTTCCTTCGTGGACTTCACCTAACTTATGGGTTTTACCAGTATAAAAAAGGATTCTCTCGGTAGTAGTGGTTTTTCCTGCATCTATATGCGCCATTATACCAATGTTCCTAACTTTATCTAAGCTGAAATCCCTTGGCATTTTCTATCCTCCTTTCTTGTAACTTCCTTCACTACCCCCCTATCCTCTCTCTTACCATCTGTAATGAGCAAAGGCTTTGTTTGCTTCTGCCATTCTGTGGGTATCTTCTTTCTTCTTCACGCTGCCGCCAGTGTTGTTAGCTGCGTCTATTATTTCGGCAGCCAGTTTTTCCATCATGGATTTCCCGCTTCTCTGCCTTGCATACTCCACAATCCATCTAATCCCAAGAGATAATCTTCTTTCGGGCCTCACTTCCATAGGAACTTGGTATGTTGCGCCGCCAACTCTTCTTGGCCTTACTTCTAAAACAGGCATCACATTGTTTAAAGCCTCTTCAAAAACTTCAAGAGGATCTCTTCCTGTTTTTTCTCTTATTATATCAAAAGCTCCATAGCAAATTTTTTGAGCTAAGCTCTTTTTGCCATCCCACATCACTTTATTAATTAATTTGGCAACCTTGACACTGTTATATACAGGGTCTGGTAGAACTTCTCTCTTTGGCACCGGACCTTTTCTAGGCATTCTCATCCCTCCTTATTACTTCTTTGGCTTCTTAGCACCATATCTTGAACGAGCTTGCTTCCTGTTAGCAACACCTGCTGCATCAAGGGCTCCTCTTATAATCTTATACCTAACACCAGGCAGGTCCTTAACTCTTCCACCTCTCACTAAAACAACAGAGTGCTCCTGAAGGTTATGACCTATTCCTGGAATATATGCAGTAACCTCTATTCCATTTGTAAGCCTTACTCTCGCTATTTTTCTCAATGCGGAATTAGGCTTTTTAGGAGTTGTAGTCCTTACAACTACACAAACTCCTCTCTTTTGAGGATTGCCCTGCAAAGCTGGAGCAGCAGATTTCTTTTTAACACTTTGCCTTCCAAATCTCACAAGCTGGTTTACTGTTGGCATTATTGCACCTCCTTTTATCTTTCCCCTATTACATCTGCCGCAGTGGCAGCACCTACATCAATACCGCACATCCTGCCAAGCTCTTTCATAGTATCAATGTAAACTATTTTTATACCCTTTTCTTCGCACGCTTCTTTTATCTTTTTGACCACATGCTCTTCTGCATCCTTTGCAATGTACACCTGAGCTACTTTGCAGTTTAACACTGCTTTTAAAGTCTGTTTAGCCCCAACCACCCTTTTGGGAGGGCATTGTTCCGCCATTTGCCTTCCTCCTATCAGGACAGGGGTTTTGACACACTTAGTAATTTTATCATTAAAGATTTTCCCTGTCAACAATGAATTATTCTGACAGGGGCAGCTTAAAAAGCCTCCCCTGTCAGAGAAAATTATTTTACTTAACTACTCGCTTTTGCATCAACAGCCTCTTTTTTAACTTCTTCTTTCTTTTCCTGATCCTCTTTCTTCACCACAGTTATATTCCTGTATCTGGAAAGCCCTGTACCCGCAGGTATGAGTTTTCCTATTATCACGTTCTCTTTAAGTCCTATCAGAGGATCTACTTTTCCTTTTATTGCCGCATCTGTGAGAACTCTCGTCGTCTCCTGGAAGGAAGCAGCTGACAGGAAGGAGTCTGTCGCTAAAGCTGCTTTTGTGATACCAAGCAATGCTCTTCTTCCTGTAGCAGGCCTCAATCCCTTTTCTATAGCCTTCTTGTTCTCTTCTTCAAACTTGAACATATCTATTAATTCTCCAGGAAGCATTGAGGTGTCTCCTGGGTCTTCTACTTTAACCTTCTTCATCATCTGCCTTATTATTATCTCGATGTGTTTATCATTTATCTCAACACCCTGGAGTCTGTAAACTTTCTGGACTTCCTGCAGCAAATAGCTCTGCACTGCATATATTCCCTTTATCTTGAGAAGGTCATGCGGATTCACTGAACCCTCTGTGAGCTCATCTCCTGCCTGAACCCACTGCCCATCTCTCACTTTGAGCCTTGAACCGTATGGTATAAGGTAAGTCTTAGAAATATTGTTTTCCTCGTCTACCACCGTAATTTCTCTTCTTTTCTTAGATTCATTAATTCTCACAACACCAGATATTTCAGTGATTACCGCAAGCCCTTTGGGCTTTCTGGCCTCAAACAGCTCTTCAACCCTTGGAAGACCTTGTGTAATATCAACTCCTGCAACTCCACCTGTGTGGAAAGTCCTCATTGTAAGCTGCGTACCCGGTTCACCTATGGCCTGAGCAGCGATTATGCCGACAGCTTCTCCAATATTTACTAGCTCTCCCGTAGCAAGGTCTCTTCCATAGCACATTCTGCATACGCCGTGTCTGGATCTGCAGGTCAGAGGAGACCTTATCTTAACTCTTGTAATTCCAGCTTTATCTATCTTTTCCGCCTCTTCTTCATTTATCATCTCATTTCTTCTTACAATCACATTTCCTTCACTATCTACGATATCTTCAGCGGCAATTCTTCCTATTATTCTATCTGAGAGCTTTTCAATTATTTCATTTCCTTCTCTTATCTCTTCGACGTAAATGCCCTCATCAGTTCCGCAGTCTTCTTCTCTCACTATCACATCCTGACTGACATCTACAAGCCTTCTTGTCAAATAACCGGAGTCTGCTGTCCTCAATGCCGTATCAGCAAGACCTTTTCTAGCACCGTGAGTGGATATGAAGAATTCCAGAACGTTAAGACCTTCTCTAAAGTTAGACCTTATAGGAAGTTCAATGATTCGTCCAGATGGGTCTGCCATCAAGCCTCTCATACCTGCTAACTGCCTTATCTGGTTTTTACTACCTCTAGCTCCTGAGTGAGCCATCATGAATATAGGGTTGAATTTATCTAAAGTTGCCATTAAGGCTTCTGTGACCTTTTCAGTAGTCATATTCCATGTTTCAATGACTTTTTCATACCTTTCCTCCTCGGATATTAAACCGCGCCTGAACTGAGCTTCAATTTTAGCTACCATTTCATCTGCTTCTTTTAGAAGCTTCTCTTTTTCTTTCGGTATTACCATGTCAGAAACGCTTATTGTAATTGCTGCCTTAGTTGAGTACTTGAAGCCTAGCTCTTTTATCTTATCTAAAGTCTCTGCTGTCTTTGTAGGCCCGTGTATTCTATACACCCTATCTAAAATCTTGCCTAGTTTGGATTTGTCCACAAGGTCATTTATTTCAAGATTAAAGGCTGTCTCAGGATTGTTTCTGTCGACAAACCCCAAATCCTGAGGTATCGCTTCGTTAAATATGATTTTCCCTACTGTAGTTTCAATAACTTTGGACTTTTTCTCTCCATTTATTTCTCTTGTCATTTTAACTTTTATTTTCGCGTGGATGTGAATATATCCCAACTGATAAGCCATAAGAGCTTCTTCAGGGCTTGAGAAATACTTTCCTTCACCCGGCACACCGTCTTCATCTGCAGTGAGGTAATAGCAACCGAGCACCATGTCCTGTGTAGGCGTCATAACAGGTTTTCCGTCCTGCGGCTTTAAAATGTTGTTGGCTGCCAGCATCAAAAACCTAGCTTCTGCCTGAGCTTCCATTGAAAGAGGTATGTGAACAGCCATCTGGTCTCCGTCAAAGTCAGCATTGTAAGCAGGACATACCAGCGGATGAAGCTTTATGGCTCTTCCCTCTACAAGAACTGGCTCAAAAGCCTGAATCCCCAGCCTGTGAAGTGTAGGCGCTCTGTTTAAAAGCACTGGATGTTCCTTTATGACTTCTTCTAAGACATCCCATACTTCAGGCCTTACTCTTTCTACCATCCTTTTTGCACTTTTAATATGCTGTGCAAGCCCTTTGTCTACTAACCTCTTCATCACAAATGGTTTAAAGAGCTCTAAGGCCATTTCCTTTGGAAGACCGCACTGATAAACTTTAAGTTCAGGTCCTACTACGATAACTGAACGGCCAGAATAGTCAACCCTTTTACCCAAGAGATTTTGTCTAAATCTTCCCTGTTTTCCTTTGAGCATATCAGAGAGAGACTTCAAAGGTCTATTTCCAGGACCTGTAACCGGTCTTCCTCTTCTGCCATTGTCTATAAGAGCGTCTACTGCTTCTTGAAGCATTCTCTTTTCATTTCTCACTATTATATCTGGAGCCCCTAAATCCAAAAGCTTTTTAAGCCTATTGTTTCTGTTGATTACTCTTCTGTAAAGGTCATTTAAATCAGAGGTAGCAAACCGGCCGCCGTCTAGCTGTACCATAGGCCTTAAGTCTGGCGGAATAACAGGAAGAACCTCCAAAATCATCCATTCTGGGCGATTGCCAGAGTCTATGAAAGCCTGAACTACTTCCAACCTTCTTATAGCCCTTACCCTTTTCTGCCCTGTAGACTCCTTTATCTCTGCCCTTAATTCTTTGCTAAGTTTTTCCAGATCTATTTCCTGGAGGAGTTCCTTTATCGCCTCAGCTCCCATTCCAGCTCTAAATCTATTTCCATATTTCTCCAAATATTCCCTGTACTCTTTTTCAGAAAGGAGTTGTTTTTTAGTAAGAGGAGTATCCCCTGGGTCAATGACTACGTAAGATACAAAGTACAAAACTTTCTCCAAGGCCCTTGGAGACATATCAAGCAAAAGCCCCATGCGGCTGGGAATGCCTTTCACATACCATATGTGAGCGACAGGGGCAGCAAGCTCAATGTGCCCCATTCTCTCTCTTCTGACCTTGGACCTGGTCACTTCAACACCGCACCTGTCGCACACAACTCCTTTGTACTTCACTCTTTTATACTTTCCACAATGGCATTCCCAGTCCTTAGTAGGTCCAAAAATCCTCTCGCAGAAAAGCCCATCTCTTTCCGGCTTTAAAGTCCTGTAGTTGATGGTCTCGGGCTTTTTCACTTCACCCCGAGACCATTCCCTTATTTTTTCAGGAGAAGCTAGACCAATTTTTATGGCTTCAAAATTCTTAAGCTTAAACAAGGAGTGTCGCTCCTTTCCTCAATAAATTTTGACTTCACCCATCATAGTCGTCATCCATGAACAAATCCTCGCTGTCAATGTCAAAATTATCAGGCTCAAAATCAATATCCTCTGGCAGTTCTTCTGGCTCTTCTTCGTATTCTTCTTCGTACACTTCCTCTGGAGGCGCATCTTCTCTTCCTTCAATGTTTATATTAAGCGTAGCATCTGGAACATCATCGTCATCATCTTCAAATTCCTTAATTGGAATTTCCTGTCCATCTTCTGTGATGACTTTTACGTCTAATGCCAGGCTCTGAAGCTCTTTTACAAGCACTTTGAAGGATTCAGGTATTCCAGGCTCTGGTATATTTTCTCCTTTCACTATCGCTTCATAAGCTTTCACACGTCCGGTTACATCGTCAGATTTTACTGTAAGCATTTCCTGCAGGGTATGAGCAGCACCGTAAGCTTCCAGCGCCCAAACTTCCATCTCTCCAAATCTCTGTCCGCCAAACTGAGCCTTTCCGCCCAGAGGCTGCTGAGTGACAAGTGAATAAGGTCCTGTAGACCTTGCGTGCATCTTGTCATCTACCAGGTGATGAAGTTTTAGCATATACATGTATCCAACAGTGACTTTATTGTCAAAAGGCTCTCCCGTTCTTCCATCGTAAAGCTGTACCTTGCCGTCTGGAGAAAATCCGGACTTTGCAAGTAGTTCTTCTATATCCTTCTCTGTAGCTCCATCAAATACAGGTGAAGCTATATACCAGCCCAAAGCTTTTGCCACCAGCCCCAGGTGAGTCTCCAACACCTGACCTATGTTCATACGAGAAGGAACTCCCAGCGGATTCAAGCATATCTGCAAAGGCGTGCCATCTGGCAGGAAGGGCATATCTTCAACAGGCAGTATTCTGGAAATTACACCCTTGTTACCATGGCGACCTGCCATCTTGTCTCCAACAGAAATCTTTCTCTTCTGAGCGACAAAAACTCTTACCATCTGGTTGACGCCCGGAGGCAGTTCATCTCCATTCTCGCGTGAGTACACTTTAACATCTACCACAATACCTGATTCACCGTGAGGAACTCTTAAGGATGTATCCCTCACTTCCCTTGCCTTTTCACCAAATATTGCTCTTAAAAGTCTTTCTTCTGCAGTAAGCTCTGTCTCTCCTTTAGGGGTAACCTTTCCTACAAGTATATCTCCGGCTCTGACTTCTGCACCAATCCTTATTATTCCTCTTTCATCCAAATCTTTCAGTGCATCTTCTCCGACATTTGGAATCTCTCTTGTTATCTCTTCAGGACCTAATTTTGTGTCTCTAGCTTCTGCATCGTATTCCTCTATGTGAATAGAAGTGAGAGAATCATCCATTACCAGCTCTTCGCTTATCAAAATAGCGTCCTCGTAGTTGTAACCTTCCCAGGGCATAAATCCGACCAGGACGTTTTTCCCAAGAGCAAGCTCTCCATGGTCTGTAGAAGGACCATCACATATTACCTGCCCTTTCTTGACCTCGTCTCCTTCATTGACAATAGGCCGTTGATTGATGCAGGTGCCCTGGTTTGACCTCTTAAACTTCAATAAATGGTATTCGTCTCTCTTTCCGTCCTTAGTTCTTATTACCACTTTGTCAGCTGTCACCTTTTCGACTATTCCATCATTCTTTGCTAAAATCACTGCCCCAGAGTCAACAGCAGCCTTATACTCCATGCCTGTACCAACTATTGGAGCTTCTGGTTTTAACAAAGGCACTGCCTGCCTCTGCATGTTAGAACCCATCAAAGCTCTATTTGCGTCGTCATTTTCTAAGAAAGGTATAAGGGATGCAGAAACAGATACTATCTGCTTAGGAGATACGTCCATAAAGTCGACCTCTGTAGGCGGAACACTTATTATCTCTTCTCTTAACCTACATACGACTCTATCATTTATAAACCTGTTGTTTTCGTCCAAAGGCTCGTTCGCCTGAGCTATGATGTACTCATCTTCTTCGTCGGCGGTCATGTACACAATCTCATCTGTTACCGTGCCTGTTGCCTTATCGACTTTCCTATAAGGCGTTTCTATAAATCCGTACTCGTTCACACGGGCATAAGTAGTAAGGGAGGTTATCAAACCGATGTTAGGACCTTCAGGCGTTTCTATAGGACATATCCTTCCGTAATGGGAATAGTGCACGTCTCTTACCTCAAAGCCAGCTCTTTCTCTGCTAAGCCCTCCAGGACCTAAAGCACTAACTCTTCTCTTGTGGGTAAGCTCAGAAAGAGGGTTTGTCTGGTCCATGAACTGTGAAAGCTGGGAACTTCCAAAAAATTCCCTAATAGCTGCAACTACAGGGCGGATGTTTATGAGGTTTTGAGGAGTAACCTCATTAACATCCTGAATTGTCATCCTCTCTTTCACAACTCTTTCCAAGCGGGCAAGGCCAATTCTGAACTGGTTCTGCAAAAGCTCGCCAACAGACCTCACTCTTCTGTTGCCAAGGTGGTCAATGTCATCCACAAAACCAACGCCATGGGTCAAATTCAGCTGGTAGCTTATAGTAGCTACTATATCGTCTTTAGTTATATGCTTAGGAACAAGTTCATCCATCCTATTTTTTATTTCATTCAAAACAGCTTCTTCATCGCTAAAATTATCCAGTATCTCTCTCAAAACCCTAACATTTACCAGCTCTTTTATGTTAAGACTTGAAACATCGTAAGGCATAGGATATTTGTTTATGTCAACTGTGTTATTCCCAACTACCTTTACTACTTTCCCATCAACTAAAATCTCAACTTCATTTATTCCACAGTTTTGAATCTCTTCAGCTTTCTCCCTTGTAATTTTTTCTCCTTCCTCTACTAATACCTCTCCTGTAATCGGGTTGACAATCCTTTTAGCGCTTTTGTGGTTGGCAATCCTTGCCTTAAGCGCTAGTTTTTTATTAAACTTATAACGACCCACTTTTGCCAGATCGTATCTTTTTGGGTCAAAGAAAAGGGCATTGAAAAGGCTTCTTGCGCTCTCCACAGTAGGTGGTTCGCCAGGTCTTAACCTTTTGTAAATTTCTATCAAAGCTTCCTCTTCAGATTTTGTGGTATCCTTGTCCAATGTAGCCTTTAACTTTTCTTCCTCTCCTAAAAGGTCCAATATCTGTATGTCAGTGTTGTACCCTATAGCCCTTAGCAATACGGTAATCGGAACTTTTCTAGTCCTGTCTATTCTAACATATATAACATCGTTTGAATCCTCTTCATATTCAAGCCATGCACCTCTATTGGGAATGACAGTCGCAAAAATGAGCTTTTTACCAAATTTATCAAATTGCTGGTCATAATATACACCTGGTGACCTGACCAGCTGGCTTACAATTACGCGCTCTGCACCGTTTATGATAAACGTACCTTTGTCTGTCATTAAAGGAAGGTCTCCCATGAAAACTTCAGATTCCTTTATCTCACCCGTTTCCCTGTTTGTAAGCCTTACCTTTACTTTAAGAGGAGCCGCATAAGTTGTATCTCTGTCCTTGCATTCCTCTACAGAGTATTTGGGATTATTTTCCAGTCTATAATCTACAAACTCCAGTGCTAAATTGCCAGTGAAACTTTCTATAGGGGAAATTTCCTGAAAGACTTCTTTAAGACCCTCCTCCAAGAACCACTGATAGGACTTCTTCTGAACCTCAATAAGATCTGGAATCTCCAAGACCTCATCTATCTTGGCAAAGCTCATCCTCGTCCTACTGCCCGCTTGTACAGGCCGTACCATCCATTTCACCCCTTAAAAATGTAAATTACCAAAAGTTCAACACTTTTGGATTCGCGCACAAAGACCCTATTATATTTGGTATTATGCACCAACTATCCAAAAATTATACCTTGACAAATAAAAAAGGCCACTATTAATGCAATTTTATATAATAACACAACAAATCTTTTATGTCAACAACTCCCCCATAAAAAATAAGGGCAAATTGCTTGCCCTTACTTTATCTCTACTTTTGCACCAACTTCTTCGAATTTTGCTTTGATCTGATTTGCCTCTTCCTTGCTTACGCCTTCCTTTATTGGCTTTGGCACGCTGTCTACTAAGTCCTTTGCCTCTTTAAGTCCCAATCCTGTTATCTCTCTTACTACTTTGATTACTTTTATCTTGTCGCTTCCTACTTCTTGCAAGATTACATCGAATTCTGTCTTCTCTTCAGCAGGTGCTGCTGCTGGTGCACCAGCTGCTGGTGCTGCTGCAACTGCTACAGGAGCTGCTGCAGAAACTCCAAATTCCTCCTCCAAAGCTTTTACTAATTCAGCTAGCTCTAAAACTGTCATGTTTTTTATGGCTTGCAAAATTTCCTCTTTGCTCATCTTCTCTACCTCCATTCAAATTTTTTTACGCTTCAGCTTGCTTTTTCTCTTTTATAGCATTTAGCGCGTAGACCAAGCTTCTCAATGTGCCAGAGAGCACAAAAACGAGATTTGTGATAGGAGCTTTCATGCTGCCCAAAGCCTTTGCCAGAAGTTCTTCCCTGGAAGGAAGCTTGGCCAAGGCTTCTATCTCCTGGGGAGATACTATCTTGCCGTTCACTATACCTACTTTTAGCTCAAGACCTTTGTGGTCTTTCATGAATTCAGTTAAAATTTTTGCAGGCGCAACAGGATCTTCATACCCAAAAGCTACAGAGGTAGGCCCTTCAAAGTATTTTATGAGGTCATCTCCATAACCTAGCTCTCTTGCTGCAATTGTCATTAGAGTGTTTTTGTAGACTTTGTACTCGGAGTTCGCTTCCTTAAATTTGCGCCTTAAAACTGTTTCATCTTCAACAGTCAGACCGCTGAAGCTGGTGAAAATCACTGTCTGAGCTTTTGACAGCTTATCTTTGAATTCTGCGACGATCTGCTGCTTTTTCTCTCGGCTGGCGCCCACCTTCCCACCTCCTTAAAAATTTAAAAAGGATCCCGTAGACACGAGGATCCCCAGAGGGAATTTATCTTAAAAAAACCTCGGTGGGATTTACGTGCAGTACGCACAACCCACTGTCTACGGTCTTTCTCATATTCAATTTCAACGGTGTCTATTATAACATTAGTCTTTACAGGATGTCAATACGCTTATTCAAATATTCTTGCAGGATTTACTTTGACGCCTGGTCCCATAGTAGAAGAAAGCACTACACTCTTTATATACTGACCCTTTGCAGCAGCAGGCTTAGATTTTATAATCGCATCCATGACAGTTCTGAAATTCTCTAAAAGCTTCTCTTTGCCAAAGGACTTTTTCCCGATTGGAACGTGAATTATACCTGCCTTATCAATGCGGTACTCTATTTTCCCCGCTTTAGCTTCCTTAACGGCTTTTTCAACTTCAAAAGTAACTGTACCAGATTTGGGGTTTGGCATTAACCCTTTTGGTCCTAAAAGTTTACCCAATCTTCCTACAACGCCCATCATATCAGGGGTTGCAATAACAACGTCGTAGTCAAACCAGTTCTCCTTCTGAATTTTCTCCACGAGCTCTTCTGCTCCAACATAGTCTGCGCCAGCTGCTTCTGCCTCTTTAGCCTTTTCACCTTTGGCAAAGACCAACACTTTTACGGTTTTTCCTGTACCGTGAGGAAGTATCACTGTACCTCTCACCTGCTGATCTGCATGCCTTGGATCAACGCCAAGTCTCACTGCTAAGTCAATTGTCTCATCAAATTTGGCATTGGCCGTTTTAAGAACTATATCCATTGCTTCATCACTTGAGTACTGCTGGGTTTTGTCGTAAAGTTTAAGATTTTCCAAATATCTTTTTCCTCTCTTCATCTTAAAGCCTCCTTCGTGGTATTATCGGGCATCTGCCTCCCACTTCACTTTACACAATTTCTATTCCCATGCTTCTAGCAGTTCCAGCAATCATCCTCATAGCAGCCTCTATATCTGTGGTGTTTAAATCTCTCATCTTTATCTCAGCAATCTCTCTTAATTGCTGCTTCGTAATTTTACCGACTTTCTGCTTATTTGGCTGAGGAGAACCAGACTCAATTCCAGCAGCTTTTTTGAGCAAAACAGACGCTGGAGGAGTCTTTGTTATGAAACTAAAGGACCTATCTGAGTATATTGTTATCACAACAGGGATGATAAGCCCTGCGTCTTTTGCTGTTCTTTCGTTAAATTCTTTACAAAAAGCCATTATATTAACACCATGGGGACCTAACGCAGTACCCACTGGTGGCGCAGGAGTGGCTTTGCCCGCTGGCAGTTGAATCTTCACAACAGCTACAACCTTCTTTGCCATGACTACACCTCCTTATATGCTATATTTTCTGAAGTTGCACAAGGTCAAATTCAACCGGTGTCTCTCTCCCAAACATTGAAATTAAAACTTTTGCCTTCTGTCTTTCAGGATAAACTTCCTGTACAACTCCTATGAAATTCTCAAATGGCCCAGAAACAACCCTTACTGTGTCCTTCACATTGAGGTCAACAGCCGTAGAAACATCTTTTATACCCAAAGCCCTTACTTCAGCATCCGTCAAAGGCACAGGCTTTGAGCCAGGCCCTACAAAACCAGTTACTCCCCTTGTGTTTCTAACTACATACCAGGTCTCATCTGTCATTATCATCTTCACCAGCACATACCCAGGAAAAATCTTTCTCTCCACCACTTTTTTCTTTCCATCTTTTATCTCTGTAACTTTTTCAGTCGGAACTACTATTTGAAGAATTTTATCCTGTAAATTTCTGTTTTCTATAATCTTTTCCAGATTAGCTTTTACTTTGTTCTCATACCCTGAATATGTGTGGACAACATACCATTTCGCAGTTTCCTTTTCAGACATAGTGAGCTCCGGGGAAAATCCCCAACCTCCTTTAAAATGATTTGAGGATGAGTTTCAATATATAGCTAAAAACAGAATCTACCAAAAAAATAAATATCGTAAAGAGGACCATTACAACGAGCACAACTTCCGTATAAGTTATCATCGTATCCCTTCCGGGCCACGTCACTTTTTTCATTTCTGCCTTTACTTCTCTAAAAAACTTTACAATCTTCCTTCCTTCACCGGCCATTTCCTCACATCCTCTTTATGTTTTGCTTTATTTAGTCTCTCTGTGGAGGGTATGCTTTTTGCAGTGTTTGCAATACTTCTTGAGCTCTAACCTATCCGGGTCATTTTTCTTATTTTTTGTCGTATGGTAATTTCTATTCTTGCACTCAGTGCAAACCAGTGCAATTTTTACTCTCAATTGTTACACCTCCCGGTGATGCGACTACTTAGACAAATTTATCATAAATAAAACTTGTTGTCAATCCTTAAACAAAAATAAATTAACCCAAAAGAAGCCAGGTTTGCACCCGGCTTCCTGTTTTACTCAATTATAGCAGACACGACACCAGCGCCAACTGTCCTTCCGCCTTCTCTTATAGCAAACTTAAGCCCTTCTTCCATCGCTATCGGCGTTATAAGCTCTACTCTCAATGTCACGTGGTCCCCTGGCATTACCATCTCTACTCCCTCTGGCAGCTGTATCGTCCCTGTCACGTCCGTCGTCCTAAAGTAAAACTGCGGCCTGTATCCATTGAAAAATGGTGTGTGCCTTCCTCCCTCTTCCTTCGTCAATACGTACACCTGTGCCTCAAATTTCGTGTGCGGCTTTATCGTCCCTGGTTTCGCCAGTACCTGCCCTCTCTCTACTTCATCCTTCTGTATCCCTCTTAACAATACCCCTATGTTGTCTCCTGCCTGTGCCTCATCTAATGTCTTCCTGAACATCTCTACTCCTGTCACTACTGTCTTCCTTGACTCCGTCGTCAATCCTATTATCTCTACTTCGTCCCCTACTTTCACTTTCCCTCTCTCTACTCTACCTGTCGCAACTGTACCTCTTCCCGTTATCGAAAATACGTCCTCTACCGGCATCAAGAACGGCTTGTCTATATCCCTCTCCGGTGTCGGTATATATTCGTCTACTACATCCATTAACTCCCATATCTTGCCGCACCACTGGCACTCCCTCTTGCCACATCCGCACTCTAATGCCTTCAATGCTGAACCTACCACTATCGGTGTCTCATCCCCTGGAAATTCGTACTGGTTCAGTAAGTCCCTTACCTCCATCTCTACTAGCTCTATTAACTCCGGATCGTCTACCATGTCCGCTTTGTTCAAAAATACTACTATATATGGCACTCCTACCTGCCTTGCCAATAATATGTGCTCCCTCGTCTGCGGCATCGGACCGTCTGCTGCTGATACTACCAGTATCGCTCCGTCCATCTGCGCTGCCCCTGTTATCATGTTCTTTACATAGTCCGCGTGACCCGGACAGTCTACGTGCGCATAGTGCCTCTTCGCTGTCTCATACTCTACGTGCGTCGTGTTTATTGTTATACCCCTTGCCTTCTCCTCTGGCGCCTTGTCTATCTCGTCATATCCCTTCGCCTGTGCTAATCCCGCTTTCGAAAGTATTAATGTTATCGCTGCTGTTAATGTCGTCTTACCATGGTCTACGTGCCCTATCGTCCCTACGTTTACGTGCGGCTTCGTCCTCTCAAATTTCTGCTTTGCCATCCTCTCTTCCTCCTTACTTCTAATAAACTTATCCAAGTGTTTCTTATTAATAAAGTGAAGAACACTTCTTTGATAAAAAAAAACAACTAAAGCGTAAATTAAAATGGAGCCCGCGACCGGGATCGAACCGGTGACCTCCGCCTTACCAAGGCGACGCTCTGCCTACTGAGCTACGTGGGCAAAAAGGGAAGCTTAAAACTTCCGCTTTCTGATTTTACTATAAAGTTTTCTAAATGTCAATAGCTAGCTGTTCCTCATTTCAAGATATCTTTCTAATTTTCTTTTCACCCTCTGCAAGGCATTGTCTATGGACTTCACATGCCTGTTTAAATCCTCAGCTATTTCCTGATAAGACTTCCCATCCAGGTATGCCACCAAGACCTCCCATTCTAAACCGCTTAAAAGTTCCTCCATCTTGTTTTCAATGTTAACGTATTCCTCTTTGCTTATTATTAATTCCTCAGGGTCAGCAATGCACTGGGTAGAAACTACATCCATCAGAGTCCTGTCAGATTCTTCATCAAAGATGGGTTTATTCAGGGAGACGTAAGAATTAAGTGGAATGTGCTTTTGCCTGGTAGCGGTTTTAATGGCAGTAATAATCTGACGGGTCACACATAGCTCTGCAAAAGCCTTGAAAGAAGTGAGCTTGTTGTTTTTATAATCCCTTATAGCTTTATAAAGTCCTATCATTCCTTCTTGAATTATGTCTTCTTTATCAGCTCCAACTAAAAAATAAGTGCGAGCTTTAGCCTTAACAAAATTCTTATACCTCTCAATGAGATACTCTAAAGCCAGCTCATCACCCTGTTGCGCTCTTGAAACTATCTCCTCCTCCTCCATTTGCTCATAAGCCTGATAGTAATCCTGTTGCGCCCCAGATTTCACTAATACCGCCCCCATTTGTTATTCCCGCAACCTTACACGTTATAATTATACATTATATTGGTAAAGGTAGTCAAGCTAATTTTACTAGTTTTCCCTCATTTGACGAAGCTTCTTTACAGTTTCCTCATCTAACCTATTTTCCAGATTGTCCTTGTAAAAAGTATTCATATACTCCTTTTTGTGCTTTTCAATGTACCTGTTCATCTCCTCGTAAAGTTCCCTAGCTGACATCCTAATGGCACCGTGAGCCATGACTACCTGCTGCACAATCCAGTCTGAGCTTACCACTACCACATCCTCTTTTTTGACGAGCTCTACCACTTTCGACTCTATAAAATGGTCTGCCGATTCTCCTTCTTTTGTGTACACTACTTCAATGCCATTTATCTCTTCATGCTTTTCCAAACTCCCTTTTACATACATGGCATCGAAAACCAATATTATATTTATGCCTGTATATCCTTTAAAATCTGCCAGCAAATCTATTAATTTGTCTCTCGCATCTTCCAGACTTCTCTTTGCAATTTCCTTGAGCATCTGCCAGTTGTTTATGACATTATAACCGTCTACCAGCATATACAAGGGCATCACGCCTTACCTTGCCTTTTTGATAAAATGTTGTACATCAAAATAGAAGCAGCAACAGAAGCGTTAAGAGAATTGATTTTACCCTTCATGGGAATTTTAATTACAAAATCACAATTCTCTAAAACCAACCTCGAAATTCCTTTTCCCTCACTTCCAATGACCAGAGCCAGAGGAAAATCGTAATCTAGCTCTTCAAAACTCTTCTCAGCTTTTGCGTCAGTCCCAATAATCCAAAGTCCTTTTTCTTTCAGATCCCTTATGGTGCTGTTAATATTTGAAACTTTTGCCACTTTTATGTATTCTACCGCACCAGCTGAGGCCTTTACCACTGTGGCATTTATCCCTGCAGAACGCCTTTTGGGAATTATCACCCCGTGCACTCCAAAAGCTTCCGCACTTCTTATTATAGCACCCATATTGTGAGGGTCAGTTATCTCATCTAAAATCAACAAAAAAGGCTTTTCTTTCTTCTCTTCTGCATAGTTTAAAATATCCGTCACATCAAAATATTTATACAAAGCTCCAACTGCAACTACTCCTTGATGATTAGGAGTCTGCGCTAACCTCTTCAAGGTATCACTGTCAGCAGTAGAAACTACAATTCCGGCTTCTTTCGCCATACCTATTATTTTAGAAATATTGCCACCGGCAGTTTTGGACACGTATATCTTTTCTATTTCCTTACCGCTTCTTATCGCTTCTATAACAGGGTTTCTTCCATATATAATATCGCCATTTCTCATAATTTTCACCTATTCTTCCGTGTATTCCATAGAAAGGCTCAAAAGAAAGTAAAGCCTATCAAATCTTTCTAAAAGGTACAAATATCCCACTAATGCTTCAAAGGCAGTGGCATACTTATACTCTTTAACACTTGCTCCTTTTGGAACTGTAGAAGCTTTGGCATTTCTTCCCCTTCTCACAATTTCCTTTTCTTCTTCAGTGAGAAGGTCGTAAATTCGCTCAAGAGACCTAGCCTGTGAAGATGCCTTAACGTACTTCACAGTTTGCTCATTTAAATGAGCCAATTTCATATTCCCTTTCTCCACAATCTTAGTTCTGACATAAAGGCTGTAAACCGCATCTCCAATGAAAGCCAAAACAAGGGGGGATAAGTCTAAAACCCCCTTTTCCTTTACAAGAATCATCTTATCCTTTTCCATCTTACTCCCTCTGGCGTATCCTCTAAAATTATACCTCTTTCTTTCAATTTATCCCTTATCTCATCAGCTAACTTCCAGTTTTTCTCTTTTCTGGCCTTTTGCCTTTCCTCTATCAACCTGAGTATTTCTTCATCTTCAATCTCTGTCTCAGCGTTTTTGTAAGACAGCCCTAATACATCAGAAAGCTTTAAGAACATCTCCAGAATATATTCTACCAATTTCTTAGAAGAATTTCCACTTAAATTTGCATTGGCAGTTTTAGCCATTTCAAAAAGCACAGAAATAGCATCTGCCGTGTTAAAATCATCGTCCATAGCCTCTTCAAACTGCTTTTTATACTCATCAAACTTGACAATCAAATCTTTTTCTTCATCGCTTAACTCCCTGTCTTTGGTAATATTTGCCAAGTGCTTCAAATTGACCACAGCGTTACTAAGTCTTTCATAGGCGGATTTCGCCTGGTCTAGCAAATCAAGGCTAAAGTTTATAGGACTCCTGTAATGGGCCATAAGCATGAAAAGCCTTAAAACTTCAGGGTCATATTTCTCCGTAAGCTCCCTCACTGTAAAGAAATTACCCTTTGACTTTGACATCTTCTCATTGTTCACATTTAAATACCCTATATGCATCCAATATTTAGAAAACGGCTGGTCATAGGCTGCTTCGCTTTGAGCGATCTCATTTTCATGGTGAGGGAAAATTAAATCTGGCCCTCCTGCGTGAATGTCCAAGGTCTTCCCCAAATACTTTGTAGACATGACAGAGCACTCAATATGCCAGCCAGGCCTTCCTTTCCCCCACGGACTGTCCCAAGCAGGTTCTCCGGGCTTTTGAGCCTTCCACAGTGCAAAGTCTAGAGGGTTTTTCTTTTTCTCGTCTATCTCCACCCTTGCACCCGCCATCAGTTCATCTATATTTTTATGAGAAAGTTTCCCATAATCCTTAAATTTAGCCGTTTCAAAATACACATTGCCGTCTACCACATATGCATACCCTTTGTCAATGAGTATTTTTATGAATTCAATTATGTCATCTATATGCTCTGTGGCCCTGGGGTGAACTGTAGCTCTCTTTATCCCAAGAGCATCTGCATCTTTAAAATACTCCTCTATGAACCTTTCTGCTATTTCCTTTTCTGTAGTATTCTCCTCCTTCGCTCTATTTATTATCTTATCGTCAATATCTGTAAAATTTTGAACGTAGTTTACAGTGTAACCCTTGTACTCCAAATACCTTCTCACAGTATCGAAGACGATAAAAGCTCTAGCATTCCCTATGTGGATGTAATTGTAAACTGTAGGCCCACAGACATACATGTTTACCACTTTATCCTTCAAAGGCTTAAATTCCTCTTTAGTTCTAGTCATTGTGTTATACAGCCTCATCTTCCTCATCCCTTTCCATTAAAATTTTTTCAAGCCTCTCTATCCTCTCTCTTAACCTTCTTAGCTCTTCCTCTACAGGGTCAGGGAGCTTGCCATGTTCCAGGTCCACTTCATAAGATCTTGCTATGCGTATGTTGTCTTTTTTGACGCACCTTGCAGGAACGCCAACTACAGTGCTATTTGGGGGCACATCTTTTAAAACGACAGCTCCTGCTCCTATTTTTGAATTTTCCCCTACCACAATAGGTCCCAAAACTTTAGCTCCACTGCCTATAACTACATTGTCCTTTATCGTAGGATGCCTTTTTCCCTTTTCTTTACCAGTACCTCCCAAAGTCACTCCTTGATATATCGTCACATTGTCTCCAATTTCCGTAGTCTCTCCTATTACAACTCCCATGCCGTGGTCTATGAAAAATCTGCGCCCAATTTTTGCACCTGGATGTATTTCAATGCCTGTCAAAAAACGGTTTATATGTGAAATCAACCTCGGCAGCAGTATAAAACCTTTTTTATAGAAGTAATGGGCAATTCTGTGAAGTATTATGGCGTGGAGCCCGGGATAACACAGTAAAACCTCCAAAACGCTCTTTGCAGCAGGGTCTCTTTCAAAAACTACTTCAATGTCTTCTTTTAAAGTTTTAAACATGCAAAACACCTCCTTAAAAATTTACCCCCCTCATCTCAGAGACGAGGGGGGCCTCCCGCGGTTCCACTCTGCTTGAGCATAACGCTCCACTCATTTAAGATAACGGCATAAACCGGTAACCCCCTACTAAAACTTCAGGGATACAAGCTCGAAGACGCACTTCTTATGGCACATCCTTAGAGCCACTTCCAGCCCACGATGGCTCCTCTCTGGAAGGCTTGTGCCATAATACTCTTCTTGTCATCGCCTTTTACTCTATTAAGTTTAAAACTCTGTCAAGCCTTTTTACTACCCTATTCTTCCCCAAAAGTGCGAGGACTTTTACAAGCTCAGGGCCGTGCTCTTCTCCCGTTACTGCTATCCTTATAGGCATGAAAAACTCTTTTCCTTTTACCCCAAGCTCTTTCTGAGCTTTCTTCATCCACTCCCTAACATCATCCTCAGTAATTTCGCTCTTATCCTTCAAATAACCTTTAAAAGCCTCCAATACTTTTATAGAATTGGGACTTTTTAAAAACTCTATCATTTCTCCAGTGTAATCTACTTCTTCAACAAAGAAAGTCTTTGCCATGTCTACAATTTGAGCTACATAAGATAGTCCATCTTTATAGAGGCTTATCACATCCTTTAGCCAATTATACCTCAACTCGTCTATTTCGTCAATGTAGCCTGCTTTCTTAAGATGAGGAATTGCCAAATCCACAATCCTTTCTACAGGGCTTTTTTGTATGTACTGCTGGTTCATCCAGTTTAACTTTTCAATGTCAAATACTGGATTTGATTTGTGAATCCTCTTAAAATTGAACTTTCTTATTATCTCTTCTTTTGACATCAATTCCACATTATCCTCAGGATACCAGCTCAAAAGTGATAAGAAATTAAACATGGCTTCTGGCAAATACCCTAATTCCCTGTACTGACCTATGTAGGTATGGCCGTGCCTTTTGGAAAGCTTTGTCCTATCAGGCCCCAATATCAAAGGAACATGAGCAAACTTAGGAATCTCAAATCCTAAAGCTTTATATATCAAAATCTGCTTTGGAGTATTGTATATGTGGTCTTCCCCTCTTATCACATGGGTGATTTTCATTAAAGCATCGTCAATCACCACAGCAAAATTATAAGTTGGCATGCCGTCAGACTTTATAATCACCATGTCTCCGCCTAATGTGTCACTTTTTATTGTAATCTTTCCCTTTATCATGTCTTCAAATTCTATGACTTCATCGTCTGGCACCATAAACCTTATGACAGGCTTTCTTCCTTCCCTTATAAAAGTTTCTTCCTGCTCTTTTGTGAGGTACCTACATCTGCCAGAATAACGGGGGATTTCTCCCCTCTCTATCGCTTTCTTCCTGTCTTCTTCCAGCTCTTCTGGCGTGCAGTAGCACCTGTAAGCTTTTTTCTCTTCAATAAGCTTTTGAGCAAATCTGTGGTAGATCTCAAGCCTTTCACTCTGCCTGTAAGGGCCATATGGACCTGGTTTATCTGGCCCCTCATCCCACTCTATGCCCAGCCACTTTAACTCTTTGAATATTAATTCTTCAAACCCCTTTGAAGACCTCTCTAAATCAGTATCTTCAATTCTTAATACAAAAGTAGCTCCTTCGCTCCTCGAAAAAAGATAATTAAAAAGAGCTGTTCTCATGTTACCTATGTGTATCGGTCCTGTAGGGCTTGGTGCGAATCTCACCCTAAATTCTTTCATTTTTGTCACTCCATCCTCGTTTGTTGTTTGATTTAATTATAACAGATTTTATGCTCATTTAATAGATGAAGTGACAATCCTATTTTAAATCCACATATTTTACAGTCACAGTTGGAATCGCCGTTAATTCCTCTGCTAGCTCCTCCATGAATTTTTTATCCCCTCTTACATTTAAAGTTATAATCCCACTGCCGTTTTGAGAATCATGTATTCCAAATCTCGCAATTATATTTTCTCCATGTTTTGTAAGCACCTCTTGAACCTTCACTCCAAATTCGCTCCTGTTGTCCACGCTTATCCCTACGATGTACAATGACACAACCTTCACCCCATTTTTATCAATCTTTTAACAAATATTTTTTCACTGTAAAAGAATTTTATGCAAAAAAGAGCTCATGAGAGCTCTCTCAACTTCTCCTCTACAATTTGTTTTACTCTTTTTACCACCTCTTCCACCTTTACTTCTTCCACTTCTTCTCTTTCTCTTAATTTTATTTCAACAATTCCTTCTTTTACCTTTTTGCCTATAGTTACTCTTACAGGTATTCCTATCAAATCTGCGTCATTAAATTTAACGCCAGCTCTTACATCCCTGTCATCAATCAAAACCTCTAATTTCTCTTCAAGCAACTTATTGTATATCTTTTCTGCAATCTGTTTTTGCTCTTCATCTGATACATTCACAGGTACTACAATGACATGATAAGGCGCTACACTCATAGGCCATATTATGCCTTTTTCATCGTGGTGCTGTTCTATAATTGCAGCTACAGTTCTGTTAATTCCAATGCCGTAGCATCCCATTACAATTGGCTTTTCATTCCCTTCCTCATCTGTGTAAGTAGCTCCTAGCGCCTCGCTGTACTTTGTGCCTAGCTTAAAAATATGACCAACCTCAATTCCTCTAGCAATTTTAAGAGGAGCACCACACCTTGGGCACCTATCTCCTTCTACGACGCTTTTAATATCTGCTACGATATCGCCTTTAAAATCTCTGCCATAATTTACATTTTTTATGTGGTAATCTGTCTCGTTGGCTCCCACGATAAAGTTCCTCAACTGTGGTATTTCGCTGTCTACAACTAAAGTCACTTCTCCTTTCAATCCCAAGGGACCAGCAAAGCCCACCTTCGCCCCTGTGACTTCTTCCACTAAAGCTCCATCAGCCAATTCCAGTTCCTCTTCCCTTATGCTCAAAACATTCAAAAGCTTTGTCTCGTTTATATCTCTATCGCCTCTAACCAAAGCTGCTACAACTTTGCCTTTTGCTTTGTATATGAGAGTTTTTACAAATTTGCTAGGAGAAATTTTTAAGAAGTCTACCAGTTCTTCTATAGTCTTGACATTGGGAGTATAAACTTTTTCAATCTCAAGCATCTCCTCATCCCGACTTTCTATTAAACACTCGGCCTTCTCCTCATTGGCAGCGTATCCACAGCTGTCGCAGTAAGCTATCACCGCTTCTCCAACACTGGATATCACCATGAATTCTTTTGAATCTCTTCCTCCCATGGCTCCAGGGTCGGCTTCCACCACCAGATATTTAAGACCACACCTGTCAAATATTCTGCAGTACGCCCTGTACATTTTATTAAAAGATTCGTCTAGTCCTTCCCAATCAGCATCAAAGCTGTAAGCGTCCTTCATTATAAACTCTCTGCTCCTCATCACACCAAAGCGCGGACGCCTCTCGTCTCTAAATTTAGTTTGAATCTGGTAAAGTATGAGGGGAAGCTGTCTATATGATTTCACTTCATTTCTTACAAGGTCTGTAAAGACTTCTTCGTGAGTTGGTCCCAAACAAAAATCTCTCTCATTTCTGTCTTTAAGCTTAAACATTTCGGGTCCAAACACATCCCATCTTCCCGTTTCCTTAAAAAGCTCTGCAGGAATCAAAGCAGACATCAAGACTTCCTGACTTCCTTCTCTGTCCATTTCTTCTCTAACTATCTCTTCCACTTTTTTTAGTACTCTTTTTCCTAAAGGCAGATACACATATATTCCAGCTGCTAATTTCCTCATCAATCCTGCTTTTAACATAAGGACATGGCTTGGAATTTCAGCATCAGCAGGAACTTCTCTTAAAGTTGGCATTAGTAACTGTGACAGTCTCACTCTCTTTACCCTCCTATGTACGAGATTTTTTAAGTAGATTGTATTTTACGGCAGGTTATATGTCAATACCTTTCCTCCAGTAATACTACAGCATAAGCCTTTATGCCTTCCTCTCTTCCTGTAAATCCCAATCCTTCCTCCGTCTTTGCTTTGACATTCACTCTTTCTTTGCTAACACCAAGCAATTCTGCAAGGCTTGTCCTTATTCTGTCTTTATAAGGAGAAAGCTTGGGCCTTTCGGTTACAACTATGCAATCCACGTTGTTCACAACATAGTGCTCACTCACTAATTCCAACACCCTTTTTAAAAGTATTTTACTGTCTACTTCCTTATAGGCCACATCTGTATCAGGAAAATGTTCTCCAATATCTCCCAAACCCGCAGCTCCCAAAATCCCATCAATTAAAGCGTGAATAAGAACATCTCCATCAGAATGCCCCTTTAACCCTTTTTCAAAGGGGATTTCTATCCCTCCGAGCATCAATTTTTTTCCTTCTTCAAACCTGTGGACATCATATCCTATCCCTACTCTCATTTTACCCATCCCTCATTTTAAAGTTTCCTTCCTCATCCACTTCTAAAGTAAATTCTGCCCCTCTTGACAGGCGAGAGGACTTAAATTTTTTCTCTACGGTTTTTTTATTAGTCTCAATATAAAATTCAGACATCCCAGGCTCCTTTATTGAAATTTTATAAACTCCTTCCGGCTCAAAGCACACATGCCAATTGTACTTTCCAAACACATCGTAAGTTTTTATTTTTTTGCTTCTATCAAGCACAACAATCTTCTTATCCGTTATAATGCTCAAGTATGAAATAGCCTTCTCCAAAAGAGATATGGAAGGTTTTTCTCTAATACCCAAAATCTCCCCCAAATAAGAGACAGAATCTTTCAAGATTCCTATGTGACTTGATTTCAGCACAATTTCCTCGCCGTTTATCCCCAAGGCGCTTTTTGTCAAAACTGTCCCATCCCCTTTGTCATCCCTTATAACCCCGACAGGCTTTCCATCTGGCCACACCACTTCGCTCTCAGACTTTTCCACCTGAATGAATTTATTAGTATAAACGCCTTCTCCAGCAAAAAGATAAACACTTCTCACCCTTTCATACAATATGTCCGCCTTCTCATTGAGGTCATTTAAAAAATCGTTAATCACCTTCATGTATTCGATATTTTTAAACAATATCTTCTCATACCTTACAGGATACATGAAAAGATAACTGCCGTACTCTTTAGAGGGCATCAAATCCTTTATTGACGGGATGTATTTTCTTATCACAGTTACCGCATCTTTTTCTCCTTTAATCTTAGAAAAAATCCACAAAAATCCTCTAAAGAGCATATTTACAAAATCCTCATCATCTGGAGGTACTGTTCCGCCTTCCCAACCATAATATGCATTGGCAGCGCCGAGATTAGGCGTACCCAAAAGTATCAGCTTATCCACGTCAAACTGGTACTTATCGCTTTGAAGGTAACTTCTTGCTAAAAGCCCACCCATGCTGTGACAGACGAGGTCTACTTTGCTGCTTCCTGTCTTTGCCTTTGCCTCTTCAATCGCCAGTATAAGCTTATCAACAGCATCAGGTATTTTTCTCCACCATTCATAGTAGCATACAAATAAGTTCTTATTTTCTACTAAGCCTATCTTTTGCAAATCTTCTATAAAAGGTGCATATATGTTAGCCGCTGGCCCAAAGCTCCATATCTTGCCTAAAGGCGTTGGAGTAAAAATAGATCCAAATATTCCGTGTAAAAAAACCACAGGATTATTCATAGATATCACCCTCATACAATTTAGTAGGTAACAGTCCTACTAAATTATATGAGGAAACTCAAAAAAGGTTATTTTCTCAAAAAAAGTTCTGCCACGACCAAATCTTCTGGAGTAGTTATTTTGATATTTTTATAATCCCCTTCCACTAGTTTAACTTTAAATCCCATCCTTTCCACCAAAACGCTGTCATCTGTACCCAAAAAGCCCTCTTCAAGAGCTTTCCTGTGAGCTTTCACTATCAATTCTTTTTCAAATACCTGGGGAGTTTGAATAGCCCACAGGTATCTCCTGTCAGGAGTATCTAAAATGAAATTATCTTCATCTGCCACTTTTATGGTGTCTTTCACAGGAACTCCAACAGCTGCAGCCTTGTAAAGATAAGCTGCTTTTATAGCTTCCATTATAATCTCTTTAGTCACCAAAGGCCTTGCTCCGTCGTGTATAGCGACAATTTCACAATCTTTATCTACCACAGAAATTCCGTTGTAAACAGAATACTGCCTTTCTTCACCCCCCTTTACAATTTTAAAAGGCTTATTCCAATAAAATTTCTCCAAGACGTTCTCCTGACAATACTCCGTCTCTTCTGGAGAAGTGACCACAATTATTTCTTTAATCCATTCAATTTCATCAAATGCCTTAATAGAGTAATAAAGCACTGGTTTACCTGCAATTGAAAGATAAACTTTATTCAAACTTTTATTCATTCTAGTGCTTCTTCCAGCGGCTACTATTACAGCGCTCACATTCATTTACTATCCCTCTTATAAAATATTCTACAAACCAATTATACCATTTTCTAAACAAAAAAACACAGGAAACCCTGTGTCAAATCGCTTTTTCCTGTTCTGCCTGCTTTGGCTTTGCAAATATCATTCTTCCTGCAGCAGTCTGCAAAACGCTTGTCACAAGCACCTCAATAGTGCTTCCAATAAATTTTTTCCCTCCGTCCACCACAATCATGGTTCCGTCATCTAGATAACCCACTCCCTGCCCTGCTTCTTTGCCATCTTTTATTATCTGCACCACCATTTCTTCTCCCGGCAGCACAATGGGTTTTACTGCATTGGAAAGCTCATTTATGTTGAGGACAGGTACTCTGTGAAATTCTGCCACTTTGTTTAAATTATAGTCATTTGTGATTATCTTGCCCTTCAGCATCTGAGCTAGTTTCAAAAGCTTTGTATCCACTTCTGTAGCATCTATATGCTTATCCACTATCTCCACTTTTATGTTAAGCTCATTCTGTATCCTATTTAGTACATCCAATCCCCTTCTTCCTCTGTTTCTTTTTAAAGTATCAGAAGAGTCAGCGATGTGCCTCAACTCTTCTAGTACAAAAGACGGTATGATGAGCGGCCCTTCAATGAACCCAGTCTTGCATATATCAAATATCCTCCCATCAATAATGACGCTAGTATCCAAAATTTTGGGTATTCCACCGTATTCATTTTTATTGCCCTTCTGAGACCCCAATTTTTTCATGAAAGAAAAAATATTCAAAAGCTCTTCTTTTTTCTTGAGAGAAATCCTTATCCCCAGGTAACCAAGAAATAAATTCAGCAGTATAGGAACTATTTTCCCAACTATGAAAATCGGATACAAGGGAGCACTCAGCAAATTCGCCACGATAAGGCCTATTATCAAGCCAAAAGCCCCTATCAAAATCTCGTCAATCGGCATATTCTGCAATTTCGCTTCCAGCCACTGCTCAAAGTCTCTTGCCCACTTTATGAAAACAGGTGACACTATATAAAATATAATTCCGACTATAAGAGTTCCTGCCCCATAAATTATCGTGGTAGTCAGGTAAGGCAATTTACTTGGTACAAAACTTTGAAATACGCTTAAACTCAATAGAAATTTTACCAATTCAAAGCCCAACGCTAATCCTAATATACCTATAACTCCTCTTGCAATTTTATAAAACACCATCTCACCTCCTATCCTATATTATTGGCTATTTTTTTAAATATTATAAGCAAATTGGAAGAAAATTTGCCAAAATTTTTACATGAATAATGAAGGGCTTACCTTCAGTATACTACTTATGTGGAGCAATTGTCAATTTATGTGTTAAGATACAAATGATTAAAATTGCAATTAATACTATGAAATGCCATTCTAAATATTGACATGCATCATCTTTGAGTCTATAATAAAATCAAGAAAACCTAAAAAGAACGGGAGTGGACCAAAATGAAAGACATTATTGTAGACGACCTCCAAAACACAGTAGATGAATATCTTTTGCGCCACAGAAGCATAATAGACATTCTCACTAAAATTCAAGAAAGCAGTGCCCGTATAAACAGAGCAGTAGCGAAGTCGGTGACCGAATGCGGTTGCATAAGAATAAATGCCAGCAAGCAGGAAACTCCTCCTGATGCCACTTTAGAGGATGCCCGCAAATATTTTAAAACCCATGTAGAAGGTCAGCTCTGTGAAAATTGCAAAGAAGTGCTGGAAGCTGAAATAGGCAATAACATCTTCTACATAATCGCTTTATGCAATGTATTAGGCCTTAATTTTTACGACATACTCCTTAAAAAGCACAAAGAGCTAAATACTCTAGGAATTTTTAACATGTTATAAGAAGCGCCTTTTAAGGCGCTTTTTTTACAACCCTCTTACAAATTCCATTACCTCTTTTATATCTTTGACCTTTATTACCTCAATCCCTTCTTCTTTGGCTTTCATATGAGGTATAAAAACCTTAGAAAACCCCATCTTTTTAGCTTCGTTGATTCTCTTGTCAATATTGCCAACACCCCTTACTTCTCCAGCTAAACCTACTTCTCCGACGAAACAAACATCCTCTGGCAAAGGGATGTTATAATATCCTGACAAAGAAGCAGCTATTACGCCCAAATCGGCTGCCGGCTCCTGAATTTTTATCCCCCCTGTCACATTTACATACGCATCAAAATTTGAAAAATTAAGCCCCAATCTTTTTTCCATTACCGCAAGAAGCAGAATAAACCTGTTGTAATCAAAACCTGTCGCCATTCTCCTCGGCATACCAAAAGATGTGTAGCTCAAAAGCGCCTGAACTTCCATCAAAATAGGGCGCGTCCCCTGGAGAGAAGACACAATCGCTGTACCGGCAACCCCTTTAGGCCTGCTCATCAGTATAAATTCAGAGGGATTGCGGATTTCCTCAAGCCCTTTATCTTGCATCTCAAAAACTCCTATTTCGTGAGTTGCTCCAAACCTATTTTTAACAGCCCTTAACACTCTAAAAGAATGGCTGGCATCGCCCTCCAAATAGAGAACCGTGTCCACCATGTGTTCAAGAACCTTGGGCCCTGCTATAGCTCCTTCCTTTGTGACATGCCCTATCAAAAAAACGCTTATATTTTTTTCTTTCGCAATAGCCATAAGCTTTTGAGAAGCGTATCTCACCTGAGAAATGCTGCCAGGTATTGTCTCACTTTCCTCTGTGTACATGGTCTGAATAGAATCTACTATCACAAAATCCGGACGTATCTCTTCAATTTTTTCCTCTATCACATCTATATTCGTCTCACACAAAAGGTATAAATCCTGCCTCTCTTTTAAAATTCTATCAGCCCTCAGCTTGATTTGCTGGGGGGATTCCTCACCAGATACATATAACACCGTAAACTTTTCTGAAACATTTCCAGCTACCTGAAGCAAAAGCGTTGACTTCCCTATCCCTGGGTCTCCTCCTATGAGCACCAAGGAACCTCTTACAATGCCGCCCCCTAGTACTCTGTCAAATTCTTCAATACCTGTCTTTATCCTCTCTTCTTCAGAAGATACAACCTCTCTTAACAAGTATAAGTTTTTGCTATTCCTGCTTTTAACCTTTTTTTCTTTGAAATCCCCTACTATCTCTTCATCAAAAGAATTCCAGCTGCCGCAATTAGGGCATCTGCCCAGCCATTTACTGCTCTCAAATCCGCATTCTCTGCATACAAATTTTGTGGTCGACTTCTTCATCTCTCCACCATCTTTCAAAAATGCTTTGCTTGTTTAAATTATACCACTTAAACTTCTCCCTTTAAAGTTAAATAAAGAAGTAACCCGTTCAATATCATCACAAAAGAGGCCACTAACACTCCCATAATCCTCTCCAAAGGCGTATCAGCAAATTCCTTCATAAATTTTTTATTAGAGGTAATAAGAAGGAGAGGGATGATAGCCATAGGCAGTTCAAAACTTAATACCACCTGACTCACTATCAAACTTTTCAACGGATCAATTCCCAGAGCAATTATTGTAATAGCTGGAACCATTGTGACAAGCCTTCTTACATTAAGCGGAATATTAAGACCTACAAATCCTTTCATTATCGTCTGTCCTGCCATAGTCCCTACTGCAGAGGAAGAAAAACCTGACGCCAAAAGAGCAATTCCAAAAGCCCAGCTTGAGAAGACCCCTAACAGCGGTTCCAGCGTTTTATGAGCTTCTTCTATGGATTCAATGACAATACCGTTTTTGTAAAAAACTGCCGCTGACACTATAAGCATTGCTGCATTTATTATAAACGCTGTGTTCATAGCAACAAGTATATCTATTTTCTCCATTTTTAAATGCTCTTTCTTAGCCTGTAGACTGCCATCCTTGTTTCTGTACTGCACTAATTGAGAGTGCAAATATATAACATGAGGCATTACAGTAGCACCCAATATACCTACGGCAATCAGCATAGCGTCTTTATTGGGAATAGAAGGAATGAAAGTATGGTATAAAACTTTGCTCCAATCAGGCCTTGCAATAAAAAGCTCAAAGGCGTAAGCAAGACTTATGACTGCCACTAAACCAAAAATAATACCCTCCACCACTTTCTGCCCATATTTTTCCATGTACACTATTGCAAATGTCACCACTCCTGTCAAGAAAGCAGCATACGTCATGGGAATGTGAAAAAGCAAGTAAAGTCCCATAGTCCCCCCTAAAAATTCTGCAAGGTCTGTAGCCATAGCAGCTAATTCTGCCGTTATCCACAAAAACCAATTCCACTTCCTCGGAAATATTATGCTGCACATCTCTGGCAAATTGTATCCTGTGGCAATACCGAGCTTTGCCGACTGTATCTGCAGAAATATGGCTATGACATTGCTCCAGAGTATGACCCATATCAAGTGATAATCAAAAAGAGAACCTCCGCTTATGTTTGTCGCAAAATTCCCCGGGTCAACATAGGCAACGCTCACAATAAAAGCGGGTCCTAAATATTTTAGAAATTTTTTTAACTCTATTCCCAAATACAAATTTTTTCTTCTTTGAGACGCAATTTCCCTCGTCTCCAACAAAATCCCCCCTCATCTTAAAAAACACACCAGCTCACTTTACTAACAATATGTGCTTTTATTTGTCCTTGTGCAAAAAAATAAAAAAGGCCTAGCCAGTCGGCTAAGCCTTTTGAACCACATCCTTTTTGACAAACTTTATCTTTCCATCTTCAGCTGTGACGATGAGCTCATCACCTGGTTTGACTTCTCCCTGAAGCATCAATTCAGACAGCTGATTTTCTACAATCCTCTGTATAACCCGTCTCAAAGGTCTTGCGCCGTAGTTGGGGTCGTAACCTTGTTTGATGATTTCTTCTTTAGCTTCCGGAGTAAACTCTAGCTTAATGTTGTTTTCCTCTAACCTCTTATTCAATTCCTTTATCATTATGTCGGCAATCTTCTCAATGTGCTCTTTAGAAAGCGGATGGAAGACAATTATTTCGTCTACCCTGTTTAAAAACTCTGGTCTGAAGGTTTTTCTAAGCTCTGCCATCAATGTCTCTTTGATCTTCTCAAAAGAAGCCTTGTCCTCTTTTTCCTGTGGCATAAATCCAAGTGTAGTCTGCTTCTTCAATAGTTCTGCACCGACATTTGATGTCATGATTATAACTGTGTTTTTGAAATCTACAGTCCTTCCCTTAGAGTCAGTCAACCTTCCGTCTTCAAGTATCTGGAGGAGAATGTTGAAAACATCTGGATGCGCTTTTTCAATCTCGTCCAAGAGTATCACTGAATAAGGTCTCCTTCTTACTTTTTCTGTAAGCTGTCCTCCTTCTTCAAAGCCCACATAACCTGGAGGAGAGCCTATGAGTTTTGAAACTGTATGCCTTTCCATGTATTCTGACATATCTAATCTTATCATGGCATTTTCATCGCCAAACAGAGCTTCTGCTAAAGCCTTACTGAGCTCCGTCTTACCAACACCTGTAGGTCCTAAGAATATGAAGGACCCTATCGGCCTTTTTGGATCTTTTAACCCTACTCTTGCCCTTCTTATAGCCTTTGCCACTGCCTCTACTGCTTCGTCCTGTCCGATTACTCTTTCATGCAGTATTTCTTCCAAGTGTAAGAGTCTCTCTGACTCTTCTTCTGCTAGCTTCTTCACAGGTATTCCAGTCCACATGGATACGACTTGGGCTATTTCTTCTGGACCAACGCTCTTTTCTTCAGAGAGAGAATTCTGCTGCCATTTAGCTTTTAATTCCTCCAGCTGTTCTCTCAATTTCTGTTCTTCGTCCCTTATTTTAGCAGCTTTTTCATATTCCTGAGTCCTTATAGCTTCTTCTTTTTCCTTTATGAGGTCGTTAATCTTGTCCTCCAATTCTTTTATCTCAGGAGGAGCAGTGACGGTTTTTAATCTCACTCGAGAGGCAGCTTCATCTATCAAATCAATCGCCTTATCTGGAAGGAACCTGTCTGTGATGTACCTGTGAGAAAGCTTTGCTGCTGCTTCCAATGCCTCATCAGTAATTTTAACTCTGTGGTGAGCTTCATATTTGTCTCTTAGCCCTTTTAGTATTTCAATCGTCTCTTCTACAGTAGGCTCTTCTACCATTATGGGTTGGAATCTTCTTTCTAAAGCCGGGTCTCTTTCCACATATTTTCTGTATTCATCCAATGTGGTAGCACCAATTACCTGAATTTCTCCTCTTGCCAGAGCAGGCTTTAAGATGTTGGAAGCATCTATTGCACCTTCAGCAGCTCCAGCACCTATTAATGTGTGCATCTCATCTACAAAAAGTATAACATTTCCTGCCTTTATTACCTCATTTATTACAGTTTTTAATCTATCTTCAAATTCTCCTCTGTATTTAGTTCCAGCAACCAGTGAAGCTAAATCTAGGGTAACCACTCTTTTATCCTTTAATATCTCAGGAACTTCACCCTCGACAATTTTTTGAGCCAGTCCTTCTACGATGGCAGTTTTACCAACTCCCGGCTCTCCTATGAGCACAGGATTGTTTTTTGTCCTCCTGCTCAAAATCTGTATTACCCTTTCAATTTCCTTCTCTCTTCCTATCACAGGGTCAAGTTTTCCGTCTCTTGCAAGGTCAGTCAAGTCTCTTCCAAACTGATTGAGAGTAGGAGTATTGGTGTTTTTAGCTTTTGAAACTTTAGAAGGCCCAGCTGCTGGTTCCTCGCTTAGCATTTTTACAATCTCTTCTCTCACTCTGTTAAAATCTATTCCCTGCTCCATTAAAATCCTTACGGCAACTCCTTCTCCTTCTCTTAAAAGCCCAAGCAAAATGTGCTCTGTGCCCACATAGCTTGTGTTAAATCTCCTGGCTTCACTCAAGCTAAGTTCCAGAACCCTTTTAGCTCTCGGCGTATAGCCTACTACATCTCCAGGAATGTTCCCCATTCCAATTAAAGAAAGGACTTTTTCTCTTGTAGCCTCATAAGTCACTCCCAATTTTTTTAAAACTCTTGCTGCAATCCCTTCGTCCTCTTTAAGTAAACCTAATAGGATGTGCTCTGTTCCAACATAGTTATGGTAAAAAGACCTTGCTTCCTCTTGAGCTAGATAAAGAGCCTTTTGAGCCCTTTCTGTAAACCTGCCAAACATGGCCATATTAACACCTCCCGAAATTATTCTTTTTTATTTAACTGAGTGGACACATATTCAGCTCTTTTCACATCCCTCTCATAAGGGTTAAGTTGCATGCCGTAAATCTTCTGGAGATTAGCAGGCTGTATTTGAGTGGTGAGTCTGTCGAGTTTATCAAGGTCCACACTTAATATTCCCAAAACAATCCCAAGCCTTACGTCAGACATCAAAGTCATGTACTCTTTGGTGGACATCACTTTGGCATGAGACAAGATACCAAATGCTCTTCCTACTCTGTCCTCTATCTGAACTCTTTGTTTTTTGTAAAGTTCCTCCCTTGCTCTTCTTTCGCTTGAAATTATCTGTTTAGCAACTCCTTCGATATTTTCTATTATCTCTTTTTCACTCTGCCCCAAAGTTACCTGATTGGAAATCTGGTATATATCTCCTAAAGCTTGAGTGCCTTCTCCGTATATACCCCTTACTGCCATCCCTATTTTAGAAACAGAATTTAGAATATTGCTTATCTGCCCGGTTATTGTTAAAGCTGGAAGATGTACCATAACTGAAGCTCTTATCCCTGTGCCGACATTTGTAGGGCATGAAGTTAAGTATCCTATCTTTTCGTCGTAAGCATAGTCAATCGTCTCTTCAATTAAATCATCAATTTTGTCAGCCATATCCCAGCTCTCATCAAGCTTCAAACCCGGCAGAATGCATTGTATCCTCAAATGGTCTTCTTCATTTACCATGATGCTCACAGTATTATCGTCTTTTATAAGAGCATATCCGGTTTTTATATTTTGAGAAAGGTCAGGGCTTATAAGGTGTTTTTCAACCAATGCCTGCCTGTCTAAAGGGGTCAACTTTTTCATCTCATACTCCGTAAATTGGGTGGATAGGATAGTATTGCTGCCTAGAATTGCCTTCCTGGCGAGCTCAATGACTTTTTTGCCTTGTTCTTCAGTCATGACAGTTGGAAAAGGAATGTCTTTTACATTGCGAGCCAACCTAATTCGACTGGATAACACTACGTCTTTATCATATTGTAGCATGTTCTCACCTACTTTCCTAGTTCTTTTTCCAGTTCTCTTATTTTATCTCTGAGCTCTGCCGCTTTTTCATAAGCTTCTTCTTTTATGGCTTTTTCAAGCTGCTGCCTTAATTCCTCAATCTGCCTCTTTACTCTCATCTTACCGCCGGCTTTTTTAGGAATTTTCCCTCTGTGTTCAGTGCTACCGTGTATTCTGCGTATAAGAGGATTTAATTCTTCTGCAAAAGCTGTGTAACAATGGCTGCATCCAAGTCTCCCAATCCTTTTAAAATCCTCGTAAGTCATTCCGCAGTAGTTACACTTCAAGGGCTTTTTCGTAAAATCCTCTATTCCGGGCAGAAAATCCATCAACCCGGAGAGGAGGTTTTGCACTGAAAACGGAGTAAAGCTGGAGAAGACTTCTGTATTCAAAATTCCCTCTTCAGCAGCACATTGGTCACAAAGATGCATTTCTGTCTTTACGCCATTTACTATCTTAGTATAGTGAACAGTAGCAGGCCTTATCTTGCATTTATCGCACATCATAAGAATCCCTCCTCTACTTGTGGCGGGCAACTTCCATTAAAAAGGCCTTTAAAAGTATTGCCCTTAAGGCGTTCTTCTCTTCCTGCGAAAAAGGAAGAATTTTATCATTCATTACAGCTTTCATTAAACTAGCCTCTCTGGCCGTTATGAAATTGTGGTCCAGCAGTGCATCAATATAATACTTGGCTTTGCTCTCAGAAATGCTATCTCCTACATTTTCTATAACCTGATTTATCCAGTTATTTGAAACAGAAGCTTTGTAGATTTTGATGTATCCGCCGCCACCTCTTTTGCTCTCTATGATGTAGCCTTTGTCTATAGTAAAGCGCGTTTCCAGTACATAATTTATTTGAGATGGCGCACAATTGAACACATTTGCCAATTCATTCCTCTGAATTTCCACATAATGCTTCCCTGCTTCCTCCATCAACTCTTTAATGAAATTTTCAATCAAGTCACTAAGCCTCGCCATCCCCATCACCACATTTCCTGCGTATTTTACTTTGACTTTCTTTGACTTTCACTTATATTTTTTCACTTTTCCTCTCCCCCGTCAATTTCTTTTTTGGCTTAAAACAAGCCATTTTTGCTAGTATTTTCATCGAATAATAAAAATATCTCTTTCATTCTAAAATTTTCTTCAATTTTCATTCATTTTCATAGTTTTCTTCCCTTTCATCCAAGGTTTCCTGCACCTCTTCCTGGTTTAGGAGGTTAGAAAAATTGCTTTTATTCTTAAATGCCTTTTTATTCGAAACTTCATATACTTCTTCTTCAAAAAAACCTGAGCGAAGGGATTTGTAAAGTTTGCCTTTAAAAAATTTTTGACCTTTCTTCATACCACAACACCTCTAATCAAATTTAGTAATTCTAGAAACACCTGTATTAATTGCTTCTTTTGCAACAGCATAAGCCACATTCTCAGCTACCCTTTTATCAAAAGGCTTCGGTAGTATGTATTCACTCGAAAGTTCCTCTTCTGAGATAGTATTAGCTATAGCATACGCTGCTGCAAGTTTCATCCTTTCGTTTATAGTAGTCGCCCTTACCCTCAAAGCACCTTTAAAAACTCCTGGAAAAGCCAGCACATTATTGACCTGGTTAGGAAAGTCAGACCTGCCCGTCCCCACCACATAAGCTCCCGCTTCTTTTGCCTCTTCAGGGTGTATTTCGGGAACTGGATTAGCCAGTGCAAAGACAATAGGTTTTTTAGCCATCTTTTTTACCATTTCCTTTGTCAAGAGATTAGGTCCTGATACTCCTATGAAAACATCAGCACCTTCTAAAGCCTCCTTCAATGTCCCTTTAATTTTCTTTTTATTGGTAATTTTAGCAATCTTTTGTTTTGAAGAATCCAGGTCTTTTCTTCCTTCATATATGATGCCACTTCTGTCGCAAACTATTACATCTTTTACCCCAGCATTAACTAAAAATTTAGAAATAGCAACACCTGCCGCTCCAGCTCCATTCACTACCGCAACAATTTCATAAAGAGACTTTTTTACAATTTTTAAGGCATTTACTAAAGCTGCGAAAGTCACTATAGCTGTCCCATGTTGATCGTCGTGAAATACAGGTATATCCAGCATTTCATCGAGTCTTTTCTCTATTTCAAAACAACGAGGAGCAGAAATATCCTCAAGGTTAATTCCTCCAAAAGTAGGAGCGATATTTAGCACTGTTCTTATGATTTCATCTACATCTTGCGTCGCAAGGCATATTGGAATAGCATCAATACCGCCAAATTCCTTAAACAAAACTGCTTTCCCTTCCATGACAGGGAGCGCCGCGTAAGGTCCAATATTGCCAAGCCCTAGCACCGCAGAACCATCTGTAACTACTGCTACCATGTGTCCTTTCACAGTATATTCATAGACCAGGTCTTTATCCTTTTCAATTTCTTTACACGGCTCTGCTACATAAGGAGTATAAGCTAAAGAAAGGTCTTCCTCATTTTTTACAGGTACTTTACTTACAACTTCTATTTTCCCTTTATTTTCTCTATGAAGTTTTAATGCTTCTTTTTTAAGATCCATAAAATCCTCCTTAATAAAAAGGGTTTTCTTATATTATACCTTATTTCCCCTCAAGAAAAAAGAAGCCTGCTTAAGCAGGCTTAGCCTTCTTCTTTTTCTTTTAATTTTTTCCTTTCCTCTATTATTTTCTGAGCAACGTTAGGCGGAGCCTCTTCATAGCGCGCAAAACTCATTCTAAAATCTCCTCTTGCTTGTGTCAAAGACCGTAAATCCGTCGCATACCTATTCATTTCTGCCAAAGGCACTTCTGCTGTAATTATCTCCATTCCTCCATGGGCTTCCATTCCAAGTATTCTTCCCCTTCTCTTGTTCAGGTCCCCTATGATGTCTCCCATATATTCTTCAGGCACTATCACCTCGACTCTCATGATGGGCTCTAAAAGCACTGGATTTGCTTGTTCCATACCTTTTTTAAACGCAATGGAGGCTGCAATCTTAAAAGCCAACTCTGAAGAGTCTACTGGATGATAAGACCCATCCACCAGTGTAGCTTTAATATTCACAACAGGGTATCTAGCCAGCACTCCTTCTCTCATGCTCTCCCTCAAACCCTTTTCTACCGCTGGGATGTACTGCTTGGGAACCGCTCCGCCAAAAATCTTGTCCTCAAATTCAAATTCGCTGTTGGGATTAGGCTCAAACTCTATCCACACATGGCCGTACTGACCGTGTCCACCTGTCTGTTTCTTGTGCTTTCCTTCAACTTTGACTTTCCCTTTAATAGTCTCCCTATATGGAACAATGGGGTCAGAAAGAGTGCATTCTACACCGAACTTGCTCATGAGCTTTTTGGAAATCACTTCAATGTGCTGTTCACCCATGCCATAAACTATCACTTGCCCTGTCTCCAGATTTTTCTCTACTTTAAAAGTGGGGTCCTCCTCCTGTAATCTCTGAAGCCCATTGCTTATTTTCTCTTCATCTCCCTTGGACTTTGGTTCAATTGCTAAAGCCAGATTAGGGACGGGAAATTCGATGGAAGGGAGAACCATAGGATTAGATGGGTCGCACAAAGTATCTCCTGTGAGAGTGACCTGTAGCTTTGAGACTGCTCCTATATCTCCAGCAACTATTTGAGAAGCAGGTATTTGCTTTTTACCTCTTAAAAAGAATATCTGTGAAATTTTTTCTTGAGCTTTTTTATTAGAATTAAAAAGGACTGTATCTGGCTTCAAAACCCCAGAAATCACTTTAAATATTGAAAGCCTGCCCACATAAGGGTCTGCTATTGTTTTGAAAACTACTAAAGAGAGAGGGCCATCCTCTTTAACTTTCTCCCCTTCTCTTTCTATCTCCAAAGGCGATGGCAGAAACTCCACTATTGCATTGAGCAAATTATCTACACCTATGTTCTTAAGGCTAGAACCGCAGAGTACAGGCATCAAATCTCCCATTTTAATACCAGCTTTAATCCCTTCTTTTATTTCTTCCAAAGTGAATTCTTCGCCGTTAAAATACTTTTCCATCAAAGTTTCATCGTTTTCAGCAACGCTTTCAATTAATTCTTCTCTGGCAGACAGCACTTTATCCATTAAGTCAGCAGGTATTTCCGCCTCTTTTACCCCTTTCTCGTCGTAAACGTATGCCTTCTGAGTAATAACGTCAACATATCCTGTAAAGCTTTGCTCTTTCCCTATAGGAAACGCCAGAGGAATTACTTTGTTCCCAAATTTCTCTCTCAACTGGTCTAGAGTCTTGAAAAAATCCGCATTTTCTCTATCCATCTTGTTTACAAAAAACATGATAGGCAATTTGCTCTTTTTGGCCAGGTCAAAAACTTTTTCTGTTCCAACTTCTACTCCTGATGCAGCGCACACAGGTATCACTACGCTGTCTGAAACCCTCAAACCGCTCATCACTTCCCCGTAGAAGTCAAAATATCCCGGCATGTCTAATATATTAATTTTACAGTCTTTCCACTCAATGGGAATTACAGAAGTAGAAATAGAAATTTGCCTTGCAATCTCCTCCGGGTCGTAATCGGAAACCGTTGTGCCATTCTCTACTCTTCCCATTCTATCGATGGCCTTTGTGGTAAAAAGAAGTGCTTCTGCCAGTGTAGTTTTTCCAGCTCCCCCATGGGAAACTAATCCTACATTCCTTATTTGGCTAGTTTTGTAATCCTTCATAATTATCCCCCTGTTCTTTAGCAAATAGTCTTTAATATTTATTATTCTATACATTTTGAGATTTTCCTTTATTTTTTTGATAATTTTTTAATAAAAAATCTCTGGCAGAGCCAGAGACTTAGCCAATATCTTTTATCACGTCCTTCATCATTTTTTCTATCTCTCTCGCTTCCGACATGTTTAAGGCTTTTTCTGCAATTTCTTTCGCTTTTTCATACTCCACATTTCTTATTATGTTCTTAATCTCCGGTATGGAAGTTGCGCTCATGGAAAATTCATCAAGGCCTAATCCCAAAAGAATGACAGCCGCAAGAGGGTCTCCTGCCATTTCCCCGCACATAGCGGCAAACTTCCCTTCTTTATGGGCAGCGTCAATCACCATTTTTACAAGTCGCAAAATAGCCGGATGGAAGGGCTGATAGTATTCTTTTACATGTTCGTTCATCCTGTCTACCGCAAGCGTATACTGCGTCAGGTCATTAGTCCCTATGCTAAAGAAATCTACCTCCTTAGCAAGAATATCTGCCGTCACAGCCGCAGAAGGAATTTCTACCATTATGCCCACTTTTATCTCCTTATCGTATTTTACTCCTTCTCTATCAAGCTCAGCTTTTACCTCTTCTAAAATAGAGTTCGCTTTTCTCACTTCCTCTACAGACGAAATCATGGGATACATTATCTGTACATTTCCGTAAGCGCTTGCTCTTAAAATAGCCCTTAATTGAGTCTTGAAAATATCCGGTCTATCCAAACAAAGCCTTATAGCCCTGTATCCCAAAAAAGGATTCATCTCTTTTGGCATATCAAGGTAAGGAAGCTCTTTGTCTCCTCCTATGTCCAGTGTCCTTATAGTGACAGGCCTCCCTCCCATTTTTTCTACAACTTCCTTATAAGCTTCAAATTGCTCTTCTTCACTAGGGAGGCTATTTCTGTCCATGTACAAAAATTCTGTCCTAAAAAGCCCTACTCCCTCTGCTCCATTAGCTAACGCTGAGGCTACATCTTTGGGAGTCCCTATATTTGCTGCCAACATGACTTTCTTTCCATCGGGTGTTTCTGCAGGCAAATCTTTTAACTGCTTTAATCCTTCCACCTTTTTCTCATAGCTCTCTTTTTTGCTTTTGTAGTCCTCTACAGTCTTTTCATCAGGATTTACAATTACAATCCCTTCTAATCCGTCTACTATAACGAGGTCCCCGGCTTTGACCTGAGAAGTCACATTGCCTAAGCCCACAACTGCAGGGATTTCCAAAGAGCGAGCCATTATAGCTGTATGTGAAGTCCTTCCTCCCACGTCTGTAGCAAACCCTAAAACCATTTCTTTCTTCATAGTAGCTGTATCTGAAGGAGTAAGGTCTCTCGCAATGACCACAACCTCTTCTTCAAGGTCAGAAAGATTGACACTTTTTACCCCCAATAAATTTTCTATTATGCGATTGCCCACATCCCTTAAATCAACAGCTCTCTCTTTCAAATATTCGTCATTCAAACTTTCCATCACAGAAGCATTTTGCTCTATAACCTTATTAACTGCGTTATCAGCTGTTACAAGTTCTGTTTTAATCATGTTTTCTACCCCTTCAATAAGTTCGGGGTCACTTGCCAGCATCAAATGTGCTTCAAAAATTTCTGCTTTTTCTTTTCCAAATTCTTTCAAAGCTTTTTCCTTGATTTTCTCTATCTCCTCCTGTGTAACTTCCAAAGCCTTTCTAAATTTCGCAATTTCCTCTTCCACTTTCGATTCTTCAATTTTTTCTACATTTATTGTCACTTTTTCTTTGGTATACAAAAAAGCTTTGCCTATAGCTATTCCAGGCGATGCCGCAACTCCTTTTAACATTTGAAAAAACCTCCCCGAAATTAGTTCTAAGGTTTATTATAGCACAGTTTTCACTTCAATGCGAAACTTTTGCACAAAGGTAAAATAAAAAAGCCAAGAAAAAATTCCCTGGCCTCTAGACTTCATATATGGCAATTTTATTTCTGCCCTTGCTTTTTCCTCCCGCGTATAAAGCTCTATCTGCATGGCTTACAAGCTTTTCTGCAGAATCAGCTTTACTCGGGTAATCAGCAACTCCACCTGTTATTGTAACGTATATGTCTCCTTTTTCAGTTTTTATAGGCTTGGAAGAAACCTCTGTCCTGATTCTTTCTGCAATCATATAGGCTTGCTCTGCTGTAAGCTTTGGCAAAATCACAGCAAATTCTTCTCCGCCAAATCTCGCTACAATGTCATTGCTCCTCACATTGTTTTTTATGCGCCTTGCCACTTCTTTTAACACCTCATCGCCAATCAAATGCCCGTATGTGTCGTTTATCTGCTTAAAATTGTCCAAATCAAACATTATAAGGCTTACAGGCTCATTGTTTTCATCTGCCCTCATTATATTTTCCATAAGAGCGTCGTTAAAGTAGCGCCTGTTATAAGTTTTTGTAAGGGGATCAGTTATAGACTTTCTCGTTACTTCGTAATACTTTTTAGCGTTTGTTATTGCGACAGAAGCCTGATCTACAATGATTTCTATAATTCTTACTGAATCGTCATCAAATGCATTCGTTTCAACATGCAATATCAAAAGGCATCCTATAGGTACTCCAGAACTTCTTAACGGTGCAGCAATCAAGCTTCCGTAATTGGCAAAAATCTTTTCTCTATCTAGGCTTCTATCTTCTTTTAAATTCTTTATGGCAACTATCTTATTAGAAGATATTACTTTGCCTATCAAGCCCTCTCCTTTGAAATAGCTCTCTCTAAACCCTTCTTTCCCTTTACCGCCAACAGCTTTGACTAAAGTAGCAATTCCGTTAGAATCTGTGAGGTATATAGCTGCTGCGGAAACAGCTACAACTTGAGATATAACTTCTACGATAGTATCTAATATCTGGTCCAGCTCCAGCTTTGAATTTATCATTTTTACCATTTCGTATATGGCATTCAGCCTTTTATTTGCCTTAACTAAATCTCTAACCATTCTGAATACATAAGCTATAAATACGAGGGGCGTAAGGGACAATACAAAGAACATTAAGCTGTGTTTAAAATACACATATGCAAGCAACATAGCTGCTGGCACCATTAACACATATGTGCCAAGTTCTAAAAGTACACTCTCATTCCAGTACTCTTTGAACAATATTTTCCCCTGCACCTTAAGAGCATAATAGAGTATAAAATTGTTTATCAAAAAGCTCACAATCACGTAAACTAAAATGTACTTAACCTGTGCAATAGAAATTTCGCCTATTTTTCCCCCCATGAATTCATACAACCATCCTGCAGGAAGGTAAGACAGCGCAAACATCGCTCCATTTAAAAAGCCATTTTTTATCTTCCTTCTCATTACGATGGTATCAAACATTACAGATGTCACCATCAAAGTAGCCGCACCCACTGTACCAAAAATCAAAAAGGCTGCAATTCCAACACTTGGGCTTAAAGACAGCTTAATATCTGTGTACATTATGCCAAGATTGTCTAAAATTATAGCAAATAAGAGCAGTATCAAAAAAAGTCTAAAATCTATCCCTAATCCATAGTGATAAAGCGCAAATGCAAAAACCAACCCACCTGTGGCAATTAGAGCAGTATTGAAAAGGTACTCTCTGTACTTTCCCATACTAATCCCCTCGTTTTTCCGAATTATATAAGTATTCTACATTTATTTTAAAAATCCTTCTTACGCTTACAATTGTTTACGACATCTGTCACAGGAAATTGTACCACAAATACCCATCGCAATATGTCGAACTGTGTAACATGTGTAAAAAAATTTAGGTCCCCTCTTGACAAGGGGACCCAATTGTTAACACTGGGAATAACCGCAGTTAAGGCAGGTCTTACATCCTTCTGTGTACACAAAAGTAGCCATGCCGCATACAGGACATATATCCACATTTGTAGCTGACACTTTAACAGAATTTCCTTGCTGTTCATATCCGTTTCTCAGAGCTTTTCCTATAGCATCAGGAACAGAGAGCACCCTATTCTCTCCAAAGCCTATGGTCGTCGCTCCTCCTATTCCTACTAACTGCTCTATTATGTCTTCTACTGCTACCCCTCCCCTTAGCGCAAGAGAAATTAGCCTTGCTATAGCTTCTGTAAAGGCCGCCACATCTGAGCCTGCTCGTCCAATATTTACAAATACTTCAAAGGGCTTGTTGTCTATAAAGTTTATAGTCACATACGCTCTTCCTAGAGGAGTTTCTATCCTCTTTGTAATTCCCTTTAACACAGGTGGCCTTTCAGTTATCTTTGTCTTCTCCTGAGGCTTAGTATCTGTCACAAGCACTCCTTCTCTTGACCCGTCTCTGTAAACCGTTATCCCTTTACATCCAAGTTCATAAGCTAGTCTATATATATTATCTATATCATCAACCGTGGCGGTTCTTGGCAGATTTATAGTCTTAGAAATGCTTGAATCAATGTATTTCTGCAGTACGGCCTGCATTTTTACGTGCTCTTCTGGAGTAACTTCATGAGCGCTTACAAAAGCAGGATAATCCGCCAACCAGTGCTTTACTGTATGAGTACCTGTACGGTCTTTCCTTACGTACTCCTTCGCAAAATTGGGCTCTATCCCCGAACTCACTCCTGCAAGAATGGAAGTGGTACCAGTAGGAGCTTGTGTGAGAATAGTAGCATTTCTTATGCCGTATTTAGCAATTTCATCCCTTATGTCCTTTGGCAATCTTTGTATAAACTGGCCTTTCAAATACTTATCAGCCACAAACTCAGGAAAAGGCCCTTTTTCTTTAGCTAATTCTACAGAAGCCCTATAAGCCGCATCTCTTATTCTCCTCACAATCTCTTCTGTCGCCTTCAGGGATTCCTCACTTCCATACCTTAAGTTCATAAGAATTAAAGCATCCGCAAGCCCCATCAAGCCCAATCCCACTCTGCGAAGCTTCTGCGCCATCTCTTTGTTTTGCGGAAGCACATATGCTCCCAAATCAAGCACATTATCTAAAAATCTCACCGCGATCTTTACAGTTTCCTCTAATTCCTCAAAATTAATTTTCCCATTTTCTACAAATGCAACTAAGTTTATAGCCCCTAAATTGCAAACACCGTAAGGTTCAAGGCCTAATTCTCCGCAAGGATTTGTAGAAATTATCTTCGTGATGTAGTAAGTATTGCTCAATTTATTATACCTTTCTAAAAAGACTACTCCCGGTTCTGCAGACTCCCACGCAGCAGTCACAATTTTGTTCCAGAGCTCTCTTGCAGGAATCTCTTTATATACTACAGTAGGGTAACCCTTAGCTTTCCACTCATTGAGGTCTCCTTTCCACTCGGCATCGTAATTGGGATGTGAAGTATCTGGAAACTCAAGCTTCCACATCTTGTCCTGTGCTACTGCTTCCATAAAAGCGTCAGAAACAGCCACAGAAAGGTTAGCCTGCTGCATCTTTGTAAGGTCTTTTTTTACTTTTATAAACTCTTCTATGTCTGGATGCCAATCCCAGAGCATGAACATCAAAGCTGCCCTACGACTTCCACCCTGCTCAACTTGTGTAGCAACTTCATTGGCTGCTAGCATCCAGCTAACTGCTCCCGATGAAGTTCCCCCTACCCCTTTCACATACGCACCTCTGGGCCTTAATGTGCTCCAGTTAATTCCAACGCCGCCGCCCCTTGAATTAATCTCCAACATTTTAGCTATTGTATCCATTATAGCGGCACGGCTGTCATTCCCCTTCTTAGGGTCATTTGCTTCCACGGGTATTACAAAGCAGTTGAAATATGTAACCTCTCTGCCAGTCCCCGCCCCAGCCAATATCCTACCACCAGGAATAAATTTCCATTCACTCATCACCTTATAAAACATCTCTTCCTCTTTTTCATTTGTAGCGATAGCTTTTGCAACTCTTTTAAACATCTCTTCAGGCTTTTTTTCAACGGGTTTGCCCTCTCTGTCTTTTAAGGCATACCTGTCCAGAAAAACCTTCTCCCTCTGTTCGTTCCACGCTGGAAGCATTTATTTTACCTCCCTTTGTGTAAAACACAATATTTTGTATATCGACGTCTTCTATTATACATTTTGTTGTGTTTTTTTCAAGTTTTAAATGCAATAAATAAAAACCCTTTTTTGCCCTTTTATATTAAATTTCGTCTAAAATCTTATTAAATTAAACCCAGAAAAAAATTTAAAGTCCGGCTTAACGCCGGAGAAAAATATATACAATTTCTCTAATTATTTCACTATCATACTTCCCTTTTAAGTAATCTCTCTTCCAATCTGCAACTTCTTTCTTCTCCAATTCCCTAACAATTTGTGGCCTTTCAACCCAATGCCCAAATTCTTTAAAATTCTCATCCATAAACACAAATGTAGGTATCCTAGGCTTTCCTTCCACATAGTAAGGTTTCATATACTCTTCATTTCCTTCTCTCTTGACAATTTTAAGTTCAAAAGTTTTATTATAACTCGCAATTTTAGCCACAATAGGCACATTCACTTGAGAATCTGGACACCAGGTTTCAGCAAAGGCCAAAATATTTACCTTAGGTAAAGAAACAATCTTCTGCGCCACATCTTTTTCTAAAACAGTCTTATCATATCTTTCCCTGATACGCTGTCTTGTAATATCATCTTCAGAAGTCTCTATAAATTCATCAAAAGTAAGCCCTTTTTCAAATAAATCTTTTAAGCTCAAAGAGCTTTCCTCCTTTACTGTCTTTTAAATAAAGAGCCTAACACTGTTTTTGCACCTGAAACAGTTATCCCCAAGAAACTGCTATTGCGCGTTAAAATTTCATCCAAAGCATCTACCACTTTGTCAATTTGCTCTTTCGTGACAATTAAAGGCGGTTCCAATCTTATAACATTTGGATTGTTTAAAGTATAAGCCGTTATAATTCTATGCTTGTTCTGTAGCTCTGCCGCAATCAAAGAGCCTATATATTCACTTGAAAGTTTAGAAATAGCTCCTCCTGAAAGCTTATCTAAAAGCCCTCCTTCCGGTTGATTAAATTCTATTCCTATCAAAAGTCCTTTTCCCCTAACATCTTTTATAAGTTTTGGATGTTTTTCTTTTAATTCTTTCAGTCGACCTAAAAAGTATTCACCCTTTTCTTTGGCAGCCTCAGAAAGTTTTTTCTCTATAATAGCTTGTATTGAAGCAATCGCAGCTGCACAAGCATAGGTATTACCGCCAAAAGTAGAAGTATGCAGTAATGCTTTTTCCATTGTACCATAGGCTTTTTGCCATATCTCATCGGTGGTAATATATGCCCCTATTGGCATAACTCCTCCACCTAGAGATTTTGCAAGAGTCATTATGTCTGGCACAACTTCCTCATGCTCACAAGCAAACATTTTTCCTGTTCTTCCAAAACCTGTCTGTATCTCATCCACAATGAGATATGCTTCGTACTTTGTACAAAGCTCTCTTGCTTTTCTTAAATACCCCTCAGGCGGCACGATAACTCCACCTTCTCCTTGAATGGGCTCAACTATAAAAGCAGCTACATCTTTCTCTTTTAAAGCTTCCTCCAACGCTTTTTCATCCCCAAAGGGAACAGCTACAGTCTCTGGCACCAAAGGTTCAAAATATTTTTGGTATTTTCTTCTACCGGTTACAGAGAGGGCCCCCATTGACTTTCCGTGAAAAGAGTTCTCGCAGTAAACTATCTTTTTCTTCCCCGATGCAATCTTGGCAAGCTTTAAAGCTCCTTCAACTGCTTCTGCCCCGCTGTTGCAAAAAAAGCTCCTCTTTAAATTTCCTGGGGTAACTCTTGCAAGGTTGTGAGCAAGAACACCTGGAAGATTCCCTATAGAAGCCTGCAAAAGGTTAGGCATGTCCTTCACTTTTTCAACTGCTTCAATTACCTCATCAGGATTGTGCCCTAAATTTAAGGCACCATACCCACCTAAAAAGTCATAATACTCATTTCCTTCACTGTCCCATACAGAAACCCCTTTGGCTCTTACAAAAAGTTTATCAAATTGAAGCATAGAAAGCATTGATACAAAAACTGAATTTATATACTCCTTATAATTTTCCTTCACTTGATTTTTATTTAAAGTTAAAGCTTCCTCCAAAGTAATGTATTCAGGAATTTCCTCTTTTATTTTTACTTTTTCATCCATTTTCCTCTCCCCCTTACTTAGTGCTCATGATGATGGCAATGATGGTGATGATGAGAAGCATCAGCAAATAGATTGTCTAACTCTCTTTTCACTCTTTCTTTAATTTCCTTAACATAGGCTTCTCTTAATCTTCTTTGTTCTTCTTTTTCCTCTTCTGTAAGTCCTTCACTTTTAGATTTATGATATAAAAAATTTATCCTGTCAATCATCTCTTTGGTTATCATTTTCTCACCCCTTTATCACAGTCGCTTCGTGCCAAATGTTCACAGTTTACCTCCAAAGTTTTGCACAGAGCACACAAAATAAGTATTGACAAATATATTATATTCTTTTTTGATAAAAAACAAAAGAATTTTATAAAATAATGGATGTATTCATCGCTTTTATGATATTATAACAATATAGTAGCAAATTCTAAGGAGGTTTTTGAAATGCCTTTAATTTGGATATTTTTTCTAATACTGTTGTTTCCTTTTTTTATATTTAGTTTTTTTGTACACGCAACAACTTTTTCTTTTGCAAAATTGGGATTATCTCCCCAAATGGCAGTTTTTGTTTTTAGTTTATCTTTAATAGGAAGTGTAATCAACATTCCTATATCTCGAAAAAAAATTATTGTCCATGAAGAAGAACGGTATTTTTCCCCATTCCTTTTTTACTATCCTCCCCGCGTACAAGAACAAGTAATTGCAGTAAATGTAGGAGGAGCTGTAGTCCCCGTCATTCTCAGTTTGTACCTTTTGCCAAGGACACCACTACTCCCGACTATAATAGCTACCATAATAGTAACAATTGTAGCAAAAGCTCTAGCAAAGCCTGTTCCTGGAGTAGGCATTACTCTTCCTGCTTTTATACCGCCTCTTGTGGCAGCTGCTTCTGCAATTTTACTGTCTTATCACAATGCGGCACCTGTTGCATATATTTCAGGAGTTTTAGGAACACTAATTGGAGCAGACCTTTTAAACATACCTCATTTTAAAGATTTGCACTCTTATGCCATAAGTATTGGTGGTGCGGGAATATTTGATGGAATATTTTTAGTCGGAGTAGTGGCCGCACTACTTGCATAAAAAGAGGCATCTTGAACCACTCAAGATGCCTCTTTTATTCATCCTTTAAGGTACTTATTAAACCAATCAGTTATCTCTTTAAGCCTTCTTATCCTGTGCTTTGGTTTTCCGCTCCTTGAAAGGTCGTGGTTTTCACCATGACAGATCACCAACCTTGACTCTACACCAAAGTACTTAAGGGCCGTGAACATTTGAAGAGCTTCAGCAAGCCAGCACCTAAAATCCTCATCAGAATGCAGGAACAATGTCGGAGTCTTCACTTTATCAGCATATTTAAGCGGAGAATTGTCCCAGTATTTCTCAAAGTTGTCCCAGGGAGTACCGCCCACCTGATCTGGCACAAAGTAATAACCTATATCTGTAGTTCCAAACTCTGTAAACCAGTTTGATATGCTCCTTTGAGATACTGCTGCCTTAAACCTATCTGTATGCCCTATTATCCAGTTTGTCATAAATCCACCGTAAGATCCACCTGTAACCCCAACTCTTTCGGGGTCAATGTCTTTGTAATTTTCAAGCACATAATCTGTAAATTTCATTATATCTTCATAGTCAATTGTCCCATATTTTCCTCTTATATCAGCAAATTCGTTTCCTCTGCCATCGCTTCCTACCGGATTGCAGAAAAACACAAAATACCCTTCTGAAGCCCAGTACTGCATTTCATGGAAGTATACTTCACCATATACTGTTTTAGGACCACCATGTATATCTAATATTGCAGGATACTTCTTCCCTTCTTCATAGTCTACAGGCTTTATAACCCAACCATCTATAAAATGCCCTGGCCTCGTCTCTACCTCTACTCTTTCAGGCTTTGAAAGTTTCTTTTCTTTCTGCACCCACTCATTAAAGTCAGTAATCTGTATCTCCTGCCCATCTTTGTACTCATAAAGCTCCAAAAGCTTTAATCCTCTAAAACCGATAAAAAGAATATTATCGCCACATACATCAAACATATCCACAGATCCATCTTTATCTATCACTTTTTCTATTTTCCCTTCTAAATTTATCCTGTTAAGATAAGCATTGTACCTCTCTGTAGATATGAAGTACAAATAATCTCCTTCTGCTTTAAAACTAAAGCCTGAACCGTACCTCACATCAGAGTTTACAGAATTTCCTAAACTCATATCGAGCTCAGGGGTTATGCACCTTCTTTCGCCTGACTCCTCTAAAATGTAGAACTTGCTGTTTTCATTTATACCGTATTTTTTCATATCTGTTCCAGCGCATATTATCTTATCTCCTAAAAAATCCACATACCTATAGGAAAAATCTGAATCCTTATTCACTTTCTTAAGTTCTCCAACCTTTAAATTGTATATATAAACATCACTTGTCAAAGGCATTTTGCCCTTATAACTTTTTCCTATAAACACAGCTTTTGTCTTATCTTTGTTGAGCTTTAAAGAATACACATCAGTGTATTCATCTGTTATAGGCTGCAATTTATTATCACTTAATTTATAAACATAGAGCCTTCCCCTGTCTTTATTGATGACTCCTTCGCCATTCGCCCAAAAAGGAATCTCATCAAATACTTCGTAATCTTTCTCCTCTTTTCTCCTTTCAAGCTCTTTTTTCTTCTCCTCCTCACTCAAACCCTCCAAATCCTTTTTATTCACATTATAAAGTGCAATCAAGAGAAAAGTATCGTCATCAACAGGCAAAATCTCTGTAACCTTTTTAGGTATCACAAAAGCCTCAACAGCTTCTCCTCCGTGTATATTAATCTTGTAGTACTTTGTAAATTCCTCTCCACTTTCTGCCTTTTCTTTGTCCTTTGGATTTCTGCTACCTGCAAAAAGTATGTAATCATCGTCAAGCCATACAAATCCTCTCTCCTCATTAAAGGAAGTCAGCTGAAAATATTTTTTAGTCTTTGTATCCAAAACCCATATGTTAGACAAATACTTGTTCTCCTCAACATCCATTCTATGTACCACAAATGCTGCACAGCTACCACTTGGTGAATATTTTAATCCTGACAAAAATTTAAATTTTGTAAAATCTTCTAATTGTAACTTCTCCATTAAAAACGCCCCCTAATAAAATGTTTTCAAAAATATTATAGCACAAAAAAATAAAAACTCCTAAAGGCTGTCTCTATACTGAGAAGGAGTAAGCCCTGTGTACTTTTTAAATACCTGTGAAAAATATTTCTCATCTCCAAACCCCACCATATTTGCTACTTGATATGTCTTTAAACTCCTATCTTCAAGAAGCTTCTTAGCCTTTTCCACTCTAACTTTGTGTAAATAACTCACAAAATTTATATTCATCTCTTTTTTAAACAGAATGCTAAGATATGCAGGAGTTACATATACTTCTTTTGCAACACTTTCCAAACTTATATCTTTATCATAATTTTTGTCTATATACTCTACGGCGTCTTTTATTATGGGGTTCTTATCTCCCGCTCTTTCTATTTTTTCGGCAATTTTGTAAATTACGCTTAAAGAGAGGGACTTTAATGTCTCTTTTCTGTCGGCTTTTAAAATGCCCTCAAAGGCCTTTTCTCCTGCAATATCTCCAATATCCACATTCTTCTCATAGCAAGCTTTTATCAAATTTCCCAGCAAAACCAAAATAGAAGCCTTGACAAACCACTGGTTAAAACCACCCGTATAAAGGGCATTTAAAAAATTCTCCACTTTTTTATTCAAATCCTCCCTTTTGTTTAAAATCACACTGTTTATTATTTCCCTCTCTTCATTTACAGGATAGTAAAGGTTATCCTGATGAGGCCATATATCTTCATAAAAAATCGCATCAAATTCCTCTGCAAAAAACTTAAGCTCCAGCGCCTCCTTTGCCTGATAATAAGAATATTTTATCTTGTCCGCTCCTTCTACCCACTTGCCAATCCCAAAATATGCACGAACTTCAAGCTTATCATATATCTCGCTTTTCACATCATTTAAAAACCCTTCAATACTCTCTTTTTTAAATTCCTCTTCAGAATTTATCAAAATTGCAATTTCTTCTCTATCCCTTATTACCTCAATCTTCATATCCCCAGCCTTTTTCCTTATTACATCAGCACAAGCGAGCTTATAGGCTTCTTCTATTTCATTTTGAGCTTCTATTTCAATTTTCATCAAAACCACGCAGTACTTTTTATAAGGAAAATCTATTTTATATTTCACGAAATCTTCTGCCACTTCAGAAGAAGACCTCACTCTATATAGCACTTCACTTAGTACCCTTTCTCTAATCACCGGAAGAGTATCATTGTAGTAATTGATAAACTCCTTTAAAGTATTTTCCTTTTCTATCTCTTTTTCAATATCTTCCCTGGCTTTTAAAACCTCTTTTAAAATTTCTTCAGGTCTACATGGCTTTAAAAGGTAGCTAAAGCTTTTAAGCTCTATAGCTTTCTTGGCAAAGTAAAAGTCATCATATCCGCTCAAAATTATACTTTTAAACCTTATTCCCTCTCCTTGCGCCTTCTCAATCACTTCAAGCCCATCTAATTTAGGCATCCGTATGTCTATTAGCACAATATCGGGCTTTAAACTTTTTATCTTATAAAGAGCTTCTTCTCCATCCATGGCATATCCTACAAGTTCAATCCCATTCCCTTTCCAATCAATAAGTGTCAAAATTCCCTCCACAACCTCCACTTCATCATCGGCTATAAATAGCTTCATACGCCCTCCCCCTTAAGATATACTTTCAGGCAATATAAGGGAAATGGTTGTCCCTTCTCCTTGCCTACTCTCTATTTTAAGCTCATACTTATCTCCATAATAAAGCCTTAACCTCTCATTTACATTTCTAATCGCATATCCCACTTTTTCTTCAATATTCTCTGATTCTATAAATCTTTTTAACTTTTCTAAAGTCTCTTCTGACATGCCAGGCCCATTGTCCTTAATGATAAACTTTAAATTTTCCCCTTCTTTTTCACCTATCACTTCCACAAAACTCTCCTCCGAATTGTTTTCCAATCCGTGCACAATGGCATTCTCTACAAAAGGTTGAAGAATAAGCTTTGGTATATAATAATCCAAAATTTCATCGGAAATTTTTACAGAATATTTAAATTTATTCTTATATCTCTTGCTCTGCAAGAATAAATACCTTTCTATAAGCTCTTTTTCTCCCCTTACCTGTATAAATTCCTCACCCCTGTTTAAAGTGAGTCTGAAAAGCCGAGAAAGAGAGTAAATCATCTCACTGAGTTCCCTATCCTTCGCCTTCTCGGCTTTCCAAAAAATAGTATCCAAAGTGTTGTACAGAAAATGTGGGTTAATCTGAGCTTCCAGCGCCTTTAACTCCGCTTCTCTTTTATTGATTTCCAGTTTTAAAATCCTATTAATAAGGTCGTTTATCCTCTCAACCATTCTATTGTATTCCTTTATAACTATAGCAATCTCATCCTTTGAATGATATTCAAACTCCACCTTTTCTTCCAAATTTCCCTGCCTGACCTTCTTCATGGAATTAGCCAGCCTTTCCAATGGATGAGTTAAAGCCCTTGAAAAATACATGGAAACCAGAAAAGCAAAAAGCAGACAAAAAACTAATATCCTCAAGTAAAACTCAATAAAAGAAATTCTTATAGAATTAATGGCATTTTTTAAAGAGACAACGCTTACAAGCCTCCAATCAGAAGTAGGTATCGGACTTGACGTCACAAGGAGTTTGGATGAATTTATATTTATCACCACATTTTGCTTATCTTTAAGGTATTTTGCGAGTATATTTTGAGCCGATTTTGGAGTAAACCCTGAGAAAGTGCTCTTAAAAGATATTATATTTCCATTTCTGTCTGCTATGAAAAAGGCAGACTCTTTTTCTTTTAAGTTTTCAGAATAAACCTTTTCAATTGTAGGTATGTTTATACATATTACCAATAAGCCCTCCGGCTTGTATGTATTAAAATCCAAAAGCACCCTTGCCATAGCAATTTTAGGGTAATTGTTTTTGATTATTAAGTCAAAAGGCAAATTTTCCAAACTTAGCCACATAGGAGCACCATTTTTCTCTAACACTTCTCTGTAAAAGCTGGTTCTTTTAATAAGTTCTAAATCCATTATTAAAGTACTGCTGTCATTGGAAAAATAATATTTGTCCCCTTGAAAGGAATACAAAGCTATAAAGCTTATATAATCTTTGGAAGCAAGTAAACTGGCTAGCGGTCCAAGGGAATACTTGGTAAAATCGGAATGAGGACTTATGAAGTTCTGAATCCTCTGGTCCAAAACCAGAAAGGAAGAAAGCTCATTGACATCCCTTTGCAGAAAATCAATGCTTGCTGCAATTCTCTTTGTATCTCTTAAAAGTGAATTCCCTACCTCTTTTTTAAGCTGGTTTATTGAGATAGTGTAAGAAAAAAACACAATTAACAAGGATGTAATGACGACTATCCCGTAAAACAAGATTAAAATTTTATGCCTTATATTAAGCCCCATAAACCAATTCTTAAGCTTTAAAACCATCCTATGTACATCCTTTCAAAATTTCCTGTAGATTTATTATACAACTAAAATCTTTTTGCCTTCAACCTTTACAAAAATACATAAAAATTACAAACCAAATTTAAAAATTGTCTACTTAAACATTTACAAAAATGCTGATATAATGAAAACAAATCCATGGAAACTGAGGCGCCTCAGGAAATTCTAAAAAGAGGGGGAAATTTTTGATGTCAAGAAAATCTTTTAAGCTATTGACTGCTTTTTTAGTCATCTTTGCTTTGATTGTGGGAGCGGTCGGATGTAGCCAGTCAGCAAAATCACCTTCTAGTGAAGCTACATCCAACACTCAGCAAGATGCAAAACAACAGCAACAAACGATAAAAATCAAGTTTCTCTCCAATCTGCCTGATAGAACTTCAGGTCAAGGAAAGCTAGAACAGATGCTAATTGACGAATATATGAAAGAACATCCAAATGTAAAAATTGAAGTAGAGGCTTTGCAGGACGAACCCTACAAACAGAAATTTAAAGTATATGCGGCTTCCAATGAAATGCCTGACATTTTCATGGTGTGGGGACAGCCTTCCTTCTTCCTTCCCGTCATGAAAGCAGGATTGGTGGAAGAAATCAAAATGGACCAGATAAAAGATTACGGCTTTAAAACTTCCTCGTTAAAAGATTTCATGTATGAAGGAAAGCTCTATGGACTTCCGAGAAACACTGACTTTATGGTCCTTTATTACAACAAAGGATTATTTGATAAGTACAGTGTAAACGTACCTAATACTTTTGATGAGTTACTTGGAGCTGTAAAAACTTTTAGAAAAAATAACATAGCTCCAATATCAATAAACGGGAAAGACAAATGGTCCTTAGCAATACTCTATCAGGATTTAGTATTAAAAGAATCTGGAGACCAAGAATATATCTACAGAGTTCTTTCTGAAAAGAACAACATATCTAAAGACCCTATACTTTTGAAAGCTGCTAAAGATTTTGTTGAGCTTGTAAATGCAGGCGGATTCCAGGATTCCTTCATAGCAGCAGATTATGGAGCAGCAAACAACCTCTTTGCACAGGAAAAGGCTGCAATGTACTACATGGGCTCATGGGAAGTGGGAATGGCCACAAATCCCAATTTTTCTGATTCATTTAAGAAAAATTTAGACGTTACTTACTTCCCAATCATTTCTGGCGGAAAAGCCAAAAATACTGACATACTCGCATGGCACGGTGGTGGGTATGCTGTATCTTCTAAATCCCCAGTAAAAGAAGAAGCAATGAAGTTATTGCTCTTCATGATGGAACCCAACAGATGGACAAAGATAGGCTGGCAGGAAGGTTTAGTAGTGCCTGGACAAGACTGGAGCAAATTCATGACAGGAAATGAAACCGAACTTCAGAAAAAGCTCACACAAATCTTCTCAAGCGCAACCTCAGTAAGCGGAACAGTGTGGCAGGACTCTTACACTCCAAATTTTAAGACTGAAGCTGAAACTTTAATACAAATGTTAGCAGCAAAGACTATAACCCCTGAGCAGTTTTTATCAAAACTTGAAGAGCTGGCAAAAGCTGAAATACAGTAAAATATGCCTACTTCCGGGGCAACCCGGAAGTAGGTAAATTCATCAAAGAGGTGACAACATGCACAAAGTTTTAACTGATAAAAAGACTATTCTACTTCTCACTCTGCCCGGACTATTCGTATACACATTTGCAATTTTAGCCCCAATATTTTTAAGTGTGTATATAGGCATGACTGACTGGTCAGGTATAGACAAGCCAGTATTCATTGGCCTTAAAAACTTTAAAACTATACTGTTTTCTGACATGACTTTCTGGAAATCCCTGTACCACGCTTTGCTCCTCGCCCTATCATACCTATTTATCCAGCATCCAATAGCATTAACCTTTGCAATACTTATAGATAAAATAGGAGGAAGGGCAGAAAAAATATTTCGCACAATCTTTTTTATTCCTGCCATAATACCTATAATTGTCACTTCCCGCATGTGGGTAAGCCTCTATGACCCTCAATACGGTTTAATAAACAAGGCTTTAGACCTTTTTCATCTAGGCTTTTTAAAACAGCAGTGGCTGGGAGACCCAAAGACAGTCTTAGCCTCATTAATTGTGATTATGATGTGGCAGGGATTTGGATGGGCTCTTTTGATATATTACGCAGGCTTAAAAGGCATTCCAGAAGAGCTATATGAAGCGGCAAGAATTGACGGAGCGACAGGTTTTAACCTATACACAAAAATAACCTTACCCCTTTTAAAACCCGTCATTAAAGTAAACTTCACAATTGCCATAATATACGCATTAAAACAAATGGAAACAGTTTACTTAACAACTAACGGCGGACCAGGCGATGCAAGCCAGTTTATTGCAAACTACCTCTATATAAAGGCTTTCAGCTCGTATCAGTACGGCTATGCCAATGCAATTTCTGTATTGTTTGTGATAATAACTCTGCTTATAAACATCCTATTCCTAAAAGTATTTAAGGCAGAAAACTATGAATATTAGCTGGGAGGTAAAAAACGTGCAAAAAAAACAGTCAATTTTTCACAACAGCAGAATAATACTACTTCTAATTTTAATAATCTTTTCCATAGGCCAGCTTTTCCCTCTTGTATGGCTTATAGATTTTTCCCTCTGTAAAAGTGGTGATGTGTATGGGGCAAATATACTCAAAATCCCCTCCCCGCCGCAATTTCAAAACTACTATATAGCCTGGAAAGACGGGAAAATTCCTCATTACTTTATAAACAGCGTAATTGTCAATGTCACATCAGTAGGATTGACCGTAATCTTATCTCTCATGATGGCATACGCCTTTGTCAGAATGAAGTGGAAATTAAGCAATAAAGTATTGATGTACGTTCTCTTAGGGCTTATGATACCCATACACGCAACATTGCTTCCAAACTTTATAATATTCAAAGAAATCCACATATTGGACTCTTACTTGGCCTTAATTTTGCCCTATGTAGCATTTTCACTTCCTCAGGCAGTATTTTTGATGACAGGCTTTATTGGAAGCATTCCAAGGGAAATAGAAGAGTCAGCCGTAATGGACGGAGCGGGGATATTCACAATACTTTTTAAAATTATATTTCCACTTTCGACTCCTGCAATAGTAACTGTCACTGTGACAACTTTCCTGACCACCTGGAACGAATTCATAATGGCAGCTACCTACTTAACTTCAGACAAATTCAGGACTCTTCCCTTCTCAGTCTACAACTTCGCGGGGCAGTACGCTTCAAATTACGCTGTCCAGTTTGCAGTTATGACCATTGTGGCTTTGCCTTCTTTGATAGTCTATATACTACTAAATGAACAGGTAACAAAAGGTGTGACATTAGGAGCTTTGAAAGGATAAAACTTCTGAAAGGGTGATAATATGAAGATTACCGGGTATGTAACTGCAAGAGATTATAATATTCCTTTTTCAAAACTTGAAAAAATAGAAAAAGCAGATACAAAAAGGCCAGACTCTTTTGTAAAAATATACCCTGATGAAGAATTAGAAGAAGTAATAGGGTTCGGAGGCGCTTTAACTGAAGCTGCTGCCTTCAATATACTAAGCCTTCCTGAGGAAAAACAAGAGAAAATATTAAAAGCCTATTTTGATGAAAAAGAAGGATTAGGCTACAAGCTCGTCAGAATTCATATGAATAGCTGCGATTTTTCATTAGAGAGCTACAGCTGTGATGATGTGGAAGGAGATGTGGAGTTAAAGCACTTCAACATAGAAAGAGATAAAAAATGGGTAATACCTCTTTTAAAGAAAATAAAACGCTATGTCCCTGACCTAAAAGTGCTTGTCTCCCCTTGGAGTCCTCCCGCATGGATGAAGACAAATAACGATATGAAATACGGAGGAAAATTAAAAGAAGAATACAAAAAGACGTGGGCAGAATTTTTTGTTAAATTTATAAAAGCCTATCAGGAAGAAGGTATTGACATATGGGCTGTCACAGTTCAAAATGAGCCAATGGCTGTGCAAATATGGGAATCCTGCATATACACCGCTGAAGAAGAAAGAGACTTTGTAAAATACTATTTAGGACCAACTCTTTTAGAAAACGGCCTTTCTCATATCAAGATTCTTATATGGGACCATAACAAAGACATAATATACGAAAGAGTAAAAACTATCTTAGAAGATAAAGAAGCTGCAAAATACGTCTGGGGTGTAGGCTTTCACTGGTACGCAGGAGACCATTTTGAACAATTAAAAAAGATAAAAGAAGAATTCCCTCACATAAAACTAGTATTTACAGAAGGAACCCAAGAGGGAGGAGTAAACTTGGGTTCCTGGAATCTTGGTGAAAGATATGCCCATGAAATAATAGGCGATTTTAACAACTACACAATCGGCTTTTTTGACTGGAATATAGTATTAGATACAATGGGAGGACCTAATCACGTCAAAAACTACTGCGATGCTCCTATCATTGTGGATACAGAGAAAAAAGAAATTTTTTACCAAAGTTCCTACTACTATATAGGGCATTTTTCCAAATTCATAAAGCCCGGGTCAAAAACAATAAAATCTGAAATCCTTGACCCAAGGTTAGAAATCCTTTCAGCCAAAACTCCTGAGGGTAAAATAATTGTGGTGGTAATGAATAAAACGGAAGAAAATATAGATATACTTCTTGATATAGGCGGTGACCTTTATAATGCACCCTCTATTAAAAAGTCTATTGAAACTTTTGTAATTAATTAAAAGAAAGTTAAAATCAAGCGAGGTGAAAGGGATGATAAGTAAGATTAAAATTGCTTTATTACTTTTATTGATTATAGCATTTTTGTTCCCCTCACTTTATATCAGACCAGTAAATGCTTCAAATGACCCCGTTAAAGTATGGTTTTCTTCTGAATATAAACCAAAAGACCATGGTTGGTACACAAATAATTGGGAAAGCAATATTACTTTTAAGCTATCCCCTCAACCAGATTTATTCTTTACATCCCCCGATGAAGAGTTACTACCAACTATTACTGTAATCCCTAGCATCCAATATCAAACTATTGAAGGAATAGGGACATCTTTAGAAGAATCTACTATATTTAACCTTTCAAAAATGTCAAGTGAAGTCCGTAGCACAGTTTTAAGAGAATTATTTGATCGTCAAAATGGAATTGGACTTAGTTTAATTAGAATTTGCTTCGGCAGCTCTGATTTTACAGCAAGAGATTTTTACACTTATGATGACCTGCCAAAAGGTAACACCGACTCTGAATTACAATATTTTACAATTCAAAAGGATAAGGACTACAATATTATTAGCACTTTGCAAGGGATTTTACAAATCGATAATAATATAAAAGTATTCGCATCTCCTTGGTCACCACCTGCATGGATGAAAAGTCCTGAAACCTTAATAGGAGGGAGATTAAAGTCTGAATGGATACCTACATTAGCAAAATATTACAGGAAAGCAATTCAAGCATATCAACAAGAAGGTATACCAATATATGCTATGACGTTGCAAAACGAACCTTTATATGAACCACCCGATTATCCAGGATGTTTCGTTTCTCCTGAACAAGAAAGAGATCTAGCCAAAGCACTAAGTAGAGAATTAAAAAATAACCAGTTGAAAACAAAGTTATGGATTTATGATCACACTTTCTTCGATTGGTATGCATATATCACTCGTTGGGGACTTAATGCATGGAGCTATGTAAACACAGTCTTTTCTGACCCCGAAGCTTACCAAGCTGTCGATGGCGTGGCTTTTCACGACTACGGTGGGGAACCTTCTGAGATGACTCGAATAAGAAATACTTACCCAGAAAAGGGAATGTACTTTACAGAAAGGTCTGTATGGGGTATAGAAGGAGCAGCTAGAATAATTCAATATTTTAGAAATTGGGCAAAAACTTATGTCGCATGGGTCACGATGTTAGACAGCAATAAACAACCCGAAAAATGGACTTTTGCTCCTGATCCCACTATATTAATTCAAAACGCTCAAAATCCTGATTATTATTGGCACACACCTGAATACTATTTATTAGGTCAATTTTCAAAATTTATCCTTCCCGGTGCAAAAAGAATTTATACCAATAGCGGTAATCCAGACGCTTTAAGTAATGTAGCTTTTCTAAACCCAGATAATACTATTGTGGTTGTAGTCGTAAATGCCACTAACTCAACCCAAAAATTTCGCATATTAACATCTATGGGGCAAATAAAAACTATAATACCAGCAAAGACTGTTGCAACTTATAAATGGAAATATGAGCCTACGATAAAAGATATAATATCCTTAAGGTCCAGAGCAAATAATCTTTTTGTATCAGTTGAAGCCTCAGAAAACTATTACTTAAAAGCTTCTCAATCACAAATTACTTTAAATACTAAATTCGAAGTTATACCTTTGGATAATGGTAGAATTGCTTTGAAATCTATAGTAAATAATAAATTTGTTTCTGCAGAAAATGCCGGTTCATTACCTTTAGTTGCAAACAGAGAATCTATAGGAAATTGGGAAATATTTGATGTTGAGATACTGGAAAGAGAAAATGATATAGCACTTAAATCATTAGCAAACAACAAATACGTATGCGCTGAAAACGCTGGCAAAGATCCATTAATTGCAAATAGAGACAAAGTAAAAGGTGCATGGGAAGCTTTTGAGTTAATATTAGCAAATCGCTGATAACTCTATAACAACGCACCAATCTAGAAAATATTTTCTAGATTGGTGCGTATTTTTAAAATAGTTTTTCTTAGCTTTTCCTGTTTTATTTTAACACTCTTTTATATGTTTTCTAATGATTCAATTACTTTCAATACCCTCTGTTTTATCTCCTCCTCTTTTTCAAAAGGGTTTTTAGGAATCATTTTTATCTCTATATCCGGTATAGTGCCTGTTTCAAAATATGAAGTACCATCCTGATTTATAAGCATTTCCCCGTCAAATCTCACAATTAACCCGCTATTGGGAAGGCGCATTAAACCTGGCATAAGCCATCCTCCATCTCCTTTTCTGGTTCTTTCACCTATTACTGTAGCAAAGCCCGTTTCTTTACAAAATTCTGCAAATATATTTGCTGTTGAATAAGTGGTTCTACTAACGATTAAAAATATCTTCCCATTAAAATCTACAGGTTCTATATATTTAGAAAATTTTTCAAAATCTTTTACTATATCTGTGATCGCATAGTACATGAAATTTTCTTTTACTTCTGCAGGAAGCAAATCATACATAGGAAATTTATCTATAGTATTATTTTTCAAATCTGGTATATAATTTTCAAGCAGATTAACAATATATTCCCCGCCTTTTATAAGATAAGTCTTTTCTACTGACAAGTTTTTAACTTCTTTTAACTTATTCCTCAAAGGTGCTACTATAGCATTCAACCAGTACTCCCTATTACCCCCTTCATTATCACTAATATCTATGACTAAATATGGATAATCCTTTATATTTCTCAAAAAATCATATATCATATCTCTCTCCTTTTTATATCCTTCTCCGTCTTTGTGATAATCAATTAAAAAAGAATAGATTTTCAAATAAGCGATCTTCCCAGGTTCTATAACGTCTGTCACAACGTTTTCTCTTCTTTTCTTCAGTGAATAATAATCTTCTAGTTCGCCCTGTCTATATGTATTCTTAAAGATTTTTTCCCACATCTTATAAGAACTTTCTGATTCCCTAAACATATCTTCATAAGGTTTAAAACCCAATGGCCCAAATAAATATTTATAATACCCAGGACTTAAAACATGTGTATGCCCATCATGCAATTTTAGTAGAATATCATTTAATGCATAATAAAATTCTAAATTATTTTTTGTCTTCTTTATCTTTTCTTTAAATTGCTCTTTATATGCTAACCAGTCATAGCCATACATTTTTTTCACTTCATAAAAATGTGCGTAATTGTCTTTTAAAATGTTGTACATGTATTCAAAGTCTTCTATTTTCTGCTTTTCTGTTAATTCCTCCGATGTGTTAGAAATAGGTACCATATCTGAAGAGTTTATATAAAACAACATAAAAAAGCTTAATAGACAAAAAGAAACGATGATAAGGACATAGACTTTATTTTTCACGTCCTATCACCACCTACACCACATATATTCCCTCTTCTTCTATACGCTCCTCTACCTTATCCAGCTTCTCTATATTAAACAAACTGTAAAAGTACCCTTTTATCTTCATTAAATCATCAAACCTTCCTTTCTCCACAATCCTTCCATCCCTTAATACTATTATCTCGTCATACCTTTTGAGTAGCTCACCCCACAATCTGTGTGTCACCACTATCGCTGTTATGTCCATATCCAGTATTGTCTTCTCTATCAAATACGCCGTCTCATTGTCCAACGCTGCTGTCGCCTCATCCAGAGCCAATATTGACGCATTTGTTATTACTGACCTCGCTATCGCTATCCTCTGCCTTTCCCCTCCTGAAAGAAGTTTTCCCCCTTCCCCTACATCGCTTAATATGCCCTCTGGCAATTTCTCTAACAACTGCCCTAATCCTGCACCTTCGCCGCTTTTACTACTTCTTCATCCGTGTATCTGTCATTAAATAGAGTTATGTTGTCTTTTACTGTCCCGTCAAATATGAATACATTCTGATGTAATAGGGTTATTATCTTGAATAAGTCTTTCTTGTCTATTCTTCTTAATTCTATCCCATCTAATTTTATTTCTCCTTCATAGTTTTCATATTGTTTTAACAATAACTTGAGTATTGTGGATTTCCCTGCTCCACTTGTCCCTACTAATGCGTACTTTCCTCCTTTTTTGATTGTAAAGTTTATATTATCCAAAGCTTTTGTCTCCCCTGTGTAGCTAAAAGATACGTTTTTAAATTCTATTGAGTCGTTAAAAGATTTTACTGGTATATAATCATTCCTCTCTTCCTTTTCCTGTAATACTTCATTTATCTTCTGTGATATGCTCTTTAATGAGAGTATCCTGTTGAGATTTTGACCCATACTGTATATTGGCATAATTATGTTATTGGTAAGCTGTACACAGGCAATCATCGTTCCTAAAGTCATCTCTCCTTTTATGGTAAAGTATAAACCTACTGCAAATACAGAGAGGAAAATAAAGCTACTTAAAATTTCTGACATGGTGTCAGAGGTATTTAAAAGTACGCTGTATTTAAGCTTTTTATCTTCCACATCTTCATTAACTTTTGAAAACTTCTCATGTACTTTATCCTCTATCCCGAAGCTCTTTATCACTTCAAGTCCTGTAAGAGTATCTTTAGATTCTATAGTAAAAAGTTCTAAGCTCTCAGAATAATCGTTTCTCATTTTAGCAATCTTATCATCAAAAACGCGAGGAATTATTACACTAAGAATTGCCATGAGTATTATCATCACAGTTATTTTGTAACTTAATATAAATAGAGAAATTAATGCAGCCACAAATCCTACTGCACTGCCTAAAAGCCTAAAGAAATTGTTAAAATAATCCTCTTCTACAATCTTTACATCATTTGAAATAATTGAAATGTACTTACCTGTATTAACTTCATTAAAATGTTCCACATCCTTTTTAATGATTGCTCTAAATAACCTGTCTTTTAGGTATATCAAAGTTTTTTTCATGTAATGAAATCGAGTTGTTCTATTTAACCATCCAACTACTGCTGGCTCTTCTTCTCTTCAATTGCACATCTTTCATCTGTGCAGAAAACACACCAATCTAGACCCTTTACAGCCTACATTAGTGCACCTTTTAAACTATAAATATCTTTCTTTTTCGTTTCTCTGGCATTTCACACAAATTCTTTTTCATACAGTTTCTTCTACAGTCTCAATCTCTTCTTTCTCATCAATCCCATAATTATACATATAATAGAAATACCCTCTCTTTTCTAATAGCTCATCTAATGTACCTCTTTCAATGATTTCCCCATCTCTCATTACAAATATTTCATCATACCTTTTAAGTATCTCCGGGTCTAATTTATGCGTTACAGCGAGTACTGTCGCATCTAAATTTATAAGTGTCCTCTCTATATCGCTCGCCGTAACTTTGTCTAAAGCCGCCGTAGCTTCATCTATAAGCAGTATTTCAGCTTTCTTGATTAACGCTCTTGCAATTGCTATCCTCTGTCTCTCTCCTCCCGATAGTTCTACTTCCCCTTCCCCTACTATTGTATCGAGTCCTTTGGGGAGTTTCTCAACAACCTGAATTAAACCAGATTGTTTCAATGCCTCATTGAGTTCCTCTTCACTGCATTCACTATACAGACAAATGTTATTCTTTAATGTGTCACCAAACATAAAGACATCCTGTTGTATGATACTAACTTTCCTGTAATAGGAGGCAGGGTCAAATTCTCTTATATCTACTCCATCAATGAGCACTTGCCCCTCATAATCTGTAATGTGATTTAATAAAACTCTAAGCAGTGTGGTCTTCCCACACCCGCTTTCTCCAACTAATGTATACTTTTTGCCTTTATCAAGCTTTATGTTTATGTTTGACAAAGCATTCCTCTTGCCATCATAAGAAAAGGTTAGGTTTTTGATTTCTATGGAATTTCTAAATTCAAAAGGTTTATCTCCCTGTGAGACTTCCTCTTTGCCTACCTCTATTATTTCTTTTTGGATTTTATCCGCTATTTTTTCAACAGATTTTATTTTTGTAGCATATACAGATGCAGAAATTAAAGGATTTACTATGTAGTTCATAAGCTGTACAGCAGCAATCATAGAACCTACTGTGATATAACCTCTCAAGACCAAATATGTGGCTACGAGTATATTTACAAAAAACATTGCAAATCCTGACACGATAGATAAAGCTCCTTGAAATCCTTGAAATGCGTCAGATTTATACCCCGCCATTTCTGCATCTTTATTGTCTTTTGATGCCATATTGAGAATTTTATTTTCTATGTTAAAGGCTTTTATTACTTCAAATCCCTGAGCCATCTCTTTTATCCTGTTGGTAAACCTCTCAAGCTTTTTAAGGTACTGCCCCTTTAGTTCCTGATTTATTTTTGTGAAAAGCTGAGGCACAATCACTGGAACCCAGCCAAAAATGAAAATGACTATAGTGAGATAAACGTTTATTCGAAGTATTAGATATAAAGACACAATAAATAGTAAAACGTCTTCCATAATGTTAATCAAACTGGTGAGGTAATTAGTCTCTATCATCCTCACATCATTGCTAAGTAAAGATATCAATTCTGAACTTGTAATTTTTCTTCTTCTAGAGTTTATGAAGCTTTCTATAATGGATTGTTTGTAGTCTATCAATACTTTCTTGTTAAAAGCTGCCGAAGCTGCCTTTGACAAGGTCTCAGCTGTAAATACTGCTATCAGAAAGCCTACTGAATACCATATTAACGTAGAAATGCTGTAATTTAAATTTCCAACAGATGTGTCAACGATTATTTTAAAAAGTATTGCCTGCAGGGCTTTAAGGGCTGATACAAAAATTATAAGTATAGCGTTTATCAGAATTAAAAGCTTATATTTTAAGATGTACTTCTTTATCGTCTCCATTTATACGACCTCCATAGAATGAGATTTGTAATATCAAATCAAATTTTCCCCTATAGATTAAGATAATTCGTTCTTTATACAAGCTGAAATTGTGCAATATATGTCAGTATCTCAAAATCTCAAACAAAAAAGTCAATATCATCAATAAAGCCACAACTTTTTCAATTTTATCCTAACATTCTTATCTCTCCCAGTAAAATATCAAAAATGTCTATAAACTTTCCTGATATTTCATTTTGGTAAACTTATCCATACTTCCCTTCATTTTTCTCATTTTTTCATATATCACCAGTGCAAAATTTTAATTTTGTAACTGTAAGTTACAATTTCAGCTACAACCCAAATGTAAAAGCCATTTATTGACATCTTATTACACCAAATATTCCACCTTTTTAGAAATTCTATTTAAATCTATCACTTCATCCGCTATATTTAAAAACTCTTGGTTATGAGTAACAATTAAAATTATTTTTTCCTTCTTGAGTGCTGTTAGCATAGATTTTAATTTCTCAATACTAACAACATCTAAGGCAGACGTGGGCTCATCTAACACTATGACATCTGGATCTTTTAAAAATGTCCTGGCAATCGCTATCTTTAATTTTTCTCCTCCTGAAATGTTGCTGGAGGCTTCATTTAGTTTTGTATTCAATCCTTCATGAAATTTATCTATATCTACATTTAAATCTTTTAGCAGTTTATCAATAGTTTTATAATCGTAAACCTCCACCCCATATATTAAGTTATTTATAATTGTGTCATTAACTAATTTTGGTTCCTGTTCTGTGACTCCAATAATTTTCCTTCTTATGTAATACATGTCTAGTTCCTTAATTTCTATTGAATTGTAATATATCTCACCTGAATAGTAATTTACTAAAATCCCAAGAATTACATTAATGAGAGTACTTTTGCCGGCTCCATTATCACCTACAATGCAGTATATTTTCCCTTTTTCAAATTCATAATTGAAATCGTGTATAATTTTTTTAGAATTGTCATAAGCAAAGGAAACATTTCTAAGTTCAATAGTCTCTATACCCTCTAATCTAATAGTACCATTTATCTCTTGGGGCTCATCCAATATTTGTCTTAATCTATCATAGGAAATTAAAGCATCCTGATATGACTTACCTAAGTTTAAAAAGTATCCTACACTTCCTATCATCATTGAAAAATAACTACTAATTATCGTAAAATCTCCTATTGTCAAATTTCCATTTATTATTTCCATTCCGCCAACAAAAAATATTATTACCCTTGCAATAGTAGTCACCATTGAATTGCTGCTATTAAAAAGATAAGAAACTTTTGTATATCTTAGTAATGAATTAAACATTTTTTCAAATGCGCTATTTAATCTTGCCCTTTCTTCCTTAAAAGTCGCATTTAGTTTTATAACTTTTACATTTTGCAAATTATCATTCATTTTTGAAAAAAATTCGTTCTGTTTTTCTTTTAATTCATAGCCTCGTATATATAAAGGTTTTCTAAACACAAAGTAAAGCAATATATATAAGGGAATCAAAGCCATTAATTCTAAAGTCAATTTGGCATTTATTCTCATGGAAATATAAGCCAAGAAAATAATAGTTAAAGCATTAGTAAGAATATCTAGCATATTGGCTAATACAAAAGAAACTACAGTATTGCTGTCAAAGTTTATTCTTTGATTTAGATATGCACTGTCTACCCCTTTAAAGTAAAGAATAGGCAATTTAGTTACATGGTCCAATACGTAAAAGTTTAAGTCTGTCATTGATTTGGTCTGAATTTTAACATAGGTGTAGTTCATTACAAAAGAACTAATTATAGTGATTATTCCAATTAATACTATCTTTGCTGTAAAATCATAAATTACTTTAAAATCTTTACTCTGCAATAGAAGGTCAATATAATTACCTGTAATGTAAGGTACTATAATTGACATGAGCCATCCAATGATACTAAAAAATAGAAATACTATCAGGGAGCTTTTGTACTTAAATATGAATTTTTTAACAAAGTTAAATATTTTCATATTGATCAACTCTCTTGCATTTTTAGAAATTACTTCTCTTTTCCTAAAGATTTAATCAATTCGACTGTCTTTTGCTTCAATATTTCTGCTCTTACTTCTGGATAGCCAGCATTTGTATCTGGAACGTCTAATTCTATGTCTGGTTTCACACCTTCTATAAAAAATGAACCCCCGTCTCGGTTTAAAATTGTGCCGGCTTCAAATCTCACAATCAATCCACTGTTAGGAAGCCTCATATATGAAGTAAGTGAACCATCTCCTGAAGTACTTCTTCCTATCAATGTAGCAAAACCAGTTTCTTTGCAGAACATGGCAAATCTTGTGGCTGCAGAAAAAGTTCCTCTGTCTATTATTAGAAATATCCTTCCTTTGAAATTTACATATTCATTTGATTTGAAAAACTTTTCTATGTAGTTTTCTTTTTGTTTAGATAGGTTTTCTTTAAATTCACAGATTGTAAAATCTTTTTTCATCTCTTCTGAAAGTTTATCGTATATAGGACTCTCTTTGAATTTATCTTCGTCATAAAATATTACATACTTCTCGAAATTTTTTTTCGTATATTTTCCCTTTCTCGATAGATAAAACCATGTATTTTTATCCTCAGAGTATCTGAAACCTTTTTCTCCTATCAGTGGAGCTACTATAGCATCTATCCAGTATTCTGAAGAACCTCCTTCATTTCCACTAATGTCTATAATTAAATAAGGATAATCTTTGATAGTTTTTAAAAAGTTGTATATTTCTTTTTTCTCTTCCCGATAATTTTTACTGTTCTGATCTTTATCTATCAAAAAAGAATTAACTCTTAAATACGCTATTTTATCCTCTTCTAAAATTTCTGTTTTTATATTTTTCTGTCCTCTCCTCATTTGAACAAAAAAGCTACTATTATGACTGGGATTTACACTTCCTAGCAATTCACTCCATTTTTCATAATTTTTCTTAGAATCTTTAAACATTTTTATAAAAGGCTTAAATTCAATAAAATTTCTTATCTCTTCACCTTCGATTAACTTTAAAAGATAATTAAAATAGCTAGGACTTGCTACATAAAGGTGCCCATCATGCAATTTCCGTAAAATTTCATTTAATTTATTATAAAACTCAATATTATTCCTTGTATTTTTTATCTCTTCTATAAACTCTTCCTTATGGGCTAGCCAGTCGTAGCCATACATTTTCTTTACTTCATAAAAATGTGCGTAATTGTCTTTTAAAATGTTATACATGTACTCAAAATCTTCTATCTTTTCTTTCTCTGTTAAATCTTTTAATTCCTTTGATGCAAATAGAGTGTTTGAAGTATATATACCGGTAAAAAATCCTGCTGAAAATATTACAAATAGAAAAAATATAAAAGTAATCATAGAAATTGATAGTTTCTTACCCATTACTATCACATCCTTTTAGTAACATCTAGTAAAGAAGACACTCTGTAGTCTAACATCCCCCCATTAGTTCACCCCATTCCCCAAATCCTTTGTTGCTTGTAAGTATTATCCCCCTCTCTGATACCATGCACTTATCAGCTGAAAAAAAGAGACTTGCTCTAAGGTTGCCTAAAGGCAAATACCCTACTTCTTGGGTTTCAAACTGACGAAGTCAAAATAAAATAGTTCAAGATGTAACTTAAATGGGCACCAGATTGTTTCAAAATAAAAAACAGCATTATGTACGTAAATGCCACAAAGTTTGCCAATGGCTGATGCCCATTTATATTACATTATCTTACCATCTCTAAAATTCTCTTTAATACCGTGTCATATTTTACCATATCTAAAATATTATTTTCATCAATCTTTTCTCTGTCTTTAAGGTAATTTACAAAGTCGTCATAAGACTCTTCCACGTAAATATCAGGCTGTGTGCCTACTTCTTCATTTGCCGTACCATCAGGGTTTAATGCCATGTTATTAGGATATCTTATTATAAGCCCACTGTTTGGAAGTACAAGAAGGTCTGGATTAAAACCAAGTCCACCTGAGGTAGGCGTACCAACGACAGTCGCCCACTTAGTAGCCTTTGCAAATGAAGCAAAGCCTTCTGCCGCCGAATAAACCCCTGCATCAGTGAGTAAATATATCTTCCCTTTAAATCCCACATAATTTTTTGGAGTCACTGTATATGAAATCTCAGCAAAATATCCAAAATCGTCTTTCAGTTCAGGTGGGTAGTTTTTCCCTTTCGGTAATTTATCTAGTGTTTTTGTATACTTAATGTCATAATTTTTCACTACTGTATATGCTTTATAAGCAATTTTTTTATCTGTTAGGGGCTTAACTATATTTTCTATCCAGTACATTACGTTCCCTCCCCCATTTCCTCTTATGTCAATTATTAAATAAGGATAGTCTTTAATTTCTTTAAAAAAGCTGTATATTTCTTTTCCATCTTTTTTAATATCATTTTGTGACATTTTCATTTCTGGTATTTTTAAATATGCTACTTTGCCTTTTACCAACATACCTTTTACTAAAGGTAATTTATTATCAAGCATACTTTGATTTATCTTCACTTCAATTGGCTGTAAAGTTTTTTCTATTTCCTCCCCTTTAGGGCTTAAAAAAGTAAGTTTTATTGTATCTTCTAAACTATCAGCGAATACGTAAAGTTTATACTTTACTATTTTATTTCTCTTGAAATCATAGTTTAAAAAGGCTTTATCCATCAAAGATTTTGCGTATTCATCAGCCGCTAGCTCATTTACTTTTAAAAGTATTGAACCCTCAGGTACACCATATTCCTCTAATGATTCGTTCTTATTATATGGTATAGCAACGTACTTCCCTTCTATATATGAAAAAACTATTGGCAAAATATAGGTTGTTTCTTTAATAGTTTGTTTCCAGTATTCATAATTTTTTATAATTATAGAATTCGTTAAAGGATCTAATTGCTTCTCTTCACTTTTAACAACTTCGTTAAACGCTTTCTGGAATTTTTCAAAAAGCTCTGGACTTACTAAACGAGCATGAGCAACTTGTAAAAGCGTTACCATTCTTTTTATTTCATTGTAAAATTCAACATTATTTTTTGTTTCTCTAATTCTCTTTTCAAACTCTTCTTTATGAGACAGCCAGTCAAATCCCGTCTTTCTTTTTCCCATCTCAAAGAAGGGAAAATTTTTCTGCAGGGTATTATATAGATATTCAAAATCTTCCAATTTTTGCTCAGCAGTCAGCCCTTTGGCTAAATCGATATCTTTTAAGTTTTTGTAATATTTATTGTATACCTCTGAGTATGAATATGATGGATTGTAAAATATCATATAGCTGAGAAAAAAAGCAGCTCCTATGACCATTATTACTGCTAATACAATTTTTATAATCCTTTTTCTAAACATGCACTCTGCCTCCTATATATTTTTAACCCAATTTTAATAGTGGAATCTTAAATGTCAATACGAAGAAAAGGAAAGATAGTACCAATATTAAATCAGAAATAAATCCGTCAACGGAAGCGTTAATAAACCGCAAATTTTCACTGGCGTATTTCCTAAGAGGATAATAAGCAACACCTGCAAAAACAGGAAAAGATAAAATCGCAAGCAGTATACCATATACAAAATTATATTCCATCTTCAATGTATTAAACCCTACTGCCAGAAGACACACTAGCCCTCCCTCGGCGATGAGAAAATAGATTGTTTTTAACGTTCCTTTTATGTTTCTATTACTTTTATACTCCATTACTTTATTCCCTCCCTAATTATAAAATTTTATTTTTCTTCTACGATTATTTTTATCATATTCATATTTATGAGTAGGTCTTTCTATTTTGCTCATCTTGATAAAACAGAACCTTATGTAAAATCTGCCAATTTTCTTCTGAAGCTTTTAACTCTGCTAATTTTAATAACACATTCTCTAGTATTTCTTTCATCATTATGCACATTATCTCAGCTCCATATGACCTATCTTTATTTTTAATATCCCCAAAACTCCCTAAACAAAAAGAACATATATATTTAGCCCAACAAGTTTTACATGAATCATCTAAAAATTTGGCATTAAATTTTAAGTTGAACATTTTTGTGTTACTCATAATTTCATCAGATGAAATATTTATATTTCCAACAGATAGGTCAGTACCTATGAACATAAAACAAGGATATATTGTTCCATCTTGTGTAACCGTGAGATTATTAACTCCTGCTGGGCAAATGTACTGCATAGGTATTTTTCTAATTAATCGCTGTATTACTTCTGTGATAATTGCACAAGAATTAATAATTCTTTCTTTAAGTATAGTATCAAAAGTATATTCTACTGCTTCCTTAATGTATTTTTTAATTATTTCTTTATCTTTATTTAGTGATAAAAAGTTATTTTTTTCAATACAAACAGGCGTAATATGGGTTATTAAGCAATCAAACTCGTTTCTAAAAAATTTAAATAAATCAACAAAACTTATATTATTTTCAATATGCTTGTGTGTATAGGTGCACTCAAAAGAAATTTTCTCCTTGTTTATTCCACTTTCTATCATCTTAATATAATTAGTTTTAATGTAATTAAAAGTTCCTTCCCCAGTTTTCTTAATTCTCAAACTATCATGTATTATTTTATCTCCATCCAGGCTAATAGTAATGTTAAAACGAAATTTTTTCATTATATCAATAGCTTCAGATGGTAAGTACGTTCCATTAGTCACTATCCCAAACTGCGGCATATAATCTATAATGTTATTATTTCTTAAATTTTCAAAATATTCGCATATAACCTTGATAACGTCATAATTTAACATTGGTTCTCCACCAAATATCTGTATATTATAAATCACTCTAAAATTTTTAACAAAATAATCAATAATATTTTTTGCTTCATCTCGTTTCATGTTATTAACATCTAATCCATAACTTCCTCCATTGGCATAACAATATTTACATCTACAATTACAATTATTCGTAACAATTATAACTAATTTTTCAAGTATATATCCATTATAGCTTTCTTGTGAAAAATAATTATCTAAATAAGAGTTATTTATTTCGTTTGTTACAGTATCTAAAATACTTTCAACTTCTTTATAAAATCTAGTTTCGTGGTCTATAAAATAACTTTTAAAATATTTTTTTATGTTTTCATCAAACACTCTATAGTAATTTAATGACTTATTATGAAAAAGAACACCTGTTTTTTCGTTTTGTATATAATGAAAATCCTTATACAAATCTCTTCCCATTGTTTTACTCTTCTCCTCCCCGGAAAGGGATAACTTCCTCTCAATTGAGAGAAAGTTATCCCTTGTAGTAAAATTGATAATACAATTTTTATTTTATATCGTTAAACGCAACCAAAACCAAAACATGACCATCCACATACAAAACCTGTACAGTTGCTTCCACAATTACAGCCACGACAACCACTTCCCGTAAATTTAGGGGGTTCAGGAATACAATTTCCCAAAGTTACGCCTGGTGTTTCATTCGGAGTGATTTTTATATCTAAATTACCTAAATCAATCTTTTCCATAAGTTTCATCTCCTCCCAATGTAATTTTAATTTTCTTAACAAATATTCACTAGAATATAACATCTTTATCCAAGGAAATGTTTAGTTTCCTTTTGGTGGTAATGGAACAGATGGAACACAAATAATACCTATTGGCCCAATACAAATAACTCCTAAACCGACACATCCAAAACCCACGCCATCTGGTGCCACTTGAGAACTATTCCTTATAATGGTACTAACTTCATTTTGTTTTAGAATTTCATTTTTCATTAATATCGGTTCCATATATCTCACCTCCCCCTTAAACGAATGTAACGTCAAATTAAAGCCTTAAATTCGCGTATCTATAGTCTCCAAAACATTGGAATAAAAATTTTTTCGAGAAAAAGGAGGATTCCCTCCCCTTGGTGTCGTAGGTAGTAGTTGTAGCAAAAACAAACACCATCAACCCAAAGGAGGGAATCCTAATTTATGTTTCGACAACTACTACCCGTTTTCCTTCTTACTCATTTATTAAATTTTTTGCTTAAAATTTCTCTATTCGCTCTCAAACACTTTAAAGTAGATATTCAGCCGCCTGTTGACCTCCAACCTTCAGGCTACAAAGTTTTGTCACCTTTAGAGGATCCTTTGCCACTTGTTGAAAAAGTTGTTGAGAAAAAAGATTACAAGAAAATCCTTGCCGAAGCTGAAGCTCAAGGTAAGCCTATCTCTCATGTTAGACGTATTAAACCCCTTTGTGTTGATGTTGATAAGTGCCCTGTTTGCGGTGCCCCTCCTGATTATTTGTACAGTTTTGGTAAAGACCCTGACGGCTTTCAAAAACTACAGTGTAAAGTGTGTAAACATCAATGGGCTCCTGGTAAACCTGCTCCTAAAAAGTCTCGCCCTACTTACCGCTGCCCTTTCTGCGGGTCTGCACTTATTCAGGATAAAACTAGAAAGAATTTTACTGTGTTTAAGTGTCGCAATGATAATTGCCCTAAGTGGCTTAACCACCGTAAAAGATATCGCTTCAGAGCTTTTGATGTTGATTTTGATGAACTCTCTTCTTCTTCTCCAAATGCTGCCCCTGTTAACCTCGCAAAAAGCCATTTTAGCCCATTCTTGATAGCACAAACTGTTAATTTATACGTAGGTCTCGGTCTTTCTTTAAGGCAAACTGTCTCTGCACTACAGCATATATGGCAAGTTCAACTCTCTCATCAGACTATACAAAACTGGGTGGTTTCCTTGGCCTCTAAACTCGCTCCGCTTGTTAAGTCTATCAACCTCCCTTTGTCAGGCCTTGTTGTTATTGATGAGACTTACATAAAGGTCAAAGGTAAGTGGCATTACCTTTTTACTGCCTGTGATGGCTTGAGAGGTTTTATTATCTCACAGCACCTTTCTCCTCATAGGGATGCTTTAGCTGCTTTGACAATCCTTAAAGAGGTCATTGACCGTTACAACAACCGAGAATTCATTTTAGTCACAGATAAAGCGCCTATTTATGATGTGGCAGTCCATTTCGCTTCGGTTTTCTTTGGAGCCAATATCCGTCATCGACCTGTGTTGGGAATCTCTCCTCCACCCGGTGGTGACAGTCATACTTACAGACCGTATAAAAACCGTTTAGAACGCTTATTTGGCTCTTACAAGGCTCATTACAAGCGCCATAAGTCTTTTAGTTCTTTTGAAGGTGCTATCGCTCATGCATTGCTATATCAGCTGTACTACAATCACTTGAAACCTCATGAGGCTTCCGATGGCAAAGTACTTGCACCCCTTAAAGATAAACATGGCCACCAAGTGGATAATTGGGCTAAACTGATTCAATGGTTTGTTGAGCTTAATTAAACTCTATAATCTTGACAACTTTTATGTGGTAAGTTAGACTGTATTTGAAATAGTCTAGCTTACCATAGGGTGATATTTGCCTTCTTTGCCCATAAAAGCTTAGATTTTATTTACTTATAGTTTTTCCCTAGGTGTCATTTTAAGTTATTGATTTAATAATCACTGATTTCTTTGCTAACTACTACCTACAATTTCTATTTTTTAGGGAATCCTCATGTTCTTACTTGACGCTACCTAAACGAATTTCTATGCTGAGCACATCTTAAAACTTCCAATATTAATATGCAAATATAGAAAAGTTTTAAGATGTGCCTTTGGCCTGCTTGAAATCTATCTTGGCTTTGCATCTTTTTACTTATCTACAACTACTGAATGCCAATCTATTATATCCTTTTCTCCCATTGGTCCTATACTTTCGACATTTCCTATCACATTAAAACACCATGAAGACAGTAAAAGAGTAACTATGGAAAAAACAATTAATAATTTTTTCTTCATGCCCCCTCCTTGCCTCCCTTTACTTTTCCTTCTCCTACCTATATAATATATGGTAAGTTAAACAATTTCAACCCGAATTGATTCTGGGTGGTGTGTAAAAAAATGGATGGATTCTATTATGACTTAGAGGCTTTTGGAAATGAATTGAGAGATATACGTAAATCTTTAAGGCTTACTCAAAAAGATGTAGCAGATCAAACTCTTGTAAGCACAGATACTCTAAGGAGAATTGAAAATGGAAAGGTTATGCCTAAACAGGAAACTCTTGATTTGATGTCTGTCATCTTTAAAAGAGACTTAAATGAGCTTTTGTTAAAGTACAGACTTAAAGATTACTCTTCTTTTTATAAAATAAAAACTTCTATTGAAGATAAGCTTGAAGGCGGAGAATTTGAAGATTTGAAAAAGGACCTCAAAGAACTTAAAAAAATAATTGATGAAGGGAAAATGAGCCTTTATTACATTCGATTATTGAAGCAACTTCTCTTGTTAGTGGAGTCTGTTATTGAAAAAACTGTAAATAATGATTATGAAAAGGCTTTAGAAAAATTGATTGAAGCCATGAAACTCACTATACCAGATTTTTCTCTTTCTAACTATACCCGCTTTGTGTACAGCAGTATGGAAGTTAGAATTTTAATGAATATCGCCCTTATACTAAGAGAAAAAGAATCATACGAAAAATGTATAGAAATACTTCTTTTCTGCTTAGAAGCACTGGAGCCAGACAATGTAGAAGAAAGAATTAGGGTATATTATAACCTTTCCTATGCGTATCACCTATCTTCCATATATGATAAGGCGCTTTATTACGCAGAAGAAGGTATTAAAACTTGTATAGATAACAAGACTTTAAATGGGTTGGCACTTTTATACTTCAGAAAGGGAATTGCCGAATTTAAGCTTAATAGAGAAAACTACATAGATTCTCTTTTAAAGGCTGTAAATCTTTCAGAAATATGTGGGCATGAAAAGTTAAGGAAAATGGTCATAGAAAATTGCAAGAAAATTTATAATATAGACCTGGAAAATTTTCAAAAGCTTTAATATAAAAAAACAGCAGAGAGTAAAATGTTAGCATTCTACTCCTTGCTGACTATAAAATCATCGGTTCTGCCGCTCTTTAACTCCCCTCAATTATTTGTAGGAACTTTCTTGGAGTTATCCCTTATTCCTTCCACAAATTTAGAAATACTCACTTCTGTATAACCCAATTCTTCCAACCTTTGTTTAGTTTCTTTTGTTGTTTCAAATAATTCTTTCACAATTCTCATTCTCTTTTGAATAAGATATTCTATAAAATCTAAAACTTCTTTTTTAGCATTTTTAGGCAACATCCTTGCATTTTAATAAATAATATCATCAAGTTTATCATTATCAAAATTTGTCATTTTAAACACAACCATTACAAATTTCTTAATTATATTCTAATACATTCCAACAATTATTAAAATTCAAACTTTATCACTTTTCAAGAGACTTAATTACTTCCACTGTCTTTTGTTTTAATATTTCTGCTCTTACTTCTGGATGCTTGACATTTGTATGAGGTGGATTGTTTTATGCTTACCTTATTGTAAACTCAATATTCTCCATTATTATACGCATCCAAATAGCCCAAGTAAGCATAGAACATAGGTGTTTTGTTTTTATAATCAAACTCACTAATTCCTTGTTCAATGAATAATTCTAAAAGCAATCTGTTACAATTTGAATGGATGCATCCTGTTTTTGTTTCAAAAACAACATAAATTATATCATCTTTTTCATTATTGGATATGTGCGCATAATTGGACTGATAGTACAAATTACTTTTATCATTTTTGGAAAGTTTGTATGCAATGAAATTCAATTCATCAGCAGTAAGATTTAATTGCTGATTTCGCAAACAATGAACGACATTAAATACAATGTGCTGCATAATAGATTTTGGCAAGTCTGTTGTGGAAATTTCTATAATATCCACTTTCTGTTTCAAGAAATCAATTAGCTCTTCAATACTTTTTTCACCAGGAGTAATTTTATGTTTATATTTTTTTACTAAGTTCTCTCTGTTATTCATTGTCTTAGCTCCTTTTCATTGAAAAGTTTTAATTCTTTATTTAGTTTATTGTAACTGTACCTGTAAATGTTAATGCTGAAAGCCAACCACCAGAAGTCAGATTATACCCCTGTAAATCCTTAACACTTACCTTTACCTTATTAACATGAGTTGGTATTGTAGCATATCCAATAAAAACTGTACCTACGCTGGAGACACCAGTATAGTATGTACTGTACGTCTTCCCATCCCCAAATGTTGCATACGTTTTTGGAAAGAGAAAGCTCGTATCCTCTATGGTTAAAGATTTGAAACGCCAAGCGTAATATAGATCAGTTCCACTCCAGGTTAAATACACATGACAAGTGTCAGTATTTCCGGATCGGGTTATAGTAGCATAAATTATAGTAGGAGTAGATGCCGTTGTGATATCATTTGTGGATGTTTTTGCTGAATCCGAAAGTATTTTACCAATCTCTGCCACGTTAAGATTTTCATTAACTGTGACAATAGGAACCTCAATATAAGTTTCATTTTCGATTTCAGTTGCCATAGCTTGAATACAAAAAGTTACAATCATAACCATAGCTAAAAAGATACTACTTAAGATTTTTCTTCTATTTTTCATCGTGAACCCTCCTTCAATAAACATGGCTACCAAGTGGATAATTGAGCTAAACTGATTCAATAGTTTGTTGAACTTAATCAAACTCTATAATTTTGACAATTTTTGTGTGGTAAGATAGACTATACTTGAAATAGTCTATCTTAGCTAACTACTACCCACCCCTTTTAACCCTATTTAACGTTACCGCCTCCCTTTACTTTTCCTTCTCTTACCTATATAATATATGGTAAGTTAAACAATTTCAACCCGAATTGATTCTGGGTGGTGTGTAAAAAAATGGATGGATTCTATTATGACTTAGAGGCTTTTGGAAATGAATTGAGAGATATACGTAAATCTTTAAGGCTTACTCAAAAAGATGTAGCAGATCAAACTCTTGTAAGCACAGATACTCTAAGGAGAATTGAAAATGGAAAGGTTATGCCTAAACAGGAAACTCTTGATTTGATGTCTGTCATCTTTAAAAGAGACTTAAATGAGCTCTTGCTTAAGTACAGACTTAAAGATTACTCTTCTTTTTATAAAATAAAAACTTCTATTGAAGATAAGCTTGAAGGTGGAGAATTTGAAGATTTGAAAAAGGATGTTGAAGAACTTAAAAAAATAATTGATGAAGGGAAAATGAGCCTTTATTACATTCGATTATTGAAACAACTTCTCTTGTTAGTGGAGTCTGTTATTGAAAAAACTGTAAATAATGATTATGAAAAGGCTTTAGAAAAATTGATTGAAGCCATGAAACTCACTATACCAGATTTTTCTCTTTCTAACTATACCCGCTTTGTGTACAGCAGTATGGAAGTTAGAATCTTGATGAATATAGCTCTTATAGTAAGAGAAAAAGAATCCGAAAAAAGCATAGAGATGCTCCTTTTCTGCTTGGAAGCACTGGAGCCAGACAATGTAGAAGAAAGAGTTAGGGTATATTATAACCTCTCCTATGCGTATTACCTGGCTTCCATATATGATAAGGCGCTTTACTACGCAGAGCAGGGTATTAAAACTTGTGCAGAAAACAAGACTTTAAATGGCTTAGCCCTTTTATACTTCAGAAAGGGAATTGCCGAATTTAAGCTTAATAGAGAAAACTACATGGACTCTCTTTTAAAGGCTGTAAATCTTTCAAAAATATGTGGGCATGAAAAATTAAAGAAAATGGTTATAGAAAGTTGCAAGAAAATTTACAATATAGACCTGGAAAATTTTCAAAAACTCTAATATAAAAAACAGCAAGGAGCAATATTTTACTCCCTGCCGTCAGGCACTAGTAGGAATATGGCTTTTGTAATTTTTTATGACCACAATAGGTGTTTGCTGTTCTGAGTTACCTGAAGGGTTGTCCAAAAAAAGCTTTTCTACGTATTTCTTATCTACTCCTTTTGAGGCGCCAACGCAGTCAGCTTTATGTAAATCATTTGCGTCAATTATTACAGCATCCACTCCTGTTTTTTCTTTTATCATGTCGCAAACTTTGTCCGGGTCTTTGGGGCCTAAAACTACATGTCTATGATATGGTGGCATTGTACCAGCAAAATCGTCGATTAAAGCAACTTGCCTTCCAGCTATTATAAAAAACCAGCCTTTTCTCCCCAAGAGTTTTCCTATGCCACCTATGATTGCAGCTATTAAGATTCTAAACCATCCCACTTCATTTATAGCACACTGCATGCCATAAGGAGAAGTGAGGCTGCCTTTCCTATCCGTAAATTTGCACAGTATCTTCGCCAAAAGCCCTGGTTTAATCTGTTCAGGGAGATAAGCTCTCCCTTGACTTATAGCAACTACGCTTTCTGCAACAGATATCAAATCTCCTGGTTCAGCTATATCCTTGGTATAATGGTATACCACCTCTACTATATCGTCCTTTTCTGTTATAATGTGAGTTCTTATTGATATTTTCCCATTCATAGTTTAAGCCTCCATTTATCCTAAAAATTGTAACACTAAAATTTTTAGTAAATATCTTTTATTTTTTTCTTGCTGTGGTAAAATATATTTAGTTTTATCACAATTATACCATAATTTTATCACACTTTTCTCACAATTTTTTTAAATTGGAGAGGGGAAAATGTTAAACAAGCTGACAAATATAAGGATTGATTCTGCCTGCAACAGCCCATCAATAAAAGAGCACAAGAGCCTGCTGGTCTTTGACTTCTCTCTAGACATCCCTTCACACCAGGCAGAAATTCATGAAAACACCATAAAAATAATATTCTCTAGTGTTCCCCTTAATATGCCAGAAGGCATATACAAAGTTTTGGATGGCATTATATCTTTTGTCGAAATAAAACAACAAGGAGAAGACATTGTGGCTTGCGTACATCTTGATTTTCCATCCAACTTTGAGGTAAAGACAATAAAAGGAATACCTTCGCAATTTGAAGTGTACATAGATAGAAGTCCGCTCATAGAAGTATTAAAAGGAAGAAAAATAGCAATAAATCCCGGTTTTAGTAAAAAAACTAAAAGCCCTACAGGACTCTTGATGCACATTCCAATAATGGGGATAGCAAAAAAGTTAAATTTTCTGCTGAGTAATTGCGGAGCAGAAAGCAAAATAACCTGGGAAAAAGACCCTCAAGAGAAAAATTTAAAAGATTTGGATTGTGAAATTCTAATTGACCTTTATACTGAATTGTCATCTAAGAAAGAGAGCGGATTTAAGGTGTACTATGAAGACCAGAACGACGCTTCTTTTAAGCTTGCTAAACATATAAACAAAGCAATGGAAGAAAAATTGCAACTTCCAAACTTAGGAATTTTTCAAAAAAGATTTGAGTACAAAGAAAGTATCATTCCTGTGGGTATTGTGCCAGCAATGGAAGATGTGAGAATAGATGATGCTCATTTGAGGGATGTAGATTACAGAGAAAAAGTAGCTCAGGCCGTGTTTAATGGCTTAATAAGATTTTATTCATAAAAAGCAGGTAAAAAACAGGGTTACAGCACTACCTGTACCCTGTTTTTTAAATTAATAAAATTTTCTCCCACATCGCAGGTATAGGCATAAACTTCTACGCCTTTTGTGAAAGCTTCTCTTAAAAATTGTCCAAATTGAGGGTCCTGTTCGTCATTTGGAGTAAAGTATTTGATGTCATCCATTTGAATTAAGAAAACAACTGCCGCTCTCATCCCTTCTTCTTTGACTTTTATGAGCTCCTTTAAATGCTTTCTACCTCTTTCTGTCGGCGCATCAGGAAACTTGGCTACTCCATCTACCTCCAAAGTAACACCCTTCACTTCTATGTAGCAAATTTCCTTTCCATTTGTAAGTTTTATGTCAAATTTACTGTTCCCAAAGCTTTTTTCCTTTTCCACCAGTTCATATCCTCTAAACTCTTCAACTATCCCTTTTTTTATGCTCTCCAGAAACACTTTATTTGGCACTTGAGAATCAATTGATATAAGCCTTTTCCCTTTATAGGCAAAGGCAAGCTCATAAGGAGTTTTTCTCCCCTTTTTTTCTCTCACTTCTAAAAGCACATCTGCCCCTTTTACGAGGATCTCTTTCAGTCGCCCTGTATTTGGGACATGAACCAGGGTTTTAATGCCATCTATTTCAACATAGGCTTCAAATCTATTTAACCTTTCTATGAATTTCCCTTTTATTATCGGATTTTTAATAATCATCATAAACCCTCATTTCAAATCCTCTGCTGTAACTTCTGCAAAACTGGTTGGAGTCTCCCAGAGAGTAAGCTTGTAGAGTTTGTAATTGGGTCCTTTGAGTTCTCCTTCTAATTCCTTCCACATCCACAGGAGTATATTTTCACAAGTTGTGTTAAAGCCTAGCACTTCATTTAAATATTTGTGGTCAAGCTTTTTTATAATTTTTTCATTGACAATTTCTTTTAGCTTTACAAAGTCCAAAACCATTCCTTCCTCATCAGGATAGCCCTCAACTGTGACCTCTAACCTATAAGTATGGCCGTGCAACTCTTCACATTTCCCATGGTAATTAACAAGGTTGTGGGCACTGTCAAAGGTAAATATTTTTGTAACTCTCACTTTTTACACCTCTCCACACCAATCCTTTTTGTAGAGCCATACGCCCTGCTTGTCTATAAGGCCTTGTATCAACTCATCGATGGATAAACCGTTTTTACTCAATGAAGGATTTATATCCCTTAATGGTATCAGCACAAAAGCTCTTTCCCACATGTGAGGATGAGGAATAGTTAGCTTCTCATCATTTAGAATAAGTCCATCATACAAAAGAATGTCTATGTCAATGGTTCGGGGTCCCCATTTTATTGTGCGCTCTCTTTTGAGTTCTGCCTCAATACTTGTAGTGACATCTAGAAGTTCATAGGGCGTTAGGTCTGTTTCTATTAAAATTGCAGCGTTTAAAAAATTGTCCTGTTCTAAATATCCTACAGGCTTTGTCTCATATATGGGAGAGAGCTTCTTTAAAACTATGTTTTTATTTGACTTAAGCCTTTTGACCGCCTCTTTTAAATACTTTTCTCTATCTCCTAAATTTGAACCCAAAGAAAGGTATACCTCTGTCATCTTCTCACCATCGCATCAGTCATTTTAGCTACTCTTGACATCTCTTTTACATCGTGGACTCTTATTATATCCACTCCTTTTACTATTCCCACAGCTACAGTCGCCGCTGTCCCCTCCAATCTATCCTCTACATCTACGTTTAAGACTTTGCCTATCATAGATTTTCTGGAAGTACCCAAAAGGACAGGAAGTCCCAGAACTTTTAATTCCTCCAGGCGATTCATGACTTCCAAATTATGCTCTAAAGTCTTTCCAAAGCCTATGCCAGGGTCAACTATCATCTGGTTTCTTTCAATTCCAGCTTTCTCAGCAATTTCTATGCTCTTTTTCAAAAATTCTATGATAGATTTTACTACATCGCCGTACTCAGCCACATTGCTGTTGTGCATCATGACAACCCCTGCTTTATATTTGGCAACTACTTCTGCCATCTTGGGGTCTCTCTGAAGCCCCCACACATCATTTACTATATGGGCTCCTGCCTCCAGCGCCCTTAAAGCTACATTCGCCTTCATAGTATCCACAGAAATTATCACATCTGAAATTTTAGAAAGCCTTTCGATTACAGGTATAACCCTTCTAATTTCTTCCTCTTCATCGACAGGAGTGTATCCGGGCCTTGTAGACTCTCCTCCTACATCTATTATATCTGCTCCCTCTTCAATCATCTGCAAAGCTCTTTCAATCCCTTTTTCCAAAGTATTGTATTTGCCTCCGTCTGAAAAGGAATCAGGAGTCATGTTCAAAATACCCATTATGTAGGTCCTTTTGCCAATCTCTAAAGTCTTATCCCTGCACTTTAAAATCATAGCCTTCCCCCTATCTCTTGGAATTTATCAAAGCCATCACTTCCGCTCTGGCTTTCTGGTCCGTTCTAAATATTCCCCTTAGGGCAGAGGTAACAGTTTTAGAGCCCGGCTTTTTAACCCCCCTCATAGTCATGCACAGATGCTCTGCCTCTATGACAACAGCAACTCCCAAAGGATTGACGGCTTCCATTATGGTATCCGCAATTTCACTAGTGAGCCTTTCTTGGAGCTGAGGCCTTTTTGATAAAACGTCTACTATACGAGCAACTTTTGAAAGGCCTAAAATTCGCCCTTTTCTTGGAAGGTATGCCACATGGGCAACACCTATAAAAGGAAGAAGATGATGCTCACACATAGAGTAAAGGGGAATATCTTTTACCAGGATTATCTCTTGATGCTCATCTTCTTGGAAAATTTTTATAACGTCTTTTACATCTGTGTGAAGTCCAGAAAAAATTTCTTCGTACATCCTGGCTACTCTGTCAGGAGTCTCAAGGAGCCCCTCCCTATCGGGGTCTTCGCCTATGGCTTCAAGTATCTCTCTTACAGCTTTTTTAATCTTTTCTTTGTCTATCATTTTTGATACCCCTTCTTTTTTGTTGTGCACAGCTTTAATTATATTACTTTTTGCGAAAAAAAGCCAGCATATAAAAGTTAAAAGCAGTCCTGCGACTGCTTTTAATCTTTGGGTTTCATTGTAGGGAAGAGTATTACATCCCTTATAGAATAAGAATCTGTCATAAACATGACAAGCCTGTCTACACCTATACCCAAACCTCCTGTAGGTGGCATACCTACCTCAAGGGCATTTATAAAGTCCTCATCCATCATGTGAGCTTCTTCATCTCCCGCTTCTCTCTGCCTTAACTGTTCCAAAAATCTCTCTTTCTGGTCAATCGGGTCATTTAGCTCTGAAAATGCGTTTGCAACTTCTCTGCCGTAAATGAAAGCTTCAAACCTGGAAGTAAAAGCAGGGTTGTCGCGCTTTCTTTTAGCCAAAGGAGAAACCTCCACTGGATAGTCCATGACAAAAGTAGGCTGTATAAGGTGCTTTTCTACCAGTTCGTCAAAAACAAGTGCTATTACTTCTCCTTTTTTCATATCAGGCTTTTTCAACTCCAGATTTAAATCCTTTGCTATTTTTCTCGCTTCTTCATCTGTAGCAACTTTTTCAAAGTCAATCCCCACATATTCTTTTATAGCATCCACCATGGTGATTCTCTTCCACGGCGGCGTCAAATCTATTTCAGTGCCCTGATAGATTATTTTTGTGCTGCCATTTACTTTTTCAGCCACATACGCAAAAAGCTGTTCAGTAAGTTCCATCATACCGTGATAATCCGTATAAGCTTCATAAAGTTCCAGGAGTGTAAACTCCGGATTGTGCCTTATATCCATTCCCTCATTTCTAAAGACTCTGCCTATTTCATAGACCTTTTCAAATCCCCCGACAATTAACCTCTTCAAGTGAAGCTCCAGCGCAATTCGTAAATACATGTCTATGTCTAAAGCGTTGTGATGGGTGATAAAGGGCCTTGCCGCTGCTCCACCTGCGATTGTGTGCAAAACTGGAGTTTCAACTTCCAGAAATCCTCTATTGTCTAAAAATTCTCTTATTGCTTTTATTATCTTGGTCCTTTTTAAGAATACTTCCCTTACGCTTGGATTTATTATTAGGTCTACGTATCTTTGCCTATACCTTAAATCCGGGTCTTTTAAACCATGCCACTTTTCAGGGAGAACTTGCAGTGACTTGCATAAAAGCTTAAAGTCTTTCACGTTTATAGTAATTTCTCCGGTCTTTGTCTTAAAGACTTCTCCTGTAACCCCTATAATATCACCTATGTCAAGGAGCTTAAAGATTTCGTAGTTTTTTCCTCCGACATTATCATATCTCACATAAATTTGAATTCTTCCGTCCCTGTCCTGTATATCTGCAAAAGAAGCTTTTCCGTGGCTCCTCTTGGTCATTATCCTTCCTGCTAGAGTTACAGTTTTCCCTTCAAAATTTTCGTAATCGTTTTTAATGTCTGAGGAAAGATTAGTTCTTTCAAACCTATCTATGCCATAGGGCTCTATCCCCATGCTCCTTAAGATATTGAGTTTCTCTCTTCTCACCCTTAAAAGTTCATTCAAATTCTCAAGGTCATTCAAAATGTTCTCATTAGAATTACTCATATTATACCTCCATCACCCTTTACCTTCGTATTTCGAGTATTTTGAGTTTAATAACTCCCGCAGGCACTTCTACAGAAATTGTTTCTCCAACCTTTTTGCCTAAAAGCGCTTTTCCAATTGGAGATTCATCAGAAATCTTGTTATTCATAGGGTCTGCTTCCGCCGACCCAACTATAGTGTACTCCACTTCTTCGTTGTAAGTCTCATCAAATACTTTAACGGTACACCCTATGCTTACTTCGTCAAGCTTTATATCTTCTTCGTCAATTACTTTTGCGTTTTTAAGCATGGCTTCCAGTGTGGCAATTCTTCCCTCAATGAAGGCTTGCTCGTTCTTTGCTTCATCGTACTCTGAGTTTTCACTCAAATCCCCAAAGGCTCTTGCCTGTTTTATTTTTTCAGCTACTTCTGCCCTTTTTACTGTTTTTAAATACTCAAGTTCCTCTTCTAATTTTTTAAGTCCTTCATAGGTCAAAATCACAGGCTTGCTCATAGGCATTCTCCTTTTTCTTAAAATATTTTAAAAGGTATTTTTATTCTTATGTAGGGTTTAAAATTTTTATGTATTCAATATATTAATACACAAGCACTGCTTCCGCAGTGCTTGTGTATTTTTCATGTGGAATATTATAAACCAGGTAGCAAATAAAGTCAAGTCCAAATTAAGCGAATTTCCACGTCTCTAACTTCTTTTTAGCGTTTTTTCTCACAGTTTCTATCTTTTCCATCGTAACTTCTCTTTCAAAGCTCCTGAAACCTGCCAATTTGAATCCGTGTTTTTTTGCAAGCCTTGCTATTTCATCTACCTGCTCGACTGTAAGGTCTCTTCCTAAAGAGTAATTTTCAATGCGCCCCTCCATAGCCAAAATCATTGTCTCTGCCATGCAGGCATAACTCGTCTTGGGTGGAAAGCCAAAATTAAAGTGAAAATCTACGTCTCCCGGTACTTCCACTACTCCTCCTTCTATCACAAGCACGTCATCCCTTTTGTCTGCAACTTCTTTTGATACATCTCTTGGCCTTGCCACATCGCATACAACTGCCCCGGGCTTTAAGTATTCTGGCTTTATTACAGTATCCACTGCGCTTGTCACAGTTATTATTATGTCAGCATCCTCAAGTGCCTCTTTTACGTCTGAAGTTATGTGAGCAGACATTCCTGTTTTTTGCATCAGGTAATCTCTGAAATTCTGCAATTTTTCTTTGTTTCTCGCAACTAAAGTCATGTATTTGGCATCCCTTGAGAGAATTTCAGCGCAAACCTTCCCTATGGAGCCTGTCGCTCCGATGACCACTACATGAGAATCTCTTACATCCTTGCCCATTAGTTCAGCTGCTTTTATGGCCCCCTCTATAGCTGTTGCTACTGTGTAGCTGTTGCCAGTTGTGACTGCAATGTTTGAATTTTTTGCAATTGTAATTCCTGCATCTCCTACAACAGAGGTCATAGCACCCAAACCTACAATTTCTGCCCCTAAATTTTCAGCAATCTTTACTGCTTTTATTATTTTCTTTAAAACATAATCTTCAGGCAGTTTAAGCATTTGTTCAGAAGTCAGAGGAACCGCTACAAACCATCCTTCTGTCTCGGCATATTCGCTTCTTACCCCTGTAATTTCAGATACCTTCATCGGCGGAAGGAGCCTTGTGAAGCCCTCCACCACCCATTTAGGGAATTTTTGCATCACTTTAAACTTGCGACTTACATCCTCGTATTCTATAGGATGAATTATAAAGCCGAATTTATGCACTCTCATTACCCCCCTTTTTTTGTAAATACTCTACTCTCGGCTCAAAGCCTATTTTGTCCAAAAGCTCCTCATAATCTTTAGTCGTCATCTCCTCCTGCTTTTTACCTGCTATTGCCACAAGAACTCCTTCCATCACATTTGTACCGAAGGATCTCCCATTTATATTAGGGGTGGTGGTAATCAAAATTTCAACCCCTCTCTGCCTCAAAGTTTCAACATCTTCTGGAGTTACAGTATTTGTAACTATGACCTTCCCTTTTAAATCTTCAGGCATGAACCTTTTTATAAACAAAAAGTCGCCTGCTATTATGTCCGCCTCTTTATAAAATCTTTCATATTTTTTGCTGTCCATTTTTAATTGCTTCTCTCCAGTAGGATATATCATTTCAAAGGGCAGACGAACCACTACTGGAACGATTATAAAAGAGAGAAAATAGACAAGCCTCAAGGAATGCAAAGGAATAGGCACATTGAGTGCGAACATCAGGTCCCCTATTATGAGGGAAGCCCCCTCTTCTTCAAAAGCCTTTGCCATTCCGTATCTATCCATTGCACTGGTGATAAGCACTTTTTTCCCTCTTAAGTCAACTATTCCTTTTTGCTGTATGTATTTTATTACTCTTCTTTCAAGGGTATTCTTAAGTCCCGAACCATCTACAATAGGGGTAATTTTCGCAGCATTCTTTAAAGGCAGAGCATCTCTTATCACATACCTCTTGTTTCCTGCAGAAAGATATAAGTCTATTCCACCCATACCAAAAGCGTCCACTTTTCCGTCAAGCTCTTTTATCATCTCTACAGCCTTTTTTAAATCTCCGTCAGTGCCAATTCTTTCGATTATAAACTTTTCCCCCAAAATCTCTATCTCTGCTTTTTTGTTCCTAGTAGAAGACCCTAAACTTATGCTTACGACCCTCTTCATTTTTTCACCCTCTCAAAGAATCTAATATGTCTTTTATTACCTTCGGATCTACATACACATCTTCTGTAAGCGGAGAATGTCCAATGTTTACAGTTATTATGTCTTTGTCAAAAATGGCTTCCATAAGCTGGCTTCTCTTGTCTGACCCTAAAAATATTATCACGTCATGAGACTGAACCTTAGCAATAAGGTCCATCACCATGTTAAAGAGCTCTGCACCGCTCATGCTTTCAGCTATGCTAAGCCTTTCTTTTTCCGATAAGAGAAGAGTAAAATTAACCCCCCATTCTTTCAAAAGCTCCTCAAGCTCTCCCTTGTTTTTTATTGGGAAACCAACCACCGCAATATTTCCGCCTTTTCTTACCTCTGCTAGATTTTCAAGACGTGATATAAAGCTTCTGTCCACTTTAAAGCGGTCTGCCACCTCTTGCTGCGAAAAACCGTTCTGCCGCATTTCAATCATCTTGTCTATGATGCTGTGAAGTTTGTTTAAATTAATTATTTTGTCCCCCACTTTTACAAATTTCATCTCACAACCTCCGATGTGCACATTTTGTGCTCACACTGATTACAATTTTACTACTTTTTAAAAAAAATTTCAAGGCAGATTCACTGCCCCCAAAATTTTTCTATAGGCTTTAGAAGAAAACTTATTATGCGATTTGCAGGAATAATCTGTATATTTAGGACATAGAAAAGATTGAGCACATACCCAGCTATAAGGAATATAAAAAACACTACGACTTCTTTTAGTCTTTTTTCTCTTAAAAGCCTTGGAACTTCCAGCATAGAAAAAAAGATAAACAAGAGAGTCAAACCCAAAATTTTAAAAGCCATCTATATCACCTCGGATGTATTGGTTTGGATGAAAGTCCAGAACGGCGGATGTGCGTCTTAACAGTTACATTAAATTTTATATCAGGGTAAATATTTTCCCAGTCTTCCACAACTTTTTTCCACACTTTAGGCTTGCTTCTGTGAAGAATTTCTACAAATCCTACTACATCTGCATTGTATTTTTTTTGAAGTATGTTCAAAGCTCTCTCTATAGCAGATTTTATTTTACTGCTCACAATAACTTCTAATTGCTGTAGTTTTTCAGGCTCTGTGATGTCATACTTGGTCTCCTGTTCATTTAAATAAGCTTCTACATTTACTTTTATGTTAAATGAGATTTTATCCCCCTCAACTACAGGCTTAATCTCTGTTTTTGCTTTGGTTATCACAAGGGAGATGTGAGCTTTTTCGCCTTTTAATCCTTTATCAAGTGTTAAAGTGCTCCTTTTTAACTTGTTCATTAGCACAGTTACAGCTTTTGTATCCTGCTCTTCTAAAAAGCCTATGAGCTTATCATTGTCAAAAACTGCTGAACCTACAAGCCTTACTCCCACAGCTTTGCCATCTTTCTTTACAATCTCAAGCTTACCTGTGATAGGGGCTTTTTTAGGTATTTCCAGTGTCTGGATAAATTCATTTAAGTCGCATACATAAGAGGAAGAAGTGTTTGCCTGATTTGATATAATCCCAAGGACTTCTTTATAAGGATACCTTTCCAAGGTACTTGAAGAAGGAATATTAAAAAGCTCGTGTATGCTGCCTCCTGTGACAACTAAAATGTACGCCGTTCTTCTAAACTCCGGATTTCTCGTCATAAAGTCAAGAGTCTGATATATGCCTGATCTAGCAAATTTTTCATCTAAAAATATTATCTCGTTATACTGCATAAACAAAGAGCGGGGAAGCTCGTCATTTAAATTGGCAAAAGCCTTGGCAAAGTCCACTCCATTTGCTTGAAAAACAGCGTAAGGCTTTCCAACAGCGCTTCCTCCCCCTGTTCCACCTCCAGGTCCTCCGCCGCTCGCTAAAAGCCCAGGTTTTAAAATCTCCACTACAAGGTGAATCATTCCATCTTCTCCTTTTTCAATTCCCAAACCTTGCACAAAGGCCAGCTGATTTATCTCTCTTTTATCCCAGCATCCCTCAATAACGAGTAAAGTCGTCAAAAGAATTAATATCATCGCTACAACTTTTTTCCCTCTCATTATCCTCTTTTATCCTCCTGCCTTATTATGTTTTTCCTCTGTATAGTTCTAGGCCTTAGTATTTTTGCCCACCACGGTACTCTCATAAACACATCAGTCAGTTCCTGAGATCTGCACGGGGTTATTGGTGAAAGATAGGGAACCCCAAAAGATTCTAAAGAGGCCATGTGAGCCAGCACCATCATTATCACCATTATTATCCCAAAAAAGCCCAAGGTCCCTGCCGCTATCATTATGATAAACCTAAGAAGCCTAAAAGTTATAGCTACATTAAAGGCAGGTATGGCAAAGGAAGCAATACCTGTCATAGCCACTACAATGACCATGGCAGGGGAGACAAGGCCAGCTTGAACAGCTGCCTGCCCTATCACAAGGCCCCCGACGATGCTCACTGCTTGACCTACCTGCATTGGAAGCCTGATTCCTGCTTCCCTCAGTATTTCAAAGGTGACCTCCATAAACAAAGCTTCTAAAAGGGCCGGAAAAGGAACTCCTTCCCTCTGGGCAGCAATTGATATGGCCAACTGCGTTGGTATCATCTCCTGATGAAATGTGGTTTCTGCTATGTATATAGAAGGAAAAAGGAGAGCTGTTATCATGGCTATTATCCTCAATACTCTGAGGGCAGAAGACAAAAAATATCTTTCGTAGTAGTCTTCTCCTGCCTGAAAAAATTGTGCAAATACAGCCGGAACAGTCAATACAAAAGGTGAACCGTCCACAATTATAGCTACTTTTCCCTCTAAAATCTCTGCGGCTATCCTGTCTGGCTTTTCCGAATGAGCGATCTGGGGAAAAGGAGAAAACGGATTATCTTCTATAAATTCCTCAATATATCCGCTGTCAATTATCCCATCAATCTGTATCTTCTTAAGCCTTTTTTTGACTTCTTGAAGAACTTTATCATCTGCGATTGATTTTATGTAAGCGATTGCCACATCTGTCTTTGAGTATTTTCCTATTTTCATGTCCTCAATCACAAAATCAGGGTGCTTTATCCTCCTTCTTAACATAGAAGTGTTAATCCTTAAGGTTTCAACAAATGCCTCTTTAGGTCCCCTCACATAGGACTCAGTAGTAGATTCGCTTATATTTCTCCCTTCCCAACCTTTTGTGGAAAGGATTAATGCTTTTTTAATTCCATCGATTAAAAGGACAGTTTCTCCAGACAGCAGGTCATCCATCACATCGCCAATCTTGTCTTTTACATTCACCTCTCCTATAGTGACAAAGAGTTCTCTTACCCTTTCAAAAAATTCGTCTCCTGTTCCTGGGTTTTCATCAATTTTCTGAGTCTCAATCATGAGGGGAAATAAAACATTGTGGGCAACTAAGGACTTGTCTGCCAATCCATCTATGTAAATAAGACAGGCAGGTATCTTTCTCCTCCCAATTTTTATATTTCTAAAAACCACATCGTTATTGCCAGCTAAAAGCGTGTTAAAGATGTAAGTATTTTCTTTTAAATCTTTTGTCAAATACATGTACTCGTAATTGTCTCGAATGTACTGGGGGTCCGGCAGTTTGCGAGCCATTTTTTCACCTCCAAAGATTATTATTTCATTTTTTGGAGAATATTATGTTTTTTTGATGCAAATAATATAAAAAAAGGCACAGAGGGCTGGGATATGCTTAAAGGAATGGAACAATTTGAAAGGACAAGCGAAAAGAAAATATCGACAAAACAACTGGTATTTTTCCTTGTCACCACAGTTATATCTACAGCAGATGTATTCTTGCCTTCTTTTGTAGCATTGGCTGCAAAGCAGGACTCCTGGATTTCTGTAATAATTTCCTTTCTTGTCTCAAGCGGTATTTTTGTATTTTACTACAAGCTTGCAATGATGTTTAAAGAAGAAATACTTTTTTCTTATGTTGACAAAATTGTAGGAAGTTTTTTAGGGAAAGTGATATCTTTTCTTTATCTCCTTTTTATACTTCACGGAATTTCCCTTGTGATGAGAGAATTAATAGAAATAATGGTAAACGCTTTTATGCCTCATACCCCACCTATAGTGTTTTACGTAGTTTTAATGGTGTCAGTTATGTATACTGTATCAAAGGGATTTCTCGCGATAGTGAAATTGAATGAACTGCTCTTCCCTTTTGGAATGCTTCTTTTAGCTTTTGTAATAGTCCTTGACCTCCCAAAGGTGGACATGAGAAATTTTCTCCCAATACTTGAAAACGGGATAATGGCTCCCATAATCGGTTCTGTGCTCATAACGCCTTTTATGCTGGAGACAGTGATAATACTTTTCATCTTCCCACATATCTCTCAAAAAGAAAAAGCTCTAAAAGGAGGAATTATAAGCCTTGGAATACTTGCTCTGAGCATGATGCTGGGGGTACTAGCTATAGGCATATTCGGGGTAAAGACGGCTGCCAATTTTCAGTTTACAGCTCTCGAAATGGTGAGAAATATAAGGATAAGCGACTACATCCAGAGGTTTGACTCTCTCGTTATGGCCATGTGGCTTATGGGAATTTATATAAAGATCGTAATATTCACCTATCTCTTTGCTAAAGGATTAGCCGAGACCATTAAATCTACTGATTACAGGTTTATACTTCTCCCCCTTGCCACATTGTTAATACCGCTAGCCGAAAATGTATCCGAAAGTTTGGATGGCTTGTACACATATTTTCAGAGGTGTTTCCCCTTTGAGGGATTCTGGTTTGAGGTGTTCTTCCCCCTACTCCTTTACACAATTGCAAAAATTAGAAAAATAAAATGAGAGGAATTATTCTTTATTCCTCTCATATATAATCCTCAATCCCTCTAATGTGAGCATTTCATTGACTGTATCTATTGTCTTCGATTCCTCTGCAATCATATTTGCAAAGCCCCCTGTTGCCACTACATAGGCAGAAGGTGCAAATTCTCCCTTCATCCTCGTGACTATGTAGTCCACCATTCCCACATGCCCGTAGATTATACCTGATTGCATGCTGGCGACAGTGTTTCTGTTTATAACTGTGGGAGGTTTTGTAAGGTCTATCTTCGGAAGCTTTGCAGTCCTTTGGAAAAGCGCATCTGCAGAAATCATAAGCCCGGGAGCAATTATTCCTCCTAAATACTCCCCTTTTTCTGATATCGCGCAAAAGGTGGTAGCAGTTCCAAAGTCTATGACTATTACAGGTCCACCGTAGAGCTCGTACGCCGCCACAGCGTTAACTATCCTGTCTGCTCCAACCTCTTTTGGGTTGTCGTATTTTATGTTTATCCCCGTCTTTATTCCCGGACCTACTACTATAGGCTTTGTCCTGAAGTACTTCAAAGACATGACCTGCAGAGTATTCATAAGGGGTGGAACTACTGAAGAAATTATCACATCATCAATTTCCGTAAGACTTATCCCGTTGTAACCGATAAGCTGGTTTACCAGCATCCCGTATTCATCGTAAGTTTTATTTTTGTCTGTCGAAATCCTGAAGGAGTGAAGGAGCTTTTTCCCTTTAAATACGCCCATGACTATGTTGGTGTTGCCCACGTCAAAAGCTAAAAGCAAATTTATCACCTTCTTTAATTAAAATTAAGCAGGCAAAAAGCCTGCTTTTTATCTATTGTACGCTTTTTTAACTGACTTTACTACAGCAGTTACAAGGAGAGAAGCAACAATTATTTCTGGTATCCCATTCCTTAAAGCCACAAAAGCTGCTACCTGCCAAGGCAGATATTTAAAAATTACCGCCAGGCTTAAAACACCAATAGTATTGGTCAATGTACCGGCTGCTGCAGCAATGGCGCTGTTTTTAGTCCACCTGTAAACGTAGTAAGCTACAACACCTATGAATATTCTCGGCAATATGGCCACCACAGGGTTTGCAAAAAGAGGCGTATTAGCTCTTAAGAAACTGGTTATGCCGAATATGAGCCCGACAAAAGCGCCAACAATTGGTCCTTCCAGTACCCCTCCTATTATAGCTGGAATATGCATAGTAGTGGCACTGGCAATGCCTAAAGGAATATAGCCTAAGACTGTGGTGGACAGCACAATAGCAATTGCTGAGAGCATTCCCGCAACAGCCATCTGCCTCAGCGTAAGCTTCGCAAATACCTGCTTCTCTCTTAAAGTTCTGATCTGCACATTCCACACCTCCGTTCCGGTTCCTTATTAAGGATACCGTTCCGAACGCATGACAATATTAAATTTTTAAAAGCTGTCAGGTTCGAAACCGATACCCGCAGTTTTCATTTTACCATAAAAAATGCTAATTTATCAAGAAGTTTTTATTCCATAGTGACAAGGACATCTCCTGTATTTACAGAAGCCCCTTTTGACACATTCACACTAGCTACAATCCCATCTTCAGGAGCCATTATCTCGTTTTCCATCTTCATGGCTTCTAAAATCAGTAGCACATCCCCTCTTTTTACTCTATCTCCCTCTTTTACTCTGACGTCTAGAATTGTACCAGGCATAGGAGCAGAAACTACTTTAGAGCCTTTTCCTGTAGAAACTTTCTCCTCCTGTTTAGGAACCTCTTTAACCTCCACTATTTCCTCTTTTTTGCTTAGCTCTTTCTCTTCTTCTGCCTTCATCTCTTCTACCTCTACTTCATAAGTCTTGCCATTTACTGTAACTTTGAATTTCCTCATCAACAATACCTCCTTAAAAACCGTGCTTGCATCTGCTCTACTCTTCCAACTACAGACCACAGAGGAACTGCCTCTGAGGTCTCCCGTATAGACCTTATGTAAAAGGTCGTCCCTTCATCCATATAATAGGAAATAGCAGCCATAATCGCTGCGACTACTTCGTCACTAAGTTCATCCTTTACCTCTTCTCTTTCTTCTATTTCCTGCTTTTTTTCTTCTTCAAACGCCTTTTTAAAAAATTTTAAAATCCCTTCCATATTTTATCACCCTATAGAGGAATATTGCCATGCTTCTTAGCTGGCCTTGTTTCTCTTTTACTTCTTAACATCTCAAAAGCAGAAATGAGTCTCGGCCTTGTCTCAGACGGAATTATCACATCGTCCACATAGCCTCTTGCTGCAGCCCTGTAGGGATTTGCAAAATTTTCTCTGTACTCCTTTATTTTCTGCTCTCTTACTTCAGCTGGATTTTCCGCTTCGTTTATCTCATTTTTAAACACTATATTAGCTGCTCCTTCTGGACCCATAACTGCAATTTCAGCAGTGGGCCATGCAAAAACTATATCTGCTCCTAAATCCTTACTGCACATAGCAAGATAGGCTCCGCCATAGGCTTTTCTCACAATTAGAGTGACTTTTGGAACTGTGGCTTCTGAATACGCGTAAAGCATCTTAGCCCCATGCCTTATTATTCCGCCGTACTCTTGATTTGTCCCCGGTAAAAAACCTGGAACATCTACAATGCTCAATATTGGAATATTGAAGGCATCGCAAAACCGTATAAACCTCGCTGCCTTGTCAGAAGCATTTATATCAAGTACCCCTGCTAAAACCCTAGGCTGATTGGCGACAATTCCAATGGTTCTGCCGTTCAACCTCGCAAAAGCGGTAATTATATTTTCTGCGTACATCTCCTGTGATTCAAAGATTTCGCCTCTATCCACTATCTCCCTAATCAATTCCTTCATGTCATAGGGTTTATTAGGATTGTCTGGCACTATTTCCATAAGCCTTTCTGAAGTCCTGTTGGGATCGTCTCCCGTTTCATACCGAGGTGGGTCTTCCAGATTATTTGAAGGGAGGTAGCTTAGAAGCTTTCTGACCATTTTTAATACTTCTTCGTCATTGGGTCCTCTAAAATGAGCAACTCCGCTCACTCTGTTGTGAGTGATAGAACCACCTAACTCTTCTGGAGTAACCTCTTCTCCTGTAACAGCTTTTATCACTTGAGGGCCTGTTATGAACATCTGGCTGGTTTTGTCTACCATGAATATAAAGTCAGTAAGGGCTGGAGAGTACACTGCTCCTCCTGCACTGGGGCCCATTATTACGGAAATCTGAGGTATAACTCCTGAGGCCAGAGTATTTCTGTAAAATATTTGGCCGTAGCCTGAAAGAGCATCCACACCTTCCTGTATTCTGGCTCCTCCCGAGTCATTTAGCCCAATTAAGGGTGCTCCCATTTTCATAGCCATGTCCATGACTTTTGTTATTTTCTTTGCGTGGTATTCTCCCAAAGACCCTCCTAAGACGGTAAAATCTTGAGCATACACGTAAACGAGCCTTCCATCAATCGTTCCGTACCCTGTCACAACTCCTTCTCCCGGGTACTTTTGTTTTTCCATTCCAAAGTCATAGCAGCGGTGCTCCACAAAAGGGTCCAGCTCTACAAAACTTCCCTTGTCAAGGAGGATATTTATTCTCTCTCTCGCTGTGAGCTTCCCCTTTTCGTGCTGCGCTTTAATTCTTGCTTCTCCGCCGCCCTCTTCTGCTTTTGCCCTCCTCTTTTTCAGCTCTTCTATCTTTTCCTGGACGCTCATCAAGACGCCTCCTTAATAAAATAAAGTTTTAGTAGCAGTTATTATTAGTACCTACTATAATATAACATACTAGAAGAAAAAGCTCAACAACTTTCACTTCCTCTCACAAAGCTCCAACAATACTCCATTTGCGCTCTTTGGGTGGACAAAGGCAATTTTCGCCCCTCCTGCCCCATACCTTGGCACTTCATCTATGAGCTTTACTCCTTTTCCCTTCAACTCCTCTAACGCCTTTTCAATGTCATCTACCTGAAGTGCTATGTGGTGTATGCCTTCCCCTCTTTTTTCTATAAATTTAGCGACAGGCCCATCCTCTGATGTGGACTCTAAAAGCTCTATCTCGCTCTCCCCAACTGGAATAAAGGCCGTCTTTACCTTCTGCTCCTTAACTTCTTCTATCCCTGTCACTTTCAAGCCCAGCACTTCTTCATAAAACTTTCTCGCTTCTTCTATGCTCTTTACTGCTATCCCTATATGGTCTACCTTTTTAATCACATCATTCCCTCCTCTCAAGTATTTGCCTATAGAGAGCTTCTGCAACTGTATAAGGGTCAATTTCTTTAGCCATGACTTTTTGAATTTTCTGGTCAAATTCTTCGTTTCCCATTTTTGCAAACACGTCTTTCATAAGCTTATTTTTTACACTTTCTGTTATTTCCATTTTTATTCTGTTTTTTCTCCTCTCTTCAAGCTGACCGCTTGAGATGAGGTACTCTTTATGAGAATGAATTTTTTCAAGCACCTCACCTATACCCTTTCCCTCCTGTGCTACTGCTTTTACAACAGGAGGTCTCCACTCCTTTGGCATATCTAAGTCAAGCATCATGTTAAGCTCTAATACAGTTTTATCAGCTCCTTCTCTGTCGCTTTTGTTTACAACGAATACATCTGCTATCTCCATTATTCCAGCCTTTATGGCCTGTATATCATCTCCAAGTCCGGGCGCTAAAACCATCACCACTGTATCAGCTATTTTTATTATGTCTACCTCTGATTGGCCTACTCCTACAGTCTCAACAAACACGTAGTCCATCCCTGCTATATCTAAAATTCTCACCGCCATATAGGTTCCTTTTGAAAGCCCTCCGAGATGTCCTCTTGTCCCCATGCTCCTTATGTAGACATTGGGATGTGTGGTCAAATCCTGCATCCTTATCCTGTCGCCAAGTATAGACCCGCCAGTAAAAGGACTCGTAGGGTCAACAGCTATTATTCCTATTTTTTTCCCCTCTTCCACCAAATTCTTTACCAATCTGTCAGTCAAAGTGCTCTTGCCAACCCCTGGCGGTCCGGTAATGCCAACTATATAGGCATTGCCGGACCTTTTGTAAAGTTTTCTTATTATCTCCCTGGCTTTTTCTTCGTCGTCTTCAGCGTAGGTTATGGCTCTTGCTATTGCTCTTTTGTCTCTATTAAGAAGCAGCTTTTCTAATTCCATCATTTTTTTGCCAACCTCTTAACATTGGCTTTTATATATTCAATGACTGCTGAAGTGGGAGTGCCAGGGGTGAATATCTCTGCTATGCCGTGCTCTTTCAAAAAGGGAATGTCTTCTTCTGGTATCACACCTCCGCCTATCACCAATATGTCCTCTGCCCCTCTCTCTTTTAGAAGCTTTGTTATTTTGGGAAAAAGTGTATTGTGAGCACCTGAGAGTATACTCAATGCAACTACGTCCACGTCTTCCTGTATGGCTGCCTCCACTATCTGCTCAGGTGTCTGCCTTAATCCTGTGTATATCACTTCCATGCCGGCATCTCTTAAGGCTCTTGCTATCACCTTTGCGCCCCTGTCATGCCCGTCCAAGCCGGGTTTCGCCACCAGTACCCTTATAGGCCTTTCCATGCTTATAACCTCCTATTTCAGAATATTATCTGCTGTTGATACTCACCAAAAACAGACCTTAAAACATCTGTTATTTCCCCTAGCGTAGCGTATTCTCTCACTGCATCCAGTATCCATGGCATCAAATTGTCATCGCCTTCTGCCGCCTTTTTCAAAGCCTTTAAAGCTTTTTCCACCCGTGCATTATCTCTCATTTCCTTTACTTTCTTTATCTTTTCCCTCTGCACTATTTCCACTTGAGGGTCCACTTTCAAGAGATTCTTGGGAGGTTCCTCTTCCATCTGGAATTTATTAAGCCCTACTATTATTCTCTTCCCTGACTCTATTTCCATCTGATACCTGTAGGCGCTTTCCTGAATCTCCCTCTGCATATACCCGAGGTCTATCGCTTTTACTGCTCCTCCCAGTTCATCTATCTTTTTTATATACTCAAAAGCTCTCTTTTCTATCTCATCCGTCAGGTATTCGACATAGTAAGATCCCGCCAACGGGTCTGGCGTGTCACAGACGCCACTTTCATAAGCTATTATCTGCTGCGTCCTTAATGCAATCCTGACAGAATCCTCCGTAGGAAGAGCTAGCGCTTCATCTCTGCTGTTTGTGTGAAGTGACTGAGTTCCGCCTAATACTGCAGCCAAAGCCTGAATGGTCACTCTTATTATGTTGTTGTCAGGTTGCTGGGCAGTCAAAGTAGACCCAGCCGTCTGAGTGTGGAATCTCATCATCATAGAACGGGGGTCTTTAGCGCCAAATCTCTCCTTCATTATTTTTGCCCACATTCTCCTAGCGGCTCTAAATTTAGCCACCTCTTCAAACAAATCGTTGTGAGCGCTGAAAAAGAAGGAAATCCTCGGTGCAAACTCGTCCACATCTAACCCTGCTTTTATTGCTGCATCTACGTATGCTATTGCATTTGCGAGGGTGAATGCAACTTCCTGTACAGCTGTCGCTCCTGCTTCTCTCATGTGGTAACCGCTTATGCTTATTGTATTCCATTTAGGCACATATTTGGAGCAGTACTCAAATATATTGGTGATGAGCCTCATAGAAGGACCTGTAGGAAAGATGTAAGTACCCCTTGCCACATACTCCTTTAATATGTCGTTCTGTATAGTGCCATTCAGTTTATCAGGAGACACCCCTTGCTTTTCAGCAACCGCAATGTACATGGCAAGAAGTATAGCGGCTGGAGCATTTATGGTCATGGAAGTGCTGACTTTGTCAAGTGGGATCCCGTCAAACAGTATTTCCATGTCGTAAAGTGAATCTATCGCTACTCCTACTTTCCCCACCTCTCCCTCTGCCATAGGGTGGTCTGAATCATATCCTATCTGAGTTGGAAGGTCAAAGGCTACGCTTAACCCTGTCTGTCCTTGCTCTAAGAGGTATTTAAATCTCTTATTAGATTCTTCGGCAGTGCCATAACCAGCGTATTGCCTCATTGTCCAAAATTTTCCTCTGTACATGGTGGGCTGTACGCCTCTGGTATACGGATATTCCCCTGGGAACCCCAGCTTTTCAAGGTAATCTATATCCTTAACGTCTTCCGGCGTATAGATAGGCTTTATCTCTATCTCTGAAGATGTCTTAAACTCTTCTTTCCTCTCAGGGAATTTTGCAATGGCTTTTCCCCTATGATTTTTCTCCCAATCCTCTTTTTTCATTTTTATTTCCTCTAGCTTCTTTTCATCGTACATACATCAATTCCCTCCTTTAAGTTTCCCTCTTACATTATAGCATAATTTTTAACAATTGTTTACCTTTTCAAAAAAAATAAAAAGAAAAGCGGCAAAAGTCTGCCGCTACTTAGACATTTCTCTTATAACTTCTTCTAATTCCTTCACTATTTCGCTTATTCCAAAATAGCTTTTTTGCATTTTTAGCTTGGAAAGTAGCCTTCTGTACTGCTTGAGAGTCCCCATTATAATGACATCTGAACTATCTACACTCATGTTCACACAGCCTCTTGCAACAGCAGCTTCTCCACCAGCCGCCAGCATCTCCTGTTTTACAATGTTAGCGGCAGCAGGGTGGACATCGTAAAGCTTGACCACCCTGAAAACTGCCTTTGGAGCCATTATATCAACAGAAATCTCTTCAGCTTTTATTTGGCTTAGCTCTCTTTTGGCCTCCGATAAATTATCTATCTTCAAAACCTCTCTCCTCATTTTCAGTCCCTAGAACAACCCCTTTATTCTACCATTTTCATCTATATCTATGTTCTCAGCGGCAGGGTGTTTTGGAAGCCCTGGCATTGTCATTATGTCACCTGTCAGAGCAACTATAAACCCGGCACCTCTAGAAATTCTTAATTCTCTTACGGTTATCTTAAATCCTCTAGGACGCCCTAAAAGCTTGGGGTCATCTGACAGGGAATACTGGGTCTTAGCTACTACTATAGGCATCTTGTCAAGTCCTAATTTCTCTATATTAGCTATATCCTTTAAAGCACTTGCAGTATATTCTACGCCGTCAGCTCCGTATATCTCAGTAGCGATTATGTGGAGCTTATCCTTTATAGGCAAGTTTACATCGTATAGGAATCTGAAATTAGAGGGAGTGTCCGCAGCTTTTATCACTTTTTCGGCAAGTTCTATTCCGCCTTCTCCACCTTTCTCCCAAACCTCTGCCACCGCCATATCTACACCTATTCTGTCACAAGCTTTTCTCACTTCTTCAATTTCTCTTTCTGTATCAAAGACAAATTTGTTAAGCGCAACCACCACAGGCACGCCAAATTTCCTTACATTTTCCACTTGTTTTTCAAGGTTTTCTATTCCCCTTCTTACTGCCTCTACGTCCTCCTTCTGCAAATCCTCCTTCTTCACTCCCCCGTGCATTTTCAAAGCCCTTACCGTTGCCACAACTACAGCAGCATTTGGAGTGAGACCTCCAAACCTCGCCTTCACATCGAAAAATTTTTCTGCTCCCAGATCTGCTCCAAAACCTGCTTCTGTCACCAGATAATCTGCAAGCTTTAACCCATATTTTGTCGCAATCAAGCTGTTGCATCCGTGAGCGATATTTGCAAAAGGGCCTCCATGGACAAAAGCTGGAACGTTTTCAATCGTCTGTACCAAATTAGGCTTTATAGCATCCTTTAAAAGCACTGCCATTGCCCCGTCTGCTTTTAAATCCCTTGCAGTTACAGGACTTCCATCTTTGTCATAAGCTACTATTATATCCCCCAGCCTTCTCTTTAAATCCATTAAATCGTGAGAAAGGCACAGAATTGCCATTATCTCCGAGGCAACAGTTATTATAAAGCCGTCCTGCCTTGGATAGCCGTTAGCTTTTCCTCCTAGCCCTACTATTATTTCCCTTAAAGCCCTGTCATTCATGTCCATTGCTCTTTTCCACGTTATAGTCCTTATATCGATATTTAGCTCATTCCCATGGTGAATGTGATTGTCAATCATAGCAGCCAGCAAATTGTGAGCCGCTGTAATGGCATGTATATCTCCAGTAAAATGCAAATTTATATCTTCCATAGGTACTACTTGAGAATAACCGCCTCCAGCTGCTCCTCCTTTTATTCCAAAGGAAGGACCTAAAGAAGGCTCTCTCAAGGCAATCATGGCTTTTTTCCCTAATTTTGCAAGAGCTTGCCCCAGTCCTACAGTCGTCGTGGTCTTTCCCTCTCCAGCAGGAGTGGGAGTTATAGCTGTAACTAAGATGAGTTTTCCGTCTTTCCTGTCTTTAATTTTATCCCACAAAGCGGGGGAAATCTTAGCTTTGTATTTGCCGTAATATTCCAGATAATCCTCCTCAATGCCCAATTTTGCTGCCACATCTCTTATGTGCAGCATCTTCGCTTCCTGAGCTATTTCAATATCTGATTTCATAACAAATCCCCTCCAGCTTTTTATTTTTCTCCCAAAACAACCTTTACAAGAGTTCCTTTCCCTTTCTTGCTGTAAATTTTAAGGTCTCCGTTGTACATATCAGCAATGCTCTTACAGATGGCAAGCCCCAATCCTGTCCCATCTTTCTTAGTAGTGAAAAGCGGTTCTATCACTCTTTTTAAATGCTTTTTCTCTATACCACCCCCGTTATCAGCTATTCTCAAAATCAGTTTCTTTAAGTACGGGCTGTATTTTGTGCTCAATACTATTTTACCATTGTTTTCAACAGCGTGCATAGAGTTTTGAACAATATTTAGTATGAGCTGTTTTATGTGATTTTTGTCTATCTTCATAAGAGGTACATTTCCAAACCTCTTTTCAAGTTTAATCCCTTTTTTGACCATTTCCGCTTCAAAAAGAAGCAGATATTGATTTATCACCGCATTTACATCTATCTCTTTTCCTTCCTCCCCTTCTTCATTGCTCTTTATTATCCCCAAATAGTTTCTGATAAGCCCTAGAACTCTGTCCACTTCGTCTAGTATAGTCTCATAGTAGGTAAAACTATCGGGATGCTTCACTTGCAAAAGCTGTATAAACCCTTTTATGGAGGTTAAAGAATTTTTTATTTCATGAATAGTAGTAGCTGCAAACTCCCCTGCAATAGTGTATTTCTCCGTCTGCTCCATCAATTTTTTATACCTTAAATCTTCAGTGATGTCTTTTGCAATAATAATCTTCCAATGATTGTTCATAAGTTTTCCGTATTTTAATAAAAGCACCCTTTCTTCATTCCCGTCACGAGAAGGTACAACAATTTTATCTCCCCTCAAAAGGCTTATTTCCGAAAAATCAGGTTTGTATCTTTTGATGAGGTCTAAAAATTTGGTATTTATAAACTTTACGTACTTTATCCCAAAAAGCTCACAGGCCTTGTTGTTGACATAAACTACATTAAACTTTCCATCTACTACTATTACCCCCTCTTCTGTCACCTCAAGCACATTTGCCGAAGCCTTAAACAAATCGAGCGGATAATCCAAATGTCCCTTTACATAATCCCTTAACTTTACAAATCCCAAATAGGCTACTTTTTCACCAGCAGTATTTGTAATAGGACTGAACTTTATCCCAAAAGACATGCGTATATTGTATTTTCCAGTTAATTCTATTATAAGCCCTTCTTCATAAGGGCCTATTTCCTTATATTTCAACACGCTGTGAAAAAAATAGTCGTAGTCCTCCACATCCTCATGGGTATAGCCTAAAATTTCTAACAACCTGGTATTTATGTGAACTACTTTTCCTTTTAAGTCTTTTAAGACAAAAAAATCATGAGCATTGTCAAGAAGATTGCATATCCACTGCAGCGAATTTTTCTGTGTAGAAGATGATTTATGGCTTTTCATGGCTGTTCCCTCCGCTTTCCTCCCTCATCTTCTGTAGGAAAAACGCTTCTACTAATTATATTAGACATAAACAGGCAAAATTCCTTCTTCTTTTCAATAATTTTTTTATTGTTAACTAAAGTTTTTATAAAAAAAATTGTATAAGTCTTGCGACTTATACAATTCAGGCAAAAGAAACCCCTTCTATTTCTTCTCCATTAAATACTTTTTCAAACTCTTCTCCATTGAGCTTCTCTTTTTCCATAAGGGCCTTCGCCACTCTGTGAAGTTTATCTATATTCTCTTGTAGAAGGCTTTCCGCTCTCTTATAAGCTTCCTCTATTATTCTCCTTATCTCTCTGTCTATCTCTGCAGCCACTTCCTCACTGTAGTTTCTCGTCCTTCCTAAATCCCTTCCTAAAAACACTTCTTCGCTTTTTGTGCCAAAAGTCATAGGACCTAATCTGTCGCTCATTCCATACTCTGTCACCATTTTCCTGGCAATATTGGTAGCTCTTTCTATATCATTCTGAGCGCCAGTGCTTATATCATTTAGCACCAACTTCTCAGCAGCGCGCCCTCCCAAAAGGTGAACTATTTCATCCATCATCTCTGACTTTGACATGTAGTACTTGTCTTCTTCGGGGAGAAGCATCGTGTAACCTCCAGCTCTCCCTCTTGGAATGATGGTAACCTCGTGAACAGGCGGAGTCGTGGGCAAAAGCTTCGCAACAACAGCATGCCCTGCTTCGTGATAGGCTACCAATTTTTTGTCTTTTTCAGACATGATTCTACTCCTTTTTTCAGGCCCAGCTACGACTCTGGTGATAGCTTCCTCCAATTCTGCCATGGTTATCTGCTTTAAACCCTTTCTTGCCGCCAGCAGAGCTGCCTCATTCATCACATTTTCTAGGTCAGCCCCTGTAAAGCCCGGCGTCCTCCTGGCAATAACTTGAAGGGACACGTCAGGCGCCAGAGGTTTATTTCTAGCATGGACTTTCAAAATTTCTTCTCTCCCTTTTATGTCAGGAATATTGACCACAATATGCCTGTCAAACCTCCCAGGCCTTAAAAGGGCGGGATCCAGTATATCAGGCCTGTTTGTAGCTGCAATTACGATTATCCCTTCATTTACACTAAATCCGTCCATCTCAACCAATAACTGGTTCAACGTTTGCTCTCTCTCGTCATGCCCTCCGCCCAGACCTGCCCCTCTCTGCCTACCTACAGCATCTATCTCATCTATAAACACTATACAAGGTGCGTTTTTCTTCGCCTGCTCAAAAAGGTCTCTTACTCTCGCTGCACCCACACCCACAAACATCTCCACAAAGTCAGAACCGCTTATGCTGAAAAAGGGAACCCCTGCCTCTCCTGCAACAGCTCTTGCCAGAAGAGTCTTCCCCGTGCCCGGTGGACCTACTAAAAGCACTCCTTTAGGAATTCTCGCCCCTAATTCAATAAATTTTTTTGGATATTTCAAAAACTCTACAATCTCTTGGAGTTCTTCTTTTTCTTCATCTGCACCCGCCACATCATTAAAAGTAACTCTTTTGTCCTTATCTGTAACCATTCTAGCTCTGCTCTTGCCAAAAGACATCACCCTGCTTCCTCCCCCGCCCTGTGCTTGCTGCATAAATATATACCAGAAGAGAATGAGCACACCTACCAAGAACAGGGAAGGAAGCATCTGAACCCACCAAGGCGGTCCCACCTGGGGCTCATATTTAAAATCCAGTTTGCCTTCCAATATATACGGGTCCACAAAAGACATAAAATTGGTTATATCAGGCACACTGCTTTCAAACTCGGTGCCGTTTTTGAATACGCCTTTCACCTGATTGCCCGAAAGAGTAATACTTTTTATCTGATTTGCACTTATATACCTTACCAGCTCTCCGTAGTCTATTTTAGTTACCTGAGGCGTAGCTTGGGAATAAAGCTGTACCATCGCATATATAGCTATGAAAATGAGGAGATAAAGTACCATGCTCCTGAAAATTTTATTGTTATCTTTCAAATAAGGCCCCTCCTTCAAACAAGTCCCACTACTTTAATCTATAATACCATATAAAGAACAAAAAACCAAATCATTTATAAAGCTCTGGCTTTAAAACCCCTATAAAAGGAAGGTTTCTGTACTTCTCCGCGTAATCAAGGCCATACCCTACGACGAACTTATCAGGGATCTTAAAACCGCAGTAATCCACTTTCACATCTGCCTCTCTTCTTTCAGGTTTATCTAAAATCGTGCAAATCTTTAGGCTTCTCGGTTTTCTTCCCAACAGTGTCTCTCTCAGATAAGCAAGTGTTAATCCGCTGTCTATTATGTCTTCCACTATCAAAACGTCCTTCCCCTCTATATCTATGTCATGGTCTTTTATTATTTTCACTATGCCAGAAGACTTGGTAGATGACCCATAGCTTGATACAGCCATGAAATCTATTGACAAAGGCAAATCAATGGCACGAGATAAATCTGACATAAACATTATTGCTCCTTTTAAAACCCCAATTAAGACCAAATCCTTACCCTCATAGTCTCTAGTTATCATCTCGCCAAGTTCTTTAACTTTCGCCTTCAACTGCTCTTCTGTTATCAAAATTTCTTCTATGTCTTCCATAGGACTTGGCATAAAACTACCTCCTCTTTCATTCTTTAGTATATTCAATTACAAGCACCTTTGAAGTATTTTTGTCTACCTTAAACTTCTCACTCATCCTGTAACCTACAACCCACACAATTTCCTTTCCTATAGCTACAAGCGGGATGTAATCCCTCTCTTCTCTGGGTATTTTTTCATCAATAAAAAATTCTTTTAATTTTTTCGTCCCTCTCATGCCAAGAGGCGAAAACCTGTCCCCATCTTCTCTGCTTTTTACAACTATTTCCCCTTTTATTTTGTCATAATCGAAAAATTTTATATACTCCCCCTTGTTAAAATCATCAACCTGTGAAATATCAACTACATAAGCTTTAAATTTGCCAATTCCTTCTATAGTTGTAACTCCAGGAATCTTTAGCACCTCTTTAAATTTTACCTTCTCTTTCGTCTTCTTTTTTCTGATTACAAGATTATTATACATTTTTAAGGCCTCAATTTCAAAAGGTAAATCAATTTTTGATGACGTAGGTTTATCTAAAAGATTTAATACATCTTCCACATGCCCATATTCCAGTCCATCAGTTTCTCCCTTCACATAAAAGTACATCCTTCTCACCAAACGCCTTTTAATAGCCGTATGTTGTGACTTTAAAGCATCTACATCTACTTTTATCTCTTCCCCATTTATTTCGCATATTTGATTAAAAACTTCTTCACACTTAGCTTCCAAATAATCATCTTCCTCTAACAAAATCGCCGCCATCCTAGAGAGATTTTCAACCAAATCTATCTTAAACACCTCTTCAATATACGGAATAACCTTTAGCCTTATCTTATTTCGCGTATACAAATCTTCATAATTGGTATGGTCAATCCTGGGATGCAAATTTTTATCCTTCAGATACTTTTCAATTTCTCTTCTCTCAATCTCAATGAGAGGCCTGATAATATTGCCATTTACAGGCTTTATACCAATAAGTCCCCTAAGCCCCGTCCCTCTCAGGATGTTTAATAAAACTGTCTCTGCTACATCATTTTTGTTATGGGCTACAGCTATTTTGTTTCCTCCTACTCTTTTCAATGTTTCCTCAAAAGCCTTGTACCTTACGTATCTCCCAGCTTGCTCTTCGCTTAATCCCATCTTTTTAGCCAGATAAGGTATGTTTTCTTCAAATAAAAAAAAGGGAAGATCTAAGTCTTTACACAGCTTCTCCACAAACTCCGCATCCTTTTTGGCATCTTCTCCTCTTATCATGTGGTTTACATGAACAACATACAATTTCAAATTAAATTTTCCTTTTAGATTAAAAAGTACATCCAACATGCACAGGGAATCGGGGCCTCCTGATATTCCCATTACAATTTTGTCATCTTTTTCTATCATATTGTACTTCTCAATGGTCCTTAAAACCTTCTCAATCATACCAAACCTCTGAAAACTCATAGTCACGCTATACTATGATTATATACTATAGCTCGCTTTAAATCAAACATAAATCTTCTTCCAAATTTTTGCCACTATCACTGTCATGTCGTCTTTAGGTGTATTTTCACACCTTTCTAAAGATTTTTTCATTATATAATCCGCCATCTCCTGGGGACTTATAAAATCTGCTTCGCTTATTACCCTCAAAAGCTCCATCTCCTTTTCTCCCTCAAAGCACTCCAGCACCCCATCCGTAACCAATATCACAAAATCTCCTTCTTTTAACTTCTTTTCATGAAGGTCTGCCTCAATGTCTTCGAGAATTCCTATGGGAAGCGAACTGGACTTTATAACCTCTACTGAAGTTCCTCTCTTTACATAGCTGGCACAAGCTCCAATCTTTATAAACTCAGCTTTTCCAGTGAACTTATCTAAAAACATGATGTCCACAGTGGAAAACATCTCTTCAGCTGACCGCAAGGCTAGAATGGAATTTAAAGTCTGGATGACAAGTTCCCTGTCAAACCCCGCTTCTATAAACTTCTCCAAAAGTGAAATGGCGGTTGTGCTTTCTGCTGCGGCTTTGTATCCAACTCCCATGCCATCACTTAAAGCCACCACATATTTTCCATTGTTAAGGTCCATAAAAGAGTAGGTATCCCCCGAAATCCTGTTTTTCGCCTTGCTCACTTTGCTAACCCCAGTGATGACCTGCAAGCTTTCTGCCTTGGCAAAAGAAAGAACGCATCTTCCCTTAGAATCTATCCCGTAAAGTCTATCTTTCCTTTCATACCTTTCTCCCATTACTTCTGATATTACAGAGGCAATCTTTTTCTCCAAATCCTTTGACAAATACCCCTCTTCTCTGTACACTTTTACGCTTGTGCTTCCACCATCTGTTTCGTACACCAGAACATCTTCCACCTGTATCCCATTTTTATCTAACTCCAATAGAATGACCTGTTCCAGCTCATCTTTAAAGGATATGTTCATGTTTACCTCCTTTGCAATGTCAGAAATAGCATCAGCAACACCTTTGAGCTGAGCCGCAATAAGTCCTTTTGCATCCTTTAGCCTCTCTCTCCACTGCATGCTTATTTTATAGATTCCAAGATAATATTTAGTAGTTGACATGAGCTCAGAAAATCTAATGCACTTCCTATAAAGCCTATTATCATTTATATCTTTCCCCTTCTCTAAATGCTCCACTAGTTCAAACATAGATTTATAAGTGCTGTAAAAATCTCTGTCCCAGCAGTTTTTATACATAACACATTGAGAACAGGTCTTATTGGCAATTTCCTCAAACAAATAGGAAATATCTTTATGGTCCAGTATTTTTTCATTTGACTGCTTAAAGGTCTTAGAAAGTTCCTCAAAAACTCCCGAGTACTCTTTCAGTTTTGCTGCAATTATTTCCTTTAATTTTCTGCTGTAATCTCTGTCATTTAAGTTTTTATTTCCTTTAATCAATTTTTCAGCTTCTTGAATATACTTCTTCGGAAAAGCTGCAAAGAGCAAAGCCGCCAATCCAATGCCATAAGGGTTTAAACTATTGCCGACTTTAAACCCTGTATAAAAAGCTACTATTGCCGCTCCTATTACAAAACCTGCAATAGTCCCAATCCTGTGCAGTTTGCGAAAACTCCCTCCCAAAAGCCCTCCAAAAGCTAAAACACCTACAATTGAAGGCGCTTCCGCATATGCAAGCACATTCAATACCCCTATAGTCGTCCCTATCGCAGAACCAGCCCCACTGCCTCCCAGATAGCTTATAAAAAGCACCGCAAAGGCTATTGCTATACTATTTAAACTAAATTTCCAAATGCTTAAATTGTGAAGCCCCAGTATAAAAACTGCAGTAAATATCCCTAAAGAAACCAATTCTTCGTTGGAAATTACTTTCCTTGTGCTTCTGTTGACAATGAAAGAAAGAGAGTGGTTAAAAATAAAAACTAATAACATCGCAATAACTGCCTCACATGAACTTAAAAAAACATCAAAATATAAAAAATTGTATGAATAGCTAAAAATCAGCCCTGAAGCGAAAAGAGAAAAAAGAGTGATAAAAGAAGCCTTTAAAGCATTAGTAGGCCTAACCCTCAAAAAAAGTTCCAATAGAAAAATTATAGCCATGCTGAGAAGATACTTAGCACTATTTACTCCTGGCACTGTCAATAACGCCAGCCACACCCCTAGACCTACAAAGAAATACTTTTTCTTGTAAGCGACTAATGCCGCAAAAAAAGCTATCCCAAAAGGAAAAAGCACATAGGAAATGGAAGCTCTTCCTAGTATAAAAGCAAAAATCAAAAACAAAACTGAATTTAAAACATTTTTATAAAAACCCTTGTCGACATTTTCACTTAGCTTTCCTTTCAAAGTTTTCTTGTAAGGAAACACATTTGCGCTTTGCATACCTCCACCACCTTCTATTTTTTCTAAATTATACCATAAAGGTGGTGGATTTATTTGCTATTTTTTGTATCTCACTTATTTTTGTTTTCGACATAAAAAAATAAAAAGCCTGTAAAGGCTTTTTTGCAGAATAAAAAATGGTGACCCCGACGGGATTCGAACCCGTGTTGCCGCCGTGAAAGGGCGGTGTCTTAACCACTTGACCACGGGGCCCCAAAGCCATTTTTTATTTTATCATATTTTTTCTTGTTGTCAACAATAAAAATTTCCTCTAAAAGCTTATATTCGTAGCTATGTAGATATCTGTCCTTTCAGAAGGTTTTATCTCACCTACTATCCTATACTCTTTTTCAAGATAAGAAGACACATCCACGATGCTAATATTTGCCTCGTGATGGCTACCTCTCTTCCTGTGACTCTCCTCCACAACTTTTTTGCCGTATTCGTTGAGTTCAGATATGACAATTTTCCCTCCTTTTTTACATACCCTCACCATCTCATCCAAAACCCTTTTATAGTCCCTCATATGATGAAGCGCATTGTACGTTGCCACGACGTCAAAGGTTTCGTCCAAAAAAGGAAGGGAATGTCCATCCCCAACCATAAGAAGGACTTTCTCCTCCACTCCGCTTTCTCTTATGAACTCCCTTGCCCTTTTTAAAGCTTCTAGGCTTTCATCCAGAGAAACCACATCATACCCGTACTCAGCAAGCCCTAAAGCCATTCTGCCTCTCCCTGTCCCTATATCAAGAGCAAAGCCTTTGCCTCTTCCTAACATTTCCAGTGCATCTTGTATATCTCTTTCCATCTTATCACCCCAAATTTTAAAAATTTTCTTCAACAAACTCAAAAAACATGATATAATATCAACATGCGAGGCTAATTCCAGCCTTGCATAGTCAAAAGCCAAAACAATGGTGTACATAAGAAAGTCAACCATCGAGTAAAAGAATTAGAAAGTATTCCCATGTACTAATAAAATCACTCCTCCATAATTTAAATGCGGTATTTTTGTACCGCATCCTTTTTTCGCCACATCGATATGCCCCCGTATGGTATAGGGTTCCGCCAAGAGTAGTATATCACAGCCCTCCCTTCTTTGTAAATACCTCCATCAATGGATTTCTTCAGACAAAGCCTTTACCTCATACGCTTTTCCAAAATAATTCGTACCCCATACTCCTATTAATATCATAATCGCCCCAACTACATGGTACCAGTAAAAAACCTCATGCCTTATAGTCACTCCTGCTATAATGGAAATCACTGTAGTCAAATTAGCAAAGACAGAGGCTTGAGAAGCAGGAAGCTTAGAAAGCGCATAATTATTGAGAAAATATGCAACGATTGAGGATAAAATCCCCAAGTAAAGTACTGGAATTAACACTTTATAATTAGCCACACTTGAAAAGTAACTTGAAAGGCTATCCCCTCTTATCACTTTCTCAATTAAATTCAAAATATTAAAAGAGATAGCCCCAAACCACATCATAACAAATGTTATCTCTATAGGCGAAAAAACAGAGGAAAATTTCCTTGCCAGAATCGTGTAAAAAGCCGCAGACAAAACCGCTCCCAGCAAAAATAAAAATCCTAAGAGAGAACTTTTCCCACCTTCTGACCCGGTCATAAAAATTATGAATATAACGCCTGCTACAGATAACAAAATAAACAAAAGCTGGTACAAAGAAGGCCTTTCATTTAAAAATATCACCGCAAGGATTGTGACTGCAACAGGAATCAAGGCTATCATCAGCCCCGAAAGAGAAGAAGAAGTATACTTTATCCCATAAGTCTCAAAAACAAAATATATAAAAGGTTCTGCCAAAGACAATAAAAGCAATGGCTTCACATCTTTCCCTCTGTAATTTAACTTAATTACACCAAAAGCCCAGAGAAGCGTTATGACAATAGATGCTAAAAGAAACCTATATGATATAAGCTCCAAAGGAGATGCCACTTCAAGCCCCATCGCCGTAAACATAAAAGAAAAGCCAAAAATTGATGCCATACCTATTCCTGCTAAATATGGATAATAGCTCTTTATCCTCTCCAATTTAACACCCCCGCGTTTTTTTAAAAACACCGATATAATTATATAACACTTCCCCAAAAAATAAAACCCAGACAAAGGGGACGGTTCCTTTCGTCTGAAAAATTCAGACGAAAGGAACCGTCCCCTTTGTCTGAAAAAGTTTTTGTCACAAAATTGATTTTAGATGTGTTATTATTAGTGAAAAGGGACAGGGGAGGTGTTAAAAATAGAGGAGAGTTTCAAAGATATCTTTGAAAGGTATTATCCAAAAGTCTTAAAACAAATCTCCTGGGTTGTAAAAGATGAATTTAAAGCAGAGGACATTGCGCAGGAGGTATTCATAAAGTTCTTAAAAAAGCCTCCCCGGCACAATGAAAATATAGGAGGTTGGCTTTCAAAAGTAGCCATGAACCATGCATTAAACTATCTTCGAACAGAAAGAAGCGCAAGAGTAAGAGAAATAGAAGCCTTCCAGCAGAATGAAGAAAAACTTTTGGAAGACCCCGAAGAAATAGCTATAAAAAACTTTGAAAAGTCAAAGGTGAAAGAAGTTCTATTAAAAATGAATAAAAGAGACATGATGTGTTTAATACTTAAGCATTCAGGTTACAGTTATGAAGAAATAGCAGTCGCTTTGGGAATTAAAAAATCCTCCGTAGGAACAACCATTGCAAGAGCTCAGAAAAAATTCAAGGAATTATACGAAAAGGAGGTGTGAAAGGATGTGCTACGATGAAGGAACCCTTCAGGCGTATTTAGATGGAGAATTGAACGAACTCACCTCAAAAAATATAGAAGAACACGTAAAAACCTGCAGCACATGTAGGCAAAAATTAGAAGAACTAAAGTTTATAAATGAATTTACAGCAAATGCCTTAAAAACTTCCAATATAGATTTAAATGATGCATGGATAGCCTTTAATGAAAAGTTGAGCAAAGAAAATAATAAGAGAAAGGGAGTGGTATCCTTGTTTACAAAGTACAAAAAGTCAATTGCCGCTGCTTTGATAGTGGTATTTATAGCCGCCTCAGCCTTTTTCCCGCCACTTAAAAATGCAGAAGCTAAACTTTTAAACCTTCTAAGGCTTAACAAGATGCAGGTTATAACAATAACACCAGATGATATGATGCAAATTCAAAATCAGTTTTACAACAAAGGTATAAAAAATATAAGCCTTAAAGATTACGGAGAGATTATAAAAGACGGTTCTCAGGAAGGGCGTCAAATTTCCCCTGATGAGCTTGACAAAATAGAATCTGAACTTGGATATAAAATAAAACTTCCAGCAGATGAAAATTTTGAAATAAAGCATGCATACATCTCAAAAAATGAAGGCTTAGAATTTATATTAAAAGTTGACAAAATAAATGAGCTCATTAAAACATTTGGCGGTACACACCTTTTCCCAAAAGAACTTGACAGAAAACCCATTATTATAAATTTTGGCAGGGCAATTGATATGAATTTACAGAAAAAAGGCAGTGAAAAAGATACAGTTGCACTTAACATAGTAAAAGCTCCAGAAATAGTGGTGCCAGAAGGGGTAGATGTAGATAAAGTAATTGACGCTTTAGTAAACCTCCCATTTTTACCTGAAAATATAAAAAGGCAAATCGCTGGTGTGACTGACTGGAAAGAGACATTGCCCATACCAATGCCTGCGAGTGACAACACTGAAATTAAAGAAATAACCATTCGAGGAAATAAAGGCATTCTCATTGTTGAAAAATCTGGGCCTTATTTTGTAGCTTTAGGATGGAGTGAAAATGGAGTAATGTACAACCTCACACTCTGGCCCAACCCAGCAGGAGACAAACAGGATTTCGTTGCAAAAGAAGAGGCAATAAATACATTAATCCAAATCGCAAACTCAATGAGGTGATCAAATGGTTTTAGAAACACAAAATCTCACAAAACAGTTTAATGGAAAAGGCGGTTTTAAAGAAGTCACTCTCTCTGTAGAAAAAGGTCAGGTCTTTGGATTCTTAGGTCCAAATGGTGCAGGAAAAAGCACTTTTGTAAAGACCATGGTGGGGCTTTTACACCCCACCTCCGGTTTTGCATGGATTTTAGGGAAACCCATAGGCACTGTAGAATCCAGAGAAAAAGTAGGATTTTTACCTGAAAATTTTAGGTACCACGACTGGATGACAGGAAAAGAGCTTTTGACCTTCCATGCAGAGCTTTATAAAATAAAAAATCCAGGCAAAAAAATTGATGAACTTTTAGAATTGGTAAAATTGAAAGGTCATGAAAATAAACTTATAAAAAATTACAGCAAAGGAATGCAACAGAGAATTGGCATTGCAATAGCCCTTTTAAATGACCCCGAAATAGTGTTTTTAGATGAACCTACTTCAGCTTTAGACCCTGTAGGGCGAATTGACGTAAGAGAAATCATAAAACAATTAAAATCGCAAGGCAAAACTGTTTTTCTAAACAGCCACCTATTAAGTGAAGTAGAAATGGTATGCGATGAAGTGGCCATAATAAATCACGGTAGAGTAATAGCACAAGGAAAACTGGATGACCTATTAAAAGAACACACCCATGTAGAAATGGTTATAACAGATTATACTCCAGAGTTGATTGAAAAAATATCTCGTTTATCAAAAGAATTCCAGTTTAAAGAAAATAAACTCTCCTTTAAGGTAGAGGATAGAGAAAAAATACCAATTATAGCTAAAATGGTAATAGAAGCTGGTGCCAAGCTATATCAATTAAATACCCAAACTTCTTCACTGGAAGACTTATTCATAAACTTGATTGGAAAGGATGAGATTTCGTGATAACTATAATAAAATACACATTTAAAGAGATGCTAAAAAAACGGGCTTTTCTATTAGTCTTTATTTTGTCCCTCCTCTACCTTTCCATATATGCTTTTGGCTTAAGTAGAATATTTGAGCGTCCCAGCGATTCTATATATGACATCATCTTTCAATCAGAAATTTTATCTGCTGGTCTATTTTTCGCAAACCTTATAGTAGCTTTTCTCGTGGTTTTGACGTCTGTAAATGCCATATCAGGAGAAATAGAAAGTGGCACTATATATTCTATTTTGTCTAAACCTATAAAAAGATATGAACTGGTATTAGGAAAATTTATAGGGCTTAGCATTATGATTGTTTTATACAGCTCTATAATGTTTTTATCTGTTGTAGGTTTGAATATATGGTTTGGCTCTAAAATAAGCTTCGGGTGGGATAACATTTTAAAAGGTCTCTTTTTCTTTGATTTAGGTCCAATTGTATTTTTAGCTCTTATAATCGCTTCAAGTTCAATCTTTTCTACTATAAACACAGGAATAATCGCCATTATGGCCTATGGAATTGCCCTTGTTGGAGGCGTACTTGAACAAATTGGCACAGCAATTCAGCAAAGTCAAGTCGGTGCCTTTGGCTTAAAAAGCGGAGAAAGCCTCATAAACGCGGGGATAATTACAAGTCTTATCCTACCTACAGATGTAATATACAGAAAAATGACAGCAGAGCTTTTAACACAAAGTAGCGGAATAAGTTTTATGATGACACAAGGACTCTTTGGGGGCATGTCTCAACCCAGTATTTACATGTTCATATACATCTTTTTCTACGTGGTATTTCTCCTCTATTACGGTGCAAAGCGCTTTTCACAAAGAGACTTATAAAGGCGGCTTCAGCCGCCTTTTAACTTTTTAAACCCTTCCAAACAATAACCCAGACCAAACCATTCGCAATCCTTACATATATTCATCATCTTTTCTTCTGTCATATTTTCTTTGATTTTATTCACAATATCCCTATACCTTACTACCTCACCTACTTTTATACCCAAAATCTTCAAAACAGCCCTATCCTTTTCCCTTACACTTCCAGGATAACTCTCTATCTTGCATTCCCCATCTATATTATTTGGACAAAGGGCGCAGATGTTATCCACATTATCCACAACTTTTATCAACATATCCTGTTCATTATTCAATCTTTCAATAATTTCATTCATGTTTTTAACAAATTCCTCATCATAACCAAGACCTCTGAAGCCCAACATGCACAAAAAGTGGTGCCCTCTAATTTCCATTTTAATCTTTCCCCATAGCATGCTCTTCTTAACATTATAGCACATCTTTTAATAATACCTTTTCAAATTTTTTTGTACTTGCAAGGAGGAATTTGTACAAAAATATAGAATATATTATGTAGTAAAATTAGTGTACAAGTAAAGGAGATGTCTATTATGGATGGACTTATGACCGCCGTGGTAAAACAATACCACAAAGAAGGGGCAGATATAGTAAAAAAGGAAATACCAAAGATAGGCCCTGATGAAGTTTTGATAAAAGTTAAAGCTACTTCTATTTGCGGCACAGACGTTCACATATACGTCTGGAATGAATGGGCAAAAAGTAGAATAAAACCTCCAAAAACGATGGGACACGAATTTGTAGGAGAGGTTGTAGAAATTGGAGAAAATGTCACATCAGTAAAAGTGGGAGACTTAGTAAGCGCAGAAACTCATATAGTATGCGGAAAGTGCAGAGCCTGCAGAACCGGCAACGCTCACATATGTGAAAATACCCTCATTTTAGGCGTTGACACAGATGGAGCTTTTGCAGAATACATCAAAGTTCCTGAAAGCAATGTGTGGATAAACGACAAAAACATACCTCTAGAGATACTATCCATACAGGAACCTCTTGGAAACGCAGTCCACACTGTTTTTTCAGGAGACGTAGTTGGAAAATCTGTAGCTGTCATAGGATGCGGCCCAATAGGAATGATGGCAATACCACTTCTTAAAAGAACAGGTGCTGCAGCAATATTCGCGATTGAACCTGCTGACTACAGGAGAGAGTTGGCTCACAAGCTTGGTGCAACAAGGGTTATAAATCCTCTCCGCGAAGACGTTGTCAGCATAATAAAAAGTGAAACAGAAGGCTATGGAGCAGATGTAGTTTTGGACTTTTCAGGTAACCCAACCGCCATAAGGCAGGGTCTAGAGTACATTGCAAAAGGTGGCAGAATGTCTATTCTAGGCCTTCCTGACAATGAAGTTCCAATTGACATCACAAATAATGTGGTATTCAAAGGAATAACTATACAAGGCATAACTGGAAGAAGAATGTACGATACCTGGTACACCGTAAAGGGCTTACTAAAATCAGGTCTTGCAGAAGATTTAAAGCCAATAATCACCCACACATTCCCTCTTACCGAATACCAGAAGGGAATGGAACTCATGATAAAAGGGCAGTGCGGTAAAGTCGTATTATATCCGTAAAGGAGTGATTTTAATGCCGCTTTCACGAATAACCCAGGTTTTATCACAGGAATTAGAAGAATTAAGGTCAGAAGGACGAGCAAAAGGAAAAGAATTTATAGTGGTGGACGTGAAAAAACCCCAAAACGGAAAGGGACCGCGATTTTTCTTAAAAGGATATGGTGATAAAGAATTTATAAGGATGAATTCCAACTCCTACCTCGGGATGCAATTTAATGATGAAGTAATAAAGGCTGAAGAAGAAGCCGCAAGGAAATTTGGTGTAGGCCCCGGCGCAGTGAGATTTATAAGCGGCACCTACGTAACCCACAGAGACCTGGAAAAAAGGCTGGCTCGGTTCCATCAAAGGGAAGATGCAATGATCTTTAGCTCTGCCTATATGACAGTAGTAGGAATAATATCTTCCCTGACAACCCCTGAAACAGGCATAATAAGCGATGAACTGAATCACAACTGCATTATCAACGCCATAAGGCTTTCAAGGCCTAAAGAAAGGTATGTATACAAGCATCTTGACTACGATGACTTAGAAAACGGTATAAAAAGCCTCATAGGCAAAGTAAAGCGAGTAATAGTGGTAACTGATGGAGTATTCAGCATGAGAGGAGACTACGCGAATTTAAAGAAGATAGAAGAAATTACCTCTAAATATGACGAAAAATTTGAAGAAAATATAATAACCATTGTGGACGATTCCCACGGTGTTGGCGCTTTTGGTGATACAGGAAGAGGTACAGAAGAAGTCACTGGAGGAAAGGCAGACCTTTTAATAGGCACAATGGGAAAAGCTTATGGGGTAAATGGAGGATATGTAGTATCCAGTGAAGTTATTACGACTTACCTGAGAGAAAAAGCAATAACCTACATTTACTCCAACCCCATCACTCCTTCAGAAGCCGCTTCTGTATTAAAAGTCTTGGAGATAATAGATAGCGATGAAGGCAAGAAGAAGCTCTCCCATCTGAAGGAGATGGCTAAAAGATTTAGAGAAGGGCTTTTAAATTTGGGATATGAGACTGTCGTAAGTGAACATCCTATAGTACCTCTTCTTGTGAGAGATACAAAAAAGACAGTAGAGTTAGTAAATTATCTCGTAGAAAACGGAATACTCGCAACAGCCATTAATTACCCAGTGGTGCCCAAAGGCGATGAAAGCATCAGATTTCAGATAAATGCGGACCACACTCCTTCTGATATAGACTACGTTTTAGAAGTTCTAAGGCATTACAAAGAAAAAAATAATTAAAGCCCCTCCCTCGGGGGCTTTTTTCTATAGACAAACCCTTTTTCATGTGATATAATTAGAAAGAAAAATTGAAAAAACCCTTTAATTTAGCCCAGCGAGGCTAAAAAGGAGGATATAAAAAGTTCCTCCTTGGGGGTTTTTCAGTAACCCATAATAAAGGAGGTTTTTTTATGCCTAATAAAGTGTACGAAATTGAAGAAACACCGCCTATAAAACAAATGGTCCCATTATCCTTGCAGCACGTCTTTGCGATGTTCGGAGCAACCATTTTAGTACCTCTCTTGACAGGCCTTGACCCCTCAGTAACCTTATTCACCTCAGGCCTTGGAACACTGATATTTCACCTCATGACAAAAGGGAAAGTTCCCGCTTATCTTGGTTCATCTTTCGCCTTCATAGCTCCCATAATAGCAGCAACAAAACAATTCGGCCTAAAAGGCGCCTTCTTCGGCATGTTCGCAGCCGGACTCGTATACGTGGTGGTTTTCATAATAATAAGCCTGACAGGGATTGACTGGCTAGAAAAACTGCTCCCTCCTGTAGTAGTAGGCCCTGTAGTGATGATAATAGGTTTATCCCTTGCTCCTGTAGCAATAGCTCAAGCGCAAAAAGATTTAGCTACAGCTCTGTTTACAGCGGCATTAATAATCATCTTCAGCATGTTTGGAAAAGGCTTTATAAAAGTGATTCCAATCCTTTTAGGAACAATAGGTGGATATATATTTGCCATAACAAGAGGCCTTGTAGATTTTGGACCTGTTGCAAAAGCTTCATGGATTGCAATTCCCAAATTCTCCTTCTTAACAGGACATACTCCTGAGGTCGCATGGGGTGCTGTAGCCTTAGTAGCGCCTCTAGCACTGGTCGCTATAATTGAAGACCTGGGACATGTTCTGGTAATAGGAAATATAGTTGAAAGGGACCTCATAAAAAATCCTGGATTTCACAGGGTAATGTTAGGAAATGGCCTTGCAACTTCAATCGCAGCACTTTTTGGCGGACCACCCAGCACAACTTACGGCGAAAACATTGGAGTCCTCGCAATAACAAGAGTCTACAGCTCAAAAGTTATTCAAGGTGCTGCAATCATTGCAATACTTTTAAGCTTTATACAAAAAATAGGCGCTTTGATAGAAGTAATACCCCAAGCAGTAATGGGTGGAGTTACTATAATCCTCTTTGGAATGATTGCAGCAGCAGGTATGAGGACACTTGTAGAAAACAAAGTGGATTTTTCAGACAGCAGAAACTTAATAATAGCTTCTGTAATATTAACATTAGGAGTAGGCGGTATAAAAATACCCTTGGGCAACTTTGTGTTCGAAGGCATAGGCCCTGCCACCTTAGCAGGAATACTTCTTAATCTGGTGCTTCCCAAGATAAATCTGGGAGAAGAAAAAATGACTGAAAAAGTTAAAAGTTCAAAAGAAGCCGTCCAGAAAGCGTAAAAATAAGGCCCTCTAAATCTCAAAAGAGGGCCTTATCACTTTTTTACCTCTATTCCTACTTCAAAAAGCCTATTCCAAGGCATATATACATCAAACTCATAATCAAATTCATTGAGATTTTCTTTTTCTTGACTTTGTCAGTTTGAAACCCAAAAGGCTTGGGAATACAGGTATTGACAAAAAATGGGCGTGAAATTTGTCACTACATTACTTTCTCACGCTAATTAATTCCATGCCTTCCTCATATGTAATGAAATTTTTTGGTGCTTTTATTTTCATCACCTTCAATATGTCTTCAGCTTCCTCCTCCATCTTTTGTTTGATTAAATATTTCTTCCCATTTATCTCTATCTCCACAAAATTCATTGAACCTATCGCTTCTTTTATTCTATCACTGCTTAATTCTTTCCACTTAGACCTCAAGCTGTATTCTAAAGTTCTTTCCAGTAAAAATGCTAAATAACACACAACAAAATGCCCTCTTATCCTTTTTTCCGTCCAGTGAAATATTGGTCTTACCTCCAGACAACTTTTCATTACTCTGAAAGACTGCTCTATCTTCCATAAATCATGATATGCATTCAAAACTTCTGTCACACTCATTTCTTTCTTGCTGGTCTGAATTGCATAAAAACCGTCAAATTTCTCATCTCTCTTTATTGCTTCTTCATCCAGTACATATTCTTCTGATTCGGAAATGCGTCTTAAATATTTCCTTCCGCCTCTCTTTTCTGCTGCCCTTACATTGCCGGGCTTTTCTAAAAGTTCTTTTGCTTTTTCTACTAGCCTTTGCCTGTCTTCTTTATCTTTTTTGGCCCTCTTGCTTGAATAGGTTATTATTAGATTCTCAGGTATCTTGAATATTTCCCCTTCTCCCGTTTTGATAATATTCTCTCTTTCTATGACCTTGAATCTAAACTCTTCACCAAATATTTCTCTGTCAAATCTCCACTTTTTCTCCTCAAGAACTTGATACCCCTCTTCATCAAATACTCTATCTAAAATCTCTTTACTCATGTTTTTCAGTCTGCTTGCCACAATGTAGTCGTATCCCGCTTCTTTTATCAGCTTTAAATTAAGTTTACTGTTAAGGCCTTTGTCCGCAACTATTATTACCTGGTCTATGCAAAATTTATCTTTCAGTTTCCTCAAAATTTCTATCATGGTCTTGCTGTCAACAGTATCTCCTGGAAACAGTTCATATCCAACTGGTCTTCCTTCTTTATCTACAAGCATGCCCATTACCACTTGTACCTCATTTACCTTGTTATCCTTGCTAAATCCAAAATCCCTTAAGTTATCTTGCTTAATGCTTTCAAAGTAAAATGTTGTCACATCATAAAAAACAACATCAACTACCATGTTAAATAAATCTCTATTCTTGTGATAAAGATATAGCTCCAAATCCTCTTTTATCTGGGCCAGAATATCTAATCCCCTGTACAGCTGATTTAAATCAATATCTTCTTCAAATCTAAAGTATCTGTTTTTGCGGTAATACGTCTGAAGTTTGCTTACTGGTTGAATTAATCTTTGTACTGTCATCAAAAACGTCACTTTATCAATGTCAAACTTTATCCTGGAATTTTGAGAAATATACTGTTTGAGGAATTTATCTATTTCAAGCTCTTCCCAAAGTTTTCTATACACAATATATCCCCAGTTTTTAATAATCCCTTCTGAAACATCTTCTGGAAAAAGCTTGATGGGACCTGTTTCTTCACTGGAGCTTAAAAATATTTTTTGCAATTTATCTACAAGATTAATGAAAGAGGGATCATTTTTGAGTTCATCAATTCTACCGAGATTAAGCAAGACTTTTTGCTTTATTTTACCATTTTCGCGATAATTATGGACAATTTTGGCATACTCATAGCCACCAGCTTTAGTTATTTTGAGAAACATATGGCATCACCTTTATGTTAGTTTATTACATTATACTACAAAAAGTGAATATAGTCAAGTATTATGGCAATAATTAGGAGTAAAATTGTCCCTACAGTTTTGAAAAATTTTTTAACCCTAAAAACAAAAAACCCTTGAAAATCAAGGGTCTGATATTTTTTACCAGCCTAAAAATGACCTCCAACTGACAAAGTCGAGAGAGGGCCTTATCACTTTTTTACCTCTATTCCTACTTCAAAAAGCCTATTCCAAGGCATATATACATCAAACTCATAATCAAATTCATTGAGATTTTCTTTTTTAAATTTCTCAAGCTCACCTTTTATGACCTCTGAAATAATTTTCTCTTTCTCCCCAAGGTCAAAATAACTTACTCCATATTTATCTATTTCCTTTGCCACTTTCGTCCTAACCTCATACTGATATCCCCAGTCTTCCAGGTATCTTAAAAACAAAAACCTATAAGACCTTTCTTTTCTATCTTCAGTAAAATTATCCCTATTTATATAAAAAGAGCTTACCATGCTGTGAGCAATCACTGTACCCAAAGTGTTAGCCGAGGTATTCCATCCCCCATAAGACAAAACCTTTTTGAAAAGTCCATATTTTTTAATAAGCTTCATAAGGGAATTATCAGCACCGTTTAAAAACGCTACATCTGCCACCGAGCAATTTTTGCCCTTCTCAATGTAGTCTTTTATAGCCTCCACAAATTCATTTAAGTTTCTCTCTGGGTCCCCTACATCCCTTCTCGTAAGATAAGAATTCCAGCTATCACCTATTTGCTGGGTTATTTCTGATGGAGGATTTATCATCAGTATAAAATCCGCCTTTTCACTATCTTCTGTTACAATACCCCCTCCAGCTATAATTTGATATTTCACAGTCTCTCCAAGCCTTCTATCTTCCAAAAGAGGGATTACATTTTTCCCATTTTCAGAAGAATACCTTGTGAAAACAGCTGGCTTTACCCCCTTGATATCATTAAAAGCTCTCGCAGTAAGCGTACAACCAACTTCATCAGCCCCAGGATAAGAATATATTCTATCCGTCAAATCAAGTTCATCTATGTATTTCATAATTTTACGCCTTTCCATTGGAGAAAACCCGTACTTTGAAGAGTCATCCATCGGTATAATTAAAAAATCAATTACATTTTCTTTTACAAGGTCTACAACAGATAAATTTATTTTGTGATTGACCTCTCTTCTTCTTAAGTAATCTTCAAGAATCTCTTCTGGAATCTCTCTTTTTAAAGCATTAAACTCTTTAATCTCTTCTTCTGTTGCAATATTTAGATCTATCTTATCAGTGAAGGCGCCAAATCTAAATATTCTCTCTCCAAACTCTTTATAGTAGTCTGGCTCTTCTTCAGAGCTATTGTATGATGGCGTTCTCACTATAAGGTTGAAGGCAAAAATTTTAAGATTATTATTAGCTTTCTTTAATTCTCTTAACCTTAAAAGCTTACTTAAACATTCCTCAACTTGTTTTTGGTGTATCCTTGATGGAACAATACCTCCGTACACCAGCATGTCAATTGAAACTACAAGATGAGTTATTCCCTCTATATTTTGTCTCATCCACTCCCACAGTTTATCAACATCAGCAGGCTTCTTTTTACAACCCAGAATCTCTTTAGGCGGCCGTATCATATCAATATCGCTTATATCTATTATCATCTTTGGAAACTCATAATTACAAGGCCTTTCATCTAAAGGTATATACATTATCCTCCATTTTTCCATCTTATTCACCTCAATTTTACAAATCTGCCCCATAATTTCTCATAATTTCTCGTATTATCTTTCCATCGACATCTCTAACACCTATATTATTTTTTACAGCGTATGCTGCTGCAATCCCTGCCGCCTCCCCTGTTGCCCTACAAGTGGGCTGTATCCTTATAGACGATTGCATTGAATAAATTTTATTTTTTGAAACATTGTGTGAAAAAGCTATAATGGAACGGGTAATTAAACCCCGTTCCACTTATAATTTATAGCACCTGCAATTTTTCCAAAATCCTATATAGCAGTGTCACACCCTCTGCCCTCGTAGCGTTATTCTTCGCTCTGAAAGTATTATCCTCATACCCTTTCACTATGCCAAGCTTTGCTGCATTTGCCACCACATTCCTTGCCCATTCGCTTATACTGTCATTATCTTTGAATACTGTATTGCCTATGTTCTCTTCCTTGTATCCCGTCATTTTTGCGTATACTCTCATTATCACTGCTGCCATCTCTTCTCTTGTTATCGGGTCATCTGGCCTCATCTTTTTGCCGTCTCCCATCATTATCCCTGCTCTGTAGGCTGCTTCTATCGCATTTGCATACCATGCTCCAGCTTTTACGTCCTCAAATTCTCCTTTATATGGCTCCTCGGGTATGCCTAATGCCCTTATCATCAATGCTGCAAATTCTGCCCTCGTTATCTTTGCATTTGGTGCAAAGTTGTCATCATCCATGCCTTTTATTATATGCTTTGATGCAAGTACATTTATTACATCATATGCCCAGAAGTCTTTTGGCACGTCCTTGAACTGCTTGTCATATTCAAACGCTCCGTATGTTGAGAAGTGCTTTACTTCTGCTGTTACTGTGTTAGTATTTTTATCAACTTTCCCTCCTACATATTCCCATTTCCCTGTTGCCTCGTTTAGATAGTATACTCCAACTTTTCTTATATCTTTTGCATCTTTCACTTCAAATGTTAGTTTAACAGGGGATTCTAATTTTATCTTGCTTTCTCCTGCTTTTATTGTTATGTCATAGGCGTTTGACACAGGCTTATAAGCGTTGGCTTCAGGTTTTGACTTCTTCTCTATTGTAAGGGTTATTGAGCCTTCCTTGTTTATTAAATCCAGCACTTCTTTTGATACAGCAAGTACCTTCGATTCAAATTTGAGGGCTATTTCATCCGATTTTACTATTACATCTTTTTGATTCTCTGCAATGAGATTTAACACACTTACGGGTATTTCTAATGCTTTTACAGATTTTGTGGATATATTTGTAAGGTCAAACTGCACTTCTTTTCTTGTGGAATCTTTTATGTCTTTCGATACTTTTATTTCATCAACTACAAGTACTGCTTTATCCGCACTTTCTATTACTTTGCCTTGGCTTACCTCTACACCTTTAGTCTCTGAAGATGTCTTTGGCTCCGGTGATGGTGTCGGTTGTAGCTCTGGCGATGGCGTAGGCTGTGGCTCTTCAATGTTAGAAATATTCTTCCCATTTGCAGAACTTAAAATAACCAGAGCAGCTAAATAACTATTCCATAAAGTACCATAAGGATAATTTTTGTCTACGTAATTTAAATAACTGTCTAACTTTTGTTTATCTTTCATTATAGAAGAAACATAACCCATATATCCTGAAAAATCTGTAAAGATATTTTGAAACCACAATGGATATTCCTCATTTAATTTCTCATAAATTTCTTTGGCTCTATTACTATCCGCTGGAACGACTTTTGTCAATATTGGAAAAAGTATTTTCCAACTTTCATTACTTTCTTGTACTTTACCATCTTCATCTATTAAAACAATATAAGTATTACTTTTACTATCCCAAAAATGTTCTTCAATAGAATTTTTAACTAAATCATAAAATACATTATAAAAATCTGCACCATTCTTATCTTTATACACTTTTTCAAAAAGCCATACAATATCCTCTAATCCTCTCAAGGCTTCTGAATTTGTTTTTATGTCCTTTACTCGTTGAACTAAATTAGTCCAAACCAAACCATCATCCTTTTTAACTAACTTAGAATAAGGAGTAGTTTTTGTATCAATTGTTTGAATTATTATACCACCAATGACATCAATTTGATACTTATATGTGATTAAAAACTGTGAATCTCCTGTAACTTCGTAATATTTCTTTATCAATGAAATAAATGTTGCACTCGTTGCAGCTGGTGAATCAGATTTTCCTATAGATTTCTCTTTGCCAGTATTGGGATCAAACCAATATTTATCTACTGTACCATATAGTCCATCAGAATCTGGCCAATTAAAATGATTTATATACCATTTCACATACGCTTTTACCTTTTCGATATATTCTGGCCTTTCCAAGAGAGCCATAGCAATAATATTGGCCTTATAAGGATCAATTATAAAATTAGTAGCATCATTAGTTTTTTCTATTTGTGTAGCAATAGCTCCATTTGGCAAAATATACTTGTCTATATAATCTGTCTGTAAATCAATAATTTTATCATAAAATGAGGGTGGTTCTTGACTTATCTCAATATTTAAAATATCTGACTTAAGCCGCGAATGATTAAAAGTGAGATACGCCCACACTTTTATCATATTTACCTCTTTATCTAATTTAATGAGTGTCAACCTCCCACTTGAAGTAAGCATTACCATGTCTGGCTTATCACAGACATATTTTATATCCATATTTGAAGCATCTAAATTTATAACTTCTTCTCCATCAACAAATACAATTTTTAAAGATAATTGGGCAGTGTCCCACCTTTTTAAGACCTTTTTATTAGATTCTAATACCACATTCTTGATGTCTGGCATTTTGCCATAATCCACTTTGACATTTATTTTAATGGACGTTGTTTCATATATATTATCAAATTTGTCTTTTAATTTCGCAATTATAGTATAACTATTGTTCAGCAAATCGTTTATTTTATATTCCCAATTTCCATCTTGATAAACTTGTAGCTCTACCGTTTCTGTTTCTCTATCTATATCACGTACAATTTCTAACTCTACTTTATCACCACCGCTACTTTTACCAATTATATTAAAAGGCAAATTTTCTATGGTTTCTTGATTTTGCGGACTCAAGATAGAAATACTTTTCTCTACTGAAGGTATATTCGAGATAATTTTAGCAGCAAGTATAGTAAGACCAGATTCCATACAATACCATGTTGGATTATTCCTACCAGTATCTATATATTTTTTCTTTACAGCATCTAAAAAAATTTCAACTCTTGTCTTATCTCCTAATATTGCAGCTGTATAAGCAATCATAGCCCACGGATATTCATCAGTCGTATTTAAAACTGGCCAACCACTATGATAATGATTAAATTTGTTATAGAGGGTAAGTGCCCTTTCACTACTCGGTGAAATATGACCAGTCCAAATTGGGAAAAGTTGAGCAGTTGCATCCGGATAAAATGTCTGCATGTTTGTAGCTCCTAGGTTACCTTTTTCATCTTTATAAGCATGATATATACCTAGTTCCTCATCCCACAAGCTTTCTATTCCTTTATCAACTTTTTTTAAATATGAACTATACATGGTTGCTTTTTCCTCATCTTTATATACTTCTCTAAACAACCATACGGCATCTTCTAATCCTTTTCTTACTTCTGAATTATCCATAAGATACTTAACTTTATAATTAGGTTTAGCCCATGTTAATCCATCACTATCTAATGTAGATATAATTACCTGAGCTATTGTTTCTATTTGCTCTTTATGAGAATTTAAATAATCAATATCCCCAGTCTTCTCATAATATTTTCTAACAAGTGATAAGAATGTTGCAGCATATGAATCAGTTGAGTCATAATCATTAGTTGAAATTTCTACCAAACCATTATCTGTAATTTTATAATAATAATCATAAACTGTTCCAGTTAAACCATTGTAGTCATTTGCATTTAAGTGAGAAATATACCAATCTAAATATTTCTTTACTACTTCCTCATAACCCGGCACCTCTAAAATTCCTAATAATGCAATATTTGAAAAATAAGGTATCACTTTGTACTTATTGTCAGTTGCCAACTTATTCATCGGAATTGCTCCATTAGGTAATTGTATTTCCTTTAACCATTGAGCTTCTCCTTTCATTATGCTTTCAAGATCATAAGAACTAATATTTGCGGTATTTTCAGCAAAAACTTCTTTAACACTTACACCAAACCCTAATGTTAAAATAAGTACAAAGGAAATAATCTTTTTTACCATATATGAAACCTCCTTTTATTCTAATTTCTTAACCAAAAAATAATTATCTTTTCTCAATAATTCCACGGTAATTTCAAACATTTTGTCAGCCTCTATCAATCTGATTATTGAATTTCCTATCTTACCAATTCTCATTATCCCTTTTTCATAAAATATCCGGTCCAACTTATTGAAATCGGTGGGAGGTTTATTCCAGTCATGCAACCTGTTTCTTACAATAATTCTCTCTCCCTTATACCCAATCACATAAGCCTCTGTTATTTCCTTCTGTAAATGATACGGAACTCATGCTATTTCTTCACAAGAATGTATAGAAGTATTGCTCTCCTGAACCACACCAATAAGCATAATATACCCTTTTAGCAGAGCATTTTTGTAGTAAGGGCTGTTCTCATCGCAAGGAGATTTGGAATTCTCATGCCCTTCTGTCAATATTATCTTCTTTGCTCCTATGGCTGCTACCGAATGGGTAGGATGGAGAGACCTTATTGCCTCTTTTCTTAACCTAAAAGTCTCTGGAATTCTACCAGTCCAACAGGGTGTATGTCTCACATCAAACACTGGAGGATTTTCCTTTGAATCCGTAGGTTTTCCCGTCAGAGTCGGTACCATAACAGTCCCCTCATCCCCCACACTTTTAAGAAGCGCATCAATTACTGTATCAGCTCCGCCCTCCACATAACCAAAACTTTTAAGTGAACTGTGAACTAAAACGATATCTCCATTTTTTAAACCTAAATCCCTAAAGCCCGAAATTAAATCTTCTTCTCTTATTACTGGCATATTATTTCCTTTCCTTCCTACTCATTTTTTTCTATCACACTTCTGTAATACTCATAATACCCTGTATAAAGCTCTCGAGTTTTCTCTCCTCCCAGCTCATATTTAAAATCAGGAGAGTTCATTATACCCGTGTATTGATACCCGTAAATCTGTTCCACATCGTCGTACATCCTTATTTCTTTTATAAGCTCTTCTGTGGATTTCGGTACCAGTCCATTATCTAAAGGCCAAGCAAACATCTCCATATCCACCCAAAAATGCGTGCCGCATGCATTGCAAATCTCTGAAATTTCTTTTATATTTAAGTATTCAGGGTCCCTTGCAAAAGCAAAAGGTATGAGTATATCGACATTTACAAGTATTTCTTTCCATTCTTTCTCAAATTCATGAAATCTTATGTTATTAGGTGCCAGTGCCACTGGCTTGGTGGGGGTTAATTTCCTCACAAAAGATGTGTAATCTTCAAAGAAATTTACAATATTTTTGTAGTCCGAACCTTTCAGATAAGGGTACTCATAATACAAAGAACCAAACATCTCTTCAGATATATACCATCCATACAGAGATTTATGATGCCCATACATTTCAAATAGCTCTTCTGTAATTCTCTTATGCCATTTTAAAGATTCTTCTGAAAAATCAAACCAAGCAAAAAGTCCAACTCCAAGAAAAACGTTCATCTCGCACTCATCAGCCGCAGAGAAAATCGCCTCCACTGGATCTTTTGCAGCAATATCAAACCTTTCAGGATAAATCTTAGAAGGGTAAAAGGCTTTTCCCCTGTAAGTCTCTACAGTCATATTATGCTGCCCTGCATATTCATTACAGTAAAACAGGTTCTGTATAATCACACCTTTAATCCCTACTCTGTTCATATCGTGAATCTTCTCTTTCCAGTCTTCATCTGTGAGCCTTCGCAGGTCCTTATTAAACCACCTCGCCTCATCTTCGCTCCAGTGGTAAACGCTCACCCAGCACCCATCAATTAAAGTAGTAGATCTACAGGAAGAGTCTATTACTTCATAGGGTTTCTTTGAAGAATAAACTAGTTTCCTTTTCTTGTCAAAAAACTCAAAAATCAAGTCAAATCTTCCACTTAACTCTTTAAATGAAGGAAAAACCTTATTAATACCTTTATTTATCTCATATTCAAACTTGTTAATTATTTTGTCTTCTTTTTGTAAAGTCAAAACCATTTTAACCTCACCATCTGAATATATCCGCACCTCTGGGGTTACTTGATTGGAAACTCTATAGGCTGGTATTACAGTAATTTCCAGGTTCACAAAAGTCCCTCCTTTCCTAAATTTTATCCTTTTATTGCACCTGCTGTAATTCCTTTTATTATATACTTCTGTAAGACAAGGTATACTAATATAATGGGCAAAGTAGTAATAACATTTGCAGCCATAAGTAATTCATATTGAGTAAAATACTGCCCCTGAAACACAACCAACCCCTGCTGAATGGGCATAAGATTTGGATTCGTAAAATTAACTGCCGCCAGGATATATTCATTCCATGCAGAAAGTGTATTGAATATTATTATTGTAGAGATAGCCGGCATAGCTAAAGGAAACATAATTTTATAGTAAATCTGAAATTTATTACACCCATCCATAATAGCCGCTTCTTCCAGCTCTTTTGGAATTTCTTCAAAAAATCCCTTGAGTATAAATATGGCCACTGCTAAACCTGAATTAATCATTGGCAATATATATCCTATTCTCGTGTTTTGTATTCCTAATTTCACTAAAAGTACATATAATGGAATAAAAGATCCGGGAATTGGTATCATCATAAACACCAAAAAAGCATAATAGAACAGATTCTTAAGTGGAAAATCTAGTCTAGCAAAGCCATAAGCTGCAAGTGTGGAGACTATTACAACTCCCGCCACAATAGCAATTGTGTATATTACACTGTTTAGAAAATATATAGAAAAATTGCCTTCAGTCCAAGCTTTGACATAGTTATCGAAATTCCAGTGTGAGGGAATAAGACTTCTGCTTGTATACACTTCCGATCGAGTTTTCAGAGAAGTAGAAAACATCCATACTAAAGGAAACAAACATGTGACTGATATGAGTATCAAAAATAATTGAATTAAAACAGTTTTTACTTTCATAAAGCACACCTCTTCATTCTTCTCTACGCAGTTTTATCTGAATCAAAGAAATGATCAAAAGCATTAATCCCAGGATAACAGATAAAGCAGTGGCATATCCAAATCTATAACTGCTAAATGCTTCCTTGTAAATCCTTAAGGCAGGAACTTCTGTCTCAAACCCTGGGCCTCCATTTGTAAGGGCAAGAACTAGAGTAAGAAGCTGCATTGCTCCTAAAATTGTTAAAATTGAAACTATTGTATAAGTTTTAGATAAAAGTGGTAATGTTATCCACCTAAACTGTTCCCAAGCTGATGCCCCATCAACTTTAGCTGCTTCGTAAAGCTCCTGTGGAATTCCCTGCAATCCTGCAAGAAATATTATGAATGACCCTCCAAATCCCTGCCAAATTGAAGCTATTGCAACAGATAATAATGCCGTTTTTACGTCGCTTAACCAAGCATGTTTTAGGAAACCTAAATGCAAATATTCAAGTATTGCATTTAATATTCCATACGTTGGGTCATATATCCATTTCCATATATATCCAACAACTATGCCAGATAAAATTGGGGGTATATAGAAAATAACCCTATACACACTTGCTCCTCTGATGTCATTGTTAACTAAAATAGCCAGAAACAGAGCCAGTGAATTCATAAAAATCAGCGCAAGAACCGCAAGATAAAATCCATTATATACAGCTTTCCACCAAACTTTATCCGAAAATGCAGTAATATAATTTTGAAGTCCCACAAAATTCATCGTCGGAGCAATTCCATTCCAATCAAAAAAACTCAGTTGAAAAGTTTTATAAAGTGGGTATATACTAAAAGTGATGAAAAATGCTACTGCAGGTAGCACAAAAAGCATATTGCTCAGTCGCGATAGAACATGGCTTTTTCTCATATTCTATTACCTCACTTCAAAGCCAAGGCATAACCACCCTATGAGGTTATACCTTGGCATTTTTTATTTATTTGCTTCATCCATTTCTTTTACAACCTCAGGAGGTGTCTTTTGCCCCATTACTATCATTTGTATGCCTTTGCCTAATACTTCTTCAGCCCTTGGATTTTTTATAGGTGGCATACCCGGATTAACTTTATCCATCTCTTTTGCAAAGGCAGCTGTTTGTGGCAATAATTTGTTAGGATCTATTGCATCTTTGTTAGCTGGTAAATTAAAGCTTTCATTAGCGTATTTAATTTGCTGATCTTTTTCTGTTAACCAAACCAAAAAATCTACGGTTTCTTTTAAGTGTTTAGAATCTTTATTTACCACAAAATAAGCTCCTATACCACCCGGTATCAATGCGGGATAAGATGCTCTATCGTCTTTTGGTGGGAAAAATACTCCATAATCTTTAAAGTTGGGATTCATCGAATTAAATACCCCAATTGCCCAAGAACCATCAAATATCATGGCTATTTGACCATTGACAAACATTTGCTCAGCCGTTGGCAAATCCATTGTCGCTACTCCTTCTGCAAACATTTTTGCATCTCTCATTTCCACAAGTAAATTGAGAACTTTCTCAAAACCAGCTTCTTTAAATGTAATCTGGCCAGCCCTAGCTTCTTTTAATTTATCAGGTCCTAAATATGCCCATTCATAGGGTTCAAGTAGTGAAAATCCTACCCAAGTACCAATACCTGTAGCAAATGGCGTAATACCCGCTTCTTTTAATTTTTTCCCATATTCCAAAAATTCGTTCCATGTTTTGGGGGGATTATCGGGATCAAGTCCAGCTTTTTTAAACAATTCTTTGTTATATAAAAACTGCATATTGTTTACATCCAATGGTATTCCATAGGTCCCCGGCGGCACATTAAATCCATCACCTTGAGTAAAGCTTATCTGATCCAGTACATTTTGAGGAAATTTATTGCGCCAATTGCCAAAATTAGGAATTAAATCATTTACCTTTGCCACATATCCTCCTTCTATCAATTTGGAAAGAGCGGGCTTAAGTCCAACTCCAGTCCATGCATCTGGCAAAGTCTTTGCTTGAGCTGCTGCTTGAATCTTTGAGCCCATTTGGTCACCACTATATAATTGAAAATCCACATGAACTCCTGTCTTCTTTTCATACTCTTGAGCAAATTCTTTCATAAGTTTATCTCTGTCATTCAAGTAATGCCAGATAGTGATAGTTACTTTTTCTCCCTGCTTTTGAGCAGATGGTTCTGTTTGAGGTTTACTACATCCACTTATCAATGTGAAAATCAACATAACAGATATAAAGATGGAAACTAATTTTGAGATTCTTTTTGCCATTTTCTAAAAACCTCCTTTTATTAATTATTTTTGCTGAGATAGTCAATTATCAATTTCGCAGCACCCACCATTGTGGCTTTATTTTCTAGCTGTGCGGGTGTTATACTTGCCCTGTTTTCTAGAGTCTTCTTTAATTTATCCCACCATACCCTCTTTGCTCCTATCACCCCTCCCCCTATTATGAATATTTCAGGATCTAAGAGGTTTTTTAAACTCAAAATTGCTATTGAAAGAGAATTTACAAAATCGTTTACAATTTCTAGAGCCATCTTATCGCCTTTTTCGGCCAGTAAAAATACCTCTTCAGCTCCTGCAATCTTCTTTTCCTTTGAAACTTCACTGTATGTCCTGGCTATAGCTGTCCCAGAAACGTACTGCTCCAGACAACCTCTCTGGCCACAGTTACATTGCCTACCCTTAGGGTATAAAATCATGTGTCCGATCTCGCCAGCACTCCAGCTCCCCCCTCTTATCACCTCCCCATTATAAACAATAGCGCCTCCAACACCTGTACCTATCGCTATCATCACTATATCTTTATACCCTCGACCTGCTCCTTGCCATATCTCCCCAATTACTGCAGCATTTACATCATTATCTGCTATTACTGGAATTTTATACCTATCCTCCAATAGCTGCTTTAAATTGCATCCTGTCCAACCTGGTAAATTATCTGTCGCATACTCTACAATCCCCTCTTTAAAGTTTATCCTACCTGCAGAACCTATCCCTATCCCTTTCACATCTTTGTCAATTAGTTTATCTATAGCGATAAAGAGATTTTCAAGAATTTTCTCTCTTCCCAGATGTGCTTTGGTATACACTAAAGTCTCTTCCAATAAGTTTCCTCTTTCGTCAATCAAGCCCCCAAGTATTTTTGTACCACCTATATCAACACCTATTACTTTCATATACAATCACCTAGTACAATTTTTCTAAAACAGCTTTTGCAGTCTTATTAAGCTCCTGTACGGCTTTGTCCTTAAGCTTTACTGCCACTGCAGTATACAAAATATCTAGAATATGAAGCTGTGCTATTTTTGAGGTTAAAGCACCACTTCGCAACGGGGTTTCTTTTGCAGAAGTAAGTAAGACAATATCTGCAACGGAAGTAATTGGAGATCTAGCATAATTCGTTATAGCGATCACCCTGGCACCAGCTTCTTTTGCCAATCTACAAGTCTCAACTGTATCTTTCGTGCTCCCTGAAAAAGATATGCCTACAGCTACATCTTTATCTGTAAGACTTACCGCAGAAATAGCCTGAATATGTGCATCTAGATTGGCATCTACGTTTAATCCAAGCCTCATAAATTTGTATTTAGCATCTAATGCTGTATAGCCAGATGCTCCTACACCATAAAACTGAATTTTTCTGGCATTAATTATTGCATCAACTGCTTTTTCCAGTTCGCTCATTGAAAGCAGTTTGACTGTATTAGAAATAGCCAAGGTATTTTCTGTAGTTATTTTCTGTACTAATACATCAAGAGGATCATTAAATGAAATGTTTTCATGTATGCTTGTCTCTGGCTCGGCAATTTCTTTGGCAAGGTTTAACTTGAATTCCTGAAAGCCCGAAAGTCCTATACGTCTGCAAAACCTTACAATAGTTGTTTCCCCTGTACCACATTTTTCAGCCAATTCTGTAATCGAAAGGTATATAACGCTTTCAGCATTTTCCAGCACATAATCTGCCACTTTTTTCTCCGCATTTGTGAGAGAGTTATATATACTTTGTATTTTTAATATTACATTGCCATTATTTTGCTCTGACATTTGAATATCTCCTCTCCTTAATGAAAGTCACAAACCTTCTTGTGATCTCATGAGGACGGGTAATAGCAGTACCTACAACAACTGCATACGCTCCTTTTTCTAAGGCTTTTACAGCTTCCTCCGGAGTCCATATTCTACCTTCTGCTATTATTGGGACATTTACCTTTCTCGCCAATCTTTCTATTAACTCATAATCTGGGCCTTCCAATTCCGGACTATATTCTGTATAACCTGATAATGTAGTGGAGATTAGATCAAAACCCAGCTTTTCCGCCTCTATACCTTCCTCGTATGTTGAAATATCTGCCATAACCAATATTTTTGGATATTTCTCCTTTATCCTTTTTAAAAACTCTCCCGTTGTTAAACCACCCGGCTTATAAGCTTTAGTAGCATCAATTGCAACAATATCTGCTCCTGCTTCTATAACTTTATCCACTTCTTCCATTGTTGGAGTTATATAAGGGGCATATCCTTCGTATCTTTTCTTTATAAGCCCTATTACTGGAATACTTACCTCTTTCTTTATTGCAACAATATCCTCATAACCATTTGCTCTAATTGCTACTGCCCCTCCAATCTCCGCAGCTTTAGCCATCTTCGCCATGATAAATGGACTATGGAGAGGTTCACCTTCTAAAGCTTGACATGAGACTATTAAGCCGTTTTCTAATTTTTGTATTATATCCATCTGCATCCCTCTTTGTTTTTAAATTTCTTTTTGCTTTGTTTTCTATTAAATTATATTCGACGTAAAATGAAAAATTCCTTCTTTTAAAATATAAAAAAAGAAAAATTTTTTTATGAGAAATGTATGTCCTACCAATACAACAAAAAGAGCCCATACAACTTAGTACAGGCTCTTTTAATTATCTATAATCTCCCAAAAGTTTTATATAATCCTCTAAAGTTCCATCCTCCAAACAGGTCTCTATGATTTTTCTGCCGAGAGGATTAAGCTCTGGAACTAAGAATTTCTTTAATTCTCTCTTAAAAAATTCATTTAAAATCTGTGCTCCTTTATCATACCCCTCATCCCCGACTTCGGGCTGTCTGTTCACTTGCAGTAATTCCTTCGGTATAAAGTTTCCATTTATTTTAAGGGTGTTTAGGGCATATCCTAAAAGGCTACTTCTCGCCGGCGTAATTTGGTCTGGTCTAAATCTTACACTTCCTCTTCTTGCAAGATATTCACGAGCTATCCATTCGGGCATAAACCCTACTTTCCACACCCCTATATATTGGTTTGGAACGAGAATATACCTTGTGCCAGGAGTGTTTATAATCTGTTCTAACAAAAGATTTGCGTGAGTAACCATCTTTCCCGTAGCAAAGGGCCAGTAAGACCCTACCCCTTCACTCTCCAATCCTTCTGCACCAACAATGCTCGGGTTTGCATGGCCTCTCGGCGCAACCAGTCTCCACAGCCAGGCAAGCGCAGGCGGAAGCAGGTGAACCATTCCTATTATGCCGTAAGAAGGTTTCTCTCTGGAAGTAGGAGGAGTTCTAACACCAAAGCTTCTTATGTCTACTTCTACAGGCTCGTCAACTACATTAGGCATAAATCTCCTCGGCATTATAACCCTGGGGTTAGGACAGGGCTTGCCAGGAGCGTCCATAATATGTTCCCATATGAGGCAGGTAGATTTAGGAACGCCGTCAATATTCAAGAAAATCAAAGGCTCTGGCGGATATATGCATAATTTTTCAAAATGGGGATCTGTTCCATACTCATTTATATGATCTACTCGTATAAACCAACCCTTTTCTGCGTCCTTTATAACTAGTTTTTTTCCCTGCTGTAGGGCTGGATGACACAAAGCCATATCGTCTGTAATTGGCTGTAGCTCGCAAGCCTCTTTTAAATCCACATAAATCTCTTCCCCTGTAACGATATTTTTTGCCACCTTTATGCGCCCATCCGGTTCTCTGTGAATTTGCTCTAACATTTCACTTTTTCCGCCGCCACTTGCTCCTTCATGCATTATAGTCAGTATATTATCATAAGGAGTAATCACCCTTACAGCTGAAGCATGGGCAGTAATCCAACCCTCTTTTTCTCCAATTGTGAGAAGCACTCCGTATATTCCCTTCTTAGCGCTCGGACCAAGGTACAAATTATATGAAAAAAGTTCGTGTAAATTTTTCAATCGGTTGTGCACAACGACCTGTTTTCCGTTAAAATGAGTATGTCTAAAAGGAGGAGCTAAATATACTATGGCTCTCGGTGTAAAACCCTCAGGAATTTCATTTGCTGGAATAAAACCCTGTATATCAGCTAAAGCTGTAGCAAAAAAACCTGCATTTTCTGGAGCAATTAAAAGGGAAGGATAGCCCAGTTCTTCACCACCGGACATAAAAGGCATGACAATTAATTTTTGGCCTTTTAACCACTCAAAAGTCTCTTTGCGCAATGTATCAAAATCATAGCCATACCTATCTTTAAAGCGCGGCTTATCTGTCTCTCCTTCATCCGCTACAACAAGACAATCAGGTTCTCTTCTTCTCATGTAAGGTTCCGGAAAGTTGACAGCCAAACCATTTTTGCATTTGGCAACTGTACCTTCTAATACTCTCCCCTTCCCAGGGACTTCATATACTATTTCGAACCAGTCTTCTTTTCCCCCCATAGAAATCTCTAAGAGGTGATTTCGACTCTCTGGAATTGTAATCGATGAAGCTTTTTCTATTATCTCTCTGACTTCTTGTGGCAAATTTACTCTATTTAGAAAATAATCAACCGCTTCCTCCGCCTTTGTGACTGTAATCCCCACTTATACCACCTCACAGCATTAAGTATAAGAGTATTATACAATATTTTTGTCAAAATTGCAATTTCAAAATTTAATTTTGCAAAATATCCATAAATAAAAGGTTATCTCTACACATGTGTCTGTAATATTCGTACATTTCCTCTGTAATCTTTTACATTGGTGAAAGTTGTTTATCTTAAACTTGCAATTAAATTAGTACCAGCTACTAAAAAAATAGCACCCCTTCAAAGGGTGCCCACTTTACTCACTTTTTTGAAGCTCTTTCTGAAGACCTTTTAGCTTTAAAACGTAATTCATTTCAAAGACTGCAGCTTCTATTAATTTATCTATCTCTTCATCAGTAAGCTTATTCCCAATGACTTTTTTCAAAAGTTTAAAAACCTGTTCTTTCTTAATAGGACCATTGCCTGAACCTACTTGCTGTTCAACAGCCTGCACAAAAGCCTTCGCTATTTCATAATACCTTTTTAATTTTTCCATTCCTATTTTTGTGCTCAAATAGTCAATAAGATAACCTAACACGACCATTACAAGAAGCTGTATTCCTGCTGTTAAAATAGTCATTATCAATTCTTTCATTTCATTCCCTCCAATACTTTTATTATTACAGAAGCAAACTCGCCCCATGTGACATAACTTTTCGTGTCATGAATTTTATCAATAATTCCTTTCATCTTTAATTTTTGTATAGCCATTTCTTCTCCTGTAAATGTCGTTTTTAGGAAATTCTCAAGCCCTCTTGATATAGCTTCTGCAAAAAGTTCATCTTTTTCTAAAAGCAATTTTAGGTCATGAGGGTTTGACATAAAGGCAAGTTCTACTAGGATAGCTGGCATGTCAGTGTACTTTAATACATAAAATTTTTCATACTTTACCCCTCTGTCTTTTGTCCCAAGCATTTTTACTATTTCATTTTGGACATATTGAGCCAAGTTTCTCCCATCTACACTACCAGGGTAAGCATAAGTCTCTGTACCACTTGCTGAAGGATCTTGAAAGCTATTGCAGTGAATGGAGATGAAATAGTTCGCATGAGCTTTGTTTGCTATATCGCATCTTTGTTGAAGGTCTACTGTTTTATCCTTATCCCTTGTCATTATAACATCTATGCCGTTTTTAGTAAGAATATCCCTGAGTTTTAAAGCCACATTTAAATTTATGTCTTTCTCTTTGTAGCCATCTACAACAGCCCCAGGGTCTTTCCCTCCATGCCCCGGATCTACAGCTATTAACAAATTCTCCACCACCTTCAATTTTTCTCTTTTATTCTATGATATACTATGCAAGAAAAATTTACAAGTTTTATGGATAATTTTTACTTCATTCTGTAAAATTGTCTATGAAAACTTAACAAAACTTTATACAATCAAGAGAAAAAATAGTGTAAAATTTTGTGCATTTCCCCAAAGTAAAATTTGATTTTTATGCTATAATTATCTCATGTAAATCAAATTCTGGCAGAATAGGTGTCCCGCGTTAAGTGACAGAGGATGGGGCATTAAAGGGGAGGTTTTTTATGAAAAAATTTACTACAAGAGAAATTGCATTTCTTGCCTTGCTAGTAGCGCTAAACATTGTGCTCACGCGAATAGCCAGCATAAGGATAGCGATTGGAGGTGTGGAAGGAATAAGGATAGGCTTTGGAGCTTTTCCTGTAATTTTTTCAGGAATAGCATTTGGCCCCTATGCCGGAGGTATTGTAGGAGCATTGGGAGATATCATTGGCTATTTTATAAACCCAATGGGCCCTTACATGCCCCATTTCACTTTTACCGCTGCCCTTGTAGGAATTCTTCCTCCATTGTTTTTAAAGCCTTTTAAGGCGCAAATCCCCACTTTCTGGCAGCTTGTTATAGCGATAGGCTTAGGGCAGACCATCTCTTCTATTATACTCACGCCCTATTTCATTCAAATGCTCTTTCATCTGCCAATGAAAATAACCGTTCCCCCAAGAATTGTAACACAAGCTATTCAAGTTCCTCTCTATGCCTTTTTACTGAAATAATACTGAAAAAATTCCACCTAGCCTTTTCCTCAAAATTTTAAGCGGGGTTCCCCCGCTTTTAATCTTTTAGACTTCTTTTCACTCCTTCTTTTACCGCTTCCCATATGAACTTGCCAAGAGTACTCTCTGGACCTGCGTATTCATAAAATTTACTGCAATTTCTATCCCTAACTACTACCACTGCATCAGTGCTTGTCCCAGTAAAGTCATACCCTAATTCGAGAAGCGCCATACTCTTTGCCTCTGTAGCTGTGATTATAGCATTTATAAGGGCACTGTCTTGCAAATTCGCTTCTAAGTGTAGTATAATATTGATGGTTCCTGCGTTTATTTTCTGGTTATGGTTTTTAATACCAGCAGTTATAAATGCTGTAACTTCATTTCTCTTAACAACTCTCAATCTTTCCATAGAGACAGCCGTTATAAGTCCAAAGTACTTTCCTTCTATCCCATTATCTTGCGCAACTTTTTTGACATACTCTTTTGGATTCAATTTATCAAATTCGTCCAGCACCTTCTCAGGAATTGTATGATTAAATACAAAATCTACTTCTCCAAAACCTCCTAAGATTCCTGAACTTAAGCCATAAAAATTCCCTTTTATTATCACTATATCAGGCTTTATTATTGTTTCCATTTACATCCCTCACCAAGTTTAATTTCTAAAGATAATTATATCATTTTGAATTGGAGGGATACATATGGTCAAAGTAGCTGCTGTAGGCTATGGGGCTTTCGGAAGCTTTGTACTAAGGTCCATATCAAAAATACCAAATATAGAAATATACGGGGTATCGGGTGTAAATACCGAAAAACTAAAAAATTTTGCTCAAAGTATGAACATCCCCAACTGGACCACCGACTGGCAGACACTCGTATCGGACCCGCAGGTGAACGTGGTCCTTGTCTTAACTCCACCTGATTCTCACCACAGCATTGCCGTAGCAGCAGCTAAAAATAAAAAGCATTTATTTATAGAAAAACCTCTAGCTTTAAGTCTTAAGCAAGCTGACGAAATAATCTCAGAAGTAGAAAAGGCAGGCGTAAAAGCCGTAGTAGACTATATAATGCGCTATCATCAACTTTACTATAAATTGAAAAACTGCATAAAAGAAAATCCCGATATGGGCAAGGTTAAAAAAGTATGGTTTTACAATTTTGCCAGCAGTGAAGGCCTGGGCCCTGACCACTGGTTCTGGAAAGAAGAAAAAAGCGGAGGAGTACTTGTAGAACACGGGGGACATTTTTACGATTTGTTCTCCTGGCTTTTAGAGGACACTCCAGAGCCTGTAGCCACTTTTGGCCATGACCCTTATGAAGACATGAGCATTGTGTACTTTCCCCAAATAGATGCTTATGGAGAATTCTATCACTGTTTTGACAAACCTGGATTACTTGAAAAAAATTTTGGAGGAATCGCTTTTGAAAAGGGATATATAACCTTTGAGGGATGGCTCCCACTTTCTTTTAAGCTCGAAAAAATTGAAGAAGGACAAGTTATCACTAAAGAATACAAATTAAAAAGAGAAAAAAATGAAGTTTTCTCTGAACTTGTCCAAAAAGCTTTCCAAGACCTTCTAAAAGCCATTGAAAATCCCCAGCATGAAGTAAGTACAAGTCTTTATATAGCCAGAAAAGCCTTAGAAGTTTCTCTAAAAGCAAAATCGCTCAAACGCATTTCCTTATATAAGGAGTAGAGAATTTCATATCCTATTGTCCTTATTTTTTTCACTTTGACATATAGTTTTAAAATATTGTTGCTCATGTAATCCAGTTATAAAAATTAAGTTAAACTTCTAACAGAAAATGATTGGACTTTTGGAGCTACATAAGTTAAAATAAAAACAGATAAATTAGTGATTTAATCTATCAATTTGGAGAGGGGCTGAAAATGAAAATATTTAATATTGGAAGAAATGACGAATGCATATGCGGAAGCGGGAAAAAATATAAAAAATGTTGTATGTCAAGAGTTGAAGAACTTGAAGTAAAACTTTCAAATTATCTTGGAAAAGATGCAGTAATTTCCCGCGAAGGCAAAGAATTTATAAAAATTTTGAGCATCTTGTACGGTATTAAATTAAACAAAAATGAAAAATACTTCAATGGGGAAAAATTATTGAAGTTAGTAGATGAAGCATGGATGGAAGAAGAAGATTACTCTGAAGATGACGTAATAACTTTTTTCCAGCAGATGACAAACTTTATATTTGAAGACAAAAGGTTAAAATACTTGAGAATACCCGGCAGGTTGTTTGTTGAATTTACTTTTAATGAAAATGAAGAAGAAAAAATAGACAATTTAATGCTGGAGCTTCACGACCAATACATAATAGAAAACTATCTTTTAGAAATTTCATATGCTTTGCAAAACTATGACTTTACCGACGAAGAATTAAAAAATTTGTTCCATTTAATAAGCCTTTCCATTACAGATGAATATCATTCATTTTTGAGGGTAATTGTAGGTGCTACAATGCTGGAAATATCTAAAGCTTTTGAAGAAATTGCTAAAATAGATAACGAGGAAAAAAGAAAGGAAAAATTCTTTGAAATAGCTTCTCAATATATTTCTTTCAACGAGTATATAACTGCCAAAATGAGTGATTTAATCGAGGAGAATTGGAATAAAATTATCAAAGAACCTTTGGATCTGCCCTTTTTCACTGTATATTTGTTTTACCTTAAATTTTTATCAAAAACGCTCTCAATATTCACCACAAAAAACTTACCTTTTAGTTTAGTTGTTAATTTTTTAGTTGATACTTTAGATGAAATATTAGCCGAACCGGTTGTTTTTGAAAAATCTTTAATAAGTATTATTGACAGTTTGTACACCAAAGCCCAGCAAACTGAAAATGATGAATTAAAAAAGAGCTTTGAAATTACAGGTGAGCTACTAACTTTGCCTCCAAACGCGGAAAATTTTAAAGTATTCAAAAATCTCTTTTCTTCTAATATTTTAAGGTACGTAGCTGAGTTCCCACACAAGATTGAAGAAATTGACGAAACTGTAGAAATTGAAAAACTAATCTCTGATGAATTTTTTAACAAATATGTTTCTTACTTAGAAAATAACCAAATGACTGAAGAAAGGGATTTACTAAAAGAAGCTTATAAGAAATTGAAAGAAAATATACAAAATCTGAGTAATTCGCAAGAAATTATTTTAGAAAAAATAAAAGGCCTAATTAGAGGGGAACTGCCTCTTTGATGGATCACGCAGTTCCCTTTTAATTTAATACCTCCCCAAAATAACAGATTAGTTTTTATGTGGGATATTCACATTTTTATTTTTTACACAAGAAGGATTATTTCATTCTATGTCGTATATTCACATTAAAGCAATAAAGCAAATCTTATCTCTCACAACGAGGTAAAAAACAAATGAGAAATAAAGAAGATAAAAACAATGTATTTCTTGCTACACTAAGTGCTAATTTGTAAAGGAGAGAATAAAAAGTGAAATTCATAATTGAGGAGGAAGTATTTAAGGTTTTGCCTAATGTTTGTTTTGGCGTAATTGTAGCAAAGGGAGTAGACAATCATGGAACAAATGATGAAATCCTTGCATTACTTGACGAAAGTATTAAACTTACGATAGAAAAATTTTCAGGTGCTAATATAAAAGAACACCCAGATATTCTTTGTTATAGAGAGGCTTTTAAGAAGTTAGGAATGAATCCTAATAAATTCCCTTGTTCTGTAGAAGCTTTAACAACACGTGTCCTAAAAAACGGGCAAATCCCTGCTATTAACAATGTAGTAAATCTCGTGAATGCCATGTCCTTAAAATACACTCTTCCAATTGGAGCCCATGACCTTAAAAAGGCAGAGGGAAATCTTAAAGTGGGTTTTACAAAAGGAGGAGAACCTTTTGTGCCCTTTGGCCAAACTGAGCCCGAATATGTAGAAAAAGGGGAACTGGTATATGCTGACGAAAAAATGATAAAAACTCGCAGGTGGATCTGGCGCCAATCAGAAATTGGAAAAATAACTGAGGAAAGCACCGATATTTTCATCCCTATAGATGGCTTTACAGATTGCAATAAAGATGCTGTTTTAAAAGCAAGAGATGAAATAGCTGAATATTTTGAAAAATTTTTTGGCACCAAAACATCAGCATTTTTCCTTGACTCGAGCAATCCTTCCATAGAAATAGGCTAAATCCTATTAATATTTTATAAACTATTTTACGCTATACCCTATTTGATTCTAAAAAAAGATACTGTCTTTCCATCACTTACTGCCACAATTGTGCCACATTCATCTGTCCTGTATACGGTTATCCCCAACTCACTTAATTTTTCCAGAGTCTCTCCGTGGGGATGGCCGTATTCATTATTTTTCCCGCAAGAGATAACTGCATATTTGGGCCTCACTTCTTTCAGAAAACTCCATGAAGAAGATGAAGAACTTCCATGATGCCCTACTTTTAGTACGTCCGCCTTTAAATTATAGTTTTCGTTAAGCATTTCTCTTTCCGATTCTTTTTCTGCATCACCCGTAAATAGAAATGCAGTATCCCCATAAGTTATTTTTATAACTGCACTGTAGTTATTTAAATCTTCATAGTAAGAGCTGTTTGGAGCAAGCATTTTAGCCTCTATTTCCGTTCCTAAATAAAGTGTTACCCCTGCCTTTGCCACGTATATTGGCAATTTTTTTGCTTTTGCCGCTTTTAATACATTCTCAAATGCGCTAGTAGTCGTAGTTACTTTTGGCATATAAAATTTACCTATATCAAAATTTTGAATTACTTCCGGAAGCCCCCCTATGTGGTCAGTGTGAGGGTGCGTGCCCACCAATACATCTATCTTCCTTACGCCCTGCTTTTTTATATAATTAACCACCCTTTCCCCCATCTCAGGAGTACCAGCATCTATTAGCATTGTCTTGTCAGAAGGGGTTTTTATAAATATGCTGTCTCCCTGCCCCACATCTATGAAACTGACAACCAGTTTGGAGGATAAATCTTCACTTGAAATTGCTGGCAATTGGCAATTGTCGGTAATTGAGTCATAAGATTTCTGAGCATTTGAAAACTCACTGTGTGGAAAAGACGTACATCCTGAAAAAGTAAATATTAAAAGCATTACTGTAAAAAGTGCTGCTACCTTTAGTCTAAACATGTGCTACTATTCCTCCTCTGTAAAAAGCTCATCTGCAAGCTTTTCAATCCTTTCCTTCTTTCTTTTTGTCTCTTCTTCATCTACCATAACTTCAAATTTAATTACATCTCCTTCCTTTACGTTTAATGGAAGAAGAACTTTTGGAAAATTAAAGGTTTTATTTTTATACTCTATTACTGCCCATTCCTCTTCAAACCGATCTACTATACAATATTTAGAATTTTCATCACACACGTTTATCCCTCCATATTACACTAAATAATTTACTGACACTAGTTCTGTTTGAGTGTAGAGAAAAAAGTGAAAAATTTCTTGTGACCACATAGATTTTTCTATAATAATTATAAACTCCTGTCTCACTTAATTCAAAGGCAGAAGCAAACTCATGCCTTTATTCATAACAAACAGGAGCTTTGGAGAAACATAGTGTAAAATTATCGTAGGATTTTTTGAGTGAAAAAAACAAGAGACAACCCCTGTGATAAAATAGAACTTGGAAACAAAACATCACAGAAAGGGGTGTCTCTTGTGAAAAAACATATCTTTGAGGATATTATACTACAAAATGCTCTAAATTTCACTGAGGAAGTAGTAGAAATTTTTGGTGATTTGTTAAACAAAGGAATGAATATTACAGAGCTTGTAGCAAGGATAAAGGAACTCACGGACAAACTAGGTAGAGGGGCAATAGAAGCAATTATTGAAGAGTTAGATAGGATAATAAAAGAAGACAAGAGAAGGAAAGAAAAATGGGTAGTAGAGAGGAAAGATAAAAAGAGATTAACGACAGTCCTTGGGGATATTGAATATGAGAGGACATATTACAAATCTAAAGAGGATGGGAGATATACATATTTGGTGGATGATGCATTAGAGATAGGACGGCACGATAGGATAGAAAAGGGAGTAAAGATAAAGTTAGTAGAAAACGCAATAGAAGAATCATATGAGAGAAGTAGTAAAAAAGCATGTCCAGAGGAGTTAAGTAAACAGACGGTATTAAATGCAATAAGGGAAATAGGGGAAGTAGAAGTAAAGAGAGAAATAAAAGAAAAGAAAGAAGTAAGGGTTTTATACATAGAGGCAGACGAGGACCATGTACCTTTACAGGACGGGAGAGATGAAACTCCACGATTAGTATACATACATGAAGGTAGAGAAGAGAAAAACGGAAGGAACGTACTGAAGAATGTCTATTACAAAGCATATGTAGGAGAGAAACCTGAAGACATATGGATAGATGTAGCAAATTACATAGAAGACAATTACAAAGAAGAGAAGATAGAGAAGATATACATAGCAGGAGATGGGGCACCGTGGATAAAAGAGGGATTAAAATGGATATTAAAATCAAGGTTTGTACTAGACAGATATCATTTAAACAAATACGTATTAAAAGCTACATCAAAAGAGCCAAAGTATAGGGATAAGATATGGAGAGCAATAAATGAAGGGGATAAAGAAAGAGTAAAGAAGGTATTTGATGAGTTAATAAAGGCAGCAGAGGAAGAGAGAGAGAAAGAGAAGATAAAAGAAGCAAAGAAATACATACTAAACAATTGGGAAGGGATAAAAATATACAACGAAGACGAAGATGTAATAGGGTGCAGTGCAGAAGGACATATAAGCCATGTATTTTCAGCAAGACTAAGCAGGAATCCATTAGGGTGGAGCAGAGAAGGATTAAAACTAATGGCGAAATTAAGGGTATTTAGCAAGAATGGAGGAGACTTAAGAGAAGTAGAATGGGGCAAGAAAAAGAATATAAATGCAGGAAGTTACAAATTAACGAAGAAGCAAATAAAAGAAGCGGTAAGGAGAGTTAAAACGTCTACAAATGAAAAGATAAACAATATTACAGTTTTGAATATAGGGAAAGTAACGCCAATATATAGGGTTTTAAGAGCATTAAAATATGCACAAGTTATATAAAAAAGCATGATAAGTTGAAGGCTGAAATTAACTAAGTTTCAGGGGTTGTCTTAAAAAAATCCTACAGTATCTTGACACTATCTTGGAGAAAATAACTATTGACTTAAAAAAGCTTATATAATATAATTAATACTGTCCAAAGGGATTCCGCCGGAGTGGCGGAACTGGCAGACGCACAGGACTTAAAATCCTGGGGGCTGAATAAGCCCGTACCGGTTCAAGTCCGGTCTCCGGCACCACTGTCGCGGGGTGGAGCAGTCCGGTAGCTCGTCGGGCTCATAACCCGGAGGTCGTGGGTTCAAATCCCACCCCCGCAACCAAACATGGCGGCGTAGCTCAGGTGGCTAGAGCATGCGGTTCATACCCGCAGTGTCGGTGGTTCGAATCCACTCGCCGCTACCATCTATGCGCAAACTGTATCGTCTACCGAAAGCCTGAAATGTGCTTCAATTCTATCACGGTAGACGATTATTTTATTGATATATGTTGGTAAAATTTGCTTAATTTTGTGAGGGTCACCCGCTTCCAACACTTCTTTGTCTTTTAAAAGGTACTGTATTATTTTTTCTTCTGTTATAGAGGAAGTGTCGGGCAAGCTGTTCATTTCTTTTATTCTCACTTCTATTTCTGCTTTCTGTTGCTCTAATTCTGTTAATTTTTCATAGAGGCTGGAATGGAAGTAGCCTTTTGCTATTACATCTACAATTGAACTTATGCTTTTTTTGATTTCTTCATACCGCCTTGAGAGCTTTTTCTTTTCTTCGTCTCTTTCCGAGATAAGTTTTTTATTTTCCTCATTTAATCTTTCAACAAGCTTTGGTAATGCATCTTCAGAAAAGACTCTTTGAAGAAGTTCATCTATGACGTACTGCTCTATCATCTCTTTGTTTACGTCTTTGTTGTCACAAGCCTTCTTTTTGCTTTTATTGTTGCAGCGGTAGTATGTATATTGACCTTTACTGAGGGTACCAACCATGGACAAACCACACACACACCGCACTCTATAAGCCCTGAAAGAAGATAGATTCTCTGCGCTGTATAGCTGGTCTGCTGCTTTTTGTTTTTCTCCATTCTCTTCTGTACTTCTCTAAAATCGAATAAACCATTTCAGGGCTTGTAGGAATAGAACTTCCATTAAAAAAGAGATCGTTCTCTAGGATAAGCTCCATACTCTATCTTTATTTTTCAGGAGGTGGTTTTATGCAGCTTACTGAAAGGGATTTGAGGATTTTGTACTGGATAAACAGAATGAAGTATGTAACAGTTAACCAGGTTTCCAAAAAGTTTAAAGTAGGTGTAAAAGCTTCATACAGGAGGCTGAAAAAACTTTGCACAAATATTTAAGCGAGGGCTTAAGGATGAATAGCAGAGAATTTACACAGGCAGGATGTACCGGTATCAGCTGAGCTTTTATCGTCGCTCATAGGAACAAAAGATGACATAACCATTACCATGCAGGTTAATGAGATTTCCCCTACTGGGATGGGAACAGTTAAAGAAGAGAAAAGCTTTATTGTTCATCCCGATGAAATAAAGAGGCTTAAAAGAGGAGACGCTTTTGTAGTTAAGAAATTTCCTGATTTTTTCGTAGAAAAGGTCTGTGTGAGGAAGATATGATGGAATTTTTGTAATTGTGAGAGATTAATACTCTGCTTGTTCATAGGAGAAGCAGTCTAAAGTGAACTTTCTATTAAAATCTGTTTAAAAAATTTAAAGCCGAGCATTGTATAGAGTTAAGAAAATTGTACTGTAAAGTTTCGTTAAAATTCTATACAATAAAAAAGAACTTTTAACTATTCCAAAAACTCTGCAAAAGAGGTGTCGCTTTTTAGCATACCTGGACACATAGAGGAACAGGTAGTCAGTAAATTTCGAATATGCGGTAGTATCCTGTAGTAGAAGTAAGAACAACCGTGGTCAACATTATAAAGAAACAAGAAAAAATTAGGAATAACGATATACAAAACAAATAAATAAACTACCGTGGTAGCCAAAAGGTAGCAGTAAGCAAGAGCAGGACAATACCTTTAAGTCACAAATAAAAAATTGCACAGCCCGCAGCAGAGGAAACAGCAATATATCAACTATTTCTTCATCAAATACTTTTCGAAGTCTACCATATTGGTATTATGAAGAACCTAGTAAAGCGTAGATAAAACAAAAGTAATAAAAGATTAACTAATAGTAACATCAACAACAAGGGTAAAATTAATTTGCTCTATATCCTAGTGATGCGTGATATAAAAAGATGACATTATGAAATCTTTATAAGTTTTTACATGTTTCGATAGAGAAATTTTAAGAAAGCAAGCTGAGGTAGTTTTTATGGATATTTCATGGCCTATAAAGAGGCAAAAAGTTTTTGTCGTCGATCTCCAATAATGCAAAAATTCTTGGAGAACGACGACAATTTTATTTTTTGGTTTTATTAAGGTAATTGATTTTAACGAATAATGTGATATAATAAAGCCAAGATACTTGACAAAGGCATTATTAAGAGTAAAATTTTCATCCACTTTTTATGAGGGCTTGAACGTGTTTTTAGCCTACCTAAAAGGGATTGAAACCAGTTTCAAATTGGATATAAAGGTTATATTCAACTCGGTTTTTAGCCTACCTAAAAGGGATTGAAACATATAGCTAAAGAAGTTAATAAACTTATTTCTTGGTTGTTTTTAGCCTACCTAAAAGGGATTGAAACCTGGGCAAAAGAAGCAATTGTGAATATGTTTCAGAAAGTTTTTAGCCTACCTAAAAGGGATTGAAACTCATCTAAAACCGTAAGCTTATACGTCACGCAAATTGCGTTTTTAGCCTACCTAAAAGGGATTGAAACCCAAGGCTTTGGCGACACATCAGAAACCATATGTAGCGTTTTTAGCCTACCTAAAAGGGATTGAAACCTAAAAACAAAAGGCTCGCAATTGCGAACCTGTTCCGTTTTTAGCCTACCTAAAAGGGATTGAAACTGCCCCATGATTTAAGTTTGAGTAAGGGACTCCGTCAGTTTTTAGCCTACCTAAAAGGGATTGAAACGATTTTTTTATAGTGATAATCTTACGGTAATCTTCTAGTTTTTAGCCTACCTAAAAGGGATTGAAACACTGGAAAAGAATGCGGACAAGCAAAAATCCTCACGGTTTTTAGCCTACCTAAAAGGGATTGAAACAGCAATAAGCTCTTTCCAGTTCATTTGATTTTGCACAGTTTTTAGCCTACCTAAAAGGGATTGAAACACTTTCAGATGAAATAGCAAACAATCTCACAAAAGTGTTTTTAGCCTACCTAAAAGGGATTGAAACTGTTTAACCGCTTCTTCTATGGCAAGAAGTATTACGCCGTTTTTAGCCTACCTAAAAGGGATTGAAACTCTATAGCTTCTTTTTCTAAATCAGCTATTGGTAAGGTTTTTAGCCTACCTAAAAGGGATTGAAACTTGGTAACCGAGACCCCCATAAACCTTGATTGCTATAGTTTTTAGCCTACCTAAAAGGGATTGAAACTTCCATACAAATCTACAGCAACCAAAAGTCTTTTCAAGTTTTTAGCCTACCTAAAAGGGATTGAAACAAAATGGACAAGTTAGACATAGCTTTGAGTTTTGGAGTTTTTAGCCTACCTAAAAGGGATTGAAACCACTGAAAGGAGGCGAAGTGAATGAACAGAAGATGCGGTTTTTAGCCTACCTAAAAGGGATTGAAACCTTATGACTTACTGGCTATACTTATACCCGCCCTGGGTTTTTAGCCTACCTAAAAGGGATTGAAACATATTACTGCTCCCTAAAAAATCAAATTCTTTATCGAAAGTTTTTAGCCTACCTAAAAGGGATTGAAACAGGCTACACGACACAATCTGGCTGTCATCTTTATATGGTTTTTAGCCTACCTAAAAGGGATTGAAACGGCTAGACATTATAAACACCTTATCCGAACACTATAGTTTTTAGCCTACCTAAAAGGGATTGAAACATTTTTGTTCGGTTCATACACTCACCTTCTTTGGCCGTTTTTAGCCTACCTAAAAGGGATTGAAACTTGCGCCTCCGCACTTCCCACAGTATATCAAACCGGGTTTTTAGCCTACCTAAAAGGGATTGAAACGCCTCACCGGCCACGAACTTACCTATCGCCATGTTGGTTTTTAGCCTACCTAAAAGGGATTGAAACACTGGCGATTTATTGGCAGTTTTAATGTTGCTGCTTGTTTTTAGCCTACCTAAAAGGGATTGAAACAACTTTCCACTCTACTATGTAACCTTGTGCATGTCCTAGTTTTTAGCCTACCTAAAAGGGATTGAAACTTTAATACATCATCTCTGTTCGGAAGTAGTATTTCAGCGTTTTTAGCCTACCTAAAAGGGATTGAAACATTTCGTTAGCTGATATATTACCCACCGGTAGGCTAGTTTTTAGCCTACCTAAAAGGGATTGAAACCTGGTGGAACTACTACCCAGAAGGGGTCATAGAGGAGTTTTTAGCCTACCTAAAAGGGATTGAAACTGAGCTGCCGGAGTTCAACTTCAACTACGAAGGCGAGTTTTTAGCCTACCTAAAAGGGATTGAAACACGGCAATCCATTCATGCCAGTGAGGGCAACAGTGTCGTTTTTAGCCTACCTAAAAGGGATTGAAACGCCCAAAAAGGAAGGCGGTAAGTATGAAAAAACCTATTGTTTTTAGCCTACCTAAAAGGGATTGAAACCTTCATAAGCTTTTTATAACCTGCTATTGTAGTCTGTGTTTTTAGCCTACCTAAAAGGGATTGAAACCCTCAACCCTCTGCGGCAATGCATCTTGCAGCTCAGGTTTTTAGCCTACCTAAAAGGGATTGAAACCCTTAATTAGAAAAGCACAGCGGGTAGGATACGACGGTTTTTAGCCTACCTAAAAGGGATTGAAACATCCATGGACGTGACTCCGGTCTACAGCCGTGAGTCGTTTTTAGCCTACCTAAAAGGGATTGAAACGACAACAAAGCGATGTAGAGAGTGGAGAGATAGCAGTGTTTTTAGCCTACCTAAAAGGGATTGAAACAGCGTTCAAACTGCTCTTCAGACAATTCATTTTCCGTGTTTTTAGCCTACCTAAAAGGGATTGAAACGTACTAGCCAGTTGTTTAATTCGTCCCTTATCCAAGTTTTTAGCCTACCTAAAAGGGATTGAAACTGGTATATGTAGATGGAATAGGCGAAGTACCAATACCGTTTTTAGCCTACCTAAAAGGGATTGAAACTATAGTCCCTATAACAAAAAGCCCGCCCAGTTGAGCGTTTTTAGCCTACCTAAAAGGGATTGAAACAAACCTTTCATTCTAATAACACCTTCCCGCTGTATAGGTTTTTAGTCTACCTAAAAGGGATTGAAACTTGAGAGTGTTCCTTCAGCGAGGCTGAGGCAAAATGGTTTTTAGCCTACCTAAAAGGGATTGAAACCTATAAAAACATAGGAGAAGACCTTGTCATCATCATGGTTTTTAGCCTACCTAAAAGGGATTGAAACACAGTTCTAACGTGAGATTGTGGACAGGTAAACTATTGGTTTTTAGCCTACCTAAAAGGGATTGAAACCTGTAATGGAATTCTTTGCAGGACGCAAGCCACAAAGTTTTTAGCCTACCTAAAAGGGATTGAAACTTAACTGAAGACCCAAGAAGCGAAGAAGAGAAAGAAGTTTTTAGCCTACCTAAAAGGGATTGAAACGAGCTGGTAAGTAAGTATTTTCCGGCTTGGTATTTAGGTTTTTAGCCTACCTAAAAGGGATTGAAACGCACAAATGAGTTAAGTAGCTTCAAGTACGTTGCATCGTTTTTAGCCTACCTAAAAGGGATTGAAACTGTCAAGATTGTCACAACAAAGAGCATAGTGCAAAAAGTTTTTAGCCTACCTAAAAGGGATTGAAACAGGGTAGTGGCAAGCTAAATGTAGAAGGATTAGCTAGTTTTTAGCCTACCTAAAAGGGATTGAAACCCAATTAGTGCAGGTGTAGGCTTTGTAACAACTCCTGTTTTTAGCCTACCTAAAAGGGATTGAAACAGGGTAGTGGCAAGCTAAATGTAGAAGGATTAGCTAGTTTTTAGCCTACCTAAAAGGGATTGAAACTCCTTTTTATCAGCTCAGACCTGAAGAAAGAGCGAAAAGTTTTTAGCCTACCTAAAAGGGATTGAAACCCAGCATTGTCTAAACACTTAAAGAAGCGCAAAACAGGTTTTTAGCCTACCTAAAAGGGATTGAAACCATATACTAAACTGGGGTAGTATGCACATTTTTCCGTGTTTTTAGCCTACCTAAAAGGGATTGAAACAACTGAGCGGACCCTCTAAACCTGGTGTTGGCCCAAAGTTTTTAGCCTACCTAAAAGGGATTGAAACGAGGCTCAAAAACAGGCTATAATCGCTTTAGTGAAAGGTTTTTAGCCTACCTAAAAGGGATTGAAACGCAACAGGGAAAAGAAAAAGGATTGTGCGATATGTAAAAGTTTTTAGCCTACCTAAAAGGGATTGAAACAGGCACCTTACGATGATGCCGCAACGTATTCAGGTACTGTTTTTAGCCTACCTAAAAGGGATTGAAACTGAGCATGTCCTCCAAGGCGCTGAGAGAATTAGACAGGGTTTTTAGCCTACCTAAAAGGGATTGAAACGGCATTGCTTTGAAATGTAGAAGTCCTGTTATGTAGTGTTTTTAGCCTACCTAAAAGGGATTGAAACAATCCCTTAACAATCCCTTTTATTGGGACCCCTTTAGGTTTTTAGCCTACCTAAAAGGGATTGAAACGATGAGGAGTTGAATAGGTATCAGGATATTATTGAGGTTTTTAGCCTACCTAAAAGGGATTGAAACAAATTCTCTCTGTCAAAATATTGCACTTCATTATAAGCGTTTTTAGCCTACCTAAAAGGGATTGAAACAAAAATGCCAAGTTAATTTTGGAAGTACAAGAAGAGCAAACACGGATGTTAAAGAGGATGTCAATGTGTTTTCACTTTTAAATGCTGATACAGATTTTGATTTAAAAGAATTTAAAGTTATAGTAAACGAGCCTTCTGTGAATAGCGTTAATTCTTTTGCAGTGATAAAAGTGGAAGTGGATGGGGTAGAAGAAATAGGTGCTGCAGATGGAGATGGGCCAGTATATGCTCTTGATAATGCTGTAAGAAAAGTACTGGAAAGGTTTTATTTACAAATAAAATAGATAAGGTTGACAGATTATAAAGTCAGAGTTTTGGATTCAAGTTCTGGAACTGCTGCTAAAGTAAGAGTTATAATCGAGTCCACAGATGGTAAGGATTCTTGGAGCACTATTGGAGTCTCTCCAGACATTATCGAAGCTAGCTGGAAAGCTCTCGTTGATTCAATAGAGTACAAATTGAATAAAGAAAATTAACTTTGCTAAAAAATGGGGCTCATAATAATTTAGCCCCACTTTCTCATTCTTTTATAATATTTTTTCAGCAAAGCGTTTTATCCTTTCAAGTGCCTTTGCTATTTTATCTATAGAATACGCATACGAGACCCTAACATAACCTTCACCACTTGGACCAAAGGCATTTCCGGGTACTACTGCTACTTTTTCTTCTTTTAAAAGTTTTTCGCAGAACTCTTCAGAAGTCATGCCTGTCTTTTTTATTGAAGGAAAAATGTAAAACGCTCCTTTGGGTTCAAAACAGTCAAGACCTATTTCGCGGAATCCATTTACGATAAACCGCCTTCTTTGGTCGTAGGTTTCCCTCATTTTTATTATATCTTCTTCGCATTCGTATATACCCTTTATGGCTGCGTACTGGGCAGTTATCGGAGCACATATTGTTGTATATTGGTGGATTTTGTTCATCGCTTCTATAAATTCATGCTCTGCCGCAATGTACCCTAACCTCCATCCAGTCATGGCAAAAGCTTTTGAAAAACCGTTTATGAGGATTGTCCTTTCTTTCATCCCTGGAAGAGAGGCTATGCTTACGTGTTTTCCTTCATAAGTCAGCTCGCTGTATATTTCATCAGAAATTACAATAAGGTCTTTTTCAATTATTACATCTACAATCTCTTCCAGGTCTTCTTTTTTCATGATTGCACCTGTAGGATTGTTAGGATAGAGTAAGATTAATGCTTTTGTCTTTGAAGTTATTTTGGATCTTAAATCATCAGGAGTGAGTATAAAATTGTTTTTTTCGTCTGTAGGTATAAACACTGGGACACCTCTTGTGAGAATTACGCAAGGAGCATAGGAAACGTAACTGGGTTCCGGAATTAAAACCTCATCTCCATCATTTAAAAGAGCTCTAAGTGCTAAATCAATAGCCTCACTTGCACCAATAGTAACCATAATTTCTTTTTCAGGGTCGTAGTTTAAGTCATAATGTGTCTTTAAAAAATAGGAGATGGCTATCCTCAGTTCAAGCAAGCCTAAATTTGATGTGTATGTGGTATTTCCCCTGCACAGTGTTTCAATCCCCTCTTTTCTTATTTCCCATGGAGTTACAAAATCCGGTTCCCCTACGCCCAGTGATATTATATCCTTTGAGTTGGTAACAAGGTCAAAAAATTTCCTAATCCCAGAAGGTGGTATTTTCTTTACTACATCAGATATGTATTTATTAGGATTCATGGTGCTATCACCAGTCTTTTATCATCTTGATTCTCTTCATATAATACGCCGTCCTCTTTATACCTTTTAAGTATAAAATGAGTTGTGATACTCAGGACGCCATCGATCGGAACCAATTTTTCAGCTACAAATAATGCTATTTCCTTCATTGTTTTCCCTTCTACTTCTACAGAAAGGTCGTATGTACCTGAGATTAATGACACGGATTTTACTTCTTCAAACTGGCATATTTTATGAGCTATAGCATTAAACCCCAGTTCCTGCTGCGGAGTTGCTTTTACATCTATGAGAGCAGTCACTACTTCGCGATTTATTTTTTCCCAATCTATCAAGGCAGAGTATTTTAAAATTACTTTTTTGTTTTCTAATTCTTTTATTGTGCTTTTTACTTCTTCTTCGCTAATCCCTAGAATTGAAGCAATTTGATGTTCTGTAAGCCTGCCATTTTCTTGTAAAAGTTCAGCAATTTTTATGCTTTTATTCAGATTGTTACCTCCTTTCTTGGATAATGTTTTTATATTTCAAAATTATAATACTAATGTGGCGCTGATTCAATAATTTAATAAGTTAAAGTGAAAAATATTATAGGCTTTTTATTTTAAAGATGTTACGGCTAAAAGCATATTTTCAAATTTTAAAATAGAGACAAATATAAAAAAAGAATAGGTAACTCACATCTACCTATTCCTATATCCCACACATCCGTAACACTCGAAGTGCCCCCTCTTTATCATTAATACCGCTACCAGTAGAGAACAAAAATCGTCACCTCGTAGGAATTGTTTCTTCTGAGATGACGATTATTTTTTATTTTTCTTTTGTACAATTTCATCCAATTATTAAAAAAGCTGTCATAAAGACAGCAAAATATCTCATCTATACAAAACAAATTATATATTCATACCGCCAAACTTATACAACACTGCTCCTTCTAGGTTGTCCCATTCGCTTACAGTAATTTCTTTTTTATTAAATATTTCTAAAAGAGTAAGTAAAATAGCTGTTCCAGCAATTATTATATCGGCTCTTTCTGGCTGAAGACCAGCTATTTTTTTCCTTTCCTCAAGAGAAACGGACATAAATCTATCTAAAATTCTCTTTATTTCCTCCCTCTCTAGAACATATCCGTGTACTTTTTCCTCCGAATAAATTTCCAATTGCTGTGATACTGCTGCTAAACTTGTGATAGTCCCTCCAATTCCAACAAGCCTTTCAATTTCATTATACTTGCCTATTGAATTTACCACTGTATCTATTATGTAAAGCCTCATATCGTTGTATTCTTCTAAAGAGGGAGGGTCACTTTTTACGAATTCTTCTGTAAGTTTCACTGCTCCTATACCAAAACTTTCTTTTATAAATTCAAAACCTTTATAGGCTAACTCTGTACTCCCTCCTCCTATATCAATAACCAACGCTTTATCCAATTTTATCCCTTTGACAGCACCTATATAGCCAAATAGGCTTTCAGTATCACCGTCTAGTATATCTAATGCTATATTAAATTTTGAAAAATTATCCAAAAATAGCTCCTTATTTTTAGCTTCTCTCATAGCAGAAGTAGCAAAAGCATAAATCTCATCTACACCTTCCTTCTCTGCCATTGATATAAATTCCTCTATCGTCTCCACAGTTCTCTGAACAGCACCAGGGTTTAGTCTACCCGTTTTTATTAATCCTTCCCCTAAACGGGTTATTTTTACATCTTTACGCAATCTAATTAAACTGCCATCTTCTACGTCGCATATCAATTGTCTGACAGAATTTGTTCCAATATCTATCGCAGAGACTCTCATAACAACCCCCAACTTATGAAAAATCTTCGGGAGGCCCCGAAGTTAATATCCATTGCTTCTTCTGTAACTTGTATTTCTTCTTTTTGAATCTAAATGCTTTCTAAGCTGTTGCTGTCTTTCATCAGAATCCTTTAAAAATTTTAATAATTTCTCTTCAAAAGAACTGTTATTGTTGTTTCTGCTGTTTTGCCATGCAAAATCTTTTTCTTTAGGAGTTTTTTGCGGCATTGCCTTCTTTATAGACAGGCTTATTTTTCCATTTGGTTCCATGGACAAAATTTTTACTTTAACCCTGTCGTTTTCTTTCAAGAAGTCCCTGATGTTTTTCACGTATGTGTTCGCAACTTCAGAGATGTGAACCAGCCCCGTTTTCCCCTCCGGTAGCTTAATGAAAGCTCCAAAGTCTGTGATGTTCAATACAGTTCCTTCGACAATATCCCCAACTTCAAACGGCATAAAAGTAAATATCCTCCCTCTCAAGTTTTTGCTAATGGAATTATTATATATTAAAACAGAAAATATTTCAACAGGATTTTTTGACCTCTATTTCCCCTCACCACCCCCTTTGTTCTTTGAAATATCTATGTATATTATCTCTCCTTTTTTGACAAGGCCAAGCTTTTCTCTGGCTTCTCTCTCTATAAAACTATCGCTGTTAACTTCTTCTAAAGTTTTTTTCAGGCTTTCATTTTCTTTAAGCACAGCAGCCTCTTTAGCCTTTAATTCTTTATATTTACTATCCAATCTCATCAAAGTAAGCTGCTGACCCAAAAAAGTGAAGGCGAGGTAAAAGATAAAGCCAAAAAGCAATATCTTCTTTAGTTTTTTCATCTCTCTCCCTCTTTCCAAAAGCCTTTATAATAGTGTAATTCGACACATTTTTAAAAACTCCTCTATTTTTTCCCTTTAAAAATTTTAAAATATTTAAGTTCCTCTCCAATACTATTTTTCGCAAAATCCCAAGGTTTTTTAAAAAACCTAATGGCAGTTCCAAAAGGTTTTAATAAAATTCCTGCCACAAACTTAAAGAAATTCACTATTCCCGTTGTGACTATAATTAAAATCTCTGTGACAAACTCGCTCAGCAAAAAGTAATACAGCAAAACTCCAAATAAAAAACCAAGAAAATTATAAAACCTCAGTTCTATATAATTGCTCATATAGAGGAAGTACAGCATAATAACTGTACTGATGAGCCAAAATATAATATCAGCAGCTGGGACAAAAGCTTTTTTCAGATGAAATACTTTCCGCATCACTTTAAAAATATCATATAATGCCCCCAGTATAAATCCTCCATAAACCGTAACCAAAAAAGAATAAATTTGGCTTTGTATAGTAATTACCATTTACATCTCCTCCTTTTCCTGTTATATTATATTTATCCACAACCACAACCATGAAAATTAAAAACAGGGGCGATGCAGAAATGAAGACGGTATATGTATGTGGTCATAAAAACCCGGACACTGACTCAATTTGCTCTGCTATAGCATATGCTCACTTAAAAAGAATAACAGAAGGGATAAACGCTATCCCCGTGCGGCTTGGACCTATAAATAGAGAGACAAAGTTTGTGCTGGATTACTTTGGCATAGAAGAACCAATCTTTATTGAAAATGTATATACTCAGGTTCAAGATATAAAGTTTGACAAACCTTTAATATTTAAAGAAAACACTTCTATGTTCGAAGCCTGGAACGCAATGATGGAGAAAAACATAAGGACACTTGCAGTAGTGGATGACGAGAATAAACTCATAGGAATAGCAACAGTAGGGGATTTAGCAAAAGCTTACCTCTCTTCTGCCCACGAACTATCTAAATACAGAATACCAATTGAAAACCTACTTGCAACTTTAAAAGGAGAGATTTTATTAAGATACCTAGACTATATAGAAGGAAACATACTGGTAGCCGCCATGTCAAAAGAAAATGTCCTAAAGAGGATAAAAGAAGGAGATACGTTGATAGTGGGAGACAGAGAAGACATCCAGGAAGCCGCAATTCAAAAAGGCGTAAAAGCTTTGATAATAACGGGAAACAATCAAGTCTCAGAAAAAATTTTAGACTTAGCTGAAAAGCATGAAGTAACTATAATAAAAGTCTCCCCTGACACCTTTGATACGGTAAAACTTTTAAATCAAAGCATTCCTCTGTCTTATGTCATAAAAAAAGAAGACATAGTGAGCTTCAGACTCACTGATTACATTGACGATGTAAAAGAGGTAATGTTAAAATATAGGTACCGCAATTTCCCCGTATTAGACGAGGAAGGAAGAGTTGTAGGGCTTTTAGGAAGGAGGCACATCCTAGACTACGAAAGAAAAAATGTAATTTTAGTCGACCACAATGAGTTTTCCCAAGCTGTGGAAGGAATAGAACAAGCGAGAATACTCGAGATAATTGACCATCATAGACTTGGCACAATCGAAACAGATCAGCCGATACTTTTTAGAAACCATCCCGTAGGCTCTACAGCCACCATAATAAACCGGCTTTATGAAGAAAAAGGGCTGATTCCCGACCCGAAAATAGCTGGCATAATGTGCGCTGCCATACTATCTGACACGCTTGTTTTCAAATCACCTACCTGCACCCCTGAAGATGTGAGAGCCGCGAAAAAGCTTGCAGAAATAGCAGAAATAGATATAAACGAGTTCGGGAACCAGATGTTCAAAGCAGGAACTTCATTAGAGGGCAAAACAGTAGAAGAAATCTTCTACACCGACTTTAAAGAATTCACAGTAAACAAATACAAGATAGGCATAGGACAGGTAAACACCTTAGCCGATCCAGGGGAACTCAAAAAAGACCTCATCTCCTTCATGGAAAAAGTAAGAAGTGATAAAGGATACGACATACTGCTTCTTATGCTGACAGACATCATAAACGAAGGGTCAGAAATCCTCTTTGTAGGCGATAACAAAGAACTCCTAGAAAGGGCCTTTGATGTAAAGATACAAAACAACAGTTTCTATCTTCCTTACGTGATTTCTCGCAAAAAGCAGGTACTTCCCCCTCTTGTAAAAGCGATAAACACTCATTAGTGTTTATCGCTTTACATATCTTATTATGTCTTTGAAGCTACCAAATCGAAAATATTTAATTCCTTTTTCCTCGCAGTAATCTGCTAACACGTCTTTAGCAAAAACCTCATCAGCATGTTCCACCACACAGAAATCAGAATACCCATCTCCTACAAAGGCAACACTATATCCCTTTTTTCTGTACTCTTTTAAAATATTGAGTTTACACATTCCACATTTATCGCACTCTTTATCTTTATAGGGAAAAGCTACTTTTATTTTTCCCCCTTCAAACCACATTTTATTGCTATAGTAGGGAAGTTTTAAATTATACTTTTTCATCACCGCCTCTATTATAAAATCGTATCCATCGCTGACAATAACTACTTCATATTCTTTTTCTTTTGTTACCCCTAAAAACTCCAGGAAATGGTCATCTATTTCTACATTTTCCATTATAAATTTAAAAAGCTCTTCTTCAGACACTTCCATTAGCTTTAAAGTCTCAATAGCACACTCTTCTGTAGACATCTCTCCTTTTTCCCACAACTCATTGTAATACTGCCAACCTTCCTTTGCAAACTTCTCTACCATCATGTAGACAGCATCTTTTTTGGTCACAGTTCCATCAAAATCCACCAAAAAAACTTTTTTCATCTGCTCCTCTCCCTTCATCCTTTTAAGAGCCACTTCACAAATTTTATCGCCAGATCTTTATGTTCCGAATTAGAAAGAACTGCAATTATCTTGTCATGATAGTCATAGCCAATTTGCTTTAACCATCGATTATCAGAATTCACATATATCCCATAAACGCCTTTTTTGACGCCATTCACATCTTTCAAAGTTTTCGCCACTTTATAATCTTTAAGGTCTAGCCCTTCAGTCTTGTCCAGCCTCAAAAAAGCTCCCTGGACCGCCAGCGCATCAAAGCTCTTTTTATCCAGTATGATGACATCTATCTGCTCTGCTGCAATTCTGGCAATCAACTTTTGAGTAGAAGCTGGATCTAATATAAGTTCTCCTTGGGAGTCTCTCATCAGCTTGTAAAAATCTACTGAAGCCTCTTTTTTATCTGAGGGATTTCCTACAAGTTCTTTTGTCACTTCATGAGAAAATTGGCTTAACCTGTCAAAATCTACGCTTTCACCTATTAAAGCTATGTTTAAAACGTATTCCTTTCTATTTATCATGCTCAAAGTAAAAGTAGTCAAAACGTATATCAAAAGTAATCCCACAATTATGTGGATTTTGTAGTAATCCCATATGTAGTGCAATTTCTCTTTAAAAGTCAACTCTTTAAACCAGTTTTTCTTCTCCTCTGCCATATTCTCACCTCATAGCTTACTGAACAGTTTTGCACTTTTATTATAGCAAGAAAAGGCAAAATAAAAAAGCCGCATTGCGCGACTTATCTAAACATCCTGCTTATAAATCCTCCAGACTTTGAAACAAGTCCTCCTTTTTCAGAGTAATTTAGATTTATAATTTCTCCATCTAATGATACTTGTCCCTCATCCAGATTGAGCTTGTTGATGTGAAGACCCTGCCCCCTTACAGTCAAAATCCCCATCTCTGTCTCCACAATCACAGATTCTTCATCAAAACTTATCACATTCACAACCCCCGTGATACTCATCTTCTCTCTATTTTCTATAGACACATTATGGGGCTTTGTCCCTTTCTGCACAAACCTTTTATCCTCCATAAAAGATTCCCCCTTTATTTTTGCAGCTACTATTATCTATGACTCTTGTACATTTTTTAGAACAAAAATTCCCTAATCCCATATTTTAACTATATTTATCCCTTTGAAATAGTAATTCAAAATATCCTTCGCTTTTTTACCTTCCTCTGCCATTTGATATGCTCCCCACTGAGACATACCTACTCCGTGTCCAAATCCTCTGCCTTTGAAAAAAACTCTACTTCCGTCGTAACGCACTTCATCTATCACAGTGGACTTAAGCCTTTCACTCCCTATTGCCATCCTAAAATCGGGGGCATTGACGGGAGTCTTATCGAATAGTAAAGTTACCACTCTTCCTGAAGGACCCCTTTTACCTATTTTAACTTCTTTAAAATCGCCTATACTCACCCCCATCTTCTTTAAAGCACTTAAAACTTCTCCTTTTGTAAAAGAAGCACTCCAACTTTTTACATTGTGTGGAGCTTTATCACTTTCTTTAGACTGAACACTTACAATGTAAGGAGGCTCTCCCTTTTTGTAATTAAGTCCTTCTTTTGCAAGAGCTGTCCGCCCCGCTGAATGAGAGTGAAACCAGGCATTTATAAAATCGCCATTGTACACAGCAACAACTCCTCTTGTCTCTTCAACAGCTTTTTTTATCCGTTCATTCACATTCGCCGGATTCCAGGCCTGTGCCTCTTCAAAATCTGTCGATATATCTGCACCTTTGTACTTGGACTTTTTTGTCTTAACAAAATTTAGCACATATGTCCTAGCTAAAATAGCCTGAGCTTTTATAGCTTCAATGGGCCAGTCATTTTTTATCTCCCCTGCCACAGTACCCTCGACGTATTTCTCCAAAGGCATTTCCTCTATTCTGCCTTTTTGAACCACGTAAACCTTAAGGACAGGCTCTTTATTTTCCCCTTTGCTTATTTTCGAAGGTATTTGAGGAAGATCCATCTTAGGCTTCCTCACAGGCTCAGGTTTCTTAGCAGGTCCCTTGCAAGATGTAATAGAAAAAGCAATACTTATTGCAAGAAAAACAGCCAAAATTTTTCTAAATTTATTCAAACAAAATCCCTCCCAGATACTTTTATTAATAGTATTTGAGGGATTTTGTTAAATAATTCATTCCTCTAACACTTTATACATATCAGAAGACTCTTCTTTCAATACATGCTCTTTTACTTTTAAAACCTCTACTTTCACTACCCTATCTCCCAGATGCAGTTCCAAAATATCTCCTTCTTTCACCTGGTCACTTCCTTTCGCCTGCTTGCCGTTTATAAAAACAAGCCCTTTATCACAAGCCTCCTTTGCCACTGTGCGCCTTTTTATAAGCCTTGAAACTTTCAAAAATTTGTCCACTCTCAAAATTTCCACCTCCTTAAAAGTAAGAAAATCAGGTCGAAACCGACCTGATTTTCTTTTTAAGAATTCACCAAATCCTTTAAAGCCTTTCCAGCCTTGAAGATAGGAGCTTTTGATGCAGGGATTGTTATTTCCTCTCTTGTCTGAGGATTTCTGCCCTTCCTCTCTGCCCTCTCCCTAACTTCAAAAGTCCCAAAACCTACTAGCTGGACTTTGTCACCATTTTTTAATGCTTCCTGAACTGCTTCGATGAAAGCGTTCAATGCCTTCTCAGCATCTTTCTTGGTCAACTCGCTTTTTTCAGCAATTTTCGCAACAAGCTCTGCCTTATTCACAATCAATACCCTCCTTCGTTATTTTTAAATATACTTTTACTTTTTATTTATTCTTCACAAAATCGAAAAATCCTGCTAATTTAAGCTTATTTTTCATTTTTTTTATTAAAATTATTCGCCTTCGCCTCATTCCAAAGAGCATCCATGTCACTTAATGTCATATTTTCCAACTTCATGCCTTTCTTTCTGGCTTCCCTCTCTATATAGGAAAACCTCTCAATAAACTTCTCAACCGTCTGATGAGTAGCTTGTTCAGGGTCCACATCTAAAAACCTTGCCACATTGACTACCGCAAAGATCAAATCACCTATCTCTTCCTTTATCTTTTCCTTATTTTCTCCTTTATACACCTCCTTTAATTCCTCTAATTCTTCATAAATTTTTGAAAACGCCTCCTCAACCCGATCCCAATCAAACCCCACCCTTGAAGCCTTTTCCTGCACCTTAAAACTTCTCATCAAAGCAGGCACATACCTTGGCACATCCCTCAAAACATCCGTGTAAGAATTAAGTTCCTTTTCTTCTCTTTTTTTCTCTTCCCATTTTAATTTTTCCCACTTGTCCAAAACTTCCTGAGAATTTTTTACCTTTTCTTCGCCAAAAACGTGGGGATGGCGCCAAATCATCTTTTTGCATATTCTATCTACAACTTCTCCAAAGTCGAATGTTCCCCTTTCCGCCGCTATTTGAGAGTGGAAAACCACCTGCAAAAGGACATCTCCCAGCTCTTCCACCATTTTGTCCTCTGCCTCTTTTTCAATGGCATCAACTAGCTCATAGCTTTCTTCAATTAAGTACTTCTCTAAAGTCTTATGGGTTTGTTCCCTATCCCAAGGGCATCCATCCTCAGCCCTCAAAGCCTTCATTATATCCAAAAGGTCGTATATATCGTATTTTTCCTGAAAAAATCCTTTTACAGGAGGAATGTACAGAGAAGTCAAATAATCAATCCAATCTAACCTGTCAATCTCGTATATAGGCACTTTTTCAATTTTTCGATCCCTCATCCCAGCGTTTTTTATAACTACCACTTCATGAGTATCTCCATAAACTTCTGCCAGCTTCAATTTCACTTCTGATGCAACAAACTTATCATAAACCTGCAGCACTATATTGTGGCATCTCTTATCCGGCCTTTGCTCACTTAGAGAGAGAGCATCAATTATTTTTAATCCTTCCACAGGGTCAACCTTCAAATCGTTCAAAATCGCATCAATTGATGAAACCGCAGGAACCAGTTCTATTGATATATCGGCACATCCATCGCAAAAGTTTAATATGTACTCTACAGTTTTTTCGCCCACATATGGATGTCCAGGAACCGCATAAACTACTTTTTGATATTTTTTTGCCTTTTCTATAACCTCTCGTGCTATATTCTCATACACTTCTTCAAAAGTCTCGTACTTTTCATAAAAACTGTCAAAAGTTTCGAAAATAAAGCCCTTCTTTTCCAGCTCTTTCACAACAGAATGCTTGGCAGTCCTTAGAAAAATCCGCTCAGCTTCTTCCAATTTCTTTAAAGCTCCTACTGTCAAACTGTCCATTGACCCTGATCCCAATCCTACTATAGCTAGTTCGCTCACAAATATCACCCCGAGAAAGTGTTTACGGATAATATTATATCACTTTCAGTATTTTTTATATAGTTAAATTTTTTCTTTTCTCCCCTGTTGAAAAAGTTGCCAAATTAAATTATAATATATTTTAGCACACTTTAAAGGAGTGGTCCTTATGGATATGGCAGAATTAGGAAGAAGAATAAGGGAAGAGAGAAAGCGCCAGTTTCTAAAACAAGGAGACCTATCGGGAGGAGAATTTTCAAAAGGCTACATAAGCCTTATTGAAAAGGGGAAAATTAGTCCCTCCCTCAAAGCATTAAGTTACATTGCAGAAAGACTAAATAAACCCATAACATACTTTTTAGATGAAGACTATGTAGAAAAAGAAGAACTAAAAAAAGAACTTGAAAAATACAAGACAATACTTGAAAAATTCCTCACTGCTGAGCGCTTTTTTGACAATAAAAACTACGAGGAAGCGATTAAATTATACCTTGAAATTTTAGAAAATTCAATAGACGAGTATTCCACAAACATAATAAATTTTCACCTTGCCAAATGTTATGTTGAAACTAAAAACTATTCAAAAGCCTTAGAAGTAGTTGATAAAATTCTGCCCTATTTTGAAAAAAAGCTCAATGACGGAATTTTAGTAGAACTATACCACATAAAAGGCTTAAGCCTTGGTAACCTGCAAAACTTCCAAGCTTCTCTTGAAAACTACTTAAAAGCCTTAGAAGCTCATGAAAAATACTCATCCAAAAATTTACACTCAAAAGCTCGCATCCTTTACAGCATTGCAAACCTCTACAGCAAAATGGGAGAATTCATAAAAGCAAGAGATTATTACATGAAATGCTTAGAATACGCCACACAAATTGAAGCTGTAGACTTCATAGCTCTAGCAAACAACGGATTAGGGCTTGTAAACTATGAACTCAAACAGTATAAAGACGCAATAAAATACATAAGGCGAGCAATACTCATTAGCAAAACCCTTAACCTAAAAGCAGACATAGCTAATGAGTACAACTACCTGGGATTCGTATACACAGACCTCAAAAAATATGACATCGCAGAAAAATACTTTACAAAGAGCTACTCCCTTTATAAAGAGCTGGAAAACGAAAGAGGAATGGCATACAATTTAACAGAAATTGGTAGAATATATTACCTGAAAGGAGACCTTAACAAAGCTTTAGAGTATCTAAATAAATCTTTAGAAATAGTGACAAGGTTAGGAGAAGAAGAGGAAATTGGGAGAATCTACACAATACTTGGGAATTTGCACTTAAAAGAAGGCAATTTTGAACTAAGCGAAAAAGAACTTTTAAAATCAGCAGAAATACTCTCAAGATTGGGACTAAAGAAGGATCTGTCAGAAGCCTACAAAGGATTAGGAAATCTCTATATAGCACTTAGCAAACCAGAAGAGGCAAAAAAATATTTCAATCTATCCATAGAGCTTTTATATGAGAATTACTGACTCTTTTCCAGCACTAGAACACAGAAACTTTCGCCTCTTCTGGTTAGGTCAGATGGTGTCATTGATAGGAACGTGGATGCAAAACATAGGGCAAGGATGGTTAGTTCTTGAACTAACAAATTCTTCTTTTTTATTAGGACTCATAAGTGCTGTGCAGTTTCTCCCTATGATGCTCTTTTCCCTTTTTGCAGGAGTAATAGTAGATAGATTCCCAAAAAGAAAATTAATACTCTTTACTCAGTCAAGCTTTGCTGTTACATCTTTTATACTAGCCACTCTGACAGCTTTAAAGGTTATAAATTACTGGGAAATCTTGATTTTAGCATTGATAAACGGATTTTTAAACACGATAGACGTGCCAGCTAGACAGTCCTTTATAATAGACCTGGTAGGCAAAAAAGACCTTATGAATGCCATAGCTTTGAATTCCGCAGTATTCAATGCCGCCAGGATAATAGGCCCTGCTATAGCCGGAATCTTGATAGGCAAGCTAGGGTATGCCATTTGCTTTTACTTAAATTCAGCAAGCTTCATAGCAGTTATAATTGGACTTATACTTATAACCGTAGAAGGAGTAACTCCAAAATTAAAAGACGCAAAAACGAGAATAATTGAAGACCTGAAAGATGGCATGACTTATATAAAGAATATGCCTGTAATACTGCACACAATCCTAATGATAGCAGTTTTAAGCACCTTTTCTATGAATTTTAACGTCTTAGTGCCCGTTTTTACTAAAAATGTGCTCCACAGAGAAGCTACGGGCTATGGACTTTTAATGTCAGCAATGGGAATAGGAGCACTAATTGGCGCATTAACCCTGGCATCAATAAGCAAAAGAGGAGTAAAGCCAGTCTACCTCTTCGCGGGAGGCATAGGTCTGGGGCTTTTTCAGATACTTATAGGGATTCAAAATAGTTACACCCTAACCGCCTTTTTGTTGGCTTTGTCCGGCTGGTTTATGGTAACCTTCACTTCCTCTGCAAACACCACAATACAGATAAACTCTGCCGACGAATTCAGAGGAAGGGTTATGAGCGTTTATTCTCTCGTATTTGGAGGAGTAACGCCTATAGGTTCGATGTACGCAGGCACACTATCGCAAAGATTTGGCCCCCATATCACCTTTATAGTAAGCGGTGTAATAGCAATGGCCTACTCCTTTTACGTATTGTCAAGATACAGAAAAATTTTTAGTGCCTAGCTTTCCTCCTCTTCGTATATTCTCTTTGCCCCTTTAAACATCTCAATTGCCCTCGGCAAAAGCCCATTCACATAGGCTATAAGCACGCCGTAATTGACAATGGGCACCTTCTTCTCTTTTGCATATGAAATTCTGTACATCATCTCTCTTCTGTTTAGCATGCAGGCGCCGCAGTGAACTATAAGGCTGTAAGTCTCCAAATCTTCTGGAAAGCCCATGCCACTTGACCAGCTGAATTTCAATTCCTTTCCTGTCTTTTCTTTAAGCCACCTCGGTATTTTCACTGTCCCTATGTCATCCTCCTGCCTGTGATGGGTACAACCTTCAGCGATCAAAACTTTGTCCCCATCTTTTAATCTCTCAATCGCCTTCACGCCCCTCACCAGTTCTTCTAAATCGCCTTTATACCGAGCAAAGAGTATTGAAAAAGAAGTAAGAGGCACATCTTCCGGAACACAGGCTCCCACTTTTTTAAAAACTTGAGAATCTGTTATCACCAAAGAAGGCTTAACCTTTCTTCTCTAATTCCTTTTCTGATATGGAATAATTCCTAAACACTACTAAGCTTAAAAGTATCAACACCCCTGCCAAAGGCCCACAAAGCATAAGCCCTAAGGGACTTTCTGCGCTATATCCAAAGGCTCTAAAGAGAAGAGGTGTAACAAGTGACGAAATCCCCATGACCACCTTTACCACAAATCCCTGCGCTCCAAAAAACATACCTTCTCTTCTCTGCCCAACTTTAATGCCATCTAACTCCGCTATGTCTGCAATCATGGCATTGGGTATCACAAAAAACACAGAAAGAGGAATACCTGCAAGCAAAATTATCACAATAGACAAAGTTTTACTAAAAACCGTGCCAAAAAGGCCTGTAAGCCCTAGTATCAGAGCAAAAAATGCTGAAAACACCATAAAGACCTTCTTTTTCCCATATGCAAGGCTTAGTTTTGGCACAAAGAAACTGAAGAAAACAGCTACCACAAAGGCTCCCGCAATCATAAATCCAGAATTTTCAGCAGGAATCTTCAGAAGAACTTCCGTAATATAAGGCATAGCAATTGTAAGGGTATTAAGCCCAAACCACAATGCCGTAATAGCAGTCAAGTAATAGATGAAGTCTTTATTTGAAAAAGTCATCTTTATAGAGGCAAACATCGAGACTGTCGGCATATCCTCTTCTTTTACTGGTTCTTCCTTCACAAACAAAGGAGTCAGCATAAGCGTTACAAAGGCAAAACTTCCTAGTATAATTCCCATAACCTTAAAGTTAAAAATCCTAATTAAAATTCCTGAACCAGCTTCTGCCACCATGACGCCCAAAATCTGGGTTATCCCCTGCATCATCGTAAGAGTGATTCTTTCCCCTGCGCTTTTTGTTATCTCGGGAATAAGAGCAAGATATGGAGCTACCACTGCCGTGAAAGCCACAAAAAACAAGCTAAGGACAAAGGTCAGATAAACAAAATTTAATATAGATTCATGCTCTACAGGAGGAAACCAGATCATTATAAAGGACAAAAACAAAACAGGGCTTCCAAAGAGCACAAAAGGAATCCTTCTTCCCCATCTAGACCTCAATTTGTCAGAATAGTAGGCGACTATCGGATCAGAAACCCCATCAAAAATTCGAGCAACTATCATGGAAAAGCCTATAAGACCTATAGGCACAAGAATTTTAAGCCCCTGTGTGTTGAAAGCAGGAGGAGTGTAATAGTATTGATACCATTTCACCGCCGTCTGAGTGAAAATTGATATTCCCATGTACCCCAAAGAATACATAAAAAGCACGAAAAACCTTCTTCCCTTCATCCTCTTTCTCCTTTCAATAAAGGTTTATACACTTTTTCATAATAGTCCCTTTCAAAGGCATCATTTCTATCTCCAAAATACTCTGCTTTTTTCCTCGCTTCATGAAGCTTTGCCATGTCAAGGTCAGCTGTTACCAAAAAATCGCCTTCATAGTGGGGAGACACGGCCAAAACCCCATCCTCATTTTCAGTTATATCTATTGGAGCAAAAATCCCTGCTCTTCCTGTAAAGTGGATTCCACCTATCCACCCGTTCAAAGAAGCTTTGGCACCGTACACATAGGACTCCTGAACCCTTGGCCATATGCCCCTTAATGCCCTCCAGAAATTGTATTCCTCATTGTTAGCTATTGGCAAAAGGACTATATCAGCCCCCATTTCATAAGCCATCCTGAAAGTTTCAAAATAGGTGGCATCCATGCAGACAGGGCAAGCTACTTTCCCTACATCTAGTAAAAACACTTTAAGTTCATTTTCTCTATCAAGCCCTATCTTCTCCTCAAAATCAGTGAGGTGAATCTTCTTCTGCCTTCCTAAAATTTCTCCTTCCCTCGATATCAACGCTCCTCCGTTGTAAAGCCTGCCGTTTTCATTTATTATGTAACTTCCAGTATAAATGTAAATCCCATATTTCTTCGCAAGTCCTTTCATTAATTCCTCTAGAGCTTCCTGATAAGGACCTGCTATAGACTCAAATATAAACTTGAGAAGGCCTTCGCCTCCACCTTGAGAAGCTTTCGCCCCTTCCTTCTTAGATCTGCCGTTTAGATATTCATCAATCTTCTTAAATCCAGGAATTATGCCAAATAAGTCAAAAAAGTTGTACTCCGGAAAAACTACTATGTCGCTATCTTTTAAAGCAGCCTCCTCCACAAAATTTTTAAGCCTTTCTGCATATTCTTCAAAAGAAGAGGTCAATTTGATTTCCCTCTGAACGCATGAAACCCTCACTTTTCTGTAATCCTTACTTCTCCTCGCAATACCAACTACCCTACCTACATAGTCCTCTGCCTTTTTGGAAGACACTTTCTTCTTAAAAATGTACTTTAACACATTCATCTTCATCACCCAAAAATCCCTTTATAAGCTTTGACATTGAGTTTACTCAAAACGTCAAACTTTAAAACAGCCTTTTTTCTCTCATTTTCATCCAGTTCTGCCCATATAAAAGTCTCCTCTCCTTCTTTTGCCAAAAAACCGTCATCATCTTTTGTCATTTCCAGCGGAGCGTGAATTGCGGACTCAGAAAAAAATTCTATTCCTTCAAACTTGCCTTTGAAGCCACTTTCCACTGCAAAAAACAGGTTTTGCTGTACATTTTGCCATACACCAGCTATCTGCCTTGCAAAATTTCTATTCCCTTTAATTGCCATAGGTGCAAGTACGAGGTTAACCCCTTTTAAAGCAGCGTATCTCGGTACTTGCGGATAAAACCAGTCTGTCGGAAGAATTATAGACACCTTAAAGCCTTTTACCTCAGCCATTTCAAGGTCAGTTCCCCTTGAAAGGCCGTAAAACTTCTCCCATTTTGAAAGGTACAGTTGCCGTTGAAAAAGCATTACATCCCCTTCCATCACCAAAAAAGAAGAGTGAAAAATCTCATCATCTTCTCTCTCAAAAAAACTTCCAGGGCATATGGCAATATTCTTATATTTTGAAGAAAGGTCTTTCATTATCTCAACAAAATCTCCTCTGAAATACCCCACTTCCCCCAGAAGAGCAGGGAAAACCGCAATATCAATTTTTTGCAAACAGCACTCCCCTATTACATCCTCATACCAGCAAATCCAGTCTTTCTGAGATTTCAGCTTGTAAACTACGTCTTTTTTCAAAACTACAGAGGCAACCTTCATAAAATTCACTCCTCAAAAAGCACTTTGTAAAGAGCCATTGCAAGATACCCTGCTCCTGTCGCAAAGCCAACCCCGGTCTTCGCTTCTCCTGTGTCTTTGTCAACGCTCTCCGCTAAAAGCCCGTAATCCATATTAGCCATCTTAAGCCAGCCTAAAGCCTCTTCCCTCTTTAAAGGATTTAGTAGACTTCCACAAAGACCTAAACCTGACGGAGTATTCGGATGATGGTCACAGGCTAATTCTTTTATCTTCGCATCTTTAAAGTAATACTTGTATTTCGGCGAATAATAGTAATCAATCGTATTCTTAAATATCTCATCCTTGCAGTCAACAAAACCGTAATAATACATAAGCCCTAGATTGCCTGGCGGGTCATTGTAAAGCCTATAGTTTCCCTCCCCATCAGAAGACCAGGCAAATATCTTTTTCCCTTCTACTTCTACCACCAAGTATTCGTATATTCCTTTTTCTATCCCCCTTATCTTCTTTTCAACTTCTTCTGCTTTTTTGTACCAGTTAAGCTTTACATAAAGGTCTCTTAAATTGATAAGCCCTCTCCAGAGTATTACGTTGTCTATTGTCACAAAAGGATATTCTGAAGGGTCATCTGAAGGCAGCAGAAAAGTTTTATAAAGCCCTGTTTTGGGGTCATATTCTTCCTCAATCCTTCTATACACCATCTCCAATGCCTTTATAAGCTCCAAATCATCCAAATCCACATCCATCTCCTTAAGCAGTATAAAATAGCTAGCTGCCTCATCTAATTCAAATCCTGGATAAAGCACTGTGCCGTCTATGTAATGAGCATGGTCTCCAGCATTTTTGCTGTGCCTTAATATCATCTCCCTCGCAATAAGATTGTGGAATTCCCTGTCAATAAGCTTTATTGCTGGAAAAGACCAAAGAAAGCTGTCTCTTTCCCAAAAAGCGCCTGAAACGTAATACCTCGGGCTCCTTGATGTTAAAGCCACATAGCTATCCGATTCCATGTCTTTGCCTACCGCAAAAAAGTAGTTGAAAAATAGGTTCTTGTTAAGTAATCTCTCCAGATATTCATCTTGGGAGTATTTTATGTATTTCTTCTCAAGCCATCTGTAAACTTCCTCGTATATCCTTTCAAAACCTTTTCTTTTGAGATGAATCAAAGTGGTAGAAGCTCCATCCATATCAGAATTTACCGCTATGTAAAAGCAGTTTTTGCCATTAAGTTTTAGCTTAAGGATAACACCTTCTCCCTCATCGCTGTAGTCAAACCCCTTTTCTGCTCCAAAGGCTAGAGAAAAGGCTACATTATAAGAATAGACGTTTAAAGCAGGGTTTTTAAGCCATTTGTCAATTTTAAACTCTTTTTTAAAATCAATCTCATGGGAATTAAAACGCAAAAAGCTCAATTTGTCAGGATGAACTATTAGGTATACTTCCATTTCTTCAGAACTTTCAAATTCGTAGACAAAACCTTTTTCTTTCAGATCAGCGTAAATTTTTATTAAAACACGACTTCCATCCGAAAGGTATAATTTGATAGAAGGAATGTAAGAAAATATCTCTTCTATCTCACTTTTGACTATTTCAAGTCCCTCACCTTTTTTGTAAAAACGGGGTTCAAACAAAGCTTCTTCTCCAGAAAGTTCAACAAGTCCTTTATTTGAAAGAGAAACAAAATTCAAACTTTTTATAGAAGCATCATTTATATCTATCTCAGGCAAACTTATATAGTGATTTCCAGCATACAATACCCTCATATTTTTGTCAATTTCACTGGGTCGTGTAACAATTTTATTCACCCTAACCCCTCCTGTTAATTTTCTTTTTATCTTGAAAAAAAGTTTTCACCTTAATTGTACTATTTTTTCTAAAATAGGTAAATAAAAAGATAAAAAATAGGCGAATACTTTTTCGCCTATTATGCCAACCTACTGCGAATATTTAACCCCTTATCAATGGCATCCTGCACTATTTTATGACAGCACTTGTCTAGAGGATTTTTCTTTTGACAATCAGAATTACTCATTGCACCAGTAAGATTTATGACTTCTTCCATAGTGTTGGCACCATATTCTACTACTGCCTTTATAATTTCTTCTTTTGTCACTCTGCTGCAATAACAAGCATATTTAGGATTAGCATCTTTCTTAAACCATAGCGGCACTTTCACAAAATTTATTTAAAATCTTTTCCTCCATAATCCCCATACTCCTTTGTTCTAAAGCTTAGCATAACATGATTTTAACTTATACTTTAAATCTTCTCAGTCTTAAAGCATTTGTTACAACTGACACTGAGCTAAATGCCATTGCCCCTCCTGCTATAGCTGGAGTTAAAAGGCCCATCGCAGCAAATGGTATGCCGATTGTATTGTATACAAAAGCCCAGAATAAATTTTGATATATATTTCTCATCGTAGCTTTGCTTAATTTTATAGCGGTCACAATACCCATAAGATTTCCACTTAAAAGCGTTATATCTGAGGTTTCTATCGCCACATCTGTACCTGTACCTATCGCTATGCCAACATCCGCAGTAGCTAAAGCAGGAGCATCATTAATACCATCTCCCACCATTGCAACTACTTTTCCCATTTTTTGAAGCTTCATAATCTCCAAAGCCTTATGTTCTGGCAATACTTCTGCCAACACATTTTTTATACCAACTTGTTTTGCTATTGCCTCAGCAGTCCTTTTATTATCTCCCGTAATCATGTATACTTCAATACCCATAGCTTGTAACTTTTGAATTGCTTTTGCCGAGTCACTCTTTACAGTATCTGCAACAGCTATAATGCCATAAACTCTGTCGTGAGATGCCAATATCATTGCTGTTTTACCTTGTAATTCTAGTTCTTCAACCTTATCTTCAATTGACGTTATATCAATATTTTGTCTGTCCATGAGCCTTCTATTGCCAATATAAAACTCTTTTTCATTTATCGTAATGCATATACCATAGCCTGGTACAGCCTCAAATTTCTCAGGGTCTTCCAATATTTTGAATTTTTCTTTTGCTTTATTGACAATTGCTTGTCCCAATGGATGCTCAGAATTTTTTTCCGCAATTCCCGCAATTTTCAAAATCTCATCTTCGGTGAAATCTCCAAAAGTTACTATGTCTGTAACTTCCGGTTCTCCTTTTGTTATCGTCCCAGTCTTATCAAATACTATTGCCGTTATTTTCCCTGCCCTCTGCAGATGTTCTCCTCCCTTTATGAGTATACCATTTTCTGCTCCTTTTCCTGTCCCTACCATCACAGAAGTGGGAACTGCAAGTCCAAGCGCACACGGGCAGGCAATTACAAGTACTGATACTGCATTTATTATGCCCGCATTAAAATCTCCATACCCAAAATACCAAATTAAAAATGTGGTAGCAGCTATGGCTATAACTGTGGGTACAAAAATACCAGAGATTTTATCAGCAATTTGTTGAATTGGCGCTTTTGATCCTTGGGCATCTTCTACCATTTTAATAATTTGCGATAGTACCGTATCTTTACCCACTTTTGTCGCTTCAAATTTAAACGTTCCTGTTTTATTTATCGTAGCGCCAATTACTTCATCACCAACGCCTTTTTCTACAGGAATAGATTCACCAGTTATCATAGATTCATCTATTGTGGAACTACCCTCAACTATTTTACCGTCAACTGGTATTTTTTCGCCCGGCCTTACAACAACGATATCCCCGACTTTGACTTCTTCAATAGGTATATCTAATTCTTGCCCATCCCTTATCACTCTTGCGGTCTTTGCTTGTAGTCCCATGAGGTTTTTTATTGCTTCAGACGTTTTTCCCTTGGCTATAGCTTCAAGCAGCTTACCTAATGTTACAAGCGTTATAATAACTGCTGATGCCTCAAAATACAAGTAATTGTGTATCTCATGAGAGGGTTTAGTAAATACATTGTACAAACTATAAAAATATGCTGCAGATGTTCCCATAGCTACCAAAGTATCCATATTTGCCGTCATATTTTTTAAATTGTTCCAAGCACCTTTATAATATCTAAAACCTACAATAAACTGAACAGGTGAAGATAAAAATACCTGTAACCATGGATTATCAAGTATTCCACCTGAAATTTTAAACATTCTCAAAACCATTGATATTACTAACGGCACAGTTAAAATCGCTGAATATATTACAAGTTTCCTTAATGTATTTATTTCTCTCTCCTTTATCTCTTTTTCTGTGTCAATACCTACTCCAGTCTTTTCTTTTGCATCATATCCTATATCTTTTATCGCTTTAATCATTTTTTCTGTATCAATTTCATTTGAATCATATTCGACAATTGCCGTCTCAGCTGCAAAATTAACTGATGCATTGCTTACACCAGGCAGGTTTTTTAAGGTTTTTTCGATTTTGGCAGCGCAGGATGCGCAGGACATACCCATAAGTGCAAGCTCTACTTTATCTTTTATTACACCATATCCTATATCTTCTATCTTTTTCTCAATATCGCATATATTAATTTTATCTGGATCATATATAACTGTTGCTTTTTCAACGGCAAGATTTACATTTGCGTCTAAAACTCCATCTAAGCTTTTAAGCCCTTTTTCTATTTTGGTTGCACAAGCTGCACAAGACATCCCAGTTATTTTTAAATTAGCTTTTTCGGCCATATTTTCATCTCCTCTTCATCTCTCAGTATTCTTATAGGAAATTCTTCCACATAAAAGGAAATTCCAAAATTTTATCTAACTTTTCTTTCTATTATTCCGCCTCCCACAACAATATCTCCATCATAAAAAACTACTGACTGCCCCGGTGTAATAGCCCTTTGTGGATTGTCAAATTTCACAAAAACCCTCCCATCTTCAAGTGGTCGTATTACTGCATCTTGCTCTTTTGCAGTATACCGTATCTTTGCTTTTACTCTCATTTCTTTTTCAAGTTTGTCAATTGAAATAAAATTATTATTGTAGGAAATGAGTTCATCTCCATATACTTCGTCACCGTATCCTAATACTACCACATTATTTTCTGCATCGATATCGACAACATAAAGAGGTTTACCTACTGAGATTCCCAGGCCTTTCCTTTGTCCTATTGTATAATGTATAATTCCCTTATGATAACCCAAAAATCTGCCTCGCGTATCACGAAATTCTCCTGGTTTTATTTCTTCTTTGGCATTTTCTCTAATAAATTTTCCATAATCATTATCAGTTACAAAACAAATTTCTTGACTGTCTGGCTTTGATGCAACAGGAAGGCCTAAATTTTTAGCTAGCTCTCTGACTTTATCTTTTTTATATTTACCCAGTGGAAACAAAATATGCTCAAGCTGAGTCTGAGTAAGATTATATAGGACATACGTCTGGTCTTTTGAAGTATCTACAGACTTCTTTAATAAATACCTTCCTCTCTCTTCATCGTACTCTTTAATCGCATAATGGCCCGTTGCTACGTAATACGCATCTATCATCCAAGCTCTTTTCAAAAGTTCTTCAAATTTTATATATTTATTGCAAGCAATACAAGGATTGGGAGTCCTACCTCTTAAATATTCATCTACAAAATAATCTATTACTTTTTCTTTAAAAACATCTTTAAAATTCATTACATAATATTTAATGCCAATCTTATTCGCTACTCTTCTAGCGTCATTAACAGCAGCCAATGAACAACAGCCGCCTTCAACTCTTACTGCTTCCTCATCTTTGTCCTGCCATATTTGCATCGTAACACCTATAACCTCATATCCCTGTTCTTTTAAAAGATATGCCGCAACAGAGCTATCGACACCTCCGCTCATTCCCACAACTACTCTGTTGTTTTTCTGCATAGATAAATTCTCTAACCTCCTTGTAGATTCTCTCATACAATCTGTGATATTGACCTTAATCTTTTAATAATTTGTGGAAGTACTTCTAAAACTTTATCTATATCTTCTTCCGTGTTTTCTTTACCAATTGTAAGTCTTAACGACCCTCGAGCTAATTCGCGAGGAAGCCCAATTGCCAGAAGCACATGAGAGGGCTCCAATGAACCAGAAGTGCATGCTGAACCACTTGAAGCACATATTCCTGCCATATCTAAGTTTAAAATAAGGGATTCGCCATCTATAAATTCAAATGATACATTAACATTGCCTGGAAGCCTTTTTGTTGGATGCCCGTTTAACCTCGCATATGGTATTTTTTCTAATATTCCATTTATAAGTTTATCTCTTAAAAATGTAAGTTTATTTATATGAGAATCCAAATTTTTCGTGATAAGCTCCATCGCTTCTCCCAGTCCTACTATTCCTGGAACATTTTCTGTGCCCGCTCTTCTATTCCTTTCCTGTGTTCCACCTTGTATAAGCGAATGAATCTTTACACCCTTCTTTATATATAATGCTCCCACGCCTTTAGGTCCATATATTTTATGGGCAGATAGAGATAACAAATCAACATCTAATTTTTTTACATCTATTGGTACATTACCAACTGCTTGCACAGCATCAGTATGAAAATATACATTTTTCTCATGAGCTATTTTGACAAGCTCCTCAATTGGCTCTATCGTACCTATCTCATTATTGGCAAACATTATAGAAACAAGGATTGTTTTATCTGTAATTGCCTTTTTTAAATCTTCAGGTTTTACAAGTCCATATTCGTCAACTGGAAGATATGTTACTTTGAATCCTTCTTTTTCAAGATATCGACAAGTATTAAGTACTGCATGATGTTCAATTTCCGTTGTAATAATGTGATTTCCCTTATCTTTTAACGCATATGCTACACCTTTTAATGCCCAATTATCAGACTCAGACCCACCACTGGTAAAATATATTTCGTCAGAATCTGCCCCTAGTGCTTTTGCCACTTTTTCCCTCGCTTCTTCAATAGCTTTTTTCGCTTCTTGTCCATATGAATACAGGGAAGATGGATTACCAAAAACATCACTATAATATGGTAACATCGCCTCTAATACCCTTTTATCAACTGGTGTAGTCGCAGCATTGTCTAAATAAATTCTATCCACAAAAATCGCCTCTCTCTATTATTTTCTACTTCTTAGTATCTGTTCATATTTTACATTTTTTATTCAAAAAATTTGTGCATACTTAAATATAAAATACCACAGAGAATTCCTTCTTGTTTTGCAAGTTTCATTGACATCTCAAAAGCCTCTCTCTCTTACCTTTATAATTTCATCGATAATGTCAAGATTTAATGTGTCAGGAATAAATCCAGCTCCTATTCCTTGTACCTTAATTCCGAGTATTCCGATAAGAATTATAAATTTTCTCTTTTTAAGGTATCACAATCTTATCTCAATGTCAATAGGTGCATTTACGCATCCAAATTGCTATTCCTTATCAAACTGAATGGGCGGTATCAAGCCGCCCAACATATCTTTTCCTTAGTCAGTTGCAAATTATTTAGAAAAGTTAACATCGATGTTTCACAAATTCCACAAAACATCCTCCTACTTTACACTTTAAATTTTTTAATAGGTATTACACTTCATATCCTGTATCAATAATTGCTTTTTTCATATCATCGACAGAAACTTTAGCAGGGTCATATGTTACCGTAACATTACCTTTATCAAGGTCAACAACAGCTTTCAATACCCCATTTAACTTCTTTAGTGCATTTTCAACAGACATTTTGCAATGGTTGCATGTCATCCCCTTAACATTTATGACGATAGTCTCACCCTTAGGTCCAAACAAACCCATGATTCATATCCTCCTTTTTTAAAAGTTAATAATATTTTTATTTTTTATTAAGCAATCTTAAGGAATTAAGGACTGCAAGGAGTGCAACACCTACGTCGGCGAACACAGCTTCCCACATTGTAGCAACCCCTAAAGCACCAAGTGCTAAAACCACTATTTTTACTCCTAATGCAAGAAGAATATTTTCCCATACTATTAACTTTGTCCTTTTGGATATCTTTATAGCTGTTACCAGTTTTGACGGTTCATCTGTCATTAAAACTACATCGGCTGCTTCTATAGCAGCATCTGACCCGATTCCTCCCATTGCAACACCCACATCAGATCTCGCTAAAACCGGTGCATCATTTATGCCATCACCGACAAATATGAGCTTGCCTTTTTTATTGTCAGCATACAATTTCTCAAGTACGCCAACTTTCTCATTTGGAAGAAGTTGTGAATACACTTCATCAATCCCTAATGAAGCAGCGATTTTATCGCTTACAACTTTGTTATCCCCCGTAAGCATGACAATCCTTTTAATGCCCATTTTCCTGAGACTTTCTATAGCTTTTGGGGAATCTTCCTTTACCTCATCAGATATGAGGATATAACCACAGTATTTGTTATCTATAGCTACATGGATGATAGTGCCTGTTGAGTCACCGGTAACACAATCAATATTTTCCATCTTCATTAATTTAGCATTGCCCACAAGGACTTCTTTTCCTTCTATATTTGCTCTTACGCCATTTCCTGAAATTTCTTCATACTTTTTTATTTTAGATCTGTCTACTTCTTTCCCATAGGCTTCTAAAATGGATTCTGCTATAGGATGATTTGAAAAACTTTCGGCATATGCCGCATATTCTAAAAGCGCATCCCTGCTCATGCCATTTACAGATTTAATTTTCGTCACCTTAAATACCCCTTTTGTAAGGGTACCTGTTTTATCAAATACAACAGTTTCTACATTGCTTAACGCTTCCAAATAGTTACTTCCTTTTACAAGGATGCCATTTTTTGAGGCAGCACCTATACCAGCAAAAAAGCTTAAAGGAATCGATAACACCAGTGCACAGGGACACGATATAATAAGAAAAATAAGTGCTCTATATATAAATTCCTTGAAGGTTGCTGCTGGTATAATTAAAGGAGGAATTACTGCAATAATCAATGCCAAAAAAACAACAATAGGAGTGTAATATTTGGCAAACTTTGTCATAAATTTTTCTGTAGGAGCTTTCTTACTGCTAGCCTCTTCAATAAGTCCTAGTATTTTTGAAACAGTTGATTCTGCAAACTCTCTGGTTACTTCTATTGTGAGAAGTCCATTTTTATTTATAAAGCCACTTAAAACGTCCGCGCCTTTATAAACCTCTTTTAAAACAGATTCTCCTGTTAATGCAGAAGTATCCACCATCGATTCCCCTTCGATTACCTTCCCATCAAGTGGTATTTTTTCACCAGGCTTTACTATGATGACGTCTCCCGGTCTTACTTCTTGTGGTGAAACCCTCTTTATTTTATATCCAATTTTTAAGTTAGCATAATCGGGACGAATATTCATTAACTCTTTAATAGACCTTTTCGAATGATCAACAGCAATATCCTGCAGAAGTTCCCCAATTTGGTAAAAAAGCATTACAGCTACACTCTCAGGATACTCTCCAATAGCAAAAGCACCAATTGTCGCTATGCTCATGAGAAAATACTCATCAAAAATCTGCCCTTTCAAAATATTTTTGGTAGCTTTTAAGACGACATCTCCTCCTGCGATTATATAACTTATAAAAAATAAGGTAAATTTGATATAACCCAATAAATTAAATAGCAATGCTATTGCAAACAAGATAGCAGAAATCCCATATTGAATGATTCTCCTGTATACTTTATTAGAGTCATCATTCTCAAAAGAAAGCTTACAACTATCAGAATCACAATTTGCGTTCAGTGGACTTTCTTTTGCATCTAGGGCACAACTTTTACAGCCAAACCTCTCTAAAACAAAGGCCCTTTTATTATTTTGCATAATATTCACCTTTCCTGATTCATTCATTAATATGGTCAAAACCCTGTTCAAATATTTTCTTTACATGGTCATCCGCCAAAGAATAATAAACCACTTTTCCTTCTTTTCTGAATTTAACAAGCTTATTTTGCCTTAGTATCCGAAGCTGATGAGAAACTGCAGACTGGCTCATACCAAGAAGTGCAGCAATATCACAAACACACATTTCTGATTCAAATAATGCATAAAGAATTTTTATCCTTGTAGTATCTCCTAATACTTTGAACAATTCTGCAAGGTCATACAATTTTGTTTCCTCTGGCATAGCTTCTTTTACTTTATTTATAATATCTTCATGTATTACGCTAACTTCGCAGATTGGGATTTTGCTGTCTTCTCTTTTCATAGGTATCTCCTCTTTGCTTTAATATATGAATAATTGTTCATACTTTATTATATAATAATTTTTGCTTCCTTTCAAGAACTTCAATCTCTAATCCAAAAACTAAAATACAACTTCCAAGCTAAAATATTTGTTGAACATTCTATTTCCTTTTAAAATTCTTGACCGAATAATTCAAATGTGTTATAAATAATCTTACCACACAATTTTCGAGATTTGGTTTCTACGGGGGTATCAAGAATGACAGTAATATTTGTAGGAAAAGACAATCAAATTACAATAAAAGCTCCAAAAAATGTTGAAAAACTCGCGAAAGAGTTGGATATAAATTTAGAATCACATGTCTTTATAAAAAATGGAGAAATAGTTACTCCAGATGAAATTCTTCAAGATGATGATGTAGTAGAGATAATATCAGTAGTTTCTGGAGGTTAGTAGAAGGAGGCTTTACCAATTGAAGTGCATAAGATGTAAGAAAAAAGCAGTTATCACTCTAAAAAGGCATAATGCAGCCTTCTGTGCTGAGTGTTTTTTACATTATTATAGAAACCAAGTCTTAAAAAACATTCAAAAAAATAAAATGTTTAAAAAAGACGATAAAGTTTTAGTGGTAGTATCTGGCGGCAAAGATAGTATGGCTCTGTGGGACGTTCTAGTCAAGGAAGGTTATAACGTTGTCGCAATGTATATAAATCTTGGAATTGGAGAGTATTCAAACAGGTCTCAAGAGGTGGTTGAAAATTTTGCAAAGAAAAATAATCTTCCACTCATTGTAAAAAATATTAAAGAAGAATTCGGGCTTGATATATACAAGCTTTCAAAGACTTTAAAACGAAGCCCCTGTTCCGTATGTGGAACAATTAAAAGATACCTGTTTAACAAAGTAGCTTACGACAATGGATTTTCAGTTATTGCAACAGGTCACAATTTAGATGACGAAGCAGCAACACTTTTAGGCAATATTTTGAATTGGGGAGAAAGCTATCTTGCAAGACAGGGACCAGTTTTACCTCAAACTCACCCGAAACTCATAAAAAAAGTAAAGCCTCTTTATACTTTAACAGAAAAAGAAAACATGTATTACGTACTTTTAAACAAAATTGAATTTTTACATGAAGAGTGTCCTTATTCAGTTGGAGCTCGTTCAATTCTTTATAAAGAATTGCTAAATGAACTGGAAGAAAAAAGTCCTGGCACAAAACAGCGTTTTTTGATTGGCTTCCTTGAAAAGGGCAAAAAGCATTTCAAAGAGGTAGAAAATATTGAATTGAAGGAATGCAAAACTTGTGGCCATGTCACAACAACGGAAGAATGTTCTTTTTGCAGACTTACAAAAGTTTCTAATACCGTTAGCTAGTGTAGAGATTGTACCTAAGGCTGGTAGTATAAAAAATTCTTAAAACCAGCCTTTTTTCTTACACAAAAGTCAACATTTAAAATTACAAACAAAGTAAGGAGAGTGAAAAATGCATGAATCCTTTTGATGTAATGCTTAAAAATTATTTTGATGAAAAGATGCTTGACAAGCTTTCAAGAGTAAAAATTCTTCTCATTGGCTGTGGTGGACTTGGTTCAAATGTTGCAGTGATGCTTATAAGAAGTGGTATTAAAAACCTCACAATAGTCGATTTTGATGAGGTAGACATCTTAAATCTCAACCGACAAAATTACTTTTTACACCAGGTAGGAGAAAAAAAGGTATTAGCCCTTAAAGATACTCTCTTTAAAATCAACCCCCACGCAAACATAGCAGCCAAAAATATAAAAATTGATGAGTCAAATTTAGATGAGTTAATCCCTCAACATGATATAGTTGTGGAAGCTGTTGACAATGAATTTACCAAAACGCTGATTTTTAAAAAAGCCCAAAAACATAATAAAAAAGTGGTTTTGGCTTCAGGTGTCGCAGGATTTGGTGATTGCGAAAATATTAAAATAAAACGGGGTAAAAACTTTTCAATTGTGGGTGATTTTGTTACATCGATTAATGAAAAGAAACCTTTGGCACCCAAAGTCATGGCAGTTGCCGCAATACAAGCAGATGAAGTATTAAGGATGATAAATGAGCTGGAGTAAAAATGATGATATAATTATTTTTCTTCAAGTATTTTTTTTCGTTCCAGATACTCTTCTTCGCTTATTTCCCCTCTTGCATATCTTTCTTTTAAAATTTCTAATGCATCACTCTTGTGACTTCTACTTTTCGTACCTCGAAATGATGATATAATAAAATAGATTGCTACAATTATTAAACCTATTTCTATTGCTGACCAAATAATACCCCAAATGAATACATCCGCTCTATATCCCCATGCACACATCATACGCATCAATTGTCTCTCCTCCTTTACAAAGGAATTTTAACAGTAAACTTACTCCCTTTATTTATCTCGCTTTCAACGCTTATTTCGCCTCCATGGGCTAGTACTATAGCTTTTGCAATCGAAAGCCCTATTCCACTTCCACCTGTTTCACGATTTCTTGATTTTTCTCCTCTGTAAAACCTTTCAAAAATAAAAGGAATATCATCTTTTGATATGCCCATTCCATTATCTTCTATTACAAATACTGCATAATCGCCATCTTTATAAAAGTCTATTTTTATTTTGCCACCTACAGGAGTATATTTATTTGAATTTGATATTAGGTTAACGAAAACCTGTGCTATCCTGTCCTTATCACCAAACAACATAATGTTATCTTCGATGTTCTTTACAACTTCTTGTTCTTTTTCAGCAAAAGATGCTTCAAAATTTGTCAAAATGCTCTTTACTAATTCGCTTGCGTCAAATTTGATTTTATTAAGCTTTAACATATCAGATTCAAATTTATTCAATGTTTCAAGGTCTTTTACAATATTTATAAGCCTTAAGACCTCTTCATTTAAACTCTTCAATCTTTCATGCGTCGGCTCCCAAATCCCATCAAGCATTGCTTCAATATGACTCTGCAATGTTGTCAATGGTGTTCTAAGCTCATGTGCAATGTCAGAGGTCATTTGTTTTCTTAGTATTTCTTGATTTTTTAAAGATTCTCCAAGGTGGTTTATTGCAGCTGTGAGCTTAAATAGCTCATCTTCTTTAGGTATATCATAAACCTTTGCAGTAAAATCACCTTTTTCAAGCTTTTTAGCAACTTCCGTAATATTAATTAACGGTCTTGTAATATAATTTGACACATAAATACTTATAGTCAATGCTATAAAAATAGCTATCACCGTTGCTATAACATTATATCTGCTAATATCACATAAAAACTTAAAATCCAAGTCACTCATCATTATCGGCCCATAATAAATTATATCTACATATCCCACTGTTTTTTCATCTACAATGATGGGAAGAGTTTTTTCAGAAATATTTTTCTTATTCCATTTTCCCATCATATTCATCATATATGACATTGAAGAAAAATCCCATATAATTTTGCCATCTTTATCTCTAAGCCTTAATCCATATCCTTCCATCATAGCTGCATGACCAATTTCACGCCCTGTTGTACTTTTCCAACCTCCCTCAGATTTATACACTGCAGCAAGAGTGTTAGCTATATTGCTAAATTCTTTATCTGTTGACTTTGTAACATAATTTCCAAAGCTATTTATTATTAAGATGTTTGTTGTAATACTTACAATAACAATCGATATAAGAGCTATTGAAATAAATACAATAGCCGTCTTTGTTCTTAAATTATTTCTAAACATTTCCATCACCAAATTTATATCCAACGCCATACACCGTTTTAATATACACTGGATTTTTCGTATCGTCTTCAATTTTTTGTCTTAAATTTTTAATATGTGCATCAATCGTCCTGTCATAGCCTTCATAGTCAAATCCCATAACTTTTTCAATTAATTCTTCTCTTGTAAAGACCCTATTTGGATTGCGAATTAGAATCTTTAAAATTTTAAATTCATTTGGAGTAAGATTTACAACCACACCCTTTTTCCTCACTGTATGTGCTCTTAAATCGACCACAAGGTCATCATTATTAAAAGACATTACTTCAGCAAGAGGCACATCATCAGTTGTTCTTCTTAATATTGCTTTCACTCTCATAACCAATTCACGTGGGCTGAATGGTTTTGTAATATAGTCATCAGCACCTATAGAAAATCCATTAATTTTATCACTTTCTTGAACTTTTGCTGTAAGCATCAATATCGGAACATTGGAAAACTGACGTAACCTTTTACACAGTTCCTCTCCTGAAATACCTGGCAACATGAGGTCCAATATAACAAGGTCTGGTTTTTCTTTTTTGAATGTATCTAAAACGTTATTGCCATTAGTTTCAGTAATAACGCTAAATCCCTCACGCTCAAGGTATGACTTTACAACTTCCAGTATTTTTATTTCGTCATCAACCACAAGTATTTTCTTATTCATCTTCCATCCACCCTTTATTATTTTGCAGCAAAATTATGAATAACTTATGAAGATAGCTTGATAAACTTCTTTTAATATATTATACATCACAGTTTGCAAAAATCTAATCGCCTACTTTTGGAAATTATTTTAATTAAACTGTATTTATTTTCTCTTCATATTTTCTTCAAAAGTAAGCCTTAAAATAAAAATGAACCCAAGTTAACAGTTTTTTGATAAATAGAAAGGAGTTGAAATGTATGGGGCTTATATTAATCTTGGCAATTGGCTTTTATTTGTACAAAACAGGTGATCTGCAAAGAATAATTAATAATTTAAATGCAAACAAAGATTGCCAAGTGAATGAAGCAAAGAAAATACTTGATATACGTTTAGCCAAGGGAGAAATTACAGTAGAAGAATATAACAAATTAAAAAGCATTTTGTAAAATATAAATATTTGGAGAGGAGGAGAAAATAATGTTTGGAGGATATATGATGGGTGGTTTAGGTCGTTGGTTTGGAGGATATTATCCTTGTGGTTATGGAACTTGGTTCGGTGGTGGACTTACCAATATATTGTTCTTAATTTTAATAGGCGTAGTAATTTACTTGCTAGTAAAACAGATTAGAAATGTTAACTTTTTTAAAAAACACGATACAGATCCTAATAATGAAGCATTAGAAATTGCCAAGTTAAGGTACGCTCGCGGTGAAATCACCTTAGATGAGTATATAGAAATAACTAAAACTTTAAAAAAGTGAGCTAAATAATCAGATTGAAAACCCCCCATTTTTCTGAATACAGAAAAGGGGGGCTGTATTTGTATATAATTTGCCTTTTTTTAGTATAATAAGTGACAATAATCACAGATTTTTGATAACCCCCTTTTGTATAATAGATTAAATCTTTAGTTATACCCTTTGTTGAAAAGCTGCAAAAGCAGTAGTTGGGGAAGCCAGTGAAATCTTAATTTTATCGTTAAAAAATTATTTTAGAAGTTCTTGTCAAAAATAAGAATTGATATTATAATGGAATCGTAATCAATATAAAATTGTAATGTGTATTAAGGAGGAAAAATAAAATGGATGCCAAAGAGATAGTATTAAAAACTTTAAGAGAATCTTCAGAGCCTCTGCGTCCTAGTGATATTGTGGAAAAATCAGGCCTTGACAAAAAAGAAGTTGAAAAGGCTATTAAAGAATTAAAAAAAGAAGATTTAATAATGTCTCCTAAAAGATGCTATTACTCTGCAAAATAATCTGTAAAAAAAGAGAGTGCAGATTTTACACTCTCTTTTTTCTATAACCAAAACTTTCTGAAACTACTCTTCCAATACTATTTATCCTGGCAGTTATACAACTAAAGCAATGAGCAGGAGTATCAGCAACACAAATTTTTCCCGGATACAGCCGGATATAATGCGTACAACTTTCTGCATTCTCCCTCTGTCACATTGGGCATTACAACATTTGCTCCACAACGAAGTGCTGTCATTCTTCCATTAGGATTAAATTCATTATGGCGTTCAATATTCAAAAAATTTGTGCATACTTAAATATCTTTCCCCAGTATCAGGTAGTACTGTTACAACTCGTTTTCCTTTCCCGAGGCGATTTGCAACTTCAACTGCCGCAAAAACATTTGCGCCTGAAGAAATACCACAAAGAATCCCTTCTTGTTTTGCAAGTTTCATTGACATTTCAAAAGCATCTCTCTCTTTTACCTTTATAATTTCATCGATAACGTCAAGATTTAATGTGTCAGGAATAAATCCAGCTCCTATTCCTTGTATCTTATGAGGTCCAGGTTTGCCGCCTGACAATACAGGAGATTCCTCTGGTTCTACTGCAAAAATTTTTATATCTTTGTTATATTGCTTTAAAACTTTCCCTACTCCGGATATTGTTCCCCCTGTGCCTACACCTGCTACAAATGCATCTACTATTCCATTTGTATCTTTTAATATTTCTTTTGCCGTTGTAAGTTCATGTATTTCTGGATTCGCAGGATTTTTAAACTGATCTAACATTATATAATCAGGATTTAATTCCAAAATTTCTTGTGCCTTTTTTATGGCTCCTTTCATACCCTCTGCACCGGGTGTTAAAACAAGCTCTGCTCCATATGACAAAAGTAAATTTCGTCGTTCTATACTCATCGTATCAGGCATTACAAGAATCAACTTATACCCTTTTACAGCACTAACCATCGCAAGACCAATGCCTGTATTTCCACTGGTAGGTTCAACAATTGTCCCACCAGGTTTTAATCTTCCTTCTTCCTCAGCTCTTTTTATCATATTTAATGCAATTCTGTCCTTAACACTTCCACCTGGGTTAAAAGACTCTAATTTTACTATGACCTCCGCTGAATTTTCAGGAACAACTTTATTCAACCTAATCATAGGTGTATTGCCTATAAGCTGAGTTATATCCTCATAAATTTTATTTTCTCTTCCCGACATAATTTTTTTGCCTCCTTTTAATTCATAGTATTTAGATAGGAATACTATGATTTTATTTTAAGATATCACAATCTCAGTTGATTGTCAACAGTTTAACAACTCGTTATAAAAATTCATAAAAATTATTTAAATTTGTGAGATATATCACAGTAAAATTTTTAATACAGGGTAAAATATAATCAGGTATGTTAACAAAGAGGAGGTACTTTCCATGAGTGAAGTTATTAATAATAGAGAATACAGGAGAAAACTTTTAAAAGAAGTTATAAAAGAACTTCATAGAGGTAAAAGTGTTGCGGAAGTTAAAGAAAAATTTAAAGATGTCATAGACGGAATAACTTCTACAGAATTGTCAGCAATAGAACAAGAACTAATAAATGAGGGACTGGACGTAAAAGAAGTACAAAGGCTATGTGATGTCCATGCTGAAGTGTTTAGAGAGTCATTAGAACAGCTAAAAAAGCCCGAAACAATTCCGGGGCACCCAGTACACACCTTTAAAGAAGAAAACAGAGCAATAGAAAAACACATTAATGAAAATATAAAACCTGCTCTTGAAAAATTAAAAAGCAGCGGAAGTTTTGAAGACGCTCAAAAGCTATTAGAGCATATTAATCTTTTGATGGATATAGACAAGCATTATTCGAGAAAAGAAAACTTGCTCTTTCCGTACCTTGAAAAATACGGCATAACGGGACCTCCCTCTGTCATGTGGGGTGTTGATGATGAAATAAGGAAAATGCTCAAAGACTTGAGAACAACCCTTATTAATTATGATAATTCAAAAAAAGAAGAAATATTACAGCATGCCAATGCTACATTAAACAAAATATTAGACATGATTTTTAAAGAAGAAAATATACTTTTACCCATGGCATTAGACACCCTTACAGAAGATGAATGGATAAGTATAATGGAAGAAAGTGATGAAATAGGATATTGCCTTATTGAACCAGAGATAAAGTGGCACCCAGAACGTGTCAATGTTGAGAAAAAAGAAAAATTTAGTGATGAAGCATCCCAGAGTTATATAAAATTTGATACAGGCATTTTAAAGCCAGAAGAAATAAGTGCCATATTTGATAATCTCCCTTTTGACATAACATTTGTAGACAAAGATGACATAGTAAAATATTTTTCCAACACAAAAGACAGAATATTTGCAAGGACAAAATCCGTCATTGGTAGAAAAGTTCAATATTGTCATCCACCTGCAAGTGTCCATATTGTTGAACAGCTGCTTCAGGACTTTAAATCAGGCAAAAAAAGTCATGAAGACTTCTGGATAAAGTTGGGCGACAAATATGTATTTATAAGATATTTTGCTATAAGAGATAAAAACGGTGAATACATAGGTACTTTAGAGGTGACACAGGATATCGCTCCTATAAAAGCAATAGAAGGAGAAAAGAGGCTTATGTCTTAATAAATTTTAAAGGGGACAGCTTTAAAAACTGTCCCCTTTATTTTCTCTATCTACTCAAAAATTACTTTGCACTCTTTAAAGCCTCTGCAGCTAATTCTTTAAAAGTTTGGGATGTATGTGTAGCTCCAGTAACAGTATCTACTTTATCAGGGTCTTGCTTCTCAATAAGCTGCTGTTCCAATTTCTCATATGCTTCTTTTGGTGTAACACCTGTCTTAGCCTTCATATTTTCTGCATATTGCTGGTCATCTCTCTTTAACTGGCCATCCTTGTTTACTTCATTATAAGTCACGGATGCTATTTTACCGTCTTTTACAGTTATCTCAATCTGTCCCTTCCATCCGTGCTCGTCAAAATTAGGTTGTTCCGCTTTGTAAGTACCATCTTTGTAAGTACCAGTTGCTGTTTTAGAAGAACAGCCACTTATTGCAAACAACAAAAATAATCCCACTAATACAAGTGTTAAAATCCTTCTCATAAAATCACAGCCTCCCTTTTAATACAAATTTTGTGTAAAAATATTATACTGTTTTGTTAAAATAATGTCAATGTTTTTCACTTCACCTCCCCTCTAAAAATATCTTAATAAAACCTAAAATCTTGATGCCAGTGAAGATAAAATCATTATGAGTCCTACAATTTGATATATTTTTATCGTATCGGCATTTGCTTTTACCAGTTTTGGTATTTCGTCATAATATTTGCGGGCAACATTTACAGACCTCACAGCTAATGGAATTGTTATAAAGGTCATAAGCCATATTGGATTTTTAGTAACTAAAGCTATTAAAGCAAGAGACAGATAGGCTGCTACATAAAGAGCTGCGTACACTATCACTCCTTTTTGTTTGCCAATTCTAACTAACAAATTGTATTTATGTCCTTTGAGGTCTGCTTCATAATCTGGATACTGGTTTATCCAAAGAACATTGGTTATTAAAAACCCTATAGGCAAAGAAACTAATAAAACATCTATACTTACATGATGAGTCATCACTAAATACATCCCTATAACTATCAAAGGCCCAAAAGTTATTCCTACAGCTATTTCTCCAAAGCCTCTGTAGCTTAATTTAAAAGGAGGCAAACTATAAAAAACTGCTATTAAAACTCCAGCAAGCCCTACAATAAATACACGAGGTTCTCTAAATATGACAATAGCTAGCCCTATAGCACAAGAAACAAGTATTGTTACTAAAGCAATAATTATTGTTTCTTCGACTGTAAGTTTACCTTCGACTATAGTTTTCTTCCCTCCACTAAAAGGAGTTCTTTTATCTGGAGTTACAAAAGTATCTACACCAGATTTATAATCAACAAATTCATTGACTGCATTTTTACCTATCTCAATAAGGTAAATGCCTATAACTGAGACAACAAACCAGAATAAGTCAAACTCTCCCGTTTTACCATAAGCATAGGCAGTCGCTACAAACATAGGCACAGTAGATGCTATCCATATCTTAGGGTCTGCCAACTGCCAAAAACCCTTCCATACCCTTAAAAATTCCTTTTTATCCATAAAACTTCCTCCAGAAAAATGGAATTACTTAGTCATTAAAGTATATTCTGGATCGGTAATCCTAAAATTTCCTTTTAACCCAGAAGTTATATACACTTTTTTATCATCTGTCACAAATATTGCTTCTACTCCAGGTAAATTTTCTGCAACCTTCAGACCCTCATCTAAACCCATAACAAAAATTTTTGCTAGTGCATCACCATCTATAGAAGTATCTGTTATTATAGTAACGCTATATAAGTGATTATCTGCAGGATAACCGGTAAAAGGATTTAATATATGATGATATAATTTCCCGTCTTTTTCAAAATATCTTTCATATATCCCTGAAGTGACGACAGCTTTTTCACCAACCTCTACTATCCCAAAATATTCACCTCTGGGTTTAAAAGGAGTTTGAATCCCTACGCGCCAATTAGTTCCATCAGGTTTTGTACCAATTGTAAGGACATCACCGCCCAAATTTATAATAGCATGCTTTACACCTTCTTTTTTTAAAACTTCTGCCACTTTATCTGCAGCATAGCCTTTCGCAATACCTCCCAAGTCTATGCTCATACCTTTATCTTTTAACATAACGGTCATATTCTTTTCATCTAAAACTATATTTTTATAGTTTACAAGAGGAAGTTTAGCTTTTATTTCTTCCGCTGAAGGCACTCTGGCTTTATCGGTACCAATATTCCAAAGATTTACTATAGGACCTACCGTGATATCAAAATAACCTTTTTCAATTTCAGAAAAATGTATTGCTTTTTTTATAACGTAAAAAGTATCAGGAGACACTTTTACGGGTCTAATCCCTGCGTTTTTATTAATTTCACTTACTTCACTATCCTCTATAGTGACGCTCATTTTCTTTTCTATATCTTCAATGGCTTTAAATCCATCATCCAATACTTTTTTGGGAACCTTGTCGTATACAGTCAAAGTACAATAAGTATCCAGTGCAAATTTAGTATCAGATATAGGTTGAGAATTTTTATTTGAACACCCAGAAAATATAAATATTAGTAGAAAAATACTAAAAAGTACTATAAATTTTTTCATATAATAACTCCTCCAAAAATAAGGCCTTTAACCAATTTTAGTAATTTCTATATAAAAGCTTAGTCGTCACATCAATTAAAATTTGTTTTGGTGGAGAATCTTTTAACATAGCTATTTTGTCAAAAGCTTTTTTAGTATACTTCTCTGCTAACATTTTTGATTGGGTTATCCCACCATTTTGTTGAACAAATGCAACAATGCGTTTTATGTCATCCTCACAATAATTTCTCTTTTTTATCAACGATATAATTTTTTCATCTCTATTCCTTTCTAAAGAATAGATTAAAGGAAGTGTAAAGACACCCTGTCTTATATCATTACACAAAGGCTTCCCTACAACACTTTCTTCCCCAGTATAGTCTAAAATATCATCTATAATTTGAAAAGCTATCCCAATATTATAGCCTATACTACCCAATATTTTGGCCAACTCTTCTCCACAGTTGCTTTCATAAGCTCCCACATAAAAACTTAAAGCGAAGAGAGCAGCAGTTTTTGCAGCTATTCTTTTTAAATAATCGTTTATTGTAATATTTATGTCATATCGGCTTTCAAATTGATCAATCTCTCCTTTGCATATTCTTGAAACCACTTTAGAGACTTTTTTTAAATTCGCAACATTGATATTGTCTGATAAAAGCAAAAAACTTTGAGAGAAAAGAAAATCTCCAATAAACACTGCATAATCTTTACCATATTCTGCCTGAATAGTAGGTTTACTGCGCCTTATTAAAGCATTGTCAATTATATCGTCATGCACTAAAGTCGCCATGTGAAGCATCTCAATAGCAGCTGCTAAAGGTAATATCTTTTTTCTATCATAATTTCCAAATTTAGCCGATATAATTACAAAAGCAGGCCTTAACATTTTGCCACTATTATTTACCATATCTAGTAGTATATCGCTAATTAATTTGTTTGAACTTTTTACACGCTTTTTCATGATTTTTACAACTTCTACAAGTTCTTCTTTTACCTCTAAATTGTCATTCCAAAACTTATCCATTTAACCACCTTTAACCTTTATCAAGAAAAATTTAGTATTTTAATATTTTTAATTTGTTCCAGTGTTTTAAAAGAAATTTAGAAGATAAACCCACAAAGATACCAGTTCCTATCCCCGCTATCATCAACACAGGCAGATATATCATTATCTTTATATTTTGAACTATTGCAGAAGCCACCAACATCTGCCCAATATTGTGAAATACTCCCCCTGAAACACTTACTCCTACTTCACTAACATGATTTTTCCCAATGTTTTTGACAAGATACATAACAATAAGACTTAACAAGCCCCCTCCTAAACTGTAGAAAAAGGTAGAAGGCGAAGAAGCAAAAAAAGTAGCTAATAGTATTCTCACAATGAGAACAATTAATGTATCAATAAAACCAAATAAATACAAAGAGGTAACAGTGATTATATTAGCAAGGCCTAATTTAGCTCCAGGAGCAATAAAAGGAACAGGCAGCATTCCTTCTATAATATATAAAATCAATGAAGTAGAAACTAGTATTGATAAAAAAACCATTTTCTTAGTCCTGGACATATTTGTATATTCAATAGGTAACTTCGTCGACCTCGACACTTTTATCCCCCCTTATCTCTACCACAATCCTAAAGGGGAGACACACTATGCTTTGCCCTGGTTTATCAATAAATCCTTCTTTCATACAGATTTTATCCGGACACTCGGCATGAATAACCTGAACTCCCCCATTTTTGACTAACAATATATTTTTACCTTGTTTTGTAACTATAGGTATTTCTTCTTTATGATTTACATCATCCAATGACACCTTTTTGTACACTTTACCATCTATCATTATTACCGCATATTTATGGTGATACTGTTGGGTTGCTGATATTCTATAAAACACCAACAACCCAACAGATAAAACCGCCACAAAAAGTATAATAAAAATATCACCTTTTTTCACATCAAATAGCCCTCTCTTTAACTTTTATCAACTTATATAAAGATATGTTTTTCGAGCAAAGGTAGTCTTCTTCCACCAATTTTTTATCCATGGAATTACATAATAGTCGAGGCCAAAAGACCTCCCTGCTCCTCCCATTAAAGCTATAGCAGCGAAGATATACCACAATATTGACTTATCTGCCATTGCTGACAAGATGAAATTAAGTGCTAAAAATATAGAACCAGCAGATGCAAGGAAAGTAAACAAACCCGCTATTAAAGCCAATCCTATTGCCACCTCTGCTAATACTACCATAACTTGGAATAAGAAAGCATGGGGTACTACAAAAGTATCCATAAACCACTTATAAAAAGCCGGCGGTTCCTTTAATAGAGGTTGCAAAGTTTGAACAGCAGTAGCTCCAGAAGTAGCATTAGCAGTTGCGCCGGATACATCAGAAGCAGTTATGATAAATATTTTTGACGGGTCAAGCCATCCTTGCTGTATTTTATTTATGCCTTCAATAAGCCACAAAGCGCCTACATATATTCTCAAAAGGACAAGCCAAAAAGTAGGAACATGGGCTGCAATATGCCCTCCCAATATTGATCGATTGTTCTTAACTTCAAAAAACTCATGATAAATGTACGATAACACAGCATCAATGCCTGCTACCCCAAAAAGGTAGTGCATGTTCACAAGATGTTTAATAGCCATTGCTAAAAAACCCGTCAAAGACACACCCATAAGTTCTGCCACTGCATATCTACTTCCTATGGATACCATAAATCCATGATATTTTGGCTTAAAAGGTTTTTTCTCTTCCCCTTTTATGTCTGCCACTATATTATGAACAGCAGTTTCCGCTGATTGCAGCGCCGTCTCTACAACTTGAGGTATAGGTTTCCCATCTATTTCATAATACGCCAAGTCACCTATCACATAAATGTTTTCTTTTCCTACTGCTTGCATGTATTCGTTTGTTTGGACTCTGCACCGTCTATTTAATTCCAGCCCAAAATTTTCAACGCATTTATTGCCTTGAACTCCACATGTCCATATTAAAGTTTTTGTTTCAATCTTTCTCCCATCTTTTAACACAACATAATCCCTGGCTACTTCCACAATAGGGGAATTAGTTAAGACCTCTACTCCTTTTTTATTTAAAAACCTTTGCGCTTTAATAGCCAGTTTAGCATTTAAATTGGGAAGTATTGTATTTAAAGCTTCTACTACCATAATCTTGATTTCACTGCGGTCTAAGTTATATTTATCACACAAACTTTTTGTCCATTCCATCAATTCGCCCGCAGTCTCAATTCCTGTAAATCCCGCTCCAGCTATTACAAAAGTAAGCATCTTCTTTTTTTCATCCGGATCCTTTTCTACACTAGCCTTTCTAAACATTTCCTCAATGTGTTCCCTCGTTCTAATAGCTGCCTCCAAACTCCCTACATTAAAGCCATATTCAAATACACCTGGTATACCAAAATCACATGGCTCACTGCCAATGCCTAAAATCAAATAATCGTATTGATATGCGCCTTTTTTCCCAATCACTTGCTGTTTTTCATGATCAATTTTTTCTATTTCGTCAAGTATTATGTTTACTCTCTTGCCAGCAAAAACCTTATGTAAATAAATGCGGACACTGTCAGGTTCTATTCTAGAACCAGCTACTTCATGTAAATCTGTTAACAAAGTATGATAAGGTTTCTTGTCTATAAGTGTTACTTCTATATCAGGATTATTTTTTAATTTTTTATTCAGTAATTTCGCTGCATGTAAGCCCCCATACCCGGCCCCAATGATGACAATTTTCTTGTTATTACCCATATAAACACCTCTTTGATTGATATAATTATAACAACTTTTCTAGTCAATATTTTATCATACAAATTACATTTTGTCTATGGTCTGACAATAAAAACGTTGTCTTTTTCACTAAAAAATTTTTGAAAGCATCGTTTATAAAAAAATATACCCCCACCCGGTATTGATTAAAACTTTAGTGTTGTTTTTTCCTGCACTGTTTCGCATACGGAAAAATTAATGAAACGCACCTACTAAATAAAAATCCTTAATATAACAAATAAAGGCAGGTATTTAAAAAATACCTACCTTATCTATTAAAAAGTCCTTTATTCAAATTCTTTCATTGCCTCTTCAACACTCTTCTTTCCACGCAAAATCATCCTTTTCCAAAAGGCCCCTTAAGCCCTCGCTTTGCCCTGCTCCGCAACTTCCTGCTGTTTTTTCTTGAGCTCCTCTTCATCAGCTAAATAATAGTGCCTTATAGGCTTTAAGTTCTCATCTAACTCATAAACCAGAGGAATACCTGTAGGAATATTTAGCTCCATTATTTCCTCATTAGAAAGATTGTCCAGATACTTCACAAGGCCTCTTAAACTGTTTCCATGAGCTGCTATTATCACTCTCTTGCCAGACTTTATAGTCGGTGCAATTGTGGACTCCCAGTAGGGAATAACTCTATTTATAGTGTCTATCAAATTCTCTGTGAGAGGAATTTCATCCTCAGAAAGGTCGGCGTACCTTGGGTCATTGCCAGGATATCTCGGGTCATCCTTAGTCAAAGCAGGAGGTCTAACCTCTGCAGACCTTCTCCAAAGCTTTACCTGCTCTTCTCCATATTTTTTTGCGGTTTCTGCCTTATTAAGCCCCTGAAGAGCTCCATAATGCCTCTCATTCAACCGCCAGGACTTGTAAACTGGTATCCACATGAGGTCCAGCTCATCTAAAACTATCCACAAAGTCCTTATTGCCCTCTTCAAAACTGAAGTAAACGCCGCATCAAAAGTAAATCCCTTCTCTTTCAAAATCTTTCCTGCCTGCTTTGCCTCTTCAATTCCTTTCGGCGAAAGGTCTACATCTGTCCAACCTGTGAACCTGTTTTCCATGTTCCATATGCTTTCTCCATGGCGAAGTAAAACTACTTTGTACATGCTACACCACCTTCTCGTCTTTAAATTTTATTCCAAAAGGCTATTTTTATTATACCTCATTGAATAAATAAACACAACAAAAAGCTCTTACACCATTTCCCTGAAAAGGTTTGACTTATCTTTAAAAATATTTTACAATCAAATTGGCAAATATTATACAAAATGGGGGAGAGGTAAATGAGGTGGTCTTTAGAAGCTCTTTATACTTCCTTTGACAGTGAAGAATTTCAAAAAGATGTCGAAAAAATAACTTCATCAATCGAACACATACGGTCTTGGACTGAAGAAAACTTTACAACATATGAAAAGTCCAAAGAAAAACTCGAATACTACATAAGATTTAAAAATGAACTGGGAGATTTAATGGTAAAAGTAAGAGGATATTCTGCTTTATCTTTAAGCGTGGATGTAAAAAATGAAAAGGCATTAAAAGCTTTGGAATCTCTTGAAAACATCAGCACAATGCTTGCAGAGCCAGAGACCAAATTCAAAAGATGGCTTTTGAACATGCCGAACTTGGAAGAAACAATCCAGTCTTCCTCCTATCTTAAGGAACACGAATTTTTTATAAAAGAGACAGTCAAAGAAGCAATGCACCTACTTTCAGAAAAAGAAGAGATGATAATAGCTAAGATGAAAAACACAGGGTCAGAAGCTTGGGCAAAACTTCATGACCTTTTGACCTCTACACTCCTTGTAGACATAAATATAAACGGCGAAGAGAAAAAATTGCCTCTTTCCGTTGTAAGAAATATGGCTTATGACAAAGACCCTTACATAAGAAAGACAGCTTATTTTGCCGAATTAAATTCCTATAAAAAAATAGAAGACGCTTCAGCAGCATGTCTTAATGGAATAAAAGGCGAGGTACTGACTGTTACAGAATTAAGAAAATATTCCTCTCCGTTAGAGATGACTCTTCAGCGTTCCCGCATGGACTCTGAAACACTTGAGGCAATGCTTGAAGCTATAGAAGAGTATTTGCCAGAATTTAGAAGATATTTAAAAGAAAAAGCCCGCCTTTTAGGTCATAAAGATGGACTACCTTTCTATGACCTTTTTGCTCCAGTAGGAAAATTGGACAAAAAATTTACATTTGATGAAGCGAAAGAATTTATAGTAGAAAATTTTAACTCCTTCAGTGAGGACCTTGCACAATTTGCTAAAAAAGCCTTTGAAAACAGCTGGATTGATGCAGAGCCAAGAGAAGGCAAAAGAGGAGGAGCCTTTTGCTACAACCTCCATCCAATAAAAGAAAGCAGAATACTGGCAAATTTTGATGGGAGTTTTTCTAATGTTCTAACTCTGGCTCATGAATTAGGGCATGGATATCACGGCCATTTGCTAGCAAATGAAACATTAATAAATTCAAGATACCCGATGCCTATAGCGGAAACAGCATCAATTTTCAACGAGCATATTATAGTGAATTCTGCATTAAAAACGGCTTCTAAAGAAGAGAAATTATCAATTATAGAAAACTCACTGCAGCGCTCAACACAAACCATCGTAGACATTTACTCAAGATTCTTATTTGAAGATGAAGTCATAAAAAGAAGAAAAGACCATTCTTTATCTGTTGAAGAATTAAAACAAATTATGATAGAGGCTCAGAAGAAAACATACGGGGATGGCCTTGACCAAAATTACCTGCACCCTTACATGTGGATAAACAAGCCCCATTATTACGATGCCGATTTAAACTACTACAACTTCCCATATGCATTTGGGGAATTATTTGTAAAAGGCCTAATTTACAAGTACAATCAAGAAGGCAAAAAATTTGTAGAAGAATATAAAAACCTTCTTCCTCAGACAGGGAAGAAAAATCTCTATGATTTAGGAAAAATCGTAGGATTTGACTTGCACTCTAAAGACTTCTGGAGAAAATCTTTAGATGTCATAAAAGAAGAAATCAACCAATTTATATCTTTAATATAATTCAAACACTGGAAGAGGTTCTTCTCATTCGAATTTTATTTTGAAGTAAAATATCTAAAAGGGGACCCGGGTTTTGTACAAAGAGCGGTCCCCTTTCATATTTTAAAACTCCCTATTTTCATAAAATTTAACAGATAATAGACATGAAACTGTCAGCACAATAAGGACCAAAGCAATTATAAACAACATTTTCACTGTATCTGATTGATTCATTATAAAAGATACAATATTTTGAAACCCATAGTGTAAAATTATCGTAGGATTTTTTGAGTGAAAAAAACAAGAGACAACCCCTGTGATAAAATAGAACTTGGAAACAAAACATCACAGAAAGGGGGGTCTCTTGTGAAAAAACATATCTTTGAGGATATTATACTTACAAAATGCTCTAAATTTCACTGAGGAAGTAGTAGAAATTTTTGGTGATTTGTTAAACAAAGGAATGAATATTACAGAGCTTGTAGCAAGGATAAAGGAACTCACGGACAAACTAGGTAGAGAGGCAATAGAAGCAATTATTGAAGAGTTAGATAGGATAATAAAAGAAGACAAGAGAAGGAAAGAAAAATGGGTAGTAGAGAGGAAAGATAAAAAGAGATTAACGACAGTCCTTGGGGATATTGAATATGAGAGGACATATTACAAATCTAAAGAGGATGGGAGATATACATATTTGGTGGATGATGCATTAGAGATAGGACGGCACGATAGGATAGAAAAGGGAGTAAAGATAAAGTTAGTAGAAAACGCAATAGAAGAATCATATGAGAGAAGTAGTAAAAAAGCATGTCCAGAGGAGTTAAGTAAACAGACGGTATTAAATGCAATAAGGGAAATAGGGGAAGTAGAAGTAAAGAGAGAAATAAAAGAAAAGAAAGAAGTAAGGGGTTTATACATAGAGGCAGACGAGGACCATGTACCTTTACAGGACGGGAGAGATGAAACTCCACGATTAGTATACATACATGAAGGTAGAGAAGAGAAAAACGGAAGGAACGTACTGAAGAATGTCTATTACAAAGCATATGTAGGAGAGAAACCTGAAGACATATGGATAGATGTAGCAAATTACATAGAAGACAATTACAAAGAAGAGAAGATAGAGAAGATATACATAGCAGGAGATGGGGCACCGTGGATAAAAGAGGGATTAGAGTGGATAGTAAAATCAAGGTTTGTACTAGACAGATATCATTTAAACAAATACGTATTAAAAGCTACATCAAAAGAGCCAAAGTATAGGGATAAGATATGGAGAGCAATAAATGAAGGGGATAAAGAAGGAGTAAAGAAGGTATTTGATGAGTTAATAAAGGCAGCAGAGGAAGAGAGAGAGAAAGAGAAGATAAAAGAAGCAAAGAAATACATACTAAACAATTGGGAAGGGATAAAGATATACAGTGAAGACGAAGATGTAATAGGGTGCAGTGCAGAAGGACATATAAGCCATGTATTTTCAGCAAGACTAAGCAGGAATCCATTAGGGTGGAGCAGAGAAGGATTAAAACTAATGGCGAAATTAAGGGTATTTAGCAAGAATGGAGGAGACTTAAGAGAAGTAGAATGGGGCAAGAAAAAGAATATAAATGCAGGAAGTTACAAATTAACGAAGAAGCAAATAAAAGAAGCGGTAAGGAGAGTTAAAACGTCTACAAATGAAAAGATAAATAATATTACGGTTTTGAATATAGGGAAAGTAACGCCAATATATAGGGTTTTAAGAGCATTAAAATATGCACAAGTTATATAAAAAAGCATGATAAGTTGAAGGCTGAAATTAACTAAGTTTCAGGGGTTGTCTTAAAAAAATCCTACAGTATCTTGACACTATCATGTGTCTTCCGTTACTTGCAAAATCTTTTCATTTTGTGTATACTTCATTTTAGGTACCTCCTGTTTATTTTGATGTAACGTCAAATTAAAGCCTTAAATTCGCGTATCTATAGTCTCCAAAACATTGGAATAAAAATTTTTTCGAGAAAAAGGAGGATTCCCTCCCCTTGGTGTCGTAGGTAGTAGTTGTAGCAAAAACAAACACCATCAACCCAAAGGAGGGAATCCTAATTTATGTTTCGACAACTACTACCCGTTTTCCTTCTTACTCATTTATTAAATTTTTTGCTTAAAATTTCTCTATTCGCTCTCAAACACTTTAAAGTAGATATTCAGCCGCCTGTTGACCTCCAACCTTCAGGCTACAAAGTTTTGTCACCTTTAGAGGATCCTTTGCCACTTGTTGAAAAAGTTGTTGAGAAAAAAGATTACAAGAAAATCCTTGCCGAAGCTGAAGCTCAAGGTAAGCCTATCTCTCATGTTAGACGTATTAAACCCCTTTGTGTTGATGTTGATAAGTGCCCTGTTTGCGGTGCCCCTCCTGATTATTTGTACAGTTTTGGTAAAGACCCTGACGGCTTTCAAAAACTACAGTGTAAAGTGTGTAAACATCAATGGGCTCCTGGTAAACCTGCTCCTAAAAAGTCTCGCCCTACTTACCGCTGCCCTTTCTGCGGGTCTGCACTTATTCAGGATAAAACTAGAAAGAATTTTACTGTGTTTAAGTGTCGCAATGATAATTGCCCTAAGTGGCTTAACCACCGTAAAAGATATCGCTTCAGAGCTTTTGATGTTGATTTTGATGAACTCTCTTCTTCTTCTCCAAATGCTGCCCCTGTTAACCTCGCAAAAAGCCATTTTAGCCCATTCTTGATAGCACAAACTGTTAATTTATACGTAGGTCTCGGTCTTTCTTTAAGGCAAACTGTCTCTGCACTACAGCATATATGGCAAGTTCAACTCTCTCATCAGACTATACAAAACTGGGTGGTTTCCTTGGCCTCTAAACTCGCTCCGCTTGTTAAGTCTATCAACCTCCCTTTGTCAGGCCTTGTTGTTATTGATGAGACTTACATAAAGGTCAAAGGTAAGTGGCATTACCTTTTTACTGCCTGTGATGGCTTGAGAGGTTTTATTATCTCACAGCACCTTTCTCCTCATAGGGATGCTTTAGCTGCTTTGACAATCCTTAAAGAGGTCATTGACCGTTACAACAACCGAGAATTCATTTTAGTCACAGATAAAGCGCCTATTTATGATGTGGCAGTCCATTTCGCTTCGGTTTTCTTTGGAGCCAATATCCGTCATCGACCTGTGTTGGGAATCTCTCCTCCACCCGGTGGTGACAGTCATACTTACAGACCGTATAAAAACCGTTTAGAACGCTTATTTGGCTCTTACAAGGCTCATTACAAGCGCCATAAGTCTTTTAGTTCTTTTGAAGGTGCTATCGCTCATGCATTGCTATATCAGCTGTACTACAATCACTTGAAACCTCATGAGGCTTCCGATGGCAAAGTACTTGCACCCCTTAAAGATAAACATGGCCACCAAGTGGATAATTGGGCTAAACTGATTCAATGGTTTGTTGAGCTTAATTAAACTCTATAATCTTGACAACTTTTATGTGGTAAGTTAGACTGTATTTGAAATAGTCTAGCTTACCATAGGGTGATATTTGCCTTCTTTGCCCATAAAAGCTTAGATTTTATTTACTTATAGTTTTTCCCTAGGTGTCATTTTAAGTTATTGATTTAATAATCACTGATTTCTTTGCTAACTACTACCTACAATTTCTATTTTTTAGGGAATCCTCATGTTCTTACTTGACGCTACCTATTTTGATAATTCGAGGTAAGTTCTTAAACTTACACTCTGTATTTTATCAGGAGGTACTTATTTTTTCAAAGTCCATTCTCCCTTATTTTTTATTCATTACAGGAATGCTCCCTCTATTAAAAAATAGCTTATTTATAAAGCAATAAAAATTTTGGTATCGCCCTTTTACCCTCTTCCTGAACCCATGTTAGGATATCCCCATAGATGGTCGCTCCACTTATCACTGGAACATTAATGATATTTGTCTCGTTCTTTTGAATATTATAAACTTTCATGTTGTATTCACTGCTATACCACGTGACGTAATCTTTATTCAGCGAAATCGCCCATACCTCTTTACTATACGTGGGAATATCCACTTCTTTCTTATTTTTGATATTATAAAGCACCAGCTTATTATTCCCTTCTATCCACACAACACTGCTACCCCATACATTAGGGGATGTTCCTTTATCAGACAATTTGTAAACTTTATTTTCTTTAATACTATAAAGGTATACCCCTTCTGTCTCACCTGCTGCCTTTAAGCTGTCCTCACTCCAAACTACATAGTCGCCATGGATATTTGGATCACTAAATCTGGAAACACCTACGCCTTCTGAAGTGCGCAAGTTTATTTCTATTCCATTAACCAAATCATACAATTTTATAGAGCTAAATTCATGCCTCCCATCAGATTCGTACATAGACCAGACAAGTTTGCCGTCATCAATTAACAATTTGGGTTCAACACTAAATTGCCCCTCTGAAACTCCTTTTTCTGCAAATCTGCTCTCACCAACTTTTTTATTTCTCCAGATTTTAAATTTTTAACATATATCCTCCAGTCATCCGACCACATTCTATTGCCATCTGTGGCTTCCACCCAGGCTATGTACTTCCCATCTGTAACCGCATTTTTTATGCTTTTCCCATTTATTGCTGGTTCCACTGCGATTTCTATTTCTTTGTTTTTTATGCTATAAAACTCTAATTTTGCTCCTTCGTTACCCAGCACTGCAAGAAGAATTCTTTTGCCATAGGGGTCAAAACCAACAGGATAATGCTTTTCTGGTAAGGATAGCGCTTCTTCCACATTTACTTGCCCAACAGCTTTAGCACCGCATCCAGTAAAAACCAGAGAAAGGAACAATAAAAATAAGACGACAAATCCATATCTCATTTATAGTTCCCGTGCATATTCCATTTTTCTTTATTATATCACTTAAAGTGCAAAAATTTATTAAAAAATTCTTAATTAGGTTACAAAATTACTACAACTAACACTCGATTTATCTTTACATAAAAAGACAAAAAATAACTTAAACTTTAATCAAAAAGGATTAAGTTTATTTGACAGAGCAAAATTTAAGCTCCTGCTTTTTATTCTCAAAGACAGGAGCTCATATATCTTGATAAGATTAGAATATCCTCGGTGAACCTATTGTCTTTCTCTTTTTTAAAATATTTTTTATATCTATCGCCTCATATACATCTTTTTCTATTACATCGCTGAATTTTTTAAGTTCTTCAAGTGATAACTCTTCAATTGGTAAGTTTCGTTCTATCGCATATAAGACAACTTTGCCTGCAATTTCATGGGCGGTCCTAAAAGGAATACCTTTTTGTACAAGATAGTCTGCAAAATCTGTAGCATTCATATAACCATATTTTGCAGCTTTTTCCATGTTGTCTGTTTTTACTTTAATTGTCTTTATCATTTCTGTAAATACTTTCAAAGACATTTTTAAAGTGTCTATTCCGTCAAACAAGGCCTCTTTATCCTCCTGCATGTCTTTGTTATATGCAAGAGGGAGTCCTTTCATCACGGTAAGTATTGTAATCAAATCGCCGTAAACCCTGCCGGTTTTGCCCCTTATTAATTCTGCTGCATCAGGATTTTTCTTTTGCGGCATCATACTGCTTCCTGTTGAAAATCTATCGTCCATTTCAATAAAGTCAAATTCCTTTGTAGACCACAAAATTAATTCCTCACAGAATCTGCTCAAATGCATCATTGTTATAGAAGCAAAGCTTAAAAATTCTATCACAAAATCTCTATCACTAACCCCGTCCATACTGTTTAAGGTTATATCATCGAACCCTAAAAGAGAAGCGACATAATATCTGTCGATATTAAAGGTAGTACCTGCAAGAGCACCAGAACCCAAAGGCATTACATTGACTCTTTTCATCATATCATCAAGCCTTGACAAATCTCTTTTAAACATTTCAACATAGGCAAGAAGATAATGTCCAAAAGTCACAGGCTGTGCCCTCTGTAAATGCGTATATCCCGGCATAATTGTTTCTTTATAAGTTTCAGCCATTTCTTTTAGAGTATCTATAAGCTTTATTAAATCCTCTTTTATTTTGTCTATCTCATCTCTTAAATAAAGCCTTTCATCCGTCGCAACTTGGTCGTTTCTGCTTCTTCCTGTGTGAAGTTTACGCCCTACATCGCCTATTTTCTCTACAAGAAGCCTTTCTACATAGGAATGAACATCTTCATCCTGAGGTATTTCTTTTAACTCGGATTCCTCAAGTATTTCTTTAAGCCCTTTTTCTATCAAATTAAGCTCCTCTTCTGTTAAAACGCCAGCCTTGTAAAGACCCTTTGCATGGGCAATAGAGCCCATTATATCATACTTTAAAAGCCTTATATCAAAAGAAATGGAGGAATTGAAATCCTCCATCAGTTTGTCCAAGTCCTTTTTAAACCTACCTCCCCACAGCTTCATCCATATCCTTCCTTCCCATTTCCATCAAAGCCCTAATTTTTAAAGAAAGCCCAAAGAGGTTTATAAATCCTTCTGCGTCTTTTTGGTTGTAAACTTCATCTTTACCAAAAGTTGCGAATTCTTCGTTGTAAAGAGAATAGGGAGATTTTGCACCCGCATTTATGACATTTCCTTTATAAAGCTTTAGCCTTACAACACCCGTTACATTTTTCTGCGTCTCATCAATAAAAGCATCCAAAGCTGTTTTGAGAGGTGAAAACCAGAGGCCGTTATAGACCAGATCCGCATATTTCTGTGCTACCAACTCTTTAAACCTCATCGTTTCTTTATCAAGTACAAGGTACTCAAGTTCTCTGTGAGCAATATAAAGTAACGTTCCTGCAGGAGTCTCGTAAACACCACGAGATTTCATTCCTACAAGTCTATTTTCAACAAGGTCAACTATCCCTACCCCATTTCTTCCTCCAATTTCATTTAATTCTTCTATTAATTTGACAGGGCTTAGCGTTTTTCCATTTACCTTTACAGGAATGCCCTTTTCAAACTCTATATAGACATATTCCGGCTTATCTGAGACTTTCTCTGGAGGAGTAACTATATCGTAAATATCACTTTTAGGCTCATTCCACGGGTCTTCAAGGTCTCCTCCCTCATGACTCACATGCCACAGATTGCTGTCTACACTGTATATTTTTTCTTTAGTTACAGGAATAGGTATTCCTTTCTTTTTAGCATATTCTATTTCATCTTCCCTCGATTTTAATTCCCATATTCTCCATGGTGCTATTATTTTTATTGAAGGATCAAGAGCACGTATTGAAACTTCAAACCTCACCTGGTCATTGCCTTTGCCTGTCGCACCATGGGCTATCGCCTTGGCACCTTCCTTGTGAGCAATTTCTACAAGTTTTTTGGCAATTAAAGGCCTTGCCATTGAAGTTCCCAGAAGGTATTTTCCTTCATATATAGCCCCCGCTTTTAATGTAGGAAATATATAGTCTTTTACAAACTCCTCTTTGACATCTTCAATATATACTTTGCTGGCACCACTTGCTAAAGCTTTATCTTTTATATACCTTAGGTCTTCCCTTTGCCCTACATCCACGCATACCGCTATTATTTCACATTCATAATTTTCTTTTAACCATGGTATAATCACTGAGGTGTCAAGTCCTCCCGAATATGCCAGTACCACTTTTTCACCTTTTAACATTTTTCACACTCCTCACGAAAGAGAATTTTCTATATTGCCTTTTCGCTCTCTATATACTTATCTATCAACACCGACTTTTCAGGCAAAATCGTTGATAATTTTAAGAGTAGCAAGTTTAAAATCTTATCTCACTAAGCACATCATCTAGTATCTGTAAAGCTTCATCAATTTCTTCCTCCGTCACGATGAGTGGAGGTACAAACCTCAAGACATTGTGACTTACGGAATTTATTAAAAGTCCTTTTTCAAGTGCTTTTAAAACAATCTCCGATGCATCCTCCAAATCCACTTCACATCCCACCATAAGTCCTTTTCCTCTTATTTCTTTCACGACTTTATGTTTCTTTTGCAAAGTTTCTAGCCCTTCTCTAAAATATTTGCCTTTTTTATCAACACCTTCTAAAAATCCATCCTTTGTCACCTCATTTAATACTGCAATCCCAGCCGCACAAGCTAGAGGATTACCGCCAAAAGTAGAAGCGTGATCTCCTGGCTTAAAAACAGCTTTATCTTCTTTTGCTACTATCGCTCCTATCGGAAAACCACCTCCTAGCCCTTTGGCTAAAGTCATAATGTCTGGAACTACACCGTAATGCTCATATCCGAAAAGCTTTCCTGTACGCCCTATTCCTGTCTGAACCTCATCCAATATAAACAGGAGGTCATTTTCATCGCATATCTTCCTTACCGCTTTTACATACTCTGGTGTAGCCTCATGGATACCTCCTTCCCCCTGGATAACCTCGAGCATAATTGCACACACTTCATCGTCGACAGCCTCATAAAGGGCCTCAATGTCATTTAAAGGCACATATTTAAACCCGGCAAGGAGCGGTCCAAAACCTTTGTGATACTTCTCTTGCCCTGTCGCAGTAAGCGCTCCAAATGTCCTCCCGTGAAAGGAATTTTTGGCGGTTATGATTTTATACCTTTTGCCGCCGTATTTTAACGAGGCGTACTTTCTAGCAAGCTTTATAGCCCCCTCATTTGCCTCTGCACCGCTGTTCGCAAAAAACACCTTCCCTCCAAAAGAATTTTCTGAAATCATTCTGGCAAGCTCTATCTGCTTTTCATTCCAGTAAAGATTTGAACAGTGAATTAAAGTCTCTGCTTGCTTTTTAATAGCTTCGACCAGTGCAGGATGACAGTGCCCCAAAGAATTCACAGCAATACCTGCCACGAAGTCGAGGTAAGCATTTCCCTCACTATCCCATACTCTTGTACCTTCTCCCTTGACAAGCATAATAGGATATCTATTGTAAGTATCCATCAAATATTTCTTTTCATAGGTTATCATCATCAAAACATTCCTTTCCTATCATTGTCCCTATCCCCTCATCCGTAAAAATTTCTAAAAGAAGAGAATGGGTAAGCCTTCCATCTATTATGTGTGCCCTTTTTACACCATTTTCTACAGCTTTTATACAGCACTTAAGCTTTGGAATCATTCCCCCGTTTATTCGCCCAGAATCCATCAATTTTTTAGCATGTTCCAAGTCCATTCTGGAAATCAAACTCGTCTTGTCCTCCACATTTTCTAAAACCCCCTCAACATCTGTGAGGAGAATCAATTTTTCCGCCTTTAAGGCTTCTGCTATCTTGCCAGCAGCCGTGTCGGCATTGACATTGTAAGTCTTTCCATCATCCCCAAAGGAAACCGGAGCTATAACAGGTATATAGCCTCTATCAATAAGCATCTCTATAACCTCAATGTTTACTTCAACTATTTTGCCAACATACCCCAGGTCTCCGTTTGACAGGTCTTTTTCTGCTTTTAAAAGTTTTCCGTCTTTCCCACTTATTCCAACAGCCATGCCTCCCAGTTCGTTTATCATTGAAACTATCTCTTTGTTTATCTTTCCAACAAGAACCATTTCTACAATTTCTGCAGTTTTTTCATCTGTTACCCTCAGCCCATTTACAAACTTTGATTCTATCCCCAGTTTTTTTAAAAAGCTGCTGATTTCGGGCCCTCCACCGTGAACTATCACAGGATTTAAACCCACAAATTTCATAAGTACTACATCCTGCATAACCATTTTCTTTAAATTACAGTCCAGCATGGCACTGCCGCCATACTTTATCACAACTGTCTTGCCGGAGAATTTTTTTATATAGGGGAGCGCCTCCACAAGGATATGTGCTTTTAAAATTTCATCTCCGAATTTTTCTTTCCTTATCATGTCCTGTAGCTCCCATTTATTTTTACATAATCGTAAGAGAGGTCGCATCCCCATGAAGTAGCCATAAATTCTCCGGCTTTCATGTCAACTATTATGAAAATTTCCTTTTCTTTCAAAACTTCCTTAGCTAAAGATTCATCAAAGGCAAAAAAACTGCCATTTTCACAAACCTTAACTTCCCCTTTTGCGCTTTTTAGATATATGTCCACTTTGTCCACATCAAAGTCTGCTCCAGAATAGCCCACTGCTGCCAGTATCCTTCCCCAGTTGGCATCTTCCCCAAAGATAGCTGTCTTCACAAGGTTTGAATTTACAATGGCTTTAGCTGCAAGTCTTGCGTCATTTTCCGTCTTAGCATTTATTACATTTACTTCTATAAGCTTAGTCGCTCCCTCACCGTCTTTTGCGATGAGTCTGGCAAGAGTTTTATTGACGTATTCCAAGGCTTTGTAAAATAAATCAAATTCATAGGTCCCCTCCTGAATGGCTTTATTTTCTGCCATTCCATTTGCCATCACTATCGCAGTATCATTTGTGCTCATATCCCCATCAACAGAAATCATGTTATAAGTCCTATTGACAGTATTTTTAAAGGCTTTATCCAACGTAGCCTTCTCCACACTGGCATCTGTAAGTACAAAAGAAAGCATTGTAGCCATATTAGGATGTATCATTCCGGAACCTTTTGCAAAACCTGTCATTGTAATATCTTTTCCTTCAACATTAAATTTCACAGTAACAGCCTTCAAAAATGTATCTGTCGTCATAATAGCATGGGCTGCATCATATCCTCCTTCTTTTGATAGGCTCAATGCCGCCACTTCAATTCCTTTCAACACTTTTTCCATTGGAAGAGGTACGCCAATCACTCCTGTAGAACAAACTAGGACATCTTCTTCCTCTATCTCGAGGACTTCTGCTACCTTTTTTGCCATAGATTTTGCGTCCTCAATTCCTTTCTCCCCTGTACACGCATTTGCATTGCCGCTATTTATTACAATTGCCTGGGCTTTCCCCTTTTTTGCCCTCTCCATATCTAGAATGACAGGAGCTGCTTTTACCCTGTTTGTAGTAAACACTGCCGATATGTTCGCCAATCGCTCAGAATATATTAAAGCCAAATCCTTCTTACTTCTCTTTATGCCTGCAAATACACCTGAAGCCACAAAACCTTTGGGCAATTCTATTTTCCCATCTAAAATCTCCATCTGCTCCATCGCCTCGTTCTTACACCCCTTCTAATACTAATGCTTTATTTATGGATATACTGGCACTATATCAAGCCCTGCTTTTTCTTCTATTTCGAACATTATGTTCATATTCTGTATCGCTTGACCTGATGCTCCTTTTACTAAGTTATCAATGGCAGTCATTACAACTAAAGTACCTGTCGCTTTGTCAACTTCAAAACCTATGTGACAAAAATTCGAACCATATACATTTTTAGTAGAAGGATAAGCCCCAGGCTTTAGCACCTTCACAAAATACTCATTTTTATAAAATTCAGCGAAAACCTCATAAATTTCCTCTTGATTTAAATTTTCTCTTAGCTTGCAATACATTGTACTCAAAATTCCCCTGGTCATAGGTGTCAAGTGAGGTGCAAAAACCACCGATACCTTTTCTCCCGATGCCTTGGAAAGTTCCTGAACCATCTCGGGCACATGCCTGTGATTTGCCACATTGTATGCTCTTATACTTTCATTACATTCTGCATATATATTCTTCTGTGACGGGCTGTGGCCTGCTCCCGATATCCCCGATTTTGAATCAATAATTATGTTTCCATCTATAACCTTCTCTTTCAAAAGAGGAACAAGCCCTAATATCACACTAGTAGGATAGCACCCTGGATTTCCCACTACATCGGCTTCTTTTATACTATCTCTATAAATCTCAGGTAAGCCATACGCTCTTTTTATCCCATCATACCCATCGTATTCTCCGCCATACCATTCTTTATAAGTCGAATAATCGTCAAATCTGAAATCTGCCCCCAAATCAATCACTTTAACCCCTTTTTTTACCGCTTCCCTTGCAATTTTAGAAGCATAACCTGCAGGTAGCGCCGTAAAAACTACATCGCACTTTGAAACCGCCTTCTCTACCTCTACATCATCGAGAGAAATGTCATAAAACCCTGTAAGGGATGGATAGACATCTGCTATTGACTTTCCTGCATAACTTTGAGACGAAATGTACTCTATTTTTACTTTTTCATGCTTTGAAAGAAGGCGCATAAGCTCTACTCCAGTGTATCCAGTTGCTCCAAATATCCCAACTTTTATCATCCGGCTGCCTCCCCTTGTAAATATATATACAGTTTAATTTATATTTATGCAAAAATTCGTAAAAAAATAATTGCTGCATAAATAAACTATTTAATTTATATTTATGCAGCCTTTATTACCATTATAGCATCGAAAAAAATTTTTTCAAGAGTTTTTTCAAAAAAATTTTCTTCCTAAAATTTGCCAAATTATTTTGACGCTTTTTTTAAAAAGATGTACCCAAAAATTAATGCTATACAAAAAGCTAATACAGAATTATAAAGAAATACCATTTTTATTCCATAAAGGTCGCTTAAAAACCCTCCCAATAAACTTCCAACAATTCTCGAAATTCCCATACCTATTAGATTGTTCACAGTCTGCCCCGACGCTTTTAGTTCTTTTGGTACTTCTTGATTAATATAAGTTGCCATGGAATAGTACAATACTATAAAAATCAATCCGTGCAAAAGCTGAAAAGGCAAAACTAAATATGCATTAGGAATAAACGATATAATAAGCCACCTTAAAGCCGCTACTCCACTTGCTCCTATTAATGCCCACCTTGTTCCTATTCGTTTAAGTATCTTGTCAGCATACAACAAAAACGGTATTTCGCTCATTGCAGAAATAAAATAGGCTAATCCCAGAAGTTCGTTGCTCCCTCCTATCTTTCTAAAGTAGATGGGAAAATACGTATAATAAAACCCCAAAGTAGTCTGGATTAAAAAATTAAGAAGCATTAACACCACTAAATTTCTATTTGAAAAAAGTTTCCATATGGAAATTTTCTCTTTCCCAAACTGATGTCCTTTTACGACCGGAAGTTTATAGACAATCATAAAGGCTATGAACATCACTATAATGTTCAAAATAAAAATACTCCCAATATGTCTTTGGGCAAACCATCCTGCTATAACTGACATTACTGCATATCCAATTGTGCCTGCCATCCTAATTGGTCCAAAACTTTGACCTGTCCCACTTAAATATTCCAATGTTATGGCATCACTTATGGGGCCAGTAGAAGTCTGAAAAAATGTGAAAAGTGTTATAACGGCTACCAGATAGTAAAAGTTGCGCGACAAAGGGAACAACGCCATAATGAAAATACTGGCTAAAAATAAAATTTGCAAGACAAAATTTTTAGACCTCGCTCTGTCGCTTGTAATCCCCCAAAATGGCTGAGCTATTATAGCGACAAAAGGACCTAAAGACATCAAAATTCCAATTTCACTCTTACTATAACCTATGTAGTCCAGATAAACCGGCACAAAAGTGCCATAAATAGCTCCACCCATAAAAAATACTGCGTAAAAGATTATGAAATAATAATAGATAATAGCTGAATATCCCATTTATCTCCCTCTTTCTTTTGTGGATGAAATTTGATTTTACATAATTATAAAAAAACTTACTCCAAATAGCAAATACATATTGACAATTTATTTCACGTGTAATATAATTATTACATGTGAAATAAAAAATTGAGGAGGTTTTTAAAATGGGATTTCTTGACCTCATAATCGCCCTCTCTATTACTTCAATAGTCTTTCTAATAGCAATTATCTTAGAAGTAACTAAGCTTCAAGCGCAATCTAAGGCTTTTTCTAAATTAAATCAAGAGACACAAGAAAAACTGTCATCTTTACGTCAAAAAGCAGAATCTATTGAGAAATTACTTGAAAATATAGAATAAAAAGGAGGATTAATATGAGTATATCAGGCGCATCGTTATTTGCAATTATCACACTTTTTACGCCTTTTATTTTAGCAGTTATCTTTGCAGTTTTCTCTATATTCGTCTTTGTAAAAATATCAAATATGCGAAAACAAAATGAGTTGTATATAAAAATGTCAAACGATCTATTAAATGAGATAGATGCAGTAAAAAACACGCTGGAGAAAATAGAAAAACTATTAAAGGAAGTTGATTAAAATGGCCGAACATAACCACTTCTCAGAATATTTAGATCCGGTAAAGATTATAAAAATTTTTGACGCCCTATCCCACCCTGTAAGAATAAAAATATTAGGCATTTTGTATGAAAATAGGCAGTATATAAGCGAACTTGCAAGAATAATAGGCATAAGTAGACCCCTTCTATATATGCATCTTCGCAAATTAGAAGAAGCAGGGCTTGTAAAAGCAAGTATGGAAATCTCCAGTGATGGAAAAGCCACAAAATATTATGAATTAACTCATTTTGATATGAGACTAACACCTCAAATGCTCCATGAAATCTCTGAAGAAATTAATTTAGAAGATGAAAAATCTCAATAACGAAGATAAAAACAATATGAGGGCTCTTTTAAAAGAGTCCTCATTTGTTCTATACACCACAACTTAATACAAACTATAACGATACCCTAAATCAATATTTTTTCTTATAAATTCATAGTTTTTTTCAAAAAAAAGCGAATTTATATCTCTATATACTCTATTTTTAACAATAGTAACTGTGCCACCCGTTTCTATTTCTGTAGTAGGAAAATTCCCCGTTGTAGAAATAGTAACTACATGCTGATTTTCTATATACCAACCACTTCGCGACATTATATCCCAATACTTACCTACTACTTTGCCAATTTCTTTATTCCCATTTTCCTCTTGGGTTTCAAAAATTGTATACAATCGTAGAATTCCAAAATCATTTTCTTTTTCACGATATACTATATATTGGCTCCTACCATTATCCAAAGATTTGATTTCTTCACCATAGGCATCTAATAGCTTTCCTGTTTTTTATCTATAACTTCAATTCTATCATCACCTATTTTTAATATCTTCACTTGAGAAAAGTCGTAAGATAAGCCTATGTACCCTCCATTCAATTCCACTCTTCCAAATTTGTCTGGCATTACAACTCTTTTTTCTCTACTAGATTTTTCGGATCCCCTTTCGATTCAATCCTTTTAATCCTTCAGCTGCTGTTGTGCCAAAATTTTTAAAATTTTGCTATGAGAATCCACCAATAAAAGCCTAATGTTATCATTTTCTTTTCTCAATTGCACAATTTTATTAAACTTTATAGGGTAATTTTTATAAACATTTAATCCTAATGTCATTTTTAAATCTGAAAGCACGTACTTGTCAAAATTTTCTATAAGCTCTATTTTCCCTGTCCTCGTATCAACTATTTGCGCTCTTCCATCTCTATAAAAAACTATTGCAATATTTCCTCTATCATACAGTAAAGGAACCACGTCGTTGAGATTTCCTGATAAAGCAGTACGTTTCCCCGTTATCAAATTTATAAATTCTATATTGTTTTCTAAAAATTGTTTATCAGTAGCTGCTGTAATAAAAATAACCGCTTCACTCCCTCTCTTTATCAATTCATTAGGTTTGTCAATTAAAGCTATTTCTTTTTCTCTTCCATTTTTGTCCACCTTATATATTTTCGTGGTTTTTATGTTTATATTTCTGTAAAAATATACATTGCTATTTTCATCTACAGATAACAAGTACCCATTTGTAACTAATTTAGGTTCCTCTTGCTCTAGCTTTTTGTAGATTTTTCCTGAACTTTCAAAATAAATCTGGTACCCTGTATTCCTCTTTACACCAATTGCATCATTAACAGGCACATTCACTTTTACTTCACGAATTTTTAGAGCATCCAAATCAACCAATTTAATTGTTTCAGAACCTTTATTAGTATAAGCAAAATAATAGTCACTTGGCAGCATAGAATAAAAATTAGAAATTACATATCGTATAACTCCCTGATCCAATGTTAGTTTAGATCCTTTAAAAAAATTTACAATAGCTATATTGTTAGAACCATCTTTATCGATTGTACCTATTAAAGCATTCTTCCCACTCGGGCTTGTCAATATAAAACTTTCTATCCCAAGATTTAATTTTATAGGTAACCTGTAGAAATTCCCTCTCGATTCAACAACCATATCTTCTCCATCGTTAATGATGACTTTATTCTCATCTGCATAAACTAACTTGGGGTCAGAACTTTTATTGAATTGATACTCCTCCAAATTTGCGTATTCATTAGAGCAGGATACCAAAATCAATGACGCTACCATTAACACTGCCAATAAAAAATACCTCATCTTTTTCATAACCTCACCTCATAAAAATACTTTGTAAAATTTTTAACTTATATTCTACACCCATACGTTTACAAAATTGTAATATTTCAATATTGCTGTAATATTTCAAATTAAAAACAGCATTTTTCTTTTCCAAAGAATCAGTAATATTTTTTATTTTCGCTTTTTGGAAGTTCAAGTTATAAAAACCGACAACAAGGTAATCCCAAATTTTTAGGATTACCTTGTTTATACAGTTGGGATAAGTTATTTATAGAAAATTTTATGCATTTATTACTTTAAATTTTATTTAGTTAACCTTTTGCTATCAACATTTTATGTTCAGTACAATCGGTACTTGTATCCTTCATTTAACCCAGGTAAAGTACCATATCTCGGATAAATATATATATCGTAATAAACCCCCAAAATACTATAATGTATTTCCTGCTTGTAAATATCAGAGGGATATGCCCATACATCATAACCTGTTGATTCATACAGTTCTGTCCCACAATACTGGCATTTCCATAAAGTGTATTTTGAATATATTATTTTCCCATTCTCAATCCAGCAAAGATTTGATAAACCACCAGTATTTGGCCTCATTAAATGATAGCCATCAGGACTTGCAGGACAATAAGCTATATATTCTGGTTCGACTATATTTTGTGACATGTCTCCAGCTTTAGATATTACACCTTTTGCCTGTGTATTATCTGTTGCAGCAAATACAACAGTTGCTGATAAAAGTAATGTCAAACACAATAAAAATGATACTATCCTTTTCATTTGATTTCATCCCCCTAATTTCAAATATTCTTAGCATTCTAATAGAACAACTTTTAAAACCTTTTTTCCTCCACCTGTCTTTTTAATAATTCTAAGGACTACCGGTAGTTCCTTCTATATCCATGGTATCTTATTCCCAGCATCTTGTCAATTGACCAAAAGTATAAATTTTCACTAAAATAGCCCTTACTTTTGTACTTTAGTATAAAAACCGAGTTTCTCTCCTTTAAAATTTGTACTAAAGTACATCTAACATCTTTTATCCCTTATTTAGTGATGTAAAAACAATAAAAACTTATATTAAATCTAACTTTGTTGCCTTGTATATACAATCCTTTACATTTTTTGTTCCCAATAGTTTGAAAATTTTCCTTTTATGATACTTTATATTGCTTAGTGACATATTAATTGTTTTTGCAATTTCTTTATCTGTTTTCCCTTCTGCCGTAAGCTTGAGTATCTTTATATCTATTTCGTCAAATTTTCTTTTTATTCTTTCCATCTCAAATTCCTGGTAATTTCTTTCTATATATCTTGCCAGTAAAAATACTACTGCTACTAAATTATCATTAAACTCATTTTCAGAAGATATGTCTACTATCCCTATCAAATTTCCTTCTTTATCAAAAATAGGCCCAGCAGTACAATTTAACCTTTTTAAATCTTCAATATAGTGCTGTTCTTTTCTTACAACCGCTATATTCTTCTCTCTTATCGCCAGTGATACTGCATTTGTACCTGCAATTTCTTCTTTTAATACCATACCCTTTTTTAAGTAAAAATCGATATCGGCATGGGGTAAGTTTAATTCCAGTATTACACCTTCTTTATCAGTTAACAAAAATATAAAGTTTTTAAAATCATTAATATCTTTCAAATCTTTAATGCTTTTGCGAAAAGCTTTAATTAATGAATATCTTTTGCTATCTTCAACAATTTTTACATTATTCAACACCACTAACTTTTTATCCGGTGTTAAGCCCCTTTTTAAGCATCTCCCCCACGACTGTTCAAATAGACCCTTATGTGTCTCAAACTTTATAATCTTGTCCATATTTTCCCTCCATATATGCTCCTTATTGTAATATTTCTCCATTAACCTCTAAATTCCTTCTTTGATTGCCAAATTGTAATATTTCTGTAATGTTGTATCAAAGAAAAATGTCGATTCCTTTTATTTAAATATAAAAAGCCCAGACAGTGCTTTCTGTCCGGGCTTTTTATATTTCAGACAAAAGGAACCGTCCCCTTTGTCTGAAGGGTATCTTTATAATAAAGTGCCAAATCTTTTTATAAACCTGGTTTTCACGTACTGAGCCAAAGTCAAATATGCCAGTATTGTTGGTATCAATACTATCCCAAAATATGTTAAAGGTAGAGGTCTCATGCCAAGCTGTGCTCCAAATGTAGTAAACGGAACAACTGTTCCAACAAGTATAGCTGTCATTGTAAAGAGGAAAAGAGGCCATGCTGGCATGCTCTGTATAAATGGCACTTTCTCTGTTCTCAGCATATGCACAACCATAGTCTGTGTCCACAAGCTCTCTACAAACCAACCAGTCTGGAAAAGAGAAACAAATTGGGCTTTTAACTCAGCAGGCAACAGGAAATAAGAGCCTCCTATTACCATTGGACCAACCACAAAGAACATCAAGGCGTAAGTCGTTATATCAAAAATGGAACTGGTAGGTCCAAACCAGATCATAAAATGCCCTATGTTTGCAGCATCCCATTTTCTCGGCTTTTCTATATACTCTCTATCCATTCTGTCCCAAGGTATTGATGCCATTGAAAGGTCATAAGTTAAATTGAGGAACAAAAGTTGTAACGGCGCCATTGGCAAGAAGGGTAAGAAAGCGCTGGCTACAAGCACCGAAAATACGTTGCCAAAATTGGAGCTTGCCGTAATTGCAATGTACTTCATGATATTGCCGAAGATTTTGCGCCCTTCTACTACCCCTTCTTCCAAAACCATCAAGCTCTTCTCTAAGAGAATTATATCAGCAGACTCTTTGGCAATATCAACAGCGTTATCAACAGAAATTGCTACATCTGCTTCTCTCATGGCAGGAGCATCATTTATTCCATCCCCCAAAAATCCTACTACATGTCCTTTGGTCCTCAATGCCTTGATTATCCTTGCCTTTTGCATTGGAGTAAGTTTTGCAAAAATTGTGGTTCTTTCTGCTATTTCAGCCAGCTCATCATCTGTCATATTCTCTATCTCTTCACCCAAAAGTACATTCTGCACAGGTATTCCAACTTCTTTACAAACTTTCTTTGTCACTATTTCATTGTCACCTGTCAGAATCTTCACTTCAACTCCGTGTTCTTTCAAAGCCTTTATAGCATGAGGGGCTGTCTCTTTTGGCGGATCGAGAAATGCCAAAAATCCCATCAATACCATCTTGCTCTCATCTGCCACACTGAACACGCCTTCTGGAGGAACTTCGTTCTTCTGTGCCACTGCCAGCACTCTCATCCCATCTTCATTAAGCTTTCTCACCATTTCTAAAGCCTCTTCTTTTATCTCTTCTGTCAATGGCACTACTTCTCCTTTATACTCAACCCAATCACAAATGGAAAGCATCTCCTCTACAGCGCCTTTAGTAACTAATTGCCTCTTTTTACCACCAACCCCATTTTCGCTCTCTAGCACGACAGACATTCTTCTTCTTACAAAATCAAAGGGTATTTCATCGACCTTTTTATAAATCTTCTCAAGCTCTGATCCTTTCATTCCCTTTTCTTCGCCGTATTCTAAAATTGCTATGTCAAGAAGGTTTCTCAAGCCTGTCTGGTAGTAACTATTTAAAAAGGCATGTCTTAGCACTCTGTCATCTTCATTCCCATGGATATCCAGGTGCTTTTCTAAGACTATTTTATTCAAAGTCAAAGTTCCAGTTTTATCTGTGCAGAGTATATCCATCGCTCCAAAATTCTGTATTGCATCAAGCCTTTTCACTATAGTCTTGTGCTTTGCCATTGCTACAGCACCTTTGGCGAGGTTTGTAGTCACAATCATTGGGAGCATTTCAGGTGTCAATCCCACTGCCACCGCCAGTGCAAACAGCAAAGCGTCAAGCCAGTTTCCTTTTGTCAGCCCATTGACTATAAAAACTACTGGGAACATAGCTGCCATGAATTTGATAAGGAGTCTGCTCACATTGTCAATACCCTTTTCAAAGCTCGTCATAGCTCTTTGGCCGACCAGTGTCTTTGCCATTGAACCAAAGTAAGTGCGCTCCCCTGTCGAAATCACAACCCCAATCGCAGAACCGCTGACAACGCTCGTCCCCATAAAACATATATTTTCTAAATCGGATATAGATAAGCTTTCAGCTTTTCTCTTCTCTTCCTTCAAATTCGGATATTTCTCTACAGGTTCAGATTCACCAGTTAAAGTAGCCTGGTTTATGAAAAGGTCTTTTGAAGTAATGACCCTCAAATCCGCCGGTACCATATCTCCTGCTGCAAGGTGTATTATGTCTCCTGGAACTATCTCTTCCATTTTTATTTCCTTTACACCTGTTTCTTTCCTTTTAACTGCTGCTGTTGTGTGAACCATAGCTTTTAGTTTTTCAGCCTCTATGTTAGAGCGATACTCCTGCACAAAGCGCAGAAGTCCGCTAACTAGGACCATTATAGAAATTATTATGATGGTGCTCCAGTCCCTGTCTTGAGGTAAGACGAACAAGACGTCAGTTATATATGATACAATTGCCAGAAATACGAGGATTCCTATAAATGGATTTATAAAAGCTTTCACAAGCTGGACATACCAAGGAGCTGGTTTTTCATGAGCTACTTCATTTAGACCGTACATTTCAAGTCTTTCTTCTGCTTCTTCTACAGTCAATCCATCTCTATCAGTCCCTAAGCTTGCAAGCACCTCATCAATATCTTTTTTTGCAAAATTTACTAGCTGAGCAAAAATTGCATCACTTGCACCGTTTTTCTTTGCAATCTTTATCATTTTCCTCACCTCCAAAACACAATAGTAGGGTATAGGTTGCTGCTACTACAACCTTCCAATTACAGTATTTGTTTTTCTGGAAAAAATCTTTCACAAAGAAACGATGGAATTAAAAGGAAGACAGTGTTTTGGAGGTATATGTAACAGGGCATTAAAAGAAGGGGAGGGAAACCAGAAAAAGGGCTATACTATGATTACCGGTGAGAAGAATGGAAGTGGAGAAAGTTCCCCATCCTTCTTTAATGCCGCATTACATATACCCTTTTTACTTATGCTACTACCTCCACCGTCCATTCTTCTCACCTCCGTTTTTCCGCAAAATTTAAAAAGCCTCTCTCAACGAAAGAAAGAGGCTTTCCATCCAATTTCCTTCGTTGAGCTTTGGCACTATACAGCTTTGGAGAAAACTCCAGCTGCATTAGGCAAAACCTTGATTCGGTAATGCCTGTTCACCCGTTACCATCTCTCGATGTTTCCGGGCAGCAGCCTGTATCTGTATAGGAGCCTCACCTAACGAGGTATTAAATTTTCACGCCCTTTTACATTATATTCTTCTTCTTGCACAATGTCAACTTATTTTCAAAAATTTTTACACAAAAATTCTTACACTCATAAAATGAGTAAGATAAGCAAAAGCAATGCCTATTGTAGAACCCATTAAAACATCGGAAGGATAGTGAAGCCCCATGTATATTCTAGAAAGTCCAACAAGTACTGCAAGAGAAACAAAGATAATTGCAAGGTTGGGAAAGAATATTGAAAAAGTCATTGCGAGAGAAAAACTGGCAGTCGCATGTCCAGAAGGAAAAGAATAATCTTTTAATAATTGACGAAAAGTGTTAGCATTTGCAAGCACCATATAAGGGCGAGGCCTTGTGTATTTTCTCTTCAACAGTTGCACAAAAAGATGACTACTTATAAGGGAAAACAAAGCCTCTATCGCAGACGTTTTGACATTATTTTTACCAAAAAGGGCCAAAAATACTGTCACAAACACGGTGAAAACAGGGCCACCCGCATGAGTTATTTTGGGCATTATTTTATCCAAGAGGCTGCATTTTATCCTCTCATTGATGTAGAAAAATATATTTCTGTCCTTGTCCTGCAGTATTTTTCTTAATTCCATTGACAGGCCACCTCTTTAAAAGTCTTCATTTCTATCTTATCATAATTTTTATAAAATGTCTCTCTTATGAGCTCACCCTCAAATTCCTCCATGTTGATTTCACAATTTTAAAAAAATAAAGGGGCCCTATCCCCTTTTTAAGCCAAAGCTCTTTTCTTAACTTCTTCTATGGCATTTCTCACTTGAGGAATTAAGGAAACTACAAAACAAATTAAAACCTCTGTTCCTATGATACTGCCATTAACTAAAAGTGAATACACTATGGGGTTCATACCTTTTGGAGCATAGCTTGCAAAAAAGAATATTCCAGACAAAAAGTGGGAGAAAAATCTTCCAAAACCGCCGACTAAAATTCCCAAACTTAAATTTTTTCTAAAAAAGCCTGCAAGCCCTAAAGCGCCAAAAGCCAAAGGATAATCCAAAAGAACCTGTACCCATTGTACTATAAAAGGATCTTGAATCAGCTGCAAAAACCCATAGGCCATTCCAACGACAATTCCTGGACCGGGACCGTAGTAATAGGCAAAAACAAACAGTGGAAGCATGCTGGCAGGTGTAATAGATCCCCCTTGGGGCCAGTGGTAAAACCTTATATAAGATAGAACAAAAGCTATAGCAATTGAGAGGGCCCCATAAACAAGCATTTTTGTGTCAAACTTGACACTTTTCCTCATAAGATACAAGAGAAAAGCTGCCAGCAAAATTGCTAGGATTACAGAAAGGGTCACTGGTTTTATCTCTGCAAAATCAGAAAATATGCTTAAAATATAGGACATAAACAAAAACACCTCCATTTTTAGGAGGTTATGTTCGCTGAAAAAAGGCACCGCCTCATGCGGTGCCTTTTGAGCCCGCATTCCCTACGGAGGCATTACCCTCATCAGGTTCCAAGGGTTCGGCATTTCTGCCGTCTCAGCCTTTTCAGGCTCCCCCAGCGGACATAACCACCCGTATTTTGTTTTGCTTATTTTTAACTTTACCACTTTTTATGCTATGTGTCAATACTTTTAACTTACAAGCTGCTCCTCTTCTCTCTCAAACTGGCTGTTGTAAAGTTTAGCATAGAAGCCGCCTTTTTTGAGAAGTTCTTCATGGGTTCCCTGTTCTACTATATCTCCATGGTCCATAACGAGTATTAAATCTGCATCTTTTATTGTAGAAAGCCTGTGAGCGATTATAAAGCTTGTGCGCCCTTTCATGAGATAATCCATCGCTTTTTGTATCTGTATTTCAGTTAAAGTATCTACAGAGCTTGTAGCCTCATCCAGTATGAGAATTTTTGGGTCTTTTAATATGGCTCTTGCTATTGTAATAAGCTGCTTTTGTCCCTGAGAAATGTTAGTACTCTCTTCATTTATCATCATGTTATATCCACCAGGCAGGCTCTTGACAAAGCTGTGAACGTGTGCTGCTTTAGCAGCTTTAATCACTTCCTCATCGGTTGCGTCAAGTCTGCCATATCTTATATTGTCCATGATAGTTCCATTGTAAAGCCAGGTGTCTTGAAGCACCATTCCAAAGAGGGACCTTAAATCTTCCCTTGAAAATTCTCTTATATCGTGACCGTCAATTAAGATAGCACCTTCATTTACATCGTAAAATCTCATTAAAAGCTTGACAATTGTAGTTTTTCCTGCACCAGTAGGACCAACAATTGCAACTTTTTGCCCTGCTTTAATCTTAGCAGAAAAGTTATTTATGACTATTTTATCTGGCCTATAGCCAAATTTGACATTCCTAAATTCAACGTCTCCTTTTATATCCTCCAATTTTATCGGCTTAGGATTGTCAGGCACTTCCTCCTCTTCTTCCAAAAACTCAAAAACTCTCTCAGCACAGGCTGCTGTCTGCTGAAGTATATTGGAAATATTTGCAATCTGCGCAATTGGCTGAGTGAAAGACCTAATGTACTGTATAAAAGCCTGTATATCTCCCACTTCTATCGCATTTTTGATGACCAACCAACTTCCTAAAACTGTAACAGCGACATACCCTAGATTGCCTATCACATTCATAAGGGGCATCATAACACCTGTCAAAAACTGTGACTTCCAAGCAGCATCATACCAAGTGCTATTAAGCTCATCAAATTTGGCTATACTCTTTTTTTCTCCATTAAACGCTTTTACTATGTGATGTCCTCCATACATTTCCTCCACATGCCCATTTACATGCCCTAAATAATCTTGCTGCTCTCTAAAATATTTTTGAGAATACTTTACAATAAAAGCAATTACTAAAGAAGACAGAGGTATAATCAAAAGAGCAACCAACGTCATAAGCCAGTTTATTGTAAGCATCATAATCAGAACGCCAATAACTGTGGTCACAGAAGTAATTATCTGTGTCAAGCTTTGATTGAGAGTCTGTGTAATTGTATCTACGTCATTTGTGATACGAGAAAGTATTTCTCCTTGATTCGTGCCTTCAAAATATTTCAAAGGAAGTCGATTAATCTTCTCAGAAATTTCCCTTCTAAATTTGTAGGTAACTTTCATTGCAACACCGGACATTATCCAGCCCTGCAAATAGCCAAATAAAGCGCTTAGCCCGTATAATCCAATGAGGATTAAAATTATCCTTCCAATATATTCAAAATCTATTCCGCTTCCCTGACCTGTTATTCTGTTCATCACACCTTCAAAAATTTTGGTGATAGCTTTACTCAATATTTTAGGTCCTGCAATGGAAAAGGAGGTACTTAATATTGCCAGTAAAATTACCGTTATTATAGAGATTTTATACTCAGACAAATACTTTATAAATTTTTTCATCGTTCCCTTAAAATCTTTTGCTTTTTCTGCTCCACGTACTAAAGCCCGAGGTCCTCCACCCCTACCCATATGTGGAATTGGCGGCATTTTGGAATCTACTTTTCTGTCTCCGCTCATGCTAATTCCTCCTCCTTAAGCTGCGACAAAGCAATATCTCTATAGGTTGGACAAGTCCTCATTAAATCTTTGTGCTTACCTATGCCAACAACTCTTCCTTCCTCCAAAACAATTATCTGATCTGCATTAAAAAGGGTAGAAACTCTTTGAGATACCATTATGACAGTGCTGCCTTTTAGCTTTTCCTTAATAGCTTTCCTTAAAGCTGCTTCTGTCCTAAAGTCAAGGGCAGAAAAACTCTCATCAAAAATGTATATCTCAGGTTTTTTAACAAGGGCACGAGCAATGGAAAGCCTTTGCTTTTGACCTCCTGATACGTTTGTTCCCCCTTGAGCAATTTCTGTGTCAAACTTTTTGGGCTTTTCATTTATAAACTCCATCGCCTGTGCAATTTCCGCTGCTTCTATTAAGTCTTCCTCAGTAGCCAGGTCGTTACCATATTTCAAATTTGACTTAATAGTACCGCTGAAAAGCCAGCTTTTCTGAGGCACGTACCCTATTCTGCGGCGAAGGTCCTCTTGTTTCACTTCTCTTACATCCACCCCATCCACCAGCACTTGCCCTTCTGTAACATCGTAAAATCTCAGTATCAAATTAACTAAAGTACTTTTACCAGAACCAGTTCTTCCTATTATGCCTACTGTCTGACCAGGCAAAACTTTGAAGCTCACATCCTTTAGAGCATAATCTTCAGCTCCAGGGTATTTGAAAGACACATTTCTAAATTCCACTGTTCCTGCTTGTGTTTCATCAAACTGCTTTGGATTTTCTGGGTCTTTTATAGAGGGCTCTGTTTCTAAAACCTCAGCAATACGCTCTGCTGAAACAGAAGCTCTCGGAATCATTATAAAAAGCATTGAAAACATCAGGAAAGCAAATATTATCTGTATAGCGTACTGCATAAAGGCCATCATGTCTCCAACTCTCATGCTGGAATTTTCTATTTGATGAGCCCCTACCCACACTATCAAAAGAGTTACACCATTCATCACAAGCATCATTGAAGGAAACAGTATCGCCATAGCGCGGTTTACGAAAAGACCCACTTTGGTCACATCCTGGTTTGCTTTGTCAAATCTTTCTTCTTCAAACTTTTGATTGTTAAAAGCCCTTACCACCATTATCCCTGATAGATTTTCACGTGTAACTAAATTGAGCCTGTCAATTAATTTTTGCATCAACATGAATTTAGGCATGGCAATAGAATACAGGACTGATATTATCCCAAAAAGTACAATAACCGCCAATGCTATAATCCATGACATTGAAACACTCTTGCTCAAAGCTCTGAAAACTCCACCTATTCCCATTATAGGAGCGTAAAATACCATTCTTATCATGATTACAAGGAGCATTTGTATTTGTGTAATATCGTTTGTAGTCCTCGTTATCAAAGAAGCAGTGGAAAATTTGTCAAACTCTGCATTAGAGAAGTGCTGGACTCTAATAAACAGGTCTTTCCTTAAATCTCTCGCTACTCCTGCAGCTGTGCGGGAGGCAAAAAAAGCTACCATGATAGTGCTTGCCGCACTTAAGCCAGTTATCAGAAGCATAAGAAGTCCTGTGTGTAAAATGTAGTTCATCTGAATCCTATCAGTATTTATGCCAATTGCTTTATACTCATTTTTAACTGCCATTGTGGCAGCCTGAATTATCATGTCATCCCCTAAAACTTCAAATTTTTTATTCATTTCATCTCTTATCTGAAGAAGCTGTTCCTCTGGCATTCGTGAAATTATCGCAAACAGGTCCATATTTGCAGGTATTTTCTTCCCATTAAATTCTATTACTCCATTTTTGGCATTCTCTTTAGCCTTTTCAATTCCCGAAACAGCAAGAAATGCCTTTCCTAAGGGCAAATTTATCTTGTCAATTTCTGATTTGTCTATATTATTAAGAACATAAACAGGTTCTTTTGAAAGTATAGGATATTTTTTAACATACTTGTCATAATCAGAGCTCATCTTGTTTACGAGTGTGTAATTTTTCAAAATCTCCTCTTTTTCACTGGGAGTGACAAAAAGCATTAGCTTATCCATTTCACTTTTTCTTATTGCTTCAGGAACTACATTTGTTATTCCACCCTGCTGTATACCGTTATTGACTATTTTAGACATGTAATCAGGTAGCGCCAGGTCACTCATGGCTTGAACAAATATGAAGAATACTGCAAGTAAAATTAATACTGCATAGGGTTTCAGATATCTTGCCAGCTTTGTCATATAGTCACCTTCTCCTCCTTAAATTTTTGCTACATTTAGTTATCTTGTAATCTTTTCCTTCTTTATTTCCATCATCTTTTTAAATCCTCATTAACCTTTCATTTCTAACACTTTTTTTAACGCTTCTAGTCCCTCTATTATCTTATTAAGGTCCTCTTGACTAGCTCTATTTATCAACTCTTCAAATTTTCTTTCCGCTTCTTTAAAATGCCTTTGAAACTTTTCCTTAAATTCTGGAGTAACACTGACATAAACTACTCTTCTGTCTTCTTTGCTTCTCACCCTTTTAACCAACCCTTGTTTTTCAAGTCTGTCAAGAATGCCAGAAACAGTGCTGTTAGAAAGCCCCAATTTTTGACTTAAATCGCTCACTTTCATCTCTCCATAATGGGCTAAAATCCCCATGAGCATTCCCTGAGGGCCTGTTATGTCATACTCCTTGCATTCGTATTTCATCATCTGCTTTATTGTGTTACCTATTTGTTTTAAAAGCTTTAATATTTTCAAACCATTGCTTATCTCTTCCATTTTCACCACCGCATTTAAAATTATTTCGTATACGAATATTTCGTATGCAAATATTTTTGACACAAAATATATTTTACTCCTCCCAATCTAGTATGTCAATATTCTCTAAAGCTTTTCATAAAAAAATAAAGACTGCCTTAAAACTAAGACAGTCTAAAACTGTTGACAAAATAGAGAAGTGGCATTTTGTGTGTAAATGCGACTTGTTGCCAAAGCGGTAACAAAACTTGGCGAACTTGAGGAGCGAAAGCAGGGCGAACGAAGTGAGCGGCCACTTTGAGCCCGAAGGGCGAATTGGCCGGTACCCCGCCTGAGCCCTCAAGCGAGCTTTAGTTTAGTCGCTTTGCAACTCCGGAGCATTAACACAAAATGCCACTTAATTGAATGGGACTTTATCAACAAACGAGACTGCCTTAAAACTAACACAGTCTAAAGAGTTTCACATATTGCGCAAAATAGTTAAAACTTCCTCCACTTCATAAGTATTTATCACATCCCTGGCTTCAAGCCAGCCTTTTCTCGCAATTCCCACGCCATATTTGACATCCTCAAGTCCATCAACACTGTGAGCATCAGGATTTATGGCAAACTTTACGCCTTTTTCTTTTGCGTATTTTATATACCTCCAGTCAAGGTCCAGTCTAAAGGGATTCGAATTAATTTCTATTATCTTTCCATAGTGAGCTGCTGCATCAATCACTGCGTATACATCTATTTCGTAACTATCCCTGGCAAGCAAGAGTCTACCTGTTGGATGCCCCAAAATTTTAGTGTATTTATTCTCCAACGCTTTTATGACCCTTTTAGTCATTTCTTCTTTGCTCATTCTGAAGTGAGAATGGATTGAAGCAACTACCATATCAAACCTTTTTAAAATTTCTTCTTCATAATCCAGTGAACCGTCAGGCAAAATATCAGATTCTATCCCTTTTAAAATAACTATATCAGGATATTTTTTATTTAATTCATCTATCTCTTCCCACTGTCTTAAAAGCATCTCTTCAGTAAGCCCATTTGCATAAAAGGCGGATTTGCTGTGGTCAGTAATCGCTATATACTTATACCCCAGATCTCTTGCCTTTCTCACCATGTCTTCTAGAGAATTTCTCCCATCGCTGTAAGTCGTATGCACGTGAAAAACTCCTTTAATGTCCTTTTCCTCTACCAAGACGGGTATCTCCCCTTTTTCTGCTGCTTCAATCTCTCCCATGTCCTCCCTCAATTCAGGGGGAATATACAAAAGGCCAAGCTTAGAAAATATCTCTTCTTCCTCTTTACACTCTATGAGATGGTCTCCCTTAAAAAGTCCGTATTCATTCATCTTTATACCCATGGATTTTGCCCTGTGTCTCATTGCAGTATTATGCTCTTTGCTTCCAGTGAAATGGTGAAGAGCATAAGGAAACTCCTCTTCCTTCACAACCCTCAAGTCCACGTTTATCCCTGACTTTAAAACTACGCTAGTTTTAGTCTCTCCCTTTGCAATTACTTCCCTCACTCCATCATAATTAACAAATGCATCCATGAGCTTTAAAGCTTCCTTTGAAGTTGCGAGTATGTCTATGTCTTTGACTATCTCCTTTTTCCTTCTCAAACTTCCGGCAATTTCAGATTTGATAGCAAGGCCCGTGCCATCGATATATTCTTTAATCTTAGTAGCCTCTTCATAGGCTTCAAAGTAGAGATGGTGTCCGCTATATTGCTTCACAAACTGTATTCCCTCCAATATCTTTTTCTGTGTTTTTTCTCCAAAACCTGGAAGCTTCAAGAGTCTATTTTCAAGGCAGGCGTATTCTAATTCCCCAATCGTGGTTATACCAAGTTTCTCATAAAGCGTCTTTATTTTTTTAGGCCCCAAACCAGGAATTTTTAACATTTCTATGAGGCCAGGCGGTACTGACTCTTTTAATTTTTCGTAATATTCCATTCGCCCGGTGGTGATAAGCTCTGTAAGCTTCTTGTTAAGCGCCTCTCCTATCCCTTTCACATCTTTTAACCTGTCTTCTTTAACAAGCGTCTCCAAATCTTCATCGAGAAGCTCAATTACCCTTGCAGCATTGTAATAGGCTCTTGATTTAAAAGGATTTTCCCCTTTAAGCTCTAACAAAAGTCCAATCTCATTTAATATATCCACAACAGTCTTTTTATCCATAACCCACCACTTCTTTTTTTGATTTATTTTTATCCACTTTAATTATTACACTAACCTTGTCAGAGTCTTTAAGCATTTTTCTCCCTTCTTTCCTGTCTGTATCTATATATATCACGAATGACTTCTCTAAAGTCTTCCGCTTCCCTAGATACTTCAAGCATATAATTTATGTAAAAACTATGGTCGTTTATTATAATCTTTTTCCCTCTCAATGCTTCCCATGCAACAGTAGCATTAGCTATATTTAAAACAACAAGGTCTACATCCCTTTTAAGCAAATCCTCCAGTTCATTCCATAAATTATATACAAATCCCTCATCGTATTCCTTTAAATAAACCGCTATGTCTATATCAGATTCTTTTGTGGCTTTCCACTTAGCAACAGATCCAAACAGAAAAGCCATAACTATATTATCTTTATTCCTGAAAAACTCTTTTAGAGTTTCTAGATAATCCATCCCATCACCCGCTTTCTATCCTCATTATACCATAAGGTCAATAAAAAATAATGGCACAATTGACAAAATTATTATCAATTGCGCCATTGTGATCTCTTATCCAATTCCCTCTGGCTTCTTCTTATCATCCACCAATCTTAACCCCTTCATGCTTAAGTAAAAACTTTTTTATCTCAATCCCCCCTCCAAAACCTGTCAAGTTTCCGTCTTGACTTTGTCAGTTGGAGGTCATTTTTAGGCTGGTAAAAAATATCAGACCCTTGATTTTCAAGGGTTTTTTGTTTTTAGGGTTAAAAAATTTTTCAAAACTGTAGGGACAATTTTACTCCTAATTATTGCCATAATACTTGACTATATTCACTTTTTGTAGTATAATGTAATAAACTAACATAAAGGTGATGCCGTATGTTTCTCAAAATAACTAAAGCTGGTGGCTATGAGTATGCCAAAATTGTCCATAATTATCGCGAAAATGGTAAAATAAAGCAAAAAGTCTTGTTTAATCTCGGTAGAATTGATGAACTCAAAAATGATCCCTCTTTCATTAATCTTGTAGATAAATTGCAAAAAATATTTTTAAGCTCCAGTGAAGAAACAGGTTCCATCAAGCTTTTTCCAGAAGATGTTTCAGAAGGGATTATTAAAAACTGGGGATATATTGTGTATAGAAAACTTTGGGAAGAGCTTGAAATAGATAGATTTCTCAAACAGTATATTTCTCAAAATTCCAGGATAAAGTTTGACATTGATAAAGTAGCATTTTTGATGACAGTACAAAGATTAATTCAGCCAGTAAGCAAACTTCAGACGTACTACCGCAAAAACAGATACTTTGGATTTGAAGAAGATATTGATTTAAATCAGCTGTACAGGGGATTAGATATTCTGGCCCAGATAAAAGAGGATTTAGAGCTATACCTTTATCACAAGAATAGAGATTTATTTAACATGGTAGTTGATGTTGTTTTTTATGATGTGACAACATTTTACTTTGAAAGTATTAAGCAAGATGATTTAAGGGATTTTGGATTTAGCAAGGATAACAAGGTAAATGAGGTACAAGTGGTAATGGGCATGCTTGTAGATAAAGAAGGAAGACCAGTTGGATATGAACTATTTCCTGGAGACACTGTTGACAGCAAGACCATGATAGAGGTTTTAAGGAAACTGAAAGATAAATTTTGCATAGACCAGGTAATAATAGTAGCGGACAAAGGTCTTAACAGTAAACTTAATTTAAAGCTGATAAAAGAAGCGGGATACGACTACATTGTGGCAAGCAGACTGAAAAACATGAGTAAAGAGATTTTAGATAGAGTATTTGATGAAGAGGGGTATCAAGTTCTTGAGGAGAAAAAGTGGAGATTTGACAGAGAAATATTTGGTGAAGAGTTTAGATTCAAGGTCATAGAAAGAGAGAATATTATCAAAACGGGAGAAGGGGAAATATTCAAGATACCTGAGAATCTAATAATAACCTATTCAAGCAAGAGGGCCAAAAAAGATAAAGAAGACAGGCAAAGGCTAGTAGAAAAAGCGAAAGAACTTTTAGAAAGGCCCGGCAATGTAAGGGCAGCAGAAAAGAGAGGAGGAAGGAAATATTTAAGACGCATTTCCGAATCAGAAGAATATGTACTGGATGAAGAAGCAATAAAGAGAGATGAGAAATTTGACGGTTTTTATGCAATTCAGACCAGCAAGAAAGAAATGAGTGTGACAGAAGTTTTGAATGCATATCATGATTTATGGAAGATAGAGCAGTCTTTCAGAGTAATGAAAAGTTGTCTTAAGGTAAGACCAATATTTCACTGGACGGAAAAAAGGATAAGAGGGCATTTTGTTGTGTGCTATTTAGCATTTTTACTGGAAAGAACTTTAGAATACAGCTTGAGGGCTAAGTGGAAAGAATTAAGCAGTGATAGAATAAAAGAAGCGATAGGTTCAATGAATTTTGTGGAGATAGAGATAAATGGGAAGAAATATTTAATTAAACAAAAGATAGAGGAGGAAGCTGAAGACATATTGAAGGTGATGAAAATAAAAGCACCAAAAAATTTCATTACATATGAGGAAGGCATGGAATTAATTAGCATGAGAAAGTAATGTAGTGACAAATTTCAGGCCCATTTTTTGTCAATACCTGTATTCCCAAGCCTTTTGGGTTTCAAACTGACAAAGTCAAGAAAAATAATGGCACAATTGACAAAATTATTATCAATTGCGCCATTGTGATCTCTTATCCAATTCCCTCTGGCTTCTTCTTATCATCCACCAATCTTAACCCCTTCATGCTTAAGTAAAAACTTTTTTATCTCAATCCCCCCTCCAAAACCTGTCAAGTTTCCGTCGCTTCCAATAACTCTGTGACAGGGAATTATAATGGGAATAGAATTTTTATTAAGAGCCTGCCCTACTGCTCTCGCTGCTTTGGGTTTCCCAATTCTTCTTGCAATTTCACCGTATGTCACAACAGATCCATAGGGAATTTTCAAAGTCTCCTCCCACACAGCCATCTGAAACTTCGTACCTTGCAAATCCAGCTTCACATCAAAATTCTTCAGCCTCTTTTGAAAATACAGGTCAAGCTCTTTAATGCACTCTTCAATATAAAAATCGGTTCCCTCTTCAAAATCCTCTAATGGAAATTTTTCATTTTCAAACTCAATTTTGCATATACCTTTGCCAGAAGAAAATACTGTAAGAACACCTACCGGAGAGTTAAATCTCTTGTAAATCATATAAAATTCCCCTTTATCATTTTTAAAGTAAAAAGTAAACTTGCACAGAAAAAACTTCACAATCACGAGAAAAAATAATACATAAAAATGAAACCAAATAGTGTTACTCCGCGTCTATAATATTGGGGAGATTTCGTCAGGGAGAGATAAAAAATGGAAAGAAAGTTTTACTTAATTATTATTCTAGCATTAAGCCTTCTATGCCTTCTACTTGGAATAATGCTTTTTATAACAGCATTTTACCCTAAAATTTAGGGGTAGCAAAAACCTACCCCTCAAAATAGCTGGCAACCTCTTTAAGATACTCTATAATCGGAAGGTGCTGTGGGCATACGCTCTCACAATTGCCGCATTCTATACAAGAACTAGCCTTTGCATCCCCTAAATCCTCATAGGCTTTGCGATTCGCCTCATAAATATTGTACATATGCGCTTCATTGTAAAGCTCGAAATTTCTCGGTATGTTGACCCCATTTGGACAGGGCATGCAGTAATTACATCCTGTACAAGCAATAGGGGAAAGCTCTTTATATTTATTTCTAACTCTTGCCACAATCTCCAGCTCTTCAGAAGTCAAAGTGCCAATCCCAGACCTGTTCGCGCTCTCTATATTTTCTTTCAACTGCTCAAAAGTGCTCATGCCACTTAAAACAACAGAGACTTCAGGCTGGTTCCAAAGCCACTGGAGTGCCCACTCAGCAGGACTCCTCTTCACTTTTGCTGTATCCCATATCTCCTGCACAGCTTTTGGAGGATTGGCAAGTCTTCCTCCTCTTATGGGCTCCATTATCACAACTCCCAATCCTTTTGATGCAGCATACTTTAACCCCTTTTCTCCTGCCTGCACATCTATGTCCATGTAATTGTACTGTATCTGGCAAAAATCCCACTTGTCATAGTAGTCTATTATTTCTTTAAAAATAGGAAACTCGTCGTGAAATGAAAAACCTATGTATCTTATTTTTCCTTCCTGTTTTTTCTTTTCAGCCCAGGCTAAGGCATCAACTCTTTTCATATTCTCCCACTTGTTTTTATCTAAAGCGTGTAAAAGGTAAAAATCTATATGGTCAGTCTGAAGCTTTTTAAGCTGTTCATTTAGATATTTGTCCATGTCTTCTTTCTCGTTGATCAGCCATGTGGGAAGCTTAGTCGCAAGAAAAGTCCTCTCTCTATATCCCTCTTTCAATGCTTTTCCTGTGACAATCTCGCTGTTGCCTCCATGATAAGGCCAGGCAGTATCGAGATAATTCACTCCATTGTCAATAGCATATCTTATCATCCTTATGGCTTCTTTCTCATCTATTCTGCTGTTGTCATTGTCAATGACAGGGAGTCTCATCAATCCAAATCCTAATGCAGACACTGCCACATCCAATTTTCCAAATTTTCTATATTGCATAATCCTCTCCCCTTTCCCTGCAAAGTTGTAAAGTAATTATATCACATCTTTTTTTGAGAACAAAATTTATAAAAAAGAAAAGGGCAAAAGCCCTATTAATGTAGATTCACTCTCTTTCTTTCCTATACTTTTCCATTATTTCTGAGAAAATCTCCGCATTTGTTGGCGGTGTATAAGTTATTGCATTGGCACCTGCTTCTATGGTCTTCAAAATTGTCTCTTCAGTAGGACCACCAGTTGCTATAATTGGTATATCAGGATCTATGTCTTTTATCTTTTTCACTATATCAGGTGTCTTTTGTGCTCCCGACACATTAAGAATTGTAGCGCCCGCCTCTATTCTTCCTTTTATGTCTTCCTTCTCAGACACTATAGTGACAACTATCGGTATATCGATGGTGGCTCTCATCTTTTTTATTATATCATTCGCCGTCGGAGCATTTACAACAACACCCATGGCACCAGAGAATTCAGCGTCAAGAGCCAGATTTATAACTCTTTTCCCCTGTGTAAGCCCTCCTCCTACGCCGCAGAAAACAGGTATGTCAGCTGCCATTATGAGAGCATGAGTAATTACAGGTTGTGGTGTAAAAGGATATACAGCCAAAACGGCATGAGCATTGGTGTTCTTAATCAAAGCCACATCTGTCGTAAAAACTAAAGATTTTATCAATTTCCCATACACCTTTATACCGGAAGCCTTTTGATGTATTATCTCAGGCACTAAAACCATTTTCTGCCTTAAGGGAGAAGTTATCTCTGGAACAAAATCATCAGTCATACTCATCACCATCACTTTATTTACTGGTATAGTATTATATTAACCAATAAATATCTCCAATTCAATAGGTTTTTCCCAAAAAACAGTGAAAAAATCAGATAAGAATCAGACAAAGGGGACGGTTCTTTTTGTCTGATTTAAAAGACCTCTTGAAAAATTCAGTCGTAAGGAACCGTCCCTTTTGTCTGTTTTGTTCCCTTTGTTTTTTGTTTAGTATTTTTAAATTGGACTCTTTTTGAAAACCATTTTCACACTCATAAATATAAAAACGTTTAACCATGTGTGCATAATTTACAACTTTTTTTGAAGACTTATTGATTTTTTGTAAAAATTTATGATAAACAGTACTAAACTTTTGTGATACAGCATAAAATTTAAATAGGTAATTTAAAAATCACTAAAATTTACTGCAATTTTTTAATATTTTTTAATTTTGGTTGCACAAAATTAAATTTCTTCATAAATGTTTTACATTTTTAACAGCCATATTGCCAACTAATATTAAATATGCTATAATAGTAATCGTCTACAAAATAAAAACAAAATTAAAGGTAAGGGGGATTTTTGAAGATGCTAAGAAAGAAATGGCTTCCTCTTTTAGTGGTGCTCGTCTTCGCCCTATCAGTTGTCCTATCTGCTTGCAGCAAACCACAGGAGACACAACCATCCGAACAGCCCAAGCAAGAACAAACAACTCCAACAGCTTCTGTCCAGGACAGCGACAACTGGACAAAAGCAAAAGACCCTTCAAAAATACCAGAAGCTTCAAAATCTCGTACAGACACTCTCATAATAGGTCTGCATGAGCCAGCAGGAACATTTAACCCACTCTTCTATGAGACAGCCTATGACAATTACGTCTTAAGCGCTATATTTGATGGCTTAATAGAAGTAAACTTTGACGGAACATATATACCTGGCCTTGCAGAGAAGTGGGATTTGGACAAGGACAATAACACTGTTACGTTCCACTTAAGAAAAGGGGTACAATTCAGTGACGGTACACCTTTAACAGCCCATGACGTAGAATTTACTTACTACGTATTAGCAGACCCAACTTACGATGGACCAATTGACCTCTCTCCTGCAGGTATAATAGGATTTAAGGAGTATCAGGAGGGCAAAGCAGATAAAATTGAAGGTATAAAGGTCTTAGATGACTACACAATACAAATTCAATTAGAAAAACTCATGGGAACTAGCTTGTCAGATTTGGGTATACCTGTAATTCCAAAGCACTACTATGGAAAAGACTTTAAGAAGGGAAATCTTGAGGGCATAAAGGCTTTAATGCAAAAGCCACTTGGTTCGGGTCCATATGTATTTGACAAATTTGTACCTGGTCAGGAAGTGCGCTTAGTAGCAAATGAGCACTACTGGAAAGGTGCTCCAAAAATAAAGAATCTCATCTTCAAAACGACTACAGACGAAACAGCGGTTCAGATGTTGCAGGCAGGAGAAACAGACTATGAAACTTCCAACATCACAGCTAAAAAGGACAATGTAGAGCTCCTCGAAAGCCTGGGATTTGTAGACTATGCACTGTTGCCCACAAACGGATATGGGTATATCGCTTTTAACTTCTATCAGCCAAAATTCCAGGATGTAAGAGTTCGCCAGGCTCTGACATACGGTCTTAACAGAAAAGCTATAGTTGATGCAGTATATCAGGGGCTAGCAGAAGTGAGAAACGTTCCTCAGTCAAAAGTGTCCTGGGCATATCCGCCGGAAGATGAAATAAATCCATATAACTACGATCCAGAAAAGGCAAAACAGCTCCTTGAAGAGGCAGGCTGGAAGCTAGGACCTGACGGGTATCGCTATAAGAATGGTGAAAAGTTCACAATTCACTTCCTGCAGTCAACACCAAACCCTGTGAACGACGCATTAGTGCCAATCGCTGTTGAAAACTATAAACAATTAGGTATTGAGTTTATAGCAGAACCCATGGAGTTTAACTTAATAGTTGATAAAATTAAGAAAGCCAAAGAAAAGACTTTTGACATGTACTTCATGGCTTGGGGATTAAGTGCTGAACCAGATCCATACAACATATTCCACTCCAAAGGGTCACAGAACAGAAACGGATACTCCAATCCAAAGGTCGATGAGCTTATTGTAAAAGCTCGCGAAGAGCTAGATATGAATAAGCGCAAAGAGCTCTACCATGAGCTTTACAAAGTGCTCAATGAAGACCTGCCGTACATCTTCATGTACCAGAGACATGATCTTAATGCCAAGAACATGAGAGTAGTAGGATTCCAGATTTCATCCTTCAGAGACTTCACTTACTCGCTCTATCAGGCAGAACTTCTCCAGTATTAAATTAAGTAAGAAAAGCCCGGACTTAGGGCCGGGCTTTTCCAATGCATTTTAGGAGGGGATTTGATGACACAGTTTATAATAAGAAGGCTTTTGCAGAGCATTCCGACATTGATAGGAGCATCCATAATAATATTTTTAATTTTTGCTCTTGCTCCTGGCGATTACGTAACAAGGCAGTTTGAAAACCCTAAAATGACTCCGGAGAGAATGGAACAGTTAAGAGCGCTATATGGCCTTGACAAGCCCTTACCAGAAAGATATTTAAGATGGGCTGGAAACATGCTAAGAGGCGAAATGGGAGACTCTTTAATGTTTAAAAAGCCTGTCATAAGCGTGATAAACGACTTTATATGGAACTCTTTCCTTTTAGGAGTTGCCATAATGTTTTTTGAATGGTTGATCGCCTCAATAATAGGCATATACTCGGCAGTCCGACAGTACTCTGTCTTTGACACGATAGCTACTTTGATAATTTTTATGTTATATTCCCTGCCATCTTTCTTCCTGGGACTACTTCTCCTCAAAATCTTTGCTGTGGACTTGAGATGGTTCCCAGTAGGTGGCATGATAACCACAGGTTCAAACTACACTGGATGGGCTCATATAACGGATGTAGCAAAACACATGGTACTTCCTGTTGCAACCTTGACTTTGATAAGTGTAGGGGGATTGAGCCGTTACTTCAGAGCTAATATGCTAGAGGTTATCAAACAGGATTATATAAGGACAGCGAGAGCGAAAGGATTAAAGGAAAGGACTGTTATTTTCAAACACGCTTTGAGAAATGCACTTTTGCCTTTAATCACACTTTTCACACTTGAAATACCAAGCCTCTTCGCAGGTGCAATGATAACAGAGAGAATATACAACTGGCCAGGAATTGGTAAAGTGGTTCTCCAAGCGATTTACGTAAGGGACTATCCTTTATTCTTAGGCTATACCATGTTAATAACCGTACTTACAATCCTGGCAAATATCCTGGCAGACGTATTATACGGAATAGCCGATCCTAGGGTAAGGCTTAAATAAGGAGGGATAAAGTTTGGAGAGGTTAACTCCAACACTTGACTATAGAAAAAATCGCAAAAAAGGCGGTACTTCACTGTGGCAAGATGCCTTTCGCCGCTTTATAAGGAACAAATACGCTATTTTAGGTCTTGTAATACTGACCTTTATGGTTTTATTTGCCTTCATAGGACCTTATTTTTCGCCGCATCAGGACGTACCCGATGTGACAAAGGCAAATCAGCCCCCAAGTAAAGAGCACTGGCTTGGAACAGATAACCTTGGAAGAGATGTCCTTTTAAGGCTTATGCTCGCAGGGAGGATATCTCTCACAATAGGTATAGCCGCTACTTTGATACTCCTATTAATTGGCGTGACTTTGGGGTCTATCTCCGGATATTACGGAGGATGGCTTGATGTCATAATAATGAGAATTGCAGATATTATATACGCTATGCCCGGACTTCCAATATTGATAGTGATGGGTGCGATAATGTCAGATTTGAAGATACCTCCAGCTCATAGGATATACTACGTCATGTTCATATTGGGTATTATCTCATGGGTTGGAGTTGCAAGGCTTGTAAGAAGCCAGATTTTAAGCTTAAAAGAGCAGGAATTCATGCTGGCAACAGAAGTTTTGGGTTTAAGAGATAGCAAGAAGATAATAAAACACCTTTTCCCCAACGTACTGCCAACAGTTATTGTCGCCGGAACACTGGGAGTTGCAAGTTCTATAATCTCAGAATCTGCTTTGAGCTTTTTAGGCTTAGGAGTCGTACCTCCAACACCTTCTTGGGGTTATATGCTTTCTGCCGCCAATAATATGATAGACTTTGCAAAGCGCCCGTGGCTATGGATTCCGCCAGGCGTTGCCATAATGCTTACTGTCCTTGCTATTAACTTCGTAGGCGACGCTTTGAGGGACGCTTTTGACCCAAGACAAAAGATTTAGGAGGAGTTGAAATGGCAAGAAATATTGTAGAATTTCGCAATCTTAAAACCTACTTCTACACCGAAGAAGGTGTTGTAAAAGCAGTAAATGACGTCAGCTTTTCAATTCGCGAGGGTGAAACCGTCTGCGTCGTTGGGGAATCAGGGTGTGGAAAAAGTGTAACCGCTCTTTCTCTAATGAGACTCATCCAATCTCCTCCTGGTAAAATCGTAGGTGGAGAGATAATATTTGATGGGAGAGATATCCTTAAATTAAGCGATGCTGAAATGAGAAGGATCAGAGGAAATGAAATAGGAATGATATTCCAGGAGCCTATGACCTCATTAAACCCTGTTCTCACAATAGGAGACCAGCTGATGGAACCTTTAATGCTTCACAAACACATGACAAAAAAGGAAGCCTGGAACAAAGCTATTGAACTTATAAAGCAGGTTGGAATTCCCCGCGCTGAACAGATTATGACAAGCTATCCCCATGAGCTAAGCGGCGGAATGAGGCAGCGCATAATGATAGCAATGGCCATAAGCTGCGACCCCAAACTTTTAATCGCTGATGAACCTACAACCGCTCTGGATGTTACCATACAGGCTCAGATACTTGACCTTTTAAGAAGGCTCAAAGAAGAGAAAAAAATGGCTCTCATGCTCATAACCCACGATTTAGGAATTGTGGCTGAAATGGCGGATTACGTGGTGGTGATGTACGCAGGGAAAGTCATAGAAGAAGCTCCAGTGAGAGAGCTTTTCAAAAACCCCAAACACCCATACACGAGAGGCCTTTTAAAAGCAAAGCCTGTGATTGGAAGAAGGCAAGAAAGGCTGTACACCATACCTGGGCAGGTGCCTAACCCTATAGACCTCGGAGACTTCTGTTATTTCAGCGACAGATGTGAATACACGATGGATGTATGCCGCAAAAAGATGCCTCCTCTTGTCGCTGACGAAAATGGCCATAAAGTAGCCTGCTGGCTGTACGAAGGAGAGTGGAAAAAATGAGCGAACCTTTGATTGAGGTAAAAAATTTAAAAAAGTACTTTCCTATAAGAGGAGGAGTTTTGCAGCGCACAATAGGATACGTAAAAGCCGTAGATGGAGTAAGCTTCACTATAAATAAAGGGGAAACCTTAAGCCTTGTAGGAGAATCTGGCTGTGGGAAGAGCACTGTAGGCCGTACTATAATAAGGCTTTACGACAAGACGGATGGAGACGTTCTTTTTAAAGGTATTCCTATACATAGCCTCAAAAAAAGCGAGCTTAGAAAACTTCGCCCCAAAATGCAGATGGTATTCCAGGACCCCTTTAGCTCTTTAAATCCCAGGCTTAGAATAGGGGATGCAGTAGGAGAAGCCTTATTAGACCACGGCCTTGTCTCAAAAAACGAATTAAGAGATAGAGTAATAGAAGCATTAGAAATGTGCGGACTGGCTTCATATCACATAGATAGATATCCCCATGAATTCTCTGGCGGTCAAAGGCAGAGAATAGGAATAGCTCGCGCACTCATTTTAGACCCTGAATTTATAGTCTTAGACGAGCCTGTTTCCTCCTTAGACGTGTCAATACAGGCACAGATAATAAACCTTTTGATGGATTTACAGCAGCAAAAAGGCCTCACTTACCTCTTCATCTCTCACGATTTGAGCGTGGTGGAACACATAAGCACAAGAGTTGCTGTAATGTATCTGGGCAACATTGTAGAGATGGCATCAAGAGACGAGCTCTTTGACCATCCATTGCATCCTTATACGCAGGCACTTCTTTCTGCGGTGCCAATACCCGACCCGGACCTAAAAAGAGAGAGAATAATACTGGAGGGTGATATACCCAGCCCTGCAAATCCACCAAAAGGCTGCAAATTCCACACAAGGTGTCCTTTTGCAAAGGACATATGTAAAGAACAAGTTCCTGAGTTTAGAGATGTAGGAGGAGGGCATTATGTAGCTTGCCACTTAGTATAGCTACATGCCCTCCTCCTTTTTTTCAAGTTCTTTTATAAAAATGGGTTTCACCAAAAATTCGAAGTACACAAAGCTAATCAAAAGAACCAAAGAAGTAATCAGAAAAGGAAGAGTACTCTTACCTCTTTGAATTACATACCCTGCTATAAAGCTTCCAATAGCCCCTCCTATGCTCCTCAAAAAAGTTCTGGCACCTCCAAAAAAATCTCTCTTATCTTCCTCTACAGCAGACATCGTTTGGCTGTCCACCATATTGAGAAAAAGTGTAAAGCTACCACTCCTTAAAAGGAAAATTAACACAAAAGCAATGGGAAGCATCTTAAAGTAAAGAATGAAAGCCAGCCCTATATTTATAGCGTACACGTAGTAATAAGACCTAATTACTCCCAGCTCATTTATAAGCCAAGGCATTATTATAGAGGCAAAGAACAGAATTATACCATTGGCAGTCAAAACGTAAGAGACAGCCTCATCATGCCACCCTGTGGTAAATTTTATTATGACATTCTGAAAAGGTATAACGACTGAAAATACCATTCCCATTAAAAAGAGATATAATGTCAAAATTATTATTTTGCTGTTCAAATGCTCTTTAAAATTCTCTGTTAAATTTTTTGTCTCAATCTTTTCTGCACTATTAAGCTTATTGTTATTGCGGCAGGGCAAAAATAATCCCCTCAAAATTGCCACTAAAAAGATAGACAAGGCAGATATGTATATCGACCACTGATATTTAGTGGTACCATACTTGAGAAACTGCGGGATAAATCCCCCCATAAGAGTCCCTATCCCGCTGAAGAGGGTAAAAACTGCAAAGAGAAGACTGTAGCTTAAAGTCTCTGCTTCACTTGTCCCGGCATAAGAAAAGAGAAGCTGTATCTCTGTAGAAACCAAAAGTGAAACCCCTATAAACTGTATTATTTGGGCCGGATAAAAGGCATAAAGGGTGGTCCCAATTCCAAACATCAAATAGCCCAATCCTATCAGTACAATCCCCGTTATAAATACCCTTTTCCTCCCAAAATGCCTTGCCATAAATCCTGCTGGCAGTGAAAAAAGCCCCATGACAAAAGTGCCTATAGAGTTTAAAGCGCCAATCTCTTCAGGTGAAATATTCAAAGCTAAAAAGTGGAAATTTAGCACAAACCCTAAAATACCCATTCCTATCCCTAAAAATGCCTCTGTTGCCACAAAAATTTTTACTTCCCTTGGCAGAAATTTTATCTGGTCAAAAAGCCCCATACACTTTCTCCTTTCTTCCCAGACAATCAGACAAAGGGGACGGTTCCTTCCGTCTGATCTTTTAAATTTAATCAGGCTATATAGTCAGGCTTTGCCTTTTTCTTTCAAAATCTTATGTATACTATACCTAGTCACCCCAGCAATAGAAGCAATATCTTTAATTGAAAGTCCTGTTTTTTCTCTGTATTTTTTTATTAAGTCATGCCATTCTTTACGTTTTTTAATTTCCAGATTTTCTATATCTTTAATCCCAAATTCCATTGCCATTTTTTTAAATAACTCTTTGGCTTCTTCCGTACTCATTTTTTCTTCCTCAATGTCGATAAAAATTTCAGTGCCTTCTGTCTGCTCCATATATTTCTTAAACTGTTCTATAGCTTTCTTTTTATCATCAGAGAAAATACCTAAAATCAACTCTGTATCTACAATTTGACACATTTTATCATTATCGTTAAGATAACAGCTATAACTGCTCCACTTATAATCAGAAACTTCTTTCACTAGTCCCGCTTTTACCGGATTCTGGTGAATGTATCTTACTAATGCTATAACGTAACTCTCATCTTCAACTGGCTCACTTCTAAACCTATCTTGAAATAAATGCCCTGTCCTATCGTATTTTTTATTAAAATAAGAAACATAAGTTCCTGCAATCCTCTTAATAGAACTTGACAAATCTTCATTGCCTTCCTTGATCATCAAATGAACATGGTTACTCATTAGACAAAAAGCAGTTAAATAAAACTTCCCGTCTAGCTTTTTCTCTGCCAATATTTCTATAAAGCGCTTTTTATCATCATCATTGTTAAATATATTTTTCTTTTCATTTCCCCGCAACATCACATGATAATATCCACTCTTGCTTTTAACTCTTGACTTTCTAGGCATTTATATCCACTCCAAAAATAATAATTCAGACAAAAGGAACCGTCCCCCTTGTCTGATTATAACATATAAATCAGATAAAATCTCCCATTTTTTCAGAAGTTTTAATTTTATATATTCCTAACAGGATAAAGGTTAATGCAAAAGCCAACAGTATGATTATATTCATATAAACATCGCTTAAACTACCACCCATTTGAATTTTTTCTATAGCGTCTATTGCCCATTTCTGTGGTATAAAATCAGAAAGCTTTTGAAATGATTTTGGCATTAAATATAATGGCCAGAAAGTTCCCCCTAACATACAAGTAGGTGTAATAATTAAAGTAGACAAGACATTAGAATAACTTGTAGAGGGTGAAAAAGCAACTATCATTGAACTTAAACCAATAGAGGTTATTCCAAAAGAAACCAGTACTAAAAAAACATCAAATGTCGCTTTTGTGAAGCTTAAGTTTAATATAAAGGTAATCAACGCAAGTATAAAAGCTATTTGAAAAACTGTCAAAATCAAATTTACCAAAAAATTGCTCGCTAAATAAGTTCTTGGCTTTAAAGGAGAAGCAAAAATTCTGTAAAAAGTTTTATCTCTCTTCTCCACAAGTATAAAATTAGAAATATTAAAAGTACTAAACATCAAAAACATTATAAAAAATCCTAAACTTCTTGTTGTTGCCACTGCCGTCTTCCCTATATCTTCAACAATATATGTTTTCAAGCTAAAAGGACTGTTCTTATAAAGGTTGTACATCTTATAAAAATTTTCTTTATTTCCTTCGGATGCCTTACTCAAATTGTAAAGAACATTTATCTTGCGGTCAAGATAACTTTTCAAAAATAAGGTGGTTTCTTCCCCTTTTATTGATACAATCTCTACATCCTTTGGATTTCCCTTCAAAATTTCTTCTTCAAATCTTTGAGGAATCACTATAGCGCTGTCAACTTTTCCTTTCGATACTTTATCATTTATCTCATCTTCTTTTAAGAAAACAACCTTGAATTTATCCGTTTTTTCCAATGAATTAATTAAATCTGCCGAAATCAGACTTTTATCTTTATCTACAACACCTATTCTAAGCTGTCCGCTGCCACCATAGGTAAAAAGCAAAAAGAAAAGTGGAATTATAATACCAGAAATCAATAAAATAATATTCCCTTTCCTTCTAAAAAATAACTTTACAGTATTGTTCATAACCAAAAATAGCTCTCTCACTTAAAAAGCCTCCCTTCTGAATAAGTAGGCCGACAACACTATGAAAAAAGCTGCAGGAATTAAATTTACCATGAGGGCTGTAGGTACATATTGGTAATTACCTACCCATATCACGTTAAATATGGCTGTATTTGTCCATGTAATTGGAGAAAAATTTGAAAGTCTCTCAATAAACTGACTTCCCATCTCTTTTACAGGATAATATGACCCACCTAAAAAGGCTATAAAAGGAATTATACCGTTTAGTAAACCTTGTGCCATTGCTCCATTTTTTATAATAAACCCCAAACTCACTCCCAAGCCCACCACAAAAATTATCTCACTAATTATAATCACAAAAACAGTTATGATATCATTTCCCCAATTAGTTCCGAAGATGTATTTGCTAAAAAAAATAATAATCAAGGCCTGTATAAAAACAGAAAAAGTTACCCCTAACACCTTCCCTATCAATATTTCATATTTCTTAACAGGAGAAGCTAATATTCTGCGCCCTGTCTTTTTTGTCCTTTCCATATCTATTGAAAATACACCACTCATAGCACCGTATAAAATTATCAAAGTAAGCATTGTAACAGAATAATAATCGAATGATGTTTGTTTAACTTTTCTGTCAATAGAGGTTATATTTATAAATTCTCTATTTAAATTTATATCGCCGCTATTCTTAAGAAAGGCAGGATTTTGTGAAGCTATAGCTGTCATTCCCTTAAAAGTATCAACAAAAGAGTCAATCATACTTTCTGCAATCTCCGTTTTTATATCTCCATGTGCATTCTTATAAAAAGTTATATCTTTACCTTTTAAAAAAACATAACCATCATATTTGCGTTTTTCTATTTCACTTATTCCTTTGCTGATATCTTTTATTTCTACAAATTTTACTCCCATTTTATCAGTTTCTTTAATGAAAATATCAAAACCCTGTGAAAGTACCGTATCTCCTTCATCTGTATATATCACTTTTATATCCCCTAATTTTATATCTGATGTTGACGAAAACGCAAAACCTAAAATTCCAATAAGAACTATTGGCAATAGTATCATAATTGCCATTACATTCTTGTCATAAAGAATTTCCTTTATTTCTTTAAGCATTATAGTAAGGATTCTCATTTTACCACCTCTAATCCCTCAATTTTCTGCCCGTTAACGTGAGGAAAACTGTCTCCAAATCGGGAATTTCATTTCTCAGATTGCGTATTGGTATATTCTTTGAAATAAAATAATGGATTATATCATCAAAATTGCTCACATCTTTTAAACTTGTTATCTTTATCGTGCTGTCTTTTATCTCAACATCTTTTACACCCTTTATTCCTTTCAATTCCTCCTCTTTTATTCCATCAATTGAGCCAATTTCAATATAAACTGTATTCACATCTGTAACCATTGAAATGAGTTCTCCCTTTGTTCCTTCAGCTATAACCTTGCCATGGTCCATTATAGAAATCCGTGTACAGATAGCCTCTACTTCCTCCATATAGTGACTTGTGTAAATAATTGTACTACCCATTTCATTTAACTTTTTAACAGATTCCAAAATGTGATTCCTCGATTGAGGGTCTATACCTACTGTAGGTTCATCCATTATTATCAATTTAGGTCTATAGGCAATGGCACAGGCAATATTTAGCCTTCTTTTCATACCACCTGAAAATTTATTTGGTACTTCTTTCGCTTTATCTGAAAGACCTACAAACTCTAATGCCATCTCTACATTTTCTTTTAGCTCTTTCCCCTTAAGTCCATAAAGGCTTGCAAAAAACTTTACATTTTCATAGGCTGTTAAATCTCCATATATAGCAACGTCCTGAGGCACAATACCTATATTTTTCTTTATGAATTCAGCATCTTTACGTATGTCTTTGTCAAAAACATAGACTTCACCTCTGTCAAAACTTATCAGTCCGCAGATTATGCTTATAGCCGTAGTCTTTCCTGCACCATTGGGACCCAAAAGTCCATAAATTTCCCCTTCTTCTATTTCCAAATTTACATTATCTAAAGCTATAATATTGCCAAACCTTTTTGTCAAATCCTTCATTCTAACTATTTTCATAAAATCCCTCTCCCTAGAATATAAATTTTCAGATAAAAGAAAATATCCCTCTTAATTGAAATTGATTTACCTTTCTAGGAATATTATAAAAGAAATGGTGGAAATTATCTAGTATAATCACATAAAAAAAGTAAGGTCCGCGATGGTCTTCGCTTCAGCCAGTACAGGTCCTTCGGCACCCTTTAGCACTTCACAACCTGTACTGACCTATGCTCGACTGCTATGGATACCTTAGAAGTCTTATGCACCTTCCATAAGACCTCCAGTCTAAGTACACTGCAAAGGCGCGTACTTTGACCTGCGGCACCCATAGCAGTCTTAGCTCGACTGCAATGCATCCTTTTTAGCTTATAGCTTTATCAAGACACATTGCAATCTGCCCTCTGACTGACATTCGCAATACCGAACATCAATCTTCGGCCGGCCATCTAAGGCTTACGCCTCTAAATGACCTTGGCTCAACCACCGCGAACCTTACACTATTATGTTTCCCGCACTTTAAGGGAATATTCTAAGAATTTTTATCTATTTTTGGAAAGTTAATGCAATAACTCTTGCCTGTCCTTCCAAGTCTTCTTTCTTAACTTCCAGCTCAGAAGAGGGGATTTGTTCTCCATTTGTAAGTTTCAAAAAGTTATCTACTGTGTCTATTGGAAAATCTATGTACTCCGTCTTGTAGTGCATTGGAATTGTAATCTTTGGGTTTAACTGCTTCATCACTTCTACCGCCTGTTTTGCGTCGATGGTATAATATCCTCCTACAGGGATAAGCAAAACATCCACAGGCCCTATCTCATTGACCTGCTTTTCCGTCAAGACATGTCCTAAATCTCCCATGTGGCACACTCTTACACCGTCAATCTCAAAAATGAAAACTATGTTTTTCCCCCGCTTTGCCCCCTGCTCTTCGTCGTGGAAAGTGCTTATTCCTTTTATTTTTATTCCTTTTATGTTGTGTTCTCCTGTCCTGTCCACTATTTCAAATTTCCCTTTTACAGCTTTAAAGTAATTGTGGTCAAAATGGGAATGAGAAGAAGTGACAATATCTGCCCTCACATCCGGCATAGGGTATCCTACAGAATCGTCAAAAGGGTCTGTCACAATTGTAGTCCCGTCTTCGGCAGTCAATTTAAAGCAAGCGTGTCCTAACCATTTTATTTTCATAAAAGACCACCTCCTAAAACCTATTATAACACAAAAAAGGCAGCAAAAACCGCCTTCTTTACATTCTTTCAGGAGCAGTGACTTTAAGTATGTCAAGAGCGTTCTTTAGAACAGTCTTTACAGCTAAAATCAGAGCAAAGCGTGCTTTCATTAAATTCTCCTCTGCTCCTTTCACCCTATGGCTGTTGTAGAAAGAGTGGAAAAGAGAAGCAACGTCTATGACATACCTTGTAATCCTGTGAGGAGCCAAGGTCTTCGCAGCTATAGTTATTTCTTCAGGAAAATAGGCAAGTTTTTTAATCAAATCCACCTCTTCCTCTTCTTTTAAAAGCCCAAGGTCTACATCTTCTATATTTTCTATCTTAACCCCCATCTCCTCTAACTGCCTTATTATAGAACAGATTCTCGCATGAGCGTACTGCACGTAAAAGACGGGATTTTCATTCGTCTGCTGCTTAGCTAAATCCAAATCAAACTCTATTGGGCTGTCAGGAGACCTCATATTGAAGAAAAATCTCGCTGCGTCTTTACCTACTTCCTCTATCAAATCCCTTAAAGTGATCATCTTTCCTGTCCTTTTAGACATCCTGACTACCTGTCCGCCCTCTATAAGCTTGACAAGCTGCATCAAAACTACATCCAGCCTGTTGGGGTCTATCCCCAAAGCCTTCATAGCCCCTTTCATAGGAGCGACATGCCCATGGTGGTCAGCTCCCCAAACATTTATCACCCAGTCAAATCCGCGCGTCACAAACTTGTTTTTGTGATAAGCTATGTCAGAGGCAAGATATGTTGGAACTCCATTTGACCTCACTAAAACGTCATCTTTCTCAGCGCCAAAAAGGGTCATTTTAAACCACAATGCTCCATCTTTTTCATAGGTATAGCCCTTTTCTGTAAGCTCCTCTATCACTTTATACACTTCTCCGCTGTCATAAAGGGACTGCTCAGAAAACCACACGTCATACTCTATTCCGTAAAGCACCAAATCCTCTTTCATCTTCTCTATATTCTTTTTAAGCCCATATTCTATTAAAGCCTTTCTCCTCTCTTCAGAAGGCACATCCTTATACTTGTCTCCGTGTATCTCTAAAAATTCTTTCGCTCTGTCTATTATGTCCTCTCCGTGGTAACCCCCTTCTGGCACCTCTGCATCTATTCCAAGAAGTTGCAAATACCTAGCCTCAAGGGAATATCCAAACTTCTCTATCTGATTCCCCGCGTCGTTTATGTAAAATTCCCTTGAAACGTTGTACCCCGCGTAATCGAGTATGGAAGCCAAAACGTCTCCTATCGCTCCCCCTCTAGCATTTCCCATGTGCATCGGACCTGTAGGGTTAGCAGAAACAAATTCCACCTGCACCTTCTTGCCTTTTCCAAGGTTAACCCTTCCATAATCTTTTCCTCTTTTGTGAATCAATTTAAGCGTCTCAATCAAAAAATTTTGGTTTAAAAAGAAGTTGATAAAGCCTGGCCCAGCAACTTCAACCTTCTCTATAAAGGTACCAGAAGTATTCATTTTTGAAGCTATAATCTCTGCAATTTTACGAGGAGCCATCTTTGCCTCTCTTGCCATAACCATTGCAAAATTGGTAGCAAGGTCCCCATGCTGTTTTTCCTTTGGCTCTTCCACTTCCACATCTTGAATGGATTCAAAATTGAGCAATCCCTCTTTTTTAGCTTCATTTAATGCTTTTAAAACAACATCTTTTATCTCTTCTTTAGCTTTTTGAACAATATTCTCCAACTCAATTTACCTCCCGCACTTTTAGATATAGTTCATTGTTGCTTACCTTTCTATTGTTGAGGTCGAGAACATACTTTATGTTTACCTCTCCTCCACTCTCCCCCATATTTACATTCACGTCTGTAGAGAGAACTCCTAAAAGAATTTTGCCATAAGGTGTCTGATAATCTGTCTCATGCCTTTTATTTTTTTCAAAGACCATTTTGGACTTGTTCGTGCCAAATCTGAGCAAGGTAACCTTGTCTCTAGTTATTTTCAAAGTGGTAGTGGTGCCATCCATGCCTGACAATTCGCTCTCTTCATACACCACGTAAAAAGTATTGCCCTTGACATAGAAATTCCCTTCTGTAACAAGTTCTATAGTGTCAACTTCTTCCCTGTCGTTCTTCTGAGTGCCCTTTACAGAAATAATGGCCTTTTTCAACTGCCTCTCCCCTTTTTGCCTTCAAAAAATCCTTTTCTATTATTTTTTAACATACAATCCCCTTATTTTCAAGTACGCTATTCAAAATATTTAAAAAGGAAGCGGATTAAAACCCGCTTCCTTTCTTATTCTATGTCGCTTCTCCAAGCAAAGAAAGGTTTGGCCCTACCGTAAAGAGCATATTCTTTCTTGCTCACCCACGCCCAATTTTGATTGCCGTAGTCGTAGTGCCACCATTCATCTAAATAGTTTGTAAAACCCACTGATGTCATGATATTAAAGAGTAACCTGCGATTTTCCAAGGCTTCCCTTTCCTCTTTTGAAAGCTCCTTGCCTTCTTTCAACAACTCTTCAAAATAAGTAGTCCTTGCCTTTTCCGTAGGATCGTCATACTCTGTTCCCATATTGAGCAGCCTTCCCTTGTCATCTGCAATTGTCAGGTCAACAGCCCCTCCGGTGTTGTGGGGCGAAGGCCTCGTAGGATCTGTAGAAGGTAATGCAACAAATGTCAAGGTTCTTTTAGTAATCTCTTCTTCCGATTCAGAAGGATATTGCTTCCTAAACTGTTCCTTTAAAGTATCAAACAGAGATTGCTGCACCTGAATAGGTCTCCACGTATCAAAAATCACAAACTTATATCCCGGTGGCAATAAATCAGCCGCTTCTAGTAATTTTTCATATACACTCTCTCTCACGTAACATTCAGGAAGAGCACCTTTTATCCCCTGAAGAAAGTACTCTGAGCGCACTATTATCCTCTCGGGATATAAACTTAAAGGAACCAGCTTTTCATTATTTTCTCTTATCGGAATCTTTCTAACCTCTTCCCAATTCCACTTTTCGATTGGAGTGGAAATAGGTATTTCCTTAAAATTTTTATCACTCATTTTTTCACCCTTTTCTCCAGCAATTTTATAATATTCTTCTCCTACCAATTCTTTCAAGGCCTTTTCGTCCTCTTCACGAGGTGAATACATGTAAAGTATTACACCTATTAATATCCATACTACTAGGATTATATTACTCGTAGGGCCACTCTAAGGATAAATCCGTGCCGGGTATCAGCGTAGAAATAGCAATAAGCCCCGCCATTATCGCACCTACAATGGGATAAAACATACTTGACACTTTTTCCATTCCTTTTTAGGTAAAGGAGCAGGAGTATCTTTGAAAACCCCAATTTTATCCATAATTAATCACTAGCCTTTTTTATAGCTTCATAATACTCACCTAACAAATTTTTCAATGCTTCTTCCTCATTACCTTTTGGAGCTTTAGCATATAGTATAACTCCCACTATAGCCCACACACCTAAAACAATATATTCATATGGCCAAGCTAATGACAAAGGCGTTCCTGGAATCAAAGTAGCTATTGCAATTATAATTGCTACTATACCTCCAATTAAAGGTAAGAGAGTAGCCGAAGTCCTATAAGCACCTCTAAGATTAGGATATTTTTTTCTTATTTTAATCAAACTAAGAGTAGCCAATACCCACGCAATTGCAATAGCAAATCCTCCCATATCTAAAAACCATACCATAGCTCCTTTTCCCAGCCATCCTAAACCAAGTGCAAATCCAAGAGTTAAGTAAAGAGCATTTACAGGTGTTCCATATTTAGGATGTGTTTTAGTGAAGGTCTGGGGAAGAACTCCTGCACGTGACAAAGACAAGATTAATCTAGGCGTTGCTGCAAATAAACCTACAAAACTTGTAACTAATCCTAGGACAGAAATAAAATATGCCGCCCATCCTAATGCAGGAAAACCAGCTACTTTAAAAGCATCTATTGTTCCTAATTTTAATTTAGCAGTCTCTTGCCACGGAATAACCCACGCAGAAGATAGCAACACTATCGTATAAAACAATCCCGCTAAAACAACTGATAAGATAACACTAATGCCAATTTTCCTTACGGGCATATTTGCTTCTTCTGCTAGTACAGCAACTAACTCAAACCCTGTTAAATATGTCATAGCGGGTAAAACAAATCTCATTGTCGAAAGGAATGGATTCATATCTTTACTCCAGGCAGGCCAAAAGTTTGATGCTTGACCGTGAGTAAATCCTACAATTACTAACAGTAACCCTAGTACAATCATTGTTCCAAACATTACAATTTGAATCCCTGATGCTAAATGAGCTCCATAATAATTTACTAAAAACACTAACAATGTAATAGCAATACCTACTATAAGTTCAGGTAAATGTATTTTAGTCCCCGCAATAACATAATATGGGCCTTGTTCAAGTTGAGGAAAAATCCATGCCAATAACAAACTTGATGCCGTCACATAAAATGCCAGAGAAGCTAAATAAGCGCCTACTAACGCCCATCCTGCTATAAAAGAGGTTGTCTTACCAAATGCGACATACGTGTAAACAACTTCTCCTCCAGCTCTGGGGAAAACAGTAGACAATTCGGCATAAGCCAAAGCAATTAAACTAGCAATCACTGTCGCTACAACAAATCCAAAAATTTCCCCTCCTGCTCCGTATGCTGCAAAAAACTTACTGTTTGTATATATCCAGCTTGTTCCTATAACGCCCGCTGCTCCAAGAGCAACTAAACCAATAAAGCTTATTCGTTTTTGAAGTTCTGTCATTAATAACACCATCCTTTCTTTCTCTTTTTTATTATTTTTTAATTTCTAAAATCTTACTTTAGTTTTCTCTCTTTACATACTCACCTGGTTACCCAAACTGTACAAAAATCTACAGTTTAGACAGCTGGGGTATTTATAGTCCGCCCTTCAGACTTTCCCAGCCCCAGCAGGCGGTATTTGGGAAAGCCATAGCCCCTGCCCCAAGAAGCAGGAACTTGCGCCCCTTACGGGTCTCTCCACTTACCCTGAATTATCAATCCTTTCAGGGTAGAGAAGTCTCTTTTTACCTTCTCAGGAGAGAGTGGAGTCACCACCGCTACCTTGAGAACTCGCCAGAAATCATAGGCACTAAAACTTGTTCCATCCAGAGGTCTTAGCACCTTTCCTGACTCACTCTCAAGGCTTTGTAAAAATTTTATTGCTCTGTTTATCTCTTTTAAGTGCCTTTTCTTCAAATACTTGTTTTTGACAGTATTTTTTACATGCTTTTTTAATTCTTCTAATTCTTCTACAGTCAATGTGTTGAGAAAGTTTATATAGTTATTCGGTATTTTTTCTTCTTTGCCCAACCCTCTTCTTGCTATTACATAGGCTGCTGATATATCTTTTGTTACCATGTACTGCGGTGCATATTTTAACATCCCTATTATTGATGTGTAAGAAGGGTCTACTTCTATTACTTCTATCCCTTCTCTTTTTGCCAGAGTTTTTATTTTTGAAAGAAGGGATTTATAGCTAAAGCTGTGCCTTATCCTTCTTGATTTCCTCCCTGAAAAGTCTCCTCTTTTGCCTTTTTCTTTTATGTCTAATTCTTCAATCACTATTGCCTTTCTTTTCTCTTTTGCTATTTTTACTATCTCATGAGCATACTGCCATCTGAAGTATTCTCTTTTGTCTTTACTGCCACTTGATAGTTCTGGCATTGGTATATTCCCATAGCTTATTAAATTACCTTTTTCATCTACTTCTGCCCATGATATGTTGTCTGGATATGCATTTACATCTATTCCTATGACTCCTTTGTCAGTTGTTATTTTTATTTTCGGATATTCTTCTTCTATAGCAAAATAGGCGTATATATTGCCATTTTTAAGTTTTAATTCTACAGAGTAGGGTATATTTGATTCCGCAATTTTCTGAAGGAGTTCTTCTCTGTCTTTATTCTTTCTCCATCCCGCTTCTATTTTTGCATATACATATTTTCTTTCTCCCACGTTTATCCTTAAGAAAGTGCCATTTTCTTTTACTTTTATCCTTGTGTTGAGATTTCCTTTTTTGCTCTTATCCCCTCTTGAATATAGATTTCCTTTTCATTTTTCTTGCCACTTTGTTTTTAATTTTTGATATTCCTTCCCATTTATATGGCGATTTTGAAGTTTTTTAAATAAGTCTCTTCCTCCAAAAATGACTTTCTTTGGATTGTTGTCTAATTGTCTAGATGATTCTAATACACCTCTTGCTTTCATTATTGCATCATCTACATATCTTGAGTTTAAGTCAAACATCCCCTGAAGGTCTCTTTTTAATGTTTTTCTATCATAACCTTCTAGAAGCCTTTGGTATGCAAATCTCATACATGATGACCATCTTCTCATTAAGTCTAATACTATTTGTTTGTCTTCTTGATTTAGAAAAATGAGTTTAGCCTGTATCACTATCATGCTTTTTGCCCCTTTGTCCGTAAATTCTTACTGCGAAAGATGTTACTATTGCTATTAAGTCTTCTGCTAGTTCTTTATTTTATTTACTCCACTTGCTATTTCGGATATGACTTCATACTGCCATCCTTGGGAATTAGCGTATTCTTCAAGCCTTCTAATTTGATTCTTAAGATATTCTTCTTGTTTCTTTGTGGACACTCTTGCATACAAAACTACTTTAGGTTTTGGTTTTTCTTCCAGCATGCCTAATAACTTCTCTATATCTTCTTTTTTGTACCTTCTTCTTCCTTTTGGTGTTCTAACGGGGGGTTATTAATCCTTCCTTTTCCCAGTTTATTAATGTAATTCTGCTTATATCATACAGCTCTTTAACCTTTTTTATAGTTAATAACATTTATCACCACCCAATTAAAATTATGTCATTTTTTACTACTAATTTCAACTGTTTTGACCTCCTCCTGTTTGGTTTATTTACCCTTACTTCTGGATAAACGATTACAATTCTTATAATTAAAACTGCTTTTTCTATTATCAACTAATTACAATTACGTTACCCTTCCCCTTTTTCTTCATTATTATTGCAATTTGTAAGTTATACAATATCATTTAAAGTATGGGGATATTTATCTGTTGAATTGAAAAAACCAAAGAGTATGCTCCACAAATGAAACCGTCTACTAATAGTAAATTTAAAGTATTCATTTCATTTGATAGTTATTTTTATGCTTTATTTTGGTTTTTTATTCATTTAAAATAAATTATACCTTATATAAATGAATAAATCAAGTGTTTTTCTGAATTTGATAGTGTCAAGATACTGTAAGATATTTTTTAGGTTTCCATCCATTATTTTTTTATATCACACTTTCATATTTTATTGCTTTTAAAATTTTGTATATTGGTATTACTTTACCTATATTTAAAACCGGTAATATTATTTATCTTTTCATTTGTAGACGTTTTAACCTTCTTCACTGCCTCTTTTATTTGCTTCTTCGCTAATTTGTAACCTCCATTGGGGGTTGATGAATCATATACTGAACTTCTTATGTCCCTAGTTATTAACGGCTACTCAGAATCTTCTCTCTTGAATACCCTCAAAAACCTCCAACTGCCCTACTCTGAAGATGAACTCAATAAAATTAAAAATGACCTTAAAAGTGAATTAGACCTTTTTAAACAAAGAGAATTGCCTGAGGCAGTCTTTGCATTACTAATTGATGCCTCCTATTGTGAAATTAAAGATGGCTCAAAGTTAAAAAAGCTGCCTGTTACATAGTCCTCGGTATCGACATGGAAGGCAAAAGTGATGATTTCCCAGGTATAATTGAAACAGTCAAGGCTTTAATCCTTATGCTGACCACCAGCTCTGTTTTGTGCATCTTCAAAGAAATATTCGTAAATGTATAACTAATGTTGTAGAAAGTGTCAACAGCTCATTGAGAAAATTCCTATAAAAGTGAGTAGTTATTTCAATTCTGTTGACGTGCTTGAAATCAATATTTATCTGAAGAGAAAAAATTTAAAACAGACAAATTATTTGATTTTTGATTTTTGATTTTTTCGCGGTGAGGTCCTTTTTTCTACATCTATACCTCATTTTCCTGCTTCATTACTTACTGAAATTTTACACTATCCTCCTTGACTTATTTAGATCACAAACAATACAATATAATACACTATCAAAAGTATTGCACCTAGAGGAACAGCAATTCGTGCCCATTCTGTACTTTTTATTTTTAATTTACCCGCTGAAATGATGTTTGGAATATTACCTGGAATTAACATCCCTCCACTAATAAGCATTCCCATTAAAATAGCTCTTATCTGTTCCGGCGTCATTGATGGAGAAATTTCTGCTGCTGCTAGCGTAGCATTATCAACAATTGCAGAAATTGTATTTACCCAGTATAAAATCTCACTTTTCATTTTAACAATATATAAATCAATTATAGGCTTAAAACCTGTTCCCAGTAGCTCTAATGCAAAAATAAAGACAAATACTTTAAAAGCTCTAATGAATACTTCTCTTATATTCTCATCTGCCTCAACATCTTCTGTAGGCTCACCTATCCCACTTTCTCTTTTTGCAAAAAATGTTCCTATTAATCCAAGAGCTAAAATTGCAATTATTATCTCTATACCTATTAATCGTGCAAGATAAAAAAAGTCGGCATGTAACTTGGATACAACAATAGTAGCCAGTGGCTCCCCTACAGGTGTTAAAGCAGCACCAAGGCCTATGGAGAAACAAGCAATGACAATCAAATTTATTTTGTTTTTTCTAGTAAGAGGCAAGTAGTTTACGACTTCAACCAAAACCAAAGAGGCAATTATTGCTGTAATAATGCTTGACATGAGCCCAAGTATCACGATTATAATGAATGCGAAAAGCCTCAAAGATATTTTATCTGCAACTTTTTCAACACCTATTTTCAATTTTTCTTTTAATAATGCAAAAATTAGCCCTGCAATCAAAACTGCCAAAGTTATATAGTAAATGAGTGGATTTTTGAAAATATGGAAAAACAATTCTACACTAAATTGTTTTGACACAATTACAGATATAATTCCCATTGTAAATAAAAAATATTCCAGATTGTGTTCTACTTGTTTTACCACAAATGGCAATAACAGAATAAGTACTAAAATTACAACTAATGCTGTTACCATATATATACCTCCTCTTAAATTTTGCACTATCATCTGTCAGCATTTTTGTAGAAATTCCTTCACCTGAAATAATACTTTAATGCGCCTGCAAAATTTGTTCAAGTTGTTCAATGGTGGGTATACCTTCAAAAATTTTTTTACCATCCAGTATCCAGGCAATTTTACCACCTTTTATATTGTATTTAAGGAGATAAAGAAAAAAGAAAAAATTCCTCGAATCTACAACCTCAACCTCGATTTCTGGGTGGTTTTTGTAAAGATATTTCAATACTAATGATAAATTTACAGGGTCATCCGCCGATGGGTGGACACTAAAGTCTTTTATTTCTCTCAGATCTACGTTTACACATCCTGTAGTATTGCTAAAAAATTCACCAAAGACCAAGAGGCGCCGTTTAGCGCCTCTTTTTTTAATATCATTCATAATTACTTTATGCCTTCTCCTCCTCTGTTTTTTTCTTAATTAACGCTACGTAAGCTTCCACAACCAGCCACACAGCCAACACAATAAGGATTATAGAAACAATTCCCAATGGAAGTGTAGGACCGCTAAGATTAGCCTTGACTAGCAGTATTAATGCTGCCAAAGTCGTCACAATCATAAACACCATGGGTAAACCAGTAAACCAAGCCGGTTTCTTCAATCCCTTCATTATGAAGGCTGTTATGCCTAATAATGCTAGACCTGCAGTTAATTGATTAGCTGAACCAAATACCGGCCAAATGAGATAAAACCAATCACAATCCATAAATAAGCAGGAAGCCAGCCAAACATGGAAGCAGCTGTAATAGGTCCGACTATGGGACCTGCACCTGCAATACTGGAAAAATGGTGCCCTAAAAGAATCATTGGATGGGTTGGTACGTAATCAATGCCATCATACAATATTTTCCTGCTTCGTTACTACTGAAATTTTACACTATCTACCCCCAGTAAAAAGGGGGTATTTTTACATTTTTGTTCCTCTGTCGGCCGCCTTAAGCAACAAAGTAGTCTCAAAAGTATACATATTTCTGGCATACTCTTTATGCCTTTCAACGGCATACTCAATAAGCCTATCAATCAATTTCTCAAAAGAAATCCCCAAAGGTTTCCACAAGTAGAAGGCAAATGAACCAGGAATTGTATTTATTTCATTTACATACACCTTCATGGTCTCTTTTTCTAGCAAAAAGTCTATTCTAGCTAATCCACTGCAATCTAAAATTTGAAACACTTTTTTAGCCAGTTCCTGTATTTCTTTAGTCTTTTCTTCAGGAATGGGGGCAGGAATCTGCCTCGTAGTACTTCCTTTGCCGCCTTTTTCTTTTCTCATGTATTTGTCCTGGTAACTCAAAAACTCTTCCCAGGGTACAGGCATTTCGCATAAAGATATCTCCAAATCCCTGTCAATGCCCATAACAGAGCAGTTCACTTCCATGGGATCTTTAACAGCTTCCTCCACTATTATCTTTCTGTCGTAATAAATGGCAATTTCTATAGCGTCAAAAAGCTCATCCCTATTTTTGGCCTTGCTTATGCCTATACTGGAACCCAAATTAGCCGGCTTGACAAACATCGGATATTTTAGCTTGCTCTCAATCAAATCTAGCATAGCTTCTTTGTTCTTTTCGTATTCTTTTCTCAAAAACCACAGGTAATTAACTATGGGAAGATTATTCGCTTTGAAAATATCCTTCATTATCACCTTATCCATTCCTGTCGCTGAGCCTACTACTCCGCTCCCCACATAGGGTATATTTGCTAGTTGAAATAATCCTTGCATAGTGCCATCTTCGCCGTGAGTTCCGTGAAAAGCAGGAAAAATGACATCTACGTCTATGTAATCATACTCTTTTGACATGAATTTCTTCCTGAAAGGGTAGTAATACAATTTGTTAAGCCCTGGCACAGGAGGCAGCACAACCTGTTCGCATTTCTTTAAAAGGGAAGGTATGTCTTTGTAATTAGAAATGTCCAAAAGGCCTTTGCCAGTATACCATCTCCCGTCTCTTCCCACGTATACCGGTATTGGCTCATACTTTTCCTTGTTCATATTCTCAATGACCTGGAGCCCTGTAATTATAGAAACCTCGTGCTCCACTGATTTTCCTCCAAACATCACAGCCACTTTCAACATAAAAATCCTCCTCATCCTTCATAATTATCAGGCAAGTCATTTTCAAAAAGCACCACATCTCCCGGTTGAAGTAGCGTCTGTAAAACTTTTGTAGCCTCATCCAAGTTAGCCACAACAAACACTTTTTCTTCGGGAAAACTGGCTTCCTTCAACCCTTCAAAAATAGGTCTACTTCTCTTTTTCCCGACTAAAATTGCATAGTCACAGACCTCTGCAATGTTTTTCCCAAGATTTTTATTCTCTTCATACTCTTTCTCCCCCAGTTCCACCATTCCTGGAGTTACGATTATCCTCCTCTTTGCATCCATCTCCTTAAGACAGGCAAGGGCCTCTTTTGCCCCCTCAGGGTTTGAGTTAAAGGCGTCGTCAATAACAGTTACGCCATGAGGAGTGGATATAAGCTGAAGCCTGTGGGGAACAGGTTCAATTCTGGAAAGGCCTCTTTTTATCTCTTCCTCGTTTAGTCCTAATGCCAGTGCCACAGAAATCGCAGCCAATAAGTTACTCACATTGTGCCTTCCAAGCAGTGGTACCTCACATTTTATTCTCATCCCATCTTCAGTCACCGCGTCAAACTTGAGGCCTTGTCTAGTATTAATGATATTCTCAGCCCACAGAAAATATTTCCTTTCAATTGGACTTTCTGTGCCATAGAATAATTTTCGCACAGCAAATTTTTCTCCAAAAGTCCTGCAGTAATAATTATCCCCATTTAGTACAGCAATCCCATCTTCTGGCAAACCTTCTACCAGTTCAAACTTAGTTTTAGCAACATTCTCTATCGTTCCAAAAGTCTCCAAATGCTGAGGCCCTATTGATGTAATCACTCCTATCTTGGGATTCGCAAGCTTTACTAGAACTTTTATATCTCCCCTCTGTCTCGCCCCCATTTCACAAACAAAAATCTGATGGGTATCTTTTAGCTCATTTCTGATGACCTTTGTGACCCCCATAGGCGTATTATAACTTTCCGGAGTCATTAAAACAGAAAATTTTTCTGAAAGAACAGCTGTTATAAAATGCTTTGTGCTTGTTTTGCCGTAGCTCCCAGTTATACCTATTGTAATTAAATCTTTTCTATTCCTTATCTTGCGCTGAGCTGATTTATAATATAAAAACTGAATAAATTTTTCTAAGGGGAAGGTAATTACTAAGCTCAAAGCCATATAAACTGGCAACAAAGCCGTCAGAATTAGCACCTCAGCAGAAAAAACTTCTGGAGCTTGAAAATTCTTCTTCAAAAAGTAAAAGGATAAAGCTATAAGAAGCCAGAAAGTCAAAAAAAGCCTTGTCGCTCTGGCAGTAAAGACCAAGGGTTTTTTCGCCTTTTTTTTAGTCGTAACTTCTTTGTAAGTTATATAAAAAAACAGCGCTATAGGTACTAAAATGATAATTTCTGAAGGAAGTCTAAAAATATTCATAATAAAGGCGATACCCGCACTCAAAAGTGCAAGCAATGACTCTTTTACCCACCTGTCATAATTTCTAAAATGCCACTTGAAAAAATTTTTTATCTTGTAGCCTTCCAGCTGTGCCATATGAAGCTCCTTCTTTCCGTAGAAAAACACAACCAAGATAAAAGATAAAACTACAAGAGCTATCCCAATCAAATTTGCCACTCTTATCACCTCAAGAAATAGCTTACGATTATGATAAAATCATTTAGCCTCTCCAAATAAGAAAAGTGTCCTGCATTTTCAAAAACCACCAATCCAGCATCGGGAATTTCTTTTTCCATAATCTTTGCAAATTCAATGGGAGTTTCCCTGTCCTTATCGCCCCATATGAGAAGTGTAGGTGCCTTTATCTTTTTTAAATATCCCCTTAAGTCCTGATTTATCACTTTAACAAAAGTACCTCTTAAGCGGCCTGCCTCTTTGTAGTCCTTTGAACCATATCTTTCGTATAATTTTTCCACCGCATCCTTTTTGCCCAAAAGCAAAAGCAGGCTTTTTATAAGCTTAAACCTGTACACTCTGTAGTAATACTTCCATCCCCTTTTGGGAATTAAACCTGCACTATTTACCAAGACAAGTTTATCTACCACCTCTGGGTGGAGAGCTGCCAGCATTATAGCAACACGTCCGCCAAATGAATGGGCTATTATACTGACCTTTTCAAGCCCTAATCTTTCTAAAAACTTATATGTAATTTCCATATACCTTGTGACGTCCCAATCTCCATCAGGAAAGTCAGACCTTCCAAAGCCCGGAAAATCTACGGCGTACACTTCGAATTCCTTTGACAAAGCATTAAATACGGGTAAAAAGCTATTCGAATTTCCTCCCCATCCGTGCAGAAATAAAACTTTTTTGCCCTGCCCTTCTTTCTTGTAGAAAATATTTATCCCGTCTATATTGATGTACACTTTTTTCACTCCTGTACTAAAATTGCTAATATATATTATAGCATTTGTGCGCCAATTATAATACCACATTAATTTCTTTTTAAAAAAATTTCTACATAAAAAGCCGGGAAACATTCCCGGCCGAGGGTTTAGAGGGTGACTTTTCCGTTGTTGTAGTTTTCAACTAGCATCTTCTCTGCTCTCTGAATTGCAAGTTTCACTAAGTTACCGCAGTCCCTTGAGGTTACGCTTCCCCAACCTTCCCTCATGACTGTGTCGTAAACGCCGAGTTCCTTCGCCAGCTCGTACTTGAGCTGGTCTGACATCAACCCTCTGCGTCTACCCATTTTTATCCCCTCCTTTTTAACCCCTCACACTTATTTTGCTCATCAAAACCTCCTTTATGTTATTAACTACATGGTCAAATCCCCATGTTCTGTTTTTATCACCTTCAATATCTTTTCCTCGTTCCCATTTATAGCATTTATATATACGTAAAAAGTATCTCCTCTGTAAGTTCCTTTAAATTCATAGGCTAAAACTTCTCTCCCGCCCTCCAGTGGAATTAAAGCCAATTTTGTGCTCTCTATCTTTAGATTTTTATTGACCTTTTCTCTTGCCTGTTCTAATGTGAGCTTTGGCTTTTCTAATTTTCTCTTTACGTGGTTCATGTAATAGGCTGTGGCATCAAATCCTATTATGTCTCCGTTGTCCAAAGCCACTTTAACTTTTACAATATCTGGATAAAGATAGACTTCATTTTCAACAGGTACAAAGTTAAACTGAATGGAGCCTGGCGCTTTCATGGAATAGGTGCTTTCCATGTCTTTAAATCCATGGGTTTCCAAAAATTTCTTTGCATGTTTTAAAGCCTGAGAAGCTGAAATATTTACTTTTGAAGGGCTTCTCTCATCCATCATCCATACGACATGGCCGCCTTTTCTGCTGACATTTATGTAAACAGGTGGCTTTCCAGAAGGTTTCAGTTCCACTCCGTAAGTCTTTATCTTGCCATTGCTGGGGCTGTACTTACTTTCAGACTCTATGTTCTTTCCGTAAAATTCTCTCGCTATCTGCAAAGCCCTGTCATAAGAAATCTCGGGACCAGTAAGCCCTTTAGGAGTAAGTTTCATAAGGCTTTCTGAAAAGGGTCCATCGTATATCAATGTAGGGAAATTTGTCATGGTTTGATTTACGCTGTTCATCCTGACATTTAAAATCTTGCTGTCAATCTGGGCCATTTTCTTTGTGCCCTGTTTTCTCAGATTCCCCAGCTCATACCCTCCCTGTACCTTCTTGCTGAGGTCGTGAAGATTCTTGCCCAAAAAAACCGCATAGTTGTGCAAAGTAGTTATAGTCTTTAGGTCCTTATCTGAAAGTTTTCCTCCTGATGCTATTTTTTTTGTGAGGCTGTAGGCGTAATCCCCCACCTGCACTAGAAATTTTGATGTGTTGTCTATTTCAGGCTGGCCAATAGGCAACTGGCTCAAATGTTCCTGACCTGAAAAAGCCTCCCTCCATATTTCGTCCAGAATAGAAATAGTAGTCTTATCAGAAGAGGCCACCATCAGCTTCCCCATTGAAGTTTCTATATTTTCCACATTTGAAATGAGCTGATAGAAGGATCGGTCATACTGAGCCTGAAGATACCGGTGGTAAGAAATTTTTTCTAAATATTGCCTGTAGCCCCAGGCTCCCAAAGCTAAAACCAAAATCAGCACAAAAGCTGTGAACCATCGTTTTAACATAATCTCCACCTCACCTTGCAAATATGTGACGTCCTATCTGAGTCAATATGGGTCTTGTAAATATCCAGTAATTCGTCACTCTCGCTGCATTGTAGTAATAGAGAGCTCCTCCTGTCGGGTCCCAGCCGGATACGGCATCTATTGCTGCTTTTATGCTTTCCTCAGTAGGAGGAAGCCACATCTGCCCGTCTTCTACAGCAGAAAAAGCCCCAGGCTGAAAAATTACTCCTGGAATAGTTTTGGGAAATCTCGGGTCTCTTACCCTATTCATTACAACAGCCCCAACAGCGACCTTTCCTATGTAGGGTTCTCCTCTCGCTTCACCATTTATGAGCATTGCCAGAAGATAGACATCATCACTTATGCCTGCAGAAGAAGTAGCTCTATAGGCTGCCAAATCCTGTGCAGTAGTCGTAAACCCCAATGCCACTTTTGTATCGTCATCAACAATGCCTGTCACTGCAAGGCCGTTATAGGCCTGAAATTTTCTAACAGCAAGCCATGTCTTAACGCCAAAAAAACCGTCCACCGGGCCGTCGTAATATCCCCAGGCTTTAAGCCTTGCCTGCACTTTAGCAACATCACTTCCTGTGTTTCCCCAGTACAAATTGGACATAGCAGTTTTGGTCATGCTTATAGCTGTATACTCAAAGACGGCTGTCGTAAAAACGACCAAAATGGCTATTATAACCTTAAAGCGCACTCTAAAGCTCAATTTTCTCTTGCCTCCTTTCTTGCGTCTGTAAATATTTTTTGTAGTAATAAAACTATTATTCACTTAAAAAATAAAAGGCCCTTTTCAAGGCCTTTAAGGCGCCAGAGCCATTTTTAATTTTGAGTAATATTTTTCAATCAATTCCGCTATTTTAAACTTCACTTTGCTCCTATCAAATTTTTCTTTGTCTTCGCTCACAAGGTATTTCATTATCTCTTCTGCCGTCTTCTCGTCAGTAAAGCCGTGCTTGGCATCTACAATGCAAAGGGGCGGGAAAACCACACACCACCAATTTTTACCTTCACCTTCTCCTATCACAACTTTAAGGGCGGTATACTTCCCTGCTGGGACTGTCAAAGCACCATAATATCTAGTTGGAAAAGAAAAAACCCCGTAGTCCACTCTGACTTTATAATCTTTCCCCTCTTCTTTTATTATTTTTTCAGCCACTTTTTCTATATTTACCAGGTTTTCCTTTATCACCCTTTCCGATTCCTCTTTTGTCTTTAAACCTTCAAGCTTAGGAGCTAGCTCAACGAGAATAGCATCTCTAACCTTGAGCTTTAACTCCTGGTCTTCAGGAGAATCGCTGTTGGCAATCACATGAAAGCGTATTAACTTTTTTGACCAGCTATCAACATTTGTCCTATTTTCTGACGTTTTACCCGAAATTACTAAAATACTTATAATCGCAATTAAGAGTACCGCAATTATTTTTTTCATCTTAACTTGTCATCTCCCCAATTCTCACCGTATTCTTTACAATTTAAGTATTGACAGCCTACAGAGAAAATATACGTATTACCTGAAAAGACCTATTCTTCTCACATGAGAAGTCACATCCACTTTTATTTCTATTTCTGGAAATATTTCATCCCAATCTTTCCCAACTTCATCCCACAATGAGGGATAAAATTTCTCAATATAATCGCCAATTCCAAACATGTCGACTTTTAGTTCTTTTTGGAATCGATTTACAGCTTTATAAGCCATACTTTTTATTTTCCTGCTAGTTTCTCTCTCTATTAAATTCACAATATCTCCTTTTATCATCTCACCATGCTTTTCAAAAGTATACTCTGTCACATCTCCTTCTACATCCAACTTTACCCTGTAAATAATCTTCCCATTCTCCACTTTAACTCCTCTTCTTCTTATCACATTTGACACATTAAAAGGCACTTTTACTTCTTCTTCATCAGCTGGCACACTCACAGTCACATCTCCACCTTTTACAAGGCCTGTCAAAAACATATAGCCCATGTTTTCATCATCTTCCATCCACCCGGCAAGCTTGTAATCCTTGATAATAGCTGAACCTGCAATTTTGACCTCATTTTTCCCGGCCACTATTCTGGGAATTATTGCATTTCCATTTGTTTCATGTAGAGATTTTGTAATTTTATTATAGTCAACAGAAGGAAAAATTGAGGTCAAGTTGTAATGCTTAAATATATCCCTTATATAGGCTCCTGTATTGGGCTCGAGGTCGTATTTTTTTAAGAGTATATCCTGTGCTTTCCCAGGTGTGACAAGAAGATAGACTTTTCTACTCAACTCATAACTTCTGTCTAACGAATCTAAAACCTCTTGAAACCTCGTTTTGTTTTCTACTACTTCTTTTCCAAAAATGATTGCCTGAGTATGCCCAAGATACAGGGCTTTGTCCAGTCTTGTACTTATGTGGCGGGAGGCAGAAAAAATCGTATCTGCCACTTCAGACACGGCAAAGCTCGGCTTTTCACTTCCACCACTGCCTCCGCCTCCGGAACCCTTTGCCAGCTGAGCTACGTTGGGGAATTGAAAAGTCACCACGTACTTTTTATTTGAGTTGGACAAATCTATGCCAATGGCCATCACAAAAGCTCTGTCCTCTATTTCAATTTTGTCCCAGCATCCTGTTAGAACAAAAATTAGAAAAATTAGTAAAATAAAAAGCAGTGTTTTGCGCTTCACTTTTTATCACCCAGCCCTTTAAGTTTTACAAAAAAAGCTAAGATGATAGGCAAAAACGATATAAAAAATATAGATAAATACTGAGATACAAGATTAGCGTACTTGTAGAGAGTCACTATAGAATCAGGAATTAACGCCATTAAGTACATGGGAGGGATGAGCGGCAGAACGAGGTACGAGTGTTCTCTTGCCTTTATGAGCTTTGATAAAACCAAAACTGCAAAATAATGAAAAGAATAAATAGAAGTAAAAATTGTAAATGTCCAGATTGCCATCACAATTCCTTCGACATTTTCTATGAAAAACACTGGAAAGTTTATGGATTTAATCAAAGTCAAAAAAGGCCACAGCTGTTCTTTCGTTTCCTTGTACCCAAAAATCCCTATGACAAAAAAGCATATATACATGTAAAAAAGCGTTGTAGAAATTATAGAGGCATTCACACTTTTTTTAAGTTTCTCTTGATCTATCACATATGGAAAGACCATGTAAAGAAGCTCAAAACCTACAAAACTATAAGTAGTTACAAAAACTCCTTTTAAAAACTTCATAAGTGACACTCTCATAAAGGGAAGAAAGTTGGTCAAATCCACATCAGATAAAGCCGGCAAAAAGAGGAGCAAAAGAGGTATTACCATAATGGGAAACAATATCTCTGACATCCTCGCAATTGGCTCAAGACCGTACCTCACAAGGTACGCAGAAGCAAAAAGCATAGTGATTATTATGGTCTCAATGGGAGTGCTGGGAAGCAAGTATATCTTGAGCACTTCGCCAAAAATTCTCACATCGAGGCTCACAAAGACACTTAAGTAAAATATCAAGACTATACTTAATACAACTGCCACAGGCTTTGTTACAAGCTTTGAAGCATATTCAGAAAAAGTCTCTGTAGGAAATTTAGAAGAAATCCAAAGTATCAGCCTTGCGAAGAATAAAGAAGCAAGTCCTCCCCCCAAAATAGCTAAAAGTCCATTCGGACCAACTTCCTTTGAAACATCTGCAGGAAGGCTCAGTATCCCTGCTCCAACCATTGTAGTAAAGAGCAAGATTGCCACTTGATTTGAAGAAATTTTGTCGTTATTTTTTATCATCTCTCCCTCTCCTGTCCTCTTCCAAGCTTTCTATTTTTTCTTCTCTCAAATCTACCATTTTTCTTTTATCAGGCGTGTTCAGTATCTCAGGCCTCTCCTTAAAATACATAAGGGGAGCCCGTATTAAAGTATCCGCAAGGTCACTCAAATGTATCTCCACAAAAGGAGAAAGATAAGGCACTCCAAAGCTTTTTAACACCACAAGATGCGTCAAAACCATTATAAGCCCGAGCATTATCCCGTAAAGCCCAAAGATTGCTGCCAGAATCATAAAAACAAATCTCAACATCCTAAAAGCAATTGCTGCTGAATAGCTGGGTATAGCAAAAGACGCCACAGCTGTTACCGCCACCACAATGACCATAAGCGGACTCACAATACCCGCCTGAACTGCAGCCTGTCCTATGATGAGACCTCCCACAATGCCTATTGTCTGCCCTATCGGCGCAGGAAGTCTAACTCCCGCCTCTCTTAAAAGCTCAAAAGTAGCTTCCATTATCAAAGCCTCAAAAAATGCAGGAAAAGGTATGCCCTGACGAGTAGCTGCCACGTAAAGAGTTAGCTTTGTCGGTATTAAGCCGGGATGGTAAGCAGTAAAAGCTATGTAAACTGCTGGAGCTGTTAAGGCCACCAGTGCCGCTAAAAATCTCAAGACCCTTAGCAAAGATGATATCATCCACCTCTCGTAATAATCCTCTGCAGACTGGAAAAGGGTAGCTAAAGTAGTTGGAAGTATCAAAGCAAAAGGAGTGTTATCCGTCAAAATAGCCACTCTTCCCTCCAGCAAAGAAGCCGCCACCTTATCCGGCCTTTCTGTACTCAAAACCTGCGGAAAAGGCGAATGCCAGTCTTCTTCTATGAGCTGCTCTATATACCCACTTTCAAAAATGCCGTCTATTTTTATATTTTTAAGCCTCTCCATCACTTTATTCAAAACATTTTTATCCACAATATCTTCCATATAAAGCACAGCGACATCTGTGTGAGTCCTTTCACCTATTTGTATCTGTTTTATTTTTAAATTCGGATCTCTTATCCTCCTCCTAACCATCGCAGTATTTACCCTTATAGTTTCAGTAAAGCCATCTCTTGCCCCTCTTATGACTGTTTCAGCCTCTGGCGGGGAGATAGACCTCTTCTCCCATCCTTTGCTGGATATTATGACAATATCAGGAGAGCCATCAAACAAAAGCGCAGTGTCACCGCTTAGTATCGAAAGAATGCATTTGTCTAAATCATTAACCTCTTTTATATCTCCCCCGCTTATAGTCCCCTTTTTTATTACCTCGTACAGATTCCCTTTTATCTTCTCAATAGAGGGATCTGCTTGCCTCGAATCCAAAAGAAGTGAATGAATCACATGGTCATTTACCAGAGCTTTGTCAATAAGCCCATCTATAAAAACCACTGCCAAGTTAAACTCCTGATTTTCTCCAACCCACAGGTCTCTGTATATAACATCATCACAATCTTTAAGCTTTTCCTTTATGTAATTGAGATTTTCTTTTAAACTTGGTGAAGAAGCTCTGCCTTTTTCTTCTTTCTTCTGGTCTTTCTTCTTAAAAAATTTATCAAAAATCCCCATAACACTCCCTCACATTGGAAAAAGGATTCTTAGAATAAGTGCAATTACACCTATCAATATGTAAAAAATTCCTATTCCCTTGCAAATCCTTGAATCTCTGTCAAGCCCTTTTCTCTTCAAAAATTTCGGCTCCACAAAAGCCTCATAAATTCCCACAATGAAGACAATTGCAAACATATACACAGTAAAATACTGCCTTATAAAATGAAGAAGCTGCCACATCCCATTCACCCTTTCTCTCTCATATAGCATTTACAGTAAACAAAAAAATATGCAAAATAAAAAAATAGGCTTTTCGCCTATTTTAAAGATACTTGATTGCCATTTTAACATCTTCTTCCTTATCTACGTCATTCCCTATCTCAGGATATTCAGAAATTATGGCTTTGCCCTTTATTCCAAACAATTCTTCTACTTTCTTTTCAATATGAGAGATCGAAACTCTTCCTATCAAAAATAAAAACAGAATCTTCCCTCCAAGCAATTTCCCTAGCTTCCACGGCTTTTTTCTGTAAGCGATAAACTTTTTAGCTTCTTTCACCAACTTGTCTATCACAGCAGGATTGACATAAAAAATATTTCCGCCAGTAAAAACTCCCTCTTTCACCCTAGCATAAGTCCTTTTAGCATCAGGAAACTTTTTTAAATTATCTTCCTTCCTTATGATAGGATAGCATAAGTCCGCTCCTGTCTTTTCAGCCTTTTCAATAAAATCGCACACAGCCTCTCCTGTCAAAAAAGGTATATCACAAGTCAAAATGATAACTCTTCTGTCATTTTTAAAAGGCTCCACTCCCCTTAACACATTGTCCATTATGGTATCTGTTTGTGGTACTATAATGTCTATACCCTCAACCTCTTTAAGCCTCTCAGGGTCCCCTACTGCCGCAATCTTTTCTATTTTATCGCACTCTCTCAAAGCCTTTACTACATAAGAAATCATGTATCTCCCCTTAAGGTTCACAAATGCCTTATCAGGCAGTTTGTCCTCCTTGGTACTGCCGGCCAAAATAACAGCGTTCATCAGCCTCACTCCTTATCGCTGAAGTACTTTGAATCCCTTACTACTTCTTCCTGAAAATTGTGAACGTGCTTTTCTGCCCATTTTCTCGCCCCGTTTGCATCTCTTTGTTCAATTAGCTCAGCTATTTTTTTGTGTTCCTGATAGATTCTCTTTGCCTTCTTTTCCTCAGTGATGTATTTTACCCTGAACCGGTGGACATGCTCTTGTAAATTATTCATTATCTGTATTAATTTGTCATTACGGGATGCGGCAAAAATTAAATCGTGAAACTCTTTATCAAGCCTTATTAACGCTTCTAAATCTCCCTCTTCCATTTTAATTCTAAACTCCTCTACGATCTTTTTGAGCTTCTCTACTTCCTCATCAGTAATCCTCTCTGCAGCAAGAGAAGCCGCCAATCCCTCTAAAGAACTTCTGACCTCCAACACGTTCAACAGGTCTTTCGCATTCAAATCCGCCACATACGCTCCCTTTCGAGGCACCATTACAACAAGTCCTTCAAGCTCCAGCTTTCTTATAGCCTCTCTAACAGGAGTGCGGCTCACCCCAAGCTTTTCTGCCAGCTGGACTTCCATAAGCCTTTCTCCTGGCTTTAGCTTCCCTGTTATTATAGCTTCTTTCATGTAGTCAAAAACCAGATCCCGTAGCGGCTTGTAATTTTCCAGAGTAAAAAACTCGCTCATAATATTTCTAACCCCTTGTCTATAGTTTTAGAAATGGCAACAAAAGGATAAACTCCCTTAAGGTCATGATAAGCCCTTACAAGCTTTTCAACATCATTAAAAACACCGTATACCGTAGGACCGCTTCCTGTCATAGAAGCAGATAGAGCTCCTTTCTCTATCAAACTTTTCTTTATATCTTCAATCACTCTATACTTTTGAGAGGTCACTCTTTCAAGGTCATTGCTTATATTCCTAGCAATTTCTAATAAATCCCCCTTCTTCAAAGCCTCAACAAATAAAAAAGTAGAGTTTAAGCTTTTAAACCCGGAATTATCCCATTCAGTGTAAACTTCTTTTGTAGAAATTTCTAAATCAGGCTTGACAAGAAGCAAATTCAAAGGAATTCCCTCTAAATCTTGAAGCTTTTCTCCTCTTCCACTAGCAAGCTTTGTTCCTCCCTTAAGGCAGAAAGGCACGTCAGACCCTACTTCTGACGCTATTTCTTCCATCTCTTTTTCTGTAAGGTTTAAATTCCAGAGCTTATCTAATGCTACAATTGTAGCAGCAGCATCTGCACTTCCTCCAGCAAGGCCGGCAGCCAAAGGAATATTTTTAAAAAGCTTTATTTTTATACCTTCATTTAAAAAATACCTATCTCTTATCGCATTAAAAGCCTTCATTATGAGGTTTTCTTCTCCTTTGGGAACTCTCTCATGGTCGCATTCAAACAAAATTTCCTTTGCTTTCTCAAATTCAATCACATCAGCCAGGTCAATTGACTGCATCACACTTAAAATTTCATGATATCCATCTTCCCTCTTTGACAAAACGTCAAGCGTGAGATTTACTTTTGCATAGGCCTTTATTCTAAGCTTCATTTAACTCTCCCTACTCAATATTATAGTTTCATATTATACATTATACAACAAATTTTCTGTAAAAAAAATACGCAGTAGACTGCGCATAAAAACTCACTTTTTAACAGGGATAATCAACTTCTCTCCCTCAAAAACCTTATCCTCTTTAAGGTCATTAGCCGTAATTAAATCCTCCACATTGACCCTATACCTTTTCGCTATATCCCAGAGGCTCTCTCCTTTTTGCACCATGTAAATAATTATGCTGTGACGCACCTCTTCTCCTCTTGGCATTTCAATTTCTTTGAGGTCGTAAATCAACGTCATTTCTTTTTCTGTCAAAACCTCAACGCAGCTATCTATAGCAAATTTAAATTCCAGCTCTTTTAAGCTGTTTATTTCATAAGACACATAAGCTGTAGAAACCTCTGTCAGTACCTCTCCCACTTCTCCTTCTATCTCTACAAATGTCCTAAACGGATACTCATCCCTGTAACCCTTTATGCCGCCATCTTCTGATACGTAAAGCAGGGTGTAGTTTAATATCCCCTCTAAAATCAGCTTATCCCCATCTAAAGCGTAATCTGACACTATTGGTAAGGCAAAAATTTCTAAAACCTTCCTCACCACAGAAGGAAGTTCAACCTCTGTCTTCACCATGAACTGAGAAGAAAAGCTCTTTATATCCCCCAATACCTTTATATTTTCCTTCAAAGGTTCAACGTACTTCTCTATCCCGTAGGCATCCACAGGAATTTCTCTTTCCTCTTCTTCCAAAACCTCCACTTTTACCTTCAAAGTAACCTCTACATCTACAAGCCTGTTCTCTCCCTTTTCATCTTGAGTGACCGTAACATCCACATTTATTACATCTTCGTATGTATTGGCTTTCATGTAACTTAATGTCCCCGGAACATCTATAAAATTAGCATAGTTTAAGGTTGCATCAAGACTTTTTACTTCATTTTCTTCAGAGACGTACAAGATCCTGCACTGCACTTTCCCCTGAACTATAACCTTGTTTTCAGAAAGCTTTACTTCTTCAGGCACTACTTTCACTTCTTTTTTTATGACTTTCTTAATGGGCCTATCTTCATCCCCTACTTTCACCTTTTCCTTTACAAAAACTTCTCCGGTGTTCTGCCCTACCGTATGAACAAGTTTTACTCTTTTCTTTAAAGTCTGCAAAGCTAAAGCCTCTTCTCCACCTATCACTACCTCTCTCTTATCAGAGACCAAAAGCCTTGACTGTATTCTGACCACTGCTTTTACATTTACCTTTCTGCTGTTTACAAGCCTGTAGTCGATATTTTCGACAGAAACCCTCGCAAGGCATCTGGACCTTTTGTCAATCGTTTCATCTTCTATGGTGTGAGAATAATCCACCTCTTTTTCGATCGACTCAATCTCTCCGTCCTTTTCGCTTATGTAAATGAGTTCTAAATTAAGTTTCCCTTCAAATTGAACTTTCCCTGAGGTCACAAAAACCTCTTCGATGTAACTTCTAGGGTTTACTGCCAAAATTGTCAGTATATCCGGGTCGTTCTCTGGGACAATAATATCACCTTCAACTAAGAATTCCGTATTGTAACTCCCTGCCACCACATCAAACTCCAAGATATCTTTATAAACCTGCGGCATAAGTTTACCTCCTTAAAAAGATATATCACTTCAACAGAATATGCTAGTATAATATATAGTGGCAGAGATAAAATTATGCCAAAAAAATAAGACCGAAAAACTTCGGTCACTGCAGACAGGGAATTCTTTTATTCTCATCCATTACAGTAAGTTCAACCGTCTCAGTCAAAATGTCAGAATAGCTGTAGGATACCCTGCGGGTCGTACCATGTCCATCTAGCACTACAATAAAAATGCTGGGATAAGTCTTCTCCAGTAGCCCTTCTTTTATTATCGTCTTTTTTCTTCCTCCATTGGTCTTCAGCCTGACCCGCGCCCCTACGTGCTGTTCCAATTGCTTCTTTATCTCATCAAGGGTTGATCTGTCAGCCACTTGCATCAACTCCTTAACAGTGCTGAAAATAGTATACCACAATTTTCAGACAATGTCAAGGGCATAATATTATACCAAGGTACATGTCTTCTTGTCAACAAGTATTTTTATTCAAAAAAATAAAAAAACCTGCAAATAGCTTGGGTATTTGCAGGTTTTTAAGCCCTTATGCCACAAATTCTTTTAATACTTTCCTTTAGGCACACCATATCTGAACTTTCCCATCGTCTGCAGGCCTCCAATTCCAGCCGCACCAGTGATAGTGTGCTCTATCAAGTCCTCTATTTTTACGAGTTCATTTATATGGGAAAAAGCCACTTTTTCACTAACAAGTACCGGATCCAAACAGTGGATTAGCACCCTTTCTGGTGAACTGGCGTAATTCGCTCCTGCCTTTATCAAAGCCTCATAATTGGACTGACAAGCTCCAGCAAAAATTACCAGGTTATCAAGAGAAGGCTCATATTTTCTGGCATTTTTAACTGCCTCAACAAAATATTTTGAATTCCTATAGCTCTCCAAGTCCCCGTAATCTCTGGCACTGCTTTTTATGCTGTCATGGCCGGTAATAACTAAAATATCTGGCCTGTACCTTTCCAAAAGGTCATAGACCTTTTCCGGCTGTTCCTCTTCTTTTAAAACTACCCCCACCACTTCCATGCCTACTTTCCTGTAAGCCTCCATGCATATATTTAAATACTCTTCATCTCCGTCGATGTGAAGGACCTTTCCTGGCCTTCCGTAGGGTTCCTGGCGCACTCCTCTTGCCATGCCTTTCTTTCGCTGAAGGCTTTTTGACTGAGCAATTTTTTTTAAAAGATACTCTGCCTTTTCCCTATAAGGCCTATCGTATTCCACGATTTTAGCTCGGGAGGCTTCAATCAGGTCATCTTCAGGTGCATCTGCTATTATCCTCATGTTAAGCCCGTGCAGAAGGTAATATCTTACTCCTTTGTTATCTATGACATTAATGACTCTGAACAAAATGTCAGAGCCATAGGACTTCCTCATCACAATGTCATTTATGCGAAAAGCCATAAAATACCCCCCTGCGTTTTCTTCATACTCCATAATATGCAGAGGGGTATATAAAAGGTGTATATAGTTTTATTCTTCCATCTGTTTGCCCAAAAAAGCTGCAGCAGTTTCAGCAATTTTTGCCTCCACTTCTGTCACAGTCTCTCCAGGTTCTTTTGTAAATATCACAACACTTCCTATAGTATCCCCTCTAGAAATTATAGGGACAATCACCTGAGAAGTTATGCTAAACTCCTGCCCTTCGGCTATTTTAATCGGCCCTTTGTCTTTCCCTGTTCCTAAAATTACTGTCTTTTTCTCCTCCAAGTAATTCTCTAGTTCCTGGCTTATGGGTTTATCTATAAGCTCTTTTTTGGGAACCCCTGCTACAGCAATTACTGTGTCTGTATCAGTTATGCACACAGCGTGCTTTGTAGACTGGTATATGCTATCAGCGTATTCCTGTGCAAAGTCGCTCAATTCACTTATAGGAGAGTACTTCTTTAGGATTATCTCCCCTTCTTTGTCGGTAAAGATTTCTAATGGATCCCCTTCTTTTATGCGAAGGGTTCTCCTTATTTCCTTAGGTATGACAACTCTTCCCAAATCGTCTATCCTGCGAACTATTCCTGTAGCCTTCAAAGTAAATACCTCCATTTCCTAAAATTTTTAGCTCAAGATTAGTATTTATATTTTTCCATAAATTTATGCGCAAAAAAGAGCTGGCAATTATATGCCAGCTCTACCCTACTTTCACTTTTATATTTTCAGGAAATTTCTGTATCTTAGAAGCCTTTACGAGTTCGTCGTACTTTTCTTTTATGACCTTGTTCTTTTTGTCATTTAAAAGGTAGCTCTCAATTGTTCCTTTCACTTCATCAAAAGGCTTCACAGTAATTCCTTCTGATTTTATTATGTGATAACCGTACTGCGTCTTTACAGGTTTAGAAATCTCCCCTAGCTTTAAGGAAAATGCTGCTTCCTCAAATTCTGGCACCATCACCCCATGGGGAAATTCTCCCAAATCTCCGCCATTATCCTTTGTAGCTGTATCAATGGAATATTCTTTTGCTAAAGCGGCAAAGTCTTCACCTTTCATAAGCCTTTGATATATATCTTCTGCCGTCTTCTCATCAGCCACGAGGATGTGACGAGCTCTCATGACCTCAAAACTCTCTTTGTGCTCGTCATAGTATTTTTTAAGCTCCTCATCAGTAACTTTTACATCCTTAGTGTACTCTGCTAAAAGCTTGTCTATCAAAAGATATTCTCTTATCTGCTCCTTTGTAACTTTGCTGTTAAATTGCTTTTCCTTGTTATACTCTTCTTCTACTTCCTTATCCGTGACAGTGATGTTTTTCTTTTTAGCCTCCTGAACAAGAAGCTTTTGCGCCACAAGGCTGTCTAAAACATTTTCTTTAACAAAATCCAGAAATTTTTTGCCTTGATAGTCCTGATTCCAAATGTCTTTTGTGTAGGTGGGTGCACTTTCAATCTGCTCTTTCACCTGTTCAAAAATTTGCTGGTACTCCGCATTAGTAATCTTTTCTCCATTCACTACTGCGACGACATCCCCAGATACAGCTTCTTTTTTAGAAGAACATGAAACAAGAGATACTCCAACAAAAATAAGAGCTAAAAATAAAGCAATTTTTCTCCTCAAAATTACAGCCTCCTAATTTTAAATTTGACATAGCTTTATTATATCTTATTTCTTTGCCAACTGCAAATCTTTCATTTTCTCCAAAAGTTCTATCAATTCTTTCAGCAAAGTCTCTTTTTTGTTGTATTTATAAGTAAGATAGGGCGGATACTGGCTTGAAAAAGTGAGGTTGCCCTTGTACTCTCTTACCATTTTTTCTACAGTTTCCATGTCAACAGAGTCTTTATCTTTAAACTTTAAAATTACGCCACTCGATTTTTCACTTATTTCCACCATGTGAAGTTTTGACGCAACCGCTTTTATATAGGCTATATCTAAAAGTGCTTCAACAGGCTTTGGATAATCGCCAAACCTGTCTATAAGCTCTTCTGCTACCTCCATCATATCCTCTCTTGACTCTATAGAAGCTATCTTCTTGTACATTTCAAGCCTTAAGTTTTCATCCTCAATGTAAGAGGAATCGATGTAGGCGCTCACTTTTAAATCTATAGTGGTAGTTATTTCCTCCTTTGGCTGTTCCCCTTTGAGATTCCTTATGGCCTCTTCTAAAAGCTTAAGATAAAGGTCATAGCCAACGGCATCAATGTGCCCGTGCTGTTCTGCACCGAGCAAATTTCCCGCTCCTCTTATCTCCAAATCCCTCATGGCAATTTTAAAACCTGAACCAAATTCAGTAAACTCTTTTATGGCTTCCAGCCTCTTTTCTGCCACCTCGCTTAGCACCTTATCTTTTCTGTAGGTAAAATAAGCGTAAGCCAGCCTATTTGACCTTCCTACCCTTCCCCTCAGCTGATAAAGCTGTGCAAGCCCCAGCTTATCCGCATCGTACACTATTATGGTATTCACATTTGGTATGTCAAGCCCTGTCTCAATTATAGTGGTAGTCACAAGTACATCGTATTCCCCTTTCAAGAAATCCACCATAACCTGCTCCAGCTTGTTTTCCTCCATCTGCCCGTGAGCAACTGCAATTCTGCAATTTGGCACCAATTCCTTTATAAAATTAGCCATTTTCTCTATCCCCTGTACTCTGTTGTATACAAAGTACACCTGTCCTCCTCTTCCCACTTCTCTTAGAATAGCGTCCTTTATGAGCTCTTCGTTAAATTCCACCACATAGGTCTCCACAGGAAACCTGTCCTCAGGAGGATTTTCCAGTATGCTCATATCCCTAATTCCAATTAAGGACATGTGCAGTGTCCTAGGTATAGGCGTTGCAGAAAGAGTCAAAACGTCTATGTTTTCCTTAAGCTTTTTAATCTTTTCCTTGTGGACCACCCCAAACCTCTGCTCCTCGTCTATTATCAAAAGCCCCAAATCCTTAAATTTCACATCGTTTTGCAAAAGCCTGTGGGTTCCGACTACTATGTCAATAGTCCCGTCCGCCAGCCCTTTAATTATCTGAGCCTGCTCTTTTGGAGTCCTGAAGCGGCTTAACATCTCTATCTTGACAGGGAACTCCTTAAACCTTTCCAGAAAATTGGTATAATGCTGATAAGCTAAAATAGTAGTAGGGCACAAAAACGCCACCTGCTTACCATCCGCCACCGCTTTAAAAGCAGCCCTTAAAGCCACCTCTGTTTTCCCGTAACCCACGTCTCCGCAGAGAAGTCTGTCCATTGGCTTATCCTTTTCCATATCTTCTTTGATCTCTTTTATGCACCTTAACTGGTCTTCAGTCTCTTCATAGGGAAACTGGTCCTCAAACTCCTTCTGCCACGGCGTATCGGGAGAAAAAGCATGTCCTTTCGCCATCTGCCTTTTAGCGTAAAGCTCGATTAAATCCTTTGCCAAGTCTTCTGCCGCCTTTTTAGCTTTTCTCTTAGCTCTTATCCACTCGCCTCCTCCAAGCTTGTTAAGCTTTGGAGGGTTGTCAGTAGGCCCTACGTACTTTTGAACAAGGTCTAATTGCTCAACAGGCACAAATAGCACATCGCCTCCGGCGTAAACTATCTTCAAATAATCCCTTATGACTCCGTCCACCTTTATCTTCTCTATCCCTTCATACTTGCCAATGCCGTAATTGACATGCACTACATAGGAGCCCACTTCCAACTCAGTAAAACTCTTTATCCTCTCAGCGTTTCTCATCTTAACAGGCTTTCTAGCCCTCTTAGTTTGCCCAAATATTTCGCTATCGCTTATAACCGCAAATTTAGCATCCACGTATTCAAACCCTTTTGTGATGGAAGCAGGGTATATCACCACCTGCCCTCTTTGTATGTCATATTCATTATCCTCCACCACAACAGAGTCAATGCCGTACTCCTCCAAAGTCTCCTTCAAAATCTTTGCCCTATCCTTATTGCCGCTTAAAAGAAGCACTCTATATCCAGTCGCTTTGTAGTACTTAAGGTCCTCCACAAGAAGGTCCATTTTTCCGTGGAAAGAGTGCATAGACCTTGATACAAAATTAACAATCCTTTGCGGGTGAAGTTCTCCCTCCGGCTTCGCTAATGTGTTCATTATTACCAAAAAATTGTTTTTGAGCCTTTCCTCTACTTCAGTGTAGTCAAAGAAAATTTCTCTCTGCTCAGGGATCACTTCTCCTCTTTCTAGTAAATTTTTGAAATTTTCATTAAATTCTAATTGCAGATTACTTACCCTCTGCTTAATCCTGTTTGTCTCATCCAAAATTACAATAGCATCTTCTCCTACGTAATCTTTGATAGATTGAAGGTCTTCGTAAAAATAGTTTATGAGTACCTTTATGCTCTCCCTCTTTTTCCCCTGGCTTATCTCTTCCATTATCTCGTCAAACTTCTCTCTTAACTTTTCGGCCATTCCACTTTTTGTCTTCCTGATTTTTGAAAGATATGAATTTAAGTCCTTTGACAGAGAAGATATTCCTCTTTTTATGTGTTCTTCTTCCACTATAAATTCAGTAGCCGGGAAGATAAAAACCTCTTCTGCTGTTTTAATAGACCTCTGTGTCATGACATCAAAAGTCCTCAAAGAATCCACTTCATCGTCAAAAAGCTCTATCCTGAAAGGATACTCTTCAGTAGAAGGAAAAATATCGATTATCCCGCCTCTTACGCTGAACTGCCCTTTCCCTTCCACCATCTGCACTCTCTCATATCCCATTACCTCTAACTTTTTTAGAAACTTTCCTAAATCAATTTTGTCACCAATCTTCAGGCTGAACTGGTACTTTCTAAAAAGGTAAAAAGGAGGCATCTTGTCAAGTAAAGCATCTACGGAAGCAACAACAGCATAAGGCCTATCTTCAGAAAGCCTTTTTATCACTTTAAGTCTCTCAAATACGATTTCGTGGCTTGCTGCGTCTATTTTGTAAAACACTATATCCCGTTTAGGGAAAAGAGAAGCCTCTCCTTCATTAAAGGAGTACAGGTCTTCGTATATTCTCCTTGCCTCCACATCGTCAGGGGTTATCACTAGGACCTTTTTATTAAATTTCTTCATGAGATAATGTGCTATGTGAGCTTTTTGAGAATCTGCAAGGCCGTATATCAGAACAGGTCCTCTTCCTTGCTTTAACTCTTCCTCTATCGCTTTTACTTCTTTTAATTCTTCAATCTGCACCGTAAACATGTTTTATCACCTCAGCATAAACCTATTCCAAAGCAAGTGAAGAAGTGAAGCAGATAAAATCGCCACAAAAAGGTTAACTTTTTCAACAAGCACATAAGAAATTACTCCAAAAATTGAATGGCTCAAGATGCTCAAAACTGCAGCCCTTCCATTTATTTTATATGAAGCTTTTGTGTAATCATTTACTGCTTCTGCAATCCCAAACATAAAGTGAGAGGCAAGAATAGAAGATGTCAGATACCCAAAGACAGTCTTTGAACTTTCTTCAATAAAAGGGACGATGTAGATTACAGCCCTCTCACCATACCTTTTCACCACAGCGCTATTTAAAAGATATGCTACAACAATACCTGCCATTCCTGATAAAACCCACATCCTCAAACTCCTCTAGCCATTAAATCTGCTCATGGCATGCTCTATTCCATTCTCCATTATGTCAATCACGGCTTCTGCTGCTCTTTCCACCGCCTCATCTATCACCTTTTTCTCTTCATCGCTAAATCGCCCCAGAACGTGCCTTACAAGGTCGCCATCTTCTGGCTTCCCAATACCTATTCTCACTCTAGGAAAGTCTTCGCTGTTTAAAAGATATATTATTGAGTTCATGCCATTGTGACCGCCTGAACTTCCTTTTCTCCTTATCCTTATTTTTCCCACCTCAAGGTCTTTATCATCATATACCACAATTACATTTTCAAGCGGAATTTTATAAAAATTTACAGCATCGTACAGGGCTTCGCCACTCAAATTCATAAACGTCTGAGGCTTCAAAAGTATCACTTTTTCGCCTTTAAAATGCCCTTCCCCCATGAGGGACTTGAATTTAAGCCTTGAAACCTCTATCCCAAGCTTTTTTGAAAGGGCATCTATCACCATAAAGCCTACATTGTGCCTCGTGCCCTCGTATTCTTTTCCCGGATTTCCAAGACCAGCTATTATGTACATGCTCTCACCCTTCCTTATAAGATTAATTATACATATGTAGTCAATAAAAAACAACCTGCCGACTGTAAAGTCGGCAGGCAGGTGCGTGGGAGGCCTTTTATTTTTTATTGAAAGTTTGCACTGCTTTGCAATTCTACAGAAACTGTGAATGTCCTTCCATTTCTCCAGATGGTGACATTTATAACATCTCCAACTTTGTGGCTGTTTATAACGCTCTGTAGGTCTTCAAAAGACTTAATCTGCTTGCCATCCGCTTTTATTATCACATCTCCTGGTTGAATTCCTGCTTTTTCTGCACCGCTTCCAGGCTGAACCTGTACCACATATACTCCTACTGGCAAGTTGTATTGAGCTGCATCTTGTGGCGTTATTGTCTGAGCACCTATTCCCATCATAGGCCTTTCAACGTACCCGTGCTTTATGAGCTGCTCAATTATAGGCTTAGCTTCGTTTATCGGAATAGCAAATCCCATGCCTTCAACTGGAGTGCTCTGCCCCTGGAAAAGCCCAAATGGGTCTTGGATGCTAGGTCCTATAGAAGTAAGCTTGACACTTGTTATACCTATAACCTCTGCTTTGCTGTTTACAAGAGGTCCACCGCTGTTACCGGGGTTTATAGCCGCATCTGTCTGTATGAGTTTTACAGGCCCGTAATCACTTTGCAAGTTTCTGTTGAGTCCGCTTATTATCCCTGCTGTCACTGTACCTGCAAAGGAATCTCCCAGAGGATTGCCTATAGCTATTGCCAGTTCACCAGGTTGCAATTTAGAAGAATCTCCAAGTTTTACAACAGGTAAATTAGGAAGGTTAATCTTTAAAACTGCAAGGTCTGTCCTTGGGTCTTTACCTATCAATTTCGCATCAGCACTTCTGCCATCTAAAAGTTTTACTGTAATCTTTGAAGCTCCTTCAATGACGTGATTGTTTGTGACAATATATCCATCTGTGCTTATGATAAATCCAGAGCCACTTCCTTTAGGCACGTATTCTGTCCTGTAGCCACTTCTATAAGCGGTACTTGTGTCAATTTCCACAACTGCTGGGCTTACAATTTTGTAAATATTAGGTATCAAATTTAAAATACCGCTTTCGTCTGATGAAGTAGCATCTAGAGGTAAATATCTTGTAACAACTTGTGTTGACGCATCATTTTGGGTTCCATAGTATTTCATCACAGCTCCTGTCACACCGCCACCAATTATAGCGGCGATTAAAGCAACTGCCACAAAAGAGGCAATCAGCTTTCTTCTGAACCTCTTGACCATTCGCCCTATGCTCTTTTTATTGTTCCTGAACTCCACTTTTGGAGCAGGAGAAGCTGTGTCCACAGAAGGTTTTTCCGACATCTCCTGTGGCATATCCTCTAAATTTTCCTGTGGAGGAACCATGCTTTCAGGGTCCTTTTTTTCAATATTATTTTCAAAATCTCTTTCATAGTCCATGCTCATCCTCACTCACTCCCTTTCCTTTTCTCGATTCTAATTATACTTCCTTTTTATTAACAAATTATGAACACCATGTAAAGATTTTGGGTAGTTTTTATTAAGAATTTTCCACACTTTCATCTTGAAATAAACATGCGGCCCAAGAATTTCTCTTGGACCGCTATGATAAGGGAGCTCAAGGAGAGGCATTTGTCTCTCTCGATTGTTATTATAAACTCAAATTGTTAACAAACTGTTAACAAAATGTAAATATTTTATTGTAATTTCTTAAACTTTTTTTATCGGAAGAGTGAAGGTAAAAGAAGTCCCTTTCTTAAGCTCACTTTCTGCCCATATCTCCTCTTTGTGAGCCTCTATTATCTTCTTCACAATGTAAAGGCCAAGACCAGCGCCGTCCTTTCCTCTTGACTTATCCGCTTTGTAAAATCTTTCCCATATGTGCTCTAAATCTTCAGGAGATATACCTATTCCATTGTCTTTAACAGTGATAAAGACCTTATCCCCTTTAACCTCAGTAAAGAGGTGAATAATGCCCTTTGGCTTAGAAAACTTTATAGCATTGTCTATTAAATTTGTCAAGACCTGCTCTATCTTGTCTCTATCTGCAAAAACAAACCTCCTATCCTCCTCAAAATCCACCTTTACTGTAAGGTCTTTTTCTACTATTCTTTTTTCAAACTTTATAATGCAAATTCTTATGAGCTCATTTATGTCAAACTCAGTTCTATTAAGAGGAAACTCTCCCGACTCAAGCTTTGTCATCTCCAGAAGGTCATTTATCAACCGGGACATCCTTCTCGTCTCTTCCTGCACCACTTTGAGGTAATCATAAGTTTTTTCTTTAGGAATAGTCCCATCCAATATGCCGTCTATATAGCCTTGTATTGAGGTTATTGGAGACCTGAGCTCATGGGAGACATTTGCGACAAATTCTTTCCTCATATCTTCGAGCTGTGCAAGTTCCCTTGCCATCACATTAAAAGACCGTGCTAAATCCCCTATCTCATCCTCTTCAAAATGGTCAACTCTTGCAGAAAAATTCCCTTTTGCTATCTCTCTTGCAGCAAGGCTCATTTTCTTAAGAGGCTCAGATATTCTGTTTGAAGTGTAGGATATCAATATAAAGCTCACTACAAAAGCCATTCCGCCTGATAAAAGCATCAAAAGGAAAATGTTCAAAACCGTCCTGTTCATCTCTTCCAGTGATGCGTGCATGAATATGGCTCCTTCAATATGCCCCTTTATCACAAGAGGAACTCCCACTGTAAGCACAGGGCTTGTAAAAGCCCCTCCAAAATAGCCTTTTTTTACAATGGATTCTCCTTTTAAAATATTTTGTATATCAGCCTTACTGAGAGTAATCTTCATCCACGGCTTTCCCTGCTGAGACTGGCTGTAAACAAGGCCCTCCTTGTCCACAATCCACACTGTTGCATTAATAAGTCTCGTCACAACATTAAGCTCCTGATTCCACTTATCTAAATTTATATCCCCTACCGCAAACTCGTTCAAAATAGCGTTTATCTCCTGTGCCTCTTCCAGCATTATTTTTTCTTTTTCAGCAAAATAGTAATTCTGAAACATGATGTAAAACATTATAGAGACGACAGCCAAAGTTATGGCAACAATTATTATATTGCTTATAAAAAGCTTTTTAAAAAGCCTGTTTTTCTTCAAATTCAGTTCACCTCAAACTTATAACCTACTCCCCAAACAGTCGTGAGCTTCCAGTTTGGACCCTCTCCCACCTTCTCTCTCAACCTCTTTATGTGCACATCCACCGTCCTGCTGTCCCCCATGTAGTCATAGCCCCACACATTCTCCAAAAGCTGGTCCCTTGTAAACACTCTATTGGGATGTGTGCAGAGAAAATAAAGAAGCTCTAACTCCTTCGGCGTAAGGTCAATATTTTTTCCTTTGTAGATGACTTTGTACTCGCTTAAACTAACGTACAAGTCAGGATAGGACACAGATTTATCCTCACTTTCGCCCTCATACCTTCTCAAAACTGCTTTAACCCTTGCTACAAGCTCCTTCCCGTCAAAAGGTTTGACAATATAATCATCAGCTCCTATCTCAAGTCCTAAAACCTTGTCCAAAGTGTCTCCTTTTGCAGTAAGCATAATTATTGGCACTTTAGAAAATTTTCTTACTTCTTTGCAAAGTGCAATTCCATCAATTCCCGGAAGCATTATATCGAGTATTACAAGCTTTGGAGGCTTTTCCTGTATCTTTCTAAGAGCTGTCTGCCCGTCGTATATCTGCTCCACTTCAAAACCCTCTTTTTCGAGATATAAAGAGACAATTTCGCATATATTTTTGTCATCATCCACCACATAAATCTTCTGGCTTTCTCCCACAAAACCACCCTCTGTATCATATGTTCTTTTTTAAATTATACCATAAACAAAAAAGGCACATAAAGTGCCTTATGTGAAAAGCTTGCTGACAGACATGCCCTCGTGTATTCTCAAAATTGCCTCTGCAAAAAGCGGCGCCACAGACCTCACTTTTATCTTGTCAATCTTCTTTTCTTCAGGGAGAGGAATGGTATCGGTTATGACAACTTCCTTGATAGGAGATTCTTTAAGCCTTTCAATGGCAGGACCTGAAAGCACACCATGTGTTGCACAGGCATAAATCTCCACTGCTCCGTGGTCTAAAAGGGCTTCTGCCGCCTGTACAAGCGTCCCTGCAGTGTCAATTAGGTCGTCTACAAGTATCGCTTTTTTACCCTTGACATCGCCAATTATATTCATAACCTCGGCTACATTTGCTTTTGGCCTTCTCTTGTCAATGATGGCCAGAGGAGCATTTAATTTTTCTGCAAAATACCTTGCCCTTGTGACACTTCCATGGTCAGGAGACACAACCACCACATCATCTCCCAATTCCTTATCCATGAAGTACTTGGCAAGAATAGGCCCACCTAATAGATGGTCTACAGGAATGTTAAAATACCCTTGAATCTGAGGAGCGTGCAAGTCCATCGTGACTACTCTGTGGGCTCCTGCTGCTGTGATGAGGTCAGCCACCAGTTTAGCAGTTATAGGGTCTCTAGCTTTTGCTTTCCTGTCCTGCCTTGCGTACCCGTAATAGGGTATGACTGCGTTAATCTCAGCAGCTGAAGCTCTTTTGAAAGCGTCAATCATTATGAGAAGCTCCATCAAATTGTTGTTCACAGGAGCACAAGTCGACTGAATTACAAAAACGCTTGCTCCCCTTACGCTCTCCCCTATTCTCACACTTATTTCTCCATCGCTAAATGTGCCAACTTCTGAATCTGCCAGTTTAAGACCCAAGTGTTCAGCTATTTCACTGGCCAGCTTAGGATTTGAATTTCCCGTAAAAATCTTAAGTGAGTTAGTATACCTCGCCATTTTTACACTAAAGCCTCCCTTTTTTTATTCTTTCCTCTACCCAGCCCTCTTTATTGGTCTGTCTGCTCCTCGCAATGGCGAGGGCTCCTTCAGGCACATCTTCTGTAATAGTAGACCCCGCAGCAATATACGCATTATTGCCAATTTTCACAGGTGCTACAAGGTTGACATTGCAACCCACAAACACATTGTCCCCAATAATGGTCTTGTGCTTCTGCTTTCCGTCATAATTTACAGTGATCGAACCGCAACCCATGTTGACATTCTTCCCAAGCTCTGCATCTCCTACATAAGTGAGGTGAGGCACTTTACTCCCCTCATCAATCACAGACTTCTTTATCTCAACAAAATCGCCAATCTTGACATTATTTTTTATCACAGATTCAGGCCTTATGTGGGCGAAAGGCCCTATTTTAACATTGTTGCCCACACTTGATGAGAGCACTACCGAATACATAACATTGCATCCATTTCCAATGGTAGAGTCCACAATCCTCGAATTAGGCCCTATTTCACAGTCTTCCCCTATCTTAGTCTTACCCTGCAGAATAGTTCCTGGCAAGATAACAGTATCCCGTCCAATTTCAACTTCTGCATCTATATAAGTGCTGTCTGGGTCTATTATCGTTACTCCATTTTCCATGTGCTTTTCATTTATTCTCCTTCTCATCACCTTTTCCGCATTTGAGAGCTGAACTCGGGAATTTACTCCTATTATCTCTTCTGACTCCCCAACTACAGCACCAATTTTTCCTCCCATATTCCTTATAATCTCTACAGCATCTGTCAAATAGTATTCTCCTTGAGCGTTATCATTAGTTATCTCCTTTAAAGCAGCTCTTAATTTCGCGATATCCACAACGTACATCCCCGAATTTATCTCTTTTACTCTTTTTTCTTCTTCGCTTGCGTCCTTTTCTTCCACAATCTTTACAACGTTTCCACTTTCATCCCTTATTATCCTTCCATAGCCTGTAGGGTCGTCAAAAATAGAAGATAAAATAGTAACATCATTTCCTTCGCTGATGTGATACTCTACAAGCTTTCTCAAGGTGTCAGAAGTGATAAGAGGAGTATCCCCTGTGAGTATTAAAACCATTCCCTCAAGAGGCAAAAACTCTTCTGCCATCATCACAGCATGACCTGTTCCAAGCTGAACTTTCTGGTATGCGTACTTCACCTCATCCCCAAGCACTTCCTCTACCATTTCCCGGCCGTGCCCCACTACAACGATTACTTCCTTGCTGCCTGCTTCTTGTGCTGCCTCCACTACCCATTTTACCATTGGCTTGCCGCACACTTTGTGAACAACCTTTGGATACTTTGACTTCATTCGTTTCCCTAACCCAGCCGCCAGAATCACACTTACTAGCTCTTCCACTTTACCCACCTTCTATAAAAAATCTACTATTCCGCCCTATACTATTTTAACTATAATTCCCGCAAAGTTCAACAAAAAAATAAAAAGGAGACGAGCTCCTTTTTATTCCTTGTTAGAATTGTTTTCTTTTGCTTTTTCGTATTCTTCAAGGATAGCCTTCTGCAACTTATTCCTCGTATCTGAGTTTATAGGGTGAGCGATATCTTTAAACTCCCCTTCAGGAGTTTTACGGCTAGGCATAGCAATAAACAAACCATTTTGCCCTTCTATAACTTTGATGTCGTGAACTACAAATTCATTGTCAAAAGTCACAGAAACAACTGCTTTCATCCTGCCTTCGTCGTTTAATTTCCTCACCCTTACGTCTGTAATCTTCATTGAGTTCACCACCTTCCTGAAGCATAGACCTGTGTTGAATTAGGAACTGCCTTTTCCTGCTTCATTGACTGCTGTCTTTTTCTTGCAATCTCCGCAAGAATCAGGCTTATCCCTCTCTTTAATATATTCGCCAAAAACTTAAAATTTCCTTCATGAAATAAAAATTTTTATTTTAAGATCCAGTCACTTATCTCTATCTCTACAATATTCTTTTCTTCCTCCACATTTTTTAACACAAAAATAGAGATGTAATTGTCTATCAACTTCTCCCTAGGTTCCTCTGTCGCAATCATCACTCCTGCCCCCACAACATGAGCATCAAATTCTTCCATAAGCTCTGTCATGCCCTTCAAAGTGCCTCCTGCCTTCATAAAATCGTCCACCAGGAGGACTTTTGCTCCCTTGTCAAGAGCCCTTCTTGCCAACGACATAGACCTTATATGCCTTTGAGAACCTGACACATAATTTATGGACACAAAAGAACCTTCTGTCACACGGCTGTCTTTCCTCACTATCACCAGTGGCACATTCAAAACCCTTGCGCACATGAGGGCAATAGGTATCCCTTTTGTCTCCACAGTAACAACAGCGTCAATCTCTTTTTCAATAAAGGGATACACTAAAACCTCAGCAATTTTACTCACAATGGGAGGAGAATAAATCAAATCAGCTGTGTACAGAAAACCCCCTGGAATTATCCTTGAAGGGTCTTTAAGTCTTTCACATACCTCTTTCACAAAAGGCACATAGCTTTTTAAACTTGAAACAGGGATATACTTGACTCCTCCGCCAGCCCCCGGAAAAGTCATCAATTTCCCCATATCAAATTTTTCTAATATCTCTTCTAAAATATCTATATCTTCTGAAGCCGAAGACTTAGCTATATTAAACATATCCATAAACTGCTCGAGGTTTACCAATTTGTTGGGATTGTCAGTAAAAAATTTGAGAAGAGCCACAAGCCTCTCATACCTTTTATACTTTTCCATCAAAAATTAACCTCCAATTCACAAACTTTTATACTAAAATTATATTTAAAAGTTCACTTTTCTGCAACATGTGGTATAATTTTTTTATAAAACAGTGACAACAAAAAGGCGTCTAGCATATTCTAACCATATGATGGCAATAATATGAAGTAGAAACGAGAGGTGCATTTTATGGAAATAGATCTTGAAAAATTTAAAAGAATTCATTTTATTGGAATTGGCGGTATAAGCATGAGCGGGTTAGCTCATATACTGCTGGAGGAAGGACATACAATAACAGGCTCAGACATAAAAAACTCTCATTTGATTGAAAGGCTCGAAAAAGAAGGGGCAAAAATAAATATCCCTCATATGGCAGAAAGCGTGATAGGCGCTGACCTTGTGGTATATACAGCAGCGATACATGATGACAATGTGGAATACCAAAAAGCAAAAGAACTGGGAATTCCCATAATAGACAGGGCTACACTTCTAGGCCTTATAATGAAAAAATACAAATTTGGTGTTGCTGTTGCAGGAAGCCATGGAAAAACCACCACAACCTCTCTTATTTCAGTAATACTTGACAGAGCAGGCTATGACCCAACGGTCTTGGTTGGAGGAGAAATAGATGCAATAGGCGGAAATGTGAGGGTGGGAAAAAGTGAATACTTCGTCACAGAAGCCTGTGAATACACGGACAGCTTCCTCAAATTTTATCCCTACATAGCTGTAATACTAAACGTAGACTCAGACCATCTGGACTACTTTAAAAATATTGACAACATAAAGCAGTCCTTCAGACAATTTGCAAGCCTTGTTCCTTCAGATGGCTTTGTAGTAGCCTGCAAAGACGATGCAAATACAATGCATGTGATAAAAGGCTTGGAGAAAAACATCGTAACATACGGCATTAACGAAAAAAGCGATTGGCAGGCAAAAGATATAACTTACGATGAAAAAGGCTGCGCAAGTTTTAATGTTTATTACAGAGGAAAATTTATAGGGCATTTTAAGCTCTCCATTCCTGGCAAGCACAATATATACAATGCTCTCGCTTCTCTTGCTGTAACTTACCTTCTAGGAGTTGACACAGAAAAGGCTAAAGAATATATAAAAGAATTTAAAGGCACCCACAGAAGATTTGAAGTCAAAGGAGTAGTAGAAGGGGTTACAGTTGTAGATGATTACGCTCATCACCCTGCAGAAATACATGCAACTTTAGAGGCTGCGAAAAATTATCCTCACAAAAGGATAATAGCCATATTCCAGCCCCACACCTATTCAAGGACAAAAGCTTTGCTTTCCGACTTTGCCGAATCTTTTGATGCTGCTGACAAAATAATAATAACTGACATATATGCCGCAAGAGAAAAAGACACAGGAATTGTATCTTCAAAAGACTTAGTAGATTTGATCTTCAAAAGAGGAAAGGACGTCCTTTATATAAAGGATTTTGACTCCATTGTAGAATATCTAAAAGAAAACACAGAAGAAGGTGACTTAGTCCTCACAATAGGAGCTGGCAACATATACGAGGTAGGAGAAAAATTTCTAGAAGAGAACAAAAAATAAAGGAGAAGATTTACTCCTTCAGGTAAGTCTTCTCCTTTCTCCTCTGTCATATAATACAACCCCTTTGGATACACCTCTATCTGGAAACACAAGATTTTCTCTCTATAAGCTTTACCGGCACAATTATATGATCCGACTCAATCTCTTTTTGCTTTAACCTTGCAATTAGAAGTTCTGCTGATTTTATCCCCAGCTCAAAAGTGGATATATCTATCGTCGTGAGAGGTGGATTCGCAAAAGCAGACAAAGGAATATTGTTAAAGCCTACTATAGAAATATCCTCCGGTACCCTAAATCCCTTGTCAATAGTAGCTCTTATCACGCCAAAAGCCATCACATCGTCTGTGACAACTACTCCTGTGGGCTTTGCCCTCTCAAGTATTTTCATCATAGCCCTGTATCCACCGTCTTCAGAAAATTCCTCCTGCTCCACCAGCTCCCTCTTAAAAGTCAATCCATTTTCTTCAAGAGCCAGCTTATAACCATCCAACCTGTCCAAACTCACCACATACTCCAGCGAACCGCTTATAAAAGCGATTTCTCTATGCCCGTGCTTTATAAGGTAATTCGTAGCAAGCTTGGAAGCACCTATATTGTCATTGTCGACCCAGTAAACACCTCTAGCATCAAGAGGTTTGCCTATCACCACAAAAGGAAATTTTTCATCCCTTAACCACGGTATAAGCTCATCAGTAGTTCTTGAGGACAAAAGAATTATCCCATCCACCCTTTTCCCTTTTACCATCCTTATTACCGCTTCTTTTTCCTCTTCTTTATTCCCGGAGGTTGACAAAAGCAAATCATATTTTTCCCTGTGGGCCACAACGCTTATACCCCTCATAACCTCAGGGAAAAAGGGGTTGGAAAAAGCTTCTTCTGTGGAACGGGGCATTATAAGCCCCAGCGTATTTGTCACCTTGCTGGCAAGGCTTCTGGCAATGGCATTTGGGTAGTACCCTAGTTCTTCCATTGCCTTCCAGACTCTTTCCTTTGTCTCCTTGCTAATGCGAGGGCTGTCCGCAATAACCCTGGAAACCGTAGAAGGCGCTACATTGGCTCTTTTCGCTACATCCTTAATTGTAACATTCATTCTCATCACCACCCATATGAAACCGATTGCATTCCCCTCTATCCACTATTCTACCCTATTATACCATAAAGGTCAACAACTTTTACTGAGCTATTTTTACCATTTGCCACGTGACTCTATACAAAAATATTAAAATAGAAAGGAAAAAAGGCCAGTATAAAAAGACTTTTACATCCTCTTTTACCCCTGTACCTCCTTTTATTACATACGGTGTAGTCATAGCGGTAAATCTTCTCAAAAGAGCATAAAGAATCATCCCTGAAAAAACTGCAATGACACCGTAGAATAAAACCGCCGAAAAAGGTATGCTTATTCTTTCCACACCTGATACATTAGCCATACCTGACTGAGAAATAAAGTAAGACAAAATAGTTGAAATAGCATTATTTGTAAAATGCACTATCATTCCAGCAAATATAGAATCCGTCCTGTAAACCACATACCCCAATATAGTTCCCAAAAACAATATGCTTAAAAAATTTTGCACATTCAAATGAAGCATGGCAAATAAAATTGCTGTAATAACAACGCTCTTTATGGATCCTCTCATTTCAAAGCTTCTCATTACAAGGCCTCTCATAAAAATTTCCTCACAGCAGGCTGCCACCAGCCCAAAAATTATTAATTGAATAATAAGTTCATTAAAGTCCTGAGCAGGAGGAATCTGCATCACAGGAACTTTCCCCAGCTTTGAAAGAAAATAATTTGTCAGAACTGCCAAAAATCCGGACACACCCCAGGAAGCAATAGCAATGAATACAAGAAGGAGGACAAATTCACTTTTTAAAGGATTTAACCTTAGCACATATTTTACATCATAGCGCTTAATTAAGAGATAAACAATTACAGGAATTAACACAAAAACAATTTCAGTAATCAATATCCCTATGTACAATGACGCTTTTTGAACCAGATATCCCAAAGTTATGAAAAGAACCATAACAGAAAAGTACAACTTGCCTACATCTTTTTCATCCGGCCTCATTCCACCACTTCCTCATATCTTTTCTACATGCCCTCATAAATTTTACCACAAAAAGAATATAAAAATAAGAATTAAATGTGAAGTTTTTGTGAATCCTAATAATTGCAAAAATTTATCAATGTGCTATAATAAATAATAGAAAAATATGGAGGTGATGTAAAATGAGCTTAATGAGAAGAGGAAGAGACTGGTGGGACTGGCCCTTTGACATCAACATAAGAAACCTGCCCAGCATCTTTGACATAAATTTCCCTTCCTTATCCGGCCTGTTTTCAAGGCCAAGAGTGGACATAGTAGAATCAGAGACAGAAATAGTTGCAACTGCTGAACTTCCCGGAGTTGACAAAAAAGATATAGAAATAAATGTTTACGACAACATATTGGAAATAAAAGGGCAGACTTCAGTAGACGAAGAAAAAGAGGACAAAAACTATTACATCAGAGAGAGATATTATGGAAGCTTCGCGAGGAGAATTGAGTTACCCGCAGAAGTGGACCCTGAAAGGACCACAGCTAAATTTGAAAATGGAATACTCAAAATCACAATGCCAAAACTCCATCCGAGCAAGCCAAAGAAAAGAAGAATTGATATAGAGTAAAAGAGGCAAGTTACTGCTTGCCTCTTTTACTTTTCTCGCTAAATTACGCAGAGTGATATTTTTATGAAAAAGTACTCTTGAATAGTACCCCCATAAAAAAAATAAAAGAGGCAGGTTTTAATTTACCTTTCCATATACTTCTTTTTTTAATTTAACAATTTCTTTATTTCTTCTTTTGGCAACTCAGTTATTTGAGCGATTTTATCAATATCCATTCCTTCTTTTAATAGTTTTTTAGCTATCTCTATACTTTTGTTTCTTTCTCCTTCTTTTATTAGTTTTCTGTAAGTTTCAGAATCCTCAAGCCTTAACATTTTCATCACCTCCGCAAACATTCTATCAACAGCATTCTTCTTATAGACCAATTCTGCTAATATTCTGGCTCTGGCTGCTTTTTTCTCGTATGTAGTGAGGATTTAAATTCAGGTCAGTATTTGGCAAAGTAAAGGTACAAAATCCTTTTAACAAATAAAAAGAAAACGAAACTTGGCTAAGTGACGCTTTTTCTGCTAATTCATCTATATCATCTAATAGATACCTTAAAATTATATTTGCATCAACTATTTTCATAATTTTCCATCACCGCACTTGCCCAAGCTTCATTCTCTTTTTCTATAAGCTTTTCATTTTTATATTTTGATAATGCTCCTCGCAGTCGTCTTTTTTGCTCTTTTGAATCTACATCCTCCATATTTTCGTATGGTAGGACAATTATTTCAACCTTTTTCCCTCTTAATTCTTCCGGAATCTCCATTATATCTGCCAATATATCACTATTTGCAACTTTCCTAATAAATTTCATGCTTTCAACTCCCCTCAACTCATACAACAAATTTACTTTATAGATATTATACCATGTATCCTATGCATATAGTAGTACTCCCTCAGTAGTAAAGAAAATCTATACGCTAGGGAAAATATAATTTGTCAATTGAGTTACACGTAAAAATGTGATATACTAGATTACGTGGAAGGAGGGGATTTTATGAAAAAAAGTAAACGAAAAATGGAAATACAAAATATCACGCTATCTTTACCTAAGGATTTATTGCAAAAGATAAAACATATAGCCATAGACAGACAAACATCAGTATCCGGCCTTTTAACAGAAACACTAGAAGAAATAGTAAGAAAAGAAGATTTGTATGAGAGAGCTAAGCTGCGTCATATAAGCATATTAGAAAAGGGTTTTGACTTGGGTACAGAAGGTAAAATCACGTGGAGCAGAGATGATTTATATGAAAGGCAATAAAGATTTGCAATTTGTCGATACGAATGTTTTAGTTTATGCATATGATGTATCTGCAGGTGAAAAACATGAAATCGCAAAAGAACTATTAAAAGAGTTATGGTATGAAAGGAATGGTTGTTTAAGCACCCAAGTCCTTCAAGAATTTTATGTAACTATTACAAAAAAGGTAAAAAAACCTTTGTCCCCAGTAGAAGCTGCAGAAATTATTTCGGACCTTAGAAGTTGGAAATTGAGTGTGATAGATATTAAAGATATCCTGGAAGCAATTAGAGTTTCCCAACGCTATATGATTTCTTTTTGGGATTCGTTGATAATTGTCAGTGCAGTTAATCTTGATTGTGAAATAATATGGAGCGAGGATTTAAATTCAGGGCAGTACTTTGGTAAAGTAAGAGTGCAAAATCCTTTTAACAAATAAAAAGTCAGGGCAAACAAGAGCTTGCCCTGATTTTTTATTCTACTTTCTTTTTAAGAAGTGCAACCATTAAGGCAGTTACAACTGTACCGACTGCTATCACACCAATATAAAGAAGTGGATTTGAAACAGCTATAGGTATCACAAATATACCTCCGTGAGGAGCCCTTAATTCAATGTGGAAAAGCATTGAAAGTGCGCCTGTAACTGCAGAACCCACCATTATAGAAGGTATTACCCTAAATGGGTCTGCTGCTGCAAAAGGTATAGCCCCTTCTGTTATAAAGGAGGCTCCCAATACCCAAGCTGCTTTACCGGCTTCTATTTCATCTTTTGTAAATCTATCTTTAAATAAAACTGTTGCAAGTGCAAGGCCAAGTGGCGGTGTCATACCAGCTGCCATAACTGCTGCCATCGGAGTAAACACATTTGAGCCCAAAAGCCCTGTTGCAAAGGTATAAGCTGTCTTGTTAACAGGACCACCCATATCAAAAGCCATCATAAGTCCTAATATTGCTCTGAAAATAACCGCATTTGTAGAGCTCATCCCTGTAAGCCAGTTAGTCAAAGATGTCATAATAGCTTTCATTGGTGAACCAATCACATATATCATTAAAAGTCCTACTATTAAAGTAGACAATACCGGCAATATCAATACTGGCATTAAACCTTCTAAAGTCCTAGGCAGTTTTATTAACTTCTTCAAATAGTCTACCGTATACCCTGCCAAAAATCCTGAAATGATTCCGCCTAAAAATCCTGCACCTGTTGATACTGCCAGCATACCACCTACCATACCAGGAACAAGGCCAGGTCTATCTGCTATAGAAAATGCTATATACCCTGACAAAATTGGTACCATCAGCGCAAATGCTGAACCACCGCCAATTCTCATCAAAGCCCATGGTAAGGTTCCTTCTACTTCAAACGCCTTATATCCCCAGAAGAAAGAAAGCGCAATTAAAATACCGCCTGCAACTACAAAAGGTATCATGTAGGAAACACCTGTCATGAGGTGCTTGTAGGCTCCTGTCCTCTGAGCAGCTCTTTCTTTGTGAATCTCCTGTACTTTCTCCACATAGTCAGTAGGTTTCTCCATCTTTAAAGCTTTTTCAATAAGCCCTTTTGCATCTTTTATAGCATCTTCCACGCCAACTTCCAGAACAGGTTTCCCAGCAAATCTTGATTTGTCCACCTTAGTGGAAGCAGCAATTATAACAGCATCCGCTTCTCTTATGTCCTCTTCTGTAAGAGCATTTTCTGCACCTATTGACCCTTGAGTCTCTACTTTTATGTCAACTCCCATCTCTTTTGCTGCCATCTGCAGATTCTCCGCCGCCATATAGGTATGTGCAATACCTGTAGGACAAGCTGTTACGGCAACAATTTTCTTCATGATTACTCCCCTCTCTTAAAGTTTAATTTTCAAAAGCTCTTATAACTTCCTCCGGTGTAGAAGCCTTCTCCAGCGCTTCCCTCACCTCCTTATGCATCAAAGCCCTTGAAAGATCAGCCAAAACTTTTAGGTGTAGCTCATTTGAATTGTCTGGTACAGCAATTAGGAAAAAAAGATGAGCGGGCTTACCATCCATTGAATTATAATCAATCCCATTTTGGGATTTGCCAAACACGATTGAAGGCTTTTTCACAAGACTACTCTTTCCGTGAGGTATTGCTACTCCATAGCCTATTCCTGTAGAAAATTCCTCTTCTCTTTTCTTAACAACCTCTAAAAAACCTTTTTCATCATCTACCACATCATTTTCCTTTAAAATTTTCACTAACTCTTCTAGGACTTCCTCCTTTGTTTTCGCTTTCAAATCAAAAACCATCATCTTTTCATTAAGCACATCTTTTATCTCCATTTCCCTCACCTTTCTATCCTCTCAATCTCAATTTTGTCTTTTAATGCATTTACTTCTTCAATAGTACCCGCTCCTGTACCCTCTTTCATGACCACAGAAGTTGACAACGCTGCAGCTATTTTTATTGTCTCCTCAAGAGAAAGTCCTCTATATATCCCATGGGCAAAGCCTGCAACGTATGCATCCCCTGCCCCAACAGTTCCTTTCACTTCAACTTTTAGAGGTTTCACTCTAAATACAGCATCATCAGTTATAACAACGCTTCCCTCTTTCCCCATAGAAATTGCAACTATTTCTATACCTTTTTTGTTTAACTTTTTCCCTTCCTCAATAATTTCTTCTAAAGTCTCAAGTTTTCTTCCCACTATATCCTCTAATTCATGCAAATTAGGCTTTATCATGAAAGGTCTTTCTTCTATGCCGTAAAAAAGAGCTTGATTGTCAGCATCAAGAATAATTTTTAAATCCTTATTTTTTACTTCTTTAATTATCTCTTTATAAAAAGTTTTAGGCACTCCCAGTGGTAGGCTCCCCGACAGTACAAGTACTTTAGATTTTTCTGCATATCTAAATATGCTTTCCTTAAGAAGCTCTATCTCTTCTTCACTTACCTCAGGACCATACTCATTTAAATCAGTCACTTCTCCTCTTGAAATATCGGAAATCTTTATATTAGTCCTCGTATCATTTTTTATCTTCACAAAATCACTCTTTATTCCTTCCTCTTCAAGGCAATCAATTATATACTGGGCATTGGGACCTAAAAAGCCCAAGGTAATTACCTCATCCCCAAGATTTTTTAAGTTTTTGGCTACATTTATCCCCTTTCCTCCAGCGTCAACTCTTGAACGAATCACCCTATTGACACTGCCAAGCCTTAAATTTTCGACAATCACTGTCCTATCAATTGCTGGATTTGCTGTCACTGTTGTTATCATCATCTTCATCCCTTTCAAAATTTAGTATCTCTACATTTGCCTGTTCATACTTTTTCACAACCTCATAATCTATCTCATCATCAGTTATTATTGCCGTAATGTCTTTTAGATCTGCAAATTTTACAAAAGATTTTTTGCCAAACTTAGTGTGGTCTGCCACTACATATACTTCGCTTGCTACCTCTATCATCGTCTTTTTAGTATTTGCCTCAATCAAATCAGGAGTCATAAGTCCATCCTCAAAAGATATGGCATTCGTCCCAATAAAGGCCTTATCCACTTTAAACTGCCTTATTACCATCTCTGCAATAGGGCCAACTAAAGCTTTAGTCCTCCACCTCTGTATGCCGCCTGTGACGATTAATTCAATATCTTCATACTTTGAAAGCTCAATTGCAATTAAAGGAGAATTGGTGACAACAGTAAGCCTCATATTTTTTAAATTTCTCGCAATTTCCAGAGTAGTAGTACCTGAATCCAAAAGAATAGTATCCCCTTCTTCAATGAGAGATGCAGCAATTCTACCTATCTTTCTCTTTGCCTCAAGCTCCACCTCTTCCTTTTCAAAAAAGGCTGGCTCATAGTGAGTTCCAGTCTTTAAAATAGCTCCACCGTGAGTCCTCTGTATGAAACCCTTTTCCTCCAGCACATGCAAATCTCTTCTTATTGTAGACTCAGAAACATTAAAGAGTTTGCTAAGCTCAGAAACACTGATACTTTTATCCTTACTTATAATCTCTGCAATCTTTAAGCGCCTTTCCTCTCCAAACATCCTATCAGATACACCCATATTCATTCACATCCATTCAATTTAGCCCGCTCAAATATGAATGATTTTGCTTAATTTTGATTATATAATACCGATTTTGATTTGTCAATGGATAAAAAAATAAAACAGGGTGCCTCGTTGTTAATAATAGTCTTCCTTATATATAAGCTCCCTGTTCTAACAGAACGTTTCTTAATACTTTTACATCAACATTCGAAACTTTTGCATTCTCTTTTGCTGCTATAGCTGCTGCCGTACCTGCAGCTTGACCCGTTGCCATAGCAATTGGTGAAACTCTTATTGCTGCATTTGCTTCATGCGTTGATGATATGCATCTACCTGACACAAGTAAATTATCTACTTTTTTACTATACAAACTTCTATAAGGTATATCGTAATCACTACCCTTTTTAAGTTTCATGTAAACAACGCCCTCACCCTCCGGTGAATGTATATCAACAGGATAACCCCCTTTTGCAATGCAGTCATCAAAGCGCTTGTTTGAAACAAGGTCTTCAGCTGTTAATATGTATTCACCAATTATTTTCCTGGTTTCTCTCACTCCTATTTGCGGACCTGTTGAAATCAATATACTATTTTCAAAACCAGGTATTCTTTTTTTCATAAAGTTAAACAACTCAATGGCTTGATTCCTTCCGATTATTTCACCTTTGGTTAAATCTTTTATATCTGTACCATTTAGCCTTTGTACCCTTGTCATGTTTACTATAACTTCACCTGGTGTATTTGTTTCAAAAAATAACACCATGTCTCTTTCAAAATTTATTTCTCCTTTTTTTCTTGCTTCTTTTAGTATAGAATAAAAGCCGTTTACTGATAGTCTTTTTGCTTTTATGATTTTTTCTTTATCTACCATTCTAAATTCTGTTGGATTATTTATCATGTATTCTTTTATCTTTTGTATATCTACATTACCAATTCTTACATTCATTGTCATTGGTTGTGTCAAGTTATCCTTGGGTCGTCCTAATAAATAATCGACACCACATCTTACTGCAAGGTCTGCATCTCCTGTTGAATCTATATAAATTTTGCTTTTTATAGTCATTTCCCCTGATTTATTCACAATTTTAATTGATTTTATCTTGCTTCCATCCATCTCAACGCTCGATAAAAAACTGTGATACAGTATTTCTACACCACTATTTATTAGCATCTTCTCCAAAACATATTTCATCATTTCTACATCGAAGGGTGTTACAGTACTTACAAATCCAGTTGTATCTATTACGTGGCCAGGACTTCCCCCTATTTTTACAAGATTATCTACTATTTCTTGTGGTATCCCCCTTACCACCTGTCTGTCTCCCGCATGAAAAGTCATTATGGGCCCAACACCCATATTTGTAAGTGAACCGCCGGGAAATCCATATCGTTCAATTAATAGAGTTTGGGCTCCATTTCTTGCAGATGCTATTGCTGCAACTGTTCCAGATACTCCGCCCCCTACAACCACTACGTCATATAATTTCACTATCATCACCTACCATATATCATAAAATTCCTTTACGAAAGCATGAGCCGCTATTTCACTTAAAGACCTTAATTTTCTTTTTACGATAAAAGGACCAATTTTTATTTGTATTTTTTTTATTTCACTTGTCACTCCAATATAGTTCGCTTCTAAATGGTGAAAATATTCATGGGTCAGAAACAAATCTATAACTTTTTCGTAATTTCTCCAAAGTACATATTCGTCAGGTATAGAAGGAATAAATATGTTTTGTATATTTTTTTTGTAAATGGTAATCTTTTTTTCTTTGCTTTCATAACTGCTAAAAATAATATAGTTGAGATTGTAAGTTTTTTCATCAGTTTCTACAATTATGTTTTCTTCGCGTATTAACTGCTTTATATTTTTGTGTTTTATTCTTTTCGCTTCTCTGATTCCTCTACTCCATGCCATTTCTAATATATCATCAAGATTATGTTGGGATATTCTGTTATAATAAATATCAAACTCTAATTCTTGTGAAATTAATTGTTGTTTATCAAGAAATACAGAGGGTACCATTCCATCACCTTTTGCTTAATAATATGAGTATTCGGTCATTATCAGATAAGCCACTTATTTCTACTTTTGCCAGTGAAATTATTTGTTCTTTGTCGATAAGTCCTGATAGGTCTACTATTCTATTTGGCAGTATGATAAAGCAATCAGGGATTTCAGCTCCGCCATCGCCATAAAATATGTTTTGCTCTAATGCTTTGTTTAAATCATTTTCAAAGGTTTTAATGGTTGTTCTATATACTTTGCCGTTATTTTTGTGAAGTCTTATAACCCCTTCTTTGTTTATTACTACTACTCTTTCCTGCTTTTGTGATAATAGCCCAAAGAATCTCTTTCTGTATTCTATGCCTTTTATGATATACATTGAACCTGTTTTATCGATTATTTGAAGGTTTTTTATCGATTCTAGCTTCATTGCTTGAGCTGCTATTTTCTTTATTTCTTCTTCTCCTAAGTTTTTGTTTAGTATATCTTTGGAACGTAATTCTGTAGCTCCTGTAGCAATTGCTCTTACTATATTTTTTTGTGAGTCTATTTCTACGTATATTTCTACCGTTTCTTCTAATGCCCCTGATTTTATTACTGCTTCTTTTGCCTCATTTCTTATTGACAATATATCTTTTTCAGTGGGGTTTTGTATTGTGCGCTCTACTATTTCTCTTACCATCGCAAGGGCTACTCCTATTGTAGAGATTACCTGAGCGTTTTTGGCTATTCTATGGTGCATACCCATAATTTTTGCAACATAGGGAACTATTGAAGCACTTCCTCCTCCTCCACCTACAAGTATTGTCGTATCTTTGTCAAGTTTGTAATCATTAAGAAGTTGTTCAACAACTTTTGCCACTTTCATGCTGGCAATATTCATTATCCTCTCAGCTACTTCTTCAACTGTTTTATTGAGTTTTTTGGCAATTGGTTCTAAGGCCTTTCTTGCAGCCTCTTGATTACCATAGGCGTAATCTTCTGGTTTTACATATCCTAATACGTTTGCCGCGCAGGATACAGTTACCGCAAATATTTTCCCATTTTTGCTTTTGATTGCAACATAATTATCAGGATCGTTCTTTTTTGGTTTTATATATACTATTTCAGGTTCTATTATTTCTTCAGGATCGCTGTAAACTGCATATGGTAAACCTGCAATGTGGGCGCTTCTCGGTCCAACGTCTTCTATGTCTTTGTCACCCAGTCTTATCATACTTCCCCCTGCTATTCCTACCGTTCTTACGTCAAGGGAGTTAAGATATGTTTTATGCCCACCAATTTCTGCATAGTTTACCATTACTTTGCCTGCCTTTATTGCAGAAATGTCTGTACTTGTTCCACCAACTTCAAGGAATATGCCGTCAGACACTTTTTCGTACATAAGAGCACCTGCTACACCTGCAGCAGGGCCTGAAAGAAGAGTTAATATCGGTCTTTTTCTCACTTCCGCTATATTCATTACTCCTCCATCGCCTCTCATTATCATGAGAGGTGCTTTTATGCCAGATTTTTTTACGCTATCTTCTGTCATGTTTGCTGTCTCTATCATTTTGGGAAGTATACATGCGTTTATTGCTGCAGTCCTTGTCCTTATCTTTAATCCATATAGCTTTGTTATTTCATGCGTTGCCGTCGCTGGAAGTCCTTTTTGCTCTGCTATTTCAACTATTTTATTTTCAATAGTGGGATCATCAACTGAAAAGGCCTGAGCTGCAACAATCGCCCCTATCTCTTGATTTTTGAATTCTTCAATTTTCATTTCTACCTTTTTTTCAAATTCCTCATCTAATTCAATATATTGACTTGCAATTTTTAATATCTTGCCTGGTGCAAGTTCTATATCTTGTATATTTGTATCGCTTTTTACTTTAATACCTTCAAGACCTTTCCCTGCAGCTATAATACCAACAGGAACAACATCACCCTCTAATAAGGCATTTGTTGCCTGTGTTGTACCATGGGCTATAAATAGAACATCTTCTGGATTTATATTGTGTTCTTCCATGAGTTTCATAAGGGCTTCTACAATGCCTTTTGCAACACCCTCTTTCGCTGTATGTGTCGTCGGTACCTTTATTGTCCCTATCAATTCATAAGTGTCATTATCTATAGCAACTGCATCTGTAAATGTTCCTCCAACATCTATCCCGATTCTTACCTTCAATATTATCTCCTCCTTCTAAAAATCACATTAAAGCCTGTCGATAGCTTTTCTATATTCACTTGTAACTCTTTCTAATTGATTTGGACTATTACCTGTAACTATAGCACCAATCATAAAACCTCTAACACCAATATTATGAAGGTCTTCCACTTCTTCCGGCAAGATAACCCTTTGAGTAGGTACAACCACAGGTTTATTAACAGATTCAATTATTTTTCTATACCTCATTAAATCAGCTAAATGAATAATATCTTTTTTATCATCTGGCAACATATCTGCTTCGATTACATCAACATTCAAATAATTTAACGTTTTTATTTCGTCAATTGTATAATCCCGAGTTATTGTAGACATGATTGTAAATCCCGATTTATATATGTATAAAGGCATGTGGTGAACAAACATCGATAGAAAATCAAAACCAATATCCTTTAATATTTTAATTTCTTCTTTTTCAATACAAGATTCATCTCCCCCTGGCACAATGCCTACAGGTATCTTGACTTTTCTTACAATTTCCTCTAGGATATCTACTTGTTCTACTAGTCTTGGAAACCTATTGCCACTTGCTCTATGAAAAACATTTGTATGGACTTTAATTGCATCGGCACCACCATTGACTGCAGCCAAAGCAAGTTCTAAAGTATTTTGAGGAAGGCTTACAATAAGTGTCATTTTATTGCTTTTTAACCTTTCAATCAATCTCATAATAATATCACCCCTCTAGAAAAATTTATATTTGAACTTTAACATCCACTTTTATTTCAAATGTCCTATTCCATGGAAAAGAGCATTCAATGTGATAATCTTTTATTTGCAAATTTTCTAAAATCTTAATAGGTTTATTTAATATTGATTTTTTAATAATCTCATCATGTTTTTTCATAAGTTCACATAATATCATATTATAATTGTATTTAAACTCTCTAAATAAATGGATATTTTCTCCTTCCTTTTGTAAAATTTTATTTATTTTTGGGCGAACTATGCTTTGGTATAAAAAGTCATCATAAAACCTTTCTATAAGAAATTCAAGAAATAATTTACTGTCCTTATTCTCTTCATATAACAAGGCATAAAATAAGAGTGCCGTCCCAATGCTATTAGAAGCCGTATTCCAGGCTGTATATCCATATATCTCATGTAATAGGTCGTTTTCCGAAAGAAAATAAATGAGCTCTTTCCAGCCTCCATTGGCATGACATAAATCAAATATTATAATTTTGTGATCTTTTATATAGGCATCTAGTTCTTCATCATTTATATAAACATCTTTAGCTTTAACACCTTCAAGATATTTATAATGGTCATCATCAATCCAAATAATGTCATCAAATATTTTAGGCGTTATTACATATAAAATTATCTGATCATTTACTTCATTTATATCAAAACCAGCGGCTTTGATATGCAAATCTAAAGTTTCATAAATTGGTATGTTTTCGTATTGTGCTATTACATATTTTAGACGATCATTATCATACACTAACCTCCCAATTTTCATTCTTGAAATATCATTTAATACCCTTACAAATAAAATCTGACCAAACTCGTCAGCACCTGGCATCATCATTATCTTTTCTTCAAGACCTAATTCTCTTATTTTTGTAAGCAGTCTTTCCTGCTCTAAAAGGTGAATTCCTATTTTATCACAATCTTCTTGACCTAAAACCAAAAAATCTATTGCTCCCTCATTTACCAAATCGATTGAGATATTATTAACTTCATTATTGCGTCTTCTGGCTTTTAAATAACCATCAAGAATAGACTTAGGAATTATCTTTTCGAGCTCTTTTATTCTACTAAAATTTTCGTGTTCATTATAAGCTAGGAAAGAATATTCATTAATCAGTTTCCAGTATTCATATGTTTTTTCGTCTTTCACACTTATAGATGTTCTCATAATTATATTAAAGGCATATACCTTGCAATTACTATTATTCTTTTTAAACTCTCTAATAGATTCTGCAAACCCATACGGATCAACATTTAACTCCATTTCTCTACTTGCGATTAAACCACCATAGGCTAACATATCTATAGATAAAATAAGATAATCCACATTACGGAGGTTCATCAACCACTTTCTTATATATTCTACATCCCCATGAGTAGTAAATTTACCCAGCTTTTCTTCTGTCGGTGTAATAATATCTATTCCCTTGATTTTAGCTGCTTTTAATATAAAATCATAATTGCATGGTCTGTTGTCAAGCGGAATATACGCTATCTTTAGCACTGTATCTGCCCTCCTCAAAAAATTTATAGTTATATTATCCTATAAAAGGGGGGAATAACCCCCCTCCCCTTTACTTCTTTTTACCATTTAAAAAGCGCTACGTATATAATATCTAATAATACAACAATTAACATATATGGTAATGTCTTCTTCAAAATGGTCGTTGTATCCGTATTTGTAAAGTATGCAGTCCAAACGTTATGAGTATTAGTAGGGTCGCACACCCCTTGAATATTGCCTGTAGCAATCAATGCACCCATAATAGCCTGAGGGGGTAATGTACCCGCTGAAATCATGAGAGCAGCGACACCACTCCCCAGTCCCCATAAGTTTAAAGGTCCTCTGTAAAGTGCTAGTGGTGATAATATAATAAAAAATAATACATATCCAATTTTCGAAGTTGGTAAGATTTTGGAAATAATTGGAGAAATTAGTGCTGCAGTTGTTTTATCCATAACAGCAAGTAAAAGCATACCAATCCCTATCATCAAACCCAGCGCAGGTGCGACATCTTTTATTCCCTCAATAATTGAGCTTGTAAGTAGATTTTTTATTTCACGAGGTTTCGTTGTCAAAATACCATAAAGAATACCTATTAACATTGCTGATATGATATCTATCTGAATTGGTTTACCTTCTGCATCTTTAAAGATTAATGGCCATATAAAAAGCAGTAAAACGGGTATGATTGGTGTCAAAAGAGCATACCAAGAAACACGAGGCTTTTCCTCATGGGTTTCTGTGGACATCGCCCAAGCAGCAACAGTCTTCTTTTTCGGTACATTGATAAATATAAACAATAGAAGAACAACTGCTGCAATTATTCCAAAAGCTAATGCAAAACTTTTTATCGTTGCCATATCAAGGTTTAAAGCACTTTGGTAAAAAGCATAGTTCATAACATTAAATAAACCTCCTAAATTTAACCCCATGAGCAACAATGAAGCAGCAATAACTGGTTCGATTCCTACCGACATTAAAATAGGTAAAACAATAGTTCCTACCATTATAACAGAACCTAATCCACCAAGAGAAGTAAATATTAAAGCAACTGCAAAAGTTATAGCTAATGCAACAGCAATTGGTCTATCTCCTCCTAACTCAGCAGCAGTTCTCACAATATTATCAGAAATTCCCGTTTTGTTTATTATTTGCGCCAATATTGCGCCAAATATTGCAGCGGCCATAGCACCCTGAAGTCTTACAGCGCCAGCTCCAATTATGTTGGAAAAAATGTAATTTAAAGGCATCCCAGCTATTATAGCAATAACAATAGCCATTGATGGTAGTGCTAAAAGCGCAGGCATTTTTTGCGTAACCATTAAGTATGCAAAGAAGACAAACACTAAAATGATTAAAATACCTTGGACACTCATAAAAACCCTCCTTAAATTTTTATTGAGTTTTTCCGGATCCCTCAAAACTCATACTGATTGAGGGATTCCATATTTATTTCCAAAGGGATTCCCTTGTTTTATTTGTTTTCCAGTATTTTCAGCAAAGAAAATTATAAATAGGAATCCCTTTGAAAAAGCAAATAAATCCAAAATGTCTATTATTTCATTAAAATCCTTATAAACATTGAAATTTAATTGCCACTTTCAACATAAAATGCATACTCGCCGGTCTGAGGCACCCTAGTTGAATTCCCCGCCGCAGCTCTTATATCAGCTACTTTTGTTGTTTCAGCAGTATTTTCATTGTATATCGTTAAAGTAATAATTGAGCCAGGTTCAGCTCTCCCTGAGACATTTATAATTGGATATTTAGTAGGCAACTTTGGAATATCTAAAATTGGAGGTTGAGGAACATTTTCAAGAATCACTTTTCTTTCTGCGGAAAACTCACTTACTCTTCCTGCAGGCCCCACAGTTCTTGCCTGTATAATATTCTCTCCCCTTGCCAATATTATGTTATCTATAAATATACCATCTGAACCAGTTTTTGCTTCTTTTTGCTTAATACTGGCAATTGTTCCCATATACCATTATTAAATCTAACCTCTACATCATATCGTGGTCTCAAATAACGTGAAAAAAGCGGTGCTACACCGTCAGGAGATGGAGAATTTTCATCCGATGGCCCTATAATCATCCATTGAGTTAATGCCCAAGCATTCCCCATTTCTGGACTGAATGAATGATGAACTGGTAAAATCTGAAAACCACCCTTATCTATAACTTTATTTGTAAAAATCTACATTATAAATTTTCCCAAATTTTTCATCCTGACTAAATAAATTCGACAGAATTTCTTCTATACATCCATATAATGTCGCTTTTTCATTAAGTAAAGATTTCTGAATATCACACGCTAAATTCTCTTCTTGCAGTTTGACTTTAACAGCCTCTATTAAACTTTGATGTGCTATATAACCATGAAAAATTATGGAATCTGGATCTACATAATGTAGTATATGTTTTATTGTTTGTGCCAAAAAATCTAATAAGTTTGTTAATAAATTTATAGCTTTTGCTTTTTTCGCTTTAGCATCATTAATTAACTTCCCTACTTCCTCATATCCATTCTTTTTTAATGCAGTAATGTCAGCCATATCTATCATATCTTTCTCAATTCTTCCTAAATATCCTCTACCCGGTTTCAAAATATTCCCATTATCTATAATTGCAAAACAGGCATTCTCTCTCAAATCCCTATCAATATCTATTACAACAATCCTTTTCTTTTCAGATCTATTCTTTATTCTTGTCCATTCCCCAAGAGCCGTCATATGAATATCACTTACAAATTTAATTTCAACATTTGGAAACTTCTTGCTCAATTTTTCATGTAAATCAATAGCCTTTATAACTGGTATCCCATTTATCAAAAATTTGTTCTTCTCATAATCAAAATACCCTGGTGCGGCGATGCAAATATTTGAAAGCTTGCCAATGAAAATGTTATAGTTGCTCAATGTACGACTTATTCCACTAGTTATAGAAAATACTACATCGTCATCATCAGCACCTTCTATAGCAATTTTATCTTCACCAATAACATCACCGTCCAAATTTATCAAATAAATACTCATATAAACTTTTTTGATAATTATTACAGCGAAATACCTAAAATTACCATTAAACTTATATAAAACAGGTCTTCGACCACCTGATGAATCTCCAACTCCAAATTCTATTATTCTGCCTTCTTCTACCAATTCATCTACTATTTTGGATACTGATGGCAAGCTAATTCCTGTTATTCTTGAAATTTCAACTTTAGAAATCAATCCTTCTTTTTTTATACAGGATAGAATTAATTCTTTATTTAATTCTTTTGATATCTTACTATTAAAAGCCATAGGAACCCCTTTCTATCATATAATTTTCTTTTGTTTAGTTATTTATTCTTTGTTCTTATACCTATCTTGCAGTAGCATCACTATATAAACCATATTTTCATGTTTGACTTACTAATTTAAAATAAATAAGTTTCTTTCGTAATATATATATTCTACATCACTTTTAAAAATCCTCCTAAATTTTCTTAAAAAAAATAAAAATTTTCATGGTTATTTCGTTCCCTTTATATCCTTACAGCAAAATGCTATTTGGCTCCTATAAAACAAATACGGCATATGCTATTTTAGAATTCAGATCCGCAACAATAAATCCAAAATAAGCATATGCCTAAATAAAAAAATATATTTAATTTTCTACTTCAACTTTCTATACAACGTCAATGACATATCATAAGCATCTGCCCATGTTACAAATTTTTTATTTTTCATATGCTGATATGCTTTATCAGAAATTAACCCCCTTTGATGAGCTAACTCAAATAATTTACCTTTATTTGTAGCTATTTCGTTTTCATACCCTCCGTAGGTCAAAAGTATTTCTGCTGCATCCTCTTTTGTTATAGGTTCTTTTACAATAAACTTCTGTAAATCAGAAGCATTCTCTACCACAATATCAGCCTTTTCAGGTATAGCTCGTTTTACAAGATTTGAGATTAAATAATAGAAAGAAATGCTAGAAATATCCTGATCAAATTTATAGTCGTTTGTATAACCTGGTACAACAAGCCCCCAAGTTAACACCAATTTTAATCCTTCAAAAGACCAGTGTCTTTCTGCAGGATTTTCTACCTTAAATGGCTTTAAATAAGCTCCTTGACTCACAAGTATGGATTGGATGTTTTTTATGTATTTCATATTGGCCATTATTTCTTTATAAGATTTATTTTTCGTCATGGAGTACACTGCTGCTACACCGGCAGCATCACCTTCAGCCATACCAATAGGTATAGTACGGGCTGAACCTGCTGCAAGGTGGCTGTAAGAGGCAGACCTTCCCACTACTAAAAGATTTTCCACCTTTTGTGGCACAATGCACCTAAAAGGTATGGCATATTGAACTGGTTTGCCATAAACATAACCATAATCATCTGGAGAAGTAGCTTGGATATCTACAGGATATGAACCTATCGCTATCCTATCTTCGAAATCCCTATTAAACACCACATCAGTTATAGAAAGAGTATAATATCCCTTTATATGCCTTGTCTCTCTCACATATAATTCCGGTGCAGTACCGGCAAGTGTTACATTCTCAAACCCTGGTATATTTTTTTCAGGTTCTATAATAAATGTTGGGGTGGTGGAAAAGAAATCTATAAAAAAGAGAGCACTTATTCTGAATGCCTGCTATAATAGAAGTGGTTAAAAACAACCCAACAAAAGGAGGCATCAGAATAAGTGCAAGGTAATTATATCACAAATTTCTTAAAATCTGAAGATATAATTTGGGAAGATATAATAGAGAATGACAACAGAATAGAGCTACATATTAAGATGAAACAGAAACCACATATTTGTCCAAGGTGCGGGGAAATAACATCTAAGATTCATGATTATAGAGTACAAAGAATAAAAGATGTACCATTATTCGGGAAACCAACAGTGATAGTACTAAAAAAGAGGAGATATGTTTGTAAACACTGTGGCAAGAAATTCTATGAACATATAGACTATTTACCACGTTACCATAGAATGACCAACAGATTATCTATTTACATACTACAACAACTAAAAAACAACAAAGCATGAAAGATATATCTGAAGTTACAGGGGTATCAATCACGACAGTGATGAGACTTTTAGATACAGTAGGAGTGGAAGCTGATTATAAGATATTGCCTGAAGTTATCAGTATAGATGAATTTAAAGGTACGTATATTGGGCGGTAGAAAATGTAAGGAAAAGAGTGCAAAAAGAGCTAGCAAGAGATAAAAGGAGATATTTCAAAAGAAGCCGTAAGCTACTTCTTGCAAAATATGATACCTTAACGCCCGAACAAAAAGAAAAGCTGGAAATAATGTTTTGGCACAGTGCCGATTTAAGAATGGTACACTTTTTAAAAGAAGAATTTAGTAATAGAGTGTTAAAATGCAAAAATTCAAAGGAAGCAAAAATAGAACTAAAAAGATGGATGCAATTAACTAAAGAAAGCAAAATTGATGAATTTAAAAGATGCATACAGGTATTTAACCGTTGGTTTGAAGAAATAACAAATGCTAATGTTTCCTTACACCAATTCTGTAACAGAAGGCTATAACAATAAAATTAAAGTACTAAAAAGACTTGCATACGGCTTAGGTGGGCATTCAGAAAAAATACCCACCCCAACTATTGACAAAGAGCCTTTTTTGTATAACCTCCTTCCCAAGTCTTTTGTTAATTATACAGATTTTTGAGTTATGTTGAACTTTGAGCAAAATACTATTTATCATAATAAAAAAAGAGTCCTCCAAGGAGGAGGACTCTTTTTTTATTTGTGTTAGTTGGTTATCTTAATTATTACTACTTTACCTACACTGTTTACATAGAGTTCTACTGTTGTTGTGCCTTTAGCTAAATCTCCTAATCCAGCAAGTTTACCATCTTTTGATACAACTGTTACGTTATTATCTAATGCATATTCTGCTCGGGTACTATCTGCTAATTCAATCTTTATACCATAGGTTGAATAATCAACTACTTTGCCAGTATCTTTAACTTGAACTACTTCTAAATCTTTAATAATTACTCCATTTGCATCAAGTTTAAATACATATATTTTTCCTTTTTCTGGAGCAGTTGTAATTACATCTTTATCAGAGGTGTATGTTACTTCTCCACCATTTGCTAGTGCAGTGATCTTATAGTATGTCTTGTTATCAGCAACTGTATACTTCACGTAGTCTGTTACATAACCATATACAACTGATTTTACGTCACTTTCTGGTTTTGTTGTTATATCGCTATTGATGACTAGTACTTTCAGATAGTTGTAGTCTCCTTTAATAGCTCCAACAACATTTAGAGATTTAACTGTAATGTCGCCAACTTTTACTACAGAGTTGTCTTTCAAATTGAATATTAATGTACTATCACTAAGATAGAGGCTTCCTCCTAATACTTTGTTAGTTGGATCATAAGTTACATTGTTAGAACCAGGAACGTGTACTCTACCCTTTTCACACTGTCTACTTTATTGTCTTTTACTGTATATGTTACTAAATCTTTGTTCCTCGCATAAGTCTCTGCTGCTACTGCTGCATCATACTTAGCATCTAATATCTTTTTGCCTTCAGCTGTAAGAAGTTCAACTTTTCCACCTGTTAGCGGACCATATGCTTCAGCTGCAAGCGCTATAGCGTAATTTTCAGCTGCTGCGGAAACTTTTAATATAGCATATACAATGTTACCATCTTTATCAAGTACAAATACACCTTCATCGCCTACTGCAGGAGTTTTGTTCTCAGCATATCCCTTTACTGTATATGTCTTATCGTTGATTACAACCTTTGCGCCATCATCAATAACCGTTGTCACTTTCCCTTCCACTTTATCTCTTACAACCAGTATTGTCACTTTGGAGCCATCTACCGTAGTGCCATAGTAAATTATGTCATTAGCTTTTATATCTGTTACTTTGTCAACAGAACCTTTTACAATGACAGTCTTTACTGGATCTCCAGCTATTCTCAGACTGCTATTTGCATTGATAAACTTGTCTCCAGCTTTTACATCTGCTGTAACGCGTACATTCTGATACTTGAATGAATCATTTACGATCATATAATTGTATGTCTTATTATCTGGAGCTAATATTGTTACACTTGCACCATCTTCTACTTTTGCTTTAGCTAATACTTGATCTAATGTCGTCTTTCCTCCATTGTAAATTACAGTTACCTCTGTAGGGCTAGGAATTTCTACTACTTTCTTGTTATCATTGTAGACAACCGTATTAACTACCTCAAACCTCTTTGCTGTGAAAGATTTCTCTGGTGTAGCCGTTACATCTACAAATACAGGTTCTCCTGTGCTCTTTACAGTATATACTTCAACTACTTTGCCAAGGTATTTGTTGAAATCTATATTGCCGGCATTTATAGTGGTAGCATCAGCAAATGTAATTACTCCATCTTTTACTTCCTTTATGCCTTTAACCTGTACTTTACCTGCTGCTACATTACTATCTACATCAGGTGTTGCTACTACTAAGTATTTTGTAACGTTTGCTACCTTTGATATGAGTTTATCTCCCTGTGTCTCTTTACCATCTACATATTTTACCATCGGTGTCTGAAGTGCTCTGTCAAGCACCAATGCAAGGTCTCCGCGGAGCATTACTTGGTTATAAGCAAGATTGATTCCTGCTGTCAAACCTATGTCCTGAGCTTTTGCAAGTACTCCATAGGGCCATGAGAGGTCTTGATATCCTAATGCTCTCAGTACGAATGCTAACGCCTGTGCGTAGGTCAACCGCCCATTTGGATCGAATTTGCCATCGCCTACACCTTTAGCGATACCCATCTGATATGCAAGGTTGATGTGTCCTACTGCCCAGTGGTTTTGTGGTACATCCTTGAATACTGATTTTTCTGCTTTTGCCATTTCTGCCAAGCCTTCATAGCCCAGCATTCTGTTGACGAATGTTACCATTTGGGCTCTTGTAACTGGTTGGTCTACTCCAAATTTGCCATCCCCAACACCCTTTGTAATATCAAGAGCCACCAGTCGAGCCACCGCTGATGCGTAAGGCGCATCATCCTTCACATCGGTGAACGGCGTTGTTGCTGCAAAGCCTACTGCCATAGCGCCAAACACCAATGCGAAGCTTACCACGAACGCTATTAACTTTTTGAGGCGCTTCATACAGTTAATCCTCCTCCTTGTACTTTAATTTTGAAAGAGTTTTTTATTTTTGTTTTTGAAAGGCTTGCGCCTTTCAAAAATTTTTACCTATGTAAGTACATTTTAGAGATATTGGTACGCTACTGGATACGCAACCTGATTATATTATATCATCCCCCTCTACTGCGAGTCAATAATTGTTACCAATTTGTAATATTTCTGTAATATTGGTTTAACATTTTTATTTCCTCGTCAACAGATGGTACTGATAATATATTATTCGTTGTTTAGTTAATTTTTCCTTCTTTTTTAGTTTAATTTAATGTTTTTTTAACATTTCTGTAACATATTTGTGATAATCTTGTGATATATTGGTGATAAATTTGTGGAGAGGTTGAAGAGTATGAGGAAAAGGTTAATTTTTTTTGTAGTAGCAGTTGCATTGGTTTTTGGAGTATCAGTACCAACAATAGAGCTAAAAACCCAGTCAAACAGGCCTTTTGTACCCGTTTTGATGTACCATCACCTTCAAAAGGAAGGGACTTTTGATTCAAAAAAATACGGAGGAGTGATAGTTGACCCTGAAAGATTTGAAAAGCAAATGCTTTATTTAAAAGCAGCGGGATATCATACTATAACTTTAGAGGAGTTAAGAGATTTTGTGCTTTATAATAAGCCTTTGCCTCCAAAGCCTATTGTAATAACTTTTGACGACGGGTACTTGAGTAATTATACTTATGCTTATCCTGTACTTAAAAAGCTGGGTATGAAAGCAGCTATAAACATCATAGTAAGTTATGTGCCAGATGAGGTAAATAAACAAAAGCCAAGTGTATCTGTTCCCCATTTTACATGGGAACAGGCGAAAGAAATGTCAGATAGTGGAGTTATAGAGATTGAAAGCCATACTTATGACCTTCACGGCTACAGATCAAATGGTTTTAAGAAAATTCCTATGGTGATGGGACCTGTGATAATAAATGGACATCTTGAAACGATGGAAGAATATAGACAAAGGCTTTATACAGACTTTTTGCGCTCAAGAAAGATAATTAAAGAAAAGATAGGAAGAGCACCAATATGCCTGACATATCCTTTTGGAGCAGGAAATAAGATAAGCGATGAAATAGCGAGAAAAGTGGGCTTTGAGATGGCATTTGGAATACAGGAAGGAGTAAATTATTACGGGGATAACATAATGAGGCTTAAAAGAATCACTGTTCGGGATTCTGATACAGGCCAGGATATAGTGGAAAAAATTAATAAATTAAGTTACGGCATAAACTTTGTCCCTTTTCTCGACTTTGTCAGTTGGAGGCCATTTTTAGGCTGGTAAAAAATATCAAACCCTTGATTTTCAAGGGTTTTTTGTTTTTAGGGTTAAAAAATTTTTCAAAACTGTAGGGACAATTTTACTCCTAATTATTGCCATAATACTTGACTATATTCACTTTTTGTAGTATAATGTAATAAACTAACATAAAGGTGATGCCATATGTTTCTCAAAATAACTAAAGCTGGTGGCTATGAGTATGCCAAAATTGTCCATAATTATCGCGAAAATGGTAAAATAAAGCAAAAAGTCTTGCTTAATCTCGGTAGAATTGATGAACTCAAAAATGATCCCTCTTTCATTAATCTTGTAGATAAATTGCAAAAAATATTTTTAAGCTCCAGTGAAGAAACAGGTCCCATCAAGCTTTTTCCAGAAGATGTTTCAGAAGGGATTATTAAAAACTGGGGATATATTGTGTATAGAAAACTTTGGGAAGAGCTTGAAATAGATAAATTCCTCAAACAGTATATTTCTCAAAATTCCAGGATAAAGTTTGACATTGATAAAGTGACGTTTTTGATGACAGTACAAAGATTAATTCAACCAGTAAGCAAACTTCAGACGTATTACCGCAAAAACAGATACTTTAGATTTGAAGAAGATATTGATTTAAATCAGCTGTACAGGGGATTAGATATTCTGGCCCAGATAAAAGAGGATTTGGAGCTATATCTTTATCACAAGAATAGAGATTTATTTAACATGGTAGTTGATGTTGTTTTTTATGATGTGACAACATTTTACTTTGAAAGCATTAAGCAAGATAACTTAAGGGATTTTGGATTTAGCAAGGATAACAAGGTAAATGAGGTACAAGTGGTAATGGGCATGCTTGTAGATAAAGAAGGAAGACCAGTTGGATATGAACTGTTTCCAGGAGATACTGTTGACAGCAAGACCATGATAGAAATTTTGAGGAAACTGAAAGATAAATTTTGCATAGACCAGGTAATAATAGTTGCGGACAAAGGCCTTAACAGTAAACTTAATTTAAAGCTGATAAAAGAAGCGGGATACGACTACATTGTGGCAAGCAGACTGAAAAACATGAGTAAAGAGATTTTAGATAGAGTATTTGATGAAGAGGGGTATCAAGTTCTTGAGGAGAAAAAGTGGAGATTTGACAGAGAAATATTTGGTGAAGAGTTTAGATTCAAGGTCATAGAAAGAGAGAATATTATCAAAACGGGAGAAGGGGAAATATTCAAGATACCTGAGAATCTAATAATAACCTATTCAAGCAAGAGGGCCAAAAAAGATAAAGAAGACAGGCAAAGGCTAGTAGAAAAAGCAAAAGAACTTTTAGAAAAGCCCGGCAATGTAAGGGCAGCAGAAAAGAGAGGCGGAAGGAAATATTTAAGACGCATTTCCGAATCAGAAGAATATGTACTGGATGAAGAAGCAATAAAGAGAGATGAGAAATTTGACGGTTTTTATGCAATTCAGACCAGCAAGAAAGAAATGAGTGTGACAGAAGTTTTGAATGCATATCATGATTTATGGAAGATAGAGCAGTCTTTCAGAGTAATGAAAAGTTGTCTGGAGGTAAGACCAATATTTCACTGGACGGAAAAAAGGATAAGAGGGCATTTTGTTGTGTGCTATTTAGCATTTTTACTGGAAAGAACTTTAGAATACAGCCTGAGGTCTAAGGGGAAAGAATTAAGCAGTGATAGAATAAAAGAAGCGATAGGTTCAATGAATTTTGTGGAGATAGAGATAAATGGGAAGAAATATTTAATTAAACAAAAGATGGAGGAGGAAGCTGAGGACATATTGAAGGTGATGAAAATAAAAGCACCAAAAAATTTCATTACATATGAGGAAGGCATGGAATTAATTAGCATGAGAAAGTAATGTAGTGACAAATTTCACGCCCATTTTTTGTCAATACCTGTATTCCCAAGCCTTTTGGGTTTTGAACTGACAAAGTCAAGAGGAAATAAGATAAGCGATGAAATAGCGAGAAAAGTGGGCTTTGAGATGGCATTTGGAATACAGGAAGGAGTAAATTATTACGGGGATAACATAATGAGGCTTAAAAGAATCACTGTTCGGGATTCTGATACAGGCCAGGATATAGTGGAAAAAATTAATAAATTAAGTTACGGCATAAACTTTGTCCCTTTTTGGGATATTAAAGGAAGACAGTTTGAAAAAGATATTTTAAGCGCAATAGTGAAGGGAATTTTTGCGGGGTATGAAGACGGGTCTTTTAAACCTGAGAAACCTGTCACAAGGGCAGAATTTGCTTCTTTGATAAATAAAATCTTTTTGAAGGAGAAAAAAGTTTTAGAAAGAGAAGTGTATTTTAAAGATGTGCCTAAAAATGCGTGGTATTACAAAGCTGTAGTAAATGTAGTGGATAACGAAATTATGAAGGGATATGAGGACAATACTTTTAGGCCTCAAAAACCTGTCACCTGGGAAGAAGCAGTTGATGTGATAAAGAAGTTTTTTGATTTAAATAGTCTTGATAAAAATATGTTTAAATCACCTGAAAAGACATTGACTAGAGAAGAGTTAGCAGTATTGCTGGATAAAATTATTTAAGGAGTAGCCAAAAAGCTACTCCTTAATAATTTGCAAATAAGTTTTTGTGTTCATCAGTGAGAGTGTTCCATTTGTAGACAGAATATCCTATTGCATTTGCTTCTCTTGCTCCGTCAATTCCTCCTCTTAATTCTTCCAAAGTTGGAAGGCTCAATCCCTTTTCCGGATAGCCCTGCAATATCACTTCTATGTGAACATCATCTCCAGCCAATGTCCTTACAATATTTACAGAGTCCATTACAAAGCTTTTTGCATCATCATATGTGTAAGTTTTGTTCGATATGTTCCAGTAGTCCATAAGAGCTATTGCGTCAAAGTATTTTGCCATTGTGGCATAAGGATAACTTGGCCTGTACTGAGGCGGGAAAGTGATTGCTATAAAAGATACATTTGAAGGTAGTTTACTTTTCACTTTTTTCGCATAGTCCTCAACTATCTGAGCAGCTTTTACTGGGTCTTTTTGAGGCAATTCTTCAATATCTGCGGCAACAGCATCCACTGTATGGCCGCTGGGGGTAACGTATGTCGCTACCTGTACTGTCAGGTCAGCGTCATAAGAGGGATTTTTTAGGTCAGTGTAAAGCCAAGCTATAACTTTTATGCCTGCTCTGTGAGCTGCTGGAAGCACAGTATCAAGCCATGCCTTCCACTTATCAGGAAATCCTGATATGGACGTTGCAACTTCAAGATAAATGTGAGTTATGTTAGAAGCCGCAAAAAGGCTTATATCTGACGCTGTAGGTGGAGTAGTGTATATGCTGTACCACACGCCTTTTCCAGCATAAGGCAATGTAGAAAGAGCCTGACCTATATCACCTCTTGAAGGTGTGGTACCTGTACGCCTGTCTGCTCCTGCGACGTAATCTTTCTTTTCCGCTTTATCGTAAACCGTAACGTACAGAGCTGAAATCCAACCTACTGTACCGTCTTTAAGGCGAACGTTATACCAGTCTCCTGATTTATTTAATGCTTCTAAAATTTCTCCTCTATTTACCTGTGTTATAATATCGTACTGAGTTCCAGGACCAGTCCTTATGTTTACTACGCTTCCACTCACCATCAGAGGCGGTAGAGAAAGCTTTGGAGTATCAGCAGGTGGAAAAGGGTTTTGAACATTTTGTACACTTGGAATTATGTTTATTATCAATTTGCCATTTTGCGTTACTAAATCGTAATTGGCATCTTTATTAAGTGTAATTGCTATTTGAACAGCTGTAGATGATACCTGGCTTGGGATAATACCTCTTACTACATCATCATCAAGTGCCATTGCTGGAAAACTTTCTTTCAAAACCGTGTTGTCAAAATTTACAAGAATAGCGCTTTTAGCTGAGTCTTTTGTCACTTTGTAAGCCGAAGAATTTGTAGAAATGACTACCTGTTTCAAATCGCCTTGTTTGTTAAATTTTATATCTTCAACAGTGTAATATTTGGGCAAAGAAGCATCCTTCTGCTGTGAAGAAGTGGTATTAGGACTATTTTCTTCTTTGGAGTGATTCTGAGAAGACTGCTGCGCCTGGTCTTTTGGAATTACCAGCCACCCCGCAATCCAGCCCGCTTTATTGTCTTTTAATTGAACTTTATACCAATCTCCTAATTTTGCTAAGGCTTTCAGTACTTCCCCTTTGCTTACTGTTGTTATGACGTCATACTTTGTATCAGGACCCGTCCGCACATTCACTCTATCTCCATTTACTACCACGTCCATTGAAATTTTTTGCTCTTTTGAAGTTATATATACAGTTTTTGTCTTTCCATCCCAATTGACGTCATTTCTTAAAGCCTCTCCAATAAATCTCAAAGGTACATATGTATAACCGTAATTTATTAATTTCACTGAGGAATCTAGTTTGACTACCTTATCATTTATATATGCCGTGTCTTTGTAAAAGTAGAGGGTAATTTTGTCTCCCATGTAGGTAATTGTGACTTTTGTATTGTCATAATCAACTTTGGCACCCATCTTTTCTGATACAAATCTCACAGGAACAAATACTCTGTCGTCAAACATGAGAGGCTTCATGGGTGGATTTTGTTTTTCGCCATTTATCACGATTGTTATGGGTGGGTAATTGTAGTAGACATTTTTGCCATTGACATTGTACACTTCAGCACCATACGCAGAAGCTACGCTGTGGATTAGAAAAAAGCTCCCCAGAATAAATCCAAAAAAATATTTTAGCTTCTTCCTCAATTACTCCCCTCCTCTTTTGTTTTTTCTTCTGCTTCCATTGTAGACCACTTATGTTACAGCTTTATTTCAAAAGCATTACAATATGGTTACAAAAACTAAAAAAATTCTACATTATGGGAGCAAATTTATAAATTCCTCAGCTGGTATTATTTTGATATTCTCATACTGCTCCAACTGGAGCAAATGGTGGTCTCCTGAGACTACAAAGTCGCATCTACTTTCAAAAGCACATTCTAGAAAAATATTGTCCTTCGGATCTTCCTCTATTATGTTAAATCTTTCTTTTGGATAAATGAGTAAAACCCAATCAAGAGAAAGGAGTTTATTTAAAAAATCAAGGCGCATTGAAACAGTCCCTAGGTCAGAAAATTTATCCCTTGTTAAAACTTCTGCGTATTCTTCTACAATTTCTGGGCTTACTACAGGGTCAAATTTATTCAAAATCCAGTAATTAATTATTTTTGCAGGATAGCTTTTTTTACTGATAATACCGGAAATTAATACATTCGTATCAATTACTGCTCTCATTTTTTTACTTCCTTTATCTCTTTTTCTACGTCCTCTTCAGACAGTCCTGCTTTTTCTGCTTTATCTCTAAATTCATTTAAGATTTGCATGATTTCCAGCTGTTTTGCTTTTTTTTCAAACTCCTTTAATTGATTGTACATAGAATAACTAATTAACACTCCTTTTGGCTCAGATCGAGAAGAAACAATTATTACATCTCCTTTTTCGACTTCTTTTAAATATTCCCCTAATTTGGGTCTTAATTTGTCTATTCCAATAACTTTTTCCATTTACACCACCTCATAGATTAATCTTAAAATTAATCTCTAAATGTATTATATCGTTTTTAACTTTATTATTCAAAGAAAATTTAAAGGCTGGGGAGTCCAGCCTTTACTCTGCATTATTTATTTTTAAGTTAAGCATTGCCTTTACAAAATCTCTGAAAAGAGGGTGTGGGTTTAAAGGTCTTGATTTGAATTCTGGATGAAATTGGGTTGCTACAAAATAAGGATGGTCTTTTAACTCTATTATTTCAACAAGCCTCTCATCTGGAGAAAGGCCTGAGATTACAAGCCCTTTTGAGGTTAAAAGCTCTCTGTACTGGTTGTTAAATTCATACCTGTGCCTGTGCCTTTCATAAACTAGCTCATCTTTGTATACTTCATATGCCTTTGTTCCTTCAATGACTTTACAAGGGTATACTCCCAGTCTCATTGTGCCGCCTTTTTCATCTATGTCTTTTTGTTCGGGCATGAGGTCAATTACTGGATGAGGGGTATTGGGGTCAAATTCGGTGGAATTGGCCCCTTTAAGCCCTGCCACATTTCTCGCAAATTCTATGACCGCACACTGCATTCCAAGACACAGCCCCAGATAGGGAATCTTATTTTCCCTTGCGTACTGAATTGCCCTTATCTTTCCTTCTATTCCTCTGTCGCCAAAGCCGCCGGGAACAAGTATTCCATCTGCACCTTTTAAAAGTTCATCAACTGTTTTGTCATTTACTTTTTCTGCATTAACCCATCGGATGTTGACAGCTGTTTTGTGATAAACCCCTGCATGTTTTAAAGCTTCTACAACGCTTATATAGGCATCATGTAGGTCGACATATTTGCCTACAAGTGCTACCTCTACCTGATGTTCAGGATTTTTCTCTTTTTCAACGTATTCTCTCCACTCTTTTAAATCAGACTGCCCAAGGGGTAAATTCAGCCTTTTTATCACATATTCGTCTACTTTCTGCCTTTCAAGTTCCAGAGGAACTTGATAGATCGATTCTACATCTCTATTCTCAATGACCGCTTCTACACTTACATTGCAGAATAGAGCAATTTTTTCTCTCAATTCCTGAGGAAGTGGAAGCTCAGTTCTACAGACTATCATGTCCGGCTGAATACCTATGGACCTTAATTCTTTTACGCTGTGCTGTGTAGGCTTTGTTTTCAGTTCACCTGTGTTGCCCAGATGTGGAACAAGCGTTACGTGAATGAACATAACATTTTCTCTTCCCTGTTCAATAGCCACCTGCCTTATTGCCTCCAAGAAAGGAAGGCTTTCTATGTCTCCTACTGTTCCACCAATTTCTGTTATAACCACATCTACATTTTTTTCTTTTGCTACTCTGTACACTCTTTCTTTTATTTCATCAGTAATGTGGGGTATTACCTGAACAGTAGCGCCGAGATAATCTCCTTTTCTTTCTTTTGTGATAACAGACCAGTATATTTTGCCCGCAGTGACATTGCTGTTTTTAGTCAGATTTACATCTATGAATCTTTCATAATGCCCCAAATCCAGGTCCGTTTCTGCTCCGTCCTCTGTTACAAATACTTCTCCATGCTGATAAGGGCTCATTGTCCCAGGGTCTATGTTTATATACGGGTCAAATTTCTGCATAGCAACAGAAAGCCCGCGGCTTTTTAGTAGCCTTCCCAATGATGCAGCAGTTATGCCTTTACCTAAAGAGGAGACTACTCCTCCTGTTACAAAAATATACTTTGCCATCTTTTTTCACCTCTTGATGAGTATATCGTTTTTTGATAATAATTTTTTAGCTCTTTTAACACATAAAAAAATCTCTATTTTTGAGAAAAATAGAGACTTGTACCCCTTTAATAAAAAATTCTTAGTGTGCTTTTCTGTTTTAAAACTTTACTTCTTTCCATTGAAAAACACCTCATAACCCATACATACTTTCTCATTATATAGGATTTGAGTAGAAAAGTAAAGAGGAGATCGATTTATTTTATTATACCACAAATTGATTTCCTTTTTTCAAAATATTATAATGGCACTAAAGATGTGAGAAAGGATGTGGTTTTATGCCAGCAGATTACCATGTACATATAGAAAATGGCCCATTTACTATTGAGTGGCTCAAAGAATTTGTAAATCAAGGGTTAAAAAGAGGTTTAAAAGAAATAGGTATCTCTGAACACGGTCACAGGTTTAAAGAAGGTTTTGAGGCTTACAAAAGCGATGGATTCAGAACAGAGTGGATAAAAACTTACATGGACCAAAGTATTGAAGATTACGTGGAACTTATCAAAGAAGCAAAACAAATGGGTCTTCCAGTTAAGCTGGGAATTGAAGCCGATTATTTTCCGGGAAAGGAAAAAGAAATAAGGGATTTCCTAACTCTTTACCTGTGGGACTTTATAATAGGCTCTGTTCACTGGATTGACGATTGGGGAATAGACCTTGAAGAATCAATAGAGGAATGGCACAGAAGAAATGTTGATGAAGTATACCTGGAGTATTTTAATATAATTGAAAAAATGGCCAAGACAGGACTTTTTGACATAATAGGGCACATTGACCTCGTGAAAATTTTTGGATTTAGACCCAATTATAAAGTTTTTGAAAAGATAGAAAGAAATATTGAAGAAATTTCTAAGACTGGCATAGTGATTGAGGTTTCAACTGCGGGATTGAGAAAACCTGTTGGAGAAATTTATCCTTCAAAAGAGATAATGGCGATGATTAAGAAATACAATATCCCTGTTGTAGTAAATTCCGATGCTCACTACCCTGAACATGTGGGATATGAATTTGAAAAAGCCTATAACTATGTAAAAGAATTCGGTATAAAGAGGCTTTATTATTTTGAGGGGAGAAAAAGGATACCTTACAATATTTAAAGGAGCAAGAGTAACCTTGCTCCTTTATTATTTGTACACATCCCCTCTTGAATCGAAATCTTTTACTTTAATTACAAAATTTTCATTATCAACTTCGAAAATTATCCTATAATCTCCTACCCTTAGTCTGTATAATTTTTCTTTTTTAGAAGTTTTTAATTTTTTAACATCACCTTCAAACGGTAATTTTTCTATAGCTTTAATAACTCTCTCGACAGTTTTTCTATCATGTTTTTCTAATTCTTTTAATACTTTCTTATTTACGATAATTCTGTACTCAAACTTCATTGTCTTCTATCCCCAGTATTCTCTTCGTTTCCTCAAGTGTTACATAATCTTTCTCATCCTCATGCAATTGCTCTAACATTTTTTCTTCATCTATATCAATTTCTTCTAAATCAAGTGTTTTTTCCCATTCATCGAATCTTTTTAAAAGTTCCTTTTTCTTCTTTTCTTTAAGATATTCAGCAAAATCAATTACCTCAGATAATTCACGCTCATTTAATGACTTAATTACCTCATTAAGTTTTTTTACCATGTAGCTATTGCTCATTGATATCACCTTAACCCAAGATTATTTTAAGCCTGTACTTTTATTATATCATTATTCCAATATTTCAAAAAGGCTACAAGTATTTTCACACCAACCCTTTTACCGCTTTTGCTTTAATTATGCTATTTAGTTTGTTTAAAGATTCCACGGCCTCCTCTGGAATTTCTTTATCGGTGCTTACAAGCATAAGGGCTGTACCGTCATTTTTATTGGGGCTTACCTGCATAGTAGAGATGTTTATACCAAAATCTCCTAATACATTTCCTATGTGGCCTATAACTCCCGGCACGTCTTTATTCTTGACAAAAAGCATGTACTCTGTAGGCTCAAAATTCACTTTATGTCCCATATACTCCACAATTCTCAATTCTTCTCCGTATGTTGTTCCAGCAAATTGTGTCCTTTTGCCATTGGTATCTGTAATTTTTAAAATGACAAGGCTGGAATAATGGTCTATCTCTTCAATTTTTCCTTCTACAATTTCTATGCCCATTTCTTTTGCTCTTAACTTTGCATTCACAACACTTACATCTTCCTCTAATATAGGCTTTAAAAATCCTTTAATAGCATACAGGGTAACAATTTCTGTATTGCTCTTTGCAACTTCTCCTCTGTATATGACTTCAATTAATTTTGCAGGTGTTTCATTTATCTGGTAATAAAGGGCTCCTAATACTTCTGCCAATTTCATGTAAGGTTTTAACCGAGAAAATTCATCTGATTTAAGTCCGGGAAGATTTACTATGTTGCCATAGAGATTGCCATTTAACGCTGATATGACTTCCTGCGCAATTGCTATGCTAATATTTTCCTGCGCCTCATAAGTAGAAGCTCCTAAGTGAGGAGTAAAAACCACATTGGGAAGTTCTAACAAAGGATTGTGAAAATCCTGATGCTCCACATTATACTTTGGCTCTACTTCTAAAACATCCAGCCCTACAGCTGCCACTATACCTTCTTTTATAGCATTGTAAAGCGCTTTTTCGTCTATAATGCCACCTCTTGCAGCATTTACTATTCTCACACCTTTTTTCATTTTTTTAAATTCTTTTTCTCCTATCATCTTTTTTGTCTCTTCAGTCTTGGGAATGTGAATAGTGATGAAATCCGATTGCTCTAATAGCTCATCCAATGTAACTCTCTTGACACCGCACTTTTCAAATCTCTCATCTGGCATGTAGGGGTCATAAGCAATCACTCTCATATTGAAAGCCGCAAGGCGAGACGCAACCAAAGAACCAATTCTACCTAATCCTATTATACCAACCGTTTTACCGTTTAGCTCTACTCCTTTAAACCTATCCCTTCTGAAATCGCCGTTTAAAGCTGCATGGTATGCCTGTGGTATATTTCTGGCAATGGCAAGCATAAGGCCAATAGTGAGCTCAGCAGCGGCAATGGTATTTCCTGCAGGAGTATTTACAACTAGAATGCCTCTTTGAGTCGCCGCTTCAACATCAATATTGTCAACACCATTACCAGCTCTGCCTATGACTTTCAGTTTCTCTCCCTTTTCTATAAGTTCTCTGTCTACTTTGGTGGCACTTCTAACTATTATGGCGTCGTAATCTTTTATAACCTCTAAAAGCTCTTCCCTAGAAATATTGGTCTTTACGTCAACATCAGCGTATTTTTTAAGATAATCGATACCATTTTCTGAGATTTTTTCTGTGACAATTATCTTCAAAATCCTTTCCCTCCCATTTCTTCAATTCACAGTGAGGATATGGCATCTTTTAGGGCATATAATGCTTTATCTAACATTTCATCTGTCAGATAACCCATGTGGCCAATTCTAATAATCTTGCCTTTTAAAGGCCCCTGTCCTCCTGTGATTAAAACTCTGTGCTTTTCCTTCATATAGTTTATTATATCTGATGCTTTGTACCTTTCTGGAACTTTTATAGCAGTAATTAAATTAGAAGCTACCTCTTCACTAGGAAGTAGGTCTAAACCTAATTCCTTTACATATTTTCTCACTTTTTTGCCGTACTCGGATTGTTTTTTGTATACATTATCTAATCCTTTTTCTAAAAGCATATCTGTCGCCTTTGCTACAGCCATTATTGTGGATACAGCAGGAGTAGCAGGCGTATCAGGCTTAGGCTTTAATACTCCTTCTCTCGCTTTTCTAAGGTCAAAATAGTATTTTGGTAGATTGGATGTTTTAGTCATTTCCCATGCTCTATCACTTAAGGCGATGAAGCTTAAACCTGGGGGCGACATTAAGCACTTCTGGGAGCAAGTAATGACGGCGTCAATCCCCCATTCATCCATTTTAAGCGGTATTCCCCCCAATGAACTTACCGCATCTACTATCACGGGAACATTGTACCTATTTGCGATTTTTGCTATATTTTCTATATTATTTGTCACTCCTGTTGAGGTTTCATTATGAGTAACTAAAAGGGCTTTATAATTCCCTTTTTTAAGTTTATCTTCTAATATATCTAAATCTACTGCATTTCCCCACCCAAAGTCATAAATTTCCGCATCAAGCCCATAAGCCCTAGCTATATCATAAAATCTCTCTCCAAAATATCCTATACTTGCAACTAAGACTTTATCTCCCGCAGAGAAAAGATTAGCTACAGCGGCTTCCATTCCACCTGTTCCTGAAGAGGTAAGAGTTATAACTTCATTTTTTGTCTGAAATATTTTCTTTAAATTTTCATTGAGCTTGGAGAATAATTGATAAAATTCTTCTGTCCTGTGATGAAAAGGCTGCATACCTGCAACTTTTTTCACTTCTTCTGGTACCATTGTCGGCCCCGGCGTCATAAGTAGCATATCTTCCATTTTCCCACTCCCCGTCACTTGGTGTATATTTAATATGATAAATCAATGAAGTGAAAAATGCAAGTGAAAAATACATGTGTCCGTGAAGTAAGGACATTATAAAAGAGTGCACCCAGACTGGTGCACTCTTTTACTTTTTGATTATATATTCCCTGATTTTTCTAAAATTCTGTAAAGCATTGCTGCAGCCTCTGCTCTTGTTGCGTTGTCTTTGGGCTTGAAGGTGTTGTCATCATATCCTCTCACTATTCCAAGCTTTACTGCATTCGCTACTACATTCCTTGCCCATTCACTTATCTTGTTGTTATCTGCAAAAGTTGTATTTCCTATGTTTTCCTCTTTATAGCCTGCAAGTTTACTGTATACTCTCATTATTACTGCTGCCATCTCTTCTCTTGTTATCGGGTCATCTGGCCTCATCTTCTTGCCATCTCCAAGCATTATCCCTTCCTGATATGCTGCCTCTATCGCATTTGCATACCACATACCTTCTTTTACATCTTCAAATTCTCCTTTATATGGTTCTTCGGGTATACCTAATGCCCTTATCATTAATGCTGCAAATTCTGCTCTTGTTATTTTTGCATTTGGCGCAAAGGTATCCTCTGTCATGCCTTTTATTATATGCCTTGATGCCAGTACATTTATTACATCATAGCCCCAGAAGTCTTTTTCTACATCTTTGAACTGCTTGTCATATTCAAAGGCTCCATAGGTTGAGAAGTGCTTTGCTTCAAAGGTTATTGTGTTTGCATTCTTGTCAATTTTACCTCCTACATACTCCCATTTACCTGTTACCTCGTTTAAGTAGTATATTCCAACTTTTCTTATGTCTTTTACGTCCTTTACTTCAAATGTTAGTTTAACAGGTGAATCTAACTTTATCTTGTTTTCTCCTGTTTTTATCGTTATGTCATAGGCGTTTGATACTGGTATTAATGAATTTGCCACCTTTTTGCCTTTATCTTCTACTACAAGTTTTACTGAACCTGTCTTGTTTATAAGGTTAAGTGTTTCTTCAGATACTGTCATCGCTTTTGGATCTATTGAAAGCGCAACTTCTCCAGATTTCACTACTACATTTTTGTTATTTTCTGCAATCATATTGAGCACTTTGACTGGTACTTCTATTGCTTTTGAAGAAGTATCTCCTACATTGGTCAAATCAAATACTACTTCTTTCTTTGTGGCATCCTTAATCTCATTTGCTACTTTATTCTCTTCTACCACAAGTACTGTAGTATTTCCTTCTACAACCACCTTGCCCTGAGATGCTTCTTCAGCTTTTGGCGTTTCTTTTGGCTGTTCAGTACTTGCAGGCGGTGTCACTGGTGCAGGTGGCGGTATTATACCTCCTCCAGGTGGCGGTGTAATTTCTTTTTCTTTAACAGTTACTTTTACTTCTGCAGATTTGTCATTATAACTTACAGTAATTGTTGTTTGCCCTGCTTTAAGTCCTTTTACAACACCTTTATCAACTGAAACTATATTTGGATCAAAAGTATATTGTGCATTTGCAGTTATATCTTTTGTAGTACCATCTGAATAGTAAGCTGTAACTGTCAATTTTGCCGTATCACCAACTTTTATTTCAATAGAAGACGGTTGTACTGTTATATTTTCAAGAACTGGGTCTGTTACTGTAATTGGTACATTGATTGAATGAATATCATATATTGCTGTTAGAACTGCTTTGCCTGGCATTAACCCTTTAACTGTTCCATCAATGTATTGAGCCACTTTAGGATTATCAATTATAATTTTTGCTTCGTTAGTTACTTCTACTTTTGTGCCATCTGATAAGTGTTTATAAACTATAATTGGCACTGATCTTCCTGCTGGAACCTGTATAAATGATGGATAAACACTTATTCCTAATGTTACAGCTTCTGACACTACTACCTTTATTTCAACAGATTTATCCTCATAAGTTGCTTTTATTGTAGTCTCCCCTTCATTTACTCCAATTATTACACCTTTTACATCCTTATCAAGCACAGCGCTTTCTCCGTATACAACTTCAAACACTGCTTTATCAGTTACATCCTTTGTAGAGCCATCTGTATACACTGCATCAACTTTAACTGAAGCTTCTCTTCCTACTGGTATATAAACTGGATTCGGTGTGGCTTTAAGTGAAGCTAATGTCACTTTTTCAAGAGGTATTGTAATTTGTTTGTCTCCATAACTTACTTTGACATAGTTTTCTGTATCTGAAGTATATACATCTGCAGATACTGTAACTTCTGACTTATTTGTAGCTACATCTATCGCTTTTACAAGGATATTGTTTGGTCCAACATTGAGAGGCACTCTTACCTCAAATGGATCTTCCAAAGTCGTATATTCATCAGCTTCTTTATTTAATACGATGTTTCCATTCACATACAATTTATATCCAAAGCCTGTATCATACACACTTCCTGCTACTGTAAGGCTTACTTTCCCCTCCGGTGACATGTAGCCTTTGAAATTATCTATGTTGAGGGTAATTTCTGGTATTGTAGTATCTATATAAATTGGTATTGCAAATTCTGTTTTGTGTTCATATGTGGAAGGATCATTTTCATTATATAAATCATCATATGCCAGAAATTCAATCTTATGTCTTCCATCAGTGTCAAAATGCAGTATTGTCATAAAATGATTGTTTGCGTCAACCCTTACTCTTTCTCCATTAATGTAAAGACCACCAAAGGTATAGCCACTTTCAATTATACCTTCAACTACAATCTCTCTTGTATTGAATATTTCTGCAGGCTGTGGTCTTATAACATTAATCACAGGACCGAAGTTATCCTTTATATCAGCGTTGAATCCAATGCAGACATTTTGTCCTGGAATCCCATCTGATACATTGCCAGCATAATCTATTCCAAGTATTGCAATAAAGGTGTATCTATATGGAAGTTCTATTACAGCTTCATTTACATCATTAGGTAATAGTTCTCCATCAATATTAGTTACTTCAAATGTTACTGGATCTATTTTGCCTGTAATGAGTACATAAGAATTTATACCAGAACCTTCATCTTTTCCTCCCCATTTGACTGTAGCTTTCCCATCAGCAATGTAAATATCTTTCAAGTAACCATCTTCATCTATATAGTCAGGGTTAATATAAACTTCAGGCGGTATTGTATCAACTTTTACAGGCATCTCAAGTACTTGTGTCCTGGCATTTGGATAATCTATTTTTGATTCAAATCGCATGTAGTACTGCCCATCAGGAGCTACTTCAAATTTCCCATTAATAGCATCATATACTTTTCCATCCCATATCCAAGAGTCAGAAATTCTAGCTTTAGAAGTCTCAGCTACGTTCTTTCTAATATACTCTTCCTGGCTTATCTCTCTCACTACATTGCCATTGCTATCTACAACATTTATTCTTAATTCTCTAGCATTTCTCAAGAATGAAAGTACAGGCTGTACATAATCAAATATCCCATCACCATTAGGAGATATAGCGATTGTACCAGGATCTGGATTTTCGCTTGCAATATTGCCTAAGAAATAAAGTTCCCCATTCATCTCTCCAGCCATGCCAGTATATCCATAATAAGTGTCTTCATCCCACATTGGAGAATCTATTACTCTCGGTTCATCCCAATTGCCATAGAAAGCAGTGTATGGCACGGTCAATTCTGGCACATCAGACCCCTGAGGTACAAAGCTTATATAACCTTCAGCAAATATGTTGCGAGGTGCATTTTGTGGAATTATTAATGTGACATTTACAGTCTCTTGCCCATTTGCAGGAACTGTTACAGTATCTTTGTCAAAAGTAACTACAGCCCCTGTGAGTGGTGCAGTATGGGTGAGGTTATATCCAGCTAGCACTTGATCCGTTAAAACACCGTATTTATCTTTTAAATTATAAGTAACGTCACTATTTCCAAAGTTCCTAAGTACTAAAGTAAATGTCACTGAATTGCTTATGCTTCCAAGTGCAATTCCTGCTTTACCTTTTACATCTGTAACTACTACAGGTGTTTTTATTGCTTTATCTATCTGTATCATACCTGCCCCTTGTTGTCTTGGAGAATAAGGATACATAGGAATTCTTCCATAACTTGTTGTGGGGTCAATTATAACTTTTGCTGTATTCATTGCCATAACTTTAGCCATTTCAACAAAATCTCGCCCTTTTAAATTCAGTTCTCCTTTTGCGACTTTTTCTTTCAAGGCTTGAGCAATTAATGCCATGGCACCTGATACGTGAGGTGCTGACATAGAGGTACCGCTCATAACTTCATAGGAGTCTTTATTAACTGTTGAATATATTCCACCGCCAGGAGCCATTATTTCTGGTTTAAAGTCAAAACTTGGCGTAACTCCCCATGAAGAGAAGTCTGTAACAGTATCCCCAGGAGGTGTCCCTAAGTTATTTGTAGCTACTTTGCCATCAAATTTTACTTTTACAGTTTGTCCCTGGTCAAGCAAGGCTTTTATAGCAAGGCCTGCTGACTGCAAAATAGAAACAGCAGGAATTTTTGTGCCTTCTCCCAATGCCATTGAAATTGTACCTGAAGTATTGTTGAAAATTATCGCAGCAACCGCTCCAGCATTTTGCGCATTTATGGTTTTTGCATTGAAAGTAATAGCACCTCTTGAAATAAGTGCAACTTTACCAGTTAAATCTTTACCCTGAAAATCTTCTGGCCTACCTAAACCGCAGTACACTACTTCGTATTCATCTTTCAACACGTCTGCAGGGTCAATTGGCGCATGGTCTGAAGGCGATCCCACAAGATAAACTACTCTGTCAAAGTCTTTTGGTGCAGGAGTAACCAAGAAGCTTTTTCCTGTAAGCCCTGGATTTACAGAAGCAGCTACTTGAATTGTATCAAGGAAAAGCCCAGGAGAACCAACTGTCCCTATGTCTGGATCGATTGCATAAGGATAAAATTCTGCTTTTGTGGAATAAGCTGAGTTACCTGCAGAAACTACAACTATTACGCCATTTTCTACGGCTCTTTTAATTGCTAAGTTTTCAGGGTCATCCTCCCTTACAAAACCTGCAGTGGCACCCAAGCTCATATTTATAACATCTGCGCCAAAAGCTACAGCATGATCAATGCCTGCCACTATGTCATCAGAAAATGCAGATGCAAAATATGGATTATTTGAAAATACTTTTTCTGCAATTAGCTGTGCCTCTGGAGCAACACCTTTAATCTGTCCATTTGCAGCAACAATTCCTGCAACGTGTTGACCGTGCATTGAAGCAGTTGCACCTATATCTAAAATTTCATCATTATTGTCTGCCCAGTTCCACCCCACTGGTACTTTATCTGTGAAATATTTGTAAGGTAATCCCATTTTGGAAGCAATCTCTTGAACTTTTTCTTTAGTCAATTTCGCCTTTGAGGGATCTGTAATTTTCATGTCTTGATGCCTGTAGTCTATCCCTGTGTCAACTATAGCTACAACCATTCCCTCTCCCTTATAGCCTAATTCCTCCCATACAGTAGGCGCATTAGTGGACCATACTGCTGATGTCATATCTAAAAAGTACTCGTGGGCTATTCTTACATCCTTCACTTGCGGTAAAAGTTTTATTTTTTCAATATCTTTTACTTTGATCTGACCACTTAGCCCATTAAGCACAGTTTTATAGGTATGCCGTGGAATAAATCCAAATTTTTGTATTAAAGTGTTTTTCACTGCCGCTTGAGTCTCATCTATTTTTGCCAATACTGCCTGTTTTTCAGCCTCTTTTAATGTCTTTAATGTCTTGTCCGCCTTTACTGCATAAGACGCAAGGCTGTCTTCTTTCAACTCTATAATAACTCTGACATATTGCTCAGGACTGTATTTTTCAATTTCCTGTTGAGTTCCATCTCCTAAATATTCTATTTGATTCCCTGCTTTATCTGAAGCCTTAGATTTCGGCTGATAGGGTTGAAGTTTTTCAACAAATTTACTTTTAGCAATTTGTTTTAACGCAGCTTCATCTATTTTTAAAGAATCAACAGAAACATTTTTACTAGCCTGTGTCGTAAAAGATTGTGAATACCCAAAAGTTCCAAAAACACTAAACACTAAAGTAAAAGCCACTAAAAATACCAGCAGCCTTTTCCACATAAAACCCTTAACCCCCTCACCTGTATTACCATATCTATAACTTTTCGACAAAAACTTCCCCTCTTTTCCTTCACATCCCCCCTTCCCCAAAAGCGTCTTTTTCAAGTGATGCAAGATAGTAGTAAATATGACTAATTTTAAAAAGTAACATTTTGTTATTTATTGTTTTATGTGGCACAATAATTAAATACTAATAAACTACCTCGCCTATTTTGGAATTACATGGGTTAATGCGCCATATAAGTATAAAATTTCTCGCGCTTATATTCAATATTATTCTACACAAATCATGATTTTCCTTCTTTGGAAAATTAAAATTTTTTATTTATTAATTTTTTGGCGTGCAGGATTTCCTTCATTTTACAAAAATTAAAAAAGTCACAGACATTATCTGTGACTTTTTAGAAATTGAATTAAAATTAAATTTTAGTGAAATAATTTACCTCTTTATTGAGATAGCAAAAACTCTCATAATGTCTTCTATTCTGTCTGACACAAGCTGATAAGCGTTTTTCATAGCTTCTTCTAAAGACATAGGTTTATTAGTTATACTAAAAAGAGCAGTTACACCTATGTCATACAAACTTTTATAGTCTTTCCCTAAACCGCCCGAGAGGATAATCACAGGCTTATTATATTTTTTTGCAAGTTTGGCAATGCCTGCTGGAGCCTTCCCAAAGGCTGTCTGAAAGTCTGTATTGCCTTCTCCTGTTATGACTAAGTCTACTTCTTTTATTTTTTCTTCCAATCGAGTAGTTTCTATTATTATGTCAATCCCTCTTTTTAATTTGGCACCTAAGAAAGCCATTAAACCAAAACCTAACCCTCCTGCAGCTCCTGCTCCGGGCACTTCTGAGTAGTCCTTTTCAATAACTTTTTTAGCCTCATAAGCTAAATGCCTTAAGTTTTCATCTAGTATTTTTATCATCTCAGGCGTTGCGCCTTTTTGAGGACCATAAACATAAGATGCCCCTTTTTCACCGCATAAAGGATTGTCAACATCTGATGCCACAATAAATTCACTTTCATATATTCTTTTATCAATAGAGCTTATGTCTATCTTTTCAATTTTATATAGCTCTCCTCCTCCAAAGCCTATTTCATTGCCATCTTTATCTAAAAATCTTGCTCCCAGAGCCTGAGCCATCCCAACTCCGCCGTCATTTGTGGCACTCCCGCCTATTCCTATTATGAACTTGCGACACCCTCTGTCCAAAGCCAGTTTTATAAGCTCTCCCACTCCGTAAGTTGTCGTCTTTAGGGGGTTTCTCTTTTCTTCAGGAATAAGGTATAAACCGGCACAGGCAGCCATTTCAATGACAGCTGTGCCATCTTTCAAAATCCCGTAAAAAGCCTCAACCTTTTCCCCTAAAGGGCCAGTGACATCTGATTTTATTATCTCTCCTCCCACAGCGTAAACTAATGCTTCAACTGTTCCTTCTCCTCCATCTGCAATTGGAATAGATATTATTTCTGCGTCAATAACTCTTTTTATGCCATTTTCCATAGCATGGCATACTTCTTTTGAAGATAAACTTCCTTTGAAAGAATCCGGTGCAAGCAGTATTTTCAAATGCGCATCACTCCTACATGTTTCTCAAAAGCTCCAAAGCTTTTTCAAGGACAGCATCTTTGTTATTTAAGCTGTCTATCATTTTTAAAAGGGCATTGTACGTGTTCTTGTCAAATACACCTGTTGGGGAAAGCCCTGCTTTTTTCTGAAGTTCTTTTACAGCATTGGCTGTTTTAGGTCCAAATATGCCATCTTCCGGTCCGGCATTAAATTTGAGCAAATTGAGATATTTTTGCAATATTTTAACTTCATTTCCCCTTGATCCAATCTTCAATTCTCCGCCAAATTTTATATCAGCAGTGTACTGCACATTTTTCACATAGACATCAGGAGTTAAACCTTCTTTTCCAATATACCTTCCTGATGGAAGTTTGTAGCGGGCAATTGTAAGTTTAAAGCCGCTTCCATCCTCCAAAGGCACTACAGATTGAACAGTTCCCTTGCCGTACGTATTTTCTCCCACCAAAAATCCTACTTTTGTGTCCTGTATTGCTCCCGCCAGTATTTCCGCAGCAGAGGCAGTGCCTTTATTGACAAGAACAGCTAGTTTATATTTAGGCTTAGTCAGGTATGAGTAATAATCCTCTTTTTCTCCATTTCTTCTTTCTATTGTGACAACAATGCCCTGTGGCACAAAAAAGTTTGCAGCACTCACCACTTCAGTGAGAAGCCCTCCAGGATTGTTTCTTAAATCGAGAATAAGCTTTTTAACGTTGTTTTTATCCATAAAAAGTAAGGCTTTTGTCAAATTGGCTGTAGTATTTTCATTAAATTCTGTTATTTTTATGTACCCGATTCCCTCTTCAAGGAGTTTGTAAGAGACAGGGTTTATGTGAATGACCTGTCTTACAAGTTCGATTTCTTTAAGAGTACCTCCTACGTCAAAAGTGATTTTCACCTTTGTGCCGGGGTCTCCCAGTATCATGTTTACTACATCTGTCAATTTCATGCCTTCCACGCTTTTGCCGTCAACTGTTTTTATGATGTAACCGCTCTTCACACCAGCCTTTGCAGCAGGAGAATCTTCAATCACTGAATCTACAACAATTTTCCCATCTTTTTCAATAAGCACCATCCCTGTGCCGCTAAAAGTTCCAGAAGTGCCCCTTTCAAATTGAGAAAATTCTTCTTTTGTAAAGTATGTACTGTATTCGTCAAGGCTACTAAAAATCCCCTTTAAGGCGGCCTCTTTTAGTTGCTCATATGTGACATTGTCAATGTAGTTATCAGTGATGTATTTCATTATAGCTCCAATATCTGCTAATTCGTTGTACAAGTCCTGGTCTTGCGTAGATACTTCGGCATAAGTGTAGGATGTAAATGCCAAGAAGAATACCAGCAGAAGTGTAAAAATTCTAATAGAAAATTTTCTCATTCCTTCAAAACCTCCATTTCTCAACAAAATTCTTCTCAGTTTATTATAGCACACTATATAAAAATAAGCGCCTCAAACGAATGAAGGCGTTTTTAAAACTTGTGCTCCATTGTTTTCACATTTTAACCTGTAGGCCCTGTATGACAGCCCTCTTTCTTCATATACTTTTCCAACTTCCTTTAAAACCCTCTCAGAGTTTTCCGGGGAAGAGATGGCCATAATGGTCGGACCTGCACCGCTTAAAAAAGCAGCATAAGCACCTGCCAACAATGCTTTTTCAAAGCATTCCTCCATGAAAGGAACGAGCTTAGCTCTATACTTTTGGTGAAGCATGTCTTGGGTGGCAATTTTTAAAAGTTCATACTTTTTCTCAATCAATACGCTCACTAAAAAAGCCGTCCTTCCCGTGTTAAATACAGCATCATTAAAGTCCACTTTTTCAGGCAAGACTTTTCTTGCAATTTCTGTCCTTACCATTTCCTGAGGTACAAAGGCTAAAAAATCTATGTCATCCTCCAAGGCTTTTCTTGCATAATAAACTTTATTTTTATCAAAAATAGATACATTCAACCCTCCATTTAAAGCGGCTGTGACATTGTCCGCATGTCCTTCTATTAAAGCCGCCAAATTGAGTATTTCTTCTCTTTTCAATACTCTTCCTGTCAATTCGTTTGCAGCTAGTAGCCCGCCTACAATGGCTGCTGCACTGCTCCCTAATCCCCTTCCCAGTGGAATTTCATTTTTTATTTTTATCCTCAACCCTTTATTAAAAACCCCTATTTTTTTAAAAATCACTTCTGCCGATTTATAGATCAGATTATTTTGGTCATTTTCTATATCTTCTACCCCTTCCCCTTCTACAAAAATCTCCAGACCATCTTTTATGAACTCCATCGAAATCTCTGTATAAAGGTTCAAAGCCACACCCAGCACATCAAAACCCGGGCCCAAATTAGCCGTAGATGCCGGCACCATCACTTTTACCATTCCGCCTGACATGTCACTATCCATACAAAACTTCCTCCAATTCCTTTAGATTTGGCTGTATTCTCTTTACCTCTCCCCCTAGTTTAACAGCAGTATCAGGGTCTTTTAAACCATTCCCCGTAAGGATACACACCACAGAATCTCCTTCTTTAAAAAATCCTTCTTTGTACTTCTTTATCACACCCGCTATGGAGGCTGCAGAGGCTGGCTCTGCAAAAATCCCCTCTGTTTTTGCCAAAATTGAATAAGCCTCCAGTATTTCCTCATCCGTAACTTTGTCAATTATCCCCCCCGACTCATCTCTTGCAGCCACTGCCTTCTGCCAGCTGGCAGGGTTGCCAATTCTTATAGCCGTGGCAATCGTCTCGGGATTTTCTATTACTCTTCCTTCCACAATAGGAGCCGCTCCTGCCGCCTGAAAGCCAAGCATTTTGGGAAGCTTTTTTATCTTCCCCTTCCGGTAGTATTCTTTAAATCCCATCCAGTAAGCAGTTATATTTCCTGCATTGCCCACAGGAAGAGAGACATAGTCTGGTACTTCTCCCAAAGCATCACATATTTCAAAAGCTGCCGTTTTTTGGCCTTCCAGGCGATAGGGGTTTATAGAATTTACCAAAGTAATCGGGAATTTCTGCGAAATTTCTCTCACAAGCCTTAAAGCGTCATCAAAATTGCCATCTACCGCAATAACCTCTGCCCCATAAGCAATTGCCTGTGCGAGTTTCCCCAGAGCAATTTTACCGCCAGGAATTAATACCACACTTTTAAGGCCTGCTTTTGCTGCATAGGCTGCTGCAGAAGCAGAAGTGTTGCCTGTTGAGGCGCATACGACGGCATTAGACCCTTCTTGCTTTGCTTGAGATACCGCTACCGTCATCCCCCTGTCCTTAAAAGAACCTGTGGGATTTAGCCCTTCGTATTTTAGATACACCCTTATACCCGGCAAATATTTTCTTTGGAGGTTAAAAGCTTCAATTAAAGGTGTGTTGCCCTCTTTTAACGTGACAATATTTTCATCTCTTATAGGAGGCAAAAACTCTCTATAAGCTTTTATAATTCCTTCGTACGCCATTTTAATCTTCCCTCACTTTTATCACACTTTCTATTTTTTCTACTTCCTTTAGCTCCTCTATCTCCTTTAAAGCTTCCAAAACCTTACCTGTATTTGCAATGTGAGTCACCAATACAATTTCCGCTGTCTCTCCCAAAGACCCTTTTTGAACTACTGAAAGAAGGCTTATTCCTTTATTTCCCAAAACTCCTGTGATTTTGCTCATGACACCAGGCCTGTCAAAAGCGATAAGCCTTATATAGTATTTGGAAAAAGTATCTTCAATAGGTATTAAGTCTACCTCTTCACAGCCATTTTGTATTACTATGTGATTTTTCACATCCATTATGTCGGCAACCACTGCGCTGGCAGTAGGCATCATGCCGGCGCCCTGCCCGTAAAACATAACTTCTCCTACCGCATTTCCATCCACAAGTATTGCATTAAAAACGCCATTGACTCCGTTTAAAGGGTTGGTCTTTCTTATCATGACGGGATGAACCCAGGCTTCTAAGCGTTCTTTCTCGTCAATTCTGGCATAGGCCAGAAGCTTTATGGTATAACCCATCTCTTCTGCATACTGTATATCTGATTTAGAAATAAAACTTATCCCTTTTGTGTAGATTTTCTCTGGAAGAACAAATTTGTTAAAAGCCAGCATGCACAAAATGGCAAGCTTCCTTGCTGCATCAAAGCCTTCTATATCGTCTGTGGGATCTGCCTCTGCATACCCTTTTTGCTGCGCATCTTTTAAAACATCATCGAAGTCAAGGCCTTTCTCCTTCATTTCTGTAAGGATATAATTAGTCGTACCGTTTAAAATTCCTTTTATCTCGTATATTTTGTTCGCAGCAAGGCACTGCTTCAAAGGCCTTATGATGGGGATACCGCCCCCTACTGAGGCTTCATAAAGAAGATGTACCTTCTTTTCTGTCGCAAGCTTTATAAGTTCTTTTCCGTGCTTTGCTATAACTTCTTTATTGGCAGTTACCACATGTTTGCCTTTTTGTAATGCTTTTGTTATATATTCTAAAGCGGGATGCTCTTTCCCCATCACTTCTACCACAACGTCTATTTCCTCGTCTTCCAAAATATCTTCTGCATTAAAAGTTATCTTCCCTTCTGCAAGAGGAGTTCTTTTTTTATTGGGGTCTTTTACAAGTATTTTCTTTATCTCAATTTTTTCGCCTATCTTTTTTTCAATATTTCTTCCATTCTGATCTATCAAGTGAACTACACCTGTTCCTACAGTACCTAGTCCCATCAGTCCAATTTTCATATTCTTCCTCCTTATTCTCCCAAAACTTCTATTTTTCTAACTCCAGGCTGTTTCGAAAGTTCCTCTATAAAATCTTCAATGCTTATCTCCATATACTGCGTATCAATGGAAATTGTGACACTCGCCACTCCCATAGAAGGAATGCTCTGATTTATTGTGACCACATTTCCCCTTTCTTTGGCAACCACATCGAGAATGGAAGAGAGCACCCCAGGCATGTGCTCCAAGACCATGGAAAAAGTTATAATTTTCCCTTTGCTGAACTTAGAAAAGGGAAATACATAATCCCTGTACTTGTAAAAAGCACTTCTCGATATGCCCACCTGTTTTACCGCTTCATTTATTGTCTTGGCTTTCCCTGACTCCAAAAGTTCTTTCACCTTTATGGTTTTTTTGATTGAATCAGAAAGAATTTCCTCCCTTACTATGTAGAGCTTCCCGTCCTCTCCCATCATCCCACCTCCATGTCTTTGTTTTATGGACATCAATCCATGTATGGAATACATTTTATCACATTAAATTCAAAAAATCAAGAGCGGTTTACGTTTACTAAACAAGGAAATTTGCTGTTTATTTTTGTAATTAAAAGATATTTTTATGGTGAAAAATTTTTATTTATTCTTTCAAAATATGAAATATGCCTTACTTTGCTCAGAATTCTGGAAAATTCGAGGCTTTTAATCAAAACCTTTCGAATAAATATGCGGATAAGTATGACTTTTACCCAAAAAATAGTGCAATTTTTTTAAAAAAAAGAAGGATTTTTTTAAAATGCGTCGAATATATTATTTGTAAAACCATATCAAAAGGTTTTAAACCCTCAGTTTTTGCATTAATACGTTCTTTTCTTTCAAGCAATGAACTTGTGGAATGTGGTATTTTTGAAAGAGGGGGGGATGTGTTGGATTTGGGATATGTTAAAATTTTGTAAGTATACAAACAATTTTTTAAAAAGGGGGTTACATCTTAATGGCAAATTCAACGTCTTCTTATTTGTGGCGTAAAAAGACGCTTGAGATGGTGCTTTCTGAAACCGAAGCTGAACAATTCAAATTAAAGAAAACATTAACAGCTATTGACTTAATTGCATTAGGTATAGGCGCAATCATAGGTACTGGTATATTTGTTATTACTGGTGTTGCCGCCGCTGAAAAAGCTGGTCCCGCAATCGTGCTCTCATTTATTTTGGCAGGATTGGCTTGTGCTTTCGCAGCAATTTCTTACGCAGAACTTGCATCCATGTTCCCCATAGCAGGTTCTACGTATAACTACGCATATATAGCAATGGGTGAATTTTTGGCCTGGATAATTGGATGGGACTTAATACTTGAGTACGTATTTGCTCTTCCTGCAATTTCATTGGGTTGGTCTGGTTATTTCACCAACCTCCTTGGAAGTATAGGAATAAACATTCCTGCATGGGCAGCTAACTCTGCATGGCAAGCACCCGGTACTGGCGGTCTTATCAATCTTCCAGCAATAGGAATCCTTCTTGCCATCGCAATTTTAAACTACATCGGGGTAAGAGAAACTGCTACTGTTAACAACATTGGTGTTGCTTTCAAGGTATTTGTGGTACTTTTCTTCATATTCACAGCAGTTTGGTATGTAAAGCCAGCTAACTGGTCTCCTTTCTTGCCATACGGATGGGCAGGCGTATTCCACGGCGCAGCAATCATCTTCTTTGCATATATAGGATTTGACGCTGTTTCAACAGCAGCTGAAGAGACAAAGAATCCAGCAAAAGATATGCCCATAGGAATTTTAGGATCTCTTGGAATTAGTACCCTTTTGTACATCGCTGTTTCAGCGATTTTGACAGGTGTTGTTTCATACACCGAGTTGAACGACCCAGCCCCTGTTGCAAAGGCTCTCAACTTAATAGGTCTAAACTGGGCAAGAGGACTTGTTTCACTAGGTGCCATTGTAGGTATTACAACAGTTTTGCTTGTTATGTTCTACGGCTCCACAAGAATTATCTTTGCTATGTCTCGTGATGGATTACTCCCACCTATTTTCTCAAAAGTTCATCCAAAATATAGAACACCTACTCTCGCTATATATCTCATAACGATTGCAACAACTTTAGTAGCTGGATTTTTCCCAATTGGCGTAATCGCAGAACTTGTAAATATAGGAACTATGTTGGCATTTGTATTAACTTCTATCGCTACAATAGTATTAAGATACACACAACCTGACTTGCCGAGAAAATTCAGAGCTCCTGGCATGCCATGGACTGGTATTTTGGCAATAGCTTTTGTACTTTCACTTATGGTATCTCTGCCATGGGAGACATGGGTAAGACTTATTGTATGGTTCGTAATAGGGCTCTTCATCTACTTTGGATATGGTAGACACAACAGCATACTTGCTAAACAGCAGACCCAGCATTAAAGAAATAAAAAGGCGGCGATTTTGCCGCCTTTTTATTTCTGCTTTCTATATTTCAATTAATTCGCTTTCAATATTTCTTAAAGCCATCCCTATTTTAGATTTTATACCCCATTTCTTTAGCATGTTGGTTACAGTAAAAAAAGCAAGCTCAGGTGTATTGTTAACCTGACTTAAATGACCCAAAAAAGCCATCCCTATCATTTTCATTTTAAAAAGCTTGACTAAAGTCTCCCCTGCCGCTTCATTGGAAAGATGCCCTACATCTGATAAAATCCTCTTTTTTAATGGCCAAGGATAAGGTCCCGTCGTCAGCATTTTTACATCGTGATTGGCTTCTAAAAGGATAAGATCCGATTCCATGAGATTATAGGCAACTCCTCTCGTCATGTAACCTAAATCTGTAGCGATAGAGATCTTTTTACCTCCTGCCTTAAAAGAAAAGCCCACAGGTTCTGCAGCGTCATGAGGTTTTTTAAATGGCTTTATCTTTATCTCCCCTATTTCAAATTCTTCTCCCGTAACAAAATACAATCTATTTTCTTCCTTAATTTCTTTTACGTCTCTTTCCATTGCTTCCCAAGTAGCTTTGTTAGCATAAATAGGAATATCATACCTTCTGGAGAGCACTCCCGCTCCTAAAATGTGGTCTTTGTGCTCGTGAGTTATGAGTATCGCAGAAATTTGCTCTGGATGTACTCCAATATTTAAAAGAGCCTTTTCTATAGTCCTGCCTGTAAGTCCTGCATCTACAAGAAGGTGAACATCTTTGTAGCCTATGTAAATAGCGTTGCCACTGCTTCCCGACCTCAGCGAACAAAACTTCATATAGCTGCCCTAAAAAAGAGGCGCTCCCCCTTTCGTCTATATCACGATTCAATTATACCACAAAATTATCCACATGGCTTTTGTGTGTAAATTGTTTCAGCAAAATCATGCCTCACTTACTACAATCTTTAGATTTCTAACAGCAAGTTATTAACATATTCACAACACCCTGTGGATAACTCCTTAATTGAAAAAGAGGGGAAAATCCCCTCATATTGTGAGCGCAACATTCCGGCCTTCAGAGATAGCGTGAACAATTTTTCTCACTTCTTTTGCATCCCCTATCAAATAGAGCTTCTCCTCAGGCACAAACTTTTTTACTTCCTCATAAAGAGTCCTGTTGGGCCTCATACCGACTGATAAAACTATTGTATCAGGAAGAGGAAGATTCCTTTCTCCTTCCAGTGTCTCTGTTACAAGTGACTTGTTCACTTCCTTGAGCTTAGTCTTTACGTAAATTTCTACATCTCTTTCCTTTAACCTCTTCATCAAAAGATTTTTCTCAAATACCCCCATATCTCTTGCTACTTCATCTAAAAGCTCTATCACCATGACTTTTTTGCCTTTTTCGGAAAGGTAGTCCGCTGTCTCCATACCTATCAAGCCGCCACCGATTATAACGACAGTCTGCCCCGTCTCTTTTCCTTCCTTAAGCACTTCTGCAGCAGTCATGTATCCATACTCTTTAAGCCCAGGTATTGAAAGAACTATAGGCTCTCCTCCTGTTGCAAATATTATTGCGTCTGCTTCCCACTGAGCTACTTCTTCAGCAGTCACTCTGTGATTTAGCTTTATCTCAACTCCTAATTTAGGGAGCACTTCCTTGTAGTACTCTACAATTCCCATGAGTTCTTCCTTATAAGGTGGCATTGAAGCTGCGATGAGTTGCCCGCCTAATTCTTCATTTTCGTCATAAATAGTTACTTTATGCCCTCTTACAGCAGCAGTATAAGCTGCTTCAAGCCCAGCAGGCCCAGCACCTATTATGAAAACCTTCTTGCCAGGATTTTCAGCCTTAGGTATCTCAATCTCGTCGCTCCTTCCAACAGCCGGGTTTATGTTGCAGCCAAACCTTCTTCCTCCTCTTAGCTCGTCAAAACAACCCTGATGGCACGCAAGGCAGCGGCGTATCTCCTTAAATCTCCCTGAAACGGCCTTGTCAAGGAATAGAGGGTCAGCAACTAAAGGCCTGCCTAAAGCCACAAGGTCAGCCTTACCTTTTGAAAGTATCTCTTCTGCAATATCAGGGCTATTTATCCTTCCAACAGCTATTACAGGTATATTTACTTCTCTCTTTATCTTTTCAGCATAATCCCATGAAAGGCCCTTTTTAGTGCCCAATGTCTGCATGGTGATAGGTGCAGCCTCACACATAGTGCCTAAAGATACATCAATAGCTGCTACTCCTTTTCCCTCTAATATCTTGACAAGCTTTATTGTATCTTCTAATTTCCATCCATCTTCTACAAATTCCTCTGCACTTATTCTAACAATTACAGGAAAACCGGGTAATTCACTTCTAATTTCTTCTAAAATTTCTATCCCAAATCTTATTCTATTCTCAAAACTCCCACCGTATTCGTCCTGCCTTTTGTTGGCATGAGGAGATAAAAATTGGTGAATAAGATAACCATGTCCAAACTGTATCTCCAAAAAGTCTGCCCCTGCTTTATAAGCCCTTATCGCAGCATCCACATAGGCCTTCTGCCATTTTTTTATTTCTTCTTTTTCTATTGCTTTAGGCTCTACGCCAATGCTCGGGCACATTACAGCAGAAGGCGCAATAAGAGGCATTTTCGTCGCCATGGGATTTGCAACTCTTCCAGCATGGTTGATATATACTGCGACTTTGCTACCAGCCTCCTGTAGGGGGGTAACAAGGCGTTTTAATCCATCTACCAGCGAATCATCGTAAATCCCTAACTGGCGCGGAATTTCTTTGCCGGATGGATCCACGTATGCGGATTCTAAAACAATTAAACCCACCCCTCCCTTTGCTCTATTAAGATAATATCCTATCAATTCTTCCGTAACCTGCCCCTCTACTGTAGCATACCCTGTTTTAACAGGAGCCATTACAAGGCGGTTTTTAAGCTCTATCCCCCCGAGTTTTATGGGTTTTGTAAGCTCCATATTCTCACTCCTTCTCTGCTATGAGTTTTAAAATAATGTTCATAATTTATTTATTCGACACAAAAAAGACAATTCCTTCTTGTTTTTTTCTCTATCAAAGGGAGGGGTATACATTTTTAAGCGTTTTTCTCACTTTTCAGATAATCTAAAATATCTTTTAAGCTTGCAAAAGCTACTCCAATGCTTGTATCTGCAGCACCATAGTAAATTATAAGCTTATCTTCTTCTTTTCTGTATATTGCCCCTGTTGGAAACACTATATTCACTGCATTGCCAATCCTTTCATATTCTTCCTGCGGTGCAAACACCCACTCTCTGCTTCTCCTTATCACTTTCTGTGGCTCTTCTAAGTCCAAAAGTGCAAGTCCCACTCTGTAAACAGCTGTAGAAGCAGTGTAGCGAATACCGTGATAAATTATAAGCCATCCTTCTTCAGTTTCAATAGGAGGTGCTCCTAATCCCACTCTGTGGCAGTCCCACATTCCCGGCCTTGCTGGCAGCAAAATCTGGTGCTTGCCCCAGTAGGTGAGGTCATGTGAAAAGGAAATCCAGATGTGTCCTTCTCCTCTAATTATTGGCCTATGTATAAGGGCATATCCATCTTTAAATTTTTTGGGGAAAAGGCAGCCGTCTTTGTCTTCTGGCGGCACCAAAACTCCTTTCCTTTCAAATCTTTTAAAGTCCTCTGTAAGCATTAATGATATTACAGGACCACCTGGAGAAAAAGAAACATAAGTTATGGCGTACTTTCCCATGTCCTCTAAGTACACAATCCTAGGGTCCTCAAGCCCCCACATCTCCTCACTGTAATTTACGTCTGGCAAGAGAGTGGGCTTATCTGGTATCTCCCAATTTGTAAGGCCGTCCCTGCTTTTGCAAAGTGTAAGATGAGAAAATCCGTCTTTGGCCTCTACTCGGCATAAAAGATAGACATAGCCGTCAAATTCTATTACTCCTGGATTAAACACTGCATTTGCATCATAGGGAATATCATCCCTTGTGAGTATGGGGTTTTTCTCATACCTTACAAAAAGCTCCTTATCGCGCATTTTTATCTCTCCTCAGTTTTTCTATTTGGAGGGAATACACTTCTCTTAATTTTACAAAAAATTCTGTATACTCTTTTGTCTTGTAATCTGGATAGGTCCAAGGAAGAAATTCATATTTGCCTTTTGTATAGTAAAGGGTCACCTCTGCAAAGATGCCTTTCCCAAGGTATATCCTGTGGTAAAAATTCTTGGTTGAGAATAATACCACTTTCGCCATGTCTATGTAACCAGGGTCTATATTGACTTTTCTTTTTCCTCCTTCAGAAAAAATTTCTTCTACAGAATTTGTGAATAGCTTCCATTCATACGATTCATCTGGACTAAGAAGCTTTTCAAAGGATACAAAGCGCTTTTTTAAATCTTTTCCCATCTCTTCTTCATAGTAATCCGTAAAGTCAAAGGGAAAAGGACCAGCCTCAAGGTCTATTTCTCCCCATTTTTCTTTTAACTTTTTTATCGCTTCCTTTACTACTTCCTCTTCTTTGTATATAAAGCCGCAAAAAAGTTTTACAGGCATCACTTCTTTCACTTTCCCCATTTAATTCCCTCCAATGCTCATTCGAGTATAGCTACAGCCCTTACAGGGCTACCGTCAGAACCCTTTATTTTAAGAGGCAGCGCTATGAATAAAAATCTCTTTTTATCTATAGCTTCTAAATTTGTCAGATTTTCTATTATTCCCACTTTGTTCCCTAATAGAACGTGGTGAACAGGGAAATCTTCTGTTTCCACAGGGTCAGGAGATATAGTATCTAGCCCTATTGCCTTTACCTTTTTGTCTACCAAAAAATGGGCGAGCTCTTCTGTGAGGTATGGAAATTCTTTTATATAAGCCTCTTCTCTCCAGTATTTGCTCATTCCTGTGCGGAAAATGACTATATCTCCCTCTTTTAAATCTACACCTTCCAAAAGTTCTGGCCTCATCAATCTATCTGGCAAATGAGGCACATCTACTATAACAGCTTCTCCTGAATAAAAGTCAACAGGAAGTTTTTCAATTGTGTCTCCTTTTTCTATGAAGTGAGCCGGCGCATCGCAATGAGTTCCTAAATGTACGACATATTTCAGCTCTGTAAGTTGGTACCCGTCCTTTTCTACTTCAACAAGTCTTTCTACCTTAATTTCCGGCTGACCAGGGTATTGAGGCATACCCTCTTCGATGAAGTGGGAAAGGTCTATCATCCTCACGGCACTTCCCCCTTGTTTTGATTACTTTGACTTCAGTATAGCATATTAAAAAAATTAAACAACTACTTTTTGCGATTAATTATCAATGTTTGGGGTAGAGACTTTATCACTTAAACTTAGCAAAATAACAGCACTTATAATACAAGTTATCCCTAAAAATTCAAATAAATTAAAAGGCTCTTTTAATACAAAAACTCCAATTAAAGTTGCCACAACAGGCTCCATAGTGGTAAATATCGCTGCTCTTCCTGCCTCCATAAAAGTAAGAGCTCGAGTGTAAAGAAAATACGGAAGTGCAGTAGAAAAGGCACCAAATAAAAACCCTAGAAGAATCACATGGGTATTAAAAAAGATGGAAGGCTTTGCTAATACAGAAGAAATCGGGACAAGAGCGATAGTTGCAATCAAAAAGGTAAAGGCTGCAATCCTCTCTGGTGGTATATGCCCTGAAAGTGGCTTTGCAAAAATAGTGTACAAACCATAGCCAACTGCTGATAAAAGCCCGTACAAAACGCCAAGCCACGATATTTCTTCACCGGTAATGAAAGACCTTAAAGCGCCTGAAACCAGTAAAACTCCTGTAAGAGTAAGGATTAGGGCTATACTTTTTCTTAAAGTTATCCTTTCTCCGTAAAAAATTCGCGCAAGGACCACTACAAAAGCGGGAGCAGTGTAAAGAAGAGCTACAGCTATAGGAAGTGTAGTAAGCTTAATTGCTTGAAAATAAGACCAGTTAAAGAGAGTAAGGCTCAAAATGCCCGTCCCAAGCAAATACTTCCACGACCACAGAGGTAATGAAAAAGATTGCCTCAATACTGCAATAATAGAAAAAGCAAGTAAGGCCCCAAAAAACATGCGCAGAAAAGCCACATCAGCGGTAGTAAAACCCAATTTAACTATCATCCTGACAAAAAGACCTGTCGTTCCCCACAGGGCACCTGCGGAAAGAGCAAGCACTTCCCCTCTTCGCACTCTTATTTTCTCCTTTCTTTTCTCCTAGCGATTATGTCATTATTCCACTTCATTATAATTTCTTCAATTTCCTTTTCTGAAAGGGTTGGCTTTAAATACATGCCTTTATCAAGCCTCTGCCTTAAAGCCTCATAAAGTATTATGCCTGTCGCCACAGATACATTCAGGCTTTGCACCATACCCATCATAGGTATAACAATTCTTTCATCCGCAAGATTTAATATATCCTCCGACACGCCTTTTAGTTCATTCCCAACCACCAATAAAGTAGGCTTTGTATAATTTATTTCCCGGAAATCTTTTGATGACTCATCTAGCCAAGTGACAACAACCTGCAAATTTTCTCTTTCTTTTATCTCCTTTATCGCCTTTTCTCTGTCATAAACCCTTTCAATAAAGAGCCACCTATTTGCTGCCATTGACACCGCTTCATTTATCTCTATGCCCTTTTTTGCTTCAGAAAAATAGTATACTCTCATCACTCCAACAGCATCGCATGTCCTTAATATCGCCGAAAAATTGTGCTCGTTCGTCACATCATCCACAAAAACGACAAGGTCTTTTTGCCTTTTCTGTAAGACTTCATAAAATCTTTTTAGCCTATCTTCTAAAACTATTATTCTGTTAGATTGCATAAAGATCTCCCTGCCTTGTGTGAAATTTTATGTTTTTAAAAGATAATTTACAGCGTATAAAGGTGTGTTTGAAAGTAGCTTAGTATGCCCTTTCACACAAGACACCTTTATTTATAATTTAGCATATTTCAGAGGATTTTGAAATATCCATATCCTAATCTTGTCTTTGCACCTATACCAAATTCAGTAAGAGCTTTCTTTATCCAGTTTTCTACCAACTTTTGTAAGCGGGTGCAATCGTTCAAAAAATCTATTGCCCCTTTCACTTCCGGTGGAATTTTTTCTTTTATGAGTTCTTCAAAACGGACTCTGTCAAAAAGCACACTAAACTGAAAACTAGTATTCTCCTTCACGGTCAGAAAAGGTATAGGAATAGGGTTTTCCCAATCGCCTGGTGCCGTTTTCCCTGTATCATCGCCGTAATAACTTTTATAATGTACATTTATTATATCCACATCGAAAAGCGAAACATTGTTATTGATAACCGGAAAGGCATCAAGGAAAAGAAGCAATCCTTTAAAATCCTGTGTACCAAAAAGCAATTTATGTAAAACTCTTTTTGGCGAATCTTCTTTCCCTTTATCAGAAGAAGATCTATCAAAAATCAAACCTTCATAAAGCTCCTTTTGTAAATTCTCAATTTCCCCTTCTTCTATCTCTTCACCCCTCGCTTCTTCTATTGCTATATCCCAAAAACTTACCATCCTACAAACACCTTTTAAAGCAGTACCAGGAATATAAGGTATTCCAAATATGTGGTGTATTGTAAGAGAAGTTTCTAGAGGATGTTCTGCACCTAAACCTATTACCAATCTGGAAGCAGTTGTAATCTTGTATTGTCTTAAAATTGGTTGGTAGCCTTGCTTAGAAAGGTCTTCAATTTGAAGATTAACTCGAGAAAAAAGATTAACAATATCTATTCCCTTTATGGAGTATCTGGTAAGACTGTTTAGGAATATGTTTTTTCTCTTCCCTTCTGTACCTTCAATTAATTCTCTCCTTATTAATTTTGAAAATGCTAGAGAAAAATTTTCACACTTCTCCCAGGTAATCTCTGAATCATTTTTGTACACTGTTTCTATTAAATTTGAAAAATTTTTTATCATTGTTCTTCCCTCTCCCCAGACAAATCATCTTTTTCTTCCTTTATTTCAATTTCAACCGTTCTCTTCAGCCAATTTGCCAGGGCTAAAATTTCTGTGGTAGCTAACCGCAGAATTTGAAAATCTTTGTCCACAAGTTCATCAAGAGCGTCTTTATTCTCTGATATGTATCCTCTTTTTTGTAACCATTTGTTCAATGTGTCATATACCGGCTTGGTCTCCTCTTTGGATTTGTAAAAAGCCAGGGTAGGAATTAAACCATTTGAAACAATAAAAGCTGGCAGTCTTCTAGCATTTGTTTTATATTTGTCCCTTTTGTCTTTTCCTTTAGGCAATTCTTCTATTTCTTTAAGGCAAAAACTTGCTCTTTCTTGCTCAAGTGTTTTAACTTTTAAACCTTCAACCACCTTTCTCGTCCTCCTTTTTAGAGATTAAAGAGAAATTTTCACCCTCATAAACCCTTTCCCTGTAGTTTCATCTCCTCCAAGCTGAAGAATAGTTCCATTTAATATTTCATGCAAATTATTTAAAACTTCTGCAGAGTTAAAATAATTCCCTTCCCAAGCTTTTTTAAGATAAAATTCTTTATTTTTTACCTTTTCCAGCCATTCTTTTTTCTCAATCTTATTCTTTGCTTCTTCCCAGTTAAGTTTTCCCTGGGTCTTTTCTTTCACTTCAAGAAGGCAGCTATAAAATTCATCATCTATTCCAAAATAAGGGTCACTAATAAATAAAAGTGAATAAAATACGCTCTCAGAGGGTATGAGTTCCTCAGTAAACAATGCTCCCTCCTTCACTGTCCCTGTCTTTTGGTCAATTCTCACTCTTGTCCTCACTTCAACAGCATAATTTACAAAATCTCTAAACGTGTCATCTGATACAATGGCAAAATGTTTTTCAATATCTGTTGTAAGGGAAGTATCAGGAAGCAAGTTTTTTATAAACTTGACAACTTCTGAAATATTCTCCGACGTGTTTTTCATAGAAAATACAAACTCTTCAAAAGCCACTTGTTTATCATTTATCCCTAAAACTGAAATACTTTCTTTTGGAATCACTGCCTCTCCATCTTTTAAGTGTAAATTATCAATCACTTCGAAATTTTTATTAACTTCATTTATTCCTGCACTTTCCAATTCTTCTTTAAATCTCTTCAATACAAAAGGACAGGTAATCCATGCACACACGCCTCTAACAGAACGAACCGGATACAGCAAAATCTTTGCATCTGTAATGCTTATACAGCTAGCAAAGTCAGAATCTTCCTCTGGACCAAATATAAGATTCACTTTATCTTTGTCTTTCCAAATTCTGTAGCAAGTATCCCTTATAACTCCTTTGATTCCGCTAGACCAGAAAATTGGGAAAGCAGTATGTCTTTCCCTCTGGATTGGCAGGTCCACATAAGATACGCTCTGCCCTGCGCCCATATGAACAGGAGTTTCAGCATAAAATGTAATCAAAGCAGCTTCTTTATACATCTTTTACCTCCTCCTTGCCAATGAGAATTAGATTAGAGCCAATAAATTCTTGCTCACCACTTGGAATTTTAAAAGAATGATAATTGCCCTCAGGTACAATGAAAGCCGGATTCATTAAAAGCATGTCCTCTTTCGCTTTAAACCACATCACTGTGCCACTTGGAAAAGCCCTCACAGTCTTCGTTATTTTTAATTTGGGTGAGTACCTCCCTACAATTGTGTATTTATCTAGAGCCAGTGAAAACACTTCAAATCCTTCCACGGAAAATTTAAAATCAGGAAAAACTCCAGGGGTCAGAAATAAAACTTTTACAATATCTCCACATTTTACTTCTACCATTTGTGAAACTCCCAAATTTTCTCTCAAAAATTCCACAAAATTTTCTTCCTCCACTTCATAGAAGGCGTTTTTCATCTCACCTCCTATTTTTAAAGCTCTTGGCGGTTGATTAAAAAATCCCCTCAATTTGCTTTCATCTGAAAAACCTGCTTTTTTAATCTCTTCAGCTTCAAAATCAAATTCTACCCACACAATGAGATTTACATCTTCCTTTAATCTCATAAATTCTATTCTATAAAGTGCGTCTTCTTCTCCCCCTACTGCATTCACTGTGCTATCCATTTTAATTCCAAGTCTTTCTTCTTTTGTGAAAATTTCTTTATACTGAAGTATTTCATGTATTTCTATTTTCTCCCCTTTGAGCCACTTTCTCAGCCCTTCTATAGAAATAAAAGCCGGAAAAGTTCCTATATCCTCTTTACCCATATACAGCGGAAATGTTTTAATGTTAGAATCAGCATTAGTATTTTCTTTCTTAAAAAGCTTAGTATTTAATTCATAATGGCGAGCATGAAATATATTTTCAATTTCTTCTTTTTTTCTCTCCCCCAAAATATTACTGGGCTTAGGAAAATAAAGTTTCCCGTTTCTTTCAATAAAAGGGCCATAAACATTTTTCAAAATCCTCGATGTGTCAATTTTTGTATGCGCATGAATTTTTGTACAAATAGCCCCTGCAAGTGTGTGAGGATGAGGAAAAATGGAATATACTACATCACCTACATTAAAAGGCCTTCCCGAGCCAAAGAAAAACACATCGTAAGGGGTAATTTTAAACCTTATCATGACCTTTCACTCTCCTGGAAGATTAATCCCTATAAATTCGTACTTTTCTAATTTTGTTAAAAAATCTTCAGCTGCTTTTTTTTGAGGCCACTCTTGCCATATTAAAATCACTCCAAAGTAATGATTTTTTACATTTTTCTTTATTTGTATTATTAAAGGAGAAGCTTTTCTTCTGCTTTCTCTAGGAGAATAAGAAAGCTCTGAAATTTTTAGCTCATGTTTTAGAGCTCTATAGAAATTATCACGCAAATCATTCATCGCACTTTCATAAGAATCCCAAAAACTATTTTTAGGTTTGATTAAGAATATGTTTGTATTTCTAAAATTAATAAATTCTTCAAAAGGTTTAATTTTTAAGCTGTTTTTTATATTTAATTCTTCTAATCTCTTATTTATTTCTTTTCCAATCCCTTCTAATTCCTCACCATAAAAAGCAAATTCTTTTACAATTATACTTCCAAAACCTCTCCTCCATCTAGCACCAATACCACCAAATAAACTTAAACACATCAGCGAATTTTTAAGCTCTTTTTCATGTTCTTTTGGAAAATGAGGCATAAATTTGAAATTTAAAATAAACTCTTGATTAGGTGCGTAAGAAGTCCTTACCCTTTCACTGTAATTCACTGCAGCACCCTTTTCTCCTTTTTTTCTCCTGTCATTCATGCACAAGTATGCTTTTCCTCTACTTTGTGGTTCTTGAAGGATCTTTATATAAAATCTTTTGGCTTTGGTCGTGGAACCAAAAATTTCACTTTCTCTTTTTCGCAGTTCCTGAAGACTTTGATATTTCAAACTTCCATAAAATCTAAACCACCATCTCAGAATACCGTTAATAGATTGCTCTCTTAATTCAAGCAAATTTTTTCTTGCACCACTCATTATTATTGGAGTCACTATTTGCAATTTACACTCGTAATTTCTCATTATTCTCACCTTCTTATTGAAACTCACACATACTTTTTTAAACACTTTAAAATCTTTTTTTCAAAACTCTTGTCATATCTTAAATACAATTTCCCTTCTTCTTTTCTCACTTCCGTGACATTTCTCTCAAAACCACTATGAGCTAAAAAATTTCTGTTCTCAAAAGAGCTGGATTTTCCTTCATCTATAAAGTTATAAACCTTACTCCACTCTTCCGTAGCTTGATTTAAAATAGATTTTTCTTTCTTTTTCCCTCCATGACATAAATTATGAACTTCCCTCCCCAAAATTGGAATATGAGTTTCCAGTCCGAATAACTTATAAATAGAATTCTCTTCAGAGGCAAAGAGTTGCTTTATCTCTTCGAGTGCAATTCCATTTTCATAGTCATATTTTGATATACCCTTAGTCTCTAAAACTTCTAAAATTCCTGCATAAAATCCTAAAGATAAAATAGTGTTTAAATAATCAGATTTGAAAAGCACTGGTGAACTTTCCCATGTACCTGAGAGTTTTCGTTTGAGCATTTCTAAAAAATCTTTTAAAAATGAAATTACATCTTCCCAAGCATCAAAATTGAAATGATACAAAACAAGTGGCGTATTATTTTTAATAGCAGAAAAACAGATGAGGAAATTTTCAAATAGCTTTTGGAGAACATTTTTTAACTCCTTTTCTTTTCCTGCTATTCTTCGAGCTAAATTGAAATTATCTAGTTCTTCTTCCCCTATAGGAGAAGAAAAGAAGGTTTTAAAGCGTAGTTCTTCAATGTGTATTTCATATTCTTTCATTCCTGTCGTTCCTGGCAAAATAGGATCTGAAAATGCTAAAAATATTTTTGGCCTCTTTTCTTTTTTAAGCCAATTTAAAAGACCAGAAAACACAGAAAAATATCTTGCTGCTTCCAACAAAGCTGAAATATAAATATTGTGTCCGCTAGAAATATCAATGTAAAACTCCATTGTTTCATTATCTCTGTTGTATTCATTTAAATACCTTATAGCCATGTCACTAAAAATTTGTAAAACTATATCATTGTAGTCAGAATTAAATTCTATATATTCGCCAAAAATTTTATATCCTCCTAACGAATGGATAACAAAGAAATCATCCGCAATTTTGCAGTGTGGGTGAAAACTATAAAACGCGTAAGGATCGGTAGAGTACTCCTGCAGTGTATTTGGAACCATATCTTTAAATCTTTCAAGTTTTTCTTTAAATTTCTCTATTGCCTCGTCGTTGCTTTCAATCACTTCCTTAATAGCACTTTCATTTAAAATTAAACTCACAGGAAAAATCAACACTACCATACTTTTTTCTTGAGGATTTTTCTTTTGAAAAAATTTTTTCATAACAAAACTTGTAAGAACTTCTGTATATTTTTCTTGCCGAAAAGTAAATTCTTGAGTTTTCATAAAACCCTTATCAAATCTTCCAATTTGATATATAACTTTCATATCCTCGCCTCCCTCTATTATCTTTGTAACGTCAAATTAAAGCCTTAAATTCGCGTATCTATAGTCTCCAAAACATTGGAATAAAAATTTTTTCGAGAAAAAGGAGGATTCCCTCCCCTTGGTGTCGTAGGTAGTAGTTGTAGCAAAAACAAACACCATCAACCCAAAGGAGGGAATCCTAATTTATGTTTCGACAACTACTACCCGTTTTCCTTCTTACTCATTTATTAAATTTTTTGCTTAAAATTTCTCTATTCGCTCTCAAACACTTTAAAGTAGATATTCAGCCGCCTGTTGACCTCCAACCTTCAGGCTACAAAGTTTTGTCACCTTTAGAGGATCCTTTGCCACTTGTTGAAAAAGTTGTTGAGAAAAAAGATTACAAGAAAATCCTTGCCGAAGCTGAAGCTCAAGGTAAGCCTATCTCTCATGTTAGACGTATTAAACCCCTTTGTGTTGATGTTGATAAGTGCCCTGTTTGCGGTGCCCCTCCTGATTATTTGTACAGTTTTGGTAAAGACCCTGACGGCTTTCAAAAACTACAGTGTAAAGTGTGTAAACATCAATGGGCTCCTGGTAAACCTGCTCCTAAAAAGTCTCGCCCTACTTACCGCTGCCCTTTCTGCGGGTCTGCACTTATTCAGGATAAAACTAGAAAGAATTTTACTGTGTTTAAGTGTCGCAATGATAATTGCCCTAAGTGGCTTAACCACCGTAAAAGATATCGCTTCAGAGCTTTTGATGTTGATTTTGATGAACTCTCTTCTTCTTCTCCAAATGCTGCCCCTGTTAACCTCGCAAAAAGCCATTTTAGCCCATTCTTGATAGCACAAACTGTTAATTTATACGTAGGTCTCGGTCTTTCTTTAAGGCAAACTGTCTCTGCACTACAGCATATATGGCAAGTTCAACTCTCTCATCAGACTATACAAAACTGGGTGGTTTCCTTGGCCTCTAAACTCGCTCCGCTTGTTAAGTCTATCAACCTCCCTTTGTCAGGCCTTGTTGTTATTGATGAGACTTACATAAAGGTCAAAGGTAAGTGGCATTACCTTTTTACTGCCTGTGATGGCTTGAGAGGTTTTATTATCTCACAGCACCTTTCTCCTCATAGGGATGCTTTAGCTGCTTTGACAATCCTTAAAGAGGTCATTGACCGTTACAACAACCGAGAATTCATTTTAGTCACAGATAAAGCGCCTATTTATGATGTGGCAGTCCATTTCGCTTCGGTTTTCTTTGGAGCCAATATCCGTCATCGACCTGTGTTGGGAATCTCTCCTCCACCCGGTGGTGACAGTCATACTTACAGACCGTATAAAAACCGTTTAGAACGCTTATTTGGCTCTTACAAGGCTCATTACAAGCGCCATAAGTCTTTTAGTTCTTTTGAAGGTGCTATCGCTCATGCATTGCTATATCAGCTGTACTACAATCACTTGAAACCTCATGAGGCTTCCGATGGCAAAGTACTTGCACCCCTTAAAGATAAACATGGCCACCAAGTGGATAATTGGGCTAAACTGATTCAATGGTTTGTTGAGCTTAATTAAACTCTATAATCTTGACAACTTTTATGTGGTAAGTTAGACTGTATTTGAAATAGTCTAGCTTACCATAGGGTGATATTTGCCTTCTTTGCCCATAAAAGCTTAGATTTTATTTACTTATAGTTTTTCCCTAGGTGTCATTTTAAGTTATTGATTTAATAATCACTGATTTCTTTGCTAACTACTACCTACAATTTCTATTTTTTAGGGAATCCTCATGTTCTTACTTGACGCTACCATTATCTTTTATTTTCTCTTAATATCTTAGTTTTTCTTTAATTTTCTCATCACAACAAGAGCATCTCATGGCTTATATTACCATTTCTTACTTATCTAACCATTAAATGGGTAAGCTTAATAAACCTCATATCCTATTTCCATATTATGGCGGGATAGCTCCACTTATCTCATGGGGTTTACCCTCCCATGTCTCACTGGATCTTAGTCCTTAATTCCTTCGTTCTACCTGCCATGAGGTGGATGTCATTTCTGCTCCATTGCAGGGTCTTTGCCCGTATGGTGATTATTTTTATGACAATTCCCGCTCTTGTTGTCAATATCCCATCTCTTGATTGGTTGTTTTTGTCTTATTCCTTCTTTTACCTTTTATGTCACATCGTTCACACTTTCGCTTTTCATAAAAATCAATTTCTTCTTAAGGGTCAGCTCTTTAGATGTGACTAAGTTAAAGCTGAAGAGAAGATGATTAACCCTTAATTGATTTGATAGTATGTTGGCACTTTTTATGCAGCTTCCTGTAAGCCTGGCCTCTTTATGTCCTTCATCATCTTGATTGGGTCATATTTTACTCCTTTCTTTAATATGACATAAAATATCCTTATCAGTTTGTTGCACAATACTATTAGTGATTGCTTCTTTTTTAGCGGGTTTTGCGCTCTGGTGGTGTAATATTTGTGTAGTTCACGAAATTCTTCGTTTTTTGCGACCAAGGCCATTACTGCATTAAATAGCACACTCCTCAATCGCTTCCTCCCTCTTTTACTTATTGTCGTTTCTCCTTTATGCTTACCAGAGCTATTTTCTATTAGGTTTAATCCCCCTAGTTTTTGTATCTGTTTTGGATGTTCATATTTTTCAATATCTCCTACTTCTGCAATAAAACCTGCTACTGTGTTTACTCCTATCCCTTTGATTTCTAGTAGTTCTTTAACCCCTGGTATCTCAACTATTAATTCTTCCATCTTCTTCTCTATTTCTTCAATTTGTTTTTTTAAAAATTCGTATTGTTCAATGAGAGTCTTTATCTCGTATTCCGCCATCTTTATGCCCTGCTTCTTCCCTATGCTCTCCTTAGCAGTTTCTATCAGCTTTATAGCCCTTTTTTCTCCTACCCCTCTTTGTACTTCTTTCTTCCATATCGATATTATTTCTTCAGCACTCTTTTTTGCTATCTTCTCAGGCGTTGGAAATTCTCTTAATGTGATAAGTGCTGCTTTCCCTTCCCAGTCTGAAAATACGGTGTTAAACTCTGGAAAGTATATGTCCAACCATCTTGTTATTTGATTTTTTGTCATCCCTATTTGTTTGTTCAACCTGTCTTTTATGCCCATCGCTACCCTTAATTCTGCATATACTCCTTCAGGTATTATCGGCTCTACATATCTCCCGTCTTTTACTAGCATTGCTATTGTTTTTGGGTCTTTCTTATCGCTTTTTGTGGGAGAATTGTCATCTAATTCTTTGCTCATCTTTACATGAAATGGATTAACCAATACTACCTTTATGTTATTGTCTTTAAGGTATTGGGCAAAACACAGCCAATATTGCCCTGTCGGTTCTATCCCTACTATTAGTTTGTTTTTCTTATGTCTCTCCATCAAGTCTTTTGCCCAGTTAAGAAATTTTGTCATACCTTCTCTATTGTTTTCAAATCTCAGGTATTTCCCATATTCTACTCCTCTGTAGTCAAATGCTCTGGCATAATGGCTTTCTTTTGCTATGTCTACTCCCGCAATTAATGTGTCTCCCGTTACTTGCAAAATCTTTTCATTTTGTTTATACTTCATTTTAGGTACCTCCTGTTTATTTTGATAATTCGAGGTAAGTTCTTAAACTTACACTCTGTATTTTATCAGGAGGTACTTATTTTTTCAAAGTCCATTCTCCCTTATTTTTTATTCATTACAGGAATGCTCCATTGCAATTGACCTTGCTATAATCAACATATTAGCAAAATCTATCACTCTATCTGGCGTTTCTTTAACTATCTCATCAAACTTTGGGAGCAATATCTCACTAGCATATTTTTCTAAAATATCTCTGTTTCCACTCTGACGAAGAAATATTCTCTTTAATTCATTTCTCAAAATCCCAATAATTTGTTCTTTATTTTCGTCATCATACAATCTGTCTACTACCTCAAAAAATTGATAGGGAAAAGTGGATGAAAATTCTCCTTTCTTGAAATGCTCTATGAGTTCTCTCAAAAAATCCATCAACGCCCATTTGCCCCCGCATTCTTTTAGTGCTCCACTTCCTTTTATAAACTTAAGGCAAAAAGCATTTCTATTATACTGTCTTTCGTCTTTTGCTTTCTTCTGAGCCAATTGAACCTCTTTCAAGGCAAGGTAAAGAGGATATTTGTGATGAACTATTACAATGCCTGCACTCATGGAGGCTTCAGAACTTAAAACTTCTTTAAAAGCGTTCTGCAATTCATAAGCACATTCCAACACCTCTTCTACAGGAAGTAATGCTAGAACGTCATCTCCTCCTGCATAAACCAATTTCCCGTAATGTGTTTCTTCTACAATTCTTCGCACTTCTTGAAGAGCAAACGTGGAAATTTTCCTACTCAAGGTCTGGTGAAGAGAAGGAGTAGTAGGGTGTTTCTTACAAAGTATCGAAGATAGGTTATCTTTTGCATGTTGTTTTATATGTTCTCCCACTTTGGGGTGTAAAGTTTCCATTATAGGTGGATTATTCTCTCCTTTTAACCACTTCCCCATGTGGTCCCCATCCATTTGAAGAATAGCATAATATCTGGAAGGGTTGACCCTGTGTTTTTCTAAAAGCTTTGTTATTTTCTGAGACATCTTCTGAAATTCCTCTACTTTGAAGTTCTCTGTATGCTCACTTTTAATATATTCTTCTCTATAACTCTCCCTCATCAACCACTGTCCATCTATTTCAAAAAGTTGGTTATCTTTTAATTTCGGAACAGAAACAGTATTGGGAAGCAAAAGCTTCTGTTTAAATTCTCCAAATAATTCCTTGAACTCTGCAATAAACTCTTTGTTGTCAGCAATTCTCCTTTTTTCTCCAATAGTTGCCATTTCAGAAGTTGAGGGAAATTTCATTTCTTCGGAAAGATTTAGCTCTTCCTTCATTACCTTTGGGAATAATCGCTTTGCAAGACACACTCCACAGAGTTGCTCTTTTTCTTTTACCAAGCCTTTTTCCTTACTCCTCAATTTTTCCCAATCTAATGGCAAAACTTCAAACTCTCCACATAAACTGCACTTACGCCCTTTTTGTTCTAACTGTTCAAATTCCCTTATGCTCTTCCTCGCTCCAAGCAATTTTTCAGTTAGCTCAAGAAGTAATGAATAGGCTATGCTAAAATCTCTGTATTCCTCATCTTTTTCTTTATTTTTACTCCATATCTTAGGAACAGATTCTATAAACTCACTTATCGTTTTGTAAAGCTCTGTCTCTCCTATTATTTCTTTGTAATCATCCAAAACCTCTTTTGGAGACTCTTTCTCTTCAAACCATGGCATAACCGCCCAGTAAACCTGGAAATAATTTAATAGCTGATTTTCAATCTGCAATTGAATTTTCTCTAAATCCCCCTCTAGATTTAAAATACTTTCTAATCTTTTCACTGTCTTTTTTGCTAGGCTCTTTAGTTGTTCTTTAAAGTTTTTCTCGCACTCTTCGCCCAGTTTTAAAGCTTCACCTTCATTAATTGGCGCAATTGCAAGAAATCTGTTGGGCATATTGGCAATAGTCAACTTTTCTTCCAAACCCTTAGACCTTGGAATGTTATTCCACTCTTTAAACCATTCATCAAATTCCTTTTGTGATAAATGAGTAAGCGAATTACCAAATACCTCCGAACTAAGCCATAAATCTACAAGAGGTTGACCTAAAAGATTTGGGTACACAATCACATCTGCCCCATAACGTTCAACTACAAACTTCATGATTTTCCATATAAAGTAAGAAAGCATATAACTTCCAGCCCATAAATCAGAAGTTTTTCTCGCCGTAGCAATAAAGCTCTGAACAGGGCCAATTGTAAAGAGCAAAAATGCTGGTTTGGGAAGTGCTGAAACCAGAGTAGAAGTTTGGACAAGGTGATCATAGATGGAGTGATTGGGCGCCCTTGTATCTGCAGGATGGATTCTCATCCAGTGAAAAATTTCTTGGTAGAATCTCCATAGAAATAAAAGCAAGATTTTGGCTTTTTCTTTTTTTTCTTCTTCCTTTATCCTAGAAAGGTTATAATTCTTTGCAAGCTTCTCTACTAATTCTAAAAAACGCTTATTCTCAGTTTCATAATCTGTTTCTGCCAGTATATCGTAATATATTTTTTTATTAAACATGTCAAAAAATATCACATCTTCTCCTCTTATTTTAACAGCCACTGGGGGAAGTATTCTATTTACAGGATAAGCTTGTGTATCTGCTTTTTCAATAAGTTTCTCTTCTTCCTCTGTTAAATCTTCTCCAAGAAGTGGTTCAATTACTTTAGATTTAATTAAAATCTCATGGCATCGACCTTTTTCCTGAAGCTGGAACTTTTTTATACATTCTTCATTGTCCATAGAAATTATCCAATGCTTATGAGGAGGGTCATGAAGAAAAGCTTTAAGTTTCAGAAGCCATACTTTTTCCATCTTTTTCTCCCTCACTTTTTCTAAACTTCAAAAAAGAAAATTTTGTATAATTATCATCTAACAGTTCTGCTTTTTACTATGTATAATTCTACATCAATTGCCAATTTCCTTCTTGAAATTATAAAAATTTCAACTTTAAAGTAGTTCACAACAATAAAAAATAGCCTTGCTTTTCTACAAGGCCATCTATAATTGTTCAGCTGAATCCTCTTCAATAGAAAGTACTGTTTTTCCCTCTCCTATCGTATAATTTACTTTAACGCCCAAACCTTCAATCAAAAACTCTAAAGGCACATATGTGCGATTATTTTCTGCCCTCGGGAAAACTTCCATTGAAAAAATTTCCTCATTTTTTGTATAAAGATTCTTCCCAAGTTGTAGTTCTATTTCTGTGTTATTATATCTAATATTAATCCTCTTTTTCAAATCATTCCAATATATCTCTCCATTTAATTTTTCTATAATGGCCCATAATGGCACGAATATTTTTCCATCTTCTACGTACGCTTTTCCGTATTCTTCAGAAATATCGAGCAAGCTTCCGTTTATGTAAATCTCTACGTTATAATCTTTTTCTCCTAAAGTTTCAAAATACCCTGCAATAAAAGTATCTGTCTCTATCGTTCTTATAAAGGTAATATCCTTGCTTGTATTCTTAAATTTATAATCCCAAGTTGCATTCCAGTCTACCGCAGCATCATCGCCATTCGGTGCATATATCGCTTTATATAAATGTTTGTGCCTTTCTACTACTTATAGTTTGCTATTCGCTACGCCCTATGAATTGCTGTTGCTGTAACACATACTCCTCCTACGTCTTTATAATAATCACCTCCTGAACCAGAAAGTCCCTCATAAAACCCCCTTGCTATCGTTCGTTTTCCTACTGTTTTGTTAAAAGAGAAAATCTGCCCAGGCATTACCATAACGCCTTCAATATATTTTAATGCTACTTTGGCATTTTTATTATATTATTATTTTCAAATTTTGGATCATTCGGGAGTTCTACTATTTCAATCCCTAGTACTTTTGCATTACGTTTTGGGGGCAAAGACATAAGTAAAGTAAAAACAAGTAATAAGACTAATACCTTAAAAATCACATTATTTAATTTTCTCAACTCTATAGACCTCCCTCACACTTTTAGCTCCGTACTAAAAATCTCCATTCCTTCTTTTATTGATAAGAAATTCTTCTCAGTCATCCCTCCTTTCTAAAAAGCAACTTTTTACCAAAAAGTAAATAAAAAGTTTCGTGAGCTTCTTCAATATGAAAGAAAGATTAAAACAGTTTATAACCACTTTATGGATTTATGTCAATATAGCAAACACAAAAACCTTCACTACAGCTCAGGAAACTCTCTAGCACAACCTATTTCAATCCCTCTTAGGTAGGCTAAAAACCGAAACATGTAGAGGCAGGTCAGGATTGGAGTCGTTAGTTTCAATCCCTTTTAGGTAGGCTAAAAACCTTTTCAGACTTCTCCCAAATCCTATCTGAAAGGAAGTTTCAATCCCTCTTAGGTAGGCTAAAAACACATCATAGCCCTCCTCGGCGAGCCAAGCCGCAATGTACAGTTTCAATCCCTCTTAGGTAGGCTAAAAACAATAACAAAAATCAGAAGAAAACCAGCACGAACGAGGTTTCAATCCCTCTTAGGTAGGCTAAAAACATAGAACGCTTCAGAGGATTAAAATCTATCCTATCACGTTTCAATCCCTCTTAGGTAGGCTAAAAACTCAGCTAGTAAGAATTTTACTTCTTAAAGAGATTAGAGTTTCAATCCCTTTTAGGTAGGCTAAAAACCCACTCCCACCATATTTGCCGGGATTAAGGCTCCCAGGTTTCAATCCCTCTTAGGTAGGCTAAAAACGTCAACAATTCTTAATATAGATTTTCTTGAAGAAGAAGGTTTCAATCCCTCTTAGGTAGGCTAAAAACAATGTAGTCTGTATTCTGGCATGTCCCAACCGTTTTTGAAGTTTCAATCCCTCTTAGGTAGGCTAAAAACGCGGGGGCCTGCCCCAGACGTATACAGTTAGAAGCAGTTTCAATCCCTCTTAGGTAGGCTAAAAACCTGTCGCAAGATTTTTAGGTTTTCATAGTCCAGCTGAAGAGTTTCAATCCCTCTTAGGTAGGCTAAAAACTAATTATGTCCCTGCACGTGTGCACCTATTGTATCACGGTTTCAATCCCTCTTAGGTAGGCTAAAAACCGACGATAATAAAGTCCATGTTAGGTGTGATAACAATGTTTCAATCCCTCTTAGGTAGGCTAAAAACTATGACTTACTTCTTTCGGCAGACAATGCACAAACGAGTTTCAATCCCTCTTAGGTAGGCTAAAAACTTTTAAACGAAGAAAAGGAAACATAAAAAGTGCCCGCAAAGTTTCAATCCCTCTTAGGTAGGCTAAAAACGCGCAGACAAGAAGTACAAGCGGTAGAAAGAGAAGACTTACGTTTCAATCCCTCTTAGGTAGGCTAAAAACCAGCGATGGGAGATTAACAATACGTTACTTGGATGTAAATGTTTCAATCGCTCTTAGGTAGGCTAAAAACACACGGCCAACTACTACGTTTTGCGCCGGACCAACATGCGTTTCAATCCCTCTTAGGTAGGCTAAAAACTTACAGTACAACATAAACATGGAAGATTTTGTATTTGCGAGTTTCAATCCCTCTTAGGTAGGCTAAAAACGTCACTATGGTAAAGAAGTTAATATTGTGGGGCTTAAGTTTCAATCCCTCTTAGGTAGGCTAAAAACATGAAGGCTGGAAATTGATGATAAAAACATAGTATAGTTTCAATCCCTCTTAGGTAGGCTAAAAACATATGGGAAACTATACACTAATGATAGCAAAAATGAAGGTTTCAATCCCTCTTAGGTAGGCTAAAAACCGTTCCAACCCTCTTTTTTAAAGAGGGCTCGAATGAGTTTCAATCCCTCTTAGGTAGGCTAAAAACACTTTTGTACTTGAAATATAGTTGTAGAATCTGTACTGTTTCAATCCCTCTTAGGTAGGCTAAAAACTCTATCTCTACCGGTTGTGGCAGCGTATACCCCATCCTCGTTTCAATCCCTCTTAGGTAGGCTAAAAACATTAAAAGCTTCTCTTTCAAGAGAGAAGCTTGCAGTTTGTTGACAAAGCAAAATTTTAGCCCCTGTTTTCTTAGTACCGAAAGCAGGGGCTGTATATATCTGGATAAAATTTTCTTTAAAACTCCAAATAATGGATAAAGTTTTGAAATGTCAAAGGGCCCTTTGCCCTTCCTCCATAACCATAAGGCCATTTTCTTTAAATTCATGGCAGCAAAAACAAGCATCGCTTGCATGGACAATTTTTCCTTCCCTCTTAACGTCGTCCATCGCAAACCATGCTTCTCCTTTAAATCTGCAAATACTCTCTCTATTGTCTCTTTCCTTCTCTCATATACTTCTTTACAGTAAGGTGTATGCCTTAGGTGTTCTGCTTCTTCTACATATCCTTCCCATATGTGCCTGAATATCCTCTTTGTGTAGTCTTTACTTTGGGTACACTTTTCTCTTAGAGGACAGTTTTTACATTTTTCTGGGTTTGATTTGTATTCTCTATATCCTTCTCTGTTGGTTGTAACATATGTTAATATTTCATTCTGCGGGCATATGTAACAGTCATAGTATTCATCATAAACAAATTCATGTTTTTTCATGAAACCATCTTTTGTTTTTGGCCTTGTGTATGGTACTGCTGGTATTATTTGTCTATCAAATATTGTCTTTAATATGTACGGATTTTTATAGCCTGCATCTACTGCTATTGCTTTCGGTTTTCTTACCCTCTTTTCAACTTCTTCTAATACTTCTTGAAACATCACACTGTCGTGTACATTTGCTGCTGTTACTTTTACTCCTAATACAAATCCATTTTTATCGCAGGCTGTATGAAAAGAATATGCAAAGATTTTTTCTTTTCCGTTTTTGTTTAACATTCCGCTATCTGGGTCTGTTTTGCTTACTTTCACTTCTTTCGTCTTTATCTTCTTGATTTTCTTTAATGGCTTTTTGCCATGAGCTTCTCTATCTTTGTTTATTTCTTCTTCTAGTTTTTCTTGATAAGTCCTGGCTTCTTGTTCTACTATTTCTTTGGTGTATTTCTTCTTGTTGGCACTTGCTTTTACATGGGTTGAATCTATGAATACTTCCTCTGCATTTACTAGCCCATGTTTTATTGCTTCTTCTAAAATCTTCGTAAATATTTTCTCAAATATGTCTGTCCCTTTGAATCTTCTTATGTAGTTCTGACTAAATGTTGAAAAATGAGGTATTTCTTCTGTCAGCCCATACCCTAAAAACCATCTATACGCTACATTTGTTTTTATTTCTGCTATTGTCCTCCTCATCGATGGTATGCCAAAAAGATATTGAATGAAAAGTATTTTTATGAGTACTACTGGGTCTATGCTTGGTCTGCCGTGACCCTCGGAATATTTGTCTTTTACTAAATCGTATATGAAGCTAAAGTCTATGACTTTTTCTATCTTTCTTAAAAGGTGGTCTTGTGGTACTAATTGATCTATGCTTACAAATTCTATTTGATGTCTTGCATCCTCTTTCTTTGATAACATCTTTCTTCTCCTCTCCTCTTTTGCTTTGTACCGTTAAAAAAACAAGGAACCCTTCTCATAATAACGGGTTCCCGATATTTTGTCAACAGTCTGAAAGCTTCTCTTTCAAGAGAGAAGCTTGAAGAACGTTTCAATCCCTCTTAGGTAGGCTAAAAACTCCGTGATAAACAAGAAGCCTGGGATGCAGGCTTCATGAGTTTCAATCCCTCTTAGGTAGGCTAAAAACAGGGCAAATATAGGCGTTTGAAAGGGGTGTTTAGGGAGTTTCAATCCCTCTTAGGTAGGCTAAAAACGACTTGGTTACACACTTGTAAGCAATGGGGCAATAAAGTTTCAATCCCTCTTAGGTAGGCTAAAAACAAAAGCGCAAATAAACGCTTTTCAGGACGGTTTTTAGGTTTCAATCCCTCTTAGGTAGGCTAAAAACAGGCGAACTGATAGCAAAAAAAATAGCAGTTGAAGGTTTCAATCCCTCTTAGGTAGGCTAAAAACAAAATTATTTTGAAGAGAATTTTCAGAAAAATTGAAATGTTTCAATCCCTCTTAGGTAGGCTAAAAACCTCCTTTAACATTTTTTCTTTGCCGGGATTAAGGCTGTTTCAATCCCTCTTAGGTAGGCTAAAAACGTGGAGTTGTGAAGGTGGTGAGGTGATGGCGAGGTATAATGTTTCAATCCCTCTTAGGTAGGCTAAAAACGTCGTAAAAGCAAACCACGCACCGATAAGAGTAGAGTTTCAATCCCTCTTAGGTAGGCTAAAAACCCATAGAAATTCCTGAAGAATCATTTGAGGAATTTATTAAGTTTCAATCCCTCTTAGGTAGGCTAAAAACGATAAAATGCGTGGTGGCGTAAGAAAAAGAGGTAAGAGAGTTTCAATCCCTCTTAGGTAGGCTAAAAACTTGAGCTTCTTAGAGAAAAAGGAATACTCATCAAAAGGTTTCAATCCCTCTTAGGTAGGCTAAAAACCATCATAATCACCCAAGTCATACTCGTACAAGCTTAAGTTTCAATCCCTCTTAGGTAGGCTAAAAACTGGACAAGCACGCAGACCCGAATATGTATGGACCACCAAGTTTCAATCCCTCTTAGGTAGGCTAAAAACATGATTTCCCCCAGTAATCGCCAATATTTTGTTGGCGATGTTTCAATCCCTCTTAGGTAGGCTAAAAACACTGGGGGAAATCATGAGCAACGCAGTGTAAAAGAAAGTTTCAATCCCTCTTAGGTAGGCTAAAAACGACTTAGGTGCTAAGCCAGTCGATAAAGAAAAACAGATTGTTTCAATCCCTCTTAGGTAGGCTAAAAACGCCTCTCATGGATTGGATAAGGGACGAATTAAACAACGTTTCAATCCCTCTTAGGTAGGCTAAAAACTTTTAACAGTTAAGCAAGCAGTTAACAAATTCTTTAAGTTTCAATCCCTCTTAGGTAGGCTAAAAACGAGCTTTTGAATGTAATGGAGAATTCTTCCACATCTGGTTTCAATCCCTCTTAGGTAGGCTAAAAACGATGAGGAGGATTATGCTCCTTATGCATGGGGTTCTACGTTTCAATCCCTCTTAGGTAGGCTAAAAACTTTAAAAATTTAGAAATTGGTGAGATTGGTGGGGAGGTTTCAATCCCTCTTAGGTAGGCTAAAAACTGTCAAAGGTGATAGTATGATTAACGCACGTATTATGGAGTTTCAATCCCTCTTAGGTAGGCTAAAAACGCTGGCAGAGCTGAATAAGAGCTTTGGTAATGTCGAGTTTCAATCCCTCTTAGGTAGGCTAAAAACTAGCGTGGGAGGTTGGTGTTAACGAGAGTGCCGTCGGAGGTTTCAATCCCTCTTAGGTAGGCTAAAAACAAGAGCTTGAAGTTAGAGTGGCACAGATTAGCAGAATATGTTTCAATCCCTCTTAGGTAGGCTAAAAACAGCAAAAGTAAACAGAATAAGAATGAGATTAGATCGTTTCAATCCCTCTTAGGTAGGCTAAAAACTTAAAAATATCAGCTAGCTTTATAAGTGTCTCATAATCGTTTCAATCCCTCTTAGGTAGGCTAAAAACGTTGGTATTAGTTTTGTAACTTATTCAGCAATAGAAAAGTTTCAATCCCTCTTAGGTAGGCTAAAAACGCAGATGAAACAAGTTTTGGAGATGCTGCAGCAGTGTTTCAATCCCTCTTAGGTAGGCTAAAAACGTGCTTTTATTTTTGCATACAAACTTACGCTGACACCGAGGTTTCAATCCCTCTTAGGTAGGCTAAAAACGGGTGAAGAAATAAGGACAGGTCAAATAAGTGATGAAACAGTTTCAATCCCTCTTAGGTAGGCTAAAAACCGTATTGCCGACCTTGAGATGGCAATAGCAGCATTACTGTTTCAATCCCTCTTAGGTAGGCTAAAAACTGCCACACGTTGTGCCACGTGTGGGCATAAGTTCGACGTTTCAATCCCTCTTAGGTAGGCTAAAAACTCTGTTGCTTTCATCTGTTCTAAAAAGTCCTGTGTTACGTTTCAATCCCTCTTAGGTAGGCTAAAAACTATGACTTGCCGTATGCGATAGTTCAACACGAAAGATGTTTCAATCCCTCTTAGGTAGGCTAAAAACCGAAAGGCCAGGGGTGGGGCCGGGGGTGTAGTGCAAGTTTCAATCCCTCTTAGGTAGGCTAAAAACCTGGCAGCCTGTTGCGACAACCCCTATATTTTTACGAGTTTCAATCCCTCTTAGGTAGGCTAAAAACCTAACATCCCGGCCAATATCAATGCCACTCCACTATCGTTTCAATCCCTCTTAGGTAGGCTAAAAACAGACTTTGAAGTAATAGACGAAGACATACCATTGCCTGTTTCAATCCCTCTTAGGTAGGCTAAAAACTGGCTTTTGGGCAGGCGATTGCGGCTCCATTCGGGCGTTTCAATCCCTCTTAGGTAGGCTAAAAACAAGGGATAGCAAAATATTTCGGATTACAGAAAAAGGGTTTCAATCCCTCTTAGGTAGGCTAAAAACTTTTTGACATAACATCCTACCAAATCTGCACCTAAAGTTTCAATCCCTCTTAGGTAGGCTAAAAACGCCAATACTACCTCGTACTTACGCTCTCCTACTGCTACGTTTCAATCCCTCTTAGGTAGGCTAAAAACTCCACCCCCCACCAAGGTCGAGGACATCCCCCACCTGTTTCAATCCCTCTTAGGTAGGCTAAAAACTGAAACCACACGACTAGGATAGATTCCCCTAGCCACGGTTTCAATCCCTCTTAGGTAGGCTAAAAACGAGCTGTCCCCCCAGATAGACGAGTATCTGGTTCCGGCGGTTTCAATCCCTCTTAGGTAGGCTAAAAACGTTTCTGGATGAAACTGGTCGGGTCAGTCTAGCTAAAGTTTCAATCCCTCTTAGGTAGGCTAAAAACCGCAATTGTCCGTCCATTTCTAAATTTACCTTAATGTTTCAATCCCTCTTAGGTAGGCTAAAAACGAAATTATTTTTACACTGTTTTTGTCGTGTCTACTGGTTTCAATCCCTCTTAGGTAGGCTAAAAACCATACTTTCAAGTGTTAAAATAGAGCGTTAGTAATTTTGTTTCAATCCCTCTTAGGTAGGCTAAAAACTAAATCACCGCTCCAGCTTCCGCCCATTGCTCCTGATAGGTTTCAATCCCTCTTAGGTAGGCTAAAAACCAAGATACTACTGGCTTAAAAAAAATATAGAGCAATGTTTCAATCCCTCTTAGGTAGGCTAAAAACCCTGGTATTAGCGACTGCATAAACAAAGGAAGGAGGGTTTCAATCCCTCTTAGGTAGGCTAAAAACACGGTACCCGCTCCCCCGAGACCCTGACAATCCCCAGTTTCAATCCCTCTTAGGTAGGCTAAAAACTCAAAACCTGAGCTTTAAAAAGGCCGTCTTTAAAGAGTTTCAATCCCTCTTAGGTAGGCTAAAAACGATAAAACTGGTCGGGGCAGTCCAGCCACACTGCTCTGTTTCAATCCCTCTTAGGTAGGCTAAAAACCGTAATCGCGTTTTTTGCGTCTTGATGCACTGCGTGTGCGTTTCAATCCCTCTTAGGTAGGCTAAAAACAGCTTTCTGCTAAGTAGCAGAAAACTCTAGAAGGAGCGTTTCAATCCCTCTTAGGTAGGCTAAAAACCTGCGTGTGCAAGTATATAATGAAGACAGAAAGAGAGTTTCAATCCCTCTTAGGTAGGCTAAAAACGGGCGAGGCCCGCAGGAACTGGCAACAGTTTCCTGCTAGTTTCAATCCCTCTTAGGTAGGCTAAAAACTCAATCTGCCTATGTTTTTGATAAGGAACATTCTCTGGTTTCAATCCCTCTTAGGTAGGCTAAAAACCATGTAAGGAGTTAGGTGCCCATCCCCAAAGTTAGAGTTTCAATCCCTCTTAGGTAGGCTAAAAACAATACATGCGGTTAGTTAGAATATCCCCGATTCATGAAGGTTTCAATCCCTCTTAGGTAGGCTAAAAACTTGGTACTCTCGCCGACGGTGGTTCACTCAGACGATGGTTTCAATCCCTCTTAGGTAGGCTAAAAACATAAAACTGGTCGGGGCAGCATGGCACAATCGGCCTGTTTCAATCCCTCTTAGGTAGGCTAAAAACCTCGGGTACCCCGCTCGCAAAACCGCACAGACAAAAGTTTCAATCCCTCTTAGGTAGGCTAAAAACGAAGCGTCAATACGCAGTAGGTTCAGAGCAGAGTTAGTTTCAATCCCTCTTAGGTAGGCTAAAAACTTTTCTCTTGAAAGAAGCTGGTTTAACTGGTGTTTACAAGTTTCAATCCCTCTTAGGTAGGCTAAAAACAAGACTCACTCGCATGCGTTATCATATTGTCAATAGCTGTTTCAATCCCTCTTAGGTAGGCTAAAAACTGAGCAAGGGTCTTTTAAGTAGGGAGTATATCCCTGCGTTTCAATCCCTCTTAGGTAGGCTAAAAACGAAAAAAGAGGACTTCCATAGCATTGTGGAAACTCTTGTTTCAATCCCTCTTAGGTAGGCTAAAAACGGAAGTGCTGTGAAACCGGAAAAGAAAAAGCCTATACCAGTTTCAATCCCTCTTAGGTAGGCTAAAAACAAGACTGCCGAATGGCTTAAAATACAGTTCCCCAAGCGTTTCAATCCCTCTTAGGTAGGCTAAAAACCAAAAAATTCAAACAACTCAAATATAAAGCTCTGGACGTTTCAATCCCTCTTAGGTAGGCTAAAAACGACTGGTGCTGTTGGAGGTGTAAACCCTGCAACACCGTTTCAATCCCTCTTAGGTAGGCTAAAAACTAGAGAGGGCAATCCCAGAAGAACAGCAGCAATTTTAGGTTTCAATCCCTCTTAGGTAGGCTAAAAACCGAAACTGGCGCATTGGGAACGCGGTTAGGTCTATTGTTTCAATCCCTCTTAGGTAGGCTAAAAACGCACTTAAAATCCTCGAGCGACAAATCAAGCAACAGCAGTTTCAATCCCTCTTAGGTAGGCTAAAAACTCATAGTCAGGATAATTCAATTGCGAATAAGCATAGCTGTTTCAATCCCTCTTAGGTAGGCTAAAAACTTGATGAACTTGACAGAAAACTTGGTGGTCTCAGAAAGTTTCAATCCCTCTTAGGTAGGCTAAAAACCTTTTTTGCGGGTTGATGTACTGTGTGTGCAGGTGTAAAAGTTTCAATCCCTCTTAGGTAGGCTAAAAACACGGTAACACTCAAAATCAAGCTCCTGCCTCCCAACAAGTTTCAATCCCTCTTAGGTAGGCTAAAAACAATAGTAAAAAGAAAGGCAAAAGAGGCGAATTGGAACGTTTCAATCCCTCTTAGGTAGGCTAAAAACCTCAGAGCGAACGATTTAAGTCAAGTGCGAGAGATCGTTTCAATCCCTCTTAGGTAGGCTAAAAACGAAAATGTCTTTAAAAGCTTATACAAGAAAAAGTAGTTTCAATCCCTCTTAGGTAGGCTAAAAACGAAGCAAAGCTCGTTCTGACAAATGATAGCACTCTGTTGTTTCAATCCCTCTTAGGTAGGCTAAAAACTCACCCACAGAGCTAGTATAAGCGGAGTTCTGGGGTTGTTTCAATCCCTCTTAGGTAGGCTAAAAACTTTGTGGAGGCTTCTGCGTGAAGGCCATAAGAAAGGGCGTTTCAATCCCTCTTAGGTAGGCTAAAAACAACAACTTGCGAGGACTAATCGAGATGCCTTACTGAGGTTTCAATCCCTCTTAGGTAGGCTAAAAACAAATTCACAATTGTAGAAATTATAAATTTGCCCAAATGTTTCAATCCCTCTTAGGTAGGCTAAAAACGTAACATGGGATACACTTACGCCTATCAATCTAACAGGTTTCAATCCCTCTTAGGTAGGCTAAAAACCTTCTATACTAGAATGGGCAGCAGAAAATTTACCGGTTTCAATCCCTCTTAGGTAGGCTAAAAACATTAACATCAGCGCAAGAACAACCTGTACAAGCTGGGTTTCAATCCCTCTTAGGTAGGCTAAAAACATTGCAAGAGATAAAGAGACGCCACCTATTAGACTTGTTTCAATCCCTCTTAGGTAGGCTAAAAACCGTTTAATAATCTCAATTGCCATCCTCTTCTTCCTCCCAGTTTCAATCCCTCTTAGGTAGGCTAAAAACAGTAAATGAGAAGATAATTAGTATTTTAAAAGAACAGTTTCAATCCCTCTTAGGTAGGCTAAAAACCTTTATAAAGAAGGAATAAAAAAAAGGCTATGCCTTAATGTTTCAATCCCTCTTAGGTAGGCTAAAAACATCTGATACAGCTTTTTCTGGAGAAAAGATAATGGAGTTTCAATCCCTCTTAGGTAGGCTAAAAACGCCCCTCAATATCCCTGTAGAAGACAATTGCTTCTACAGTTTCAATCCCTCTTAGGTAGGCTAAAAACTTCGAAGTTTATTACATCAAAACTTGTGGCCTCTCTAGTTTCAATCCCTCTTAGGTAGGCTAAAAACTTAGCTAATGCAATAGCAATCGCAATTCAAAATAGGTTTCAATCCCTCTTAGGTAGGCTAAAAACTAAAGCAGGTAAAAATGACATACCTACCATTGCCCAGTTTCAATCCCTCTTAGGTAGGCTAAAAACCCCTAAAAAGCGTAGCCTTTTTAGCTCCGACAAAAGGTTTCAATCCCTCTTAGGTAGGCTAAAAACGTGTATCTAAGCCCAAAGGTATCGAGTATGCTGCAACAGTTTCAATCCCTCTTAGGTAGGCTAAAAACACTATTTATGTCAGCTCAGGAAAAACCTGTACAGGGTTTCAATCCCTCTTAGGTAGGCTAAAAACTAAAGCAGGTAAAAATGACATACCTACCATTGCCCAGTTTCAATCCCTCTTAGGTAGGCTAAAAACCCCTAAAAAGCGTAGCCTTTTTAGCTCCGACAAAAGGTTTCAATCCCTCTTAGGTAGGCTAAAAACGTGTATCTAAGCCCAAAGGTATCGAGTATGCTGCAACAGTTTCAATCCCTCTTAGGTAGGCTAAAAACACTATTTATGTCAGCTCAGGAAAAACCTGTACAGGGTTTCAATCCCTCTTAGGTAGGCTAAAAACACTTATCAAGTATTAAAAATAGAGGAGGTATAAAGTAGTTTCAATCCCTCTTAGGTAGGCTAAAAACCATCTTTTATCTCATATTGCAAACAGAGTTAGAACTGTTTCAATCCCTCTTAGGTAGGCTAAAAACTCACCTTGCGCTATTGCAAACATTCTTTTTGCCTGCGCAGTTTCAATCCCTCTTAGGTAGGCTAAAAACTCTTGCAAAGATTAAAGATGATATGAAACAGCCAATCTGTTTCAATCCCTCTTAGGTAGGCTAAAAACCTCCCTTTCTCGCTTTTTCTGCCTCCATTTTACACCGTTTCAATCCCTCTTAGGTAGGCTAAAAACTTAATGTTATTGTTGAACAAACTATGGGTCGAACATAGTTTCAATCCCTCTTAGGTAGGCTAAAAACTGGAGGAACACCCTTTTACAGAAAACCAGAAGACATAAAGGTTTCAATCCCTCTTAGGTAGGCTAAAAACTTTCCATAGTCGGGGCCGTCGTGCGCCCGCATGATAAGGTTTCAATCCCTCTTAGGTAGGCTAAAAACGAGCTATAACCCCATGAACAAGGATTTCCCCAGGGAAGTTTCAATCCCTCTTAGGTAGGCTAAAAACTCTCTTGAGCAAGACCTCCGCAAGTACATGCCTCCGTTTCAATCCCTCTTAGGTAGGCTAAAAACATTTTAACACATGAGTTTGGGCATTTAGTTAATACAGTTTCAATCCCTCTTAGGTAGGCTAAAAACTGTACTGCACGTGCGTACAATACAGCACTAGAAAGAATGTTTCAATCCCTCTTAGGTAGGCTAAAAACCTGCCAGTGTGGCCCTGCTGGAAAATAATGGCTCCACCATGGTTTCAATCCCTCTTAGGTAGGCTAAAAACTTGCCCGGTCAGGCAAGTCCAGAAAAGCATCAAATTCAGTTTCAATCCCTCTTAGGTAGGCTAAAAACGGAGTAAAAAATGTTGACAGTAAAAGATATTTTAGACGTTTCAATCCCTCTTAGGTAGGCTAAAAACATTCATCAAGAAAACTTACACAGGACTATTTTACAAGGTTTCAATCCCTCTTAGGTAGGCTAAAAACAAATATTTGCCACGACAAATCCCGACAGCCCTTATCACGTTTCAATCCCTCTTAGGTAGGCTAAAAACTGAAGAATGGTTTAAGGAAATAGTCAAAAAGCTTAGGAGTTTCAATCCCTCTTAGGTAGGCTAAAAACCCAACCTCCTCTCTAATGTAAGATTTATATCCTCTGTTTCAATCCCTCTTAGGTAGGCTAAAAACACGTCACGAAGTCATCTACAAAGTAGATAAGAAAATAGAGTTTCAATCCCTCTTAGGTAGGCTAAAAACATAGAGGCATGAGAAAAGCGAATTATGCAGTGCTGAGTTTCAATCCCTCTTAGGTAGGCTAAAAACCGAAAATGGGCAATGCATAGCATATAAAGAATTTATGTTTCAATCCCTCTTAGGTAGGCTAAAAACTAGCTGCAAAAGAAAGAGTGAAAGCCGCAGAGCTACTAGTTTCAATCCCTCTTAGGTAGGCTAAAAACTAGGACACCGTTTGAGTACCCCGAACTGCTGGATGGTTTCAATCCCTCTTAGGTAGGCTAAAAACTCGCAATAGGGCCAGAAAATAACTACCTCGAATTCCCGTTTCAATCCCTCTTAGGTAGGCTAAAAACACTCCTCCTGCAACGTCTTTTTTGAACTCTTCCAAATCGTTTCAATCCCTCTTAGGTAGGCTAAAAACGCGGATTAATTCCGTCTCCCTTTAAAAACTTTTGTGGTTTCAATCCCTCTTAGGTAGGCTAAAAACAAAAATACGAATTAGAAAGACTTATTAAATTAGAAAGTTTCAATCCCTCTTAGGTAGGCTAAAAACTATTGATTAAAAGGAGTGAGAAGTAGCAGGCTACCGCGTTTCAATCCCTCTTAGGTAGGCTAAAAACGAATGACGAAGGCTTTACGACAAAGTTCTATGCAACACATGTTTCAATCCCTCTTAGGTAGGCTAAAAACAAGTAAAACTGATTCTAACAAATGATAGCACTCTGTTGTTTCAATCCCTCTTAGGTAGGCTAAAAACCTGTGGATAAGTTTGTGGATAACTAGAAAAATATTAGTTTCAATCCCTCTTAGGTAGGCTAAAAACCAAAAGTGAATACCGCATACCGCTTATAACAGAAATAAGTTTCAATCCCTCTTAGGTAGGCTAAAAACACTATGAAATTGACTGTTGTGTCTTGACTCCCTGCGTTTCAATCCCTCTTAGGTAGGCTAAAAACCAGCCCTGAACCTGCACCTTGTGGGCTTATCTGAGAGTTTCAATCCCTCTTAGGTAGGCTAAAAACTAGGAATAGGAAAATCCACATATAACAGAAAAGAAAAGTTTCAATCCCTCTTAGGTAGGCTAAAAACATAATGTTAAAAATACTAAAAGAAGGGGGCAAAATAGAGTTTCAATCCCTCTTAGGTAGGCTAAAAACGCTAATCCCTTAACTCGTGAATTTCAAATTCACAAAAGTTTCAATCCCTCTTAGGTAGGCTAAAAACTATAAAGTAACTTGTTTTAGTCATATCATTTAATATGGTTTCAATCCCTCTTAGGTAGGCTAAAAACGCTTCTCTTTGTTCTGAACTGCTCAATGAATTTCCTAAGTTTCAATCCCTCTTAGGTAGGCTAAAAACATTCGCAATTTCAAAATCTTAAAAATTTTTCGAAAATGTTGCAATCCCTCTTAGGTAGGCTAAAAACTAGCAAACGATGAATTTGCGTCAATCATAGAAAAACGTTTCAATCCCTCTTAGGTAGGCTAAAAACTCAAGCGTGCTATAGTTGAACAGGGTCCTGTTATGATGTTTCAATCCCTCTTAGGTAGGCTAAAAACGTCATCCTTCGAGGATTCCTGGTATAGGGCAGACCCCGGTTTCAATCCCTCTTAGGTAGGCTAAAAACTTTCGAAAATTGGGACATGTCTGAAAAATTGCACTTTAGTGTTTCAATCCCTCTTAGGTAGGCTAAAAACCTTGACCATCCTTTCCTTATTTCCTCAACTTTGCGTGTTTCAATCCCTCTTAGGTAGGCTAAAAACGCAGAGGCTACCAGTACTGCCGTCATACTGCCAGTAGTTTCAATCCCTCTTAGGTAGGCTAAAAACGCTGATATGCCGTACTGGAGTGCTAATGAAATGAGTCGTTTCAATCCCTCTTAGGTAGGCTAAAAACCCAGTGTGGTTATCATGGAAAATATCGCCACCCACCAGGTTTCAATCCCTCTTAGGTAGGCTAAAAACTTTGTAGGAAAAGCTGGACAGCTCCTTGACAAGGTGGTTTCAATCCCTCTTAGGTAGGCTAAAAACTCTAGAGCGTTCTCTCTTGAGAATGCTCTGGTGGGAGCGTTTCAATCCCTCTTAGGTAGGCTAAAAACAGGTTCTTCCCTGCTCATCCCTGACAAGGTCATCAGGTTTCAATCCCTCTTAGGTAGGCTAAAAACTGGGTTTAAATTCAATCCACATTATCTTCTGCCTCCCAGTTTCAATCCCTCTTAGGTAGGCTAAAAACCATTTGAGGATGCTGTTGAAGAAGAAATTCAAGATGGTTTCAATCCCTCTTAGGTAGGCTAAAAACATAAGGAAAATAACAAAAGGTACTATAAAATACAAACGTTTCAATCCCTCTTAGGTAGGCTAAAAACTTATACATGAGGAGGAGATGGCTAATGTTTAAAATGTTTCAATCCCTCTTAGGTAGGCTAAAAACGGTGTTTTTGTGGAATTTGCACTTCTCGTATTAGAGTTTCAATCCCTCTTAGGTAGGCTAAAAACAATGCTGGTTTGTAGCTCAGATACTGCGCTTTAAGGTTTCAATCCCTCTTAGGTAGGCTAAAAACTTGAGAAGGTTCCACTTATTACTGCAGAGCAGTTAAAAGTTTCAATCCCTCTTAGGTAGGCTAAAAACATTAGATGGTGAATATCACAAAGTAGAGCTTGCAGGGTTTCAATCCCTCTTAGGTAGGCTAAAAACATGCTGGTTTGTAGCTCAGATACTGCGCTTTAAGGTTTCAATCCCTCTTAGGTAGGCTAAAAACTAAGAAACGGGAAAGAAGAGCAGGAAGAATATTTCATGTTTCAATCCCTCTTAGGTAGGCTAAAAACGCATCCCGGATGCTGTTTTTTCTTTTCAGAAAGAATTGTTTCAATCCCTCTTAGGTAGGCTAAAAACGGAAGGCCTCTTTTACTTCCTGATGAAGTTTTAAAAGTTTCAATCCCTCTTAGGTAGGCTAAAAACTCAACATACCCTTTTTCTTGCCATTCCGCATAACTATGTTTCAATCCCTCTTAGGTAGGCTAAAAACAATAACCTGTTTTGCCTGATACCACTTGATTAGAGGTGTTTCAATCCCTCTTAGGTAGGCTAAAAACGTTTTTGAGGGTCCTGCCCTCTTTTCTCCCCTCCCATGGTTTCAATCCCTCTTAGGTAGGCTAAAAACAAATATAGTACGAGATAACCATTTCTGACTTCCACTGGTTTCAATCCCTCTTAGGTAGGCTAAAAACGTGAAAGTCGGGCCAGCCGAAAGGCTGCTACGCTCAACCGTTTCAATCCCTCTTAGGTAGGCTAAAAACTAACCGCTAGCAGGGCAAGGTACAGCCCGTGAAAGTGTTTCAATCCCTCTTAGGTAGGCTAAAAACTAGAAATAGAAGATTAAAATCAAAAAAAGGTCAAGGGGGTTTCAATCCCTCTTAGGTAGGCTAAAAACTCAGAAACGATTCTGAGTCAATTTTAGTCGTTTAAGGTTTCAATCCCTCTTAGGTAGGCTAAAAACTTACACCTTCTAAGCCTTATACATTCTAATTTCAAGTTTCAATCCCTCTTAGGTAGGCTAAAAACGCTAACACCTCAATTACCAGCGAGCAATATTGCCATCGTTTCAATCCCTCTTAGGTAGGCTAAAAACTTGCCGATGAGTACATTTTAACAGTCGAAACACCGAAGTTTCAATCCCTCTTAGGTAGGCTAAAAACTAACTGAAGAAGATATTGAATATATGATGACACATCGTTTCAATCCCTCTTAGGTAGGCTAAAAACTCAAAATCATGGGAATAGCTAAATATTATCAAAAAACGGTTTCAATCCCTCTTAGGTAGGCTAAAAACCTGGAAAGCACATCTGACACGACCGGTGTAATCGACCGTTTCAATCCCTCTTAGGTAGGCTAAAAACTTCATTTATTACTCACACCGACCCTACACGTCATACAGTTTCAATCCCTCTTAGGTAGGCTAAAAACCATACTGCCAACCATACTGGCAAAGTATGGCAACAGGTTTCAATCCCTCTTAGGTAGGCTAAAAACCTGTTGGAAGCTTCTGTAAAGCGTTTTTCCAGCTTCGTTTCAATCCCTCTTAGGTAGGCTAAAAACGTATTAATAATCGTTCTTATTTTCCTTGCAGTATTGTTTCAATCCCTCTTAGGTAGGCTAAAAACGGTAATATATCAACTCATGATAAAGGGGGTTTTGTAAAGTTTCAATCCCTCTTAGGTAGGCTAAAAACCAAATTATCGAACAAATCACTCCAAATGATATAGGAGGTTTCAATCCCTCTTAGGTAGGCTAAAAACGGGATTGTGAAAGTTTTCACAATAGGGTCAAGCTCAGAGTTTCAATCCCTCTTAGGTAGGCTAAAAACCAATTTCAACTGCCATATTTTATCACTCCCTTTATAGGTTTCAATCCCTCTTAGGTAGGCTAAAAACTAACTCTGATATAGATGTAACAACCTGCAGTTCTTTGTTTCAATCCCTCTTAGGTAGGCTAAAAACGCAAGTGAAAGCAGGTATAAGAAATTTCATAGTCGTGTTTCAATCCCTCTTAGGTAGGCTAAAAACGCCCTTTATTCTTTCTCCACCATTTTTTCTCATGCTGTTTCAATCCCTCTTAGGTAGGCTAAAAACACAAGTTTTGGAAAAACCCGAAAGCCCACACGGGACAGTTTCAATCCCTCTTAGGTAGGCTAAAAACCAGCTCTGGTGTGCATAATGCAGTTGTGAATGTTCCTAGTTTCAATCCCTCTTAGGTAGGCTAAAAACATAGATTGCTTATCAAAGCGCAAACTCCAGCTACAAGGTTTCAATCCCTCTTAGGTAGGCTAAAAACACACTCCACGTAAAACAAAAGAATATGAGGAGCTAGTGTTTCAATCCCTCTTAGGTAGGCTAAAAACATAGCACAAATTCTAAATGAGAGGATGAGCGAATGAAGGTTTCAATCCCTCTTAGGTAGGCTAAAAACGGTGCTTGCAAAAAGGAAAAATCAGAATCGCTGATGGTTTCAATCCCTCTTAGGTAGGCTAAAAACTTGCACATAATTTTTAACCTTCCTTCTTCAGTGTTGTTTCAATCCCTCTTAGGTAGGCTAAAAACGTTGCGTTACTGTAAAGTAAAAACCCTAGAGGCTCGAGTTTCAATCCCTCTTAGGTAGGCTAAAAACAAGAAATCGGCTATCTTTTGCAAAGTTTCTAAGTCGTTTCAATCCCTCTTAGGTAGGCTAAAAACTTGAAAGCCTTCCTTATCTTTATTTTTTTCATACCATTGTTTCAATCCCTCTTAGGTAGGCTAAAAACTTGGTACACCGATATTAAACACAGCTATTACAAATAGGTTTCAATCCCTCTTAGGTAGGCTAAAAACACTCTTTACCGATGTATTCGTCAAGCACCATTTCAAAAGTTTCAATCCCTCTTAGGTAGGCTAAAAACCCTTATCCTACGGTTTTGTTTGAGTAGCTGATACAAGTTTCAATCCCTCTTAGGTAGGCTAAAAACTACAGCACCGATTAGCGTAGTATCATATCCATTTAAGGTTTCAATCCCTCTTAGGTAGGCTAAAAACTAAGAGATGCAAAAGAAAATGAAAAGCCAGCGGTGTTCGTTTCAATCCCTCTTAGGTAGGCTAAAAACAAGACATACGTAAAGAGAAAAATTAGAGAATTAAAGAGTTTCAATCCCTCTTAGGTAGGCTAAAAACGCTACTTATGCGATTAAGATATATACAAGGTAAAGATGTTTCAATCCCTCTTAGGTAGGCTAAAAACACGTTCAAATTCCTATAAAAAGCGGATGAAAATTTTGTCTCTAATAATGACTTTGTCAAGTATCTTGCCTTTATTATATCACATTATTCGATAAAATCAATTACCTTGATGAAAACAAAAAATAAAATTGTCGTCGATCTCCAGGGATTTTTGCATTATCAGGGATCGACGACAAATATTTTGTTATTCAAATACGCTTAATAAAATTTGGTATCAATAAAGTATTTAAAAAAGCACAGCAAAATAGAGAAATCATTCAAATCAAAGTTGCCCCTATGAAAAAATAGAATTGTTTAAAGATAACTATGGGAAAGTACCAGGATTTATAGGCAGATAATAGTGAATTTAGAAAAACTTATAGAATTCATTTTTGAAAAATATTCCTGATGAAGTTCCTAAAGTTTTTGTAAAAACAACTCCAAGAGAAAATCAAAAAATTTGAAATTACCCACCAGTTTCAGAATTCTTTATAGTTTATCGAAAGAGATCTTGGAGTATTTAATATATCCATTCTTCTCCTCCCTTTTTTATCCCTAAAAGCTCTCTTTTAGTATATTTAGTATTACCTAAAATATAAAAGAGCACCGAATCTTCTTCAGGGTCAATAATGCGAGCAAGTTCATTTCGTAAAGCTCGATAAGTGGCCTCTGTGAGTTCTCCTTCCAATACAGAATTCTGCACCCAAGTGAGATAACGACGAGCGGTTTTTAAAACTTTATTCACTCTATTTACATTTACGTCATACACCAAAATCACATACATAATTTTTCCACTCCTGCATAAAAGAGGTAAAAACATTCGAGTAAAACTTCGTATAGTTTTAATTTCACCATCTACTTACAAAAGGTTCATATAGTTCTTCTCCAATAAGATGTTTTTCTAGCTTATATAGTTCTAAACGCATTAAAGTTTGGTAGCTAACATTACGCTTGAGACGGCGATGATAGAATGTAGTTTGAAGTTTTCCCTCAAATTCTTGCACATAAAGACGTCTGCCTCGTTCTTTTAGTAAGGAAATTTCTCCTTGTGTTTCAAAATCATCCTCTTTTATGATATTTTTCTTTAAAAGAGTAAAAAGTACTCTATCTGCGTAAATAGGTTTAAAAATTTCTGCTACGTCTAGATTTAGCGTAAACCGTCTGAAATTAGTAGTATGGAGATAACCTATTCGCGGATCTAAATGTGTCTTATAAATTTCAGTCAAAATCTTAGTATAAACTAATGAATTGCCAAAACTGATAAGGGCATTCAGCGGATCTGTGGGTGGTCGTTTGTTTCTATTTTTCAAAACAAAAGGCGTATCATCAAGTATCGTGTTAAAGCTTTCATAATAATAGCGTCGAATGTTACCTTCCAAAGCCATTAGTTCTTCTATTGAGGAAACTGAAAGCAAACTAGCTTCCAAAGCAGAAATAGCGTGTAAGTAGTCTTCTAAATCTCTCCCACGATTCTGATAATACTTTAACACCTGGGTCATATTGGCTACTGCACCTTGGACAAATCTTCGAGCCAAATCCAGGCGTCGAGCAGAATCTAAGTAATGCTCTGCTTGCTTTAAAATTATATAACCTGAATTGTAATGTTCCCTAGGATAAAAAGAACCTACGTAATTTCCATAATAACCGAAAAAATGCAAGATTATTTCCTTCTCTTCAGCGAATTCTATAAATTTTTTGTTTAAATCTACTTCTCCAAAAACATATATATCTCTAACACTTTCCACAGGAAAATATTTTTTCTCTTTTTCTCCCTCTACACAGATAGTGTTATCTTTTCGATACAACTTACCATTAGCAAAAAGGTAAAGGGTCTTCTGCAAATATTCCCACCTCTCTCTTTGTCATTCTATACATTTTATGCCCAACAAAACTCTCCGTAGGCACACTTGTTACAATAGGAAGAATATTTGGGAGGAGGAGGTAATTCATGTTGGATTAAATTTTCTATTTTCTCCTTTGTCTCTTCTATCTTTTTCATCCATTTTTCATCTAAAATCATCTCCTCCCGCCTCCTCTCTTCAGGAAAAAGAAGTTCTCCTTTTGCCTCTATACTCATGGTTTTTAATTCATAAAGATAAAAGGCTAATTGCATTCTAGCTGCTTCTTTGCCCCGTGAAGATTTTTTTACCTCAGCTATTACCAATGTTTCTCCTTCTTTTCGTACCAAATCTATGCGAAGATGCTCTAAGTGAATTTCTTTTTTCTCTCGACTATAACTCTGTTCTTGGATTAAGCGCCCTAAGTGAAGATAAACATAATCTTCATCAGGAAAAATTTGTCTGGACATGAGCCAAGCTTTACGAGGACATATAATGTAAGCATTGACTATGCTCCCTACAACACGGGGAGTTAAAAAAGGCATGCTCATACAGACACTCCTTAAATTTAACTTCATTCACCTTTTAATATTATTTAAAATTCCCTTGCAGATTTTCTTTCCAGCATATCCTTTTTAACATATCTCCGCACCTGAAGGACTTTCTTCTTCTCCCGGCAATCTCAGACCCACTTTTTCATCATAAGGTAAATCCGTCCAATATACAGCCAGGTCCTCGTCTTTAGAAAACCACTGAGGATACGTCCCCAGCCACCACAAGGGCACAGGAACCAAAAATTCCACCAAACGCCACAATTCTCCTTGTTCTTTTAAGGTATAGACCTGGTCTTTAAAAATGTAAGGCAAAACTTCCACTGAAAGCTGACCTTTCCGAGTAGTAAATTTTTTCTGTAGTTCTTCATCGGAAAGGTCTATAGTGTAGCAACCTAAAATGTGCTGTATTTCCTTCAATGTTTTTTCTCCCTCTTGAAGGTCTTTTTGATAAGCTGGACTGAAAACCAGCTTTCTATAAAGTTCATTGGTAGCCTGCACCCACTCTCCATCACTAGGTTCAGATTGTATGTCTCTTAAAATTTCCGTACTTATCTCCAAAATATTTTTGCCATAAATCTTTTCTGACCCGGGATACCATTCCAAAAACACATGTACAGGAGCAGGAGGGTTATCTCCTCTTCGGTTAACCCTGCCTAATCTTTGGACCAAAGCATCAATTGGTGCTATTTCTGTAAAAAGCACATCAAAAGAAATATCTAAACTCACTTCTACTATTTGGGTGGATATCAATATGGTTGCGGGAGGGGGGTTTTGCAATTTTTCTTCCTTTTCCCAACGATCTTTAAAGGCAAAACGAGCATGTAAAAGCTGTAGAAGTGATTCGTCTAAATATGAAATTTTATTTTTTAAAAGTCCATATAAAAGCTGATATATTTCTTGGGCCTTGGCCACTGTATTAACAATGACTAAAACCTTATGTCCCTTACGGGCTTCTTCAATAATTTGAGAAATATAATGATCTAAATAATCAGAATGCAAGATAATTTTATGCCTCTTTCTTTTCCACAGGTTTTTTTCCGCTTCCACCAGAGGACCTTCCCCCAGCAAAGAAATTAAAAATTCTGGTAAAGTGGCACTAGCTAAAGCTAATTTGTAGGGAGGTTCTTTTTCTAAAGCTGCTTTGAGGAGACCTAAAGTATAGGGGTCGTAACTGTGAATTTCGTCCATTATTAAAGCAGAATTTTTAGCCAGAGTCCGGCGTATTTCCCAATGTCTACCTTGAAGATGGGCCAATAAATATTGGTCCACGGTGGCTACCACTACAGGTTTAGCAAAAACTGAAGCCCAAAGTTTAAAGTCTAAAGGCTCTTCTTCTATTTCCTTTCTCAAAATGTATCCTGCTCTTCCATGGGCCAATCCCACTTTATCTTCTCCGTAAATAGCTCTAAGCCTCTTCCACATGGCATTGGCTGTGGCCTGGGTAGGCAGGAGATAGATTATACGCTCGGCATCGTTGGCCCAGAGGAGGAGAGCCTCTGTTTTACCCGTGCCTGTGGGAGCCCTTAGCCACACCCTTTTTTCTGGAAGTTGAGAAATCTTACGTTGAAATTCTCTAAGCACCCAATTTTTCTGACTTAAATAGGCTTTTAGCTTGTTTCCCCCTTCAAAGAGAAATAGATCTTCAGCAGAAAATTTTCTAGAGGAAATCAACCAATCGGCAAGCATCAGAACGGTCTTTATTGCTGCATATTCTTGTGAAGGTAATTCTTTGAAAATAAGCCTTAAGGTTTTAGTTTCTCCTCCAAACCTGAGGTTTTGTTCTAAGAGTAAAGCCGACCTTTTGTTATACAATCTGATGAGTTTAAGAGATTCATAAAGGGGAAAATGGTCCCCCAGCTCGTATTTATCAAGTAGATCTGATAACCCCTGAAGTAAGTCCTTTAAAGTCTCTTCGCTCACATAATCAGCAGATTTATCTTTAAATTCCCTATAAAGATCTTTATTCAAAGGGGAATGATGGGTAAGCACAGCAGCCGCAGCGGCAAGGCTCAAAGGATCGGATAAATTACCCGTTACTATTATGAAGGGCAAAGAGGCAAGGGGATGGGGATAAGCCCTGCCTCTTTCCCCTCTCATTTTAGCTTGAAAACTCTCCGTTGCTTTACCCAAATCGTGAAATAGGCAGGCTAAAAGGGCTTTTTCACGCATCTCGGGAGAAAGTCCTAAAAAGTGGGCTATTTTTCTCCCTTCTTCTACCACTTTTTTAAGATGTTCCAGCAGTGTTTCATCAGGTTTAGCTAGAAGACCCCTGGCATCCATGTGAAATTCCTCCCTTCTAGAATAGGAGCAGTAAAAGCCTCTATATCTTTTGTTTCTATTTCTACCCCGTAAGGAAGAAAAGTGAATGGCTGTATATTTAAAGGACTACGGACACCTTTTTTATCTACGTTAAACCCCAAGGGTAAATTTTCCACTACAGGTGGCTCCACTTCTATTCCAGGTACAGGTATCCACTTGAAATTCAGGCGTTTCAATTCGCCAGGTAAAATAGTCCCTGAAAAAACCGCCTTTCCATTCAGGATTTCACTAATTCCCATATCTTCTAAAAGTAAGAGTTCATCTTCCCTCCCTAAAGAAAGGGGATAGACAGGATCCATAAAAGCTTTTTTAAGCTTTTGAAGTAGCTCTTCTTCACCCCCGTACAGCAAGATATAACGAGCGTAAAAGAGGAGTTCTCGGAAGTAAGGTGATAGTTCCACGATTTTATTCCCTTTAATTTTCCTCAAAGTCCACATATCCCGTGCCAAGCCTGGTTTATTTAAAGCCACTACTGATACTTTTATCCCTCTTAAAGGCGAAAAAGAAGACCACATTTCAAAATCAGACAATCCCAGGGCTGCGCCAGCCAAACCCAGCAAAGTTGTGGGAGGAGGATGGGGGAGAGTCCGCTGATAATTATGGTCCAGTGGCCTCCTAAAAGAGGCCACCGGTACTGTTACTTTTAACCATAACGCTTTCATAGGCTCTCTACATCCTTTTGGGCTTCTTGGATGGCTTCGTAAAGATCCATTACTTTTCCGTAAGGTTCAAGATTCTGCCTTATCTCTTCTTCATTTGAGAAAAAGCCTTTTTCTAACCCGAACAGGGTGTTCTGGCGGTAATTACTGAATTTCTGCAAAGCAGATATTAAGGGTTCTAAAATTAGTTCGTATCTCCCCTCGGAGTAACTAACCTGTAAAGCTTCTAGAAACACTGGGTGCTTTATAGTCAGACGAGAATAAGCTACAAAGCGAGGGGAAAGGTCTGAGAGCATGCGGGCAGTACGGCCTCCACCCCACAGTAACCCCAAAGCTTCAAGAAGAGCTTTCAACCGCTTTTTTCTCTCTTCTAAAGGTAACACATAAAAAACTCTACCATTTTTCTCTATTTTCTCTAAATGGGCAGGTATATCTTTAGGTTTATCTCCTAATTCTAGATCAGAAAACACACCTACACGATCCAGTTCTACCAGCATATTACCTTTAAAAAGATTGGCATAAAGCTCTGTTTCAAACATATTGCCGCCAGCAGACACAGCCTGTCCAAAGCGTTCAAAGGAGCGGGTACCTAAGTCCCTGTCACCTTGGAAAGGAAACATCCCTATGCCTGCAGAAACCCGTACAGGGGAAGTGCGACGGCGGGATCCGCTGGGATCCATATAGCCAAATAAGTCTTCATCTATGTACCGCCAAGGCTGTACTGGAGGGGTGACCTCCTGACCGCTCACCTTAGCAGCCACTTCCGATAAGGCAAAGCCCAAATCTTCCAACCTATCCCTTAGCATTCTCCTCTTGGCTTGACCTGAAAAATAGGGTACAGAACTTCCGTCGGGCAAGGTAACTTTTTTAGCTATGACTACATTCCCTTCAGTATGGGAAGCGTTTATATTTCCTGTAGATACTTTTATAAGATAACCCAAAGCCAAGGCTTTACTCTGCTGATTGTTCATATTCTTCTCCTCCTTCTTTTTTATTTCCTGATGAAGCCCTTAGATAACTATTCATGGCAAATATAGAAAGAAGGGTTTTAACTCTAAGCCAAGGAGTACCGGCAATCCTCTCTCCTTGGCCCAATTCTAAAAGCTTTTCTGGTATAGTAATCTCCAGACGAAACTGGATATCATTGAGTATTTTTAGAAATTCCTCCACGTTTTTAGCATTGCGCAAAGCGTATAAGAGCCCCATATCTTTCTTTTCTTCTGCTTTTGTGCCTAACGAGTAGCCAAACCCCCTTAAAATTTTTAATAAATTCTCATCCACACTTAATACCTCCTTCGCATAGTATTGAAAAACTTCTTCTGTCCCCCAGACCAAAGGAGAGGGGGATTTTTCCTTAGCCCTGCCTTCGAAAAGAAAAGACTCAATGTGAGGAAAAGGATCGGTAAATTCCAGCACTGCCCAGCATACCTTCTCCCGCCACAAGGTATTGTATTGATTGCCTTCTCTGACTTGAAATTGTCTAAAAATGTTTACAACAGTTTGGTGAGGGTTGGGTGCTTTTACCAATTTCTCTTTCCAGGCTTTATAAAGTCTATAGAGCAAATGCAGTCTAGAAAATTCTTGAAAAGATTTCATGTCAAAGGCTTGTCCTACAACACCACTTACTGCATATAAAGTTAAAGGAGCAGCAGGCACTACTTCTTCTGCACCCAAAAGTCTAGCTAAAAGATCCCTGCCTTCTGGGCTTATTTGGTCTTCCTCCTCCTGGCCTTCCACATAATTGAATAATTTCAAAAGTAAAGCTATGGTAGTCTCATGGAGGTAAGGACCGTAGAAAGGTAATTTTACATTCCCCCCTTTTCCTCCACTTATTTGGCTGGGTTCTATGACCTCTTTATGAAAGACTTGTAACTCTTTTAAATTACTGTAGAAGAGAAAGAAATGCACTGTTTTACCTTGAGCTATCCATAACCAAGTTAAATATCCCGCCAATCCAGCTAAAGCACAACGAGGACAAAGGAAAATATCGCCTTTCCCCTGAGAATAAAAATTACTGAATTTATCCTGGGTTACAACAAAAGGAAACATCCACATTTTTATTTTGGCCACTCTACTTTTTTCACCGCAAAAATGACAATAATTCTGGGACTTTGTGAGCTCGAACTTCAAAGTGGGCCTGGGAGGGGATGTGGGGAATTCCCTTTCCTTTCCTTCAATTTTTATTTTTACTTTTGGAGGGCTATCTACGGATTTAATAAAATAATTAGTCGGATAAACCCAATTTACCTTATCATATTCTTTCACCTCTCCTGTGACCTCATCGTAGTATTCTCCCTTATTCCCCGTCTCCTGAAGGAGTTTGCCAACCAAATGATTTAGAATTTCCTCACTACCGAAAACTCCCTTGCCAAACTGGTTTACTAAATAAACTAAGCCATTGTCTATCCAAAAATTACCTGTTGGATGGTCCAAATCTAACTCAATAGAAATTTTAGCTTTATTTTCTTGTTTAGCCACTCTTTTCACCTCCTTTATATGTTTTCCCTTCCTCTAGCAATCTGCAACACCCGTACCCCTGTGAGTTTTTCGACCCTAAACCTGCATCCAAAGCTAGTTGTAGAAGCTTAGGTTCACCTTCTAGCTCATAGTCTCCCATCCATCCCTTGACTATTGTGTTTTTAAAATAAGTAACTTTGAAGTCCTTCTCTCTGACCCTTAAAGGGCGTATATTAAAATTCAATGAATAAGGAAAGTTACCATGAACTATAAGATATTTTTTCTTCAAATTATCTCCCACTAACTGGCTGAAACGCTCTTCAAAAGGAGTATAATAATAGACGTATCTATCCCCTCCCTCCTTTTCTAGTGTGCTGTAAACTACCAAAGGTGATAACATACGCACTCTTATAGAAGTAGATAAAACCTGTTGTGCACCTACAGACATATTTTGAACTTCCAGCACTGCTTCCCCTATGCGCACCTTACCCTGACGCAAAAAACCTGTCCCCAGTTCTTGCAAGAGAAAATCAAGAGGAGAGCAAATTACTAGCCTCAAAGGTGGGGTAAAGATTAACCTTTTACTTTCTTTTTCGTATGTAAGCTCTCTCCCTTGAAGGCGTGAAAAGGTAAAAAGTTTAAAATGCCTTTTCCCTAAAGGAAAGCCGTGTTCATGAAGGTAGTGGCGTATAGTGGGGTTGTCCATCTGATTGTAAATAAGGGCTTGCAATAAATGCCCGTAATGGACCGGTAGGAATATGGGTCCAGAAGCAGTAAAAGTAACAATAAGCTGCATGATTCCACTCTCCAATGTTTCATCAATTTATTCTTTTTTACCTTCTCCTCCTTGCCTCCTCCCTCACTTGGTGTAAGTTAATAATCTCTGCAACTTCAAACTGGAGGGGAAGGCTTCCTTCTACTGGGCGAAGGCGTAATACTGGAGGAAAATAACCACACCTTCCGTGTACCTCTGCTAAAAGAGTTACTGCGCTTATGCTGAGAGATGGTGGATTTAGTATAAAAGGTACTGTTTGCCATTCATGAGATGTAAACCCTACTCTATCTACTAATTCAGCAATTTGAGGAATTAAGGGTTTCTGCTGGTCTATATAAGCATCTATTTCCATAACGCGTTCTATTTTTTGCCCCAATTTTTCTTCTAGTTTTTGAATTTGGTCCTCTGTTAGAGGATGTGAAAAATTTATGAGAAACATTGCAAAAACCCTCCATATGTAGTTATTCTTATAGATCTTTTAAGGCAAAATAGGGTGCAAATTCTGCAATGAGAAGATTGCGATCTACTTTCATAGAGGGATAATCCATCCACTCCTTTAATTTTTCATAAATACTTTGCAACTGGTTTGCTATTGTCTGCTCTTTTTTATGAAGAATTTGAGATATAGATGCATTGTCATAACCTCTACACACAAGCTCAACGACCTCTCTTTCTGCAGGGGTAAGCCAATGATCTAAAAACTCCTTCCTCCTCTTCATCTCCGCTTTTTTAGTCAATTTTTTATACCAAGCCTCAACTTCACTAGGGTCCCCTATCTCCGCTACTGTGCGCATTAAAGTAGAAGCTTCTGACCAACGTATTACAGGTATTTGCACTAACCAGACTTTTTCCTCACTTGAAAGATGAAGTTTGCGCTCATTCCCCGGTTCCCAACCTTCTGTAATAAGATACCATAAACGATCTTCATCCCCAAACAAAAGCTGAGCTACCAGCATTCCTATTATGCCCATTATTTTTCGTCCGCCTGAAATAAGAAAATGGATTGTGAAACCATTTTGTTTAAGTTCTCGAACCTCTTTATAAATAGTACTTAGCAAAGCCTTTATACTTTCTTCTGTGAGAAAATCCTCTATCACCTCATCACGGGAATAAAGTTTTACAGGTACTTTAGTAAATTCCATCTTATAGAATTCCTTTAAAAACTCATCATTTAAAATTCTTAGTGCATCAAGTACTTTGGGGCTCTTGGTATATATCACAATTACCTTACTAAGTGGATACCCTTTTTTTAACAACTCATCTAAAGCAATAGTGACGACCTGTGGTTCACTTCCTAAAGTTGCTATTAAAACTTCTTTTTGTTTTTTTAGCCTTTCCTTTTTGTTTGGATTTTTCATGATAATTCCGCCCTCTTCCACCTTGTCAATTATTTTATCCAAATTGCTCAAATTTTTCTATGTAATATGTTACTATTTTAAATAGTAATTCCTTCACCCTATTATCTCAAAACACCCGAACCCTTGGGAATTTTTAGCCCCTAAGCCCGTGTAATAGGCAAGCTCCAGAAGTTCAGGCGTTGTTTCTACATCGTATATACCCATCCACCCTTTTACATAGACATTTTTGTATTTAATCACCTTAGAATATCTTCTGTCTTCTTTTTCCGTCAAAGGTATAAGCTTAAAATGGGGATTTTTAGGTTTTATCTTGTACACCAATTCATACTTTTTTACAAGATTATTTAAAAGCAAGGGAGAAAATTTTTCATCCCAGGGCGAATAATAATAAGTGTATTTCTTCTCTCCATTTCTTAAGGTAGTATACATCACAACTGGAGAGATAAACTTTATCCTGGCCTTTTCTTTAAAAATTGGAGGATTTTCTATATTTAAAGAATTTAATGTAAACTTTTGTCCATTAAAATGACAATATTCTCGCTTTAAAATATTTTTTGAAATATCAATTATCACTTCTTCCAAAGGAGATGCAACAGTGAATTTAAATGGAGGCTTTATTATTATCTTCTTTTGTCCGTTTGGCTTTTCTACAATTTGAAATTCCCCTTCAATTCTAGAAAATGTAAACAATTTAAACCGCCTTTTCTCATACTGAAAGCCAACATCGTGGAGAAAAGCAGCAAAATCTGTATCGCCCATCAAATCGTACAAAAGCCCTTGTACTATGTAATTGTAATGAATGGGCAGTATTAAATTTTTTTCTCCTGTAAATTCCAGAGTTATTCTCATCTTCAACACCTCATGCACAATTTCCAGTGAAGATATGGTTATATTGGTTTTGTATGTATAATATTCTACACCAATTTCCATTTTCCTTCTTAATTTTTAAAAATTTTTTATTTGTCTCTAAATCCTTTTTGTCGTATAATCAGTATTAAGGGAGGGAAAATGATGGAAAATGTAAAAAGGTTTTTCATATTTTTCTTTTCTTTTATCCTCTTTGTCCTACTTACACCCCCTATTGAAGGGTATGGTCAGGAAAAAGAAATAACTGTAATCCTAGATGGATATCCAATAGAATTTGACACAAAGCCCTTATTAGAAGAAGGAACCACATTAGTTCCTTTCCGCGCTATTGCTGAAGCTTTAAATGTAAACGTAGACTGGAATGATACTTCCCAGACAGTGACAGCTACCTATAAAAACTCTATCGTCAAACTTCAAGTAGGAAATAAAATTGCCTATAAAAACAATACCCCTTTTAAGCTCCTTGTAGCACCTAAAATTGTGAACAATAGAGTCCTCATACCTCTTCGCTTTTTCAGTGAAGCTTTCGGTTTTGACGTTAAGTGGGAACAGGAAACTTATACAGTAAAAATAAATTCTCCAGCTAGAGAAATGTCAGTAATAGGCTTTTACGCCTTAGGCGATGAAAAAACCAGCAGCTGGACAAATTTATTTGGGAAGAAATATCCCGAATACGATACTGGCAATACGCAGCATTTTACCTCCATAGCTCTTGGATGGTACAGCTTAGACAGTTCAGGCAATCTCTTGACAAAAAGTTCTACAGGATGGCAAAGGCCAGAGGGGTGGGAAAACGTTTTAGAAGCTTTATCAAAGTACAAATTAAAATCAGAAATGGTAGTACATGTAACAGATGGGGACGGCACTCTTTCTAATTTACTTTTTTCAGATGAAGCCGTAAGGAAAGCTATTTCTGCCATTTCTGAAGAGGCAAAGCTATACGATGGAATAAATCTAGACTTTGAAGGTCTGGGACTTACCGAAAAAGAAGAAGATATAGCTAAAATAAAAGAAAAATTTACAGAGTTTGTGGAACTACTCCGTGAAAAAATAGGCTCATCTAAGACAATTACTTTAACTCTTCATGCTCCAAATAGCGCTTACAAAGGGTATGACTATAAACTGCTGGGGCAGGTAGCTGATAAAATCATTGTGATGGCTTATGATTACGGTCAAAAACCCGAACCTGAAAAACTAGTGATACAGGCAATTGAAGAAACTTTAAAGGAAGTACCAAAAGAAAAAGTGATTTTAGGAATTTCTATACCCAGCGAAACTCCTGAAAGTTTTGCAATAAAGGTAGGTCTTGCGAAAAGATACGGCTTAAATGGAATAGCACTCTGGAGACTGGGTTTGATAAATGACGAGATGTGGAAAGTACTGAAAACTTCGATTATTCCAGCAAAACCATAAAACCAGACAAAAGGGACGGTTCCCTGTGTCTGAAAATCCGGACAAAAGGAACCGTCCCCTCTGTCTGAATGTTTACTTAAGTGTATCTTGAAGAGTTTTCCAGGCCAGTAAAGCGCATTTTACACGGGCAGGAAAGTCTGAAACACCCTGCAGTACTTGAGCATCTCCCAATTCTTCTAAATCCACGTCTTTTTTGTGTATCATGTCTATAAATTTCTGTACAAGCCTTAAAGCCTCTTTTTTATCCTTCCCTTTTATGAGGTCAATCATCATGGAAGTAGAAGCCTGACTTATGGCACAGCCGTGACCTGTAAAAGAGGCATCTTCTATTACGTCCCCATTTATTTTAAGGTATATTGTAATATCATCTCCACAAAGGGGATTGTGTCCCCTTTCCTTGAGGGTTGCTTCCTTCAACTCTCTTCTGTGAGGAGAATTTTCATAATGTTCCATTATTATCTCTGAATAAAGTTGATTTAAATCGCTCATTTAAACCACTTCCTGACTTTTTTAAGTGCTTCCACAAGGGCATCTATGTCATCAAAGTCATTGTAAAGGTAAAAGCTGGCTCTCACAGTGGCAGGAACCCCTAAATATCTCATCAGAGGCTGACAGCAGTGGTGACCGCTTCTTACTGCAATTCCTTCTTCATCCAGTATTGTCGCAACATCGTGTGGGTGAACTCCTTCCACATTGAAAGAAATTATTCCTCCTCTGTCTTTTGAATCCATAGGCCCATAAGTTTTTACATATTCGAGGGCATTAATTTTTTCAAGTCCATACTCCAAAAGTTTAGCTTCATGTTCATATATATTCTCAAGTCCAATCCTTTCAAGATAATCTATCGCAGAAATTAGTACATAAGCTCCCTCTACATTGGGAGTCCCTGCTTCAAATTTTAAAGGAGGAGGTGCAAAGGTGGAATATTCTTCATAAACCTCGTCTATCATTTCTCCTCCCCTCAAAAAAGGAGGCACTTCATCTAATAAGTCTTCTTTTATATACAAAACTCCAATTCCCATAGGGCCCAACATCTTGTGGCCAGAAAAAGCGAAAAAGTCGCAATTTATTTTCTTAAGGTCCACTTTCATATGAGGTACGCTCTGAGCCCCATCCACCAGCACTTTTGCCCCATACTTATGAGCAATTTGTGTAATTTCTTCCACAGGATTTATTATCCCTAAGACATTTGACATGTGCTGTACAGCCACCAATTTTACTCTATCAGACATTTTTTCTTCAAAATCTTTCATTGAAAGTCTGAAATTTTCATCAAGATACACATATTTTAATTTTGCTCCTTTTGCTTCTGCTACCATCTGCCATGGAAGAATGTTGCTGTGATGTTCCGCTATTGTCAGAACTATCTCGTCCCCCTCTTTTATGTGCTTCATTCCCCATGTGTAGGCAATAAAATTTATTGATTCTGTAGTATTTCTTGTAAAAATAATGGACTCCTCACTCTTTGCATTTACAAACTTTTTCACTTTGTCTCTCGCCTTTTCATAAGCCTCTGTAGATAGAACGCTTAAATAATGAGGGCTTCTGTACACATTTGCATTCATTTTCTCATAATATTCTTCCATGGCTTTTATAACCGACTCAGGCTTCTGGGTGGTAGCAGCATTATCAAGGTATACAAGCCTCTTTCCATGAGGCTTTACATTAAATATCGGAAAATCTTCTCTTATTTTCTTCACATCCATCATTACTTTATAATCCTCCTCCCTATATGACCCCTTAAGATTATCTCTCTTATGGGGTCATACGGAATCAAATCTATGACAGGATTTAACACTGCCTGCACCATAAGAAGTCTTGCTTCTTCAAGGCTAAAACCTCTGCTCATCACATAATAGAGCTTGTTTTCATCCAGCTGACCTGCACTGGCAGAGTGATTTGCCTGTACATCCTCTTCTGCACAGTAAAGAGCAGGAATAGCAATTGACCTGACAGTTTTGTCAAGCAAGAGCACTGTCTCATTTTCTTCAGCTTTTGCTTTCTTAGCGCCTTTTTTAATATCAATATTTCCTATAAAAGTAGCTTTTGCACTCCCCTTTAAAGCACCTTTTAAATCCACACTGCTAGTAGTCTTAGGAGCATAGTGATACACTTTATAAGACATGTCGTACTTCTGACTGTCCACACCCAAAAAAACAGACTTTGCCGTGAAACTTCCGCCTTCTTCACTGAGGTAAACTGATACGTCAAAAGCGCTAATATGAGCTCCTATGACCACATTTGACCAGTTGACTGTAGCTTTTTCCCCAACCTCTACCAAGCAGTTATCAAAATCGCTAAAGTCATCTCCCAATCTCTGTATCTTTACAATATTTACAGTTGAACCCTCTTTTGCAATCAACCTGGTTATGCCATTTTTAAAACCTTTCTCCCCTGAATTGTAATCAAAGACAACCGTAACTTTAGAGTATGGCTCAACTTCAATTACATTGTAATCAAGCAAAAGGTCATTTTGTAAATTTGCAATGTAATCAAAGACCACTGGCTTTTTAATTTCTTTGCCAGAGGAAATTTTAATGTAAAATCCAGCATTATAATGCTTTTCCACCTCTTCTGTAAGCTTTGGATCTATCCCATAAGCTTTATCCGTCGTAAAATTTTTTAAAATATTCGCATCTATTCTCTCTACAGATATTCCTTCCTGTTCTACATCTTTTATCTTAGAAGCATTGTACTCTTTGTATGCTGGTTTTTGTATTTCCTCCCATGGTATTCTTTTTAACATTTGCTTCACTCCTATCCAATTGCACCTTCCAGCTCAAGTTTTATCAACCTGTTCATTTCCACTGCGTACTCTAAAGGCAGAGCTTTAGCGATGGGCTCTACAAAACCTCTCACAATCATAGCCCTTGCGTCTTCCTCATTAAGGCCCCTTGACATGAGATAGTATATCTGCTCTTCGCTTATTCTCCCAACTTTTGCCTCGTGGCCGATGTCTACATTGTCATTTTCTATATCAATGACCGGTATAGTATCAGATTTAGAAATGTCGTCCAGCATCAATCCTTCACAGGTGACAGAAGCTTTTACCCCTTCTGCCTCAGGTCCTACCTTTAAAAGTCCCCTATAGGTTGATATTCCTCCATCCTTTGAAATGCTCTTGGCCAAAATTTTTGAGGAAGTATAAGGAGCTAAATGTATCATTTTTGCCCCTGTATCCAAATGCTGGCCTTTTGCTGCAAAAGTGATACTGGTATACTCCGCTTTTGCTCCTTTCCCCACAAGGACAGAAGCAGGATATAACATTGTCTTTTTACTGCCAAAAGAACCGGAAATCCACTCTACCATTCCGTCTCTTTCCACAATCGCTCTTTTTGTGTTTAAATTATAAGTGTTTTTACTCCAGTTTTCTATGGTGGAGTATATAATCCTAGCTCCTTCTTTTACAAAAAGTTCTACACATCCGGCGTGCAGGTTAGAGACAGAGTAAAGAGGCGCTGAACAACCTTCTATGAAGTGAACTTCGCTTCCTCTGTCGGCAATTATCAGGGTGTGTTCAAACTGTCCGCTACCAGGTGCATTCATCCTGAAATACGCCTGCAAAGGAACTTCCACTTTTACACCTTCAGGCACATACACAAATGTTCCGCCGCTCCACACTGCCGCATGAAGAGCGGCAAATTTGTGGTCTGTCGGAAGTACATTTTTTGTCATAAAATATTCCCTTATGATGTCAGGGTATTTTTTTAAGGCCGTGTCCATATCTTCAAAGATTACGCCCTGTCTTGCAAGGCTTTCCTTCATGTTGTGGTATATCACTTCAGAATCGTATTGGGCCCCTACTCCAGCCAGAGCTTTTTTTTCTGCCTCAGGAATACCCAATCTTTCAAAAGTTCGCCTTATCTCTTCCGGTACTTCCTCCCATGAGGTCTTTTTCCTTGCACTTGGCCTTATATAAGCTACAATAGAATTTATATCCAATTGACTCAAATCTACACCCCATGTAGGCATTGGCATTTTTTCATATATTTCTAAGGCTTTAAGCCTAAATTCTCTCATCCATGAAGGTTCACCCTTTTGTTCAGATATCTCCAGCACTACTTCTTTGGAAAGCCCTTTACCTGTCTGAAACTCGTATTCAACCTCGTCCTTTATATTGTATATGCTAAAATCTATCTCCCTAATCTCTTCCTTTCTCATGCTCATTCCTCCTCAAGGGCTATGCGCCATTTCTCACAAAGTCATAGCCCTTTTCTTCTAATATTCTAGCAAGCTCTTTATCTCCCTCTTTGACAATCTTTCCATCCATCAAGACAGATATAACATCAGGTTCTAAATAATTTAATATTCTGTTATAGTGAGTGACTACCAGAATCGCCATATCCTCGGTTTTTAATTTTTTTATAGTTTCAGCAACAACTTTCAGCGCATCTATATCAAGCCCTGAATCTATTTCATCCAGCATCACAAGCTTTGGCTTTAAAAAAGCCATCTGAAGCACTTCTGTCTTTTTCTTTTCACCGCCAGAAAATCCTACATTGAGATATCTCGTCCTGTATTCGGCGCTCATGTCCAAAAGTTCCAGCATTTTTTGCATTTCCTTCGCAAACTGAAGCATTGACATGTTCTGCCCTGTGACGATAGTGGAAGAAGTCCTTATAAAGTTATCGACCGTAATACCGGGAATCTCTTCCGGCGACTGGAATGACAAAAATATACCCTTCTTTGCCCTTTCATTTACTTTTAAATTCGTAATATTTTCTCCTTCAAACAAAATTTCTCCGCCAGTGATTCTATATCTAGGGTTGCCCATTATGGCATGGCACAATGTGCTCTTGCCACTGCCATTAGGCCCCATGATTGCATGTATCTCTCCCTTTTTTATGGTCAAATTAAGCCCTTTTAAAATGTGTTTATCCTCTACTTCTACATGTAAATCCTTTATTTCAAGCAAAGCCTCTTTCATCTCTTACAACTCCTTTTTAATTCCGACTATTTTTATAGGAATACTCGAACAATATTATTATACACCACAAAAATTCTTAAATCAATAAAAGAAGGGATAAAGTTGATAATTATTTTCTTTTAATAAACATATGTCAAAAACTGTACGTAAAAATATAAGAAGCCGGGAACGAATTTCCCCGACTTCTTATATCTCATCCACCTCTACAAACTTTGCCAATATATCGTCCACAGGAATTATGAGATATTCCTCTCCCTCATGCTTTATCTTTGTCCCAGAAAATTCCTTGTAAATCACTCTGTCTCCCACTGCCAGCTCTTCAGTTGCACCGGCTGCAATAGCTTCAATTACCCCTTGATTCAATTTTTCTTCTGCAGACTTGGGTATTATAACTCCGCCCACTTTTTTCTCCGGCTCTTTTTCAAGTTTGATGAGAGCATGCCCGTTTACCGGCTGTATCTTTGTCATACACCTTCCCCTTTCTATATATTTTTTGAAACGCCATATTTATTATACCAAAATTTATTGCTCTGTAATTCCCAACAATTGATTTAATTTTGCTTTGTCAAAACCTACCACTATTGTACCGTTGATATCCGTCTGGGGCACACCTCTCTGACCTGTTCGCCTTACCAGTTCAGCGGCTGCAGCCGGATTTTTGGTCACGTCTATTTCTCTGAAAGGTATATTGTGCTGCCTCAAGTAAGCCTTTGTGGCATTGCACCACGGGCAAGAAGGACTTACATAAACCGTCACTCTAAGGGGCTTTCGCTCTTTCCCATCTGATGACTTTGTTGGAGATACTACCAATAATTTTTCGTAATATTCCTTGCTCTGAAGTCCAAACACAAACTGCCACGGCTCTTTTTCTTTAAACAAAATCACAGAAGGCACCACTTTTATACCAAACTGCGGGTGAATGTCCTTTACTTCTGAAGCATTGACGACGTACACTGGTACTTTGGGATTGTCCTCACTAAACTTCTTCATCACTTCTAAAGCTTCCAAGCTTTTCTGAGAAGAATTTGAGTAAAACATAAGCATAAAAATGTCATCTTCTTTACTTCTTATTTCCTCGAAATGCTCCAAACTTTTTACATATTCCAGCATCGAATCACCTCTCTTACTCCTACCCCCCCATAAGTATTGGGTCCGATTTATATTATAAGTAAAAGAAGGGCAGAAATCAAGATATTTTTTAACAATCTTCCCCAATTGCCTATACAAGAACCTTTTCTTCTTCAAAATTCCGTCTCTGGCCCCCCTCCGCAGAGAAAGTGTATTTGTGCCTCTTAAAAGATAATAAAAAGCAGGAAATAGAGATGGAAAAAAGCGAAGGAGGTACATAGTTTATTGATGTAAAGGAAAACCTCAAAAAAGGGAGCTTTTTTCTTTTTTATTGAAGACATACACTTTCTCTGAAGGGACATATTTCTTTACTTCTTCTGCAACAAAATTCTCATAATCTGAAGCGTTCCTGTACGTAAAAACCTCATCTTTCACAACAGTGTCATAGCAAAATATAAGGGAGGCCTCGTTTAACTTTTCTATCCTTTTTGCCTGTTCTTTTGGCAGCCTAAAAGCGCCAATATTCACATCTCTTACGCTCTTTTCAGGAATGCAGGAGAAAACTTCTTTAACAAATTGGCTGTACACTTCTTCAAAGTTTTCCAAGTACATCACAGGCTCAATGGATATTCTGATTCTAAGCCCTCTTGAAATGGCTTTTTTGATGCTTTTTAATCTCATCTCAAGAGAAGGAGTAAATTTCTCATATCTATCAATTACAGGTTGGGGCAATAAAGTCCAAGCAAAAATGACATTTGGTGGAATTTCCAAATCTTCTAGAGCAGAAAAGTTAGCACTCTTCGTCCTAATCTCCAAAAGGAGGTCCCTAGAAGAAGCGTATTCAATCCACTCTCTGGTAAAACCCGTTAAATATTCTAATGCCAGCAAATCCGTCTCATAGGAAATGCTCAAATATATCTTTTTTCTTTCTATGAGCTTGTCTATTTCTCTGAAATAATCTTCCAGATTTACAAATATCACCAAGTGAGCAGAAGGGTACAACCCTTGCAGATAGCAGTATTCACACTCATAGACGCAATTGTATATATTCGATGTATGGAAAAAATGTATATTTCCAAAATCTTCACAAAGTTCTGACCCTTTATACACAAACTCATGCCTTTTCTTAGCAATTATCAGGTTCTGCCCCTTTTTCTGAACCAAATAATTTTGATTGGGCCTGTTAAAAACTTCACTGTATCTGTTAATATATACAATTTTGCTCTTAGGAAACTTATTCAATATTTTTATCGTCAAAGGATGGTTTTTTACATCCTCTTCAACGTAAATGTGAGAGAACTTCTTCAAAGGCCTTCTCCCTCTCTTTTTTGTTTGTAACCTCCATCCCAAAAAAACCTTTTAAAAAATCAACGCCTTTATTTTCCCGCACTTTATAGTGAAGGCAAGCTTTGTACAAAATCTGCCTCTGACTTGCTGTCAACTTCAACTTGTCTGACAAAGTCTTAATAATCTTCTTTTCTTCTTCTGAAAAAACTTCCTCGGTTTTAAAACTTTCTTTTATCATTTTGATGAATTCACCTATTTCTTTTAATTTCTCTTCAACAAGCTGAATCACAAAGTCTCGAGAAATCCCTTCAAAATCCAAGGAATCAGACACCAGCTTCAAAAGGTAAATCTGATGGGCATCAAAAAACTTTGAAGCGGCTTGGTAAAAACCGCTTCCTTCCATGTCGCACAAATTTGCTTCCATTCTATAAGCATCCTTTACAGGATGGTTAAAAGTCTCAAGGTCGCTTTCCTCAAAGGAATGGTCAACTAAAACATCAGGTACAAAAACCTTTTTAGTTTCACTGTCTATCACTTTGTTGATTAAATAAAGATGCCCTTTCATTTGTGGAAACTTCGATCCGGCAATTCCAAAATTTAATGCAAAGCTATCCCTGTAAATCCCATATCTTCCCAAAGTGTAGGCTACTGCTATAGCACTATTTATCTTGCCAACTCCTGTCACAGTTAGCAGGGCCTCGTCATTTGAAAAAACTTGAAAATAATTGTTTTGAAGGTCTCTTTTTAGTTTAAAATAGTTTATAAAAGGGTAAGCTTCAGCATAAAGAGCAGTAAAAAGGAAAATCATATTGCATTCATTCCTTTACCAATAACCTGTGATATTCCTTTTTCCCTTTTCTTACAAGAATGGCATTTTCTTTTACCATCTCTTCTTTTATGCATTCATCCACGTTTTCTACCCTCTTGTCGTTGATGTAAAGGCCTCCCTGCTGAATAAGCCTTCTTCCCTCGCTCTTTGAAGGTATGACTTTAGCTTCAAAAAGCACATCAACTATTTTCCTTCCGATTATGTCCTGAGAGACTTCAATGCTGGGCACGTGTTCCATTTCACCGCCGCCTTCAAACAGAGCTTCGGCCGCCTTCTGAGCCTTTAGGGCTTCTTCTTCACCGTGTACAAGCTTTGTAACCTCAAAAGCCAGTACCTTTTTAGCTTCGTTTATCTCCTTATCCCTTAGTCTCCCAAGCCTTCTCACTTCGTCCATAGGAAGGAAAGTCAAAAGAGCCAAAGCCTTTTCCACATCTGCGTCTCCTATATTTCTCCAGTACTGATAAAATTCATAAGGAGAAGTCTTTTTAGGATCCAGCCATATAGCGCCTTTTTCAGTTTTGCCCATCTTCTTTCCTTCGCTTGTTGTAAGGAGCACAAAAGTCATTCCATAAGCCTGCTTGCCTTCTTTTTTGCGTATAAGCTCTACTCCAGCGATTATATTAGACCACTGATCATTTCCTCCCATCTGCATTACACAGCCATAGCGCCTGTAAAGCTCTAAAAAGTCATAAGCCTGCATTAGCATGTAATTAAACTCAAGGAAAGTAAGGCCTCTTTCCATGCGAGTCTTAAAAGCTTCCGCCTCAAGCATTCGATTTACAGTAAAGTGAACACCTATATCTCTCAAAAATTCTATGTAATTCAAGCCAAGGAGCCATTTAGCATTGTTTTCCATTATAGCTTTGCCCTCAGAAAAATCGATGAATCTCTCCATCTGCTTTTTGAAGGCTTCAGCATTTCTATCTATTTCCTCTTTAGTGAGCATTTTTCTCATGTCAGTTCTACCGCTCGGATCTCCTATAAGGGCAGTTCCGCCTCCCAAAAGCACAATTGGCCTGTGGCCGGCTCTCTGCATGTGAGCCATTGTCATTATCTGAATCAAATGACCTACGTGCAGGCTGTCAGCAGTGGGGTCAAAACCTATGTAAAAAGTTATCTTTTCTTTTTCTAAAAGCTTCTCTATCTCTTCTTCATGGGTCATTTGAGCGATATATCCTCTTTCTTTTAAAACCTCTAGCACCGACACGTTTATACCCCCATCAGTTGGTTTTTGTATTATTGTATCAAAGTGAAAAAATATTTTCAAATGTTTTTTTGATATAATAAGGATATAATGAAAAAGCAGGTGAAAAAATGAACTACAAGTTTTTTATCATAGCCAAAAAAATAGAACCCTTTTACCAAGAAGCCATAGAGGAATATTTTAAGAGATTGCAGAGGTTTTGCAGCATTTCTCTTTCAATCTGTAAAAATTCAAAAAAACTTCCTGTAAAAGATTTGGAAAAATCTTATAAAATATTGATTACACCTCAAGGGAAAACCATCTCTTCCGAAAAATTTGCTTTAAAGATAAAGGACCTAGAAATGAAATCCATAACAGATATAACTTTTTTAATAGGAGAAGGAATCGAGATTTTTGATGAAATATTTACAATTTCGCAAATGAAAATGTCAAAGGGATTAATTGCTACGCTCCTCGCAGAACAGCTCTACCGCGCTTATAAAATATTGAGGAATGAACCATACCACAAATAAACTACAAAAGAGCATAATAAATTTGCTCTAAAAGCAAAAGCCTTGTGAGCTGATGAGGAAAAGTCATCTTAGAAAAAGAGATGTTTACATCAGCCCTTTCTTTGACTTTTCCCCATATGCCCAGTGAACCGCCTATTACAAAGACTACTTTTTTGTATCCCATACCAAAAGCTTTTTTTACAAGGCTTGCAAATTCTTCGGTTGAAACTTCTTTCCCTTCTATGGCAAGAGCTATCACAAAGCTTTCCCTGTCAATTTTGTATAAAATCCTTTCTCCTTCTGTCTCTAATACCTTTTCTCTACTTGCTGGAGTACCAGGGTCCTCTTCTTCTTTTATTTCAACAATTTCAATATCATATATTTTCTTCAGCTTGTCCAGATAAAATTTTATTCCATCTTTTATATAATTTTCCTTAATAGTTCCAACAGCTATTATTTGTATTTTCATCCTCTTGCCCCACTTTAGACCACCAGATATTTAGGAGGTTCATCGCAAAAATCACATTTGTGGGGAGCAAGCCAATCGGTAAAAGAAACCTCATCTAGTTTGTAGATGTCAGGAGGCTGCTCGTACACTTCCACAAACTCCTCAATAGCGTCCTCTAAATGCTTTTCACACACTACATACATCAAACTCTCTCCTGTTCCAAAAAACATGGTAGCGCCAACTTTGACCTTAAGATTACAAGAAGCTTTTTACTTTCCAAGGACAATAGTAACATAACCTTCCTTCCCAGTCAACGTCTTATACTTAACTTTTATGCTTTCTCCCGGCTTTTTTTCGTATATGATGCACTTTAGACCTGTCATCGTATTTACTGGTTTCCCATCTACCTCCAGTATGATATAACCTTTCCTTATTCCAGCTTTATAGGCGGGCCCTGTAGGGTCTATATCCGCCACGTATATCCCTTCGTAAATATACACATCTGCAGTTATGTAACTCGCAATCTCTCTGTCATACGCCACTATTCCTAAGTAAGGCGGTTTGAAAGTCCCTGTTTCAATGACCTTTTTAAGAATAGGCTTTACAATGTTTATAGGAATTGCAAAGCCTAAACCCTCTGCAGTAGTGACTTTAGCAGTATTTATCCCAATGGCGTACCCTTGAGAGTCCATCAGAGGTCCGCCGCTATTACCCGGATTTATAGAAGCGTCTGTCTGTATGAGGTCTTCCATGATTTTGGGCTTACTGTCTTCAGTTATGGGAAGGCTTCTGTTGAGTGCACTTATTATTCCTAAAGTCACCGTTCTCTGAAATCTTAACCCCAAAGGATTTCCTATAGCGATAGCCGTTTGACCTACAGAAAGCCTATCAGAGTCCCCCAGCTCAATCACTGGCAGATTCTTCGCATCTACCTTAAGTATAGTGAGGTCTAAAACCGGGTCAGTCCACATTACTTTCCCCGGCAATATATTTCCATTGCTCAAATAAACCTTTATATTTCTGGAATTTTCGTTAACCACATGATTATTTGTTATTATGTAACCGTCGGGGTGCACTATAAATCCCGAACCGACTCCTTCAACAGCCCTTTCTAAAAAATAATACTTTCTCTCAAATTCCAGCGTTGTTATGCCAACTACAGCCGGTGTCGCTTTTTTTGCCACCGCTTCTGCTACAGTAGGAGGCTCTCTCTCGGGAATCACTATTTCTTTTTTTAAGCCCGACTCAGGGGGATATGGTATAGGAATAATTTTGCCCCATAAAAAATTAGGCGCAATGTATATAAAAATTAAAGAAGTGATAAAGGACGAAATTATTGCAGTAGCAACTAACTTATTAAAATTATACTGCATAACATCACCCCATTAATAGGATTAGATGTTATGCAGTTCATTATACACGAATTTTTACTCTCATTCTCTTATTCTTATTATGTCAGCTCCTAAAGCCTGAAGCTTTACTTCCATTGCTTCGTATCCCCTGTCAATGTGGTAAATGTCCAAAACTTCTGTAATGCCCTCTGCTGCAAGTCCTGCTATCACCATTGCAGCTCCACCTCTTAGATCTGTCGCGTAAACTGGTGCACCTGTCAGTTTGCCCACTCCTTCTATGATAGCGCTTCTTCCCTCCACTCTCACTTTCATTCCCATTTTCTTTAATTCTTCTAAATATCTAAACCTGTTCTCATATATATTTTCTGTAATGACACTTATCCCATCAGCTAAGGCTAAAAGCACCGCAAAAGGCTGCTGCATGTCCGTCGGGAAGCCTGGATACGGCAAAGTCTTTATATCAACCCTTTTTAAAGGCCCTTCTCTTCTAACTCTTATGACATCGTCATACTCTTCCACAATTACTCCCATTTCCACAAGCTTTGCAATTATCGACTCTAAGTGGGTCGGAATTACGCCTTTTACATATACGTCTCCTCCCGTTGCCGCCGCTGCCACCATATAGGTTCCAGCCTCAATCTGGTCAGGGATGATTGTGTAATGGCAGCCCTCTAGTTTGTCCACTCCTGTAATCTTTATAGTGTCAGTCCCAGCACCTTTTATATTTGCTCCCATTGCATTTAAAAAGTTTGCTACATCAACTACATGAGGCTCTTTCGCACAGTTTTCTAAAATAGTAACCCCTTCTGCTTTGACAGCTGCCAGCATCAAATTTATTGTTGCCCCCACACTTACAACGTCAAAATATATGTGAGCTCCTCTTAATTTCTCTGCCTTAATCCTTATAAAACCGTGCTCTATAGTAGTCTCAGCCCCTAATGCTTCAAAACCCTTGATGTGCTGGTCAATTGGCCTTACTCCTATGTTACACCCTCCCGGCATCGGTATTATGGCTTCGTTAAACTTACTCAAAAGCGCACCTATGAGATAATATGAGGCCCTCATCCTGCTCGCCAATTCCCTGGGAGGATGGAAAGAATTAAGCCCTGTGGGGTCTATTTTTATTTCGTGTTTGCCTTTTTCTACCTTGCCCCCTAATCTTTTTATTATTTCTGCCAAAGTTTCTATGTCCTTTATATCAGGCAGATTGTCTATGACACTTGGACTATCTGCCAGTAGAGCCGCAGGTAAAACCGCAACAGCAGAATTTTTAGCACCGCTTATCTGGACAGTGCCACGAAGAGGCTTCCCTCCTCTTATAACAAACTTTTCCATACACATCTTCCTTTCAACCAAAAAATCATCTAAAAATCAGATACTGCCACACTATATACTTTAATACAATTCATAATATTTTACAAGTGTTTGTGTGATAAAAGCCCATAGAAAAATCTTCAAAATAAAAAAGGGGATTATTCCCCTCTTTCCAAATTGCCTGTATAGGCGTTTATATAGTAAATACCCTCATTAGATACTATTTTCCACACGGGCACAGCTTCTCCTTTTGAGGCATTAGGCCAGTTAAAATAATATCCCAGCTTTACATCCTCTATTTTGACAACAGCTTTTTCTGGTTTTATCTCCACAAGCTTTAAAACAGCAAAGATTGCATCTACTATTTCCTTCTTGTCCTTCTCAGGAATCACAGAATCAAACCATTTTTTATAAACTGTGAACTCATCACCAGAAATATCTGCTTTGATGAAACTGTCGTCAACAAAATATCCATTGTAAAACTGCCTGTACTCTATAGTGACTCCTTTGCTTTTCCTCTCTATTTTCACTATCTGTCCGTCTTTTTCCTTCAAAAAATGCTGTTTTAAAAAATCTTCAATGTATCTCTCTTTATCAGAAGAAGTCATGTTTAAAAATTTATCACTTTTCTCTTGAAAGAAAAAGCTAAAATGCCCTATTTTTATTGTAGTACTATCAAATTCAAAAACAGTCTCTCCATTATCCTCATATTTCCTGTAATCCTTACTTTTTATAAAATGGTCCAATACGAACTTATCGTCAAAAATTTCTCTTTTTACCTTTACAAGAGACATAGGAGGAGCTTCTTTAGGAAGAGATGTAGACAAAAAAATATTATTTTCCTCAAGCACCCTCTCTATAGCAGCGAAATCTTTAGAAGAAAGCTTTGACATCTGAGGTTCATGGGTTTTCACGACTACAGCGTAAAGAAGAAGGTTTAAAAATATAAAAGTCACTATCATTATCGTCTTTGCTTTAGACCAATTCATATTCATTCCCCAATGCTAAGTAATTTTCCGTTCAACATGTTTATGAAGACACTCCCTTTTTCGAACTCCATCTTTATTGAAGGTATGAAATGGCCATTCATGTATATATATCCAATCCTAAAGGCTTGAAACGCCCCTTTGTTTTTAGAAATTTTTAGCCCAGCATTGAAAAGATTCCTCATTTTCTCAGGGGAAAAAGTTATCTTGCCTTTCTCTTCCACGTTAAGGTATAAAATTCGCGCTGATTTCACACTTCCATTTGAGACAGTCACTTCTATTGGATGGAAATCGCGCTTATCAAACCAGATAGGAAAGTCGAAAGAGTACCCAAAGAAAAAGGAAACCTGGCCATTGTCTTCTTTTACATCTGCCAAATAAAAATTTCTCCAGTTTAGCCCCAGTCTTTCTAAAAACTCCGCAGATTTTACAAAATCGAGTTTACCATCAGAAGAGGATTCTATAGATGTGCTGTAAAATTCAATGCACCCGTCTTCAAAAATTTTTAAACTCTTCATCCCATCCGTGTAGACAGTCTTGCCATTGTCTTCCGTAACTTTTCTCACTATAGAGATATTAGTAAAAATTTTATCCAACAAAATCTGGTCCAGTTCTTTAATCATAGTTTTATTGTGTATATTAGGCATAAAAACCGCAGTCAAAGGTATGCCATATACAGAATCACATACTGTCGCGTCCTCAGTTGAAAGGGGCTTTAAATCTTTTATGCTTTCATAGGAAAATACATACCTTTTGTTACTGTACACATCTTCAAAAACTACCTGATTTTGCTTAAAATCAACCAAAACCTGATTTATTCTGGCGTTGTCATCAAGCTTTCTAATTACACTTTCTCTAGTGAGAATCTGTTTTAGGACACCCTTATTCCATCCCTTTTCTATTACAAATTTAATTCCCTCAAAAGTTAAAGAGTTTCCAGAATCCTTTTTTCCTTCTAAAGTGAACTTTATTTCCTTCTCTTTGTTTAAAAACTCCACAACCTGCCTCCACAGATTATCTACACTGGCTAAATAAGTTTTTCCACCTTCAATTAAAAATGCGTATTGAGGCCTTATTATACGAAAAAGGTCCACTTCTGAATTCGTGGACTTTTTACTTTCAAGAGACATTTCTTTCTGAGGGAAGGATATCCATAAGGTGTAGGTCAAATAAACGCTCACTCCGACAAGGCACAAAAGCACTATAGACTTTATTTTCTCCCTCATAAGTTAAGCCCTCTTATTTCAATAATGACTTTATCAGTTCTTCAATAGCTGTTATGGTGATCTGCCATATGCCGTCTTTCTTGGTCAATATGACTTTGCCTTTTATTATTTGCACCTGGTCCCCTTTGTAAGCCTTTAATAAGAGCGTATTTTCCCCCGGATTCAAAATGACAAGCCTCGCAAAAACTGCTGACTCATCTATTACCCATTTGTCATTTAAATTGTCATTTAAAATAAGCTCTACAGTGGTGTTAGGTTGTCCATTTCCTGAGACTATAAAGTACTTGTTATTCGTCTTTACATTGTCAATATCTGTCTTTAATACTATGAGGTTTGCTGCATAGGCTGATGAAACAGATAAGGCAAGCATAAGCAAAACTGCTACAGCAAATGCGATTACTTTTTTCAAGGATATCCCTCCTTTTCCTCTACATGTACGATTATATACCACTATTATTACAGCAATGTTACAGCAATATTAAATTACGATTACGAATTTTTAGAATAAGGTAACTGTACTGTCACTACTGTGCCTTTTCCCAGCTCGCTCTCTATCTTCACTTTCCCCTTGTGAAGCTCTACTATCTGTTTCACAATTGAAAGCCCCAATCCCGTTCCTCCCAATTCTCTAGACCTCGCTTTGTCCACTCTGTAAAATCTCTCGAATATGCGCGGAAGGTCCTCTTTTGGAATGCCTATTCCGTTATCTTTCACAGTGAAAGTAACTCCTTCTTCATCGTAAGCCGTAGAGATTTCTATGACTCCCCCCTCAGGAGTATATTTTATAGCATTGTTTATTATGTTCATTGCCATCTGCTCAACCTTATCCTTATCCACATTTACCTTTTGTAGCGTCTCGCTCAAATTTAGTATGACATTATGTCCTTTTTTGGTAGCTTCAATAGATAGGCTGTTTACCACATTTTTTACTATTTCGTTAAAATCACAAGGTTCCAGTTTCAAACTGTTCTCTTCCGAATCCATCTTTGACAGAAGCAAAAGGTCCTTTACTAGGCGAGTCATTCTATCTGTCTCTGTTTCTATTATTCGTAAAAACTTCTTTGAATATTCCGTGTCCACATCGTTGTAAAGAAGAGTTTCTACATAACTTTTTATAGTAGCAAGAGGAGTCCTCAACTCATGGGAGACGTTCGCTACAAATTCTTTCCTCATCTGGTCTAATTTGTGCTGCTCTGTAATATCGTGCATTACATACACATAGCCTTCTACTTGATTGTTAATTTTAACAGAAGCCGCATTAATCATTAACACCCTGTTGTCGCAGGTCATAGGGATGGGATTTTCTGCTTCTTTTAAAGGAAGCACTTCTTCTACAGGCATACCTAAACTCAACTTTTTATTTAGCATCTTCTCAGCTGCTTCATTGTAGTGGATTATATTGCCATTTGCGTCAGCCGCCACAACCCCGTCTTTCATGAATTTGATGATAGCTTCTATTTTATTCTTTTCCCCTTGTATGTCATTTAAAGTTTCCTTCAAACGAGAAGAGAGGAAATTAAACATCTCTCCCAATTTTCCTATTTCATCGTCGGACTTTACATTTATTTTTATGTCAAAATCCCCTTCTGCCATCCTTTGAGCATACTTTGTCACTTCTTTTATAGGGTCTGCTATGGTTTTTGAAAGAATATAGCCTAATATCATAGTAATTATAAGTGCAAACAAAGTAGCACTTGCTAAAATCAAGTTGACATCCCATAAAGTATCATATATGCCTTTTAAAGAGCCGATTAAATACACAACTCCACTTACTTTTCCCTCACTGTTGTAAATTGGCATAGCAAAGCTTTTAATAGTGCTATTAGAGTAATAGTCCTTTGTGAGCTCACTTCCCATCTCACCCGAAAGAGCTTTTGCAATAGCGGGTGTCATCATCTTCCCTGTATCTCCTGTGGAGCTTGCCAGGATATTCCCGTGGCTGTCCAAGATGTAAACGTACTTTATGTTGGAATTAGGCCCCATGTACATGTTTATTACACTTTTCAAGCTCTTTATGTCCATGTTGTCCTTTAAAGTAAAAGAAATACCCTTCGCCTGCGCCTCAAGGTAGTTGTCAAAATTGTTTAAATGATAGTTTTCCAGGGATTTATAGAGATAAATCCATATAATTTCCATTGCAACCAAGATCAGCAAACTGTATAATAATATTATCTTCCACTGGATGCTCTTAAATCGGCTTTTCATCGCTAAAATAGTAACCAACCCCTCTTTTTGTGTGTATGAATTTTGGGTTGCTCGGGTCATCTTCTATTTTTTCTCTCAATCGCCTTATGGTGACGTCCACCGTTCTAATATCGCCAAAATATTCGTAACCCCACACTTTTTCTAAAAGAGCCTCTCTTGAAAAGACCAGCCCTTTGTTTAAAACGAGAAATCTCAAAAGCTCGAATTCTCGGGAGGTTAACTCTATCTCTTTGTTGTTCTTCTCCACTTTGTACTTTAAGATGTCGATCTTCAAATTCTTTATCCGTATAATGTGATTCTGCTCGCTGCCATTGAAACTTACCCGCCTCAAATTCGCTTTAACGCGAGCTACGAGCTCCCTCATTGAAAAAGGCTTTGTGATATAATCATCAGCTCCCAATTCCAGTCCCAATACTTTATCTACTTCCTCCTCTTTTGCAGTGAGCATCAAAATTGGAACTGTCATGGACTGCCGCAAAGTCTTTAAAACGGTAAAACCGTCCATTTTAGGAAGCATCACATCCAATATTATGAGGTCAGGGTTTTGTTCTTTTGCCATCTTTACGGCTTCTTCGCCGTCATAGGCTTCAAAAGTTATGTAACCTTCTTTTTCTAAATTATACTTTATTATGTCCACAAGCGGTTTTTCATCGTCCACAATCAAAATCTTGCTGCTCATTTTCTATGCCCCCTTATTTTATAGAGCTAAAGCAAGAAGAGAATACTCTTCTTGCTTTTATTTTATAGAATCTACAAAACTTTTAAGAGTATCTCCTGTGACTTTGTAAAAACTTTCCTCAAGGCTTAAGCCTTCCCCCAAATATTTAATAATTTCTCTTATACTTTCCATACCATACTTGTAAGACATGGCTTTTACAATCTCAAAAGACCTTTTATACGCCAAAACTTCATCTAGTTCATTGAATTTATAGTTCAACTCTTCTAAAGAGTAAGGCTTCCCTTTAAGCCCTTCCCCCCATGAAACTCCATTTTCTCGATACTCCTCCAAAAGAGCAATACCTTCTGTAAACCACACAGGGTAGTTACCTTTTGCTACCTCATCTACTATAAAATGTGCAAATTCGTGCACTATAGGTCCTTCTTTTTCAAAAATTTCTGGAAGATTATCTTCATTTCCAATCCATAAAGAGGGAGATTGTATGCTTATTACTCCATTAAGATAAAGCCCCATTGCGTTAGTGCCCTTTGCCAGCGAAAAATCCCTATTCATTTTATTGGCATCACTGTACATCACAATTAGCACTTTTTCACGGGGAACGTAGCCCAAGTCTTCTGTTACGCCTTTAAAATGTCTTTCTGCTATGTCAAGCACAAGAGAAGTGTATTTTTCATCCTGAGGAGTGTATTTTAAGATGAAATGCTCACTCTCTGCAGTTTTGAAATCTTTTACACTTCTGACGAGCTTAGCTTTACCCACATCCTTCACATAAGGGTAAAAAGTAGCATTTACACTGTTGAAAAATAGCACTGAAAAAACAAAAATGATTCCTATTATAGAGACTAAAATCTTTTTATTCATGCTGTATCACCCCAAAAAATTAAAATATGTACTACACTTGGTGAGTGATACAGCCCATATTTATACCTTTCATTTTGTATTATAGCATTCATATCCAAAGGGGGCAAGTTCATTCAAAAAGAAAAAAGCCCAATTCGGGCTTATCTTCCTAAAAAGCGCATCGGGTCAATTGGCACGCCATTTTTTCTCACCTCAAAATGCACATGAGGCCCTGTAGCATGGCCTGTCGCTCCTACCAGTGCGATTTTTTGCCCTTTTTCAACTTTGTCTCCCACTTTCACCAAAAGCTTACTGGCATGCCCGTAATAGGTCACATACCCATTGTGATGGTCAATCTTAACAAGATATCCGTAACCGCTCTCCCAACCGGCAAAAATCACTGTTCCGCCATCTGAAGCATAAATCGGGCTCCCATATCGTGCTGCTATATCAACCCCTGTGTGAAAACCTCCCCACCTAGGGCCAAATCTCGAGGTTATAGTACCCCTCGCTGGATAGCTAAAATAGCCCGTAGCTACGTAAGAGACTCTCCTTGAACCAACTGCTACTATTTTAGAAATGGGCTCTTTTAGCACTCTTTCTTCTTTTATATCCCTCTTTACTTCAACTCCATTGTGACTTATCACTACCGCTTTTATCTCTTTTAACCCCTTTTCCCCTTCCACTAGAACCTTTGATTGGTTAACAAAAAGTTTATCATCTTTTGTAAATTTAGTATTAAAAGGAATTTCTTCTTTGTAAGTTACCTCTTTTTCTGTAACAACTGTGACCAAGGGGACTTCTTTTGAAAGATATATAATCTGCCCAGGCTTTAAATTCTCAGTAAGCCCAGGATTCAGCTTCAATATGTCCTGTATGTACATGTCATGCTCTCTCGCTATACTCCAGAGGCTGTCATTTTCTTTTACCTCATATGTAACTGCCTCTTTCAGAGGCTTTCTCAATATTTCTAAAGCCTCTTTTTCCTCAACCAACTTTGTAGGAGATATGTACTTACTTTTTATCTTTATTTCTTCCTTAAAATAGATTTTGTCTGCATCTTTTTTATACTCGCTCTTTAAATCCTCTAGAGTTTTGTAAGCTTCTTCTTTTGATTTTAAAAATGCAACCGGCTTTCCATTGACCTCTATGGCATAAGCCTTGCAGGTAAGGCTCAGAATCTTTTTCAAGCTAGCCTCTATTTCCCTAGCATCTTTGACTCTTTCACCTGAAACCCTAATCCTTTCAAAGCTTATCTCTTGGTCAAAGACCACATCGCCCCATTTTTGCATCTCTTCTTTTTTGATTTCTTCTACTACCCTTTTTACCCCTTCAACATCTCTTGTGACGCCAATACTTACTCCATCTACCAGCACGTTATAGGCAAATCCATTTTCATATACCACAAAAGCCAGTCCTAAAAAAAGGGCAAATAAAAAAGCTATAAGGTTTTTCTGGTACTCTTTTAAAAAGAGCAAAAACTTATAGCTTTCGCTCCCCACTTTCCCCATCCTTTCTTCATCTAATCGTTTTAATTATACCACACTTTTTCCAAAAAGCAAAATTTTATTTCCTTCTTTATATTTTATGCTGTAGTTTAGACTAATATTCTTTCTCGAACATGCCGATAAATATGTTAAATTCTTTTCAATTGAAGAGGACATCCCCCTATGCTATAATATATTCGAGGTGGGGAGAATGAGCGTTTTTAAATTTTTGGGTGAAAATGACGATTGGGGAAGCACTCCTCTTAGCAACTACTTCATAAACCATTTCATGTTGGATGCTCCGGGCGAATACGTGAAGGTATACATATTGGGCTTGAAGTATTGCTTCTACGGCAATCAAATTCCCTTGAAAGAACTAGCAGACAAGCTCTTCATGTCAGACTTAGAAATTGATAAAGCTTTAAAATACTGGGAAAAGTCTGGCCTTGTGAAGTTAAAATACATAGATGGAGAATACACAGTAGAGTATCTCCCTGTAGTTCCCCCATCTTCTAACGGCCATTCTCTCTCCCTTTACGACCCTCAAGTAAAGCAGGCTTTTGAAGCAATAGAGCTTACACTTGGAAGGCCTTTAACTCCAACAGAAATGGAAACTTATTTAAGCTGGGTAGACGAATACGGCTTTTCACTGGAAGTCATAACAATGCTTGTAAGCTACTGCGCTTCAAAAAACAAAACCTCTTTAAAATACATGGAAAAAGTCGCTATAGCATGGCATGACGCTGGTCTTAAAACTGCTTTAGATGTAGAAGAATACCTTAAAGCAGAAAGCAGGAGATGGCAGGATTACAGAAGGATATTAAAAGCACTGGGCATGAAGGAAGAAGAGCCAACAGAAGTACAGAGAGAAATGATGGACAGGTGGATGGATGAGCTAGGATTTGATGTGGATATGATAATAAAAGCTGGCGAAGAATGTATCGCGAAGCTAAATGAGCCAAGCTTTCCATATATAAATAGGATTTTGATAAACTGGTTCAATGAAGGAATAAGAAGTGTAGAAGACCTAGAAAGCAAAAAGTCTTCTTCTAAAAAGAAAACAGCTGCTACTTCTGCCTTTAAAGCCCCAAAGAATTACTTTAACAGCTATTCCCAGAGGACTTATGACATAGAGGATTTGGAAAAAAAGCTTTTAGCCCACTCTAGAGGTGAATTAAATGAATGAAAATATAATTCATGAGATACTTAAAGAGTATGAAATGAAAAGAGATAAGGCAGAGAGAGAAGCCCTTCTAAGAAGAAACCGACTGTACAAAGAAATACCCGAACTTGAAAAAATAGATGACAAGATAAAAGAGATAGGCATTCAAATAACTCAGGCAATATTCAAAGAACCAGAAAAAGGCAAAGAATTGTTGAACTCCCTGAGAGAAAAATTAAATTTTTTAAAAAAAAAGAAAACAGAAATACTAAAATCTCATGGGTATCCTGAAGACTATTTGGAGCCAAAATACGAGTGCAACATATGCAAAGACACAGGCTATGTAAATGGAAAGCGCTGCAAATGTTTTAATCAAAAGCTCATAAATATCTACTACAAGCAGTCCAGCATAGCAGAAATTCTCCAGAAAGAAAACTTCTCCAACTTTAACTTTGAATATTATTCAGATAAACCCTACGGGGACAAGCCCTCTCCCCGCGCCAATATGAGAACCATAGTGGAATTTGCCTTAAACTTCATCAAACACTTTGACACCATTGAAGAAAGCCTCTTTTTCTACGGCAATTCAGGATTGGGCAAAACTTTTCTCGCCAACTGTATAGCAAAAGAGCTTCTAGACAGAGGAAAAAGCGTAATTTACAGAACTGCTCCCGACTTAATTGAAGGCTTGAGGATAAACAAATTAAACCCCGATAGTGAAATTTACAATGAATATCTGGAACTTCTGAAGGAGTGTGACCTTTTAATAATAGACGATTTGGGAACAGAGCCAATAACGGCTTTCAGCCTTCAAGAATTTTTCAACATCTTAAACACAAGACTTCTGCTAGGAAAAAAATTTATAATCTCTACTAATCTGCCTTTATCAGAAATAATGGCTATATACCCGGAAAGAATTTATTCGCGCATCTTTGGTCATTTCAAGCTCCTCAACTTTTACGGAGAGGACATAAGGTTAAAGAAAAAGATGATAATCTAATAAAACCATGACTGGAAAAATCCCCCTGTATCTTTTCCTGTTACGCTGTCCACTACGTCAATCAGATCTTGCGTAGTGGCAATTTTGTATTTGTACTTTTCGTAGTAGGTCTGTAACACTTTCTTGAAGTCTTCATCACCTATTAATTTTCTTAAATTGTAAAAAACCATTGCTCCTTTGTTGTAAGCTATATTTGTATATTCTTTCCATTCTTTAAAATCAGCCAGAGTTTTTGCAAAAGAAGTATCCGCGCTGTTATTTACAAACTTATTAAACCCTCCCTCAATTACAAGCCTGTATATCTCCTCTGCTGTAGCCTTTCCGTAGTATCTCTCTATGTAAAGGAGAGTGGTGTATTCTGTGAGCCCTTCATCCAGCCACGATTCCCTTATCTGGTTGTTTCCAACTAATGCATACCACCACTGATGAGCTGTTTCGTGAGCGATAACATATTCGAGGTTGAAAAGATTAGCCTTATTGTACAAATCTTTAGATATCATCACAAGCTGCGGATATTCCATTCCTCCCATGTAAAAATCAGTCTCTACCACAGAATATTCTTTGTAAGGATATTTGCCAATGTAGTCATTGTAAAACTTAATGGCATCAGAGGCGAACTTCAAAACCTTATCTCCATACCCTTCTGTAAAATAGTAAGACTTCACCTTTATCCCGTCCACCACTTGCTCTATCACTTTGAACTTATCGCTCATGACAATTGCGAAATCTCTCACCTTATGAGCCTCAATCACCAGTTTTTTAGAACCCTTTTCCACTTTTTGCTCTTTCTCTTCCCCTGTACAAGCAACTACAAACTTTTCTGGAACAGTCAACTCTACCTTGTAATCGGCTATGTCACTGTAAAATGGGTCGCCGAAAATATAATACGGGTCGTTATTCCATCCGTTCTTGTCGTAAACTGAGAGAATGGGATACCAGTTTCCCAATTGAACAGTATTTTTGCCGTACCCAAATCTGCTCCTTGCGGGAGGAAGCTTCACCTTATACTGCATCTTTATATTGACAGATTCTCCTTTTTTAATCTCTCTAGGCAATGTCAATCTCAAAATCTCATCATTGGGCTCTTCCAGAGTGTATACAGCAGGAAGGCCGTTTATCGTGACCTTTTCAATCTCAATGAAACCGGGAGCAAAGCCTTCAGGATAAACAAAAGGAAGTTCTTCCTTTGTAAATGGGAGATTTTCTTCAGACTTGAAAGCGTTGGGATAGAGGTGAAAGCAAATCTCTTTAAGGGAAGCACCAGTTGTGTTTACATATCTGACTGTTTGAACAGCTTCTACTGTTTTGCTTCCATCGTCATATTTTGCCTCAATGAGATATGTAGTCATTCCCTTATCAGGAAGCGCAAAATACACAAATAAAACAGCTATAACTACTGCTAAAAGCCCCAAAAGCAATTTTTTCTTGACATCCATAATACCAGCTCCCCTAAATTATCCTCACATTATATATTAGTTAAGGGAAGCCCACATTAGAACAACTTTAATAAAAAAATAAAGTGCCAAAAAGCACTCAGTCAATTTCATGGACAAAAATACCGCTTCTCAATTTGGGTTCAAACCAGGTGGATTTTGGAGGCATTATTCCGCCAAAGTCCGCTACAGCAAAAATTTCTTCAATAGAAGTGGGGTACAGAGAAAAAGCTACTGCCATCCCTTTATTTACTTTTTCTTCTAACTCTTTTGTCCCTCTTATACCACCAACAAACTCTATCCTCTTATCTGTCCTGGGATTTTCTATCCCTAAAATGGGCTTTAACAAGTTATCCTGTAAAATTGAAACATCTAGACATCCAATAGGGTCTGAAGAGTCAAAAGTTCCTTCCTTTGCTTTAATCTTATACCATTTTCCCTTTAAATACATTCCAAAAGTATGCTTTTCTTTTGGTTCAAATGGAGTTACCCCTACTTCTTCTAATGTAAATTTTTCTTTAACTTTTTGTATAAACCCCTCTTCAGAATACCCGTTTAAATCTCTTACTACTCTGTTATAAGGCATTATGTAGAGTTCATCGTGAGGGACAATTACAGCTAGAAAATAGTTAAATCCCTCTTTTCCAGAGTAATTCTTAAGACTCTCTCTTCTTCTCAATCCCAGTGCAACAGATGCCGCTGCTCTGTGGTGCCCATCAGCTATGTAGAGAGCGGGTATTTCTTTAAAAATTTCTGTAATTTCTTTCATCACTTCCACATCCTCAATTACCCACACAGAGTGACTCACACCATCTTCAGAGGTAAAGTCATAAACAGGCGTTTTTCTTTCAATCCACATTTTTAGCAAATTTTTTAATCTTTCATCTGCCTTATATGCCAAAAACACAGGACTTGTGTGCGCATCGCAATAATCCATATGCTTTACCCTGTCCTCTTCTTTTTCTGAAAGAGTGTGTTCGTGCCTTTTCACAACTCCATTCAAATAATCGTCAATAGACACAAGGGCGACAAGTCCTGTCTGTACTCTATCACCCATTCTCTCTCGATATATGTAATAGCACTCTTTTCCGTCCTTTATCAAAATTTTCTTCTCTTTCATTTTCATAAAGTTTTCTCTAGCTTTCTGATAAACCGCCTCGTTGTAAGGGTCTATGTTTTCTTCTAAGTCTATTTCTGCTCTTTCCACATGCAAGAAAGAATATGGATTATCTTTAGCCAACTTTTCTGCTTCTTCTCTTGATAAAACGTCATAAGGCGGCGAAGAAACTCTTTCTGCCAACTCCGGCAAAGGCCTCAATGCCATAAAAGGTCGCACTACAGCCACTTTTCCCATCCTTTCTATTTAATTTATTTTTATTTTAACATATCGCTTTATAAATGTGAAACAATAAAGTTAAGGAAATATATGACGTTTGCAAAATGTTTGCAAATAAAACAAAAAGGCAGCGGTCTTAAATTGTCAACCAAAGTGTCAACCGCCGCCTTAAGTCTTGCAATATTGAGCCTTCAAAAGCTTTGAAAATAATAAAAAAATGGAGCTGGCGAAAGGACTCGAACCTTCAACCTGCTGATTACAAGTCAGCTGCTCTACCTATTGAGCTACGCCAGCACCTTTTTACCTATTAAATTCTCCTGACAGTTATATATTATACTTACCCGAGGGTATAATGTCAAGCTTTTTATCAAAAATTCCTCAAAACGATAGTCTCTTCTCTTTCGGGACCTACAGAAATTATGCTAAATTCCACTCCTACGAGTTCTTCCAACCTTTTTACATATTTTTTCGCATTCAAAGGTAAGTCTTCAAAGCTTCTCACATCCTGTATATTCTCACTCCAGCCCTCCATTTCTTCGTATATGGGTTCACACATTTTCAATTCTTCGAGGCTTGCCGGGAAATCCTCAATAATCTTTCCGTTAATTTTGTACCCTGTGCATATTTTTATTTTTTCAAGTCCTGTCAGAGTATCTAGCTTTGTGAGAGCAAGGCTCGTTATGCCAGAGACTCTGACAGCATATCTTAGCATTACAATATCTATCCATCCGCACCTTCTAGGCCTTCCAGTAGTTGTCCCATATTCATAGCCTTTTTCTCTCAAAAAATCTCCAATTTCATCTTTAAGTTCTGTAGGAAAAGGTCCCTTTCCTACCCTCGTAGTATACGCTTTGACAACACCTATCACATTGTCAATCATCGTAGGCCCTATACCCGCTCCTATAGTAGCTCCTCCAGCCACAGGATGAGAAGCCGTAACATAGGGATAAGTACCAAAATCCAAGTCTAGAAGAGTTCCTTGAGCCCCTTCAAACAAGATTTTTTTACCTTCCTTTGCTAAATTGTAAAGCAGAACAGAAGTATCAGTCACATAAGGTCTCAGCCTTTCTGCATACTCCCTGTAAGTTTCAAAGATTTGCTCGAAATCAAATCCATCTTCACCGTAAATATCTTTAAAAATTTTATTTTTTCTCTCTAGATTCTTTTTAAGCTTCTCCCTGAAAACCTCGGCATTCATAAGGTCACACATTCTTATGCCTATTCTCTCTGTCTTATCCCTATAGCAAGGCCCTATTCCTTTTTTTGTAGTCCCTAAGTCCTCATCGCCCTTTCCTTTTTCTTCTAGTTCATCTTCTTTTATGTGATAGGGAAAAACTACATGGGCTCTATCGCTGATTTTTAAATTATCCTCTTTCACTTCCACTCCTTTAGCTTTTAAATCCTCAATCTCCTTCAAAAGAGCCGAAGGATCAACTACTACCCCATTGCCAATTACACATATTTTGTCAGGGTATAGTATTCCAGAAGGAATGAGATGAAGCTTATACTGAACACCATCTTTTTCTACAGTATGCCCTGCATTATTGCCTCCTTGGTACCTCACCACCACTTCTGACCTCTCTGCAAGATAATCCGTTATCTTCCCTTTTCCTTCATCGCCCCATTGAGCGCCCACAATCACAGTAACAGACATATTTATTTCACCTTCCTTTATTTGACTCTCTCCAAGATTTCCCTTGCCACAACAACCCCTGAAACTGAAGCCTGAGCTAAGCCTCTCGTTATGCCAGCTCCATCCCCTGCAGCGAATAAATTGCGTATCTGTGTCTCTAATTTATCTGTAAGCTCTACTCTGGAAGAATAAAACTTCACTTCAACGCCGTACAAAAGCGTATGCTTTGAATAAACTCCTGGCGAAACTTTATCAAGGGCTTGAAGCATTTCAATTATTGACTGTAAAAATCTATAAGGAAGTACAAGGCTCAAATCCCCTGGAGTAGCATCTTTTAAGGTAGGTTCCACGAGTCCTCTTTTTATCCTTTTAGGAGTAGAACGCCTTCCTGACAGCAAATCTCCAAGCCTCTGGATTATAACTCCATCTCCCAGCATATTGGCAAGTTCCGCAATGTACCTTCCGTATTCTATGGGCCTGTTGAAAGGCTCTGTAAATTCTTTGCTTACAAGTATGGCAAAATTAGTATTTTCTGTTTTTATGTCTTTATAGCTATGTCCATTCACTGTCTTTATCCCGTCGTGATTTTCTACAACTACCATCCCGTAAGGATTCATGCAAAAAGTTCTCACTCTATCGTCAAAAGATTTAGAATGGTAAATAAATTTGGATTCGTAAACCACATCGGTTATATCTTCCATCACCACAGCCGGGATTTCCACTCTCACTCCAATGTCCACTGCATTATTTTTCGTCTTGATTCCCAGCCTATCGGCTTCTTTCTTAAACCATTTAGCTCCTTCTCTCCCAGGCGCCACCACTATATACTCTCCATAGTATTCCTCACCTTTCTCTGTCACAACCCCAACAGCCTGGCCGTCCTTTACAATTATCTCTTCTACTATGGTATCTGTCATTATATCTATTCTCTCAACCAGATAGTCTCTCATGTTCTTTATTATCTCAAAACTTTTATCTGTGCCTAAATGCTTTATCACAGCAGGAATTAACTTCAAATCTGCTGCCTGAGCCCTCTTTTCTATCTCTCTTATCTTCTCTCTATCGGTGCCGTGGACTTCAGTAGTAGCACCAAATCTCACGTATATGCTGTCCACATAGTTTATAAGCTCGTTAAGCTTCGATTTTGGCATGTATTCATCCAAAACTCCACCAAATTCAGAAGTAAGAGTCAGCTTTCCATCACTAAAAGCCCCCGCTCCTCCTATTCCAGACGTTATAGCGCAGGGTTTGCAGTCAAGGCATTTTGTCCCATAGGTATTCATAGGGCACACTCTTTTGTGTATATCTTTCCCTTTCTCAAGCAGCAATATATTTAAATTTTCTTTTTTATTAACGAGCTCAAGTGCAGTAAAAAGTCCTGCAGGTCCGCCTCCTACAATTATCACATCGTATCTTTTCATCTTATCTACCTCTTTCTTGCAAATTCTCAAAGAAACCCGTAATCTATATTATCAAAAATTATGCTGTAAATCAATTAAAAATGCGAATTTTTATAGGAAATTTCAAATAAAAGTTCGTGATTATTTTGGAAAAAACTAAAAGACAGGTTCATAACCTGCCTTAAATTGCAAATCATCACCTGCCAATCAATTTGATTATATATTCCATCAACCGCCCTCCCAGGTAAATGCCTATCACCCCAGCAATTCCCGGCAAAACACTGGGAGCCGGAATGGGCAACCTGAAAAATGAAAATATAAGACCTACAGCCATTCCCGTAACTAAAGCGAGCAATGTCTCCTTCACACTAACACCCCTCTTTTACTTTTATTATTTCCAGATAAAACCCTTTTAATCCTCATATAATTATACCACAATTTTAACTTGTTGTCAGACATCTAACCATCTCTTATTAATTTTTTAAAGTACAAAATATGGTATAATAATAACTGACCAATAAAGAACAGGGGGAGAAACATGAATAAACCTATCATAGGTATTGTGGGAAACATAAGCTATGAGACTGAGGGAGTGATGATCGGAGAAGAAAGAATTTATGTAATGAGACCTTATGTAGAATCAGTTCTAAAAGCCGGGGGCGTGCCTGTAGTTTTACCTATAGTCTTGGACAAAGACACACTAAAAAAACAGGTGGAAAAAGTAGATGGAATTTTAATAACTGGAGGACAAGATGTAAATCCCCTACTTTACAACGAAGAACCCATTGAAAAACAGGGTGGAATTACTCCTGACAGGGACTGGTACGATATTGAAGTCATAAAGTACGCTTATTCACTTAAAAAACCCATTCTGGGAATATGCAGAGGCATTCAAGTGATGAACGTAGCTTTAGGAGGGACTTTATATCAAGACATATCTCAAATCCCTACAGCTTACATAAAGCATTCTCAAAGAGCAAAGCCCGATTTACCCACCCATACGGTAGAAATAAAAGAAGGAAGCAGGCTGTATAATATCTTGGGCAAAACCATTGCAGTGAACAGCTTTCACCATCAGGCAGTAAAAGAGGTGGCAGAGGGCTTCAAAATAGTAGCCCAATCCAAAGATGGAGTTATAGAAGCAATTGAGCTTGAAAAAGAGGACTATTTTGTGGTGGGAGTTCAGTGGCATCCGGAGCTTATGGCTTACAAAGGAAATGAAAAAATGCTGGAGATATTTAAACAACTTGTAAAGGCCTGCCTCAAGAACGAATAAGTGTCCTATGGCATCCTCGGAACAGTAGCCTCTGGACTCATTCCTATTCTGCTCCCTCTTTACTTCTTTTTTCATCGGCTTTCTAGTGAGAGAAGAAAGCTAATGAATAGACCTTTTCCTAAACTGCCCTCCCAGTATGTCATACACATCGTGAATTGTAACAAAAGCCCCTTCATCGTGTTCTTTTACTATGCTCTTTAATTTGGCAATCTCCAGGCGGCTCACCACTGCATATAAAATCCCTTTTTTCTCCCTTGTATACCCTCCTTTCCCTTCCCAAAAGGTAACACTCCTGCCTAACCTCGCTGTTATAGTCTCTACAATTTCTTCTGGCTTTTCTGTAATTATCATCACAGCTTTTTCTTCATCTAAACCTTCTATAGTCAAATCTATCACCTTAAAAGCTATAAAATAGGTAATAAGAGAATACATAGCCCTGTCCCAAGTAAATACTATCCCTGCACTTCCCAAAACGAATACATTAATAAAAAGGACTATCTCTCCTACAGAAAAGCCTGAAATTTCTGAAAATACTACAGCCACAATCTCTGTGCCATCCATAGAACCTCCATGCCTTATCACCAGTCCCACGCCTATGCCTAAAATAATCCCTCCAAAAACGGAAGCCAAAAGAGTGTCATATGTTAGTGGAGGAAGCTTTTCTAAAATTGTGACGGAGAGAGATAATACAGAAACAGCGTAAAAAGTAGATAGTACAAAACTCTTCCCTATCTGCCTATAGCCAAAAAGCAAAAAGGGCAAATTCAGCACGAAAATATAAGCTCCCAAAGGGATCTTAGTTAAGTAACTCAACATTATGGAAATCCCTGTTATTCCTCCATCTATTATATTGTTTGGCACCAGAAAAATCTCAAGAGCAATAGCAGCTAAAAAAGCTCCGATTGTCAAAAAGACATATTTCTCTATCCACTTCATAGCTACACCTCCTCAATTAACCCTATTATCAAAAAAGGCCTTACCAAAGCGGTAAGACCTTTTCTTTTATCCCCTCTGCGCTACAGTTGATGCCTGTTGCAACGGATCCCACACAGAATTGTATGGAGGAGCATACGCAAGGTCCAAAGCTTGCAACTCGTCAATAGTCATTTCATGGAACAAAGCAGTAGCCAAAACGTCTATTCTCTTGTCAACTCCTCCTAGTCCCCCTGCTATTTGTCCTCCCAGAAGTTTTCTGTTATCCTTGTGGTAGCAGAGCTTTATCGTAAGAATTTCGTCTTCCCATGGATAGTAATGGCTTACAGGCCTTGCTTTTATTAAAACTACCTGATAAGGTATGCCTAAAGCTTCGCAGTCTCTTTCTCCAAGACCACTTCTCGCTATAGTCCTGTCAAAAACCTTGACAATAGCCGTTCCTACCACTCCTGCAAATTTCGCATCTCCGCCTGCCATATTTATTCCTGCAATTCTTCCCTGTTTATTAGCAGTGGTCCCCAGTGGTATGTAATCCGGTGCATTTTTTATCCTGTTAAAGTGCGTAGCGCAATCCCCAGCAGCGTATATGTCAGGAATACTCGTTTCAAGCCTTTCATTTACTAAAATAGCATTCTTCGGCCCTAACTCTATTCCCGCTTCCTTTGCCAGCTCGCTCACAGGCCTTACTCCTATAGATATTATAACTAAATCGGCTTCAAATTTGCCATTTTTCGTTACAACGGCTTTTACTCCTTTTTCATCCCCTTCCAAACCGACGACTTCTTCGTTTAAATGTACTTCCACTCCATGTCTTGTAAGAGCATCCTGAGCTATTTCGGCAATCTCCTTATCAAAAGTAGGTATTAACTGCGGTGCTAAATCCAAAACCGTAACCTTAAAGCCCCTGCTGTGAAGCGCTTCGGCAGTTTCAAGCCCTATATAACCTCCGCCTATAACCACCGCCTTAGTGGGAGTATGGGAGCTCAACCAGTCAAGAAGTTTTTCCGCATCACCCATGGTCTTTAATGTAAACACTCCCGGCAAATTCCTGCCCTCCCATGGAGGTACTATTGCAGTACTCCCTGTCCCAATCAAAAGCACATCATAAGGGACAGCGATTTCGTCTTTTTCTTCCCTGCGAAAAACCTTGATTTCTTTTTTGGAAGGATCTATTTTCACAACTTCGTGATAAAGCTTTACGTCAATATTGTAGCGATTTAAGAACTCTTCCGCTGTGCGCGCAATAAGCTTTTTTTTCTCAGACACAACCCCTCCCACCCAGTAGGGTAGGCCACACTGGGCATAAGAAATTACTCCCTCCTTTTCAAAGACCAGAACTTCCCCCTCTTTATCCATCCTCCTTATTTGGGAAGCTGCGCTCATCCCAGCCGCATCTCCACCTATAATAACATAGCGCTTAGGCATTTTTCTTCCTCCTTTTTGTACTTATGTCCACATCTACATTATACCTTTTCCTGTTTAATTTTTCAAACAAGTCATTCTAGAGTAATTTTATCCCATTGAGATAGCTTTTCAATCTTTTCTAAAACCTTCTCCCTCTCTTCCCCTTCTAAAAGGCGAGGGCTGTAGTCATTTCTATCCTTTTGAGAAGATATAGACACAGGTATTATATTCGCCTTAGTCTCTGCCACTTTCCCCTCTTTATCTACAAAGAAAATTTGCTGGAAAATCATCGAATCCTTGTCCTTAGGATTTCTATTTCCTCCAAACACAAAATTACCCAGAGAATATGCAATATATCTAGCTTTGTACTTTTCTATTCCCTGAAGCACATGGGGATGGTGTCCTATAACAAGGTCTGCTCCCTCATCGATTGCAAAATGCCCCAGATTCCTTTGTATTTTATTAGGATAATACTTACTCTCTTCTCCCCAGTGAAAGCTCACAATCAATATATTGACCTCTGGCCTTAGCTTTTCTATGTCTTTTTTTATCTCTTGTTTTGTCCATTCTGTATCATCATAACCTGTATAACCCAAAACGCCAATCTTCACACCCTTTACCTCAGTGATATACCTGTACCCGTAGCCAAAATAACCTATACCCTCTTTCTTTAAAGCATTCACAGTCTCATAAAAGCCTTCTTTCCCATAATCAAAGGAGTGGTTATTAGCCAAATTTACTGCATCAACTCCCCCTTCTTTTAAAATCTTCGCATACGAAGGATGTCCTTTAAAGGCGTATTCCTTTTCTGCTCTTTTTGTAGAAGTAGTCAAGGGACCTTCTAAATTTGCTATAGTCAAATCGCCCTTTTTAAATGTATCTTTTACATTTCTAAAAAAATAGGAATAGTCGTAATTCTGCTTTTTCAGTTCCTCATCAAAAGTGCCATATTTAGAGTATTTCTCATCTGAACCCAGAGTGCAGTCCCCTACAGCATTTACCACTATTTCAGTGTAATCTAACACTTTTTCTGCATCTTTCGTGTCTTGCCCCTCTTTAACTGGTAGTAGACTTTCTTCTTTCTCCACAGTAACTTTTCTCATGGCACTATTATCAACTGAATTTTCAAAAAATACCATTACAAATACTACCGCAAAAAAGAAAAGTAAAGCCTTTATAAATATCCTTTTACCCATTCTTTCCCCTCGCAAACCGGGTTATTATTCTTCCAAATCCAGCACTTTTACAAGCTCTTCCTTAGCTCTTTTTAAAAGCTTTTTAGCCTCCTCTATATTCTCCATCTCCATTGCCATAAAATAGAATTTTATTTTAGGCTCTGTGCCTGAGGGCCTAACGTATACTATGAGCTTCTCCCCAAATTCCATCTTTAAAACATCTGAAGGCGATATCCTGTCATAGCCTTTAAGATAATCTACAACACGCGTGAGCCTGTGGCCTGCCAAACTTTCAATTGGCTTTTCTCTTAGCCTTTCCATAATCCCCTTTATTTTCTTAAGCCCTTTTTCCCCTTCATATACAGGAGAAAGCTGGTCTTCAAGGTAGTAACCGTATTTTTTATAAATCTCTTCTAAAGCATCAACTAAAGTCATGCCCTTCTTTTTGTAGTAGGCAGCCATTTCACAGGTTACCATTATAGGAGTGCCTGAGTCTTTGTCGTAAACAAAATCTCCCACATTGTATCCATAGCTTTCTTCATAGGCAAAAAACACCGTTTTGCCTTCTTTTCTCAACCTATCAGCTTCATTGCATATCCACTTAAAACCTGTAAGCACTTCAGAAACCTCAACCCCGTGCGCCCTCGCAATTTTAGCAAAAAGCTTAGAAGACACAATAGACTCTATAACAGCCGGATTTTCTGGCATGCCCTTTTCAAAATACATCGTAAGAAGAAAATTCAAAAGCAAAATGCCCATCTGATTTCCATCTATTCTCACATAATCCCCTTTATGCTTTACCAAAACTCCCATCCTATCTGCGTCCGGGTCTGAAGCCACAACTATATCCGCATCAATACTTCTTGCATCTTTCAAAGCAAGCTCAAAGGCCTCATCAAACTCTGGATTAGGATAGCTCACTGTAGGAAAGCTTCCATCCGGTATCTGCTGCTCTTTTTGAATATATACATCAAACCCAACTTTCTCAAGTAGTGGCGGGACAATTTTAATACCTGTCCCATGGAGAGGAGTATACACTATCTTTAAATCCTTTGAAGAAATCCCAAAAGAATAAGAAAGGGCTTTTTCAAAATATGCAGAGTCCACCTCTTTCCCCACCATGACCACAAAGCCCTTATCTTTAGCCTCATCAAAGGACATTCTTTTTACATCCGCAAAAGACAGTTTCTCGTACTCCTCTATAATGCCTTTATCATGGGGTGGAATAATCTGAGCGCCATTTGACCAATATACCTTGTATCCGTTGTATTCCGGAGGATTGTGACTCGCTGTTATCATTATACCAGCTGTAGCCTTTAAAAACCTGACAGCAAAAGACAAAAGGGGCGTGGGTCTAAAATCGTCAAAAAGATAAACTTTTATTCCATTTGCGGCCAGTATCTGCGCTGACTCCACTGCAAACTCTTTAGAAAATTTCCTGGTATCGTAAGAAACTGCCACACTTTTTTCTTCCTCTACCGTCTTGTTTATGTAATTAGCAAGAGCCTGGGTTGCCCTGCCTACCGTATAAAAATTCATTCTATTGGCTCCAAGCCCCATAATTCCCCTTAATCCCGCTGTCCCAAATTCCAAGTCCATAAAAAAGGCCTCTTTTATCTCCTCAGGAGACATTTTCTTCAATTTCTCTTTATCCTCATAGGATATGGCAGGGTCATTTAGCCACGCCTCATACCTTTTCAAAGTCTCTTTTTCCACTTAAATCCCGCCTTTCCTTGCTAAATCTTTACTTTTATTATACCATAAGGCTTTTCTTTTTAATACAATTTTCCATTAAAAAAGGCATCGGCATAAGCCAATGCCCAATCACCCTTCCAATTCCTCCGTTAATTGAATAATCTCATCTATCATATCGCCGATATACTGAATCGTATCCAGAAGCGGCTTTTCTGTAGTCATATCAACCCCTGCCATTTGAGCAAGCTCAAGAGGAGTCTTTGTTCCTCCTGCTTTTAATACTTCTTTCCAATCCTCCAAAGCTTTTTGCCCTTCTTGCAAATATCTCTTATTGACTTGAGTGGCTATAGTAAGTCCTGCACTGTAAGTATATGGGTAAAGTCCCATGTAATAATGAGGCTGCCTCATCCAGGTGAGCTCTGCCCCCTCATTTATCTTAACAACATCTCCCCAGAACTTCTCCAGAACCTCCCTCTTAATCCTGTTCAAAGTCTGAGCCGTAATAGATCCTCCTTTATCAATTACCCTGTACACTTCTCTTTGATAAGCTGCCTCTAAAAGGTGCGTCACAAAGTTGTGATAATAAGTCCTTGAAACCAGAGTAGAAAGCACCCATCTCTTCATTCTTTTATCACTGCTATTTTTCTTCATCAAATAATTCGCCATGAGTAGTTCATTCATTGTAGAAGGAGCTTCTATAAAGTAAAGAGAAGGCCTTGAATCAAAAATATTCTGGTACTGATGTGCCAAGTAAAAATGACCAGCATGCCCCAGCTCGTGAGCCAGCACAAAAACTTCTCTCATTTTATCCGCCCAGTTTATCAAAACGTAAGGATGGGCACCATAAGGAGTTGCACAAAAAGCCCCTGTAGATTTCCCTTTATTTGCCGCAAAATCTATCCACCTTTCATCAAAAGCCCTTCTTAGCATTTCTCTGTAATCTTCGCCGAGAACTGAAAGCCCCTCTTGTATGTAGTTTTTTGCCTCTTCAATTGTCACTTCTGGCTCAAAATCAGGGTCTACTTCAAGTTTCAAATCTGCAAAAGTCATCTCCTCCAAACCGTGTATCCTCTGAAGAAGTTTGGCAAATTTTCTCATATGAGGGGCCAGATGCTCCATTATGAGGTCAATCTGCCTTTCGTACATCTCCCTCTCCACTTTCTGAGGGAAGAGCAAGCTATCAAAGACAGAGTCAAATCCCCTTAAATTAGCTATAATCTTTTCTTTCTGCACCTGTGCGTGATAAACAGCCGCTATTGTATTCTGATATTCCTTTAATTTTTTATAAAAAGCTTCAAAAGCAGCTCTTCTAATTTTTGTATCTTTTTCATACTCCCACTTAGTCTCAAATAGAGAAAAACTTAAAGGGTATTCCTTGTCCTCTACTTTAAAAGTTCCAAAGTCCATATCCGCCAATTTTGCCATATTGTAAATATCATCAAACACATCCAGTACTGGCGACAGAGCAGATAAAGCTTTCTCCACCTCAGGGTGAAGAGCATGTTTCTTCTTCCTCAAAATCTCTTTCAAATAATTCGCATTTTCCTTTGACCCTTCTATAGCCTTATTTATCACTTCTTCTTCCTGCTGTATAATTTCAGACTCTATAAAACTTAGCCTGCTCTCAATCTCCGCTGCTATGCTCCTAAACTTTGACTGCCTTTCTAAATAATAGGTATTTGTCTGGTCGACAGCCACAGATAAAAATGCATAATTTCCTGCAAGAGTGAGAATCTCAGCAAGCTTTCTATATTTGTCAAGACACCTGTTTATATTCTCCGGCGTATTCAAATGCCCTTTAAATTCCTTCTCTATCTCGTCAGCCAAATCTTTTGCTTTTTTTACAGCCTCCTCGTAATCTTCTTCTGTCTTAAATATTCCTGATAAATCCCAAGTCAGCCTCTCATCGACATCTTTTCTCTCTAAAAGATGTGTACTCAAGAAAAATTCCCCCTTTTCAAATTCTGGTATTTACCCTTTACTACAATTATAATATTATCTTAAAAATTTTGCAAACGTATAACTAATTTCCCATTAGTGGATTGAATTTTTCAGTATATTTGACAGGTTTCCCTTCAAAGGTGTTAAAGGCTATTTTGTCAGAGGAAATATTTCCAGGATATATACCCAAATCAATATATAATATTTTCCAATCACCCTTTTCTTTTGAAAAAGCATATTTTTTTGTAATCACCAGTATATCTGAAGAATCAGAAAAAGACTCTGGTTTTACAACTGTTTTCTCAAGTCCTCCAACAGCAAGAGCACCTATGGCCATCACAATCCCTAAAATAGCCACCCCTATGGCTTTTAACAAATTTTCTCACCCCCAACCCATAATAAATAGTAAGTATTTCCATACACTTAGATAATATACCATATGAAGAACAATTTCAACCCGAATTAATTCTGGGTGCATAGTGTAAAATTATCGTAGGATTTTTTGAGTGAAAAAAACAAGAGACAACCCCTGTGATAAAATAGAACTTGGAAACAAAACATCACAGAAAGGGGTGTCTCTTGTGAAAAAACATATCTTTGAGGATATTATACTACAAAATGCTCTAAATTTCACTGAGGAAGTAGTAGAAATTTTTGGTGATTTGTTAAACAAAGGAATGAATATTACAGAGCTTGTAGCAAGGATAAAGGAACTCACGGACAAACTAGGTAGAGGGGCAATAGAAGCAATTATTGAAGAGTTAGATAGGATAATAAAAGAAGACAAGAGAAGGAAAGAAAAATGGGTAGTAGAGAGGAAAGATAAAAAGAGATTAACGACAGTCCTTGGGGATATTGAATATGAGAGGACATATTACAAATCTAAAGAGGATGGGAGATATACATATTTGGTGGATGATGCATTAGAGATAGGACGGCACGATAGGATAGAAAAGGGAGTAAAGATAAAGTTAGTAGAAAACGCAATAGAAGAATCATATGAGAGAAGTAGTAAAAAAGCATGTCCAGAGGAGTTAAGTAAACAGACGGTATTAAATGCAATAAGGGAAATAGGGGAAGTAGAAGTAAAGAGAGAAATAAAAGAAAAGAAAGAAGTAAGGGTTTTATACATAGAGGCAGACGAGGACCATGTACCTTTACAGGACGGGAGAGATGAAACTCCACGATTAGTATACATACATGAAGGTAGAGAAGAGAAAAACGGAAGGAACGTACTGAAGAATGTCTATTACAAAGCATATGTAGGAGAGAAACCTGAAGACATATGGATAGATGTAGCAAATTACATAGAAGACAATTACAAAGAAGAGAAGATAGAGAAGATATACATAGCAGGAGATGGGGCACCGTGGATAAAAGAGGGATTAAAATGGATATTAAAATCAAGGTTTGTACTAGACAGATATCATTTAAACAAATACGTATTAAAAGCTACATCAAAAGAGCCAAAGTATAGGGATAAGATATGGAGAGCAATAAATGAAGGGGATAAAGAAAGAGTAAAGAAGGTATTTGATGAGTTAATAAAGGCAGCAGAGGAAGAGAGAGAGAAAGAGAAGATAAAAGAAGCAAAGAAATACATACTAAACAATTGGGAAGGGATAAAAATATACAACGAAGACGAAGATGTAATAGGGTGCAGTGCAGAAGGACATATAAGCCATGTATTTTCAGCAAGACTAAGCAGGAATCCATTAGGGTGGAGCAGAGAAGGATTAAAACTAATGGCGAAATTAAGGGTATTTAGCAAGAATGGAGGAGACTTAAGAGAAGTAGAATGGGGCAAGAAAAAGAATATAAATGCAGGAAGTTACAAATTAACGAAGAAGCAAATAAAAGAAGCGGTAAGGAGAGTTAAAACGTCTACAAATGAAAAGATAAACAATATTACAGTTTTGAATATAGGGAAAGTAACGCCAATATATAGGGTTTTAAGAGCATTAAAATATGCACAAGTTATATAAAAAAGCATGATAAGTTGAAGGCTGAAATTAACTAAGTTTCAGGGGTTGTCTTAAAAAAATCCTACAGTATCTTGACACTATCTTCTGGGTGCATAAACTTTAAAACTTTTAAAAAAAATGATAAAATATGTATTAAACAAATATTTCTATAAGGAGAGATTTATATGGATCTTGGTCTTAAAGATAAGGTAGCATTTGTAATGGCTGGAAGTAAAGGCCTTGGAAAAGCAGTCGCTTTAGAACTTGCAAAAGAGGGAGCCAATGTTTCTATTATTTCAAGAAGCAGAGAAAATTTAAAAAAGGCCCAAGAAGAAATTAAATCAATAACAGGAAAAGAAGTACTTATAGTTGAAGGAGATGTAGCTCGCAAAGAAGATATTGAAAAGGCTGTAAAAGAAACAGTAAGTAAGTTCGGCACAATCCACATCCTCTTTGCAAATGCAGGAGGTCCTCCTGCTGGTGGGTTTTTTGATGTAAAGCCTGAAGATTACTTAAAAGCAGTTGAATTAAATTTAATGAGCACAATATATGCAGTATATGCAGTAAAGGATTATATGATAAATCAAAAATGGGGAAGGATAATAGCTTCAACATCGATATCAGTAAAGCAGCCCCTTGATAATTTAATCCTTTCAAATGTATCAAGAATGGGGGTAGTCGCTTTTATAAAGTCTATATCAAATGCATTAGCACCATTTGGAATTACTGCAAATGCCGTAGCCCCCGGCTACACAATGACTGAAAGAATAGAAAATCTCCTTAAAGCAAGAGTTGAAAAAGAAGGCATAACCTTTGAAGAAGCGCAAAAATCAATGATTACAGACATCCCCATGAAGCGCTTGGGTACTGTTGAAGAATTTGCATCAACTGTTTTGTTTTTAGCATCAGAAAAAGCCTCCTACATAACAGGCATAGTCGTGCCAATTGATGGAGGTTTTATAAAAGGAGTGTAAAAGCTGAGCTACAAGCTTAGCTTTTACACTCCTTTAAAACCTTTTACACGCTATCTAACTTCATCCCTCACTATTTTCCCATCCCTTATATTAATTTGCCTTTTTGCTCTATTTGCAAGATCAAGATTATGTGTAATAAATAATATTGTAGTCCCTTTCTCACGGTGAAAGGCTTCCAGTAGTTCAATCACCATTATACTATTTTCACTATCCAGATTTCCCGTTGGTTCGTCAGCCAAAATAACTTCCGGTTCGGTAACAAAAGCGCGGGCGATGGCTACTCTCTGCCTCTCTCCCCCTGAAAGGCGGGAAGGGAGATGGTGAAGCCTATCCTTTAACCCTACTTTTTCTAAAAGCATCTTAGCTCTTTCCCTGATTTCTTTTGTCGGCTTAAAGCCTATTTGAGGCATCATGACATTTTCTAAAGCTGTAGCAGTAGGCAAAAGATAAAAGTCCTGAAAAATAAACCCTAATTTTTCTCTTCTCAGACGCGCCAGTTCTTCCTCTTTAAGTTTGTGAACAGGCTTATCATCTACCCATATTTCTCCCTCATCAACAGGTTCAAGGCCGCCTATTACATTAAAAAGGGTTGTCTTGCCAGACCCTGAAGGCCCAACAATTGAAACGTATTCCCCTTTTTTAATCTCCAGAGAAACTGAATTTAGCGCTCGAATCTCCGCTTCACCTACTTTATATATTTTTACCACATTTTTTAACCGAATCACCAATATTCACCACCTTACACATTTTCCATATTCAATTTTTACTCTACCTTTCTTTTTTAGAAACTTCTTTCAAAGCCTCTTTAAGTCCAGGATAATCTGGATTTCTCTCCTTTAAAAACTCCAAAATTGACTTTGCCGTTTTAATATCCCCTTCTTCTAAGTAATAATATCCCAATTGAAGCAATGTCTCATCCTGATAAAAGGAAAGCTGTTCGGAAGATATATTCATATGAGAAGCAATATGATCTGCTTTTTCTTTATCCCCTAACAGGCGGTATAACATAAAAGCAAGTTCTTGTGATGAGGGCAAATATTCACTCTCCTCATAGGATTTCAAAATAATATTTTTAACCTTTTCAGGCTTTCTATCGTAAAAGATGTAATAATACGCATAAATTTGATTTCTGTCCTCATCTTCTATCCTCCATTTTAGCCTTTCAATAGTCTTTATATACTCTTTATAAGCGTCAGGGTCTTTCTTTTGATAGACGTCCTGTCCCCAGCGCCTAAGGTATATATCTGATTTTTCCATTTCTTCTGCCCATTTAGATTTATCCTCTGCTTTAAACACAGCAATTAAAGGCTGTCCTTCTTCTATCTTCTCTTTCACTTTTTCAATGGGATAAGTTCTTTCTTTCATGTCCGGCAGAAGGTAGTAATGCAGATTGTCGTCATCTAAACCATAAACAATTCCAGCATCTTTACTTGTACCGCTAAAAGAAAATTCAATTAAAACAGGGCTTCCTTTTAAAATATCCTCCTTTAACTCATCAACTCCAATTGGTTTGTAAATAAGAAAAAGCCCGTCTTCAGAAAGAAAGTGAAGTATATCAGTCAAAGCCACATAATCCTGCTTTGGAGTACTATAAACCCTTTCTGCCATCTCTTTTGTCAAAGGATGCCCCAAAAAAGCGCTCAAACGTTCTACCCCTTGAATAAAAGGGTCAGCCTCTTTAAAAATAGGTGTAATTTCTACTAATTTTTCTGCCTTAGGAATTGTATATAAATTTTTTGGAGTTTGTTCTTTTTTCTCAATTTCAGGCTTTGGATTACACGAGGCCAAAAAAAGCAACACCAGAGTCAAAATCGTAACAAAAATAGGTCTTAAAAGCTTTCTCATTATTTCCCTCCTCTCTTAATGCCAGAGGCAAGCCTAATAAAATGCATTACAATCGCTGTAACCGCCATCATTAAAGCCATAGGTAGCAGCACAGCAACTACCACCACCCACGGAGGCAGCCAAAGTGTAGAAAAAAGTTTTAGTATGATCAAAGCAGACAAAGAACCTAAAATACCGCCTAAGCTTCCAATAGTACCTGCCTCAATAAGAGTATATAGCGTAAGCCTTCCCCTAGGCCATCCAATTGCCCAGAGCAGTCCAAATTCCTCCTGCCTTTCCCACAAATTAAGCCACAAAAGCACAACAACTACCGCAATTGTCAAACCTACACCCAATCCTAACAACGCCTTTTGATAAGGCAAAAGATGTAAATCAACTACCTCTCCTAAAAACGAGAGATATAAAAACTCTGAAAGACTGTACTGAGTTGAAACAAAAAGTATTACCATCAAAGTGCTAAGTAGCACTGATAAAACCAGTAGCCCAAAGCGCAAAGGCCTTCGCATCATCTGGTGGAAGATGAAGGTAAAAAATCCTCTTACAGAGATAAGCCTTCTACCATCAGAAGTTCCCTCACCAGAAAGCCCCATTCGCGGCGAAAGCAATAAACTGCGGTAACTGCCAGAAAAATATCCAGTAGCAATAATTGCTCCATTTAATGTGCCGATAAAAGCAATGTCTTTCCATGTAAAACTGCCATAAGACGCCTTGAAGAATAACACTGGAATAAGTGAAAAAATAGTTAAGCTGATAACTTCTGAAGACAACCCATAAATTATCCTTTTCCTGGACCAACCAATAGTGCGAAGCTGTGCAAATTCCATTGACCTATTTATCAAACTGTGAGTTATTACCGTATACAGCAAAAAGAATACTACAACAAGTAAATAGGTAAAAAGCCACTTGTTTGCATTAGAAACTTTCTCTTCTATAGCCCAGCTGACACCTTCTTTGATCCAACCTTCTTCCACCATTCCTATATCGTCTTTTTGCGCCCCTCCTAATTTCACGTGAACCTTTGTAGGAGAAGCCCCTAGCATAATTTCAACCTTATGACCAGTTTTATCCATGATCTCCTTGGCTACTTGCTCAATCTTTTTCTGACTTATTGGACTTCTTTCTTCCACCCCTTTTACAACGACTCTTACCGCAGAAATAGGTGGGTTATCTTTGTAAAAAAGCTTTGCCACATCTTTAGTAAGTACAGTTATTGCTTCTGGTCCGCCAGTATAATAAGAGTCTTTCATGGGCAAAGGTATTTGTGGACGCGGCTTTACAGGATTACCTTCTCCATCTGCAATAATCATACTGTGGTGGGGTGTGTATATATCTACAGGATCACCTTCCTTCCAGCTTGAGGCGTAATTAGGCTTAATCTTACGGGCATCGTAAACCCCAATTACATCAACAGCAAAAACTATCTTTTCATCTTTTTCAAGTGTTTCTCTGTAAACCTGTGTCTCATCTGCATTGCCAAAAAAGGGGTTCTTTTCTCTCGGGTGACCTTCCACATAAAGAAGAGGTATGCCACCTTCTTCATATCCTAAAAATTTAAAATGAAGGGGCGAATATCTAACCAAATCGCGTGACCCAAAAGCTCCCATAATATACGATTTAACTTCTACTTTATCATTTTTAAGCTCAATATGAGCCAGTTTGTACCTCCATTCAGGAGAATAGGCATTTAACTTATAACTTGAGACAATTTTTTTGGAACTTTCCTTTAAATAATCAATTGCATTACTACCCATGTCCCATAAATTAATACTACTAGGAACAGATACTAAAGATACTTCCATAGACTCCTCCACATCCAATCCCTGATCTTTTAAGACTAATATAGGTAACACGGGCTCCCCTATTCCTTTATCAATTTTTAAATCTGCAAAGCGCAAGTCATCCCCTTCGACAACCGCTTGAGACAAGTTATAAAGCTTGTCTTCACTTTCTGGGTCTACAGCTACAAGAAGTAATTCATTGTCACTTCTAAACTCCATAGATGGCGGAACAAAGATATTCTGAAAGATTATATAATCCTTCATTATCGTTTTAATATTTGAAAGAATTTCTCTTGAATCTTTTACACCTTCCATGGACTCATATTGGTCATATCCCAAGTAATTTTTCAGCAAAACTTTTTTAAGTCCATCAAAGGCTTTCATCTGATATTTAACCTCATAAATTTCCCCTTTTTTGGCATCTTCGTAAGATACAGGAACAAAGTCATATCTAAAATATCCCAAAATAGAAATAGGAGCAGCCACTTCAACCCCAGGGATACTGCGTATAGTCTCTAAATCTTCAAAAGATATCCCTCCATAGCTTGCCAGTGGAGTCTGAGGCGCAACCCAACCATCTCCCAGTGCCTGATAGGTCTGGCTGTCCTTAGGATAAACCAGTATGTCATACTGCCAGCGCCAGTGATGCTGTAAGTCCTCCCTCGCTTTAATGCTCACAGTCTCTGTTAGTTTCTTAATTCCAGAATATCCTAAACTTAAAATAAACAAGGTTATTAAAATAAATAGAAATACTGGCCATCTTTGCCTAATAGATATTTTTAGATATGTAAATATAGCCTATCCCCCCCTTGGTATGTTTATCTAAAAAGGCGGAGAAGCCACTGTCTTGTCCTGTTATCAAATTATCATAAAGTTAACTAATAAGAAAGAACAGGAACACTATAGGAACAAATTCCTCGTTCATAAAGCATACGGACCTCTCTCATTTCCCAGGTCAATCTTCCTATTTCGTCCCAACATGGTCGGCAATATTGAATAACCAAATAAGTGTCTCCATTAACACATATATAATAATGGTTACATTCTCTCCAATAACCACATACATTGTCAGGTTTTATATTGTCAAACGCAAATGCAATAGTAGATAAGATAAATGTAGCAAACAACAAGAAAACAAATGCAATAACTATTATTTTACTTACCTTCATGATATTAAATACCTCCTTATGTTTTATAATTAGTGGCTTCTCCGTTTATCTTTTAATTAGTACCATTTTAAGTTATACTTCTACTATAAACAACACCAAAATCACTAGTTGCAAATTAAAAATTAAAATAAAATTTCTAAATGCGAAATTCATTTTTTGTGCAAATATTTTAAGGTAAAATAATTGCTTATAAATATAACGTTTCCTCAAATCCTTATCCAAAATTTTCTTTTAATTTCATTTTACCATTATTATTTTTACCATTAAAATAGAAAAAAACATCAATAAACTCTATTCATTTTCGTTTTAGCGAAATTACCTGCTTTTTTCTTTCTTTTTCTCTATTTTCCTTCCTTTTTCTTTTTTGTATATCACTAATAAAGATTTTTAATTTTACACCTTTAAATTATAATTAGGTTAAATTTGCAAAATAGCAGCAACTTGCCTTTCAGTTTAAAACAATACGACCTTGTTTTATTTTTATCTCAAAAGGCACCAAAGCGCTTAATCCACCTATAACGGTAGAAATAATTATCACTAAAAATGCTAATTTCACATCCAAGTTTACACCTTTATAAATCAAAAGTAAGAGCCCATTCGCCCCTATTAAGCCCAACATCCCTGCTATAAACCCATATATAGCTCCCTCAGCTATTACTAAATTTCTTACCCAGCTTTTCCTCCAGCCCAAAGCCAAAAGAAGTGAAAGTTCAAATTTTCTGTCCAATATATTAAGGCTTATTAGGTCAGAAATAGTTACAAAAGCTAAAATTGCCGAGATTATGCCTATTAAGTAATGCTGCGGCTCAATTTTTAGTGAAATGTATTCTCCTAACAAAGTTAAGTTTAGTACACTTTCAAAGTGCACTTTTATATAAAATAGTATACTTAGCAAAAACACTGGTACAGATGCTGAAGATATAGATAAAAGCGCTCTCCATGGCCTGTTAAATACATTGCTCAAAATTAAATTGAAAATTGGATTTTGACTATACCTTGAAACCCTTTGCTTTTGTACCTCACCTGATTTTAAAATGGAAGTCAGGTTTTCTTCTTTTTGAATGAAGGCAGAGAGCCCTGTTCCGGAGACATAAGCAAATAAAGAGATAAAAAATATAGACAAAAGCCTTGAGATTTCAACCGGCTTATTTAAAATATCTCCACCTATTATTGTGAGAATGGAAGCTATTATGCCAACAATTGTTCCTATGAAAATTCCTTCTTTTACAATTAGACCTCTTATGTGGCTATTTCTCCAGCCTACAGCAGATAAAATAGCAAACTCCTCCATGCGAGATAAAATACTCACAATTGAGGTTGCCAGCACAAAAAGCAATGCTTCAATAACCAAAATCAATATAAAAACCCAAAAGGCTACTGTACTCTCTCTTACAATTGTCATAGCAGCACCCAGTTGAATCCATAACTCCTGCAAATAACCTATATCCCTTGCATGAATAAGTATGTTACGGGGAGAAGATCCAAGTGTTATGTAAGCTTTGTGCCCAGTGCGGAAAGTTATCTCTCTTGCTATTTCTTCAGCTTTTTTTTGAGCTTCTAAAGAAAGATGCTCTGCCCCTTTTATTTTTATTCTGATTGCTGAAATAGGCTTATCCCCTATTATAGCTTCTGCCGATTCAATCGTTGTAAGTATAGTAGGCGGACTTGTTATAATCTCTAAAGGGCTCCCTGTCGGCTTTAAAGTAACCACTGGATTTTTTGGCGCTTTATTGTCGTCAAGCACCACCTGTGCCTGAGCAGGCCTATACTGCTCCATTGGCAGTTCAGATAATGGGTCTTTTGAAATTTTAAGTTTTTGTACGTCGTAAAAACCTATGGGTTTTAAATAAACCTCTTTCCCCGAAACTACCTTCAAAGGTCTGAAAGAGGGAACACCTGATAAATACAAATTTACCCATTCATCTTTTTCATCAATTTTTACCTCTTCAGGCTTGGCTTCTAGAGCTATGGGCCATCTGTCTTTGTAAGGAGATTCTATTTGACTATATGTTACTCTTGTAGGCAAAAAATAATAATTACCCGCAGGGACAAGTTCTTGTCCCTGTGTCCCCTGAAGAAGTTGTTCTTTTAACATTTCGTGTATTTCTTCTGGATTTAACTTGATATTAAACACAGTCTTTTCTGATGGAATTTTATCTAAATACTTTTTCCCACCATTTTCTTTTAAAATATCTAACAATTCTGTATCGTCAATTTTTGGAATTTTTAATTTTTCAATTTGCTGTTCAAAAAATATATCTGTAAAAGGCCAATTCATAACCAACACTGGAACTTTTACTTCTTTAATGCCACTTTGCGTTTCTTTTATTTTAGGAACATCTCCTGATGAAAAATACCTCCCCTTTATTACGCTTTTATCAAGTCCCACAAGTTTAGCTTCTTCTTCCGGATCTATAGCTCCAATAAGAAAAACTTGTTTGTAAAAATCTACATTGGGAAATGAAATATCGTAAGCTTTAAGAACACTTTTAAGTGGAAAGTTAATGCCATATTTTTCTTTAAACTTATCAAGTTCATCAGGTAACAAAGGATAAAGACTCTTTACTGTCTCTAAAGAAGAGGGTTGCATCAGATAATAAACAAAAGTAGATCTATAGTTTTTAAGTCCATCCGTAGTTTTAGTCTTTAAAATCACTCTGTATATACCAGGGTCTTCAAAATCAAAAGATGTAAAAGACAACCATATAGGTTTCCATCCTATTATAGAAACTGGTGCTGCTACTTCTATCCCTTCAATTTTTTTTATCTCTTCCCAGTCCTTTATGCTTATCCCTCCAGAAAAATTAGAAATCTGATTGGATTCCATTATGTTGAGATTTTCCAGAGGGAAACTTTTATCTTTTGGAAGCACTAAAATGTCATAGGAGCTTTTCCACCTTTTTTCTAATTCTTCTTGTACCGTTATTCTTGAATCATGACTTATACCTACCAAGTACGACAAACCACTAGCTAAAATCGCTGCTCCTAAAAGCATTACAATCAAACGATTTCTCCTGTAGATAAAATTTCTGTATATATACTTAAGCATTTCTCAAAACCTCCAAAATGCGTCCGTCTTTCATAAAGACTTTGGTAGGAGACTTTTTGGCTATTTCCTCATTGTGAGTAACGATTATAATGGTGGTTTTGTACTCCCTATTTATAAATTTTAAAATTTCTATTATTTTTTCACCTGTCGATGTATCAAGGTTGCCTGTTGGTTCATCTGCTAAAATTATGCGCGGATTAGAAATTAAAGCCCTTGCTATCGCCACTCTTTGCTGCTCTCCTCCTGAAAGCTCCCCTGGCAAACTATTCTCTTTGCTTAAAAGCCCCACTTCTTTTAAAAGAAGCCGTGCTTTTTCATATTTATTAAACTCTGTCCGCCTTGGCAGTACAGGTATGATTACATTTTCTATAACGGTAAGCGAAGGAATCAAGTGAAACTGTTGGAAGACAAAACCGATATATGAATATCTAAAATCAGCTAACTTCTTACCTTTAAGTGAAGAAACATTTATTCCAAATACTTCAACTTCTCCTCTTGTAGGCCTTTCAAAACCTGCAATTATATTAAGAAGTGTCGTTTTACCAGCCCCCGAAGGCCCCTGTACTGTCACAAATTCTCCAGGCCATATCTCAAGATATACGCTTTTTAAAGCAGCTTCCTCTTCTTTTTGATTTTTATATATTTTTGTGACATCTTTGATTTTAACAGCTGGTAGCAAATTAAAATTACTCAAAATGCTACCTCCTTATGTCCAAGATTTTTTGTTTCTTTTTAGTAAGAACATGAACCCCAACTACATGTGGAACATTCTGTTGTTATATAATTCCCGTATGGGTCATATTTATCACAGCATTCACAATGCATGGTGACAACCCCATCAATATCCGGTATTAATATTTCCTTACAATAACAATCTATATAATAGTTAGGTACAATGCTACCACCTTGAGCACTAGCATCAAAGGGATGTTTATAGGAGGCATAAGAAATTGTCGTAAATAAAAATAGTAAAAGAAATACAACAGGTGTTAATTTTTTCATTTTCTCTCCCCCTATCATAATATTTTTTACAATATATTCTACAATTTGACTCATCCAAGTTTTAAAATTTTACCTTTTGCTAAATTAAGGTTCCCTTATCACCACCTCCACAAAAAATAATTTAAACATTTTTCTTAATATAACAGCATCACCTCCCAGGCATTACAGAGTGCCATCTTATTAAATTTTCTTCTACATCGCCCCTTTACATATCTTTTCCTTAACTATATAATATATGGTAAAGTAAATAATTTCAACCCGATTTGAATCGGGGTGAGGTGTCAAAAAATTGAAAATGGCAAGGTTATCCCTAAACAGGAAACTCTTGATTTGTTGTCTGTTGTCTTTAAAAGAAACTTAAATGACATATTGCTTAAATATAGATTAAAAGATTACCCTGCTTTTTATAAAATAAAAAATTCTATTGAAACTAAGCTTGAAAACGGCGAATTTAAAGATCTGAAAAAAGAAGCTTTAAAGCTTAAAAAAATAATTCAAGAAGGTAAAATGAGCCTTTATTATGAACGATTATTAAAACAACTTTTATATCTAGTTGAGTCTGTTATTGAAAAAACTATCAATAATAATTATGAAATATCTTTAGAAAAATTAATAGAAGCTATGAAAATAACCATACCAGAGTTTTCTCTCTCTGATTACACCGCTTTTGTATACAATAGCATTGAAATTAGAATCCTAATAAACATAGCCTTTATATTAGAAAAACAGGAATCTGTAGAAAAATCTATAGAAATTCTCCTTTTTTGTCTGTCCCAATTAGAGCCGAAAGATATAAAGGAGAAGATAAGGCTTTATTATAACCTTTCATATTCTTATCATTTGCTTTCTAACCATGAAAAAGCACTGTACTACGCTGACTTGGGTATAAAAACCTGTATAGAAGCCAAAACTTTAAATGGCTTGAGCCTTTTATACTTTAGAAAAGGAATTGCGGAATATCACCTTAAAAGAGAAAATTACAAAGATTCTCTTGTTAAGGCAATGCATTTGTTCGATATATTGGGACAGGAAAAATTAAAAGAGATGGCCATAGAAAGTTGTAAGAAGTTTTACAATATAGATATCTCAATAGAGAGTTCTTGTTGATATTACATATGGATATATTACGTGAATACCTAAATTACAATTTTGTTCAGCCTTAGCAGGTGCTTTAATGAATAGCTGGTATTCTCAAACAAGAGCAAACAAGAGGGACGGTTCTTTTTGTTTGAATTTTGAGAATGAAAGAATTTGAAAAACTTTTTAATCAATATTCTCCATTATTATAGGCATCCAAATAACCCAGGTAAGCATAAAACATAGGTGTTTCATTTTTATAATCAAACTCACTAATTCCTTGTTCAATGAATAATTCTAAAAGCAATCTGTTACAATTTGAATGGATGCATCCTGTTTTTGTTTCAAAAACAACATAAATGATATCTTCCTTTTCATTATTGGATATGTGTGCATAATTTGACTGATAGTACAAATTACTTTTATCATTTTTGAAAAGCTTGTATGCAATGAAATTAAATTCTCTAGCAGTAAGATTTAATCGCTGATTTCGCAAACAATGAACGGCATTTAATATAATGTGCTTCATAATAGACTCTGGCAAATCTGTTGTGGAAATTTCTTTAATATCCACTTTCTGTTTCAAGAAATCAATTAATTCTTCAATACTTTTTTCACCAGGCGTAATTTTATGTTTGTATTTTTTTAGTAAGTCCTCTCTATTATTCATTGTTTCAATCCCTAATTATTAAAATACCATTTTTCACCAGGTATAGTTATTATCAACGTTCAATAATTTATCAATCACTTTTTCTTATAGTCAAAACTCCTGAACAATAAGAAAGCTTTTCAAAATTTACTTTTAAATATGGCAATAACTTAGCCATTTTATCAGCTATAATATAATGTTCCTCATCATCCCATATGTCTTTGTCTTTTTCTTTTGCCTGCAGCATTTCTTCAGTATTTTTAAAAGATACGTCTCCAAATATTATAGCACCATCGTCTTTTAAATTTTTTAACATTTTAGTTATTAATTCTATTTTCTGCTCATCTGTCAAATGATGAATTGCATAGGTACTTATAACATAATCAAAAATTATATTACTAAACTCTTCAGGAAGTCCTTTTGAAAAATCAAATTGTACCAATACTGCATCTGGCATTTTGCTTTTTGATATCTTTAGCATTTCCTCTGAAAAATCTACTCCATATATTTTATGCCCATCATCATATAATCTTTTTGTCAATACCCCTGTTCCAAAACCAATGTCTAAGATTACTTTTTTCTCATTTATTGGGATTTTTTTATAAATTGTATTCAAAACATCCCTATAAGCTGCAAAGGGATATCTATTCTCCCTTTCTGATTTTTTTACATCCATATCATAATCTTTCGCCCATAAATTAAATTCACTATCTCTCAATTCCAACATCCTTTCTTAAAAAATAAATTATTTTTGTTATAATCTCCATAATACACCTTATCTGAAGAATTGTATTACATATTAAAACGATTTTTTAAGTTTAAAAATGCGTAATAGCCATGATTCTCAACTCTTTTTAGTTTATACTCATTAACCTACTACAGATAAAACTACACTTGCTGGAGTAAAAATTTCATCGAAAGTCCCTACTTTTACTACTTCCCCGTCCTCTACAAAAATTATCTTGTCATATTTTTTAAGAACTTCTTCAGAAGTATTATGAGTTATTACCAGTGCTGTCAATCCTTCTATGCTTAAAATGGAATTTTCTATGCTCAAAGCTGTTTTTTTATCCAGTGATGAGGTAGGCTCATCTGAAACCAATATAGGTGTACCTTTGATTAATGCCCGTGCAATGCTTATCCTCTGCCTTTCCCCTCCTGATAAATTACTGCCCTTTTCTCCCACTTCTGTATTTTCTTTATCCGGTAATTTCTCTATAAATTCCTTTAACCCAGATAAGGAAATTGCCCTTTCAATAACTTTTTCATCGTACTCCTTAAAAAGAGTTATATTGTTTTTAATACTTGTATCAAACATAAACACGTTCTGGTGTATCACAGAAATTAGATTGTTGTACAAATCTTCAGTTTTTATATTTCTTATGTCTATTCCGTCAATTAAAATTCTTCCTTCAAAATTGTTATAGTATTTTAAAAGAAGTTTTACTATTGTTGATTTGCCACTGCCACTTGGACCAATAATCGCACATTTTTCTCCTTTCTTTACCGTAAAAGATATATTTTTTAAAGTAGGTTCTTCTCTCCTCCCATAAGAAAAGCTTACATTTTCAAAAACTATTGCGTCATTAAAATCTGTCTTTGAGATAAACTCTCCTTCCTGCTGTTCTTTATCTTCCATAATATCCATTATCTTTTTCTGTATTGATTCTGTCCCTTTCAAAGCATTTACCCTTTCAATAATTCCTATCATGGGATTTACAATATTATTCATTAACTGCACCGCAGCTATCATCAATCCAGGTTCTAAAATGCGCTTTATTACAAGATATGCACCGAGCCCCAGTGAAGCAAAAAACATTAAATATCCAAAGAACTCTGTCAGAGAATTTGCCAAAGCAAGCATTTTTTCAAAGAAAAATCGGTTATCTTCCACTTTTTTATTGTATTTTTTATACTGTCCCTCTACTAATTTTTCCACATTAAAGCTTTTTACTACTTCAAAACCAGATAGTATGTCGTTTGTCTGCACAGTCAAATCAGATAAACTATCTGAAAATTCTCTTTTAGCTCTACTTATTTTTTCTCTAAAAAGATAAGGAATAGCCACAAGAAAAATACTTATAACAAAAACTCCTACAGCGATGAAAAAATTTAATTTAAAAATTGCAACTGTTGCAATTATAAAAGAAAATATTAGCGCTACCATCGTCAATATATTTTTAAAATAATCTTGCTCCAGTATCGTTATATCGTTATTTAATGTGGAAATATACGAAGCGCTGTTGCCTTTCTGGAACTGGTCAATCTCTTTATTTATTACCTTAGAAAATATGTCATTTTTTAAATCAAAAAGCATTTGCCTTATATAGCTTGCTCTTACAATCCTAAGGGAATACCATACAATCAACACAGAAATTAAATACAGCGAAAAAATTATACATGTTTTATATAAAAGTGCCATGTCATAACTCTACTGCTGCATCTACAAAATTTGCTAAAATGAATGCTAACATAACGCTCAAAATACTTTCTGCCAGAGTTAAAATTATATTCCCAGTCAAAAGCAATTTATTTTTGAAAAAGTACTTTTTCACACCCTCACCTCCCAAAAATTTCTCCTAATACAATTCCCATTCCAAATCCTAAGAAAAGACCTCCCATGAAATGACCTAAAAATATTCCTAGGCCCGTACCTATAAACAAGCAGCCTATAAAAATTTTCCCCCTTTTTATAAAATCCAATTGACTACCTCCTATTCTTCATTTTGCCTCTTTAAATTATATAAATTTCAACTTAAATTTTTTAAACTTTGTTGCTTTAATAATAACATTATTTAAATTTCCAGTAAAATTTATTAAAGTAGCAAAAAAGCTTGTTATTATTGATTAAGCCAATTTATCTTTCAAAAACTCTCAATTTCAAACTTTTACTCCTTTTTTCTCTATAAATTAAAAACCCATAGGAAGTAAAATAAACTTACTTCTTATGGGTTTACTCAAAAGCCTTTTTTCTGTCCCCAAGCACCTTTGCTTATCAATATAAGGCAACGCAAATAGCTCTTCATTCATCTTCTACATACTCTAATATATCTCCTGGCTGACACTCTAAAACTCTACAAATAGCATCCAAAGTCGAAAAGCGAATAGCTTTGGCTTTGCCTGTCTTTAAAATTGACAAATTTGCCATCGTTATGCCGACTTTTTCTGAAAGTTCTGATAGCGTCATCTTTCTTTTCGCTAACATTACATCAAGATTAACTCTAATCACAATCCAACCTCCTAAATTGTCAGGTCATGTTCGTTTTTTATTTCTATAACCTTTATTAAAAGAGCTTTAATCACTCCTGCCGCAGATGCTATAATAAAAGACATAAAAATTATACCCACACCTAATAAAAATAGGCTCGGATGTAAGGCGTTGTTAAAGATGAGATATACCATGCCTATTACATAAAGTAAAATTATAGCAATGGACGAGTAAAATATATAAGTGAGAGATTTGTTGGTATATTCTGTAAAAGCTTTATCCTTCTCAATAAGTCTTAAAATAACAAAGCCATTGTATACACCTATATAAAAAGGAATGCATGTAAGATAAATACCAAATAGAAGAGGATATTTTAGATAGGCGTATTCTGGATTTTGTTCAGCTAATGTATTTGCTACACTTGGAAGCCAGAAAATAGACAGCATAAGTATTACAAAGCCTATAACCACCAAAGAAATTTTTAATAAATTTAACATCCACTTTTTCATAACTACACCTCAATTTCAATTATTTTACTCACATTATGACACATAATTTATTGAAAATCAATATATTTTTATCGATAAACAATAAAAATAATCAAACAAAGGGACGGTTCTTTTTGTTTGAAGTTTGAAAATCAAACAAGAAGAACCGTCCCCGGTGTTTGATTTTAATATCTAACTTAGCAAATTAAATGGAAGGTAATCGTCATTCTTTATCTCTTCAACAAACAATTTATCTCTTCTTCTTTTAAATACATAGGCATGAGCATTTTCAAAAGACTTAATAATTCTAAAAGTATCTTCTATGATTTCAATTGCACAGCCATTCTCTAATCCTATTCCTGTACCATCAAAGTTCATCATAAATTTTTCAAAATATTCCCTTCTATTTTCTTCGTCGAGATGAGGACATAGTATGGCATCAAAAAGCCCCAAACCCTCAACTTTAATATAACTCCATGTTTCTACATCCTGAAATCTTAGTGAATCACTAAAACCGTATTTGAACCAGCATATAGCTCCTGCACTCAATCCTGAAAGTACCGTTCCTCTCTGATAAGCATCAATCAACATCTTGTCAACACCTTTGGACCTCCATATTTCCATCATCCTCTTTGTGTTACCACCGCCAACATAAATCAAATCTGCCCACAAGATTTTATCTTCTATTAGCGTCCTATCCAAACTATCTTTTATTAAAAACAAAACATCTGTCTTGCATCCAAGCGTTTTACCATAGACAAGGTCAAAACTTTCACAGTAACCTTCAGGTTCTCCGCTCGCAGTTGGTATAAAAAGAGCTTTTGGATTGGCTTTACCAGTTAGTTTAACTATTTCTTCATCTATTTTCAAAGTTTCAAATTTTGAAATCTCTCCTCCCCCTATGGCAACAACTTTTTTCATATACTCACTCCTCTATAAATTAATTAATGTTATCGTCATTCCTTATGTGTTCTTTGAATAGCGGATATCAAACTTCCACACAAAGGGAATGGTTCTTTCTGTTTGAAAGTTTGAAAATCAAACAAAGAGAACCGTCCCTGGCGTTTGATTTATTTTCCTGATATGGTTACCCCTTTCACGCTAATCCATGGGAGTACCTGCCACCCAAAATTGACTTGTTCTTTGGAGATTGCAGTTATATTCTTCAACATCTCTGCAATGTTGCCAGAAATCATCGTTTCACTTATAGGATATTTTATTTTGCCATCTTCAATCAGATAACTATTTTTTGCAACCCCGGAAAAATCACCGCTGTCACTTGGATACCCTCCTGAAAATCTCATAAGCAATATACCTTTTTTTACAGATCTAATCATATCATCAAGTGCTGTTTCACCTGGTTCAATTACAAAAGCACCTCCATCATTATAGGCATATTTTAATCCTGTCTTTTTTGAACCATAAAGACTTAATAAAAAGTTTTTTAATACGCCTTTGTCAATAATGGTTATATTTCGAGCTTCGTACCCATCCTTCGTGACAAAATAGCCACTACAAATTTCCTCCGATACAGGACAAGAATGAACAGTCAAAAGAGGGCTTGCAATCTGCTTTTCAAGCTTATCTTTATATATACTGGTTCCAGATATTATAGAATTGTCTGATAGCGACCTTGTGAGGAAATCTAATATATCATTTACAGCATCAGGAGAAATTATGACATCACCTACAAATTTACCTTCTACAGGTCTTGTGTTTGTCTGCTCTTCTAATTGTTTTAGTAAAATGTCTAGAGTGCCACAATTTAATAGCTCTTTATCAAGGTTTTTTAAAGAAAAACTTGTATAGTTAAAAGAGGAGGTTTTATCCTGGTCCTTTGATGAAAACATTGCAAAAAAGTTATATACACCTTGATTAGAAACATAATCAACACCATTGGAATTTACAAAATAACTTTGTTTATACTCATGATATAAAAAAGCTTGAATCAGTATAATTTTGGGATATTTTTCTTTTATTTGTTTGACTAATTCATTCATCCTGTAATACATCATTTCTAAATCTGGAGTTCTATCCCCTGATGAAAATACTTTGGGTGGTTGATATTCGGCTATGTCATTTGCCTCATCTTCAGGTGACGCCTCTGCAACTAATATAACATCTTGTGCTGCAGAATCAATTGATTGAATATCGGATTTATTTATTGAAATAGTACCTTTTTTCTTATCTTTTATAGCTGTTAAAACTATATCCGTATCAAAGGTTGTTCTTACCATAGTAAATTCATTAGCTTCAAGGTTGACTTCATGCTTTTCTGTAAAAGTGAGATTAACTTGGGATTTCTGAGCACCTGCTCTATTTAAGGCTTCAAGAGTATAGTTGACTATCTCCTTTTGGCTCATCATCTTACCTACCCCCTATGTTGATCTGGCATTTGATTGCAGGACCGGCCATTCCAACGGGCATAGGCTGTTTTTTACCACACCAGCCACTGCTTATCCATTTTATTTCATTAGAGACCATTGTCACCGTTTTGAGTACATCAAAAGCTACTCCCGAAATTGTTGTATCCTTTATGGCTCTACCTAACTTTCCATTTTTGATCTCATAACCCAATGTCACACCAAACATAAATTCGCTTGTAGTATCAGCCTGCCCATTGCTTGCTTTTACAAGATAATATCCATCATCAATAGACTCGATCATTTTCTCCAACGTATCATTTCCAGGTAAAATAGCTGTATTCCTCATTCTTATTAGAGGTTCATCAGAAAATAAATATGCCCTTGCATTACCTGTAGGCTCCACACCGAAGTACTGCGCACTTTCTTTGTTATGCATATAGCTTTTTAAAATTCCATTTTCTATTAGTATCGCATCTTTTGCTTCTGTCCCTTCATCATCTATGAATACTGGAACAGGGCAAGTTTCGTCAAAACAAGTGTTAGCAAAATCAACTATGCTAATCAAAGGGCTTGCAACTTGTTCTCCTATTTTCCCATAAGCTACAGAGCCTCCTAAGACAAGGTCTGCTTCTACTGTGTGGCCAATGGCTTCATGGGCAAGGACACCCGCAATATCTGCATCAATAATGCAGGTTTTTATACCCGGCTCAGGCAGCACTCCTTCACTTTTATTTACTAAATGACGATAAAGTTCATCAATTTTTTCTTCAAAATCCGAAGGTGATGAAAAAACATCCTCAAATTGCCCTCGCCCTCCGTAGGCATCAGTAATTGTAACAGGTTCCCCATTTTTTATTAGAGATAGTGAGATGTAAATATTACTTCTCGGAATCATAGCTTTTAAATAAGAACCATCTGATGTCAAAAGATATTTTTCTATATCAAGGGTGTTCAAAAATATTTTTCTACTGGCAATTTTGGGATATTTGCGAGATACCATCTCATCTATCTCTCTTAGAAAATGTATCAACTCTTTTTGGGTCAAACGAGATTTCTTAGTTGAAAAATCCTTTTCTATACTGGCAGGCCTTGAGGGAAGAGGTCCTTTTCTTTTATTCACTTTAGCATCTAAAAATTTAGCATTATCTGTAGCTTCTTTTATTACCTTCTTAATGGCCTCCTCGCTTATTTCTGCATGTGAAGCAAACCCCCATGCACCATTTAAATAAGCGCGAGCTGATACACCGCTTGTTGATGACTGAGAATTCTTCACAATGTTCCCATTCACAAAAGTAATATTAAGCTCAGTATTTTTCTGCACTCTAAGTTCTGTATAGACAGAAAATAATTCTTTATACTGGTATAAATCAATAGTTTTCAAACATATCCCTCCCTAAAACTTTAATTATTTAATGTTGTGCTTAAATAATAAAAAATATAGATTAAAAATTTTAATTTATATTGCTTTAATAATAGCATTATTTAAATTTCCAGTAAAACTTGTTAAAACATCAAGAAACCGACATTTTGCTTGATTTATCTACTTTATCTCTTTATTACTTGCAATTTCAAAGTTTTATTTCTAATTTCTATAGTAGAAAGTACTCTATTTTTTGAATCCTATTTACTGTTTACAAGTACGTAAGCTCATTTAATTTTTCTATTTATATGAAGTTTTACTATGAAAAATGTAACAACGCTAACCATAAAAGCAATTAAGAAAAATAAACTATAAACACCTGGCAAAACGGTCAAGTCCAAATTTTTGTGTAAAATCCCCCTGGTTAGAACATGAACCTTCTTTATCACCACCGTTCAATTCATTGTACTGCTTCCGCCCCATGGTGTCAAGGATACGCTACGCCGGGCTTTTGCCCGTCCTTGACACCATGGGGCTCCAGCAGTTATCAAAAACTAACGGTGGTGATAAAGGTCATTTTATTGAAATAACCTTATCCTTCGCTTTTTTTGAAATTTCTTTTTGCCACTCGAAATACTCAGTCATATCTAAATACTTCCTCCCTGAAGCCCATTTTTCATCTTGTTCCATTAACAATGCTCCTATTAGACGAATGCCAGATTCTCGACTTGGGAATATTCTTATAACTCTTTCACGACGACGAATTTCTTCATTTAGACGCTCTAACATATTAGTAGTGCGAAGTCTCCTTCGATAAGGCTCAGGAAGTTCTAAAACCGCTATTGCATCTTCAAACCCTTCTTCTAAAATCTCCATTGCTTTAGGAGCTTTATCTCTATATTCATCTAATACTTGATTTAATAGCATTCTCGCTGTTCTGGGATCTGGTGCTTCAAAATAGGCTTTCATTTGGCATGTAATTCTTTTTGTAAAGCTTTTGGAGTCTTATCAAGGATATTTCTCATAAAATGTGTTTGGCACCTTTGCCACGTAGCTCCCTGGAAGTGTCGACAAATGGCTTGTACAAGTCCACTATGATGATCGGAAACTACCAAATCAACTCCATGGAGCCCTCTCTGCTTCAGCCATGAAAAGAATTCACTCCAGCTATCTTCTGATTCACTGTCTCCTATCATAAGGCCTAATACTTCTCGTAAGCCTTTTCATTTATGCCTACAGCAATTAATACGCTGCGTTGACAAACACGTCCCTCTTCTCTTACTCTTACACCTGGCATCAACTATAACAAAGGGAAAGCTTTTTTCTCTTAAAGGTCTTGAATTCCACGCTGTAATAATAGGATCGAGATTTTTGCAAAGCTCGGAAATTGTGGATTTTGAAAATTCAGTTCCACAAAGTTCATAAGTGATTTCTTCGATTTTTCGGGTAGATACTCCATTAACCACCATCTCCATTAGTGCCAACAAAAGGGCCTGCTCACTTCTCTGGTAACGGTTAAAAAGGTCAGTGGTAAATTTGCCATTGCGGAGTCTTGGAACTCTTAAGGTGAGAGTTCCAACTCTGGTAATTAAACTTCTTGAATAATAACCATTACGATAATCCTGTCTTTCTTCTGTCCTTTCATAAGGTTCAGCTTTAACTTGTTCAGTAGCCTGAGCTGCTAAAATTTGATTAAGTACAGACTCTAATAATTTAGCTAACTTTTCATCTTTTGTTCCTTTTACAAAAAGATAATGCAAAATTTCAGAATCTATGGTAATATTGTATTGAGCCATTTCCTATCCCTCCGGTTAGATTTTTTGGTTCGTTTCTATTTCTATTCTAACCAGGGGTGGGGAATGGCTCAACTCCTTTTTACACAATTATATAGACTTAACTGTTTAACCTTACAGTTCTAACAACAGAGTAGAAGAAAGAGAAAACATTTTAAATAGTGATTTTTCTACCACTACAATTAATCAAAAGTGGGTTACTGATATAACATATATTTATACTGTTAAGGACAAATGGTGTTACCTTGCGACAGTAATAGATCTTTATACCAAGAAAGTCCATTGGCTATGCGTTTTCTAAAACGATGGATACAGAGCTGGCTATTCGTGCTGTAGAAAATGCCTATAATGCTCAAAAACCACAGGGAGAGCTTATACTTCATAGTGATTTAGGTTTACAGTATACAAGCGCCAAATTTCAAGAATATATGTTATCCAAAGGTAACATAAAACACTCATTTAGTCACAAAGGATGCCCAGAAGGATATCAAATTTATGTACAAATTTGTACATTTTTATTTTCCACTTTTCGTACATTCTTATTTTATCATTTACACCATCTCCTTTAATTTGAAAATTTTTGTCATAAATTCTTCCTCTATAACATAAATGAAAATAATCTACTGGATTCGCAAAAACTATCCCTCTATCGATGCCATGTTTCTAGTGTAATTATCATAAATACTTTTCCCTTTGCTTTGTGTTTGTTTATCATGATAGTAGCCCCACCCCTAAGCATTCTTACAACTTTCCAATCCTCTGAAATGTTTTGTAGATTGGAGGGATATTTTGCCATGGGGTGGGTCAATTTAAAAACGTCGAAAATAAATTATTTTTAATTCGCTATTAATACTTAAAAATAAGTCATAGCAAAAACTATTTTATTAATGTACAGCTATTTGATATCATCTGTTTTATCATCTACTACCTTTATGGAAAAATAATATACCCCTCTACCAAACGAATAATCAACCATAAGACTGTACACGTATATTCCCGGTTCACTCGGTAAGTTAAAAGATGGCGTTTTTATGTATTCAGATTTTTGTTCGAAAAAAGTCTCGGAAACTTTTTTGTAATTCCCATTCTTTTGCCTTTCAAATACTACACAATACAAGGGCTTTTCTCTAAAAAGTATACTTATTTCATCATTGGGTAAAGCAATTGTGGGATTGAGAATTATATCTATTAATGATTGTTCTCCTCCACAGAAGTTATACTTCTGCTTAAACCTGCTATTATATTCAATTCTCACAATAACAAGAGGAATTTCAGCAATTTTAATTTTCTTAGTAAAAGGATCTTGTAACGTCACAATAGGTTCAGGTATCTTTATATATTTGCTTTCAATAACCCAGAATAAGTATGATGAAGCAGCTATTATTACTAAAGAAATAGAAAGCATTAGCAAAAACATTTTCTTATTTCTCATATTATCATTCCTTTAAACTAATGTGGTATTACATATGTTTTACTAGTTGATGGATATACAAGATATGTCTTATATTTGGTAGTAAATTTCCTTGTTAACGCAGAATTGGTTGATGAAGTATATGTTGCATCAACACTATATATTATATTTGAAAATATAGAAGGAATTTTTGCTGCTCCCTGAATAGTTAAGCCATTAGAATAGCTAACTTCTATTGATTGGCCCCCTTGAATAGTAATATATCCTAATCTATAAGCATCAGATATATGAGCAGGGGTGCACATAGGTTCATATGAATCGTATTTATTTATGTAGCCATTCCATTGTCTAGGAACAAGAACTGTCATTACGTTTCCATAATTGTCCATCCACTTCTGTTCGTAGAATTCAAAACCTGTTCTATATTCCCTGTGAGTACCTGGATAAGTACCCTCTGCCGATTCATTCCTAGCTGTAATGGTACTTCCTGAACTATAAGAAACTGAGATAACAGAGCTTCCAGATAGTTTCACAACTCCATACGATGATTTAGACATGTCAAATGAAGATTGTACTCCGTCACATATATTTACATAGGCTACAGTTGTTTCTCTATCTCCTAAATCTTTTTCTGAAACCAAAAACCAACTGGGAACTTCATTTGGTGTTATTACAGCCCCATCATTCAAATATAAAGAATTTGTAGCTGGTATTTTATTTGCCTCTTTGGCATTTTCACTTATTTTAAAATTTTTTATGTCTTTAAATTTTACTGTTTCTATTTTTTTAGGAATATCCGTATCCTTTCTAAGTATCTCATTATCTGTTAAAAGATCCAGATTTTTGTCATTAGCAATTAAATATGACACTGTCATACCTTCAACAGCCATTTCCGTATCGTTTCCAGCAAAAATTATATAATGAAGATCTATCACGCTTACATTTTTGGACCTAAATAAATTCTTTATATCTGATTTGTTATATGTAATTTTAATTTGAACTTGTCCATTTTCATCAGTTTTACCTAAAAAAACATTTTCATTCATATCCAGTGAATAAACTTGAACATATCCATTTTTCAACGGTAAACCATCAGAGGTGAGAATCGTAATTGTTTTGACAAGAAAAAATGTCTCAGAAATATTATTAGCTATATTATCAACAAAACTATTTCCAATATTGGCAAAAACGAGATTACCAGTTAAAATCGGAATAAGTAATGTACCCAAAATTAACATAATTAATTTTTTGAAATTCTTAAATCTTCTAACCATTTAATTATCATCCTTTCATAATAATACTTTTTAAATTGGTATTCCTTAAAAAATGGTTCGCTTCTCCCTATTTAATATTATTTTCACCTCCTGCTTTTGGAATTGTAATCTCAAATTAAACTTAATCTCACTGAATAAAACTAAGCTACAGCTCTTTTATCATCACCTCCCAAATATTACATAATAGACTTGTGCAAAATCAAAAGCCTTCATTTAAGCCATTCTACAGACATGCTTTTTTCCTATCGCTCTTGAATTTTTTATCTTTTATGTAGGATTTCCCCTCCCATTTGTCGAATTATCATATATACAGCATGAAAATGTTTTTAAGAGGGAGAAAATCCCACATGTACCAGCTTTAATTACTTTTAAATATACCTGAATTCTTTACCTCTCAGTCTAAAATTGATTTCTATTCTTCTATGTTTAAAAATCTAGACTTGTCTTCAATACCTGAATCCCCTTCCTCTAGTCCTAGCCGTAAGGGTTATTCTCATCATGCAATGTTTAGAACTTTTATTGTTATTAAGCTTTAAGATTCGGTACAATTTCTGACCTCCTAGATTATCTCCGCAATAATCTTATCATTGCTCATCTTTGTGGCTTCAATATTTTTAAACCTCTTCCTTCTTATTGGACTTTCCGCCGTTTTATTAATGAGTTCTATCATGATTATTTAACTACTATCTTTCAAAATCAGGTTAATATCCTCAAAAATATGGGCATTATCTCATGTGAGTTTATTTCCATGGACTCTACCCCTATTAAAGCTAATACTAAGTTAAATAACCCTAAATACTTATTAGACTGGTACATAATGTTTTATTAAAGCCACAAAAACCATATTATTGTTTATATCCTTCTTGATCTACCAAACTTTTCTACAGTTATCATAATATACATTTTTCTCAATGTCTACTATATTTTAGTATAGTTTTTATTACATTTCCAGTTAATGTTTACATAAATAAACAAAAAAACTATAAACTATACAAAAGTATAGTCTCAAACTTTAATTAATATCTACCAATCCCAACTTAACTGCTTTTATAACTGCCTCTTGAATGTTTTTTACCTCAATTTTTTCTACTATTTTCTTTTTGTGATATTTCACAGTCACAACCTCTATTCCAAGAACTTTTGCTATGTCTAATTCTCTGTATCCCTTTGCCTCTAATGCCAGTATTTTTATCTGGCTGTCATTTAATCTTACCTTTATCTCATTTAGCTCTTTTTCTTTTATCCTCTTTTCATATTCAATTGCTATTTTCTCAGCTAACAGCTTTATTACCATCAATACTTCATCCGCAATTTTTTTATCAATAGTTGATATATCAACATAACCTATTATTTCACCATCTTCTACTATTATAGGTTAAGCAATGCAGTGCCATTTTTTCAATATGTCACAGTAGTGCTCCTGAGGCTTTATATACACTACCCTCGTCAATCGCATTGCCATTGAAATTGCATTTGTTCCACAGCTTTCCTCTTTAAAAGATACTCCCGGTTCAAAGCCTGAATTTTTTATACACTCTTTTTCTTTTGTGCTACATTTTACATCCAATAAATATCCTTCACTGTCAGCAAGTAAAAATAGATACTCACCTTTTACCCAATCTTCTTCTACACTCATATGAAAGGCTTCTATCAGTTCTTGATATTTTTGTATTTTTTCTTGTAAATCTTTTTGATTTAATAAAATCAATGGAGAAATTATTGAAGGGGCAATGCCAATTTTCCTGCATCTCTCATATGAAGAAATCAGTTCCTCTTGTGGGCATGAAAAATTCACTTTTTATACCCCCAAAATTTTAAAACGGCTTTTTTAATATTATACAATATTTTTAATAAAATTTGTGAAATTTGGAACGAAAGTGTCATTTTGGGGAACGAAAATGCATTTTTCGCCTAATATTTTACAATTAGAAATTACAAAAAATTGAGGAGAATAACCTCCTATTACTGTTATTTCTGGCTCAATTATACACCGTTAGTGACAATTACATGCCCACTCATCTTTCTCCTCTGTCTTTCATAAATTTAAAAATTAATCAAAAGTAAAATTATTAACCTTCTAAAAAGTTCCTTGATTAATAGGAAACTTAATTATTTTATCCGCAATATTTGACAAACTAGGGTCATGTGAAATCACAATAATAATTTTATTTCTCTTAATCTCGGTCAGTGTCCTCATAAACGTGGATATTCCTTCACTATCTAATGCATTTGTAGGTTCATCAAATATGAACACATCTGCTTCTTTTAGTAAAGACCTTGAAATTGCTATCCTCTGTCTTTCGCCTCCTGATATATTAGACGATTTTTCATTGATTTCTGTATCATATTTTTTATCAAAAGATTCAATAAAATCCAATAAATGAATCTTACGTATTTTATTCATAAATTCTTCTTTATTCAGGTCTTTTTTGCCATAAACCAGATTGTTATATATGGTATCTTCTAAAAGATAAGGATGCTGCTCCGTAAAAGAAATAAGTCTTTTCCTTACAGAATACATATCCAGCTCTTCTATAGGAATTCCGTCATATAAAATTTTTCCATTTTTAGGTTGATATATTCCAAGCAGTGTGTGCACAAATGTAGATTTACCTGTACCATTTTCACCCACTATCAGATAAATATTGCCTCTTTCAAAACGACAAGAAACATTATTAAAAATCTCTTTTTCACCTATTAACACTGTTAAATTTTTGCATTCTATTACATTTATGTCATCAATAATTTTACTGCCATTGTGCTCTTTTTCCATACTGATAAGTTCATTTATTCTGTCCTTTGCAACTTTATATTTCTGATAGGATTTCCCACTTTCAATAATACTTGCGACTCCTGGTATTAAAATTTGTACATAGATAATAGCAGTAGTTAAATTGCCAATGGTAGTTGTACCTTTCCCCAAGGATATACCCAGTACAATTATTACAATAGCAAAAAACAGGCGAGTCATTAAATTTGAAAGATTGGATATCCAAAAGTCATACCTTAAAAATTTAATAGAAGACTTTACAAATGGTATGCTTGCTTTTAAAAATTCACTGTCAATTTCCTCATACCATGAGTTAATCTTTATTACCAGTATATTAAACAATTGCCTCCCTATCCTTGAAAAAAATTCAGCTTGTTTTTCCAACATATCTTTATTCAAAGAATAATAACGAGCTTGAGAAAGTTTGTAAAACAGCACATACATTGACACAATTAGCAGAGATAAAAATCCCAGCAGTGTATTTATGCTAAACAGTATTGGAATGAGTACTATTATTTTTAATATCTCTATTGCTGCATAAGGGAATTTCTCTACAACACAGTCTGATATAGTAACAGAATCATTATTAATTCTCTGCGCCAGATACTGTCCGTTAACGCTTGATATTTTTTCATAAGGTAGCCTTTTGACCTCATACATAACGTCAGATTCAATATCTATTAGCATATAATTTGAAATTTTTACGTTTAGATAGTAAGCTATGTACATGCTTACAAATTCTAAAATTATCAATAGGGTAAATTTCAATAAAAATTCTCTGATAGTCAAATTCACGCTGCTTTCAACTTTTGTTATATAATCTATGTACATTCCAATATATGTAGGGATATATATCAAAATTGCAGTGTAAATTAATCTAACAAATATTAAAAAAGCATAACCGTATTTATACTTATTAAGATATGGAACAATTCTAAACTTTACCTCTTTAAATCTATAGTCTACCATACTAACCTCCTCTTTCAATAAAAACATAAAACAACAAGGAAACTTTTAAGACTCTATCCCCTTCCCTGATATTTTACAAGACCTCTTTGCCAGAGTGTAAGTGATATTCCTGAAAATACAAGTAATAAAATTGCCTGGTAAGCAAATATTTCTTGAAAGCTTGAAAGTCCAATTAATATTCTTGCAGGAAAAGATGAAAATATTATAACAGGTATAATAGTCATAAATACTTTCCTTATAATGCCTGAATATATTACATCAGGATATTTAGCAAATTCCATTAAATCATCGTATATGTAAAACATATTGTTTACCTCATAAAACCAAAAGGAAAGAAGGCTTATACAAAAATTTGAAATAGTATATATGATTAAAGATAAAATAAGTGAAATTATATAATAAACTAAGTTCATGCCTGCATGAATGTCATTCATCTTAAGTCCATAAATTAAAAGTATAAATCCAGGCAGTACCCTCCATACTCTTCCAATATTCACTCTTTTAAGTAATATAAATGCAATTGTATTTACAGGCTTTAATAGGTAAATCTCCAAATTCCCTTCCTTTACAGTTTCAGGTAAACTCAATATACCTCCTCTAAAGGTCATGTTATAGACCTCAATAAGGATAAAATAGGTCCCAAGTAAGACATACACATCCCCTATATTCCAGCCTACTATTTCATTGACATTTAAATATATAACTCTAAAAAGCAAAAGGATACCAATTAAATAAACCAGTTGGGTAAAAAAGTTGAAGAATGCATCAACCCTAAAGGCCAAATCCATTTTTAGCCTCAATTTAAAAAGGGACTTTATAAACCTCATTTTATTATCCTCCCGACGCAGTAAATCTCCTACTTCCTATTTTAAAGACTAAATGGCTTAATGATACTAAAACAAATATCCAAATTGCCATTGAAACAAACTCAAAAACAATATCTAATCCCGATATTTTCCCTAAAAATATTTGTGCTGGTACATAGCCGCAAAACTTAAAGGGCAAAAAAAGCCATAGGCTTTTAGCTGGCAGCAAATCCAGCGGAATCAGCATACCAGATAAAAGTGCAACAATCCCTTCAGAAAAATATATAATGTATGTACTTCTCTCAAACCAAAAACTCAAAAGGTTAAGTATATAACCATAACTAAACCCTATTACTATTCCACCCATCCAAAATAAAATACTTAAAAAATATGTACTGGCTTCCTTTGGAATTACAACATAATCTTTTAGTATAATTGATACCACTATAACTCCTGCGATTCCAAAGATCCACTGTAAAATCCATGAGCCAATAAGCCTAAAAAGATAAAGAAGATAATGGTTCACGGGCTTTGTAAGCCAAAGGCTTAAACTTCCATCTTTTATACTTTCCCCTATTTCTATCCAAGCAGAATAAGGAGTATTCATTACAAAAAATTGTGTCACAATAAAATATGTAACCATATCTGAAAGGTTATATCCTCCAATGCTTCCTCCATGGGAAAGTATTGTCTTCCAGAGGAAGAAAAGGGCTAAAGGCGGAATGAGGACAACTGTTAAGTAAAATAGTGAATTTGCTTTGTATTGAAGCATTCTCTTTATTTCACATTTTGCACCTTCTAAATACAGTCTAATCATTTTCCTTCCCCTCACTGTAGAATCTATACACCACTTCTTCTAATGTTGGATCCATAATCTCAATATCTGAAATATTGTATTTGTTTAAAATTTCTTTCGCCACATCCTTTGAAATGCTTTCTTCTGCACTAATTGTAAGGCAGTTTTCTTCCTTTGATATGACCGATACACCTTCTATACTCAGGAATTTCTTTTCTAGACTTTCATCAAATACCTCATCAAAACAGATTTTTATAAATTTCCTGCCAAATATTTTTTTCTTCAGCCCCTCAATATCTCCATCATATAATTTCCGACCTTTATCAATCATTATAACCCTTGAAGCACATTTTTCTATATCTTTCATATTATGGCTTGTGAGGATTACAGTAGCCTTATAATCCTTTACATACTCTTTTAAAAAATTGTGAAGTTCATTTTGTGAAAATATGTCAAGCCCTAAAGTTGGTTCGTCTAATAAAATTAACTTCGGTTCCCACAGCAAATTTGCAACTATCTCCACTTTTTTTCTCTGGCCATGGGAGAGGTTCCTCACAGGACTTTTTAAAATATCTTCTATCTTCATCATTTCAGATAGTTTGTTTACTCTCTTTTTGTATTCGCTATACGAAAGATTGTAAATTTCTTTTATGAAATAAAAACCGTCTAAAACAGGTAGGTCCCATGCTACCTCTTCAAGAAATCCCCTTGATGCCATAATAAAGCTTATTTTAGATAAAAATTTTTTACTCCTTTTGTATGGAATTTCATCAAGCACTTTAACTTCTCCTTCTGTAGGAAAAAGGACTCCTGCAAGAATTTTTAAAGTAGTAGTTTTCCCTGCACCATTTGGCCCTATATACCCTACAATTTCTCCTTCTCCTACATTGAAAGAAACTCCTCTTAATGCTTCAACTTCTTCATATAAAGGTTTAAATATACTCTTTACACTTTCTATAAGGCCCGCCTCTTTCACCTGTCTTCTATAAATTTTTGTAAGATTCTTTACTTCAATTACATAACTACTCATTTTTCTCCTCTGCCTTTCAAAATTTAAAATTAATCCTATAAGATTTGATACTATTTTTATGCCAAATAAAATTATAGCTTTACAAATTTATTTTACCATTTCTTCATTTGACAGTAAAATAACAATAGAAACAGTAAGTCTTCATTTGCTTGTCAATTTTTTGTTTTACAACTTTACATTTTGTTACCTTAATATAGAATATACGGTAGAAATTCTTTTTAAAAAATATGAAAGGAGATATTACGATGTTTAGCAGATACTCTTTTTTTATCATGACACTACTACTTATCGTAGGACTCTTCTTATTAGTTGGATGTTATAGCCAACCTTCAAATAAACCTGATTCCAATGAACAACAAAGTGAATTAGACGGCAAATCCAAGGAAACTTCTCCTGAAGCTTATGTACTGTCGCTGTTTAAAGGTGATGAAACGAGTGAAGCTAATGCAAAAAAGATAATATCAACACTTCCAAAACTCAATTGGTCCCTTTATGAAAAACAAAGTAATGGCGGTGCCATGAAACTTCTCACATGGCTCTATGAAAGAAAATGCGATAATATGGATACAAAAGATATAACAAATATTTTGAAAGCAACTCAGGGTCTTGACGACGCTTTTGCAGAACAATATGCAAATATAGTTGGTAAACTCTGTTACAATAATTTAGAGAGATTTATAGATGCACTTACCACTTTAGAAGATAAACAGACAATGTAAATTTATAAATTCCTTGAATATAATTTCAGTTACGAAGGCGTGATAGATAAAGATTCTCTTAAAAAGCAATTAAATACTCTTTTAAATTCACCAAAAACAACAAAAGTGCAGAAAGAAGTTATTCAAAAGCTTATTGGTATTTTGCAATAAACTTGTCATTCAATTTTCTGAAATACTCCATGTACCTTTGGTTCTCTTTCTTCTACTAACATGTATTGTTGCATTACTTTTTTATCATTTATATAGGAGGGCTTTACGTTAATGTACGTCACTATCCCAAGTAAAAAAGCTACTAATGCCAATAAAGCTATAGCTTTCTTCAATTTTCCTCATCCTCCCAAATTTTCTTTCAATTTTATCCTACCATTCTTACCTCTTTTCAGTAAAATGGCAAAATTGTTTATAAGCCTTTCCAATATTTCGTTTTGGCGAAGTTATCTATATTTTTCTTCCTTTTCCACACTTTTTATATATCTCCAATGAAAAATTTTAAATAGCAAAATACTCATTTTAAAACTTACAATTTATACACAATTTCAGCTACAACCTAAATGTAAAAGCCATTTATACTTATATTGACATCTTATTACACCAAACATTCCACCTTTTTAGAAATTCTATTTAAATCTATCACTTCATCCGCTATATTTAAAAACTCTTGGTTATGAGTAACAATTAAAATTATTTTTTCCTTCTTGAGTGCTGTTAGCATAGATTTTAATTTCTCAATACTAACAACATCTAAGGCAGACGTGGGCTCATCTAACACTATGACATCTGGATCTTTTAAAAATGTCCTGGCAATCGCTATCTTTAATTTTTCTCCTCCTGAAATGTTGCTGGAGGCTTCATTTAGTTTTGTATTCAATCCTTCATGAAATTTATCTATATCTACATTTAAATCTTTTAGCAGTTTATCAATAGTTTTATAATCGTAAACCTCCACCCCATATATTAAGTTATTTATAATTGTGTCATTAACTAATTTTGGTTCCTGTTCTGTGACTCCAATAATTTTCCTTCTTATGTAATACATGTCTAGTTCCTTAATTTCTATTGAATTGTAATATATCTCACCTGAATAGTAATTTACTAAAATCCCAAGAATTACATTAATGAGAGTACTTTTGCCGGCTCCATTATCACCTACAATGCAGTATATTTTCCCTTTTTCAAATTCATAATTGAAATCGTGTATAATTTTTTTAGAATTGTCATAAGCAAAGGAAACATTTCTAAGTTCAATAGTCTCTATACCCTCTAATCTAATAGTACCATTTATCTCTTGGGGCTCATCCAATATTTGTCTTAATCTATCATAGGAAATTAAAGCATCCTGATATGACTTACCTAAGTTTAAAAAGTATCCTACACTTCCTATCATCATTGAAAAATAACTACTAATTATCGTAAAATCTCCTATTGTCAAATTTCCATTTATTATTTCCATTCCGCCAACAAAAAATATTATTACCCTTGCAATAGTAGTCACCATTGAATTGCTGCTATTAAAAAGATAAGAAACTTTTGTATATCTTAGTAATGAATTAAACATTTTTTCAAATGCGCTATTTAATCTTGCCCTTTCTTCCTTAAAAGTCGCATTTAGTTTTATAACTTTTACATTTTGCAAATTATCATTCATTTTTGAAAAAAATTCGTTCTGTTTTTCTTTTAATTCATAGCCTCGTATATATAAAGGTTTTCTAAACACAAAGTAAAGCAATATATATAAGGGAATCAAAGCCATTAATTCTAAAGTCAATTTGGCATTTATTCTCATGGAAATATAAGCCAAGAAAATAATAGTTAAAGCATTAGTAAGAATATCTAGCACATTGGCTAATACAAAAGAAACTACAGTATTGCTGTCAAAGTTTATTCTTTGATTTAGACATGCACTGTCTACCCCTTTAAAGTAAAGAATAGGCAATTTAGTTACATGGTCCAATACGTAAAAGTTTAAGTCTGTCATTGATTTGGTCTGAATTTTAACATAGGTGTAGTTCATTACAAAAGAACTAATTATAGTGATTATTCCAATTAATACTATCTTTGCTGTAAAATCATAAATTACTTTAAAATCTTTACTCTGCAATAGAAGGTCAATATAATTACCTGTAATGTAAGGTACTATAATTGACATGAGCCATCCAATGATACTAAAAAATAGAAATACTATCAGGGAGCTTTTGTACTTAAATATGAATTTTTTAACAAAGTTAAATATTTTCATATTGATCAACTCTCTTGCATTTTTAGAAATTACTTCTCTTTTCCTAAAGATTTAATCAATTCGACTGTCTTTTGCTTCAATATTTCTGCTCTTACTTCTGGATAGCCAGCATTTGTATCTGGAACGTCTAATTCTATGTCTGGTTTCACACCTTCTATAAAAAATGAACCCCCGTCTCGGTTTAAAATTGTGCCGGCTTCAAATCTCACAATCAATCCACTGTTAGGAAGCCTCATATATGAGGTAAGTGAACCATGGCCTAAAGTATTTCTTCCCACTAATGTAGCAAAACCTGTTTCTTTACAAAACTTGGCAAATTCTGTGGCTGCAGAAAAAGTCGCTCTGTCTATTATTAGAAATATCTTCCCTTTGAAATTTACATATTCATTTGATTTGAAAAACTTTTCTATATACTTTTCCTCTTGTTTAAATAGGTTTTTTTAAATTCATAGATTGTAAAATCTTTTTTCATCTCTTCTGAAAGTTTATCGTATATAGGACTCTCTCTGAATTTATCTTCGTCATAAAATATTACACATCTCCCGAAATTTTTTTGCGTATAATTCCCCTTTCGCGATAAATAAAAATATGTATTTTTATCCTCATTTTCTAAATATTCCAATTTTAAATATTCCAAACCTCTTTCTCCTATCAGTGGAGCTACTATAGCATCCATCCAGTATTCTGAAGAACCTCCTACATTTCCACTAATGTCTATAATTAAATAAGGATAATCTTTGATAGTTTTTAAAAAGTTGTATATTTCTTTTTTCTCTTCCCGATAATTTTTACTGTTCTGATCTTTATCTATCAAAAAAGAATTAACTCTTAAATACGCTATTTTATCCTCTTCTAAAATTTCTGTTTTTATATTTTTCTGTCCTCTCCTCATTTGAACAAAAAAGCTACTATTATGACTGGGATTTACACTTCCTAGCAATTCACTCCATTTTTCATAATTTTTCTTGGAATCTTTAAATATTTTTATAAAAGGCTTAAATTCAACAAAATCTCTCATCGTTTCATCTTCAATTAATTTTAAAATGTAATTAAAATAGCTAGGACTTGCTACATAAAGGTGCCCATCATGCAATTTCCCCAAAATTTCATTTAATTTATTATAAAACTCAATATTATTCCTTGTATTTTTTATCTCTTCTATAAACTCTTCCTTATAGGCTAACCAGTCATAGCCGTACATTTTCTTTACTTATAAAAATGTGTGTAATTGTCTTTTAAAATATCATACATATACTCAAAATCTTCTATTTTTTCTTTTTCTGTTAACTCTTTTAATTCTTCTGATGCAAATAGAGTGTTTGAAGTATATATACCTGTAAAAAATCCTGCTGAAAATATTACAATCAGTAAAAATATCAAAGTAATCATGGAAATTGACAGTTTCTTACTCAACAATATCACACCTTTTTCCCTTATTTAATACCCTTTTCTTCACTTTCTAATGATTTAATTACTTGCAGTATTTTTTGTTTTATCTCCTCATCTTTTTCAAATGGGTTTTTAGGAATCATTTTTATTTCTATATCTGGTATAGTCCCTGTTTCAAAATATGAAGTACCATCATGATTTATAAGCATTTCCCCATCAAATCTTACGATTAACCCGCTGTTAGGAAGACGCAGGAGACTTGTGGTAAGCCATCCCCCATCTCCTTTTCCAGTTCTTTCACCTATTACTGTAGCAAAACCCGTTTCTCTACAAAATTCTGCAAATATACTTGCTCCTGAATAAGTAGAACTACCAACCACTAAAAATATCTTCCCCTTAAAATCTATCGGCTCTATACTTTCAAAAAAATCCTTGTAATTTTTTACTACATTTTCAGTAACATAGTACGTGAAACTTTCTTTTACTTCTTCTGGAAGTAAATCATATACAGGAAGCTTATCTATCGTATTATTTCTCAAATCTGGTATGCGATTACTAAGCAGTTTAACAATATACTCCCCACCTCTTATGAGATAAGTTTTCTTCACTGACAAGTTTTCAACTTCTTTTAATTTATTCCTTAGAGGTGCTACTATAGCTTCCACCCAATATTTAGTACTGCCTCCTCCATTATCACTAACATCTATAACTAGATATGGGTAATCTTTTATACCTTTCAAAAAATCATATATCTTCTCTTTTTCTTTTTTGTACTCTTCTTCTCCTTTATGCCTATCAATTAAAAAAGAATAGACTTTTAAATAAGCAACTTTTTCAGGTTCTATAATATCTGTTTCAATATTTTCCCTCTTCCTTGTTTGTAAAAAGGGGTCCTCTACCTCACCTTTTTTATAAACCTTCTTAAAAATTTCCTCCCACATCTTATAATGACCTTCCGATTTTCTAAACATATCTTTATAAACCCCATCCCCAAATATTCCTAAAAAATATTTGTAATACCCTGGACTTAGGACATAAGTATGTCCGTCATGCAATTTAAATAAAATATTACTCAAAGTATGGTAGAATCCCAAATTATCTTTCGTTTTTCTTATTTTTTCTTTAAATTCCTCCTTATGCTCTAGCCAGTCATAGCCATACATTTTTTTCACTTCATAAAAATGTGCGTAATTGTCTTTTAAGATGCTGTACATGTATTCAAAGTCTTCTATTTTCTGCTTTTCTGTTAATTCCTTTGGTTGCCATAAATTAAGCTGTGTATTCAAAAAAATATGTGTACCGAGGAATATGATTGCTAAAAATACCAAAGTAATCATTAAAATAGGTAACCTTCTGCTCAAGAATATATCCATCCTTTCACTTATAATTTTTAAAAGTAGCGATGCATCTAAAACTTGAAAGTTCCAGATGCATCGCTATTAACATAATTAATTTATTTTCTTACTTCATAGTAGGGTAACTCTTTTGCCGGACGGCATACCTGTCCCCAACAAAAACCTAAGCACTCGCAAGGACCTGGCCATGGCACAGGTGGAAGATCTTCACGACAATTTGGAATGATAGTACCCAGCTTAATACTATAACCTTCTATTAGATATTCCATTCTCTCCACCTCCTTTTTCCAATCCAGTATATTATAGAATGTGCGCACATTCTAATCAAAATTAATATCTGAAATATACACTCAAATTGGTTTAAACCTTTTCTTGTTTTTTCTCTAATAGCTCTTTTGCTATATCCTTCAAATATTCTTCTAAAACATACTTATAATCTCCACATCTTTCTGTCATTCTTTCTATTCTTCTCCTTGGACATCCTCCTATACAAATTGGCAGGAGCTTGCAATCAATACACATCTCGTCTATCGTAGGGTCATAAAGAAGATATTCCATATATTTATCAACATTTAAAGAAACTAAGGATGTGTCGTTTAATATATTTCCTACCCTATACTCTTCTATCCCTATATCAGACCAGCACTTGTATATGTATCCCTCCGGGTCTATCACCATTGAATTTACACTATCTGCTCCACAAAAATTGTATTTTAAATGGGGGTACTTATGCATTAAATTATTCGAAAAACCTCTTTCTTTTAACACTTTTTCAAACATATAAGTAACCTTAGAATATTCATGCATAGATAGACACTTATTTGGTACATAACAATCATTTGTAGGTTCTACATATCCCAAATAAACACTAAGTTTATTTTTCAATCCTCTTCTTTCCAACCCATCTAATATTTCATTAACTCTGTTTACGTTTTCTTTGTCTACGTTTATCCTTAAAGAAATATTTGGCATTATATCAATATTTTCTTCTATGTTAACTAGTATCTTTTCAAAAGTTCCCTGTCCACTTTTTAAAGGACGTCTTTTATCGTGTACATCCTGGGGACCATCCAATGTTATTTGTATAAATGATAATCGCAGGTTCCTAAATTGTTCCACTACTTCCCTTGTCAAGTTATATCCATTCGTTATAATAGATGCTCCATACATAACTTCATTTTCATCACAGAGCTTTATAATTTTTTCTGACATATCTTTGACAATGTCAAAAGCTAATAAAGGTTCCCCTCCATACCAAGTAATATTTACACTCTGCAAATACTTTATCCGCTGCTTTATATATTTAACTATTTTATCCTGTACTTCTTCACTCATAAATACATCTTTCTGATTGCCCTTTTCGTAGCAGTATACACAAGCAAAATTACATCCTAATGTAGGTGCAATAGTTAAACCCAAATTTTTGTCATTAAATCTACTCCGCCAGAGATTGAAACGTAATAGCTGAAGTTCGTCAATATTGTCATCTATGAGAAATTGACCTTTTTTCAAGTCTTCTATTAATTTACTGTCATCAATCGAAATGCCTTTTTCTACATAATTTTTATACTTGTCGTGATTCTTTTTTTCCATTAAGGCTAAAGCTCCTGTTCTTGAGTTATAAGCTACTATTTTCTCCGGCTCTTCAGGAAAGTCAAAGAAAAAGTTATATCTAGACGGTTTCATTTTCTTTCTCCCCTTAAAGAATTTTTATCCTGAGCTCATCTCAAAAACTTTTCTACATAAAAGTTCTAAGATGTGCTTCTAGGCTGCCTGAAATCTATTTTTGCTTTACATCTTTTTTATTTATAATAGATTGGGGAAAATTCAAAAGCTTTCATCTAAGCCGTTCTATAGATATCTTTTTATACTTCTTTAGTTTTTATCTTCTACGATAAGTAAGCATTGGATATTAAAAATATTTTTCAATTTCTAAGCTTCTATCCACCCCATGGATTATTTATATCTCCATGTACCCTTGGTTCTCTTTCTTCTGCTACTAGGTATTGCTGTTGTATCACTTTTTTATCATTCATATAAGCTGGAGCTATGTTACCATATGCCAATGTTCCAAGCAAAGAAATTACTATTATCAACAAAACTATAATTCTCCTCAATTTACTTCACCTCTCAAATTTTCTTTCAATTTTATCCTACCATTCTTACCTCTACCAGTAAAATGGCAAAAACGCTTATAGGCCCTTACAATATTTCGTTTCATCGAAGTTATTCGCTTTTTTCTTTCTTTTTCTCTTTTTTTCATATATCGCCAGTGAAAAATTTTAATTTTGTAACTGTAAGTTACAACAGGTTAAATTTGCAAAATGGCTTCAAAGGCGGTAAAATAAAGCTTTTCAAAACTTAAGGAGTAATTTTCAAAATTAATTATCTGAAAATTTAAACTTTATATTTTTTTATTTTGATTTCTTGTATATCCCTTTTTGTAGCTATAAATGTTATAACTACAAAACTTTCAATACTTTTGTTTCTGCCAATGATGGAATGATATTTTCTAATAGGCAACAAAACAAAGAGAATCGTCTCCGGTGTTTGATTAATGTCAATGTGTTATTTTTTCTGCTTGGACTAAATTATGAAAATAGATACTAATCTTTTTTATAGGTATAAACGTAACCAATAAAAGGGTAGAAGCTACAAAAAAAGTAAGTTTTGGACTGCTTGAATAAAGAATACTTCCAACTACCGGCCCTAAAATAAACATCATATTCCACACAGCCATCATTCCACTGTAAATAGTCGCTCTAAATCTGCTCTCCAAAATCTTTGCCATTGTCCATGTGCATGTTCCCCTAATATTTCAATTCGACAAAATAAAGGATGTTTTTTTATTAATTTTAACAATTTAATATTGCCCACGTCTTCACCTCCCTCTATTATCTTTTATTTTCTCTTAATATCTTAGTTTTTCTTTAAATTTCTCATCACAACAAGAGCATCTCATGGCTTATATTGTTATTTCTTACTTATCTAACCATTAAATAAGTGAGTTTAATAAACCTCATATCCCCCTTTTCCCTTATTTAGGTTTTGCTAAATTTCAAAATCTTTATGGATTAAGAAATTATTGTTATATATTTTCCTCTGTATTCATTCTTTATTTATTCTTTATTTTCATTATACAATGAAACTAATTACATGTCTACTATACTTTAGTATAGTTTTTATTACATTTCCAGTTAAGGTTTACATAAATAAGCAAAAAAATTATACTAAAGTATAGTCTCAAATTTTAATCCAAATCTATCAATCCCAACCTAATTGCCTTTATTACTGCCTCTTTGATATTTTTTACCCCAAGTTTCTCTACTATTTTTCTTTTGTGATATTTTACAGTCACAACCCCTATTCCAAGAGCTTCTGCTATGTCTAATTCTCTATATCCTTTTGCCTCTAATGCCAGCATTTTTATCTGGCTGTCATTTAATTTTATCTTTATCTCATTTAGCTCTTTTTCTTTTACTATCTTTTCATACTCAGTTGCTATTTTCTCAGCTAGCAGTTTTATTACCATTGATACTTCATCCGCAATTTTTTTATCAATGGTTGATATATCCACATAGCCTACTATTTCCCATTTTCTACCATTATAGGTGAAGCAATACAGTGCCATTTTTTGAATATGTCACAGTAGTGCTCCTTAGGTCTTACATACACTACCCTCTTTAATCGCATTGCCATTGAAATCGCATTTGTACCACAGCTTTCTTCTCTAAAGGATACTCCCTGTTCAAAGCCTGAATCTTTTATACACTTTTTCTCTTTTGTGCTGCATTTTACGTCCAATAAATATCCTTCAAAATCACTAAGCAAAAATAGATATTCACCTTTTACCCAATCCTCTTCTACACTCATATGAAAAGCTTCTATGAGTTCTTTATTTTTATGTATTTTCTTTTGCAAATCTTCTTGATTTAATATCACCAATGGCAGAGTTATTGAAGGGTCAATACCAATTTCCCTACACCGCTCATATGAAGAAATTAGTTCCTCCTGTGGGCATAAAAAATTCATTTTTTATACCCCCAAAAAGATTGAACTGTTTTTTAATATTATACAATATTTAGAGCAAAATTTGTGAAATTTGGAACGAAAGTGTCATTTTGGGGAACGAAAATGCATTTTTCGCCTAATATTTTACAATTAGAAATAAAAAATGAGGAGAATAACCTCCTATTACTGTTATTTCTGGCTCAATTATACACCGTTAGTGACAATTACATGCCCGCTCATCTTTCTCCTCTGCCTTTCATAAATTTAAAAATTAATCAAAAGTAAAATTATTAACCTTCTAAAAAGTTCCTTGATTAATAGGAAACTTAATTATTTTATCCGCAATATTTGACAAACTAGGGTCATGTGAAATCACAATAATAATTTTATTTCTCTTAATCTCGGTCAGTGTCCTCATAAACGTGGATATTCCTTCACTATCTAATGCAAAAGTTTCTTTAAGCTGAAGCCTTAGCAATACTGAAATAGCAGAAAACACTGTCATGGCAATCAATGCTTCAACAGGTTTTGTTTTAAAAAGAATTCCTATAAATGAAGAACCTAAAATGCGACCCATGAGCCCTCCAAAAGAAACTAATGAAAGAGCTTTCCCTGCATCTTCCTCCGAAATTGATTCAGTTATCAGAGCCAGAGTAGAACCTGAAGAGATTCCACTTAAACCATATATGAAAATTGTGGCAATCATCCCAATTATAATGAAATTCAAACTCCCCTGCCAAAAAGCAAGAAAGAGTAATAAACTGCCAATAGCATAAAAAAGTGAAGATATAACTAGCATTATCTTTCTTCCAAATCTATCACTGAATTGCCCTCCTAATAAGGCGATAACTGTATCGCCTAAATTAGCAATTGAAAAAGAAAGCCCTACAAGAAATGGTCCTCCTTTTTCCATCAAAAGCAAAGGCAAAAGCCATCTCATAGGCCCATCCATTAGTCCTATAGCCATGTTAGATAAAAACATAATAGCAATGTTTCTTTTGCATAGTAGAGAAAAATAAGAAGTTTTTCTCATATTCTTTACCTCTCAATCCATACTAATGGTTTTCTTGTCTTTATTTTCTCTTCAAACGCTTCACTTACCAGTTTATAAGCTATTTCAATACCATGTTCTGAAATCTTTTCAAAAAGATAGTTTATAATCTCAAAATTAAATTTACAATAAGGAGATTTTCCCAGCAATGTTCCTGATAATCCATATACTGCAGCAGGACAATTAGCCCCACATATAAGTTTGTATGGACAATTATTACAAGTATCTATCTTATTAACATTCCGAAGTCTTAACTTTTTACATGCCTCTGAATTTATGATAGTTTCAATAGAATCTTCAAATATATTCCCACATTTAAACTCTTCAAATTGTACAAACTCAGAGCAAGGATATACATCTCCATTCCAAGTAATCACGTAAGAGAGTCGCCCAGCTCCACAAAGACTCATATGGCAGTACATACCTCGCATATTAGAAGTAAAAATTGCTAAAACCAATGATTCTATATTATCTACCACTAATCGCCTTCCTTTAGGTTGGTAGGTATTTAGTCTTATTACTACATCAATAAATTTCTTATAATTGTCTATTAATTTCTTAATTGATGGCACAAAAACAGTATTTTCAGATACCGATGGTGATATAGGATTAAATAAAGCAGAACGTACTCCCCAATTATATAATGCCTCAGCTATTGTGTCTATTATATTCACATTGTTTTTAGTTATCGTCACTATAACTCCCTGCCACTCGTAGTCACTAAACATCTCTATTGCTTTTCGCACATGAGTAAAAGTTCCATTTCCATTATAAAAACAGCGTAACTTGTCATTTATTTCTGCTAAATGAGCATCCAATGATAAACTTATATGAACATTATGTTTTTTTATAAAGGCAGCATCTTCTTCAGTTAATAAAGTACCGTTTGTCTGAATGTTTTTTGCAAGAGGGAATTCCCCATTTTTGCAAAGATTTTTCCCCAGGCACCCATGGGGAATTTTATGTTAAGTTAACTGTCTCTTTTGTCTTCTTCAATCCATTGATCTATATCTTCTTTAAAAGGCTCAAGTTTTGGAAATACCTTTTTCGCTTTGGTGTCAGTTGAAACATTCCAGTTTTCCTGGTAAACATATTTGCGTACCGTTTTACGGTCAACTTTAAATTTCCTTGCAATTTCACTGATATTTAACCCTTTAAAAAAGAACGCATTTCTGATATCATCTATTTGGGGCATTGTGAGCATCCTCCATTCCTCCCTTGCAGTTAAGTTGTCCCTAACTACAAGGATAATAGTTTTTATGGGTACCTGTAATGACCCTTTGCAAATCTGGGGATTTTTTAGTTGCAAAAGTGGGGATTTTTCTTTACAACTTTGTCTATTTTTATTTTACAATAAACACTTTTTATAAAATAAAAAATTCCATTAAAACTAAACTTGAAAGCGGTAAGTTTAAAAACTTAAAAGAAGAAACAAAAAGCTTAAAAATAATTCAAGAAGGTAAAATAAGCCTCTATTATATGTACTTTAAAGAGAAAACTAAATCGATTCACTCATAAAGTCAATGCGTTTATTTTATATACTGGGTCGGAAAAATTAAAGGAGATAGCTATAGAAAATTACTAAAAAGTTTATAAAAATTTTTGTCGAAACAATTTCTGATATCTTGGCTAAATACCTAAATGAACAATTACGGAAAAAGATGAACACAAGATTTGGAACTACTCTTAACAGCTCTCCTCTACCTCCAATTTTCTGAAAGCTTTATTTTACTTCTTCTTTTTCTGTAATTCAAATATTCTTTTTCATTAAGGAATAAAACTCGCCAGATGGATTTGTGAGCACAGGTATTTTTTTAAGTATAAGTTGGAAACCTTCCTATAATCAAACAAGAGGGACGGTTCTCACCGTCTGAATTCAAAGAAAACCGTCCCCACTGTTTGACATTTCAGTTTTTGGTATCTTTTTGTTTTAATAATTCTTTAATTTCCTGCAGTTCTTTTTTTATTTCCTCTGTATTACTCCAAGACTTGTATACCGAAACAAAAAGAAAAACTAATGCCACAATAGATACTATAATGAGTTCTATGCTAAATAATGCCAATAGAATCCCTCCTAACTCATGGAAAATACATACTTTATGCAAAGATTTTTTCGCAGATACTATGGTAATTTTTAACGTGGTTAGTTTCTTAAATAAATATTTATATTTACTTATAAACTTAATTCCGGATGTATAGATAATTATTAACTTTTCTCGGTTTGCAATAACGTAACTCTATTATTTTCAATTAAACACCTCAAATAAGTAAGTAAAGAATTTGGGCATAGATTTTTTCTCCCTTAAAAAATTCAATTATGTGTTTCCTTTTTAGAGAAAACTCCTATTCTGTGTTTTTATCGAATAATATTGTAGAAGTTTAATGACAAAGTCCTCTAACCATTATCATTAAGTATAGTAGTTTTACAGGCGTCTGCAATTACTTTTTGTAATCAGAAGAATTTTTGTAACTTTCTTATTTTTATTTTACCATAAACAATCTATAATTTAAAGAGAATCGGCTATTCCTACTGCTTAATTAATATATTGTTACAGAATACGGTACATCAGAATTTATTTTTGTGTCGTAATATCTGTTTAGAGCATCATAAAACTTAAATTCCGCTGAAACATAACCTGTACAGACATACGTTCCGCTTCCGGATATGGGCGCTAAATACATCTCTACAGCTGTTGGATTTGTGCTTGAATCTGGACCATCATAAAAAGATATAACAGGATCTGTTGGTACAATGTACCAAGATACTCCTGTAGAAGTATGGCTTTCCGTTACTCCTGCCACTGCTGTATTAATTGTAATACCTATAAAAGGAGTAATTGATATAGTAATTGAAAATGTTCCAGTAGCCCTTGTATGTGGATTTACATCTTGAATCCATAATCCTTCACCACCATTTCTAGGAGGACTACCCCATATTCTTATATGTGATACTGTTACCCAATTTTCTGTATAGAGGTTTTGTCTTACTCTAACCTGATATGGTTGCGAAGGGTTATTTCTCGACACAGATGATGGTCCATAAACCTGTATGTGTATACCATTAGCAGTTCTATCTGCAAGTTTTCCTATACCTAATATAGAAACATTTTCAGGACTTTCAGAATGACTTGAGTTACTGTATCTATTTATTTTATCTCTTATCAGATCTAATGAAGGTATATCTTTACCTGCTAAAAAATTGTACACCCTGATAGAGTTCCCATTATTATAATCTATGCTCCCTGCTATTCTATCCAGATTTTTGTCTATGGCTATTGCCACATCCATATCTCCCTCTTTTGTATGGGCTATTCCAATTCCAGTGTAATCTTTAAATTCGCCAGATGACAATTTCTGGGGTCTTAAATTGTTAAATTTCAGCAGTATACTATCTGTAGATGTTATTAAAACCGCTTTTCCCGATAAGCTCCCATCCTTTATATCGCTTTCTATTATCTTTACTGTTATATCTTCTATTTTATTGCCATCTATTGAATATGAATACCCAGTCATATTATATTTCTCTTTGTAGTAACTTTGAGCTAGTACCAATCTGGGGAATATTAAGCATATTACAAGTAAAGAAATCAATAAATAATTTGTTTTCTTCATATCCACACACCTCACCTTAATATTTTGTAATAAATCAGTCGTGTTTTAAAAATTCATTTTCCTAAGATTCTCTTATCACCACCTCCACAATAATTTATAAACTTGTCTTATAACAACATCACCTCCCAGATATTACAAAATACTATCTTGTTAAATCTTCTTACCCTAATGGTGTAATTATACCTGCATTAAAATATAATAAAGAACATTGAAATAACAGATGTTAGGAAGATAAGCATTAATTTCTTTTTTGTTTACACCGCCACTTTACATATCTTTTCTTTCCATTTGAATCAGGGTTAGTGTCAAAAATGGATGGATCCTACTGTAACTTAGAAGTTTTTTGTGAGGAACTTAAAAATATCCGCAAATCTGTGGAATTTCCCTAAACTAATGTTTCCGTGTATAGTTTCATTAATTTGGAAAGAGGATATTAAGTTTTTAGTTTTTCCCTTGATATATGGGTTCTCTATATACCTTTGGTTCTCTTTCTTCTGCTAACGTGTATTGTTGCATTATTTTTTTATCATTTATATAGGAGGGCTTTACGTTAATGTACGTCACTATCCCAAGTAAAAAATCTACTAATGCCAACAAAGCTATAGCTTTCTTCAATTTTCTTCACCTCCCAAATTTTCTTTCAATTTTATCCTAACATTCTTATCTCTACTAATAAAATGACAAAAACGCTTATAGACCTCTCCAATATTTCGTTTCAGCGAAGTTATTCGCTTTTTTTCTCATTTTTCATATATTGCCAGTGAAAAATTTTAATTTTGTAACTGTAACTTACAACAGGTTAAATTTATAAAATGGCTTCAACGACTGTAATATTATCTATTACAGAACATAAAAAGGTATTCTTAAAATAAATTGTTTGAAAATTTAAACTTTATATACCTTTGCTTTTAATTTTTTGTCATTCTCCCCTATAGGTATAAATGTTATAATTACAAAAACTTTTTATACTTTTCTTTCTGACAATGGCGAAATAATGTTTTCTAATAGAGAATAAATCAAAAAGCCCTCCTATTTCTAGAGGACTTTTTGATTTCAAACAAAAGGAACCGTTCTCTTTGTCAAGTTTTACATTGGTTCAGAATCTGTCACTTCTATATTTATGTCGTCTTTATCAATAACAGTTCCCCCAGCAGTTTCAGTATACCAACCTAACCATGAAGTCCCTGAAGGTGAATATTTTTTCCAATATAATAACCCTGAAGAATTAATGCCCACTTGATAATTAGTTAAATAATATACTGTACGTGGAGGAACAGTAAAAGCAACTCCATACTCTTTTCCTGCATACCATGTTTGACTTCTGTCAACTTCTACACCTGTTTTTAATTTTATTCCAGCAAGAAACCCATTCCCTACTGTAGTTTCTCCTGAAACATTTGTTGAAACATTCCAATAAATTTGTTTGGTGTTCAGCTGTTTATAAGTACCATTTATTGGGGTATTAGTATAATTTGCTAATCTGTATGTCCCTGCACTTGCATAATGCCAATTTTTACTTGCATAATTAGGGTCATAGTGATCAAAAACATATATATAACCGTCATTAGGTACTCCCATAGTAGATATTAAGTCATTGTTATTTTTGATACTTTTTGGGATAACTTCTCTTTTGCTTCCATCTTTATCTATTTCCCAAGCTCTTATTTCTGGCAATTTGAATTGGGATTTTTCTACTTTACTTTTGACCTTTTCTAATACACTATCTGGTATTGTATTATCATTACCATTGGATAAATCATTTGCATAAACAAAATAAGTTAAGTCTATATAATTGTGTAAAAAGGAGTTGAGCCATTCCCCACCCCTGGTTAGAATAGAAATAGAAACGAACCAAAAAATCTAACCGGAGGGATAGGAAATGGCTCAATACAATATTACCATAGATTCTGAAATTTTGCATTATCTTTTTGTAAAAGGAACAAAAGATGAAAAGTTAGCTAAATTATTAGAGTCTGTACTTAATCAAATTTTAGCAGCTCAGGCTACTGAACAAGTTAAAGCTGAACCTTATGAAAGGACAGAAGAAAGACAGGATTATCGTAATGGTTATTATTCAAGAAGTTTAATTACCAGAGTTGGAACTCTCACCTTAAGAGTTCCAAGACTCCGCAATGGCAAATTTACCACTGACCTTTTTAACCGTTACCAGAGAAGTGAGCAGGCCCTTTTGTTGGCACTAATGGAGATGGTGGTTAATGGAGTATCTACCCGAAAAATCGAAGAAATCACTTATGAACTTTGTGGAACTGAATTTTCAAAATCCACAATTTCCGAGCTTTGCAAAAATCTCGATCCTATTATTACAGCGTGGAATTCAAGACCTTTAAGAGAAAAAAGCTTTCCCTTTGTTATAGTTGATGCCAGGTGTAAGAGTAAGAGAAGAGGGACGTGTTCGTCAACGCAGCGTATTAATTGCTGTAGGCATAAATGAAAAGGCTTACGAGAAGTATTAGGCCTTATGATAGGAGACAGTGAATCAGAAGATAGCTGGAGTGAATTCTTTTCATGGCTGAAGCAGAGAGGGCTCCATGGAGTTGATTTGGTAGTTTCCGATCATCATAGTGGACTTGTACAAGCTATTTGTCGACACTTCCAGGGAGCTACGTGGCAAAGGTGCCAAACACATTTTATGAGAAATATCCTTGATAAGACTCCAAAAGCTTTACAAAAAGAATTACATGCCAAATGAAAGCCTATTTTGAAGCACCAGATCCCAGAACAGCAAGGATGCTATTAAATCAAGTATTAGATGAATATAGAGATAAAGCTCCTAAAGCAATGGAGATTTTAGAAGAAGGATTTGAAGATGCAATAGCAGTTTTAGAACTTCCTGAGCCTTATCGAAGGAGACTTCGCACTACTAATATGTTAGAGCGTCTAAATGAAGAAATTCGTCGTCGTGAAAGAGTTATAAGAATATTCCCAAGTCGAGAATCTGGCATTCGTCTAATAGGAGCATTGTTAATGGAACAAGATGAAAAATGGGCTTCAGGGAGGAAGTATTTAGATATGACTGAGTATTTCGAGTGGCAAAAAGAAATTTCAAAAAAAGCGAAGGATAAGGTTATTTCAATAAAATGACCTTTATCACCACCGTTAGTTTTTAATAACTGCTGGAGCCCCCTGGTGTCAAGGACGGGCAAAAGCCCGGCGTAGCGTATCCTTGACACCAGGGGGCGGAAGCAGTACAATGAATTGAACGGTGGTGATAAAGAAGGTTCATGTTCTAACCAGGGGGATTTTACACAAAAATTTGGACTTGACCAACAAAATATGCATTTATAAATAATGTAAAGACAAGAATCATAAGTAACAATATAATTTTTTTCATTCTGGATTTCTCCTTTCTCTTCATAAATTATATTTTAAAAGTTTAAAAGTAGTTATTATCATATCTAGTCTAATCATTTTTTGTCTTATCAAAATTTTTTAATATTTCTATTAATGCTTTCATGACATTATTCATTAATGATATATCTACTTCGCTTGTTGATGAATATTGAACTAAAACTATCAAATTTTTATATGTTAAAACAGCTGTACTATTTTTTTCTGCTAAATTTTTATTTAAATGTGCAAATCCTTTATTATAAATCCATCCCACAAAATCATTACCAAGATAATTTTCCGTGTAGTAAATTCCAACTGTTATTTGTATATTCTGTTTTTCATTTTCTATAGTAAACTGTTCATCAGTATTTGGAGAATTAAAATCACCGTTTAAAGTTAAAAACTCCCTTTTACCAAATGATAGTTCTTTTTCAATTGCAGTAACATTCCCATCTATAGTGCTAGCCTTCACTTTGAAACCCTCTATGTTAAAAGTCTTAACCATTGTTCCAAATAATTCCTTATAATCTTTATAGCTTAATATATCCAAATTATCCGTGGTTTCGTTATTTGTTATTAAGTTATCCCTAATTTTGTTTATAGTGCCCAAATGTGTTTTGTAATATAAAAATGTTAACGCAATTATGACCACAATCAAAATAATTACCATCAATATATTTTTATATTTTGTAATTTTCTACGCCCCCTGTTAAATAATTTTTACTACCAAAATGTTATTTTAACGCATTTTACCATCACCTCCCAGACACTGCAAAATGCCATCTTATTAAATCTTCCTCTCCTAATGGTCCAACTTTATTTTTGACCACCATGTTAAAACACAACGAAGATATCAAAATGGCGCCATCTTTACATATCTCTTCCTTAACTATATAACAGATGGTAAATAGAATAATTTCAACACGATTTAAATCAGGGTAAGGCATCAAAAAATGGATAAATTTTAGTATAACTTAGAAGCTTTTGATTAAGAGTAGAAAATATTCGCAAATCTTTGAAACTTCTTCAAAGCAGTATTTCCGTGTACAGTTTTGTCATTTAGAAAGGATATAGTAACTATATCACTAAATTTTTTATAATTCTACTGGTTCTTTCAATTGATGGTATGTGTTTTATCCCACCTTTCTCCATGTATCATTGGTCCTCTTTCTTCTGCTACTAGGTATTGGCGTACCACTTTTTTATCATTCACATAAGTTGGAGCTATGTTAACATATGCCAATGTCCCAAGCAAAGAAATTACTATTATCAACAAAACTATAATTCTCCTCAATTTACTTCACCTCCCAAGTCCTCTTTCAATTTTATCCTAACATTCTTACCTCTACCAGTAAAATGGCAAAAACGTTTATAGGCCCTTACAATATTTCGTTTCATCGAAGTTATTCGCTTTTTTCTTTCTTTTTCTCTTTTTTTCATATATCACCAGTGAAAAATTTTAATTTTGTAACTGTAAGTTACAACAGGTTAAATTTGTAAAATGGCTTCAAAAACAGTGAAATACAGTGGTACAGGATTTAAAAAGGGATTTTTAAAATAAATTATCTGAAAATTTGGACTTTAACATAAATCATCCAAACAAAGGGGACGGTTCTCTTTGTTTGAAACCTAAAAATCGGACAAAAGGAACCGTCCCCGGTGTCTGTCTGCACTGATTTATAAAGTAGCAAAATACTATAATTACAATTGATACTCAATAGCAGTTTTATTCAATTTTCTTTACACTAGCTAAAATATGCCATATTTCATTTTTGTTTTTATTATAAAATTGTTTGTCGACTTGGGCATGAGCTTCCAAGCGCCAGCCAGACTCAAATCTTGGTGGGTTATCTTTGTCATAATAAAGAACTACTGTTTTTACTTTGTTTTCAACTATTCCAGAGTATACTTCCCCTCTTTTCACATTTCCAACCACGAGTTGACTTTTTTGAAAACCCTGTTTTTCCCACTCATTCCCTCGGCTTTTATCTACAGGCACGCCCCCTACAATTCCAAGTATTGTTATCTTATTTTCTTTATCCCCCTCTTTGTACAATTCTACTCCCCAATCTGGAGAAGCTTCCTTTTCTGAAGTTGCTTCCCATGTGGGTAATTTTTCTACAACCCATCCCTTTGGATATTTAAAACTAAATGAGCCTTTAGTATCTCCAGCTTTTTTCATGTAATCGTACTCTAGATAGTTATCATAATTATATGAATAATTTTCAGGAATTGTACCTATCTTCTCCGAACAAGCCACAAAAAGAAAGAAAATCAATAAGGATAATGAAATAAAATATAACCATTTCTTCATTTTTCTCCCTCCTAGATTATTTCTTTTTTCATTTATTCTAACTCGAGAAACAAACTATACGGTAAAATCGGGTCATCCATGTATGTCAGTGTAAAAGGCCTATATTTTCCATCAGCCATTTGAGTATAGGTCCATACAGTATATTGCGCATAATAAGGAGTTTGTTCATATGCATATACTTTTTTGTTTGTTTTGTCGTTATATGCAATTAAAAATGTGTGGCCTTCATTTACTACAGCATCTCCTCTTTGAAGTTGTAGATATGATGTTAATAATTCACTTGAGGTAGGGTTATCTACATTGTATGAACCCACTTTCTTGTACGTCCCATTTTTTATCCCTTGTAAAAAACTCCATGTCGTCTGTCTACTTATCCCCCATGCAAAACTCACAAATCCAGAACAATCACTCCCATATCTAGGCATTATTCTACCATTAGGATCTGTATACGGAACATAAAAATCTGCTGCATTATTTAGACTTTGCAAAAAACCAATTTCATCTCTTTGATTCGGTGTCTGAGAATATGGTATTCCTTTATAAGTTACACCTTTTGTAAAGGTATATCTTCCTAACCATCCGGTTAGATTCTGAGAAGGAGTCCAAGAAACATCTACCATTCTCTTTGCTTTATCAACCACATAATCTCTCAAATAGGTAGAATTTGTTTTTTTATCTGTATCTTTATCTAATTTTAGAATTACCTCTCTTACATCAGTCCTTCCTTCAACATTTACTTTAATTTCTCTTGTAAAATTTGAAATTGATACTCTGACAATCGTACTTCCTTTACCTACTGCCAAAATTCTCCCTTTATAAGCAAATACTACATCAGGGTTATCACTTTCCCAATCAGCAATATTACTTACCTTTTCAAAGGTCCCGTCATTATATTTAACTATTGCATCTACGAACTCTGACTCTCCGATATTTTCAATATTTACTACTTCAGTATAGAGTATTAAATCATCTATTTTTTTTAAGGATACATTACTCAACTTATCATTATAATATAATTCGTTCAATTCTGTCCCATCTATTCTTACACTTATTCCTGACAACTCGTAATAATTCTTAGAACTAATTGAATCAGCTAAGACGGCGCTCCATGTTGATAAAATTAACAAAATTATCAATATCGAAATTACAAATCTTCTCATAAAATTATCTCCTCCCTACAAATATTTTCTACCCTATAACAAAGCAATACAGTTTATTAATTTATTTTTAAGCAATTCCTCGAAAATGAAGTTCACCACAGGCAATTTTAAATATTTAAATTCTTCCATTTCAATGACCTTATAATTTTCTTTTTGCTACTGGCAAATATTTTTGAATTGTTTTTACATCTTTTATATGGAAATAATATAGAGCAACCCTAATTAATATAAATATCTCCAATAAAGAGGTTATTATGATCAGCAGAGTTATCGCTTTTTCAATTTACTTCTCCTCCCAAATCCTCTTTCAATTTTATCCTAACATTCTTATCTCTACCAGTAAAATGGCAAAAACGTTTATAAGCCTCCCCAATATTTCGTTTCATCGAAGTTATTCGCTTTTTTCTTTCTTTTTCTCTTTTTTTCATATATCACCAGTGAAAAATTTTAATTTTGTAACTGTAAGTTACAATAGGTTAAATTTGCAAAATGGCTTCAAAAACAGTGAAATACAGTGGTACAGGATTTAAAAAGGGATTTTTAAAATAAATTATCTGAAAATTTGGACTTTAACATAAATCATCCAAACAAAGGGGACGGTTCTCTTTGTTTGAAACCTAAAAATCGGACAAAAGGAACCGTCCCCGGCGTTTGATGTACTTTAAAGAGAAAACTAAATCGATTCACTCATTACTTCATCCCAATGGAATTATAGGAGTGTAGTTCTATTGCATCTTCTTCCCACATACCTAATCCAAACACTACTAACATTAAACCCAAAGCTAAAAAATACCCAATTACATCTGCCATATTCAGTACTAAATTGAATTTGAGCTTATTTTTCTCTACTTCTTCATTTACATTTTCAAAATTCTCTTTTGCCTTTCCTTCTATGCCAAAGCTTTTTATTACCTCAAACCCCGCGAGGATATCTTTTGCCATACTCGTATATTCTTCTAAACTGTGTGAGAAAATTCCTCTTAAATCGCTTATCTTTCTATCCAGAACTCTCGGTATTAACATGCTTAAAACTGTCAAACCAATTATTATAAAGGTAATTTTATAACTAAGTATGAATAAAACAATTAGTGCTGCTAAAAATCCCACTCCACTGCTTACCAGTTCAAAAAAGTTGTTGAAATAATTTTCTTCTATCATGTTTATATCGTTGGAAACAATTGAAATATATTTACCGGTATTTACTTCATCAAATTGATTTAAATCTTTTCCTATAATTTTCTCAAAGAGTACATTTTTTAAATGTATTAAGCTCTTTTTGATATAGTCGAATTTAGATATTTGAGCCAACCAGAGTACAAGGCTGTTGAAAATCACAAAAACCAATGCTATTTCAACGGCAGTATAAAAATTCTCTAATCTGCCTATTGTAGCTACATCAAAAAACATTTTTAAGATAAATGCTACAAAAACATTCATCAAAGCAGCAAGAATTGCAAAAAATACTGCAATTACAAATTCTTTTTTATATTTTAACAAAAATGCCTTCACTTTGGCTCATCCTCCTCTATAAAACACTTTACCTTACACCACATATATTCCCTCTTCTTCTATACGCTCCTCTACTTTATCCAGCTTCTCTATATTAAACAAACTGTAAAAATACCCTTTCATCTTCATTAAATCATCAAACCTTCCTTTCTCCACAATCCTTCCATCCCTTAATACTATTATCTCGTCATACCTTTTGAGTAGCTCACTCCACAACCTGTGTGTTACAACTATCGCTGTTATGTCCATATCTAGTATCGTCTTCTCTATCATATACGCCGTCTCATTGTCTAACGCCGCTGTCGCCTCATCCAGTGCCAGTATTGACGCATTTGTTATTATTGACCTAGCTATCGCTATCCTCTGCCTCTCCCCTCCCGATAAAAGTTTTCCCCCTTCTCCTACATCACTTAATATCCCCTCTGGCAATTTCTCTAATAACGGCCCTAATCCTGCTATCTTCGCCGCTCTTACTACTTCTTCATCCGTGTATCTGTCATTAAATAGGGTTATGTTGTCTTTTACTGTCCCGTCAAATATGAATACATTCTGATGTAATAGGGTTATTATCTTGAATAAGTCTTTCTTGTCTATTCTTCTTAATTCTATCCCATCTAATTTTATTTCTCCTTCATAGTTTTCATATTGTTTTAACAATAACTTGAGTATTGTGGATTTCCCTGCTCCACTTGTCCCTACTAATGCGTACTTTCCTCCTTTTTTGATTGTAAAGTTTATATTATCCAAAGCTTTTGTCTCCCCTGTGTAGCTAAAAGATACGTTTTTAAATTCTATTGAGTCGTTAAAAGATTTTACTGGTATATAATCATTCCTCTCTTCCTTTTCCTGTAATACTTCATTTATCTTCTGTGATATGCTCTTTAATGAGAGTATCCTGTTGAGATTTTGACCCATACTGTATATTGGCATAATTATGTTATTGGTAAGCTGTACACAGGCAATCATCGTTCCTAAAGTCATCTCTCCTTTTATGGTAAAGTATAAACCTACTGCAAATACAGAGAGGAAAATAAAGCTACTTAAAATTTCTGACATGGTGTCAGAGGTATTTAAAAGTACGCTGTATTTAAGCTTTTTATCTTCCACATCTTCATTAACTTTTGAAAACTTCTCATGTACTTTATCCTCTATCCCGAAGCTCTTTATCACTTCAAGTCCTGTAAGAGTATCTTTAGATTCTATAGTAAAAAGTTCTAAGCTCTCAGAATAATCGTTTCTCATTTTAGCAATCTTATCATCAAAAATGCGAGGAATTATTACACTAAGAATTGCCATGAGTATTATCATCACAGTTATTTTGTAACTTAATATAAATAGAGAAATTAATGCAGCCACAAATCCTACTGCACTGCCTAAAAGCCTAAAGAAATTGTTAAAATAATCCTCTTCTACAATCTTTACATCATTTGAAATAATTGAAATGTACTTACCTGTATTAACTTCATTAAAATGTTCCACATCCTTTTTAATGATTGCTCTAAATAACCTGTCTTTTAGGTATATCAAAGTTTTTTTCATGTAATGAAATCGAGTTGTTCTATTTAACCATCCAACTACTGCTTCCAATATGGTAAACATTACTGCGAATTTGACAACAGAATAAAATTTCACCAAATCACGTGTAGTTGCTACATCTATGAGTTTTTTATAAATAAAAGCAAAGTAAATATTTATCAATACAGAAGCTACTAAGAAAAATACTGCAAGCACAAACTCTTTTTTATACTTGAATAGAAATTCTCTCATACAGGTCTTTCACTCCTTTTCACACAACATTTAAAAATTTATCCTCAATTCCTTTTGTTGTTTTCCTTAGGTTGCCGTATAGTTTTTCAAAATTGCCATTTAAAATGTAATATCCTAATTTTTCTAAGACTATTTCTGTTATTTTCCGTATATTTATACACTCACTTGTTATAATATTTTCTTCTAAGTTATTTTTTTGTATAGCTCCCAAGCACTTTACACACCAATATCTAGCAATACATTTCTGACATTCTGAAAATCTAGATTTCTTTATTTTGTAAAAATTATCTGACACCTTATTGAATTTTTTAAAATCGAAGTTTGTAATGTCGTTAAAATCTATTTTCCCCATATGATATTCATTTCTCCCAATGAACAATTGGCATGGCCATATATCCCCGCTGGCTGTTATCGTAATATTTGAGATACCTGTAGTACAAAAATTATCATTATATGATTTGGAGAAAAATGATATTAATGGAAGAGAGTATTCATTTAGATAAATAAACCTATCAGCGATTATATTGTCAAACACATATTCAACTTCTTTTTCTATATCTTGGACCTTTTCCTTTTCTACTTTAAGCGTTTCATCTTCTGTAATCACATCGCCAATAGCAATGTGTTTTACTTTAAACTCATTATAAAGGTACTCTGCGATCTGATGTTTAGAATATTTCTTTTGAGCCGGAAGGGTATATATAGATTCTATTGTATTAAAATTGTTTGTATTACTCTTAAGAAATTTAGCATTATACGCTACAGCATCAATTTCTATACTCAGCACATCTTAAAACTTTTTTATTTGTAGTTACATCAAAGTTCTAAGATGTGCCTTCAGCCTACCTGAAATGTATTTTGGCTTTGTAATAGTATCTTCTACGATTAAGTAAGCATTGGATATGAAAAATACTTTTCAATTTCTAAGCTTCTATCCACCCCATGGATTATTTATATCTCCATGTATCCTTGGTTCTCTTTCTTCTGCTACTAGATATTGGAGCACCTCTTTTTTATCATTCACATAAGCTGGAGTTACACTAATGTACGTCAATATTCCAAGCAAAAAAACTATATCACCAGTGAAAATTTTTAATTTTGTAACTGTAAGTTACAATAGGCTAAATTTGTAAAATGGCTTCTAAGAGAGTAAAATACAGTGGTATAAGATTTGAAAAGGGATTTTTAAAATAAATTATCCGAAAATTTGGACTTTAACACAAATAATCCAAACAAAGAAGGCGGTTCTTTTTGTTTGGAATCTAGAAATCGGATAAAAGGAACTGTCACCTGCATTTGTCTCTGGCGTTTTATGTACTTTAAAAAGAAAACTAAATCGATTCACCCCATCATTTCATCCCAATGGAGTCATAGGAGTGCAAGTCAATTGCATCTTCTTCCCACAGTGGAACTACTTTCCCTTCTCCTAATGGACTAAAAAAGCAAGATGTAAATAAAATGTTTACAACAAAGAACATAATTATTAGTTTCTTATTCATTCCATCTTCACCTGCCCTTTACATTTTCTCCTTTTAACTATATAATAGATAATAACCAGGATATTTTCAAGCCGATTTGAATCGGCATGAGGTGTTAAAAAATGGATGGTTTCTATTATGATTTAGAAGCATTTGGTGAAGAACTTAAAAATATTCGCAAATCTCTGGGACTTTCCCAAAGCGATGTTGCTGAACAAGCTTTCATCAGCAGGGATACACTTAGAAAAATTGAAAACGGTAAAGTCATACCCAAACAGGAAACTTTAGATCTTTTGTCCCATCTCTATAAAAAAGATTTAAATGAATTGCTCCTAAAATACAGATTAAAAGATTATTCTACTTTCTTTGACATAAAATCCTCTCTCGAAAAGAAACTTGAAAGCGGAGATTTTGAAAGTTTGAGAGATGATATTGATAGGTTAAAGAAATTGCTTGAAAAAGGTGATATGAGCCTATATTACTCTAAGTTATTAAATCAACTTTTACTAACTGCTGAGTCTGTCTTTGAAAAAACAATCAATGAAAATTATGAAAAAGCTATGGAAAAGCTTCAAAAAGCGATGGAAATCACTATCCCAAATTTCTCTCTTTCTAATTATGCGGATTTTGTTTACAGTGACATGGAAATTCGAATTCTAATGAACATGGCTTTGCTCCTTAAAAAAATAGAAGGTGCAGAAAAAAGCCTTGAAGTCCTCTTATTCTGCTTACATAATCTTTCTTCTGAAGAATGGGAAACGAGAATAAGGTTGTATTACAATATATCATATACTTATCACATTCTTTCGCTTGACGAAGAAGCTTTACATTATGCAAATCTTGGAATAGGAACCTGTGTAAAAAATAATATTTTAAGTGGTCTGGGACTTCTGTATTTTAGAAAAGCAATTGCAGAGTACAATCTCGGCAGAGAAGAATACAAAGACTCTTTATCTAAATCTATACATTTACTCGAAATAACTGGTCAGGAAAAACTTATAAAGACGATTATGGAGTCCTGCAGGAAGTTCTATAATTTGGAAATTTCTAAGGAAAACAATATGCTTGTAATAAAAAGTCATGAATAAAACGAAATTTTTCTCTCTCATTTTTACATTTGACACCCAAAATTTCCAATTATTCTGTCACATCCATTGATGAGATAGTGTCTTCTATCAAAGGACAAAACAAAAAGCTCTCCAGAAAATGGAGAGCTTTTTGTTTTCAAACAAATAGAACTATCCCTAAGGTTTGCTGGAGAATTTTTTCACACCACTGAACTGTCTCCGGTGTTTGATTACGCTCCTAAGAACATTTTTAAGTCATCTTCTACGTTTGTTATGCCACCAATACCAAATTTCTCAACTAATACTTTTGTCACATTTGGTGATAGGAAAGCAGGAAGTGTTGGGCCTAAGTGAATATTTTTTACTCCAAGGTAAAGTAGTGCCAGAAGTACTATTACAGCTTTTTGTTCATACCATGCAATGTTATATGATATAGGAAGTTCGTTTATGTCGTTTAATCCGAATATTTCTTTAAGCTTCATTGCTATTACAGCAAGGGAATAAGAGTCGTTGCACTGTCCGGCATCTAATACTCTTGGAATGCCATCTATGTCTCCAAGATTTAGCTTGTTGTATCTGTATTTTGCACATCCTGCGGTTAGAATCACTGTGTCTTTTGGAAGAGCTTTGGCAAATTCTGTATAATAGGTTCTACTTTTCATTCTTCCGTCGCAGCCTGCCATTACAAAGAATCTCTTTATTGCTCCTGTCTTTACTGCTTCTACAATCTTATCCGCTAACTGTAAAACCTGGTTGTGAGCAAAGCCTCCTATTATTTCTCCTCTTTCAATCTCTACAGGAGGTTTGCATCTTTTGGCATGCTCAATTATCTCTGAGAAATCTTTCTTACCATCTGGTCCTTCAGGAATGTATTTTACCCCTTCAAAGCCTACGACGCCTGTAGTGTAGACTCTGTCTTTATAAGAGTCTTTAGGCGGAATGAGGCAGTTTGTAGTCATTAAAATTGGTCCGTTAAATAGTTCGAATTCCTTGTCCTGCTGCCACCATGCATTGCCATAATTGCCTACAAAGTGAGGATATTTCTTAAAAGCAGGATAATAGTGAGCTGGTAACATCTCTCCATGAGTATATACATCTACACCTGTGCCAGCAGTTTGCTCAAGAAGCTGTTCTAAGTCCTTTAAATCGTGACCGCTTACCAATATTCCTGGATTATTTCTCACTCCAATATTGACTTTTGTTATCTCAGGATGACCGTAGGTAGAAGTATTGGCTTTGTCAAGAAGTGCCATTGTATCTACGCCGTATTTCCCTGTCTCCATTGCCAAAGCCACATAGTCATCCACTGTCAAACTGTCATCTAAAACCTTAGCCAATGCTTTCTCCATAAACTTAAATATATTGTCATCTTTATAACCCAGTTGATATGCATGATATGCATAGGCTGCCATACCCTTTACACCATAAGTTATTAACTCCCTTAAAGACCTTATGTCTTCATCTTCTGTAGATAAAACTCCTACTTCCTGAGAAATTGCTTCTATATCGGCATCCGTGCCATAAGTCCATGAAATGGCATCTATATTTTTATATTCGTCTACTCTTACACCTTTATTTCTAAGGTCTTCTTTGATTTCATCCCTCAATGCCACTGCTTCTTTTATTTTTCTTAAGAAGAAGTTCCTGTCAAAATTCACATTTGTAATTGTAGAAAATAAGCCTTCAATTAGGAAGCGATCTGTTTTTTCTTTATTTACACCGACTTCTCTTGCCTTTAAGTTTAAAAAAGATATGCCCTTCAGGGTAAAAATTAGCAAATCCTGAAGGTTTGCTACATCGGCTGTTTTGCCGCACACACCAATTGTCGTACATCCTGTATTCTTCAATGCCTCCTGACATTGATAACAAAACATCTTCATGCCCACTACCTCCTTAAATTTGTTTTTACATAGTAAATGATAGGGTATATTAAGAGAAAAATCTGTGACAAAAATCACATAAAATAAAAAAGTCCCAAATAACTTTGGGACAAAATCAGAGCATTTTTCTGAGTTCTTCTAAATCTTTTATCAATATTTTGTCTTTGCCAAGCTTTATTATTCCATCTCTATCCATTTGACTTAAAATCCTTGTGATATTTTCTCGAGAAGTTCCGGCTAAATTGGCCAGTTCCTGTCTTTTTAGGTCTATTTCTACCAAAATTCCTTCTTTTGTGGATATGCCCCTTTCTCTCGCAAAAGTAAGTAAAATAGAAGCTGTTCTTCCTACAGAGTCTCTTAAAGCTAGGTTTTCTATCACAACAGCTATGTATTTCAACCTTTTTGCCAATATCTTTATTATGCTAAGGGCTATTTGGGTATCTTTTAAAATTAGGTCTTCTATGTCTTTATTTCTTAGTTCCAAAATTTCGCTATCCTCTATTGCTTCAGCAGTAGCCGGATATTCGCCTCCTATAAATAAGGTAGATTCTCCGAAGACATCCCCTTCTTCCATTATCTTTATAGTATATTCTTTCCCGACAGAAGAGATTTTGGAGATTTTTATTTTTCCTGTCTTCACAAAATATATAGCTTCTCCTTTTTGACCTTCTGTGAAGATAATGCATCCCTTTTTGACAGGTTTTAATGTTGCAATGTTGTGTAGTTTCTCGAGCTTTTCATCTTCTAGCTCACTGAAGTAAGGGATTTTTCTTAAATATTTAAGTTCTTTCACGGGCTTTACCACCCTTTATCCTTCTTCTGTCCTGTACTTATCTAAACTTACAAATTTTGTATACTGAGCGAGCCACAAAAGCTCTACCACTCCTGTAGGTCCGTTTCTGTGTTTTGCAATTATCACTTCTGCTATGTTTTTCTTTTCAGAGTCTTTATGATAGTAATCATCTCTATACAAAAACATGACAATGTCAGCATCCTGCTCTATGGCTCCTGATTCTCTCAAATCGCTTAAAACAGGCCTGTGGTCTGACCTGGTCTCAGGTGCGCGTGAAAGCTGGGATAAGGTGATTACTGGGACGTTTAATTCTCTTGCCAGGCTTTTTAATGACCTTGATATTTCTGAAATTTCTTGCTGTCTGTTTTCTGCTCTTCCTCTTCCCTGCATAAGCTGAAGGTAATCTATCATCACCAACCCTAAGCCCTTTTCAAGCTTTAATCTCCTTGCTTTTGCTCTTATGTCCATTACAGTTACACCGGGAGTATCGTCAATGTAGATAGGAGCCTTTGAAAGAGGAGTCATGGCAGCTGCTAATTTCATCCAGTCCTCTTCATCTAAATTTCCGGTCCTGAGTTTCTGGCTGTCAATATTGGCCGTTGAGCATATAAGCCTTGTGACAAGCTGTTCTTTTGACATCTCTAAACTAAATATAGCAACAGGAAGCCCTGTTAAAAGTGCGGCATTTTGTGCAATGTTTAGCGCAAATGAAGTCTTGCCCATTGAAGGCCTTGCAGCGATTAATATAAAGTCAGAAGGCTGAAATCCCGCTGTCTTGGCATCTAAATCTGGAAAACCCGAAGGTATACCTGTAAGCTTTCCTTTGTTTTTATAAAGCTCTTCAATTTTATAAAAAGTATCCATTAAAATGTCTTTCATTGAAGAAAAAGTAGTGGTATTCCTTCCCTGGGCTATGTCGAATATTTTCTGTTCGGCAATATCTAAAACAGTTTCCACGTCGTCTTCCTGATAGCTTAATTCCATAATCTCTGAAGATGCCTCAATAAGCCGCCTTAAAGTAGCTTTTTCTTTTATAAGTTTAGCGTAATAGGAGACATTGGCTGTGGTAATTACGCTGGAAGTGAGGCTTGCAAGGTATTCTATTCCGCCCACTACTTCCAGCATGTCCCTTTTCCTTAGCTCATCCACTACTGTAACAAGGTCGACTGGTATGTCCTTTTCAAACATTTCCATTATTACGTCAAAAAGTTTCTTGTGGGATTCTTTATAAAAATCCTCTGCTCTTAATATCTCAGACACTTCTATTATGGCTTCTCTGGACAAGAGCATTGAACCTAAAACCGATTGTTCTGCCTCTATGTTTTGGGGAGGGATGCGCGTCCTGTCCATTCATATTCCCCCTCACTTTTCACTCGGCTACCACATCCACCTGCACTTTTGCTGTAACTCCCTGATACAATTTTATCTCGGCATAGTAAGTGCCAGTTGTCTTTATATTTTCAGGAAGGACTATTTTCTTTTTGTCAATTTCAAATCCCTTTTCTTTTAAGGCTTCTTCTACATCTTTTGAAGTAACAGAACCAAAGAGTTTGCCATTTTCTCCTGCTTTTACTTTCAATGTCACTCCCACTTTAGAAAGTTTTTGAGCCAGTTCCTTTGCCTGCTCTAATTCCTGCTGCCTCTTTCTCTCTTCTGCCTTTTTCTTTTCATTTAACATTTTTAAATTTGACTCTGTAGCTTCAATTGCAAGTCCCTTAGGAATCAGATAATTCCTTCCATATCCATCGCTTACATTTACAACCTCTCCTGCCTTACCCACATTTTTTACATCTTTTACCAATATAACTTTCATCTATCTTCACCTTCCTCTTCAAAGTATTCTTTTATAGCCTGTTTCAATTCATTTAACACTTCTTCCATAGGCTTTTTAACCTGTGCACCGGCGACAGTCAAATGTCCTCCTCCACCCAATTTTTCTAGTATTATTTGTACATTTACATCTCCCATGGAACGGCCGCTTATGGCGACATCCTCTTCCCTCTGCAGAAGGACAAAAGAAGCTTTTACTCCTTTTATTGTCAAAAGTTCATCAGCCGCCTGTGCGATTATTAAATTGTTGGCAGCAGGAGGGCTTATAGCTATTGCAATGCCATTGTCAAGTATTTCTGCATTTTTTACTATAGTCGCTTTTATGATGTAGGAAGCCAAATCGTTCTGGAAAAGCTGTTTCACAGAAGTTGTATCTGCTCCTTTTTTTCTCAGGAAAGAAGCCGCTTCAAAAGTCCTGGAACCTGTTCTAAAAGTGAAGTTTTTAGTGTCAACAGCTATTCCAGCAAGAAGAGCTTCTGCCTCAATCGGTTTTAAATCGACTTTTTCTACAATATACTGGAGTATTTCAGTCACAAGCTCACTGGCAGAAGAAGCATATGGCTCTAAGTAGACTAACACAGCTTTGTCAATGAATTCTTTACCTCTTCTGTGGTGGTCAATTACAACAATTCTATCAATCAATTCTACAATTTCGGGGTAGCTGAGATAACTTGGCCTGTGTGTATCCACCACTATTAATAAGCTGTTTTCATCTATCATGTTTTTCACTTCTGAACTTTTTATAAACAGGTCTTGATACCCATCTGTTGCCTTTATTTTCTTCACAAGCTCATCTATAGCCACATTGGATTTGTCCAGGATTATATAAGCTTTTTTACCCAAATCCGCACAAGCTCTGTACATCCCAATAGCCGCACCTAAAGAGTCAAAGTCCATAAAATTGTGCCCCATTATAAAAATGGTAGAAGATTCTTTAATAAGTTCTCTTAAGGCGTGGGCTATAACTCTTGCTTTTACTCTTGTCCTTTTTTCTACAGCCTGTGTCCTTCCGCCGTAAAAAGATATTTTGTCTCCTCTTTTTACAACAGCCTGGTCTCCTCCCCTCCCCAGCGCAAGGTCTAAAGCAGAAGAAGCGTACTCGTTTAAAGTGAGAAAATCGTCAGCTTCTGCCCCTACGCCTATGCTCAAGGTGAGAAGGACTCTCATTTCCTCTCCAGTTTCTCTTATTTTGTCTAATATGTCAAATCTATTTTCTTCCAGTTTTTTTAATTCTCCTTCTTTAAAAATTGCAAAGTATTTGTCGTCATCATATTTTTTCAAAAAGGCTTTTATAGAAGAAGCCCATTCTGAGAGTTTTTTCTCTATTTCAGAAGAGATGACGGCTCTTTTTACATCTTCCACGCTCATCAATGCTTCTTCGTAATTGTCAATCATTATATGAGCTACAACAGGCCTTGAAGTTGCCAAGCTCTTTTTCAATTGTACATAGTCTGTATCGTCAAAAAAGAGCAAGGTAGCACTTGTATCTCCCTCTCTTTTTTTCTTGAAAGAGGATTCTATTTTCAAGACAGAATAGTATCTGCCATTGAATTCTATCTGCCCTTTTAATTCTTCTGTTTTTGCTGTGACATACTTTTTTATGAGCTTTTTTATCTCTTCATTTTCATTAAAGGTTTGAGAATAATGGGTGTTATACCATATAATTTCTCCTCTGTCATTTAAAATAACAGCAGGAAGCGGAATCTTTGCCAAGACAGTTTTTGAAGCCTTGTCCACACTGAAAAATATATCCTCTATGTACCTGTCAAGCTCTATCTTTTTCCTCTTTACCCCATAGTATTCTGCCAAAAGTATGTATAAAAGGATGATAAAAGAAATAGAAGCGATTATTTTGTTGTAATAAAATAAAAACCCTATTAAGAAAGCAGATAGCAAGAGGTTTAAGATGTTTATGGAAGATATTATCCTATAAAATTTTTTATCCACAAAGACACCTCTTTACCTTAAATATTTCCTAAGGTCAAGGCTCGTATCAGCTATCCCCACAACCGCCAAAAGCCAGGAGGTCAAAGGGAAAAAGAGCAAAAACACCAGCAACAAGTTCGCTCCCCACGAGTTCATGTTTAATTTTCGGGTGAGATAAAATTTTATTAACGCCAGTCCCCCTACAGTAAAGCCAAAAGATAAAAGAACTACTATATTGGTAATTATCAAATTAGGTTCTTTTGTAAAATACTGATACAGCAAGGCTACGATAAAAATCCAGCCAGTGATATAAGGCATTTTCCACTCATCAAAAGGAGGCAATGGCTCTATATTAAAGTGCTGCGTTTTCAATATCCTGTAAACTAATAAATAGTTTAGCCAAACCATGAGCAAAACAGCAATTATTAAAGAAGCAGGTATTGTCATCTCCAGCATCTGCTTTATAGAAAGCAGGTTAGACTGTATCATGGAAAAATTAGGATGACCCTTGTAAGATGATGATATATTCGCAACTGCGGCATCGATGGCTTTAAAAAAGTGCGCCATTATGTCTACATTAAATGCCAGTTTGAGTAAATAAAATATCCCGACCATGCCAACAATTGAAAGGGCAGTGACATCAAGAAGCACCTCACTAGCTTTTCTCTTTTTAGAGATGAGGTAGCCCATTAGAAATCCCTGTAGCGCGAAAAAAAGAGCAGTAAAAGCAGTCCCCAAGTCTATAAAAATGACATCTGCTGTAAAGACTATAAAAGAAGCGGCAATAGCGTAAGATTCAGAACCGCGAATACAGGCTATAGCAATGGGGGCCGGAATCAGGAAAAAGAGCAAAAAAAGTGGTGGAAAGTATGCCCCTAAAAGGCTCAATACTACTGCCAAAGCCGCCATCATTGCCGCATTTGTGAGTTTTCTAGTATCCATTAAATCACTCCCGCTTTCGACTTTTAACATACTTCAAGAGCTCAGAAAAATTATATTCTACATCAAAGTTTTTATCAACAATTAAAGATTTCAATTTTTTTGTAAATGCCTCATCTATCTCTTCAAACCTGTAACCTATTTTATCCCCCAAAAGATAAGTGTAAATTAAAATATCTACAATGCTATCTAAGATAGCATCTTCTTCTCCTGCATCGACAAAAGATTTTAGCAAATTATATAATTTCCCCAAAATTTCTACTTTTAAGTTCTCTATCTCCCTTATATTTTTAGCAATTTCCAAATCGCTTTTCATCTTTCCTCCGCCCTTTTTAGTAAACTAAAAGAGGGCATAGCCCTCTTATAATTATACCATTATTCTACTGTATATGGTAGCAGTGCAATTTGCCTTGCTCTTTTGATCGCTTTAGTGAGCTGCCTCTGATGTCTTGCGCAATTTCCTGTTATTCTCCTCGGCAAAATTTTGCCTCTTTCTGTGATATATTTGCGAAGTCTTGCTACGTCTTTGTAGTCAATTCTATCTATGTTATCTGCGCAAAAGGCGCATACTCTCTTTTTCTTTTTGTTTCTTCTATTTTTAGCAGCTGCAGCTGCCGCAGTTTCATTGGTATTTGCCGTCGTCACTTTCAAACCTCCTTTCTTCCTTTAAAAAGGCAAGTCATCTTCGCTCTCTATAGGCGTAAACCCATCAAAATCGTCGGGGATGTCTTCGAATAGCTTATCAAAATCTTCATCCAATTCTTTCTCCTCTTCTGGAGCGCTGCCACTACCAAAGCCAGATTTAGGCTCTAAGAATCTCACATCATCTGCTACCACTTCAGTGACCCAATGGCGGTTACCACTGCTGTCATCCCATGTCCTTGTCTGTATACTCCCTGTAACCGCTACTAGTCTCCCTTTTTTTAGATTGTTAGCACAGATTTCCGCCAGCTTTCTCCACGTGACGATGGGTATAAAATCTGTAGGCCTTTCCCCGCTCTGGCTCACATAGTTCCTGTTAACCGCCAGTGTAAAGGTAGTAACAGGAACCATGTCAGAGGTATACCTCATGACAGGGTCTTTTGTCAAGCGGCCTATCAGAATTACTTTATTTAACATTTTTAACCCACCTTTTTATATTAATAAAAATTAATCGTCTGTCCTTATTATAAGGTAGCGCAAGACTCCATCAGTAATCCTATATACTCTCTCCAATTCGCGTGAAACATCTGGGCTACTATTGAAATTCATTAAAACATAATAACCCTCTGACTTCTTTTGAATAGGGTAAGCCAGTTTTCTTTTACCCCATTCATCAAAATTGGTAATTTCCCCGCCTCTTTCTACTATGAGGTTTTTGAACCTCTCAATCAAGCCCTTTCTTTCTTCCTCATTCAAATCTGGAGAGAGTACATACATAGTCTCGTATGACCTCATCTTTTCACCTCCTTCTGGACTAAGCGGCCCTATTTGCAAAATAGGGCAAGGCGGCAATTTACATTCCTATTCTATCATTGTCCCGATGGATTTTCAACTGTTTTTAAAATTTTTTTGATGCTCTTTTCAAACTTAGCCCTCGGCATTAACACCATCCTGCCACATTTCAAGCATTTTATCCGTATATCCATGCCAACCCTCAAAATTTCCCACTCGTCAGACCCACAAGGGTGTTTCTTTTTAAGCTTCACTATATCACCAACGTGCAAGTCTTTAGGCAAAGCCATCACCTCAATTAGTTTTCTTTTCTGAAAGAATGACGGTTGTGCGCGGGTAGGGGAAAGATATGTTCTTCTGGTCAAACATCTTTTTAACTCTGTAGCGGATGTCTCTTTCCACCGCCCATTTTTGCATAGGCTGGGTCTTTGCGTAAACCATTATGACAAGCTTTGAATCCTGCATATCTGTTATCCCTAATACTGTCGGGCCCTCTATTAAGTCGTCCCTCGACTTCTTTACTTCCTCGCATATCTCTTGAAGCCCTTCTATTATCTTGTCTACGTCCTCATCTATCGGAAATGCTATATTGACCACTGCCATCATGCTGTCTTTTGTGAGATTAGTTACCATCTTTATTTCTCCGTTCGGTATTATGTGAAGGCCATCAGAAAAGCCACGAATTTTTGTAACTCTTAAACCAATCTCCTCCACTGTACCGGAAATCCCATTGATGGTAACATAATCCCCAACAGAAAACTGGTCTTCAAAGATTATAAAAAAGCCTGAAATCATGTCTTTCACCAGATTCTGCGCTCCAAATCCTATGGCAAGGCTTCCGATACCTGCAACAGCCAGTAAAGAGGTCATATCTATGTTGAAAAGTTTGAGAATAGAAGCTCCGGCGAGAAAATAGATTATATACCTGACAGCATTTTTTGTAAGAGATGTCAGAGTGTCTATTTTCCTCTGAGGCAATTGAATTTTGGATTTACTGTACAACTTATAAAACCTATATATTAGAAAATCAGCAAACTTAATGCCAATGAAGGCAATGATGAGTATTTTTAGCACATCTAATAAAAATTTTACTGCTTTTATGTCATAAATTTCTACTAGCTTGTGGTATATATCTGCCCACATTTTCTCCATCACCTTGTTTTTCTGTTTTATCTTTATATTACACGAATCTACTCTTTTTTTCAACCGCTGCTTTTAGATTAAATTGAGTGTATGTAAATTTACACATTTGACAAAAATATATTTAAGACTACTGCAGAGAAAGGGGTATTAAATGGAGTTCATAAATATAGAAGATAAAAACGCCTTTGAAAATTTTTACAGAACATTTCAATTTTACTTCAAAAACCTCTATAAAGAACCTTATAGAGAAATAATACTCCTTTGCATAGGAACAGACAGGTCTACAGGAGATAGCTTGGGGCCCCTCACAGGCCATAAGCTAAAGCCGCTTTTGAGAAATAAAGCTCATGTCTTCGGAACTTTGGAAGATCCCCTTCATGCGAAGAACATAATTGATGTTTTAAAAGAGATAAGAAATACTTTTTATATGCCCTTTACAATAGCTATTGATGCTTCTCTTGGCTCATTAAAACACGTAGGCCACATTTCCATTGGAAAAGGCCCCATAAAGCCAGGGGCAGGAGTGTCAAAAGAGCTCCCCCCTGTGGGAGATATGTTTGTCACAGGTATAGTAAATATATCCGGTTTCATGGAGTACATGGTTTTGCAAAACACCAGGCTTAGAACTGTAATGAAGATGGCAGACATAATTGCAGCAGGTGTTTTTAGAACCATAACAGAAATAAGCGAGAAAAGCAAAGTAAGGGCTTAAGGATATGCCCTTACTTTGTTTTCATCTTCCATGTTTTTAATCTGCCTGTTTTTTACAAATTCCTCTATAACCTTCACCAGAGGCTCATATTTCTCATAAAACACCACAATTAAATCTCCAGCCTCTGCACTGTGCATAGCCGCTTTTAAAGCTTCTGTCTCTTTCAGGATGATTTTTATATTCTTTTTATCCATTCCCCCTTTTATAGCGCCTTCTTCTAAAATTTTTGCCACCTCTCCCTGTTTTCTGCCTCTTAAATCCTCATCCTCTTTTATATAGATGAAGTCAAATCCTCCTCCACACACCTCTCCTACTTTAAATATGCTGGAATCCATTCTGTCACCGGGAACCCCTATAACACCTATTAGTCTATTTGCATCGAGTTTTCTTGCTGCTTCTATGACTTTTTTAATTCCTTCTACATTGTGGCCATAGTCCACCAACACTCGGAAACTGCCAATGTTGAATAGGTTGAATCTTCCTGGATTGTGGGTGGTGTCAGGATAAAACGTCTTTATCCCTTTTGCTATTATGTTGATTGGCACCTTTACTCCATAAGAAGCGGCAATTGCAGCAAGAGAATTTTCAATATTGTGTAAAACTTTCCCTCCTAATGTAGCGGGAATTTCTTCAATTCTTACCACAGGAACTATCTGCCCATTGGCAATAACAATAACTCCTTCTTTTACATACACAGCTATCCCGCCATTTTCAATATGTCTTTTTACAGTTAAGTTGTTGTCATACATAGAGAAGTATATTATTTTCCCTTTAGCTTTTTTTGCAAGATAAGGGGTCATTGGGTCATCCGCATTCAAAACGCTATAGCCATCGTCCTTTACTGCTTCTACCACAAGAGCCTTTACAAAGGCCAGATCTTCCAGTGTATTTATACCATCTATCCCTAAGTGGTCTTCTGAAATATTTGTTATAACTCCCACGTCTGCCAGGTCATATCCCAATCCTTCTCTTAAAATGCCTCCTCTTGCTGTCTCTAAAACTGCCGCATCTATGTTTTTATCTGCAAGGCAAGTTCTAGCGCTTTTGGGGCCTGTATTATCTCCCTTGTATATGCATTTATCGTCAATGTATATGCCATCTGTTGTAGTCATTCCCACTGTATATCCATAGGTTTTTAGGATATGGGCCACCATTCTGGTCACTGTCGTCTTTCCGTTAGTGCCTGTTATAGACACAATTGGAATTGTAGCTTTGCTTCCTTTAGGAAACAGCATGTCAACAATGGCTTTTGCAACATTTCTGGGCTTGCCCTTGCTAGGATAATGGTGCATTCTTATGCCAGGCGATGCATTTATTTCTATTATAGCCCCATTGGTTGCAGATAGAGGTTTTCTTATATCTTCCATAGTAATGTCTATTCCTGCTATGTCAAGTCCTATAGCTTTTGCTGCTCTTACTGCAATTTCTATGTTGTGAGGGTGTATTTCGTCAGTTCTGTCTATGGCAATTCCTCCAGTGCTCAAGTTAGCACTTTCCCTTAAGAAAACCTTTCTACCTTTCCTTGGCACATCATCAAGGGTAAGCCCTTGTTTCTGAAGCACCATTTTTGACACAGCATCTACTGTTATTTTGGTGAGGGGTTTTTCATGGCCATTTCCTCTTAAAGGATTTTTATTCTCTATCTCAATAAGCTCTTTCACTGTGTGAACTCCATCCCCTATAACGTGGGCAGGGATTCTCTCCGCAACAGCCACGACTTTCTCGCCCACTACCAGCACTCTGTAATGTCTTCCTCTAATTTGCTTTTCCACCATCACAAGGTCACTGTAATTTTTGGCATTTCTATAGGCTATCACCACTTCTTCTCTGTTTGAGATATTGAGGTGAACTCCTTTCCCCTGATTCCCATTGTAGGGCTTTATGACAACGGGATAGCCCAGCTCTTCTGCAATTGAAATAGCTTCTTCTTCATTGTAAGCTACATCTCCTTCTGGAACTGGAAGGCCGTGGTCTTTAAGTATTTTCTTGGTCAGGATTTTGTCTGAGGCGATGTCAACAGCGATACAGCTCGTATTCTGAGAAATAGTCCCTTCAATTATTTTCTGATATTTGCCATATCCTAATCTCAGTATGCTCCCATTTCCAACTCTTGTAACCGGTATCCCCCTTTTTAGTGCTTCCATTTTTATGGCCATTGTGCTAGGCCCCAGCTCTACTTCTGCAATTATATTGCTAATTTTCTCCAACTTTTCCTCCAAATCTATTTTCTCGCCTCTTATAAGCTTATTTACTAAATCAACAGCTAACTTTGCTGCCCTTATTCCGCATTCTTCTAAGCTATATTCAAATATAACATTATACAGGCTTCCTTCAACATTCCGCGCTCTTCCAAACTTAACGTCATATCCCAGCACGTTTTGAAGTTCTAAAATTATGTGTTCTGTCACATGGGGAAGGTATGTGCCCTCTTCCAGCCTTTTTGCAAAGCCACCTTCATAGCCGTAAGAGCAGGTATGTTTTTTTAATCCGGGAAGAAGATTAAGGAGAGTTTCATTGAATCCGGGTATATCTTTTGTAGGGATTTCCTCCCCTTCTATGTCTACTGTCATTTTTATCACGGGTCTGTGGCTGTATACATTCCTTCCCCTGTACACCCTTATTTCCTTTATTTTCATATTTTATCCTCCTCAATCGCAGGTTCAGGCCGCCACCTTTTTAAGTCAAATTGATAACCTGACGGCAAGATGTGAATGAGCACATTTGTCAGAGCCAAAATCTCATCGGGCTTCGATTCAGAGACATTTGAATGAGTAAGCCACCTCCCGTCCACTACTGTTACAGCATTATTGCCAATCACTTTAAAGCGATTTTCCTCCACCACTATCGCCGTATCCTCATCAATTCCTATGCCCAAATTGCTCGGATTCTGTGCTATTGCAGCAAGAAGCCTCCCTATGCGACCCCTTTGAGCAAAATGCTGGTCTATTATTACATTCTTTAACAATCCCAGCCCTGGTGCCATCTTTATAGTGCATTTCCTAGGGGAATCATCGTCATTCCCCTCTACAATCATCGTCTGAGACATCACAGATGCTCCTGCACTCGTCCCGACTATCAAAACCCCCTTTTCGTGCATGTCCCTTAGCATATCATCTATGCCACTTCCTCCTAAAATGCTTGTTATCCTCAACTGGTCTCCTCCTGTAAAAAACACGCAGTCGCAGTTTCTCAATAAGCCTTTGGCATTTTCTATTTCTTCTTTTTGCCTGGAATTTATATTGACTATCCGGACCTCTTTTGCCCCCAATCTTTTAAAAATTGTCTCGTACATTTCTCCTACTTCCTCGGCCTTTTCCGTCGCTGTAGTCATCACAACTATCTTGCTCTTTTCTCCGCCTGCTAAACTTACAACCTCCCTCAAAATTTCACATCTGTCCTCTTTATCTTCTGCTCCTCCTATTATGACAAGCTTTCCTACTCCTTCTTTCACCTTCTCTTCCTCCAAAAAATAATTAAACTCTCAGGTTTCATAATTTATTATTCCTGAGAGTTTATTTCAATATACCCTTAATTTCAAAGGGTACATAATTTTATGGCATTTTCTTCTACTTTTATTTCAATTTTACTGCTATAAAGTATTTCTCCGTCAACAGTTATAGGTATTTCTTTATCGGCCTCTATTTCTACTCTCTTTGTCCTATAAGTTTCCACCAAACTTTTCAAGTGCACATGTTTTCCAAAAATAACCAATGGAAGCAGCACCAAAATCTTTAGCTTGTTCACTCTTCCCACTATCATCACATCCAGACACCCATCGTGGGGGTCAGCTCCCGGCAAAAGTTTTATGCCGCCAGCGTAATAGCTCAAAACTCCTGCAGCAAAAATCGTTATATCTTTCTTTATCTCTTTTCCATCCATTTTTATCTTAACAGAATAGGGCTTGTACCTAAAAAGAACATTTAAAAGAGCAACTAAATAGGCCCAAATTCCCGAGAAAAATTTTTTGAACCGAACAGCCAAAGCTGCAGTCTCAGATGCAATCCCTGTGCTGGCAATATTCCCAAATGTTAATATGCCATTTATCAAGGCTGCGTCTATGACTTTTACATTTCCCATTATCAAAACATCTATGGCTTTTTCTATTTTTTTGGGTATATGGAAAAACCTAGCAAAGTCATTGCCTGTCCCTACAGGAATCACTCCCAAAGCAGCAGGAGTCCCTTTTATGCCATTGACAACTTCCAAAACTGTTCCATCTCCACCTACAGCTACCACCACTTTAAAGCCGCTTAATGCAGCCTTTCTTGCTAAGATTTTGCCGTGCCCTGCGTACTTTGTTATAAATATTTTGTAATCGATTAATTTCTTTTTCATAATTCTTCGTATTTCAGGAATTTTCCTGTAAGCTCTTCCTCCCCCTGCCACAGGGTTGACAATGAAAGCGATCAAGCTAATCACTCCCCACACTACAATGCTTTTCTCTTCGCCCTCTCAATAGCTTGTACCTCTTCTGCAGAAAGAGGGTACTTGGAATGCCCTCTTTCTATAGGTTTTGCGAAAGTAGCCGTCTCATTTCGCCCATAAATACCCGATAGAACTACTCCATTGTCTTCCTCATCCAAGAAAGCAATAGAATAACTCAAATCAGAACCTACATCTGGAAAAGCATTGTACCTCACTATCCCCACTTTTTTAATGGCCCTTCTCCCCTCTTTTTCTAGAGCATTTACTTTTACTCTTATTTGATTGATGTCATTTCTTATCTCTTCCTTCTCAACTAAAATTCTTTGAAGAAGGTCAAAAATATCTCCTTTTTGCAGAGTGTCTATGACTTTTTCATAAGTCCTTTTAATCTTTAAAAATTTGGCATTCAAAATCAATATCAATATCAACTCAAAGATTGCTAAAACCGCCAGTGCCAATGTAAAAAGTGGAAGATTGCTGTATACAAGTTCTAAAAAGTTCTGCATATCCTCTCCTCCAGTTCTTTAAAAGTTTTTTTGAATAATTGTTTCAATAGCTTCTACCGCTTTAATTATTTCCTCTTCCGTGTTAAAGTATCCAATCCCAAACCTCAAAGTTCCGCTCTTTAAAGTACCTATAGTAGAATGAGCCAGTGGTGCACAGTGAAGCCCTGCCCTTGTAGCAATGTCAAATTCTCTATCCAGTATATGGCTTACTTCTCCAACATCCATCCCTTCTACCGTTATTGAAACTACCCCCACTCTATCCTCTATTTTCTGAGGACCGTAAACTCTCACCTTTTTTATCTCTCTCAGGCCCTCTATAAGCAATTCTGTAAGTTTGACCTCACGCTCCCTAATTGAATTTACGCCTACTTTTTTTACAAACTTCACTCCTTCTTTAAGGCCAGCGATACCCGGAGTGTTCAATGTCCCACTTTCCAGCTTGTCGGGCATCAAATCGGGCTGAAGTGTAAGTTCAGACCTACTTCCTGTACCTCCTTCTTTTAATGGAACAAGCTCTATACCTTCTTTGACATAAAGCCCGCCTGTACCCTGGGGTCCATAGAGTCCCTTATGCCCTGGGAAAGCCAGCAAACTTATATTATATTTTTCGACATCTATAGGTAAAACTCCTGCTGTCTGAGCGGCATCCACTAAAAAAATTAAATTCATTTCCCGGGCAATATTTCCTATCTCCTCAATTGGCATGATAGTACCTGTGACGTTAGAAGCGTGAGTAATTGCAATCATTTTTGTGTTCTTTTTTACGGCTCTTTTAATATCCTCAGGGTCAATCTTTCCTTCTTCGCTCCCTTTGACTATTGTAACTTCTACTCCTTGTTCCTTTAGTCTGCTCAAGGGTCGTGCGACGGAATTATGTTCCATACTGGATGTTATCACATGGTCTCCTTCTTTTAACACGCCTTTTAGAGCTATGTTCAACGCTTCTGTGGTATTTAATGTAAAAACTACCCTCATAGGGTCTTTGATATTGAAAAGAGAAGCTATCTCTTGCCTCGCTTCAAAAATTACCCTGCTGGCCTCCAAAGCCATTCTGTGGCCTCCTCTTCCCGGATTGCCACAGTTTCTCAACATTCTGTCCACTTCCAAATATACCTCTTCAGGTTTAGGCCAGGTAGTAGCAGCATTGTCAAAATATATCATTCACCAATTCCCCTTTTAATTATTTTCTTTAATTTAATATATGCACTTACACCTTCAAAGGGATTACCTTCTACTATAATTTTATACCTATTCATAATCCTTGACAACAAAAATAAATTAAGGGACCTTATAAAAGTCCCTCTCCAACTTTTGTATCAATTTGTAAAGCATATTATTATCACTTTTCAAAACCGTAAATAATATCCAAAATTCTAGTCAGGTCTTCTTCACCATAATACTCAATCTGTATAATGCCTTTCTCTTTCCCTTTTTGAAGTATCTGAACTTTTGTTCCTAATAGACTGCAGAGATTATCTTCTATTTCCCTTATATGTACATCTATTCTTTTATCTTTTCTTTTTTCTTTTGTCTTTTCACTTCTACTGAGGAGAGTTTTCACCAGTTTTTCTGTTTCCCTTACATTGAGTCCATCTTCCACTATCTTTTTTGCTGCTTCATATTGAAGAGTCTTGCTCGTTATAGATAAAATCACCTTTGCATGTCCCACTGTTATTTTCCCTTCTATCAGCATTTCCTGCACCCTGTCGTCCAAATTCAAAAGCCTTATGCTGTTAGCAATGACTGACCTGCTCTTTCCTATTTTTTTGGCAATTTCCTCTTGAGTCAAATTAAACTGTTCCATCAAAGTCTTATATGCTTTTGCTTCTTCAATGGGATTTAAATCTTCTCTTTGGAGATTTTCAATGAGAGCAATTTCCATAACCTGTAAGTCATCTAAATCTCTAATTATAACCGGAACTTCCTTTAACCCTGCAATTTTTGCCGCTCGCCATCTCCTTTCTCCTGCCACCAGCTGATAGCCCGTTCCCTGCCTTCTTACAACCAATGGCTGTACAATACCGTGTTCCTTTATAGAATCTGCCAATTCCCTTAAACTTTCTTCGTTAAAATGCTTTCTCGGTTGATATTGATTAGGAAATATTTTATCTATCTGAACCGTTTCTACCCCTTGAGCCTCTTCCTCTCTGTATTCCGGAATAAGCGCCTGCAAGCCTCTTCCCAGACCTTTTTTCCCCGCCACTCTAACACCACCTTTTAAAATTTTATATTCCAGCCCTTTCTATTACTTCTTCAGCCAAATCTTCATATGCTTCAGCCCCTTTGGAAGTAGGGTCATAGAGGGAAATTGGCTTTCCATAACTTGGGGCTTCCCCCAGCCTTATATTCCTGGGAATAATAGTCCTGTACACCTTCTCTTTAAAAAATTTTTTTACCTCGTCCACTACTTGAATAGAAAGGTTTGTCCGAGCATTGAACATCGTAAGAACTACTCCTTCAATCTCCAAAGAAGGATTTAAACTTTTTTTCACCAGGTTTATAGTATTCATAAGCTGAGTCAGGCCTTCCAAGGCATAATATTCGCACTGTATTGGCACAATTACAGAATCAGCAGCTGTGAGAGCATTTATTGTCAAGAGCCCCAGTGAAGGAGGACAATCTATAAGAATATAGTCGTATTTTTCTTTCACGCTTTCTATAGCCTTTTTCAATCTGTATTCCCTGGAAATCATTGGCACAAGTTCAATCTCTGCTCCTGCCAACTGTATACTCGAAGGTACAATATCCAGTCCGTACTGTTCAAGTTTTAATATGGCATTTTCTATTTCTTCCTCGTCAATTAACACAGTATATGTAGTGTGATCTAAAGAAGCTGGATTTACTCCAAAACCGCTTGTCATATTGCTCTGTGGGTCTATATCTATGCAAAGAACTTTTTTCCCTTTGACCGCCAACGCATATCCCAAATTTACAACAGTAGTGGTTTTACCTACTCCTCCTTTTTGATTAGCAACAGCAATTACTTTTCCCACTTTTCCACCCCCTGTTTATCAGGACCACCTTCTCACGTCTATTATATCATTGTTTATAATAATGTTCCACATGGAACATCTGACAGGGGGTGAAATTTAATTTATTTTTTAGGAATTCTTATTACAAATTCCAAATACTCATCCTCTTCTCTTTGTGTGTACTCGGCATTCACACCAGACCTTTTCATGGCCTCCACAGTCTGTTTAATAGTGTTGACAAAAATTCTAATGTCTTTGTAAAACTTCATCATTTTCTTGCCATTCTTTTGAGAAACCTCTGGCCTTTTTGTTATCTTATCAATCATTTCCTGGACTAATTTTTCTGTTTGACTCACATTGAGCTTCTTTTTTACTATAACTTCCAATACCTTTTTCTGAAGTTCCTCATCAGGAAGCCTCAAAAGTGCCCTGGCATGCCTTTCTGTCAAATCGTTCTCTAAAAGTTTTTCCTGTATTTCTTTGCTGAGTTTTAAGATGCGAAGTTTATTGGCAATTGTGGATTGGCTTTTCCCCAGCACTTTTGCAAGTTGTTCCTGCGTGAGATGATGGTCATTTATTAAATTGTAGTAGGCCTGAGCTTCTTCAATAAAATTGAGATTTTCTCTTTGCAAATTTTCAATCAAAGACAAAATTGCAGAATCTTGGTCGTGAGCATTGATGACTATTGCAGGAACTTCTTTAAGCCCTGCTAATTTAGATGCACGCCACCTTCTCTCCCCAGCTACCAATTCATAGGAATTGTTGCCCACCATTCTCACTGTAATAGGCTGCAGCACCCCGTAAATTTTAATGGATTCAGCCAATTCTTCTAAATTTTCTATGTCAAAAGTTTTGCGAGGCTGGTACGGGTTAGGCCTTATAGCTTCAATAGGCAAATAGACAATCTCTAAAGCCTTATTGGACACCATTTCTAACACCCCACTCCATCACTCTTCCCCTTTAAATTATATATTCGACAAAAATAAGGAAAATCCTTCTAAAATTATAAAAAAGTTTCAGGTATTGGAATTAAGCAATCTAAAAATCCTTCCCTCTGTATGAGGTCTGCTAGCTTTCTGGGATACACCTTGTAATTTTTTAATTCTTCAAAATCCACCCACTTGACCTCTTTTAAAACCTGCTCCTCCTTTGGCAGTTCGGGATCTTCTCCTAATTTCATTTCTCCGCCTATAATTGTAGAGTAAAAGTAGGTGACATAGTATATGTCGTATTCCTGAATATAGCAAACACCATGAAGTTTTACATCATAACCTGTCTCTTCTTTGCATTCTCTAATAGCTGCAGCTGCAACAGATTCATTTTCCTCAACCCTCCCTCCTGGAAAAACCCACGCCTCATTTTCTCCATCACTGTGTTTCACAAGCAAAACCCTGTTATTCTCTACAATCACAACTCTCGCAACAAGCAGGCTAGCGCGAAATTTTTTCATTTCCATCCCTCATTCTATCAACATCTATATAATGAATTATAACATAAAAAGCTGTCCCTCAAATTAAAATTAAAACTTAAAATAAAAAAGCGCCCACAAAAGGTAAGCGCCCAGACTGTTGACAAAATAAAGAAGTGGCATTTTGTGTGTAAATGCGACTTGTTGTCAAAGCGGTAACTAAACTTGGCGAACTTGAGGAGCGAAGGCGGGGCGAGCAAAGCGAGCGGCCACCTGAGCCTGAAAGGCGAATTGGCCGGTACCCCGCCTGAGCCCGAAAAGTGAGCCTTAGTTTAGTCGCTTTGCAACTCTGGAGCATTAACACAAAATGCCACTTAAATAAGAAAGACTTTGTCAACAAACTGAGCGCCCACAAAAGGTAAGCGCCTATATTACAAAGGTTTTGTCCTTATGGCTTTTTCCCTTCGAGGATACTTTGAAGGCAGGACATCAACCTTTTTCACTACAATCAAATGGTGAAGAATATCACTAAAAGGAAGCCTCACTTCAATCACATCTTCAATCTCGCATTTAAGCTCTTCTAAAGCATTCTTGCACTGATATACTTCTTCTATATCTCTTCCCTTCATCGCAATAAAATGTCCTCCCACCCTCACAAAAGGAACAGCATATTCCAGTAAAATATTGAGAGGAGCCACGGCTCTTGCAGTAGCAATATCAAATTTTTCTCTAAACCTTTCAACTTTTCCCAGTTCTTCTGCTCTTCCGTGTATTACTTCAATACCCTCAAAAAGAAGAACTTGAGAAAGGAAATTTAAAAAATTTACTTTCTTTTTGGATGCTTCAAGAAGAGTAAGTCCAATTTCAGGAAAAACTATTTTTAAAGGAATCCCTGGAAATCCAGCCCCTGTTCCTATATCTATAACTTTTTCTCCCCCTTTTATTTTGCCGCTTTTTATAACAGAAAGGCTGTCCAAAAAATGCTTTATCACAACTTCCTCTTCCTCAGTAATTGCCGTTAAATTCATCTTTTGATTCCATTCCAATAAAAGAGAATAAAATTTTTGGAAATGTTCCACATGGAACATTTCCAAAGTAATCCCTAAACTACTCGCTCCTTGTACTAGCATTTCAATTGATTTTTGCTTCATCGGACCTCTTTCTCCTCATCTGTTGTAGGTATATTAAAAGCACAGAAATATCAGCAGGAGAAACCCCTGAAATACGGGATGCCTGTCCAACAGAAGTAGGCCTTATCTTTGAAAGTTTCTCTTTTGCTTCATTGCTGAGCCCATGAACTTGATAGTAATCTATGTCCTCTGGGATTTTTTTATTCTCCATTGCTTTAAACTGCTCTACCTGCCTTAACTGTTTTAAAATATAGCCCTCGTATTTTATGTTTATGTCTATCTGCTCCGCAACGCTATCCAAAATGTCATCAGGCCTTGTTGGGTCCAAAAATTTAGTGGATTTGTAGTCAATTTCAGGCCTTTTCAATAAGGTGTACAGGTCAACTCCTGAAACTAAAGGAGTACTTCCCCTTGAAATTAAAAAGTTGTTTACTTCTTCTGTCGGCCTCACCATGACAGTGGGGAGTCTCATCATCTCTTTTTCTAACTGTATTTTCTTCCTCAAAAATTTCTCATACCTTTCTTCCGTCACAAGCCCTATTTCTTTTCCTATCTCAGTCAATCTGAAGTCCGCATTGTCCTGCCTTAAAATCAATCTGTACTCAGCTCTTGAAGTAAGCATCCTGTAAGGCTCATTTGTACCTTTTGTAACTAAATCGTCTATCAAAATTCCTATATAAGCCTGAGACCTATCTAGAATTAGAGGCGGTTTTCCTAAGATTTTTAAAGCTGCATTTATGCCAGCCATGAGCCCTTGTGCTGCTGCCTCTTCGTAGCCAGAAGTTCCATTCACCTGTCCTGCAAAATACAATCCTTCTACCAACTTTGTCTCAAGCGTAGCTTTAAGCTGAGTAGGATCTATACAGTCGTATTCTATCGCATAGGCTGGCCTCATAATCTTCGCATTCTCAAGTCCAGGAATAGTACTTAGAATTTCCATCTGAAGGTCTTCAGGGAAGCTAGAAAACAATCCCTGAATGTACATTTCGTAAGTATCTCTTCCCTCTGGCTCCACAAAAATCTGATGCCTGTCTCTGTGGGGAAATTTCATCACTTTATCCTCAATGGAAGGACAATACCTAACTCCCACTCCTTCTACTTCTCCGGTGTACAGAGGAGCTCTGTGTATATTATCCCTTATTATTTTGTGAGTTTTTTCATTGGTGTAGGTGAGCCAGCAGGGAATCTGCTCTATCTCAATCTTATCATGCATGAAAGAAAATGGAGTTATAACCTCATCGCCAGGTTGCATAATCATCTTAGAAAAATCGACAGTTCTTTTATCAACTCTGGGAGGAGTGGACGTATTGAATCTCATCATTTTAAAACCCAATCTCTTTATAGCTTCTGACAACTCCTTCGCCGGGAAAAGGCCACTTGGACCGCTTTCAAATCCAACCTCTCCTATTATGACTCTGCCTCTCAAAAAAGTTCCTGTAGTTATTATGCAGGCTTTACATTTATAAATAGCTCCAAGTTTTGTCACAACACCTACTACCTTATTATTTTCCACTAAAATATCTACAATCTCCGCCTGCTTTATATCCAGATTTTTCTGCCTTTCTAAAGTGTGCTTCATATTCGCCTGATACAGTTTCTTGTCCACCTGTGCTCTCAAAGACCTGACAGCAGGACCCTTGCTGGTATTTAAAGTCCTCATTTGAAGGAGAGATTTGTCTGTATTTACAGCCATTTCTCCCCCTAAAGCATCTATTTCCCTTACCAACTGTGCCTTAGCAGGGCCACCTATAGATGGATTGCAGGCCATAAGAGCTATAGCATCTAAATTTGTCGCAAAGCCAACCGTTGCAAGTCCCAGCCTTGCAGAAGCGAGAGCTGCTTCGCTTCCCGCATGTCCCAATCCAACAACGCATACATCATATTCTCCTGCAATATACCTCATACCTCCACCTACTTTCCTACACAGAATCTTTCAAAGATCTGATTTATCACGTCCTCTGTTGCCGTCTCACCTGTAATCTTTCCTATCTCATTTAGCGCTCCATTTACATCAATCGTTATTAAATCTTCGCTATAACCTTTTTCAATTGCCTCTATGACGCTTTCCATGTGTTTTTTTGCGTTTATTAGCACTTCCCTGTGCCTTGCATTTGTAATTATCTCTTCCTCCGTAGCAGAAACCTTCCCTTTGAATACCAAATTGTATATCTCGCTTTCCAGCTTGTCAAGTCCTGTCCTTTCTACAGTAGAAACCTCTACTATTATACCATTTCCTACTAATTTTTTTAACTCCTCTTCATCAATTTTTTTAGGCAGATCTACTTTGTTGAGAACAAATATTATATTCTTTCCCGAAAGAATATCAAAGATCTCATAATCTTCTTTTGTAAGGTCTCTTGAAGCATCCAAAACAAATAAAATAAGGTCAGCTTCTGCCAGTACTTCTTTGCTCTTTTCCACTCCTATTTTTTCCACCAGTTCATCTGTATGCCTTATTCCTGCAGTGTCTATGAGCTTTATTGGAATTCCTTTTATATTCATGTACTCCTCTATTACATCCCTTGTGGTCCCAGGGATGTCAGTGACTATAGCTCTATTTTGCTTTAAAAGAGCATTTAAAAGAGAGGACTTCCCCACATTAGGCTTTCCTATTATAGCTGTCTTGAGCCCTTCCCTTATTATCCTTCCGCTTTCAGAAGAAGCAATCAAATATTCTATGTCATTTAATATGTCTTTTGCCCTTCTTTTAATTTCCTCTCTTTCAAGCTCTTCCACATCCTCTTCAGGAAAGTCAATCAAAGCCAAAAGATGACTCAAAAGTTCCATTATCTTGTTTTTCAAATCTTTCATCTTCTGCCCCAAAACCCCTGCCAGCTGCTTTTGAGCATATCTATTAGCAAGCATAGTTTTAGATGTTATAATATCAATCACAGCTTCTGCCTGTGACAAATCAATCCTCCCATTTAAAAAAGCTCTTTTAGTAAACTCCCCTGGTTCAGCAAGGCGCGCTCCATGTTTTAAAACCAGTTCTAAAATCTTTGAGCTTACTACTATACCCCCATGGCAGTTAATTTCCACTACATCTTCTCTAGTGTAAGTATTGGGCTTCCTCATGACAGTTACCAGCACTTCATCGTAAACTTCACCCGTTTCAGGGTCTACAATATGACCATAGTGGATAGTGTGGCTTTTAACAGATTTTATATCTTTTTTTCTGAAAGGTCTAAAAATTTTTGAAATTATTTCTAAAGCTTCATCTCCACTTATTCTCACTATTCCAATTCCCGCTTCTCCAGGGAAAGTAGAGATAGCTGCAATTGTATCAAATTCCATTTCCATCACCAGCCTCAGCTAACTTCACAATCACATAAAATAATATACCAATTTTTCAATCTTTTCAATCAAGAAAAAATAAAAAAGACCCCGCAAAAGGGCTCATTTCAAAGCAATTATAACTCTTCTGTTGGGTTCCTCTCCTTCGCTATAGGTCTCCACATAGGGGTGGTCTTGCAAAGCTAAATGAATTATTCTTCTCTCATTAGGAGTCATGGGCTCTAGCTCTATGCTCTCCTTTGTCTCCATCACCTTTTTAGCAAGCTTTCTAGCAAGTCGAGTGAGAGTTTCTTCTCTTCTTTTTCTGTAATTTCCTGCATCTAAAATTATCCTTCTGTATCTCTCATACCCTTTGTATTTGCTTGCCACCACATTTACTAAGTACTGCAAAGCATCCAATGTCTCTCCTCTTCTTCCTATAAGCAGTCCCACATTCTTGCCTTGCAAATTGAACTTTATAGTATCCTCTGTCTCCTCAATTTCAAAAGTGATATCCAGTTTCATCGCATCTATTACCTGTTTTAGGAAATTTTTAGCAGACTCCTTTATCACGTCTTTTAAAACTACTTTTACAATGGCCTGCTTGCTGATAAGGCCTAGAAAACCTTTTCCCCCTTCATCCAGCACTTCCACTTCTACCATATCTCTCGGGACGCCAAAATCTTTAAGCGCAAGATTTATGGCCTCCTCCACTGTTTTACCAGTTCTTATTAATTCTTTCAATTCAGGATTCCCCCTTGAGCGTTTTGGTCTCCCTCATGAAAATATACTGCTGAACTATCTGGAATATATTGCTCGTAACCCAATAAATCCCCACTCCAGCCGGCAATGTGACAGTAATCCAACCCATGAAAAGAGACATCATTATATTCATAGAGTTCTGACTCTTATCTGTAGCGACCATAGCAGAAGATATATAAGTAGTTACTGTAGCTAAAATTGGAATTATATAATAAGGGTCTCTCTCAGCTAGGCTGTGCATCCACAAAAAAGATGCTGTCGAAAAGGCTGGATAGGTTCTAAGCATCGTAAAAAGCGGCCATAAAATTATTAAAGGCAAAAGCATTGGAAGACAACCACCAAAAGGATTTATCTTTTTCTCCTGATAAAGCTTCATGGTTTCCATATTGAGTTTTTGGGGGTCCTTGCCGTACTTCTTCTTGAGCTCTTCCACCAAAGGTTGTATTTCTTTCATTTTCTTCATCATAGCCATCTGCTGAATGTAAAAAGGCAAAAGAAGAATTCTTATGAAAACTGTAAAGACTATTATAGCTACGCCGTAATTGCCCACGTAATGGTGAATAAACTCTAAAAGCTGTCCTAAATACATAGCAATTGTTGCCATAGTATACCTCCAAAACAGTTATTTTACAGGGTCGTATCCTCCAGGGTTAAAGGGATTACACCTCAAAATCCTCCAAATTGACATCAATCCACCCTTTAAAAGTCCATATTTAGAAATAGCCTCTATAGAATACTGAGAGCAAGTAGGATAAAATCTACAGGTCCTTGGCTTCATAGGGGAAATATACTTTTGATACAATCTTATTAAAAAAATTACAAAATTTTTCATCTTTCTTTCTCCTCATACAAGGGTGTCTTTTTGAGCAATTTTTCTATAGACTCCTTTAAAGTATGAAAGTCAGCCTCCGCAATCTTGCCCCTCGCCACAAAAACCACATCATAACCTTGCCTGAGATTGGAATTTAAAAGCCGGAAACTTTCGTGCAAAAGCCTCTTTACCCTATTTCTCACTACACTTTTACCAATCTTCTTACTCACAGAATATCCAGCTCTGTTGACCTGTAACCCATTTGGCATGTAGTACATAACTATAAAACGATTGGCAACAGTTTTTCCATTGGAGTAAACTCTTTTAAACTCCTGTGTCTTTTTCAATTTCGTCAACTTTTCCCTCATCTATACCTCCACATGGCAAAAAAGGCCATTCCGGCCTTAAGCTGTAAGTCTGTGTCTCCCTTTTAATCTTCTTCTTTTTAATACGTTTCTTCCTGCTTTTGTAGACATCCTTTTTCTGAACCCGTGGACTTTCTTTCTATGTCTTTTTTTAGGTTGATAAGTGCGAAGCATCACTACCCCTCCTAGAACCTAAAAAATGCTATAAAAATTATAACGTTAATTGGATATGATGTCAACAAAGACTTTATCAACAGGTCAGAAATTATCTACAGGAAGATGTAGATAAAAAAT